>JAWKOD010000004.1:0-182500 GCA_041391385.1 Bdellovibrionota bacterium
GAGTAAGACGGCGGCTTCCTATAAGTGCCGTTACCCCTGCGCTACACTTGAGTTGTAGGGCAGCAATAAGTGTTCTCTGTTGATCGGAATCTAGGTACGAATCAACATCTTCAAATAAAAGGACTTCAGCTTCACATGCCATCGCGATCGCAATAAGAGCACGCATTTTAGCTCCTACAGAAAGTTGAGAATATGGCATTGCTCCGTTGAGGCCAAGTTGCTCCAGCCATGTTGTATAGGAAACAAAGTTCCAGTTTTCATAAAACCCCATAAGAATCCCAGGAATCTGAGCCAGTGTGCAGGGAAGGTTGAATTGAACTGAGGGGGATACAAGAAAAACATTCTTCTTATATTCAGATCCACTTTTCTTTAAGCTTTTTTGCCCAATTACAATGTCACCCGAAGTTGCATCTTCATGCCCAGCTAGTGCTTTAAAGAGACAGTTTTTGCTTTGATCTTGTTTTCCAACAAATATACCCACACGACCTTTCGAAAAAGAAAGAGTTGTTGGAGAAATGACTTCTTTATCTCCCAAAACTTGTGAGAAATTTAACAATCTAATTGCAGAATCTTTAGAATTACTGAACATAGAACAAGCATAACGTTAAAAGAGCCTTTATTATGTTAATTGTATGTTAAGACCCTCTAAAGCAGGGTTGTCTAACTAGTGAAAATCATAGTGGGTTTCGCTCGTGTATGAAGGATCGACATCAATGACTTCAAATCCTATGCGGCCAACTTCGCGACCGTCTTCTGTTTCAACCGCGGCTCTCCATTCGCCTGCTTGGTAGTTGCTTTTAACGGTGTAAGCGCGAAAGCCTTCTTCTCTTCCTCCGCTGACTTCGAGTGGTATTGCGTCCCAAGCTTGCCATCCAAGTTTAGGATCTTTAAAGCTCCATCTGACTTGAAGTTTTCCTTGAAAACGAGCGGGCGAAAATATTTTAGCAAAACAAATAATTTTATCTCCCGGTTTTGCATAAAAGCTTTGATCTCCATTTTGCCAGAAGAACCACTTGGAGCGAGTGTAGGCAAGTTTGTATTCATCTTTTTCTTTTTGAACTTCGTGGTAAATGCCAATGTATTTTACCGAAAGAGGAACGGGTGGAAGAACTTTTGCAAAATAAAGAATCATATAGATAGCTGCAATGCAGAGGAAGGGGGCGTGTATGTCGCGGAAAAGTTTTCGACCTTCAAGGCGAGAGCGTAAAAAGCGCATGTAAGCAGAGTGAATAAGATAAGCGATAGCTATCGCTAGAAGAAAAACAAGTGTGCCTATGGAACCCACAGCTATCGAAACAAGGATGTTCATATAGGAAATAAGGCAAAGGCCAAAGAGCATGTTTCTTAAAAAGTGTTTTGATATCTGCTTGGGGCGAGCCTCATTGAGAAATAGGAGAAGGGCGAGTAACGCAAGAAAGTAAATAGAGCCAATGAAGGAGCCACTTTTAAAATAAAAAATTGTATAGACGTTGAGAAGAGTGCCTAGGAGAAAGTGAAGTATTCCCTCGCGATAGTTCCAGAATTTATTGAGCCTAGGTGTAACGTGAAAGCGACCTTCCTCGTGGAATATGTCCCATGCAATGAGTAGGGCTGCAAGTGTCAGGTAGATCCCTTGGTGAATAAGCATGAGAGGGTCGTCGATTCGATGGAGTAAAAGGGCATCAAAAGCGAATCCGCAGACAAAAAAGATATAGTGTTCGTATTTTTTATACGGGTGCAGTTTTTCCTGAAGCTCTTCAAGCATAGGAAAAGTTTACATCAAAAATGAACCTTTATTCGTTGTTTAAGAGGCTAGGGTCAAATTCCATGTAGCTTTGCACGCTGCATTTGTTTTCAACGCAACGACCACGAGGAGGCTCAATCCAGTCACAGGTACTGTAACCATTGTCATCGTTTAGGTCGTTGAGCCTATTTTGATAGGATCTAAGGCGTCCAATAAATAGAAGATAGTCATTTGAGGGGAGGCGAGATGAGAGCGTTCCATCTTTGTTTGAACGTTGGGACGCTACTAAAAAGTCGAGGTAGCCGCCGCACGCTTTGGGTGTAAACCCTACAACGCTACAGTCGCTGTCTGCCTGGCAAGCGGAAAGTGTTTTAGCTTGCTCGGAAAGTTCTATATTGAGTTCGCTGAGTTCTTTTTCTTGATCCTCGTTAATTGTTTTAATGGCCTCAGGAATTTCACAGGATACTAAAAGAAAAAAAACAGCAAAAGCTAACAACTTCTTCATGTATTTATACTAACAGTTAGGCAAGCATGGGGGTTTTAAGATTGTGTTAATAAGGCGTTAAGGATGCTGTGCGAGAGTATTACTTTTTGCCAGAGTTTAGCCGTGTGTCAGTCGAGGCGATGGTATCTTTTTTGGCAGATTCTTTTTTGAGGAGCTCTTTGCGTGCCCATTCGATTTTAGCAAGTGTGATGTCACGGTCACGGTCGGCGCGTATGGCTCTGCTAACACGTTCAAAGAGTGTGAGGAGTCTTCCACTGCGAGAATCTTCAAGAGTTAATCCGTAGCGATTTACCTTGCGTACGGGGTCACGTTTGTTTTTAGCAAACTTCCCATTGTAAGCATTTGCACCTGCAAGTGCTGAGTCAGTTGCGCCACTTCCAGCTTTTAAATCTCCTTTGTGGGGGCCAACTTTGTCTTTTCCTTCTGCTAATCGTGCTGGATCATTCACGTCTTGTAGTTTTCCATCGTCAGCAATAGCAGTATCATTTCCACTTAGAGCTCCAGCGGCGGAAGCTGAGTTGAAGGCGTCTACAGCTTTTTGAGCTTCACCGTATTCGTTGTCGAGTTTCGCTAAGGCATCATCGAGTGAATATCCAGGGGGGAATGATTCAGGTGAAGCGGCGTAACTACTTTTAAGTGATTCTTGTAATGTAGAGAGGTCGGGAATGCTGAGTTGAGGCTGGGAGCAATTAGTCCCAGAACATGAGCAGTTTGGACCTGCCTGAGCACAAAGCCCCGCAAGGTTTATTCCAGGTGGAAGGCCAGGAATCGCGCCCGCTTCGCCACCCGCGGCAGCTAAGTCATAAGCATAGTCATCGGCTCGAGTTTCTTCTTCTGTTTTACTGTTGTTAGATTTGGCCATTCCTGCGCCAATGAGTTCGGCAATTCCTCCAGCAACCCATATTGCACCAGAGGCATATTGTTGAGCGGCAATTTTTGCAACGCCAACTGCAACAGTCACTGCGCCTACAACTGTAAGAATCATAGGAATAGCTGCGCCTTTTTTAGCGTCGCCGTTTCCGCCCCCTCCCGCAAATAACTTTACAGGACTGAGCGCAAGTATGAGCACGATAAGTAAAGTGGTCATAGGGCTAAGGATAGCGCGCGCAGTTTTCACCTTCTATTATTCTACGCTCGAAGAGGGCTTAATGAGATAAATTCTCTGTTAAGAAGAGGTTAACGATGATGCTTATCTGAAGATATCCGCACCATTTTCATCGAGAACTTTTCTTGAAACAATGACTCGCATGATTTCGTTCGTTCCTTCAAGAATCTGGTGAACACGAGAGTCCCTCATGTGGCGTTCAACGGGATACTCCTGGGTATAACCATAGCCGCCGTGGAGTTGAATTGCTTCATTGCAAATCTCGAAACCTTTATCCGAAGCAAAGCGTTTGGCCATAGCACAATAGACTGTTGCTTGAGGGTCTTTATTGTCGAGCTTCCAGGCTGCAAGTCGCACCATTTGGCGAGCTGCAATGAGATCAGTAAACATATCAGCGACTCTAAATTGCAAAGCTTGAAAATCTTTTAAGAGTTTTCCAAATTGTTTGCGGTCGTTCATATATTTGTGAGTGGCGTTGAGTGCTGCTTGAGCGCAACCAATGGAGCATGTGCCAATGTTAATGCGACCGCCATCGAGGCCTTTCATAGCAATTTTAAAACCGTCGCCTTCTTTGCCTAAAAGATTTCCTGCGGGAATTTTAACGTTATCAAAATTGATAACTCTTGTGGGTTGGCTGTTCCATCCCATTTTCTTTTCGTTTTCACCGTAGCTTACACCTGGCGTATTAGCGGGAACAAGAAAGGCGCTAATGCCTTTGGGTGTGTTGTCTCCCGTGCGGGCCATCACTACAAGTACGTCGGTTTCTCCACCGCCAGATACAAAAACTTTGCTGCCGTTGAGTGTGTAGACGTCACCTTCTTTAACGGCTTTTGTTTTTAAACTCGCAGCATCTGATCCAGAGTTGGCTTCGGTTAAACAATAAGATCCCAAGAGTTCGGCAGAAGTTAACTTAGGACACCATTCTTTTCTGAGAGCCTCAGGTCCAAAAGCGTCGATCATCCAGGTAACCATGTTGTGAATAGTGATATAGGCTGTGGTAGAGGTGCATCCAGCTGCAAGTTCTTCAAACATAATAGCAGCGTCAAGTCGGCCGAGTTCCATTCCACCCACATCTTCTCGCGTGTAAACTCCCATAAAACCCATTTCAGCAGCTTTTTTAAGCACGTCTTTGGGGAATATCTTTTTTGCATCCCATTCAGCAGCAAGCGGAGCCATTTCGGATTGTGCAAATGTGCGGGCTGCTTCTTGAAATTGTTTTTGGTTTTCTGTGAGTTCAAACATTTCTTGTAACCTCTTTTATTTCAATGAAATTGTTGTGTTTACTTTTCCGGCTTCAGATTGTTCTTCAAACCATCGAGTTGTCATCGTCTTTGTGCGAGTAAAAAAGCGGACGGCTGCTTTTCCGTAGCTGTTATGGTCTCCGTACATAGAGTTTTTCCATCCACCAAAAGAGAAGAAGGGCAAGGGCACTGGAATGGGAATGTTGATTCCTACGTGGCCCGCTTCAACCTCGTGTTGGAATTTGCGAGCGTAGTAGCCCGAGCTTGTAAAAATACTTGTACCGTTGCCAAACGGATTTTTGTTGATGAACTCAAGAGCTTCTTCGAAGGTATTTTTTTTCACGATTAAAAGTACAGGCCCAAAAATTTCTTCTTGGTAAATCTTCATTTCTTCGTGAACGTCATCAAAGAGGGTGGGGCCAACGAAGTTTCCTTTGGGAGCATTTGGCACAGTGACATTTCTGCCATCGAGAAGAAGTTTGGCTCCTTCTTTTGTGCCTTGCTCAATAAGAGCAACTACGCGATCCTTAGCTTTTTTAGAAACCAAAGGACCAAGTGCAGCTTCGGCATCATCCCAAGCACCAACTTTAAGTTGAGTAAGGGCTTTTTGAATTTCGGGAACCCACTTTTGTGACTCGCCTACGAGCACCGCTACACTAATAGCCATACAGCGTTGTCCAGCAGCTCCACACGAAGCCCCAGCGAGGTTGTTGATCACTTGGTCTTTGTGCGCATCGGGCATGACGATCATGTGATTTTTTGCCCCTGCAAAAGCCTGTACACGTTTTAGCTTTTCGCTTCCACGTTG
Organism: Bdellovibrionota bacterium; assembly: GCA_041391385.1. Taxonomy (GTDB): domain Bacteria; phylum Bdellovibrionota; class UBA2428; order UBA2428; family UBA2428; genus CANIGN01. Next base: position 5,383 of record JAWKOD010000004.1, read on the forward strand.
GTAGATGTATCGAGCAACGGGCTCAGAGCCTACAAAAGATAGAGTTTTAACTTTGGGGTGATCAATGAGCTGATCGACTTGAGCTTTTCCGCCGTGAACAATGTTGAGAATTCCTTTAGGTGCACCGGCTTCAACAAAAAGTTCAGCCAAGCGAGTAGGAGTCATGGGATCTTGCTCAGAAGGCTTCATAACGAAGGTGTTTCCGCAGGCAATGGCCATGGGGAACTGCCAAAGGGGAATCATCGCAGGAAAGTTAAAGGGAGTAATGCCTACGCATACGCCGAGAGGTTGTTGAACACTGTAGCTGTCGATGTTTCGGGCAACGTTTTCTACAGTTTCACCCATTATGTTTGAAGCAATATTTGCAGCTTGTTCTACAACTTCAATGCCACGCCAGACGTCACCTTGGGCATCGGCAAAAGTTTTACCGTTTTCTTTAGCGAGGATTGTCGCAATTTCGTCTTGGTGTTTTTTGAGGAGATCTTGATATCTTAAAAACAATCGAGCTCGCTCAGATGCGGCAACTTGAGACCATGTTTTAAATGCCGCTTCTGCTGCACTTACAGCTTGGTTTACTTCGTCGCTTGTCGCGTGTGGCACTTGTCCAAGTATTTCTTGGTTCGCAGGATTAATAATGTCTTGGTACTGCGTGCTTTTGCTCTCAATAAATTCGTTGTTGATGAAAAGAGGAATCTTCTTTGTCATAGGGCAAAGCTATCGCTCTTGAGGAATGGCGTCCACTCTTCTTCGCTTTAAAAAGCTTCCAAGATTACCCCTTAAGTGGGCATTGGGGGCTATCCTTCCCTCAGCTTTGGAGCAAGCAATGCGTCATGTAGTCGTCTCGTGATGACTCTTATTCATTAAGTTTTAACAATGAGGAAGAAGTTGTCCTCGGAAACTTATGTATTTGAGTTATCTTTATCAAACTTTAATAAGATGGTGCCTTTTTTAAGCTGAAGATAGAAGTATGAGAGCGTTGGCGTTGTATGTGCTGTTTTTTGTTTCAAATGTTTCGTTCGCACTCGATATAGAGTACTCCCAAAAATTTTTTGATCCAGAAAGGTCAGGAGAGAGCCAGTGGACACGTATAGATTCCTTAAAGAATCCAAGTATTCAACTCGATTTGGGAAGCATAAAGGTAGCGAGTGCTGATTCGAGATACTTTTTTCTAAGAGTAGTTAACGACTCATCAAGTATTCAGCAGCTTAGCTGGTCGGGCTTACCGCAAGGTTTTAGATGGAAAAACGAGCCCCCAACATCTTTAGCCGCAAATCAAAAAGTTGTTTTGGAGTTGGAGTTGCTAAGCGAAGGCGTTGGTAAAAAGTTTGTCGAGTTAAGTGCAAAAGTAAACGGCGAATCTGCGCCTCATCTCTTACGGGTGCTTTTTGAGGTGAAGGAGTAGTTATGAAGAACTTATCTAAACTATTCGTTTGCTCATTTATTTTCTTGGCTTCCTGTAAGTCGGCAAAGCAAAGTTCATCGACTAAAGGTGAAGTAAATGCAGCGTCTCCTTTTGCGGGTGCTAAGTTACAAATTATTGGGAATGAATCGAGCGTTGGAGCTGCGGTTCCTGCTGCAACGACTACGTCATCGAGCACATCAACTGCGAGTCAGAAAAAAGCAAGTGCAGCCGCAGAAGCAGCAAGAGCCGCAAGCAATGCTGCAAAGGCGCAATTATTAGCTCAACAACAAGCGGATGCGAATACATCAGCCCAAACAGTAGAAAGCAAAGCAGCAGCAGATAAGGCAGCAGCAGAGGCAGCAGCCGCACAAGCAGCAGCTCAAAAAGCAGCTGACGCATTAGAAGCCGCTCGAAAAGCAGAAGAAGAGCAATCTGCAGTTATAAATGCAAGGCCAGGCGAAGAGCGTCTTTTGGACTTTGTACTTGATGATCAATGTCTAATAGATAGAAAAAAAGAAAAAGATTCCGGAGTTCATACTCCTGAGTATTTTGTAGATAAGCATTTAACGAGTGGTTTTTACTCAAAAGAGATTGGTGAATTTAAAGAGAGCGCCTTGACGTTGCCTATTTTTAAAGGCGTAACAACTCAAGAGCTTTTAGGTTTAGCGGATGCCGACAATTGTATTGTTGGCATAAGTGAGCACAAAGAAGGAACTTCGCTTGCTTCGAGCACGGATTATGACGGTGCAGAAAATGATTACAGAGAACACCTTCAAGCAGATGCTGCGGATTCTTATTTTTCAAAAGCAAAAAGCACGCATGTTAAAGTAGCGGTTATCGACACAGGTGCTGATTATAACAACCCAGATTTAGAGCCGGCGCTTTCAAAAATTGAAGGACTTTCTGTTTTGGAAAAAGGGAACTACCAGGAAGCTTTAAGTACAAGGCCTCAGGATACTCACGGACACGGAACACAAATGGCGTCTGTTATTGCAGCGCTTGGAAAAAATGGAGTGAAGGGCTTAGGGGCTGAAGCGGGCATTGAAGTTATTCCAATTCGCGTAGAAAACATAGAAAAGGGAATTAAAGACAAAAAGCCCAACGAGCGATTGGGTTCAATAATGCTTTTTAATACTATTAAGCGAGCTGTAAATTCGGGCGCAGATGTTATCAACTTAAGTCTTTCGGGTTTTTATAATTTTAATAAAGATGTTCCGAAAGACATCATTGCTCAGCAGAAGATGCTTTTATGTGATCCAATGATTGGTTATGCGATTTACCGCGCTATTGAGCGAGGAGTTTTTGTCGTTATGGCTGCTGGCCATGAGGGCCAAGTAAAATGGAATGGAGAGAAGGCAGAATATTTTCCAGGTTCAGTAGAGGAAAATTTAGATAATAAGTATTGGGATTCAGAATTAGCAGTAACGCCTGCTTGTTGGGGCAAATACTTTAAGGGTGCTGTAGCTGTTGGAGCACTTGATCAAACAAATACTCAAATTGCGAGTTTTTCTAACTGGGGCGCTAAGTCTATTGAGATGTTGGCGCCTGGAGAAGGTATTAAGTCTTATACGATAAATAATCAGATTAAAGTGGGCAAAGGAACAAGCTATTCAACAGCACTTGTGTCTGCAGCGGCAGCCATGACAATTGCTGTGCACAAGAAAAATGGATGGAAGTATAGTCCCTGGCTTATAGAGGACGTTTTACTTAATGGAACCCCACAAGTTCCTGAATTGGCGACAGGAGATCGGTCTATTTTCAAAGGACGATCGCTTAACTTAAAAGTTCTTGCGGACTATCTAAAATCACTTGAAGGCAAAACAGCTGAGGAGCGTGCCTTAGAGCCGACAGAAAACCCTGAAGAAGGTTTGGAAGTGAAAATTTCCAGTGCAAATGGAGTAAGTGATTCACTCAAGCGTTTAGAGGTTTATACGAAGAATATTTTTGCAAGTAATCGCCACCGCATTCAATTACAAGCAGTGGCACACTACTCTTCTGGATCTTATAAAGTTGTCACGCCAAGTGTTCAGTGGTCAAGTAGTGACACCACAAAACTAAAAATTGTAGGTGGGGTAGCTTATCCAGCAGAAAAAGCTACAGGTCTTGTGAGTGTTACCGGGGTTTTGAATGGGATTACAGCGAGCACTCCTATTGCACTATTTGATGGCGATGTGGTTACTGGCACGCGTGACTTTGAAAAGATAGTAGGGCTTGAAGTAACTTTTGATAATTATCAGCCCAACAAGACATTTAAAAATGGAGATACTTTAGAATTACTTCCTGAGTATTTTTTGAAAGGGTCTTATTATGCAACTTCGTCTTACGTAAGCGTTTATGCTGTTTACAATACAGGGTTGAAGCGGATGATTTCTAGAGAAGCGAGTCAATTTAAATCGGATGATGGGCTTAGAGTTGATCTTGGTTTGGATAGATTTTTCTTTACTCCACAGCGTACCCTTTATGGTGGCTCTACTCATGAGATAGGTTTTTTGTATAAAGGAATATCTACAAAAGTAAAAGTCCAAGTACCTAAGTGGGAGTTAAAGCCTGAGCCCATAACCTGGACTATAAGCTCTTCCTATGCTTCTGGAAAAAAGAATAATTTTACAAAAGCAGATGTTTACGTACAGTCAGATTACTTGAGTCATTTTATGTTTGAAGAAAGTTGTGAACTCCTGAACGAAAAGAATCAGTCTACTAAGGTGGATCGATGTGCGGCGAGTAATGTGTATTTGAAGAACTTAAGCCCTGGAAACTACCGTTTTCGAGCGAATGTTTCTCATAGGGGAAGTGGAGGAGACCTTAAGAGGGTATACACATCACATGAGTTTAGTGTGATAGATAACAAGCCTGTTAGGGCAGAGTTTATTCTACCTCTAAAAGTATGTCCTCTGGGCTCTACCTATATGAGAACAATCGCTCATATATGGGAAGATGGGTCTAGGTATGAGTCCTCAGAACGAATAAGCTTAAGCATCAAGCAGATAGGAGCGACTCCGTTTAAAAATTCGGGCGGCGATTTTCAATATTTATATATTGGTGACGAGTTACGTGGAAAGAGAATTACTGTTGAAGGTGTTGACCCAAGATATCCCGATCTTGTGGCGACTTTTGATTGTGACGTTGAGGACAGCTCCCGTTTGGCTCCAAAGGAAATGGCAGATCTCAAGCGGCCTTTAGAGAAGGCGACATATCCGTCTTCTCAAAAAGCAAATATACCCGAATGTGCGAACGCACAAGAGTTGATGGGCGAAGGGGTGCCGGATGATCCCTTCTTGGTGTGTTCATTTGAAGATTTAAGAGAAATCATGCAGAAAGATAACTCTACACTTTATTCTAAGCTAATGGTTGAGCATGATGGATATAATATTTGGCAAGAAGGTGTGTTTGTACAATTGGGTGCGAATATAGATCTAAGTCATCTCACTCCTGATGATTTACCAATTAAGGCTTCGGGGAATACATTGGGGAATCAATCGAGCTTGATACATCTTGATGGAAATGATTACGAGATGTTTGGGTTAACACTGGCCGATAAGGAGAAGGATTTTTCATTTTTTGGAGACACGCGACTTAAGATACTTAAAAATTTAAGGTTTAAAAACTTTGCTATAGCTGCGAGAGCTATAAAGCCAATCAATGCAGTAGAAGTGAATCGTGTTGCAATTAAGGATTTAGTTATTCAATCAGAGACAGACGTAATATTGTTCAACGCCTCTGAGGCTATGGAGAGTTTACTTTTTAGCGATGTGAGTGTCGTTATGAACTCAGGTATGCTTAATTTGATATATGCAAATGAGATTAAGAAATCTTCTTTTTCTGGAATTAGAGCATCCTGTGCAGTGAAGTATAACTGTTCTGCTAATTTGTTTCGCGCTCAATCGACAATACAAGAAAATGGAGTTTGGGACTTAGAAGCTTCGTTTTTTTCATACATCGCAATTGTTTTCTCTGATAAGACCTTAGCTAATACTTTTGACCAAGTTAAAGTAAGAGCTAATCAATCTATCATTGTAAACACCTCCGCCGCCTCTCCTCATAATAGTCCAGTAGGAGTTGGATTTTTTACAGAAAGAGAAAAGCCTCAAGGTGACAAATATTACCCGAATGGAATTGGCGAGGGGATAGCGCCCAAAAAGCTATTGGCTAACATTGTTTATAAGAATTATATCAATGCAGATCTTGAGGGTGAAGCCAGTGTAGGCACAGTCTCTGGGGAATCCTATTCATCTTTTGTACAAGAAAACTATATTAAAGGTACATTTAAAAGTAATAGGTGTGCGGGAGCTGTCTTTGGTGAGTTGAATACGTTTACTCGAATGGTGAGTAACCGTATAGAGGCAACAGCTGTGACTCCCAATCCCGATGGAAGCGCGGGAACTCTTATTGGTTGCTTGAATACACACAATTTCGATTTACGGGAGCAGTATCTGAGTCCAGTTTCTGTTGGGAACATAGTCAGTGGACCAATGGTCGGTAAGGTACTTAGTACTGGAGCTAAGCTTGTTGATTTGCCACAAGACGGATCTCCGTATTTGTTTGAGTAACTTTTCAGCTATTTTAGCTGCTCTGTTTTAGAGACTCAGCTATAATCTTTAAAATGAAAGTTTACGATCAAAGCCTCATGCTTCTTTCTTGTTTGGCACTTCTTTCGTGCAGCGGAAAATCTCATGGAATAGGTGATTCTGATTCACCAAAAATTTTTACAACGGGGCAAGCTGAGAGGCGTGTTGAGCCCAATATGGCAAAAGTTACTTTTGCGATTTTAACCCGTGCTCAAAATGCAGAAAAAGCCCGTTCTGAGAATGCTTCAAAGGTTTCTGTGCTTATTAAAAAAGTTAAAGAAATGAAAATACCTGAGAGCGACTTAGAAAGCTTAGATTACCGCATTCGTGAAATTATTAATTATCAAAATGGCACTCAGCGCATTGAAGCCTACGAGGTGAATAACCGTATGCAAATTAAATTACTCGACGTTAAAAAAGGTAGGAGCACTGATTGATCAGCTCGTGCCTTTTGGCGCGAATAAAATTGAAGGGGTAGACTTCGACGTAGCCGAGAAAGAAAGAAGTTTATCGAGAGCTCTTGGAGGCCGCGACATCTCAAGCTCGAGAAAAAGCTTCTCGCATGGCAGAACGCAGCAGGTCTGGGACGTGTAACAGTATTAGAATTGCGAGAAGAACGTGATTACAGCGATGTCCCATCACAAAAGTATTCAATGATGGAGTCCATTCGTTCGGACGCCGCTTCAACACAGTTTGCTCCATCGGCTCTTCTTAAAGCCAGGGTTTCACTAACAGCTAAGGCCAGGGAGTAGTGTCTAGTCCTATTTAGCTCTAAGTTATTTGATGACGAAGGGCAATTGTGTTTGTTTTTTCAAGAAGAGATAAGCTAACTGCTTGCACTTTGCTTAGGGGGCTCGCTTCTTTTGAGCAAATTGCCATAACTGGCTCCCAGAATATAAGTGGACTTTTTTCTATGGGTATAATTTTAACTCCATTTAAGAGAGCTCTTTCGATGCAGTCATCTATCAGGTCATCGTCGTGTGCATTGAGTTGGTAGGGGTGGGAAGTGTGGTGCCCTGACTTCCAGTCGATTCTGCCCCACAGAAATTCGTCTCTATTTACAAAAAGTGTGTGAGCTTGGCATTTTCTAAGAGCTTCTATTGAGGCGGCTAGTCCCACTCGAAGAGTTCCATTCTTCTCTGCCTTTTTTATCTTCGATATTGCCTTTAGCTTTTGGTTTTTATAAAAAGAGCGGGCAATAATTCTTGCACCAGCGTGTGCAAAATCGATCGAATTCTGGTTGCCAGCTATGATGGCATTCTTGAGTTGTCCCCTTCTGAGTTGATGAGAGCTGTTTATGTATCTATAGCGTTCGGTATCTGTTAGTGCTCCAGCTAGGATTAACGGTACGGGTCTATTTCCTAAGAACTTACGAACACGCGTATTTATTGAGTCATAAAAATTTCTTTTGAGTGGCTCCCCAAAAAAGTCTTTAAATTTCGATCCCGCAATGCTTATGAGTTTACCGAGAGAATGGTAAATGCGCATGCCATTTTCAGGAAGTATACTTAGCTTTTCGTAGCTCTTTTCATAATTAAGTGAAAAGCTTTCTATGTGTTTCATGCTTCGGTTGTCGCCATGAAATAGTTCTGACTTATCGCCATTAAGCGAGAGTACAAAGAAGTCTTCTTGAGGGAGTAAGTCCTCCAGTAGGGGTTTTATGTGAAAGGAGTCGGCAACAAATGAGTTGCCCGCTACTTCCTTGGGGGTGTGATAGTACCCTTCAAAGCTAGGAGACTTAAAAAGAATGAGTGTTCCTCTGTTCTGCTCGGTGAGTTGCGTTATTTTCTTACTTTTAATCGGATTCATAATTTTTTCTACAAAGCGAGCTTGATAATTCTTTTTGAGCATAGTTTCCGCATTGATAAAGAGATTTTTTGTGCACGAAATTAGTTCTTCTTCGTCCCCTAGGCTTTGGCTAAGGGGAATGTATATCGACAAGCAAGGGGCTGTGTCTTCAAGTAGAAGGAATTGAAGTTCTTCAGTTTTAAGTTCTCTCATTTTAACTCCTTTCGGGGGTTCTGTTTTATAGTACGGACTATATTCAGATAAATATAATAGATAATATTCCTAGAGTTTATCGTTTAAAACGATATATCGATTTGCTAGAGTTTTAGTGTGTCAAATTTGTGGATAAACTACCATCATCTCTTCTACTTTAAGACAATTGCTGAGGAAGGAAGTGTTTCTAAGGCTGCTGTTAAATTACGTTTAGGACAGCCAACGCTGAGTGCACAACTTAAGCAACTGGAGGAAACACTAGAAGTTAAGCTTTTTGATAGAAAGCACAAGAAACTAATTTTAACAGAACAGGGGGAGTTAGCGTTTGATTATGCGAAAAGCATTTTTAAAATGGGCTTTGAAATGTATGAGGCATTGCATGACCGCATAAAACCAAACAAATTGTCGTTGTGTATTGGAGCTATAGATAGTGTGCCCAAACAAATAGTGCTTCATATGGTCAAGCAAGCGCTTAAGTTTTCGCCCTGTCAAATTACCCTTCTTGAAGGCCGTGTGGAGGAACTTCTGCGCGAAGTTGCAGCACATAAAATAGATATTTTAGTGACAAATTTTCTTCCATTAAACATGAGCGCACGTGGTATTCGCCGTCGTTCAATTGCTAGGAAGCCGGTTGCTTTTTTTGGAGCCCCTAAGTTTAAATCTCTTAGAAAGAATTTTCCATACTCTATTTCTTCTCAGCCTTTGGTATTGCCTACGTATGATAGCAAGTTAAGGTATGGGATTGACCAATGGGCCATGCAGCATAAAATCGAGATAGATATTGCTGTTGAGACTCAGGATATAGCTGTTAAAAAACTTTTGGCTGTTGATGGAGTCGGGCTCATTGTTGCCTCTAGTTATTCTGTTCAAAGACAGGTATTGGGCGGTGAGCTTGTTGAGCTAGGTAGGCTTGAAGGAATTGAAGAAGAGCTTTTGATTCTTTCGGCAGAAAGAAAAGTTATAAACCCAGTAGCGGCTTATCTAATGCAAAAGTTTAAGATATAGCTAAAAGCGATATCTTTAAGTGGTATTATCTATTTTTTAAATAAGCAATTGTGCCGTATCGTAAGGATATGAAGCTTGATTTTGTGCTAAAAGTTTTTGACGATTTGAAGCAAAAGAAAAAATTAAAATTTGCCGTCTTAACTTTTGCTTCACTAACTCTTGTTATGATTGTAATTCTTGGTATCGCTACAGTATGGGGGTCGAGTTTTCTTTACAGGCAAGTGTCCACTGCAATAAACACTCCTCTAGTAAGTGATGTGAAAGAGACAATTTCTCGAGCGCCTGCAAATGGGAAGGCTATTGTTCATGAACGTCTTCAGCAGCCCTTAATAAGCATGGAGTGTAAGGACTCATTAGTTTCACTTTTAAATTTGGGTGAATTATTTACTCATCCAATTGCAAAAAAGTGGGATGGGGTTGAGATGGCTTGTTTGAGTCCCCTTAAACCGCATGAACAAAATTTAAATGTTGAAAGGAATATCTAGTTTTATGTTACGAATTGTATTTAATAATTTAGAAAAGTCTGAGCTAACCAAAGTTATAGTTGAAGAGCGTTTAATGCCAATTATAGAGAAGTTTCCCGACTTAAGGGGGCATCGATTAACGGCTACTTTATCAATGCAAAACTCACCGCAACAGGCAGGACCGGATCTTTTTAGTGTTCGAGTTCATATCCATGGGAAAAAGTATAAAAATGTGATTTTAGATAAATCAGCGCAAAGTTTATATGTCGCTTTAGCCGACATTTGTAATCATTTGCTGGAAAAGCTCAATCGAGAAGGTGATAAGGATCGAGTGAAGTCTCGCAAAAAAACACGCAAGTTTTTAACTCTTAATCGATTTGCAGTTGTTGATGAGCCATAAGGTATGTTTTTAAATGGGTCCAATGATGGAGTCCGTTCGTTCGGACGCCGTTTCAACACAGTTTGCTCCGTCAGCGATTTTAAAGGCAAAAGTTTCTCTCACAGCGAAGGCAAGAGAATTGCGCTCATCTTTGCAAAGCGAAATTAAGCATCTCTTTCTTTACTCCCTATATTGAAGACACTAGGAAGGGCTTATGAACAAGGTGCAATTGATTCTTTTCACTTTATTTTTAGTAACCACTTCAACTCGTGCTGCTTTTGCTGACGCAGACAAGCTGACTCGCTTTGAATGCGAGTATACGACAAACAAAAAAGTTACAGTTGAGGTAAATGGGCGAAGAAAAAGGGTCTATGAAAAAAGTAAATTTATTTTTTTCGTACAAAAATTGGAGGATGACTCTAAATCAAGTATATGGGCTGAGGACAGTAGCTATGAGGCGTTTTGGCCTAAAAAAGATGACTACATGGTAAGTATGCTTGCTGAGAACCTTTCTGAAAGTGTGGAAAAATCTGAGATTATTGCAGCTGGAGATGGCGATGGTTTTGCTTCGAATAAGCTTGAACTGTCGAGATACCCCGAAACTTCTACTGACTGGGAAGGGTATTTAACTTATGAGTCTAACGATCCTGACGAGCAGGGTGTGTATGAGATGTGGAAGACTGATGTTCTGTGTACTACGTCAGAATCAGATACTGAAAAGGCGACAACAGAAGTTTCAGAATATTAAGTGCATGACATTTTAGGTCCTGCTATTGAGGGGTTATGGCTAAAAGTACAAAAACAACTCTTATAACAGGGGCTTCAAGTGGAATTGGATTAGAGCTTGCACACATTTTTGCTCGTGAGGGCGATGACTTAGTTTTAGTGGCCCGATCAGAAAACAAGCTGCTGACACTCAAAGAGGAACTTGAAAAAAAACACTCTATAAAAGTTTTTGTAATAAAATGCGATTTAAGCCTGCCGGAGGCTCCTTCTGAATTGATTTCTCAAATTCGTGAAAAAAAACTTCACATTGATCATTTGGTTAACAATGCGGGCTTTGGTGTATTCGGAGATTTTGCAACCGAAACTGACTGGGTAAAAGAAAAAGAAATGATCCAAGTGAATATAGTGGCTCTCACAGAGCTCACGAAAGCTTTTCTACCCGACATGGTTAAACGGTCCTATGGAAGAGTTTTAAATGTTGCTTCTACTGCAGCATTTCAGCCAGGACCTGGAATGGCTATTTATTTTGCAACAAAGGCTTATGTGCTGCACTTTTCTGAGGCTATAGCTGAGGAGTTAAGGGATACAGGTGTTTACGTAAGTGCATTGTGTCCTGGAGCGACTGTTTCAGGATTTCAAAATGCCGCGGCAATGGACGAATCAAAACTTTTTAAAGATAAAAAACTTCCTTCATCGCAAGAAGTTGCAGAATACGGTTACGCCTCGTTGATGAACGGTAAAAGGGTTGCGGTTCATGGGTTAGCTAATTATCTGCTTGCTCAAACCGTGAGAATTTCTCCACGCAATCTAGTAACCAAGATCACGCGGAAGCTTCAAGAAAAAGCGAATGAGAGCTTTTGTTAAGTTAAGTTTTTACTTTTTTCTGTCCTTTTGTTTCCTTGGGTATGATCCTTAACTTTAGTGTCTAACTTTTTGTCGTATATTAAGTTTAACATTCTAATTTTCAGTTTTAAGTGGGTTTAAAAAGTAACCTTTGAAATGCTACCAGCGAATTAACAGGTATGGGTAAAAACAAGATACTTTTTGTCATTGTAACATCTATGTTTTTAAAAAGCTTTTTATGGGCAGGAGATGATAGGGTGTTGACTGAAATCCTAGACCTCATTGATAGCAAAAGAGAAGAGCACCGATTGAATCTTAGGGTGGAAGGTGGCGAAATAGCTACTTTTCGTAGTCGCGAAGAATTGGCTCCCTTATTGGCTGATGCAATGTCGCAAGCGAGATCTGAGGGCATAGACCCAACAAGTTTAAATTGGATCCGAGAGGTTGTTGGCTACGCGATGTATGATATTGACCGCCCACTTAATAAGTTTAATGTGCCTGCCGCGGATGCACCATCGACGATATTGACGGGGAAATTGAGTCTTGAAAAAAGCCCCTATACAAGCAGTTTTGAATTTAAGAGAGAGGCAGAGTTTAAGCCATCCGCAAGGGTAGAGGAGTTAATTAAAGAATTCCGCGAGAGCGCCCCCATTCGTCAAGCTCTTCAAGCTCGCGATGAAGCCGAAAGTCGAATTGATTCCTCAAATTCTCGAAATCATCCTAATCTTAATGAGGTAAGAAGAAGTTGGGTTATCAATAATGATTTTATAAATAAGAAAAAAATTGAAATTGCTGAAGCTCTGGTTAGAGACGCTGTGTTGAGAGGATATAACCCACAGGAAGTTGTAAGTGAGCTAATTGGTATTCGAAGCACTAACCCTATAGTTACAGATGATATGTTTGGAGACGGTAGTCCATATAGGTCGTCATGGACGATGGTACGGGAAATGGCAGCAGGTGTTCAAAATCCCGATCGGATTGGTGAAAGTTCAAGTGATAAACCTAGTGGCAGTGGTAATGGTCATGGAACATCTTGTCGTTCAAAATTGAGTTCAGATATCACATAATCAAAAATTGCCTAGATTTAGTCGAGACCTGCGACAGGAACGACGTCGGTAAACTTGTCTAAGCCAATTTTTGCCATAATAATTTCATCTCTTCGTTGTTGGATGAAGTTATTGATTACAGCTTGCTTTGCTTGGTTCATAGGTAAGAAGTGAAGACCCGTGTGAATTGAGTTTCCGTATTCAGGACCTTTCATCTTCATGCTCCAAACAACCTCAGCTTGTACAGAGAAAAGTTCTGCTGTGTGAGGCAGTGGGATTTCTATTCTTAAAATTGTTTTATTCTTAAGTGATTCTTTGGTTTTAAGACAGATACCCGTTTTTGAAAGGTTCATAAGTTCAGCGTGATGAACCAGGGGACCTTTGTTCATAATGCGAAAGCGAATATCGAGGTTAACGTCGACACGTTCTTTGCGCATGACGTGTGCTTTAAATATTCCTTGGCCGCCAGAAGCTGCAAAAAATGCTTCGGGATCAAATTCATCTTCGTCTTTTGGTTCTGCTTCTTTGAGTTCTTTCGAAGCGTCAAGTGCAGCTTTTACAGCTGCAGCTTGAGCTGTAGCTTTTTTATCTTCAGCAGGCTTAGCTGTAGCTTTTACGCTCTGAGTAGGTTTGCTTGCTGCTTTAGCCGATACTTTCTTTTTTGCAGCAGGAGCAGCTTTTGTTTTAGGTTTGGCCTTTGCTGTTGCTTTGGTGGTAGATTTACTGCTTGGAGCTTTTGTAGACTTCTTTTTAACCGGCATGACGAATGAAGATACCTCTCAAAGTGGATTCTGTAAAAATAGCTTGCATAAGGCACAGGATATAACGCATCTGGTCAATGAGTCCAGGTCAAAGATTCGACTCCAAGACGCAAAGCTCTATCAAGAAGTATCGGGTAGGGAGCTCCTCGTTTTAAATTTTTACCCTATTTTCAAGGACTTAGCTTGGGTTTGGTCTGATGGAGAGCTTTGTGGAGTTTCTCTAAAGTTGCTGGATCGCAGCAAGCTTAAGCCTTAAAACATCCCTTTTATCTTGTATTTGAAGGCTCATTTCGTGGACACAGCCTTCAGGAGCCAAAATTAGCAGCGTGAAAGCCTCAGCTTTTATTTTGCGGGAGAGCGCTCGTTTCATTGGAATTTTTCCAAAAAAGACTGGGTTTTCGAAATATCAGGCAAGAAGCCCATGTGCAAAGGCTTCCGGACTGGGCAGCTTTTTCTAAAGTGAAAAGTGTAATTGAAAATGCGGATGGACAGCAGCACGATCAGGTTTCAATCAACAATGCTGTGCTCGTAAAACCATTTCAAAGCCGAAGAAAAATTTACAAAACTTAAGCAAAATGTGGAGAGCGATTTAGATCAGGCAACGAAGTGGCTTTCTGAAAATCACCCGCATATAGAATTCTTTTTTCAAAACCCTCAACTTTGGGGCACAGATATAGAGACTCTTCCCAAAAAACAGACTTGATTCGATCTTGGTATAAGTTCCTTTATGCAACACCCACGCAAAGGGGAAGCTTTAGAAAGTCTTAAAATTACACTCTAGATTTGAAAGAAAAAAGCAAAAGCTCAAGAGCGCTTAACCAAGCTCCCAAGAGGCTCCGTTTTGAGAATCAGCAAAATGAAAGTTGTCTTAAAAACACCCTTCAAAGGGAAAGCGGAGAAAAAAAGCTGCGAAAAAGTTGAAACGAGCACAGGACTAGAGGCTGGTCGGTAGAAAAGCTCTTGAGAACGATGAGTTGTTGAAGGGCTCAGAGTCGCGACCTTGGTTTCATGTTCGTGGTCAGCGAGGCTCACGTGTGGGTCAAAAGTGGGGCAAAAAGGCTTTGGTGCGAAGGGGTGAGTTAAGCGAAGACATGCTAAAAAAGGCAGCCACCCTGGCCGCTAAGTATTCAAAAAGCCTCTGGGGCCTGGATTTCGGCTGATTATAGAGGTGTTTTCTGAAAAAACTTAAAGGGCTGATGTGCTGCGCTAATAGGTCTGCAATCAAACAATATTTGTGAGCCTAGCGGAGCCATGAAAACAGCTTATGATAAAACACTTAAAGCCTAAATTACATCAGTGACTAAACACTGAAACTGTTCCTTTACGGTGGACCACATAGATGTTGATGAGCTTTTGGTGCCAGTACATGTTATTCGAAGGCCCTTTCGTGATCTTTTTGTTAAAGTAGCATTGTCGTCGACTTTATCTTCTGTAGTTGTCTCAGTAGTTGAATCAAGTTTTTCATAAATACTTTTAGCTTGAGGACCGTTAATGAGGAGCACTTGATTTCCATCTTTTTCTATAACGGACGAGTAGTTGGATCTGGCACTTTCGCTCATCAAGTGTCCGATGCCAGAATCAGAAAAGCCTATAGTAGAAAGGCCAAAAAAAGAGAGACAGATGAGTGTGTTTTTTAGGGCGGAAGACGTCATGGGCGGCATGATAACGCAATGCGTTAATTCTGTCAATCCTGTAATGGCAAAGGGAGTAAAGACTATGAAAATCCCATGCGTTAGGGACGTCGGGAGCTTGTTTCGGTTCTTGCAATCTAAAACAATATTTGTGAGCCTAGCAGAGCAATGAAAACAGCTTTTGAAAAAACACTTGAGGTTCTTGAATGGCCCGAGTGGTTGCGCACGATCGATGAAGTGGCACAGTCCCCCATGGGGCGAGATTTTATTGCGTCGCTGGTTCCGGGGATGTGGAACGCAGGAGTTAATCAAAGCTATTCACGATCAATTGTTGAGCTCGTTACTTTTTTAAGTGAGCAGCAGGCCCTGCCGTTAACGGATTTAAAAGACCTTAGTCAATTGTATAAGAGAATGTTTCGAGGAGGCGCTATTTCTGTTTCAGAATTTGCGGATCTTATTCGAAATCAAAAAGGAGTCCTAAGTTTAAAAGCCGTTCTGGCTAGCTGTAAGTGCGACGAGCTTAAAAAGAATTTTCAAAATTTAGATCCACTTCGTGATTGGTGTGACATGCACTTTCCACTTTTGGATCAACACGGAGAAATTGCAGATTCTGCGTCGGATGATTTGCGAGCGCTTCGAATGCTCCTAAAGGATTTAAAGAAGCGCATTGATGAAAAACTCAAAGAATATATGAACGATCCTCACTTGGGTGAGATCTTGAGAGAGGATTACGTCACGATTCGTGATGGGCGTTACGTGTTACCCATTAAGAATAATTTCAAAAGCCGAATGCCTGGAATTATTCATGACGTTTCTAAAACGGAATCTACTTTTTTTATCGAGCCCCAAGCTGTTGTGGATCTTAACAATCAGCTTAAAGTTGCAGAACGTGAAATAGAAATTGAAATTGAGCGTATTCTTGGAGAAGTAGTTTATCGTTCCAAGGAGGTTATCTCGTTTTTTGAGCTTAATCAGCAGCACTTGGCATTGGCTGATTATTTGCAGTCGTGTGCAAAAATTATAAGTCGTTGGGATCGCTTTTGTATTGCCGAAGAAAGCGACTCGTTGTCCTTTGATGATTTAGCGCACCCTCTTTTATCACTTCAGGGAAAAGTTGTTCCCAATTCTCTTACGTGGGGTGAGGCTCTTATACTTTCGGGTCCCAATACAGGTGGCAAGACGGTTCTTCTTAAAAGTGTAGGTTTAGCGTTGTTGTTTGCTCGTGCAGGGATTCCTGTTTGTGCCAATGTTGCTAAAGTGCCTGCCTCCATTAAAAAAGTTTTTGCAGAAATGGGCGACGATCAAAACCTTTTTGAAAAGCTTTCTACTTTTTCTGCGCATGTATCGTCTTTGAGTCGAATTCTTAAAGAAGCGCAACGGGGCGATTTAGTTCTGATCGATGAAATTGCTACTGGAACCGCTCCCGAAGAAGGACAGGCTTTAGCGCGAGCGCTTTTAGAATCTTTCTTGTTTCATGGGGTAAGGGCTTTTGTGACGACTCACTATGGTGCTCTTAAGATTATGGCTTTGGCCGACGAGCGCTGTCGTGTGGCTTCAATGACATATGACACAGCTAAAAGGCTTCCGCTTTATAAAATAGTGATGGATATTCCAGGAGAGAGTTCTGCCTTAGATGCAGCTGAGCGCTTGGGGATCCCCCGTGATGTCTTAGACCGTGCAAAACAACTTTTGGGTGATGACTCCAAGGATTTAACAAAAGCTCTTAAAAACTTAGAGCGAAGTCGAAAGCATTTTGAAGATAAACTTTTAGAGAGTGAAGAGATTAAGAAAAGATTGCAGCAAAAAGAAAAAGAAACAGCTCGCTTAAGAGAGCTCGCCGAAGAAAAGTTAAAGGAACTTGGTCGGGAGGAAGCAAAAGAGCTTCTTAAGGAGTTTAGAAATCTAAAAGAGCAACTATCTGCGAAAATGTTAAGTTTGGAGTCAGGTGGCGAAGCCACTGAGATCTTTGAAAAAGTCTCTGAGGAAAGCTCTAAGTTAAGGGCCATTGTGCGAGAGGATGCACCCTTTGTGCCTACCAAAAGAGGGGTCATGCCTGAGGAGCTTAAGAAGGGGGTCGTTGTTGAGGTCGCTGGCTTGGGTCTTGCTCAGGTTGAAGAGGACTTTACAGCAGCAACGAGTGGAAAATCCTTCTTAGTTGTAAAGGTAGGCGAAATTAAAACCCGAGTGGGTTTAGACCGAGTTTTTGAAGCAACACGAGAAGAGAGAAACAGATTCGAGCAAGGGCGAAAAAGTTGGTTGAACGTAGAAAAAAGAAAAAGCACAGCAGCTCTAGCGGAACCAAAATCGCAAGCTGGAAGTTTTGTTTGTGATGTGAGAGGACGTAGTTGGGAAGAGTCGCGTCGTAAAATAGATACAGCTCTAAATCAGCTCACCGCGGGTGATTATAGTTCCATTACAATCGTTCACGGGCATGGGACAGAAGTCTTAAAAGAGAAAATTCGCAGTTATTTGAAAAAAGAGCGTGGCGAGTTTAAGTATAGAACAGGTTCTTGGCCAGGAGAGGGTGGTGACGGTGTGACTATTGTGGAGACGGATAGATGAGAGGGCATAAATGAGCCCCGTGCTTGCGCTTCTTCTTGTTTCAAACAGTTTCATGACCTACTCGTGGTTTGTTTATTTAAACGAGCCCTCGGGTGACGGACTTCTTCTCTTTATTATTTTGGCTTGGGGCATTGCTTTCCTAAGCTTTTTTTACGATCGACCAATTCGCCAAGTACCCTAGCGGGTCTTTGTAGAAATATATTACTAAAAAGAGTTTTCATTCAGCGCTACGCGCTCTAGAAAGAAGCTATGGATCGTAACCTTGCGCTAGAGTTTATTCGTGTTACTGAAGCAGCTGCTATTTCATCGGCTAGATGGATGGGGCGTGGTGAGCGAGATTTAGCTGACCAGGCTGCAGTGGATGCCATGAGACGTTCCATGGATGTGCTCGATGTTCATGGCACTGTTGTGATTGGTGAAGGCGAGCGAGATGAAGCTCCCATGCTTTATATCGGAGAAGAGTTTGGGATGCGCGGTAAAGAAAGTCCCCGCGTGGACGTAGCTCTTGATCCTCTTGAAGGAACAAATCTCGTAGCCTTAGGGCATAGTAATGCGCTTTCGGTTATTGCCGTTGCGGATAACGGAAACTTTTTACACGCTCCTGATACTTACATGGATAAAATTGCTGTAGGCCCTGAGTGTGTGGGCAAAATAAAATGGGGAATGTCTGTTACTGAAATTATAAAGACAGTTGCCAAAGCAAAGAATAAAGAAATTAACGAAACTACTGCGATTATTCTTGATCGTGATCGCCATAAGAAACTCATTGAAGAGGTGAGAGCTGCAGGTGCCCGTATTCGCCTTATTAACGATGGAGATGTGTCAGCTGCCATTGCAACGTGTAATCAAGAAACGGGGATTGATGTTTTACTTGGCACGGGTGGAGCTCCCGAGGGCGTGATTAGCGCTGCTGCTTTAAAGTGTCTGGGAGGTGAGTTCTTTGGGAAGCTCATGTGGCGAAGTGAAGAAGAGTTGGCTCGTGCTGAGAAAATGGGAATAAAAGAAAAAGATAAAGTTTACGGCATTGAGGATCTTGCTCGGGGTGAGGTTATGTTTTGTGCCACAGGTGTAACCGATGGCTCTTGGCTCAAGGGAGTACACTTTACAAGTTATGGATGCACAACGCATTCAATTGTTATGCGCAGTAAAACGGGAACAATTCGAGAGATCGAAACAAAGCACGTGTTTGCCATTAAGAAAAAAGCGTCGCCTCATTCTTCGTTTTAGGAATATGAAAGTTGAAATGATAAAAAAGTGCTTACTGAGCCTAGCTCTTATTTCTTGTTTTTCTGCATCTGCCGCGGATAGCGGAGATATTTTGATTCACGCGACTGGTGGTTGGAACCAGGATCTTGAATTATTTCAAGGCAGAGGCGAGGTCGCGTATTCATTTTGGAATGATTTTTCGATAGGACCCGTTATTGAGTTCAATAGGTATTATTACACGCCTGCTTTGGGAATAACCTGGCATTTGGAGCCATTTGAGATCTTAGCGCATACGGGGCCTTTGTTTTGGGAAAAAGACGGCAATAAGCGTACGACAATTCAGTTTTCTATACATGCAAATTACCTCATGCAAATTACAACGCATTTTCAATTCTTTGTGAGTGCCGGAGCGAATCTTCCCGATAAGTATTTTAGGGGTGTTCCCTTGGGTGCTGGCCTCAGATACTGGTTCTAAGAAACTAAAGAGATTCTGTTGGGAAAGCCCCCTTTAAGTATTCCACTCCTCAGATACCTATGCGCGACAGACACTAAATTGGCACCCTCGGTTATTTTGACTTAAGCTTGCACTCCTCGTTCCGATAAAGATTCTGTGAAGAAAGCTCAAGACCGAACCTCAATTATAGAGGATGCACTTAGCTCTTTTGAGTGGTTGTCTCAGGTGGGTATTTGGGCGGCGTTTTCTCTTGCCGGATTAAGTTTTCTTTTTTGGGCTGGCCTTCAGGTGAGTTTTAAAATCCTTTTGAGTTTTGCTTTTTTAACATTATGTACACTACCTGCTAAAAAAATGCGCCTGACTTTTGTGAACTTGCGAAACTTTGTCGCAATATGTGCCGTTTTAATCCATGCGCTTGTTTTACACGTCGAATATGGCCAGATTCCTTCTGTGTTGTTGATTGTCCCAGCATTTTTGTTTGTTGAAATTATTTCAGGTTGGACCTGGAAAATTTTATTTACCACTGCACTTTGGTCTATTCACGTTTATTGGTCTTATGATTTTCAGCAAATAGAAATGCCTTCAGCTCAGGAAGCCAGTAGTTCGCTATTGGGAGCGATTGTTACTCTCTTTTTGATATTTGCTTTTAACGGACTTCATGCATTTGGTAAAAAAGTAGCTATAAAAAA
Organism: Bdellovibrionota bacterium; assembly: GCA_041391385.1. Lineage (GTDB taxonomy): Bacteria > Bdellovibrionota > UBA2428 > UBA2428 > UBA2428 > CANIGN01. The sequence goes on from JAWKOD010000004.1 coordinate 25,117, forward strand.
GTTGAATCAACTTAAGGGACAAAACGATTTTAAGGATCAAAGAGTTCATGCATCAAGATTGCAAATTTTAGGTGAATTGAGTGCAGCACTTGTTCATGAATTGAGTAACCCCGTGACAAATTTACAAGGCTTTTTTTCGCAAATCTTTGATTCAGACGAAATGCGGTTAAATGTTAAAAATCGTGAGTTGTTTGGCCGGATTGAGGCAAATTTAGCGCGTCTTCGAGATATCCTTCTTGGCTTTAGATCTTTTTCTCGGATGGAAGCTACGGTTAAGACTCATTTTAAAAGTTCAGAATTATTTAAAGATATAGAGATTCTCTCTCGGCATGCTTTTCAATTGCATAAAGTTGAGTTGAAACTCGCCGCAGATAAAGACATTACCTTGTCTGGAAATAGAGTTGAGATTGGCCAAGTAATGATGAACTTTTTACTTAATGCACTGGCATCAACGAAAAATTCGAAAGAACGAGTTGTTTTGGTGGGCAGTGAAAGTACACCTAATGGATATATGTTTTTTGTAGAGGATTCTGGAGAAGGTGTTCCTGAGGAGCTCAGAGAAAAGATCTTTAGACCTTTTTTCAGCACGAAGGGGGATGATGGAAGTGGATTGGGGCTTTATATCTCTAAGATCATCGCTGAGCATCACGAATGTAAACTTGAGCTTAAGTCGGCTCGGGTTGTAGGGCATGGAGCCCGTTTTGAGCTTTTATTTCCCAATAGTCGAATTATCCTAACGGATGACCTCGACCAGGTTGCCTAATATAGTTTATCTTTAAGAGGTGTTCATACCTCAAGGTCCAGTTCTTATTGTTGGTAGAGCGAAAAGTGGAGAGTCAGTCGCTTCTCTTTTGCGTGCAACTCATCCCAATTTGGAAATAGCATTTTACGACGATGATCCTTCAAAAAGTGACTTTAGTGATCAGCGAGAGCTTTTTAAAAAAGACTGGGGTCACGTTGTTTTGTCTCCTGGTTATCCTAATCAGCCTTGGCTGCGTGAGCTTCAGGATACTGGAGCCTTATTTACTCAAGAATTAGATATCGCTGCAGCTTATTTAACGGATGAAAAGATTTACGCCATTACTGGTTCTGTTGGTAAGAGTACTTGCTCGTGGATTGCCAATGAAGTTTTAAAAAGTTTGTCAAAAAAAGTTTTTATTGGAGGCAACTTCGGAGTGCCACTTGCAGAGTATGCTTTAAAAAAAGTTACGGAAAAGAAATCAGTTGAGTTTATAGTTTTAGAACTTTCGAGTTACCAGATAGAGCGCATGGCTTTTATGGTAGATCGAGGGCTTATTTTGAATTTACTTCCTAACCATTTGGATCGCTATGAGAGCTTAGAGAAATATTACGCAGCAAAGTTAAGGCTTCTGCGATTTACCCGAGAGGGAACATGGGCCCTTGATCCAGGTGGGGACTTAAAGTCCTTCGCTAAGGACTCAGGTTTAGATTCAAAATTAAAGTGGATTAAGCCTGCAGGGCTTGATTCTATCTTTCAGGATTCTAAACTCATAGGCGCTCATAATCGTGAAAATTTAGCAGCTGTTTTAGAATTCGTCGCTTCTCCGCACTTGGAAGAGCGTGATGTTGTAAATGCATTAATGAGCGTTGAGGCACTTCCCCACAGAATAGAACTCTTTGAGCACAAAGGTATTTTCTGTGTAAATGATAGCAAGGGAACAACTATTGAAAGTGTTTTAACGGCTTATGCTGCTATTCGTGAGCGCTATGAAAATGAACGTGTTTTTTGGTTGTTGGGTGGGCGCGATAAAAAGCTTCCTTGGCATCGATTAAAGCGTTTGTGGGCAGATAAGCATTTGAGTTTCATTTTTTTTGGTGAAAGTGCAGCGCATATTAAAAAAGAAACAGGTTTTGAGGGACAGGTCTTTCCGAAGCTTGCCGCAGCCCTTGATCATTTGAGTGGCAAAGTTTTACCGGGAGAGGTTTTGGTTTTAAGTCCCGGTGGCACAAGCTTAGATGAGTTTAAGTCTTTTGAGGATCGTGGGAATTTTTTTAGGATGACAATTTCCACAAAGTTTTAGGGGTAGAAGATGAATGAGAAAGAACTTCAATCTTTAGTTGATAGAGCAACGCACTTTTCCTCGCATTCAAAGGAAGTTGGCGAGGGCGGGATCTTTGTTGCTTTAAGGGGAGAGAACTTGGATGCTCATGATTTTGTGCCTGAGCTTTTAAAGAAGGGAATCTTGGCGGCTATTGTTGAAAAAGATATGGGAGACCCTCGAGCCCTTGTGGTTCCAAACGCCCAAGAAACACATTGGAAAATTGCTTCATTGTTTAGAAAGAAGTTTAAGGGTGTCGTTATTGGTGTGGGCGGAAGTAGTGGAAAGACAAGCACTAAAGAGCTCTTGTACTCGGTTTTAAGTCAAAAGTTTAAGTGTGTAAAAACAGAAAAATCTCAAAATGGGCTTTTGGGTATTCCTAAAACTTTAGAAAAATTACGTCCGGGTATTGAAGTCGCAATTGTTGAAATTGGAATTGATGCGCCCAATGAAATGCTTCGCAATGTTTCCTTAGTGCAGCCAACCCATGCGCTTTTGACTTCTATCGGAGAGGAGCATCTTTTGCTCTTAAAAAACTTAGAAGGCGTATTCACCGAAGAGCGAATTTTAGTTGATGAAACAATAAAGCGAGGTGGAAAGGCTTATGTGCCTTCTTCAGATAATTATTTATCTAGATTAAAAGAAGCACAGAGTGTTCCTTCTGTACCTAGTGTTTTGGATCCTTCGCTTAAGGTTGAAGCTCAGGACAAGCATACTCTTCAGAATATGGCCTTAGCGGCATCTGTTGCTTTGGATCTAGGTCTTAGTAGCGATCTTATAAGGGATGCTCTCAATAAAGCTCAACCTTTGGATGGTCGTGGTTTAAAGTGGCGGCTTTCTGACAAATTGTGGGTTATCCGTGATCACTACAATGCAAATCCGAGTTCTATGGCTGTTGCCTTTGAGTCAGCTGTGAATTTTGCAAGAGAGAAGGCTCTTCCTCTTCGTTTGATCTTGGGCGACATGCGTGAGTTAGGAGAGGGTTCTAAGGGGTATCATCAAGAGCTCATAGAAAAGGCGCGTGTCTTAAATCCAGAAGCAATCCTTTGGGTAGGTGAAGAGTTGGGGGCTTTGTTAAAAAGCGAGCTGCCCTCAAAGCAATGGCACCTTGTTGATTCACAGTCTGAGCTGAGCGGAGATCTCGTCAAAGAATTTAAAAAAGATGGAGTTGTACTTGTTAAAGCAAGTCGTGGAACTGCTTTAGAGAAGGTCATGGACCGAATCTTTGGATTACACACTACAGCATAAGAGTAGGCGTTTGTTCAGACTAAGTTTATTCTTGAGGGATGTTGCAATCATTTCTGAAACTTCAACTTCTTGTATTCCTCCTCTTGTCTTGTACAACAAAAGGCCCTGAGTCTTCTTATCAGCAGCAGGGCGATGCTCCTCCTCTTAATGCAGGAGCTCAGTTGAATACCGCAGCACAATTGACTGAAGATCAGTATGTCAGATTAACACGAGGAGTTTTTGAGGTCGTCCTTCCGCGCATTGAAGACAAAGATGTGGTTTATCAAGAAAAGTTGCCTGAGCATTTATTACCCTACAAGCTTAGAAAAAGTCCTTATCGCGGCATTGGAACTGCTTTTGCAATTGGCCCAAACCAGTTTGTTAGCGCTGCGCATGTATTTGATTTGCACCAGCCAAGTTTAGTTGAGCCAACAGCTTTGCGAGATACGGACGGTAAGGTTTATGTAATCGATAATATTTTAAAATACTCACAGCATCGAGACCTTGTTGAGTTCAGCCTTAAAAGTCCACCTAAAAACATTCAGGCTTTAAAAATTGCAGATAAGCCTCGAATGGGACAATACGTTTTCACTGTTGGAAATGCACTCGGTGATGGGATTGTAACTCGCTCGGGTTATATTACTTCTTTTACTGCAGAGCCTGTTGATGGCGAGTGGGATGATATTCGATATTCTGCACCTGCTTCGCCCGGAAATTCAGGTGGGCCCTTGTTAACAAAGGATTTAGAGGTTTTAGGAGTCGTTGTTCGGCGAACAGAGAATGAAAACTTAAACTTTGGTATTCCAATTACTGAGCTTAAAAAAGTAAAGGGTGCACAGTTTTATGTGCGAGATATTAAAATTGAACAATATGGAAAACAGTTAACACGCGATTGGCGTTATACGGTAAAACTTCCCGAAAAAGCCAAAACAATTACTAGCTTGGTTTCTAAGAATTATCAGCAGTTTCAAGAGAAGATATACGATGATTTTAGGAAAAAATTTAAAAAAGATGTATTTCCAACGGATCCGGCTCTAAAAGTTTGGGCACGAGATTCTTTGTCTATTAGCTTAGCGGGATTTATTCAAAAAGATAAAAGCGATCGTTGGGTCACTTTGCCGATGAGTTGGGATGTCTTTAAAATAAATAAGTATCGATCCATTGTTACAGAAAAAGGAGCAGAGCGTGCGAATACCGCCTTTTTTATGTTGGAGCGTCCATTGAATCAAAAACTAAAAAGTTTTTATCAAGATGGTAAGGGGATATTAGATACCTTTTTAAAGCACAAGGGATGGGCTCGAAACTATATGGGTCGTAGAATTGTGATTAAGAGTTATGGAGCTCCCGAAGATAGCTTTAAGTGGAAAGATTCTTATGGGAGAAAGTGGTTGGGGTGGGAATGGAATACCGCTTACAACAATTCAACAATTCAACTTAACTGTATGCCTATGCCCGCGGGTGTTTTTTGTATTTTCAATGCAGATCCTTACAGCATAAGAGAGCAAAGCCGAGTGAGTTCGCGTCGAGCCCTCGATCGCTTTTTGATTGATATTTATGGAAAAGTTCGCGACTGGAAAGAATGGGTGAGCTTACCGGATGAGTTTAAACAGCCGATGATTCCTAAAAACGTACTCGTAGAGCTTGATATGGGAAAGGGCTCCGTGTTGCGTTGGCGCGTAGGAAAGTATAGCGGTAAGATCAACCGTAAAGAGTTTGATTTAGATGCAGAAGTTGCTCTGTCCTTTATAGCTAGCCCCGAGAATATTTTTAAATTGAGGTTGAGAAATGTTCAAGTTGCAGAGAAAAATGGAGACATGCAAATGGGGATGGGTACAAACTATCGCCCAGACGACAAGGGGGATCCAAGTTACCGAGAAGTTTGGGATAAAATGCTAGAAGGAAGAGCTCCTTATAATGGCAAGCCTCAACCTCAAGACAAACACAGCCTTATTGTTTCTATGCTTGGAAATTCAAAGAAAGCCAAGGCTGAGGAGCTTAGCTTCTTAACGTGTGGAGTTTTAAGCTCAGTGGGGTCTAAGCAGATTGAAGAAATTTGCGATTCATATGCTAAGTCAGCGAAAGTTTCTGGCTTATAATAAATTTTTTTTAAGCACTTAGTTGTTGTTGGTGGCGGATAAAAAGACATGCGCCACCGTTCTCTAGGCAAGCAATGTACATTTCGACAGCGAGCGCTTCAGGGATTTGATAAAGTTTTTCTACTTGGAAAGCGTCTTTGAGAACGAAACTTCTTCTTTCCATTTCTTCTTTGAGCCATTTGTGGTCGGAGAGAAACTTTTCTATGCGTTCGCGAGCTTGAAGGCGAGCCTCAGCTTCGAGATTTGTAAATTCAAGGTCGTAATCAGGGCCAAGTATTTGTCCAATCGAAGCGCGTTGTACACGTTCAACAAATATTCGACTCAAAGTAGATTCAGCTTTTGGTGTAATTTCTTCTGTATTGCTTACAGGCACTTCTGCTGGATCGTAGAGCATGCCGTCTGGTAAATCTTCTGAGGGGGTTAAGTTTTCGGCGGAAAAATTGCTTTCTTCAGGTTCAAGTGCAGCAGGAACTTCAATGTTGAGAAATTCTTCGTTGGGGTCTTCTACTTTAATAAGGTCTTTTGCTGAAGTTTCATCAACAACAGGAGGTCCCTCAAAGTTAATTTCGTTGTAATCGTCTGCTGGGGTGCTCGCCCCTAGGTCCGGATTGAGAATGAGGTAGCCGCAACCGCAGAGAATATCAAAAGCTCCGGGGTAGTCTTCACTTCGATGTGTAGAGCCACAAGATGGGCAATTTACTTCCATACCCCTTTATCGGCACTTTTTCTCTACACGCCAGTGGTTTTTTGACACTTTCACTTAGGCGCCAGGGACCTTTTGAACGTTGCTGTATACCTTTTTGCAATTGTCCTAATAAAGGTAGCGGGCAACGTTCAAAAGGTCCCTGGCGCCTTATAGGAAGTCGGTGAGGGTTTGGAGTTTGAGGCCAAAGTTATCTTCGCCAAACTTACCAAAACCGTGAAAGTATCCAAGGCTGGCTTTAAAGTCAGCATAGTGAAGTGCTTGGAAGAAAACATCCAGCTCAACACCTGCGGTGTGAAAATATTCTTTTCCCATTCGAATGTTTGTTTTTCGCGCAGCGCCCGTTGTCGTTGCGCCATAAAGGTCGTTGGTCACAACCTCGTAAATAGGACGTAGCTCGATGTCACTTATATGCATACGGTTCCAAGGAAGGCCTCGTTGAAAGTCCCAAACTTTAAATCCAAATTCAAAGTTTGATCGCAAGATTTGGAGCGAAGGGCCATTTGAGGTATCAAAGCCACGCGCTAAAAATCCAGAGTCAAGCGTTGTAAAGTCAGATCGCCCGCCCCATTCATAGTAAAGAATGGGGAAGGAGGCTGGACTCGTGCGCCCGTATTCGGCACCTATGAGATATCCAAAAGGACCGAGTTTCCCTTGAAAGTTTGTGTAAATTTCAAAAGAGGGTTCCGGGAGCCATCTCACATTACTGTTGAAATAAAATGAATCTGCAAAATGCGTAATTTGATACGCACCAATGCGTACGTTTTTAGCATTTGGACTTGAGAACAAGAAAGAAAGCGCAGGTGCTGCGGTCGAATACTTTTTGAGTGTTCTTGTGGCCGAGCCACTTCGGTATTCAGCGCCAGGATAGACAGCAAAAACAAAACGAGAATTTAAGCGTTGTGAAATTTTAAATTGAGTTCTTGCAATTTGAATATCTTGCACGCGAGTGCCAATGTAACGAAAATTTGAACGTCCCTCTAACTCCCATTCATTGAGCATTCCAAGGCCTAGGTTGCCTTTAGAAAAAGAAAGATATCCCGTGGGGCGTTGTGCCCCTGTGTTATAGCCAGCTTCTAGGACGCCTTGCCAGTTATTGGAAAGATCTGCAAAAAAAGTACCCGCAGTAATACTCGTACCTTTGTCGGTTGTTTCGTAATTTGGGTACCAAAAGCGTGGAAAAATGCTTGGGAGTGGCCCGTAATTTTCAATGGGACTTTCTGCATTCTGCCCTTCAGTTTTTTTATCAAGATCAGGGAACTTGAAGTCACTTTTGACAATCTCGGCGGGGGCTGGAGTTCTTCCCTTAGATTGATCAATCTTTTGAATTTTATCTTTCTCCCAAAAAGAAACTTTAGAAAGTATTTGCTTGTCCTTTTTAAGGGCATAGCTAGAGTTTGCTTCTGTTTGAAAAGAAAAGGTTTTAATACTTTTAGTTTCTAAATTAATAAGTGCTGGACCACGGTAGTTTTTTCGGTACCAAGTGACTAATAGCTCTTTGGGCGATTCATTCGTTGAAGCTGCTTGGGTGTCACTTTCTAGAAATTGAGGATAAGCAAGTGCGCCATCGGGTGCTTCAAAGCTAAAGTTGTTGTTGCCTATAATCATATCTCGACTGAGATCACGACCGTGTCCTTTAGCAAGTAACCAGCTACTTCCTTTAATCCAAGGGTGGGAGAGTCGTTCAAAGGCAATTTTTGATGTGTAAAGTGTTTCTACTTGAGGAGAGAGTTTGCAGTTTCTATCAAAAGTCGATTTTTCAAAATGAAAGAAACCGTCTTCATCACTTCGAATCCAGGCTAAGTTTTTAGCGTCAATTGCGATTTCGCGAATTCGATCGATAGAGTCGTTTTCACAAATTAAAGACCCATCCTTATCCACGACAAAGATGCGTTTTCTAAGCTGCTTGTTTGTGTTGATATCAAGTGCGTAAGTGAGAATGATCCAGGCATTTAAATCTTCATTCCAAAAGTTTTGGACAAAGCGAGCTGCCCCTCGTGAGAAAGGAGTGTGGATCTCTTTTTCGCCATCCGTATACGCAAGGTAGGTTTCGGGACTTGCAATAAGCTGACTGTTGTCTTTTGTGTAATACCAACTAAGACCATTACCTGAAACAAACGGTCCTGTGATATTTGCGCTTTCTTGCACACTTGTTCTTTCGACGGCTTCGGGCAGGGGCGTTTTTGCCCACTCTTCGCGCAAGGCTTCAAAGCGTTTGCCTACTTTTTTGCCGTTTTTGGTATAGAGTCGGTGGAAAAACCAGCCCGGCAGTACGGCAGATTTTTTTAATAACTCTCCAGCTGTTTTGCTTTCTTTAGCGCTCATAAGATCGTCGATCATGAGATAGCCAAAGTGGTAGGGAATATTTCCGGGTTCCATTGCGTTCAGTTCAAGGCTTCCATCGAGAAGATCTGATCGAAGTGGATGTTTCTTTTTTCGTTGATAGTATTCGGCGTATTTTCTTATCTCAGCATCGATGAGGCCACTTTGTCCCCTTCCACCTAAGTGTGTTTCAGCCCAAACAGCCATGCCTTCGTGAACCCAGCGCGGGAAAAGTGCATTTGGTCGAGACAGGTTTCCAAATGCCCAGGAGAGGGGAATGAATACCCCTTGTCGTTGCTGGATCATCATCATGTGAGACATTTCGTGCACAGTAGTTTCGAGATGAGCCTCTTTTACAAGCCCGATGCTACTTTCAAGGTCTGGAACTTCTGTGTGTATATAAATACGGTTAGAGGGAATTACAGTTGCAAGCCCGTTATGGAAATCTTGTCTTGGGTCAAAAACAACAGAGAAATTATCCTTAAAGGGAATTTTAAAAATATCTTCTACAATTTGAAGTGATTCAATTGTGAGGTTTTTGAAGTAATCAATACTTTTCTTATGTTCTTTGCCAATAACAACAGTAACCTCAATACGAGGATTCACTTCGGGATATTTGATTTCGACTTCATATTCAAGATTTTGTGAGTGCAATTGAATCGATATGAGGGGAAAGATGATTGCGCATCGAGCCAAAATTATGATTTGTTTTAAGCTTTTCATTTAATTGGTGTTCTAATCCTCTCATTTTAGATTTAATAAGTATAGATACGTAGTTACGAGAGGAGAAACAGATGATTACAAAAAAAAATTGGGTACTTTGGACAATGACTTTAAGCTTTGGTGCCATGATGACTATTTCATGCTCCAAAAAGCAAACAACAGAGGAGCCTGATTCATCTGGAGATATCAGCTCAATTGATACAGGTGATGGAAGTGGATACGGAGCAGCTGGACAAAAAATTGCTGCGCTTCCTACTATATACTTTGAATATGACAGCTTTTCTTTAAATTCAGCTTCACGTGAAGCTTTGGGTTTAGCTGCTCAATGGTTGATTGCTAACACAGCACAAAGAATTCAAATTGAAGGACATTGTGATGAGCGCGGAACAACTGAGTATAACTTGGCGCTTGGCGAAAGAAGAGCTTCAACTGTAAGAGACTTCTTGGTGAGCAAAGGCGTGAGTAGCTCTCAGGTATCAACTATTAGTTATGGCGAAGAGCGCCCTCTAGCTATGGGTTCTGATGAAGCAGCATGGGCCAAAAACCGCCGTGTTGAATTTGTAACTGGGTTTTAATGAATTGATAAAGTGCCAGGTTGTCTATATGGCAGCCTTGCATGCAGTCTGTTAATCTTAAGGGTGTTGGCTCAGTAAAATGAGTCAGCACCCTTTTTATTTGGGGGAGGGAGTGCTTGAATGAAGTTTACAAGGTTATCTTTGCTCGTTTTTATTCTAGGTGCGTGCCAGACGACGCAAAAGCCCGTTAAACCGATGATTTTTGCGAGCTCTGCGATGAAAGCTGCAGATAGAGCGCGTGCAGAGCGCTTGGCCCCTGATTTATATCGAAGGGCAGAAGTAAAATATTGGGCCGCGAAGACTGACTACCTTCAGAGAAATTTTGAAGCGGCAGAAAAAAATGCTACTGAAGCTAAAAGGCTCTTTGAAAGAGCCGAATTAAGAGCTTCGTTGCAAGCATTAGAGGAAGCAGATGATGAATAAAAATTTTTTGTGGATAGCAGCATTGTGTTTAGTTTCAGCCTGTAAAACATCGGGCGATTTAAGGGCTGAAAAGATGAAGGACCCCTCAGAGGTTCGTACCATTAGCCAACCTCAATCTGCGGCTACGAGTCCAACTCCTGTGTCTCAAGTTCAGCCCACTCAACTTCAAAGTGAAGATTTGGCAAGGCAAATTGAGATTTTAAAGGGCCAAATTCAAGAAAGAGATTATCTCTATGGACAAGAAAAGGCTCAGCTAGATGCTCGAATCCAAGGGCTCGAAGCAGAAAGGGCTCGTCTCATTGAAGAAATTCAAATTCTCAAAGGCACTGCTCCTGTTGCAGGACAGGGGGGCGACTTGCTTTGGGAAACCGCTCAGAAGGATTTAAAAAAGAAGCGTTACAGCGAAGCGGCAAGTACCTTAAAGGACTTTATGGAAAATTTTCCTAAAGATCCTCGTGCAGAAGAGGCCTTTATTTTAAAGGGACAGTCAGAGTATGCTGCTGGACAGTTTAAAACGTCTCTTGTGACTTTTGGGACTTATTTAGATAAGTATCCCAAGGGAAAAAGACGAGCAATGGCTTGGCTTGGCCAAGGTGCGAATCTGATTCGAATGAAGCAAAAGAAAGATTCTAAATTATTTTTTGAACAGTGTGTAAGTCTTCATCCTAAAACAAAAGAAGCACGCCTTGCGCGCAAATTACTTAGAACTCCTAACTACGTTCCGCCCGAAATTTTTCTATGATTCTTGCAGTTGAATCTTCTTGCGATGAAACGGCACTCGCCTTGGTCGATGAGTTAGGGCATGTCCATTTTAATATCTGTTTAAGCCAAATTGCACTCCACAAAAAATACGGTGGAGTTGTTCCTGAGTTAGCGAGTCGCTCACACTTTGATGCGCTTGATGTATTCTCCGAGAAAATAGCGCAAGAAAAATTAGATATTTCAAAAATTACTGCCGTAGCTGCTACAATGGGCCCCGGTCTTATTGGGCCTCTCTTGGTAGGGTCAAGTTTTGCGCGTGGTTTAGCAGCGGCATGGCAAAAGCCTTTCATAGGAGTGCACCATTTAAGAGCTCACGTGGCTTCTGCACTTTTATCTGATTCTAAAGGTGTGTCCCTCAAGGAAAGGGCTCAGCAAATTTTTCCATCTTTAGTTCTTTTGGTATCAGGAGGGCATTGTATGTTGCTTAAGGTCACACCTTCTTTGGAGTGTGAGATTCTTAAGACGACTTCGGATGATGCCGCAGGAGAATGTTTCGATAAATGTGCGAAGCTCATAGGACTTCCTTATCCTGGTGGCCCTTCTATTCAGGAGCAATCTTTAATGTGCACACAGCCCAGCGATATTCAATTAGCGGCAGACTTTGCATCTAAATTGCCGCGACCTAAATCAAGTGTAGGGTTTTCTTTTGCAGGCTTAAAGACAGCGTTTCGCTTGCTTGTTGAACAAGATGATCGAGCGAGAAAAAATATTCCAGCTCTTTCTCGCGCCTTAGAAATTACCATTTCAGATACGCTTCTGTCTGTGCTCAAAAAAGTAGCAGACGAGCATGATGTAGGGCAGCTTATATGTTGTGGCGGTGTTTCTGCTAACTTGCATCTTCGCAAAGACTTAGAGCATTGGGCTAAGCAGCGTGACTGGAACTTGCACACAGTTCCTTTGGCGTACTCAACTGATAATGCAGTGATGATAGCTGTTGCTGCGTTGGTTCAGGGAGAGTCTTTGTCCGAAGAAACAGTTTTTCCTAGAGGACATTTGTGAAGTCATCTCCAAAGTCATCCGGAGTTAAACTTGATAAGGAGCTTGGACAACATTTTTTAAGCAACAAAGGCATTGTTGAGAAAATTGTTCAAAAAGTTTCTTTTTTTAAGCATCGTGAAGTCATTGAAATCGGTCCTGGGGGTGGGGCCCTTACGGGCGATCTTTTGGCCAGTGGACTTCGAGTTATAGCCGTTGAGTTTGATGAGCGCTGGTATGAGGAACTTAAGAAAAAATTTCATAACGAGATATCAAACGATCAGTTTAAAGTAATTCATGCAGATGCCACACAGATTGATCTTAAAGAACTTGCGGGTGAATTAAAAAACAAACCCACAACGCTCTGTGGAAATCTTCCCTATAATCGTGGACAAGAAATCGTTTTAAGGTTTTTTGAGCAAGCAGAATTTATTGATAGTTTTGTTGTGATGCTTCAAAAGAAGTCGTCGATAAGTTCTTACCTAAGAATGAGCGTAAATGTTATGGGCCACTTTCAATAAAGATGAGTTTCTTGGCCGATAATGTGAGTTCTTTTTTTGTGAGTTCTGGAAGTTTTCAACCTCCTCCTAAAGTTGATAGTGCCGTGTTGTCGTTTAGTCGAATCATTGAAAGTGACCTCAGTCCGGTACTCTACCCGGCAAAATACAAGTCATTTTCAAGTCTTCTTCAAAAATCATTTAATCAGCGAAGAAAAAAGCTTTCTAATAACCTCAAAAGGGCTGAGTTTTCGGATGAATTTGAGCGATTTGCCTCAAAGCGAGCCGAGGAGTTGAGTCCGGCTGAGTTTCTGGAGCTTTTTTCCTATATGAGAATCTAAACACTAATAGGCAAGACATAGAAGATAAGGGGAAGGGTTGATGCAGGGATCAGAACCTCCGCCTGATAACCAGTTCGTCGTTGCATTTGTTAAACCAGTAGCACCATATGACATAGAACTGTTTGAAGTAAAATTAGTGCAATGAAATGTTCCGAGATCCCCGTTGGCGTCTGCCCCGCTCCACCATTCAGGATGTCCTGTAGCAATGCCTTCGTCTTGAAGGGAGTGATCTAAATTGCCAGTTAAAAAATCGTCCCAGCCATCAGCCATTTTTGTGCCGTTGGGCGCATAAATTTCTTGATCCGTTGGTATGTCGTAATTGTCAGGCATGTCTGCAATTGAGTCGATTCCACTAAAGGAAACAAAGGCCCGCACTTCTGTTTGTGTAAAAGTTCCCGACAAGAGATCAAATGCATTCTGACAAAGAGTATCTGCGGCACTTCTTCCACCGACTCCAAAATCTGCATTCATTTGTCCCGCATCAAAAATTAAAAGAGGTGGGGTTGTTAAGGAGCTACTTGTGTTTGAACCACTTGAATTGCACGAAACGATAAAAAATCCCGTGAAAAACACAGGCATTAGTAGAAGGGTGGATATTCGTTGCATGTTCTCATTCTATGTTTAGTGAAGCGGACAAAACAGTACCGCAAGATAGGGGAGGGGACAGCTTTTTGACTCCTTGATATCTTCCTTAAAGCTCGCTAGCCCTAGTTTGGCTGGGCTGCTATGAATAAAGGTGTATGAGCAAAATACCTAAGGGAATATTCTCTCGATCTGTGGAATTGCTCAAGCTCGCTACAAAGGTAGGAAGCGAAGAACTGCTTTCTCGTACCGACGCAGCCGCTCGTCAAATGGAGCAGGCCAAGGCATTGGTCGATTCATTGGGGCGTCTCAAAGGGGCTGCCATGAAAGTTGGTCAACTTTTAAGTATGGATTTTTCTGACCTCTTTCCCCCTGAGGTAAGACAAGTCTTAGAACAACTCCAAAGTAACTCGCCTCATTTTATGGACGAGTCTGAAGTGAGAGAAATTCTTCAAGCTGAGCTTCCAGAAGAGTACGCCCATCTCGAAGCTTTAAGTGCACAGCCTGTAGCTGCAGCAAGTATTGGCCAGGTTCACTCTGCTAAATGGCGGGGTAAAGACGTTGTATTGAAGATTCAGTATCCAGGTGTATCTGATTCCATTGATTCGGATATGGCTCTTCTTAAGGGAGTTGTGCATAGCCTTGTTACGCTTTCGCGTAAGAAAATGAATCTCGATCCTTTGTTCGAGGAATTTGTGAGAGTTTTTAAATCGGAGACTGACTACGAAGCTGAGTTAAAAAACCTCAATTTATACAGAGAGAAAATGCGCCCTTATGAGAACGAGTATCGTTGTCCCGAAGCTTATCCAGAACTCAGCTCCAAAAAAGTTTTAGGAATGTCTTTTGAAAAAGGAGTTTCGCTCAAAGATTGGATTAGAGAATTTCCCTCTATGGAGAGACGCGAAAAAATGGGCAAGCGAGTTCTCAACCTCTATACAATAGAGTTCTTTGAGAATGCCTTTGTTCAGAGTGATCCCAATCCTGCTAACTTTATGGTGGATAGCAACGATAGGATTATTCTTTTAGATTTTGGAGCGATGAAGAGTTTTAGTCCTGAGTTTGTGACTGAATATACGGCTTTAATGGCATACGTCGGAAAAAAAGATTTGCCTGCCTCGACTTTTCAAGCTGAGAAAATGAACTTTCTAAGTTCAAAAGAGAAAGAAGAAACAAAAGAGCTTTTTTATCACATGCTTCGTTCAAGTTTGTGTGCCTTTGATTCCGATAAACAACCTTTTGATTTTAACGACAAAGACTACTTCGAGGGAACCAAGGTCAGCACGCGTACTTTTGGAAAAGCAGCAGAGTACAGCCCTCCTCCCCACGAGATTATATTTCTTCATCGTAAGCTAGTAGGTGTATTTGGAATTTTAAGAGACTTAGGACTGAAGCTTGATCTAAGCCCTTACTGGAAAAAAGTTACCTCTAAAGATTCTCGTTCTTAATCCTCTCCTGATCCATTTTTCTCAGCATTGAAAATATGAACTCAAAGCCACAGCCTTAGAGTGTTCACTTATGTGAGCGGATAATCAAAAGCTGGGAACTATGTAAGCATGGGCCATAGTTTAGACATTGATTTGAAAATCAGAATTCTTCCGCAGACAATTTAGGAACTTACTTCAGGTGAAAACAAATTGGTAGTTCCTAGGCATATGGTAGTTCCTAGGCATAATGTTACAATATTAAAATGTGCATCTTGAACCAATCACTAGCCTTAGCGTTTTTATTTGTCTTACTTTGTCCAACAGCCGGTGCTGAAGATCACAAATGGGGAACTTTTGCCTATGATATCGAGATTGAAACTGGCCTGGAGATCCCTGCTCAAAGTGACATTGATCAAGTTATCATTTGGACCCATTTACCGACGCGTAGGCAATGGACTATAGGAGAGGGGGCGTATAATTCTGTGTCTAAGTTAACGCGACAATCAAATCTTCCCTATTCTCTAGAGTCAAAGGAGCAAAACCATGGTGACGATCAAAGCTTTGCACTGAAAATTCCAATCAAGCGAGAACCCAATAATCTCACTACGATTAAAACTAAGGTGAGTTATCGAGTTATTTCGAAAGACCGTGATTTCAAATGGCCTCCAGAGGTTGATTGGTCGAAGTTTGCACCACTTGAAGCCTCTAAGGACCAAGAGGTTAATGAAATTGCTAAGCGCCTTCGATCCTCGACAAAAAATCCTGGCGAAGCACTTGTACAATTATCAAAAGAACTTAAAAAAGATTGAATACGATTGCCTGACTCCAATATCTAGAGATTCAGTGTCTATTTTAAAGGCCGGACGCGGACAATGTGATCACATCGCAATTGTCTTTTCGGATGTCGCTAAAGCGATGGGTTTAAAATCAAGAAAGGTTGTCGGATTTGTCCTAGATACAGAAAATGGCATTGATAGCGAGGTCCACAAAGTTAGACCTACATTTAGTAACCGACATGTATGGATGGAAGTTGAGGTGCCCGGTTACGGTTGGGTTGAGCTTGAGGCCAACTTTTGAGGAGTATCTATTTAAACTTTCTTCTTGGTTTGTAGCAGCCAATCGCATTAATCAAATATTTGATGTTCAAGGCATTTCTTTAAGAACTGGAAAGAGCGTTGATATCAGAGAGGCGTGGGCGATTTCTGAGGCTAAGCATGAGTCACCTTATAAGCTATTCAGCGTCGTGAATTTCAAGGTTAAACCTTTAGCTGGAAGACCCCAAACCATAGAACCGATTTCCGTTCAGGGACATACCAACTAACCCTAGATTTTAGCGACCCCGCTGCCCATAATTGCCGGCAATTAAATCAATAACTCAATTTGAGTGCGGCGCGCTTCAAGAACAAACCCTCACCCCAGCGCCGGGGTAGAATTCAAGTCGTTTGCATTCGCCGCGGCGGCATCACCTAAGTCGATTATTAGTTTTTAAGTTTAAAGAACTATATCTGGCATTTGTAGTAGAAGGGCCTGATTTTAAAACATTAGGTTGATGGACAGCGACTTAGAGATAGTTATGATCTTTGTAGGCAAACTGCGAGAGGATTTGGAGCGATGGGAAAACTTAGCTATGTCACACTTATGTCTTTGGACGGGTATATCGGCAATGGACATTATGATTGGTCAATTCCGGCTGTAGGGTTCACTCAATTCATCACTGAGATCATGAAACAGTTCGGGACCTATCTCTACGGGCGTAAGAATTTCGAGACGATGGCTTACTGGGAAAAACCAGATATTGCGAACATGGCAGCAGAAAAACGAGATTTTGCAGAAGTATGGCAGGCCGCCGAAAAAATTGTCTACTCAAAGACTTTAAAGTCAGTAACAACTCGAGCGACACGTCTCGAGCGTGATTTTGATGTGGTGAAAATTCGTGATCTGAAGTCAACATCTGCCAAAGATCTCTGCATCGGCGGACCCGCTCTAGCAAATGAGGCACTCCGTAATAAAATTGTCGACGAAATCCAGTTGTTCGTCGCTCCAACAACAATCGGTAATAAATTCCCCGTGATCTCTGCTTTACCGAGAGACATCGTTCTAAGACTCGACTTGATCGAGGAATGTCGGTTTAGCGAAGGTTGGGTGTATCTACGTTACCAGGTACGAACTTAGGTCTAACGAATTGGTTTTAAATTCTAATCTGTAACTTAAACTGAGTTTCGAATATTTCAGACTTAAAGCGCAAAACGCCGAGCTTGGATTTCCCCAGCTCGGCGTTCATCATTCCTGTAATTAAAAAGTTTTCCTTAATGAGGAAAACTGGAGAATTTAATTTTATTTCAGGATAGAAATTTTTGGTATATTAACTACAACCACCACCCGAACACTCAACCGTTTGACCCCCTCCACCACTCACGTTAGCACTTTGCGTACAATTACCGCCATCACAAGTTAAAACACAGCCGCCACCGCCAGAGACATTACATGATTGAGTACAGTATCCATCTGGGCAATCGAACATGCAACCACCTCCACCACTCACGTTACAAGACTGTATACATCCTGATCCTGTGCAAGAGTCTGAGCACCCACCACCGCCTGATGCATTACAGCTTTGGTTACAGGAGGAGCAAGTATTCACGTGTGAAGTTGCTGCAGATGCCACAACTATTCCCGTTGCAACATCATAACACCAGCCCACGTATGTATCTGAATCACAAGAGCCTACAGTTGTAAGATCATTAAAGGGATTTCTGGGAAAATTTGCCGAATCGACAAAACGTCTTTCGCTGCTTTCGGGCACTTGTGCGGTTGTGCATGGAGGAGTTGCTCCAGAAGTAATATCATTATTAGAAAAAGTATCCAAGGGAATCGTTGCATCTGTAGGAGCGCCACAGCGCAGGATGGTTTGAGTTTTTTGTAACTTCACTCCTACGTTAAGTGACTGTTGTAACGATTGCGCTGCTGCTGCCTTACCTTCATTTCGAAAATCTAAGAATTGTGGCAACGCTACAGCGCCCAATATGGCAACCAACATAATGACCATTAATAGTTCAATCATTGTAAAACCTCGTTTAGGTTTTTGGTTATTTTCATACTGCTCGAAAGCAAAATTACTAAAAAAGTACGTGAGTTCAAAAAACATTTTCATTCGTTACGCTCCTAATCTTTCTGATATGAAATCCTATTTTATATAGGCATTAGTAAATGATAAAGAGGTTTTGAAAGAATAGTTGATACTACCAAGACTTCAAGCGGATAAGAAATTGACGATTAATCAAGGAGTCGTAGGAATCAACTCCGAAGCTTGCTTGGGAATTACAATAGTTTCATCTTTACCCAAAGGAACAGTGCTCTTGTAGATTATGGTAGGAATTTAGCCCTTTCGACAAAGTAGATTCCGCTGAGAGTTGTCTGTTAAATTGAGCGTATTCGATGCTTTGTCCAAGCCCAAGAACTCGTCTAGACTTGGTTCATGATTATCCAGCCTTACATTTTAGGTTCAGGTCGTGCCGGACAAGCTATGTTAAAGGGGCTCGCAGTTTTGGAACTTTCTGATGCAGAGTTTTCTTTTAAAAAAGCAATTAAGATCGAACGTGCACAGCCTTTAAAAGACGTGGTCAAGAATGATGAATTCTCTCTACTCTTAATTGCCAATCCGCATGCGCTTCACGCTGCTAAAATACTCGAAGCTGAAGGGCTCTTTGATCTTATCGTTACTGAGAAACCTGTTTGTACTTCGCTTGAAGAGATTGAATCTTTAAAAAAAGTAAAAACACCCGTGGCGGTTTGCCACGGCTATCGTCAGAGCTGGGGCGTTCAAAGTTTAAAAAAAATGATTGAGGCTGGCGACTTTGGAGAGATCTTAAGTATTGAGGGTCGTTACTGGCAGTCATCAACAGCGCAAAGGTCACTTGAAAAAAACACGGCTCAAACGTGGAAAAATGATCCTACGTTGAGTGGCCCACATGATGCTCTTTTAGATATTGCGACTCATTGGGCAGATACGGCAATTTTTTTAATGCCGCATAAACTAAAGGAGACTGCACTTTGGTTGTCTTATGTAAATGCAGAGGCAAAACATCGCGACACACACATTCATATGAGTTTGTCATTTGAGGCCGATAAACGAGCATTGTGTTCGATTTCAAAAATGGTCCACGGAGCGGCAAATCACTTTGAAGTGAATGTTGTCGGAGCAAAAAAGTTTGCAACGTGGAAGTTTTTAGAGCCTGATCTTTTAGAGGTTTCAGAGGGCGCTGCACGTAGCTTCGTTTCAAGAAAAGAAACGCGTTGGGGCTCTACTCAGGGGCCACATCATGCAATGGGGTGGCTTGAGGGGTATATCGAAATATTTCGTCAGGCTCTTAGGGACGCTACTGGAAAGCCGAGTGAACCCTATCCTAATTTGCAAGAAGCTCTACATGTCATTGAGGCGCTTTTAACGGCAAAAAGGACCTAAAGACGCAGGACTTCTCTTGTCAGCCCGAGAGGCTAAGAGCTATTCTCTAGGTATGAAATTCATCAAAAGCACGCTTCTTTTGGGTATAGTGCTCGCGGCTCCTGCTGGTTTAACTTTCTGGGTTCTTGTTCGAGTGATCCGATTTTTTGATGATATTTTTAGTCCTTTGGGTGTGGGGCAATTTCCAGGTATGGGGCTCGTTGTTGCTTTTGGAGCCTTATTTTTTATTGGTCTACTCGGTAAGACCTTCGCAGGACGTGTTTTAAAAAACTTTGTCGATTGGAGTCTTGAGCAACTTCCTTTCGTTAGGGGTTTGTATCGACTCTTTAATCAAATTGGAGATGCTTTCTTTTCGGGAAGCTCAAAGTCTTCTTTTAAGAAAGTTGTACAAGTTCCTTTTGGCGCCCCAGGTGCTGTGAGCATTGCATTTTGGGTGAAAGAAATGGACGACGGAAAGGTTTTAGTTTTTGTGCCTGCAGCTCCGAATCCGACTACGGGGTTTATTTTAAAATTTCCCAAGGAAGATGTAGAAGAAGTGTCCATGACTGTAGAGGACGCTTTTAAGGTTATTTTGAGCTGTGGAGCTCTTTTGCCTTCTAAAACATAGGTGGCGAAAGATATCTGATGAGCGCGAAAGATAAAGATAAAGAAAAAAAGAACTCTCCTACGATTTTGAATAAAAAAGCGGGCCACGATTACCATATTTTAAAAAAGTTTGAGGCTGGTATTGAGCTCAAAGGGAGCGAAGTGAAGTCTTGCCGAGAGGGTAAAGTGCAGCTTGTTGACTCTTATGCAAGTTTTGAGCGTGGAGAGTTGTTTCTTCACAAGGCGCATATTTCTGAATTTAAGCAGTCAGGTCCTTATTTTAATCATTTAGCTACGCGCAAGCGTAAGCTGCTCTTGCACCGCCAAGAGTTAAATAAGCTTGAAAATGAGCTCAAAACCTCAGGGCAAACTCTTGTTCCCACGAAAGTTTATTTTGTAAAAGGTCATGTCAAGGTAGAGATTGGTCTTGCGAAGGGGAAAAAGGCCTTTGATAAGCGAGAGACGATTAAGAAAAAAGACGAGAAACGTCGCATAGACCAGGCCATCAAGCAAAGACGCTAGGCGTTATCCCGATTGCTTTGTAGACTTTGCTCGACGCGCAACTAAGGCTGAGTTAATTTGGCTGCGAGATGTCTGTAAAATATCCTCGTAATTCTTGGAAGCAACGCCTGTACGTTCCAGAAATTCTCCGTGGCTTAATGCTCACACTTAAGTTTTTGTTTCGTAAAAAATCAACTCTTCAGTATCCCGAGCAAAAACACACTTTGCCTGTAGGGTATCGAGGAGTTCCACGACTCATTTTAGGTAACGATGGAAACGAGCGTTGTGTTGCCTGTAAGCTTTGCGAAGTTGTATGTCCTCCCGTAGCTATTTATATCGAAGCGGAAGAAGGCCCAGATCAAAATTATAAAGAACGTCGTCCGAAAGTTTTCCAAATTGATTACGGTCGTTGTATCAACTGTGGGTTTTGTGAAGAAGCTTGTCCTGTTGAGGCTATTGAAATGAGTCAGACGGTTGAAATTGTAGGCGAGAGTAGAGAGTCACTTGTTTATCAAAAAGAGCAATTGCTTTCGGTTCCATCTGATCCACGTAAGCCTCAATTGCGTGGCCTGTAATAGGTTTTAGAATAATCTGACAAGCTATCGTCAAAATTTTACTTAACATCGCTGAGTCATACTCTTGGCTTAAATCATCTTACGAACAAGATTCCGTCACATAGCATGTGCATTCTCTATTTGAATAAATGAGATGAAGTCTTCATTAACAACAATTTTTATGTCTGTAATTTTTTCCTCTACTGTGTTTGCTGCTCCTGCAGCTAAAAGCTTTATCCTTTCTGATAAGGAATTGTTAGATGAAGCAAACATTAAACCTCTGTATATAGACGAGGCCACTGGGATTGCCATGGCTAAGATCAGTTCCTTGCAGCAGACAATACTCCTCAGAAAAAGCCATGAAAAAGGTCGTTGCGGTGGTTTTGAACTTTTGTCTGACGACGCAACTCAAAAAGATTTAGATCATGCTGTTTCTTTAATAAATGCACGTAGAGCAATAGATAACAAAGAAATGAAAAAGGGTTTTCGGGCTCTTGAAGCAAGATCAAGTGTATCGGAGGCAATCGCTGATGTAAGCGAAGCTAAGATTAAAGAGTGGGTAGATTGGTTGTCTTCTTTTGAATCTCGATATCACAAAGGGCCAACTCCCAATAAACACGTTGAAGCGCTTCAGGCAAAACTTGATGAAGAACTTAAGGCTTACCCTGAGTTGGGCGCTACGACTTCGCTTGTGTCTCACGTTAAGACAACTCAAAAAACACTCCGACTTACAATTCCTGGAAAATCAAAAGCAGATGAAATTGTTGGGATGGGAGCTCACTTAGACTCTATTACTTCTAGTTTTATTGGATTTCCGACAGGGGGCCGATCACCTGGATCTGACGATGACGCCTCTGGATCTGCAAGTATTCTCGAAGCATTGAGACATATTCTAAAACAAGCGCCTTATGAGAGAACTTTGGAGTTCTACTGGTACGCAGGTGAAGAAGCAGGACTTTTGGGTTCTGCTGAACTTGCTCAAAGTTATAAGAGTGAAGGAAGAAAAATGGCTGGAGTGCTTCAGTTAGATATGACGCTTTATCCTGGAAGTGGTTCTGGAAATATCGCGAGTATAAACGATTATACTTCGCCCGAGATGAGAGCCATGTTGCTAGAGTTTAACCGTCTATATCTTGGTGTGAATATTATCGACGACAAGTGTGGGTATGCCTGTAGTGACCATGCCTCGTGGTACAAAAACGGATATCCTACTTTGATGCCGACTGAGGCGACTTTTCATCAGATGAATAAAAAAATTCACTCTAAGGATGATGTTGTAAACTCTTCTTCGAGTTTTGAACACGCTGCGATCTTTAGTAAAATCGCAATTGCATTTGCTTCTCACCTAGGAAATCCCTAGGCGAGAAGTCTTTGTTGACTTAGAAAACTAATTTAGCGACACGTAACTTCGCCAGAACTAGCAATACTTTTGCCATCTTTGATTTTACGCGGGCTCCATTGTATTTGTTGCCCTTAAAGGTAGGCCTCAGATGGGCCATTGGTCATGGGTTTAATATCTTTGTCTTTTGCGCTCATTTGAACAGCCGTGTTGCAGCCATTGAAGGTATTATCTACAACTTCGCCCGATGTATTGGGTTTGAATCGAACGCAACGCTCACCACCGACAAACACGTTGTCATAGATTTTGATATCTTTTCCAAAGTTAACTTGAATGGTTTTATCCCATTTCGATTTGCTAGGTGTGGCAATCAGAACAGAGTCTTTAATGGTAATGTTAGATCCGCCAGGTGTGCCGATGGTGATCATGTCTTCGCAGGCGTGACCATAAATGTTGTCGAGAACAACGTTCTTGGGGCCTTTTTTGCTACAAAGGTTACCCTGACCACTCCCGCAACTCGCAACGTGAATCGGGTCACCAAGACCTTTAGACCCATGTGTTTTACCATCTCCAATATAGGCAAAGTTCTTTACGGTGACGTCAGAAGCTTCGATGCGAAGAATTTGAGGGCCATTTTCTTTTTCTGCGGTACAGCTCCAGGATTTCCCCTTCCAGATGTGAAGTACGTTTTTAAAGTCATAAACACCTGCTTTGTTGATAACGATAGTGCTCGTGACACTTTTGGTTCCGTTAAATTTTGATGTCTTAAAAAGATCAGAAAAGGATCCAAACTTAAGCTTTGCATCTGAATTCGAAGACCCGTTTCCGCCGTCAGAAGGGCTAGAGGGGGCCTTTGCGCCACTTGCCCATATGTTTGTTGTTAAAAGTGCTGCTGCGAGCAACATGGTTTTTGTGTAACGTACTGAAATCATTATAGTAACTCCTATTTTCTAGTTTTTTTATCCGGAGCTACATACAACTGTTCCTCTATGTTCGACGAACGCGAACAGATCTTGAATGAATACTGTGTTAACTGAGTCGATTTGAGCGGGGCGTCTGTTCAAAACGGATTAGAGTTTGTTTTAGGAGCGCAATGTCATTATAAAATAGCTGTGCCTTACGCGCGCCAGTACAAATACATTTCTCTGTTAATTGTTCTCATCGCATATATCTGGGGAGCAGGTCAGGTACAGATTCCTAAAATTGGCGACGAAGTTCTTTACTTACAAATTGCTCGTGTAACAGGAGAGTCTCCGACACTCCTTCCTTTGAAGTATGAAGGCGGTGTTTTAAACACCAAGCCACCACTTTTATACTGGTTGGGCATTGCGAGTACTCAGGTCTTTGGAAAAAGCCTCTTTGCTTATCGTTTACCCGTACTGTTAGTAACTTTTTTAAGTGCGTGGGTTGTTTTCTTGCTCGCATTATCTTTTTTAAAAAATGAGACAGAAGCTGTTTGGGCCACAACTGCCTATATGGGTTTTATTTCTACCTTTCAGCATGGGAGGCCTTTTTTAGTAAATTCCTTTGAGGTTTTGTTTTTACTACTTCCACTTCTCTTCTTTTATAAAAGACCGCGTCTTAATCTGCTTAACTGGATGGTGTGTGCTCTGAGCTGGGGTGCTGTTTCATGGAGTAAAAGTTTTGCTCTTATTGCTGTTGGTTGTTTTTCCCTCACATGGGCGAGTTTTTATCTTTTTGAGACTAAGTGGCCCAAAAGGCTTTTGTTTTTTGGGAGCGCTGCCCTCGTAAGTTTATGTATTTTTGCTTTATGGTTTGCTTTTGATCCAGACCCGCGTCTTCTTTTTCAGCAATTTATCATTGGCGAAAATGCAGTAAAGTTTAAGGGCTATTCTCAGTACTTCTCAGGCCTCTTTATGGGGTCATATACTCTTTTTCGTATTTGGTTAGGCCCCTTGGCGAATGCTGGCCTCTTTACTCTCCCAGTTGTGGCACTTTTTATTTTGTTTTTTAACAAGAGAAAGAAAATACTTCATGCCGATAAAGCGTTCTTGTTTTTTATTTTAGCATTTTTAATTTTTTATTCCCTGCCCACTCAAAGACAAGAAAACTACTTACTTCCTCTTATGGGAGTCTTAGCAGTTCTTTTAGCAAAGTACAGAGAAGTGCTTTCTCCAACTTTTTGGAAAGTTTCAATTAAACTAACAGATGCTATTTTTATTTTACTTAGTTTAGCGCCTGTTGTTTTGTCTCTTTGGGGAGATATGAGTTTTGCCGCTAAGTTCTTTTGGGTTTTAAGCATTGTGGCTTTTCCTTTTCTTTATTTTGTTTGGGACGCTAAAAACTCTTATCCCTTACTTGTTTTGCTGTGTTTTATACAGCTCACAAACTTCTCAGATCCTTTCAATAAAAAATTCGATACGTTTAGAGTACAGTCAGCAGAGCTATGGGTACCGAGTCGAAAGTTAGCTCAACATGAGAGGTTTCGTTTTATAGCGCCTCATTCTATTCCACGTTCTTATCTTCCGGGTGAGGAAGTCAGTGCAAAGTGCGAAGAGCTTATGCCTGGGGAGTTTATTGTTGTCGAAGAGGGGGATTTGGCTAAGTGCAGTAGGAGTTATGAAACTTTAGAGACAATTTTAGACTTTAAGACTCGGCAGACTTTTGCAGAGTTATTGCAAATAGCGCGAGGAAAAAAAGAGTATCTGATTCGAAAACTTTACCTGCTTAAAATAAAAAGCTAACTAATTTCAGACCCTTAGCCCTCCTCTAAGCCTTTTTATTTCGATTTAAGTGTTGTGTTCCGTGAATCTGTTATTTAAAGAGTGCAAATGCCTCGTTTTTTTGTGATTGCTCTCAATATAATTTTGTTGGGATTGGCGTCTGGGCTTGTTTCTAAGCCGCAGCTAAAGCAAGTAGCGCGTGAAAAAACAAAGCTAGAGGATTTTTTTGAGTACCAGTATTATTTGGGGGATTTTTCTGACCTTTTAGTAAGTAGCCTTCTCGGGCAGAATTTGCAGTATGAGGGACAAAGCGCTGCATGGAGCTGCAATTTAGAATTTGGAATTCCTCCAACTCACTATAAGCATTGGATTCATGGCGTAGATATGTATTGTGAAAAGGACGGTACGGCTTTGATCTTTCCCTTAGGTGAGGGAGAGTTTAGTCGTGCTTATACCAAAGGACGCTTATTGATAAAGGGTGATGCGGCCCAGTTCTTACTGAGAGTGCTTGAAAAAAATTCTGACGATGAAAGTGTTGAGAGTCCAGTAAGCGAACGTTTGGTCGCATGGGGGCCTTCTCGGACAATGGAAATATATACCTTGAGAAGATTTAATAGAGAAGCCAACTTAAAGTTAAGCGTTGAGTGTTATAAGGATGCAGCGAGTGGAAACTTGCATTCTTGTGCTTTATCTCTTTAAAGTCGTTCTAGTTAAAAGAATTAAGCCTTTACAAATTTTTCATAAAACTTTTTAAATTTTCACTAAGAATGCTTCAATGGCGTTCAATAAAAATAAAAACATCTTAGCTCGATTTTGCGTAATTTTTTCAATGACACTTTCTACATTGGGATTTTCACTTCGACTTCATTATCAACTTGGCTCTAAACCTACAAATTATAAAAATGCTGATTTTGTGGTGGTCGACCTCTTTGATACAAGTGCCTCATCTGTTCAGGCTATTCAAAAAGCAGGCAAATTCGTCATTTGTTATATGAGTGCTGGCACAGCCGAAAAATGGCGATCAGACTTTAAGTCCTTCCCTAAAAAAGTAGTTGGTAAAAAGATGGTGGATTGGGATGGTGAGTATTGGCTAGATATTCGAAGTTCAGAAGTTATGAAGGTTCAAAAGAAGCGCTTAGATCTCGCAGTGAAAAAGGGGTGCGATGGAGTCGACCCAGACAACGTAGATGGATATCAGAATAAGACAGGCTTTCCTCTAAAATCATCGCATCAGGTTTCATATTTAAAAAATCTTGCAAAAGAAGCTCGTGCTCGTGGTCTTGAAATCGGATTAAAAAATGCAACAGACTTAGCAAGCGGTCTTGTAAAAGACTTTGATTGGATCATTATTGAAGAATGCTACAAGTATAAGGAATGTTCTCGATACAGCGCTTTTCCTAAAGCAAAAAAGCCATCCTTTATTATTGAGTACACAAAATTTTCTCAATCAAAATGTAACGATGCTAAAAAGAATGGCTTTGATCTTATGTTTGCTAATCTGGCCCTGAAGGGACCATTTAAATATTGTAACTAATCCAGAGTGAATCGGCTCAGACAAACAAGAATCTTTATCTGAGCCACAAATCAAGTTCTTATTTCTTTAAGCTGTCTCTTATCTCACGTAATAACTGAATATCTTCAGGTGTTGGAGCGGGAGCAGCAGGTGCTGCGGGTTTGGGCTTTGAGGCTGCATTTACAAGTTTAATGATCATGAAGACGCAAAAAGCTACGATCAAAAAATTCACAACATTTTGAATGAAGTTTCCGTAGGGTAAAATGGCAGCGCCAGCTTTTTTTGCCTCTACTATACTTTCGTATTCGGTGTCGCTAAAGTTCAGATAGAGATTTGTGAAGCTGACTCCACCCATAAAGCGGCCAACAATAGGCATGATGACGTCGTCCACCATGGACTTAACAATAGAGCCAAAGGCTCCTCCAATGATAACACCAACAGCTAGATCGAGGACGTTACCTTTCATTGCAAATTCTTTGAATTCTTTCACGAATGACATATTTTCTCCTTAGGGATTTATATGCTAAAAATAAAGCATGAAGAAGCCAAGAGAAATAACGCTTAGAGCCATGTATTTAAATTTCCTTTTTCTTTTTTCGGTGGGTTTCTTTCCTCCTGCTGTGGCTGCAGATGCGGCAAAAGCTCCAGCAGCTAAAAAAAGCTTAGCCCCTCATGTACATGGTGAGGGCAATTTGAAGTTTGTTTTTGATCTAGAGAAGAACGTTGCAGAGCTTTCTTTTGAGTTTCCAGCAGTTCAAGTTTTAGGTTTTGAACATAAGCCAGTTACTCAGTCTGAGATAAGTATTTATAACCAAACTCAAGTGATGTTGAACGAGCCTAAGAGTCTCTTCTTACTTCTTTTAAAGAAAAACGAAAAAAGCGGCTGTGTTTTTGGTAAGTCTTCAATGAGTGTTCCTTTTAATGATAAAAAGGGCGCTAAGGCACACGATCACGGCGACCATCAGGACTACGAATTGCAATACAAGCTTACCTGTAAGAATTTAAAGGCTGTAAGAGGTCTTCGAATCTCAGCGTTTAAAGTGTTGTTTAACTTTGAAAAACTTAAAGTAGAGGGGCTCGTTGGTTCTAAGCCCTATTCCTTGGTTCTCACTCAGTCAAAAGATGAGTTTGAATTTTAAAATTTCATGCTGTTTCAAATCAATAGCTTAAGTTTTAGCTATCCGGGAAATACGAGCCCGGTGCTTGCTGTTGATAGTTTTGAATTACGAGAAGCGGAAAGGGTTTTTGTTCAGGGCAGAAGTGGGTCTGGGAAAAGTACCTTCTTAAATCTTTTAGCTGGAGTTTTGCTTTCGCCACCCAATACAATTTTTTATAAAGGCCAAGATTACTCCATGTTGAAACCTGCTCAAAGGGATCGGCTTCGAGCAAGCGATATGGGTATTGTCTTTCAGCAATTTAATCTTTTGCCTTTTTTAAGTGCAGAGGAAAATGTGCTTTTGCCCTTTTTATTTATTAAACAAGACACACTCATTGCTTCTTTAAGAGAAAGGGCGGCTGAGTTATTTGCGCATTTAAAGTTAACAAAGTCACAATTGGAAAAACCCGTTTACGAGCTCAGTGTTGGTCAACAGCAGCGGGTTGCAGTTGTCAGGGCTCTTATTCATAAGCCAAAACTCATACTGGCTGATGAGCCTACCTCTAGTCTTGATACGGAGGTAAGGGATGACTTTATTCGTCTCTTGCTCCAAGAGTCAGAGACTATTGGAGCGGCAGTTGTTTTTGTAAGCCACGACCCAGGACTCGAAAGGCATTTTACAAAGACATTGCATCTTAAGCAGGTGAAGCAACAATGAATGCTTGGACTTTAACTTTTAAAAGTTTGTCGAATCGTAAGCTCTCTGTTTGTTTGACTATAGCTTCGATCGCGCTCGGTATTTTTTTACTTATTGGGGTGGAGAGAATCCGCAATATTACCCGTCAAGGATTTGAGGGGACTATTTCTCAAACAGATCTCATTGTAGGGGCACGTGGATCACCGCTGCAAATTCTTTTGTATTCGGTTTTTCACATAGGGAATCCATTGAACAACGTTCGTTATTCTTCTTTTGAAAAGTATAACGAAGATCCTGAGGTAAAATGGGCTGTCCCCATTTCATTGGGCGATTCTCATCGAGGCTTTCGAGTGGTCGGAACAAACACGTCTTTTTTTGAAAATATAAAAACTGGTTCTAAGCAAAAGTTAAAGTTTCAGAATAATGGAAGGCCTTTTGCGTCGTTATTTGAAGTTGTTATTGGAGCCGATGTAGCAGCTCGTTTGAATTACTCTTTAGGCAAGCGCTTGCTTTTGACCCACGGAGTGGATGTCACCAATAGCTTTCAGCATGAAAACGCCCCCTTTGAAGTTGTAGGTATTTTAGAGCGCACGGGGACTCCTTTTGATAAGGCACTTTTTGTTTCACTTGGAGCAATTGAGGCGATTCATGCAGGTTGGGAGAGTGGAGCTCCGAAAGGAGCTGTGCTGTCGGCTGACGAACTTAAAGAGAAAAAATGGCAGCCCGAGCAGATAACGGCTTTTTTTATAGGGTTAAAGTCTAGGCTTTCGGTTTTTAGCTTACAGAACAAAATTAACAACGACGATATAGAGCCTCTTACGGCACTTATGCCAGGGATCGCATTGCGTGATTTGTGGACAACTCTAGGAAAAGCAGAAATTGCATTTAGAATTTTAGGCTTCTTGGTATTAGTAACAAATCTATTAACCCTCCTTCTTTTGCTTTTAAGTTCACTTCAAGAGAGGCGGCGTGAGATGGCTATTTACCGGGCACTTGGTGCGGGACCTTTCTTTATGGGTAAGTTATTGCTCTATGAGTCACTTCTATTAACTTTGATGGGAGTTTTTTTTGGGCTCGTAACACTTGCAATGGCCTTTTATGTTTTTCAAACACCTTTAGAGCAGTCTCTAGGCTTTCAGATCCCCATCCTTTCATTGAGTTTTACTGAGGGGATTTATTTATTGGCTGTATTAATGGGAGCATTTTGTACAGCTCTTATTCCAGCTGTAATTTCATATAAGCAGAGCTTGTCAGATGGCCTTGTCGTGAGGGTCTGAGCCTTTTTCCTCTACAAGGTCTAAGATTCCGAGTATAAAAAATCTATGCGCTCCAGGATGAAGATGCCTTATAAAATTGCACTTTTAGCCTTTCTTTTAGGAGTGGGGGCGGCAGCACTCTGGACCCTTAAGAAAAAACTTGATGAAAAAATTTCGAGTAACGTTTCTTCTAACATTGACATAGAAAGCAAGGGCGAGGTTTTTGTTGAGCGCGATGGTGTTAAGTATAGAGATAGTAATTGGAAAGAACTTGTTCAGCTTGATGTGGAATCAGGTGAACGTGGTGGTGTTTTAGCTCAAATTGAAAACAAAATGGTTCGCATTCCAGGCTATATAGTCCCATTGTCAGACGAAGTAGCCGTGCTTGATGAATTCCTATTTGTGCCAAATGACCAGGCTTGCATTCATGTGCCTCCTCCTCCCCCAAATTTAATTATTAAAGCGAAACTTAAGAGAAAGCTCCCCTTTGAGGATGTTTATAACCCTTCATGGCTGATGGGAAAACTTGAGATTATACCAACTAAAAGTGAGTTTGGATCTTCTGCGTATCAAATAGAGAATGCTGAATTAGAAAAATACGAAGAATGATTTTTTTCTAAAATCAGACTAATGTGTTTTGTGGGACACTTTGAGTGAGGGAACACAAAATAAAAATTTTATCATTTTCGCGTTTACTCCTAATTTCTACTTTTATTTTAGCGATACCCAATGCTCATTCGAGTTCTTTAGATTCGTGGTTTAAATATTCTTGGGATTATAGTCCTGAAATTAAATCCTCTGAAGCGAGCGTGAAATTGGTAGAGGCAAATTCTTTGGCAGCGAGCTCAGATTTTATGCCGAGTTTATTTGCTCGTTATCAGTACAGAGAAAATGAGCAAAGTCGCCAAACAAAAGTTTTTAGTTTGAATGCTGAGCAAAATCTCTTTAATGGTTTTGGTGATTTTTACTCTAAAAAATCAAATTCTAAGTTACTCGAGGCTGAGAGGAGTGCTTTAGAATATAAAAAAATGTCGCTTGCTCGAATTGTTGGAGACACACTCTTAAAACTTGCGTCGACTACGACTCAGATGAGCATTTTGGACGAAAATGCTAAAATACTTGATAAGCGCTTAGTGGAATTTAAACGACGAACACGCATTGGAAAGTCTCGCGACGTGGATCTCATTCAAAATCAAATTGATCGCATTCAACTCGAAAGACAAAAGGCTACTAATAAGAGAAATCTTCTTTCGGCACTAGCAACTCTTAAGGAGTACACTGGAAAAGATATTCAAGAATCACCTTTTTCTATGGGTCAGTTATTAAAAGAGCTCGATGCTTATCACAGCTCTTTAACTAAAGAGTCCTTTCGCAGAACTGAACTGAGGCATCGTCTTGAGGCTAAAGAGTTTTCAGTGCAATCTAAGTACAGTACCTATTGGCCCACTCTAAAGGGTGTTGCGAGTTACTATCCCGAGAATGATTCTCGCTTTTCTCAATATACAGACGATTGGAGTGTTGGGGTTGATTTAGAGTGGCGCTTTTTTGAGGGCTTTGCTGGCAAGGCTCAGTTAAACCAAGAAAAAGCTCTGAGGCAATTAGCTGAGTCTGAATTACAGAGATTTGAAAATGATAACATTGAGTCTACACAACGCTTAAAAGATGAATGGGCACAACTGCTCGCAGAGAGAAAACTTGTTGCAGAAGCTGAGAGACTCTCTGTAAAAAGCTTTAAGGCACAAGAGAGGGATTTTCGTCTAGGGCTGGTAACTGTTTTAGAGTTGAGCAACTCCGATGAGCAGTACCTCAATTTAAAGTTAGAGAAAATTTCAATTCAAGAGAAGCTAGGACTCATTTTAACTCAAGCGCTAGAGAGCGGCGGAATTGAAGGTTTACGCTTATGAGTCTTTCATCGATTTCAATTAGACGGCCTGTTTTTGCCTGGATGCTGATGGCCGCCCTTATTCTTTTTGGCATTTTAAGTTTAAAGAAAATGGGAGTAGGTCTGCTTCCAGATGTGGACTTTCCACAGGTAAATATACGAGCGAGTTATCCTGGGGCCTCACCTGAGCTTATGGAAAGTGATGTAACAGAAACACTCGAAGGTGCTCTTGTTGGAGTGGAAGGTGTTCGTTTGATTACTTCTTCTTCTCGCTTTGGTTCAGCCAATATTACACTTGAGTTTAATTTAGATCGAAATATAGATGCTGCCATACAAGACGTTCAAACTGCCGTTCAGTCCGCTATGAGGCGTCTACCTGATGACATAGAGCTGCCTACTGTAAGTAAATCAAATCCTGAAGATCGTCCCATTCTATGGATCGGCTTATCGGGTGGTGAGAGCTTACGTGAACTGATGCTTTTTGCACGAAATCAATTGCAAGATCGTTTTGCCTCTGTTGCAGGGGTTGGGGAAATTATATTAGGCGGAAGTATCGATCCTCAAGTAAGGGTATGGCTTGATCCGAAAAAACTACTTCAATATGAACTAACTGCTGATGATATTATTCGTAGTATTCAAGAAGAGCATACTGAAAAGCCCGTGGGTTATGTCGTTCAAGGCGTGAAAGAAATAAATCTTAGGATTATGGGCGAAACCCTCAGTGCTGAGGAATTGGCAAATATTCCAATCACTCGCCGAGGCGGCAGTCCTCTATTTGAAAAACTACAAATTAAAGATGTAGGCCGTGTTGAGATGGGTCTTGATGACGTGAGGCGTATCTCACGTGTTGGCGGCAAGCGCGCTGTGGGTATAGGTATTAAAAAGCAACGGGGCGTAAATACCTTGGCAGTTGCTAAAGCCGTTAAGCAAAGGATGAAGGAAGTGCAACTGCCTGAGGGCTATCAAATGCAGGTGAACTTTGATTCAACTTTGCAAATTGAGGACTCAGTTCATGAGCTACTCTTTACGTTGTTACTCTCAATTTTGTTAACGGGATTTGTTTGTTGGCTTTTCTTGGGGAACATTGGAACGACCATTAACGTACTTTTTGCAATTCCCACGAGTTTGCTTGGAACTTTTCTTGTTATTCATTTTCTTGGATACACGCTCAACAGCTTTACAATGCTAGCTATTATTCTTGTTGTGGGAATCGTCGTGGACGACACGATTATGATTCTAGAAAACATCGTTCGATTTAGAGAAGAGGGACATAGTTGGAGAGATGCCGCTCTTAAGGGAACAGAGCAAATTACAGGAGCTGCGATTGCCGCCACATTAGCCATTATTGCTATCTTTCTTCCAGCAACATTAGTTGAAGGTACGACAGGAGCTTATTTGAGGCAGTTTGGTGTAACACTTTCGGTTGCTGTTGCGATTTCGCTTCTTGAGGCACTCACCTTTACTCCTATGCGTTTATCTTTAAGCAAGCGCGATCCAAAAATGAGTGGAGTCCCAGCTCGAATGGAGCATTTTATTAAGAAGCTAGCCATAAGGTATGGCGCGTTTATTGAAAAATCATTTAAGCGGCCTGCGTGGGTATATTTTATTACACTCGCTATTTTTATTTCTTCCATGTCGTTTATTAAGATTCTTCCTAAGGAATTTTTGCCTGCAACAAACGGAAATGTTCTTTTTGCTCGTGTAGAGCTTCCGCAGGGGACAAGTTTGGGTGAGACTGCTCGTCGATTTGAGGATTTAGAACGTATCTTCGAAAATAATCCTGATATCGAAAAAGTTTATTCTATTATTGGCGGTTTTACGGGTACTGGAAATCAGGGAAATCTTTTTGTAACTCTTAAAGATGTATCAAAGCGATCTAAGGAACTGAAAGAAGTTGAGAACGACTTACGAGCAGAGATTAAAAAACTAGGTAAGGACTTTCAGGTGCGACTTCAAGGATCAGCAAGCCAGGGCTTTGGTGGAAGACGAGGTTACCCCATTGAATTTAATCTATATGGGCCAGATTGGGAAACTCTTGTTGAAGGAAGTCGCAAGCTTGTCAAAGCTATGGGTGAGGATCCAAACTTTACCGACATCGATACAAGTTATGAAGAAGGGGCCCCTGAGTTTTCGATTAAACCTAAGCGAAATGCTGCGCTTGCACGAGGTGTTTCAGTGGATGAATTGTCGACAACTTTAAACTTTCTCTATCAAGGACAAGATGTTGCGCGTTTTAATGATACGGGTCGTAGAAGCGAAATTGTTGTACAGGCGGATAAAGAGAAGATTCCTTCTGATATTGAGGGAGTTAAAAATCTTTACGTCCGTAACAATCGCGGGAATCTTGTGAAAATGGGGGATGTCGTTGAGGTAACAGAAAGAGTAAGTGCTGCTTCAATTACACGTGAGAATCGTGTTCGAAATATTGGAGTTTACTCAAATGTAAGTACGAGTTCATCACAGGATAAAGCTTCTAAACGCTTATTGGCGCTCGCTAAAGAGGTGTTGCCACCTGAAGTCACAATACAGCAAACGGGTAGCTCGGAGGAAATGTCGAAGACGCTTATAAGTATGACGCTCGCAATTTTACTCGGCATTATTGTGGCGTACATGGTTTTAGGAAGCCAGTACAATTCGTGGATACATCCGATTACTATTTTGTTAGCTCTCCCCTTTAGTATTACTGGCGCGTGGATTGCTCTCTACGTGGGTGGATCAAGTATTAACTTTTACTCAATGATTGGATTACTTCTCTTAATGGGACTGGTGAAAAAAAATTCCATCATGCTCGTAGAGCTTGCAAATCAGCTACGACACGAAAACAAAATGGAAGTTCACGCGGCTGCGGTAGAAGCAGGTAAAACACGTTTGCGTCCTATCTTGATGACTTCATTTGCAACGATAGCAGCAGCGTTGCCTCCCGCCATAGGACTTGGTGCCAGTTCATCGGCAACTCAGCCCATGTCACTGGTCATTGTGGGTGGCGTGCTCTTTTCGGCATGTTTAACTCTGTTCGTAGTTCCTCTAGCCTACGTTCACATGAGTCGCCTCGAAAAGTACGTCGATCCCACCCAATAGGCGTCAGAGACTTTTTGGGCACATCCCCGCTACCTTTTCGGTAATATTCCTAGACGCCTAATAGCTTTTGATGACGTAGGAGACGAGTTTTTTTGTGGGTTCAACGTACTGATCGTGCATGGGTTTTACTTGCCTAAAAAATTGCTCTCGAACATCTTCTTCAGTGCGTCCACGTTCTTTGGTGTCGCGGTCAATGCGGCGTTGGAGACGAAGTTCTTCGGGCGCTTCCATAAAGAAAGTTAAATCCATTTCTTTTAAGAGCTCAGGTGGGTGAAAGATAAGAATACCTTCAATAAGAATAACAGGATGAGAATCAACCTTGAGAGTTTGGGGCATTCTCGAGTGAGTTTTAAAGTCATACTGAGGGCACTCAACAGAGTTTCCAGATTTGAGTTGTTTGAGGTGCTGAATCATTAATTCAAAATCTAAGACTCCGGGATGGTCAAAGTTTACGGCAAGGTGATTCTCTTTAAAGGCTTGAGATTGGTCTTTGTAATAGTAGTCCTGAGCCAAAATAGAAGCCCTCTCAGCTCCTATAACTTTTAAAAGTTTTTGAGCAAAAGTTGTTTTTCCTGATCCGCTACCACCTGAAATGCCGATAACCATGAGAATAACCTAAAGGTCTGCTAGGGCTTTTGTCTACTTTAAGCGATTAACTCTTAGCGCACAGAGTTTAGAACCCAGGGGACCCAAGTGGCCCAGCTAAGTGGAATCCATAGAAGGGCAATGGCTGTACTCAGAGTAATCGTAAAGGCCATTTCATCTGTTGGGAGCTTGAGTTCTGTGGCTATTGAAACTCCATTGGCGGCAAGGGGAACGAGCGACATTAAAAGCAATATTTCGACTAAACTGTAATCAAGAAACTGAATCGTTGCGTGGTCAAGAAAGATAACGCTTACAACTAGAGCTGGAAAAGCTAGAAGTTTAATAAGAAGAGTGCAGGATATAAATTTATAATGAAGTCTTAGGGTTCGAATACTTCCAAGGCCTAATCCAATCATCATGAGCCCTAAGCAAGAGTAGGCTCCTCGAAAGCTTGTAAGTATTGGTTCTATAGAAGGGGGAATGTGGTGAAAACCCATAGCCGAAACTACAAGAGAGAAGAGAAATGTCCAAAGAGAAGGGAGCGAGGCAATTTTCTTAAGAGACTCACGGGTATCGAAACTTCCTCGGGCAGCCAAGTAAAATCCAGTGGTGTATTCATACAGGTTATAGCCAATAATGATGAATATAGCTGTACTGATTCGTTCTTCGCCTAAGAGAATGGCTGTTGCTGGAATTCCAAAGTATCCTGTATTGGCAGAGCCTGCTGCGTAGGAGAACAAATTCCTCATGGGGCTTCTAAAGAATTTTTTAGAAAGTTTATAGGTTGCAATACCGAGTATTGAGCAAATCGATGCGTAGAAAAATGGCAGAACTATAAGCTTCGGATTAAAGGGTGAGCGAATAAGTGTTTCAAAAAAAACGATGGGCGAAATGACATAAATTAAAAGTTTAGCAATAGACTCTCGTGTAACTTTTAAAAAACGGGCAGCAATAAAGCCCGCAACTAAAAAAAGAAAAAGTGGAGAGAGCTTTTCTAAAAGAAGTAGGAAATGTCCAAGCATGATTTATTCTAAATGTTATTCGTCACAAATAAGCTGAAGTCCAACTCTTTTTATGCAGCTGTTGTTCTTAAATTTTTCGTAGTGATCATTTTGACCACCGCTGTCTAGAAAGTAACCAAGACTTTGTCCTCCATGATACTCGTTTCCAATACTTTGAGATGGGGGTAATTCAGCCCCTTTGTAAGTATCCATGCCATTGTGGTCCAAAAAAAATGCATAGGAGTTATGTGAGGCCACGCCCAAACAGTGAGCCCCTGTTTGATAAGTGTCGTTTCCGGATTTGTCTTCAAAGAGAGTGAGGCTCAGATCCCAGGCCATTCCCTCACCCACGACACTTATGCTTTCATAGCGATCATTTCCACCCGCTTCGATAAAAATCCCGACAGCTGAATGCGCGGAGAACCCCTGAGTGTAGCGCATACCTTTGTAGATATCGTCATCTACACCGTCGTTAAAAAGCCCCCCAAGGCCAAAGGCATAACCACCACCTTGCGAAAAGGTTCCTGCTTCAAAGCTATCTTTGCCTTTTTTATCGTATATAAAACCAACTCCGCCTGAATTAAAAAAGCGCAATCCAATACCCACACCTTGCGACCAAGATTCGTACTGACCTACGTCTCCGTAGCCAGAGGGGCGCATGCCCAAGCTCTTATAACTATCGTTTCCATCGAAATCGACTAAAATGCCATAGCCCCCAGCAATACCAACTCCCTGGGAAAGTCCTAGGCTCTGGTATTTGTCATTTCCTTCTCCATCTATAAAAAGACTCACGCCGGCAAACGAGCTTCCTTGCGAGTAGGCTTGGGCGATGTAGGTGTCGTCACCTTTCAGATCGCTAAAGATAGAGGCACCTAAAAATGAAGCACCCAAGCAATGCAGGCTACAATTGTAAGTGTCATTGCCTTCAAAATCATAAAAAAGACTTGTGCCCATTTTTGCTCCACCAAGAGTCCAGGGAAGAGAAGATTCGTAACGATCATTTCCTCCCATGTCGACAATGATTCCTGTGTTGTCTCTGTAGAGGTCATCACCACCAACATCTACAATCATTGCGGTTTTTTCTTTGGCAAGAGCGGAGTGGTCGTTGTCTTCGCTGCCTGCAAATACAATCAACCCCTCTGAGCTTTTATTTTTAAATGGAAAATGTTTTTTGAGATAATCTTTTTTGAGCCGTGCAAAGTAACTTTCATCAAAATGTTGCGCTAAAAAGAATAGACTTTGATAAAATTTAGCGACTTCAACTTTGTCTAAAATTTGAGTGAGCTCGTAAAATCTGTTTTTACGTCCTGCGAAGATGTCGTCATGAAGATAAACAGATTCTACGAACCTATTTGAAAGCTCATCGATATTTTCTTCTAAATAATTTTTTTCTGATATTTTAAGTTTTTTAAATGCAAGGGCGTGAATTTTGTGGGCCTCTTTTAGAACTTGTGTGATGTATCTTAGGTGGGCTTCAGCACTGTGTCCTTTGAGCTTCAGCTTTTTAAGGGGAGCCGTTTTAAAGAGCGAGAGCTCTCTAAGACAGCTCATATCTTTTTTGCATGCTTGAAAGCGCTTTAGAAGACTTTGTGCACTCTCGTGAATCGCAAGTGGATTTTCTTGGATAAAGCGAAGTGCTAGTGGTCTGAGTTGGTCACCTTTTGAGCTGATCTCAGTGAATTTCTCTTGGAGATCTTTGTCTGCAAGAGCGCTCACTTTCTTTTCGAGATAGGTGCTCTGAGTAGGGACTTTCCAAAGGTTGGGAGCCGAGCTGTATTGAAAGTTTCCTTGATTGAGACTTCTTTTTCCAATTTTGATGACGACATCTTTTAAAGTGACTCCACTTAAAATCTTGAGCTTAAGAGCACTCCCCACTTCGAGAAGCTTTATCTTATCCAGAACTGCTTGGGGGGATCTTTCTCCGATGATATAATCTCCGGGTTTTATGCCAGCTATTCCGCTCGGTGATTCAGGCAAGGCGTTTTCAACACGGATTCCATCTGTAACGCCTTCAATGGGAGTTTCGAAGTGCGTTAGTTGTGCTGAGAGCTGAAGGCCCGTATTCGCAGCTGCTGGCTTATTCACTACAGAGGCTGTATTGACGGGAGAGCTTTGAGGGCGGGTTGCACACGCGCTCAAAAATAGGATTAAAAATAAATACATAACTCTATTGAAGAGCATGTTTCAGGAGAAGGCTAGGGTGCTAGGGCCTCATATGCTCTAGCAATTCAGAATTACGCGCTATGACCAACGTTACAGGGGCAGTCAGTTACCCAGTGTCCTGCTTTCATCTCTATGAGTGTGGGTACTTTAGTTTCGCATAATGCAGATTTCTTTTTAGGGCATCTAGGTGCAAATGCGCAGCCTGGAGGTGGGTTGAGCGGTGAGGGAGGATCACCCTGTAAGATAACTCGCTCTCTCTTTTTCTCAAGTTCTGGATCAGGCAATGGAATTGCGGATAAAAGAGCCTGAGTGTAAGGGTGCACAGAATTCTTAAACAATTCATCTGTTGTTGTGAGTTCTACAATTTTGCCAAGATACATAACTGCTACACGGTCGCAGAGATATTTAATAACTCCTAAATCGTGTGAGATGAATATCATCGTTAAATTGAGCTCTTTTCTGAGATCATTCAAAAGGTTCAATATTTGAGATTGAATAGATACATCGAGTGCTGAAACGGGCTCATCTGCAATAATAAGTTTAGGCCTTAATGCAAGAGCTCGGGCAATTGCAATACGTTGTCGTTGTCCGCCAGAAAACTCATGTGGATACTTATGAATAAATCGAGAGGCAAGTCCTACAAGGTTCATAAGACGCTGAACTTCTTTTTCGATTTCTGATTTGGGTACAATTTTATGAGCAAGAATGGGCTCTGAGAGTGCATCATAGACCGTCATGCGAGGATCTAGCGAGGCATACGGATCTTGAAATATCATCTGAAACTGTGGACGAACTTTTCTCAGTTCTTCCTTTGAATATTCAGAAATTACTTTTCCTTCAAAAGATACTACGCCATCAGTAGGATCAATAAGTCTGAGAATACTTCTACCGAGTGTAGATTTTCCGCAACCCGACTCACCTACGAGTCCAAGTACTTCACCTTGTGTAAGGTTGAGAGAAACTCCATCAACAGCTTTAACATTTGCTATAGTTTTCGAAAAAAAAGAGCCCTTTTTAATAGGAAAGTGGGTTTTAAGGTTTTTTACCTCAAGGAGATGTTGTTCATTTGTGCTCATAGAGTCACCTCACTGATTTTACTAAAGTTAGATTCACCCTTATTTTTAAGAGGTTGCAATTTATTTGCAACACATCCAACACAATTTGCCACGTAGTGATCAGAGTTGATTGCTACAAGTTCAGGTTTTGTGGTGCCGCAGCTGCCTTTTTCTTTATTATCAGGACAGCGTGGAGCAAAAGCACATCCTACAATTTCTTTTGAAAGATCAGGTGGCATGCCGTGTATGGTGCGAAGTCTTTGACCTCGTTCATGCATAGAGGGGATACTGCCCAGGAGTGCTCTCGTGTAGGGATGCGAAGGATTGGCAAAAAGTTTAGCGGTTGGCGCTGTCTCAACAACATTTCCTGCGTACATAACCATTACGCGATCTGCAACACCTGCAATAACGCCTAAATCATGAGTGATGAAAATAACGGCGGTATTTTTCTTTTTTTGAAGAGCCTTAATCAAGTCTAGAATTTGAGCTTGAACGGTTACGTCAAGAGCGGTTGTAGGTTCGTCTGCGATAAGCAGTTCAGGTTCTGTAATGAGTGCCATGGCAATCATTACTCGGTGCCTCATGCCGCCGGAGAGTTCATGAGGGTAGGATTTAAGCCTTGTTTCAGCGGATTGAATTCCAACTTCCTCAAGAGCGATGATCGCTTTTTTTCTAGCGTCTTCTTTCCCCATGTTATCGTGTATGAACAAAGGCTCCATGAGCTGGTCACCAATGGTCATATAAGGATTGAGGCAAGTCATGGGATCTTGAAAGATCATGGAAATCTTTTTGCCACGAATCTTTTGAAGTTCAGAGAGGGGGCAGTTGAGGAGGTCAACTCCGTCAACCATAGCTGTTCCTGAAACAATTTTGCCTGGAGGTGAGGGAATCAGTCTTAAAAGTGAGTATTGAGAAACACTTTTTCCTGAGCCAGATTCACCAACAATGCCTAAGGTTTCGCCGCGATTTACGTGAAAAGAAACGCCATCAACAGCACGATAAACACCGGCTCGAGTATAAAAATAAGTTCTTAAATCTTTAACTACTAACATAATTTAAACTCACTAATCCTTGGATGCTTTAGGATCGAGAGCGTCTCTCAGTCCGTCGCCTAAAAAGTTAAGAGAAAAGAGCGTTGCTGAAAAAGTCAGCCCTGGAAAAAGTAATAACCAAGGATATTCTTCCATATTTTCTACCCCGTTACTGATTAAGATCCCCCATGAACTCATAGGAGGTTGCACGCCTAAGCCTAAGAAGCTGAGGAAAGCTTCGAGAAGCATTACTGTTGGAACTGTAAGTGTTGCATAAACAATAATGGGACCCAAAACATTGGGGATAAGATGTCTAAATATAATGGCTGAGTTCGAAAGACCCATTGAATAGCAAGCTTCAATAAATTCCATTTTTCGAATATTGAGGACTTGTCCTCGAACAATTCGCGCCATAGTAAGCCATTCAACGGCTCCGATGGAGAAGAATAAAAGCAAGAGGTTAACAGTGTTGTTACTTGAGTTGAACATAACCATTAACAAAATAACAAGGAGAATAAAGGGAATGGAGTACATGATGTCCACGATACGCATCATGACAGAGTCCACTCTTCCGCCAATAAATCCAGCGACCGTTCCCCAGATAACGCCCACAACGAGCGATACAAAGGTTGCAATAAATCCCACCATGAGTGAGATTCGAGCGCCATAAAGAACGCGTGTATACATGTCGCGACCGAGAGTATCTGTTCCAAACCAGTGACTTGCACTCGGCGCAGTTGGTCCCATGACGAGGTCTTGAGTTTCATAAGAGTAAGGAGCAATCCAAGGTGCAAAAATTGCGAGCAAAACAAATAGGCTTAAAATACCAAAGCCAAGCATAGCTGCTTTGTTTTTTGTAAGGCGCGACCACGCGTCTTGCCAAAGGGAGCGACCCTTTTCTGCTTTTTCGGTTTTAATTCTGTCTAATACCAATTCGCTCATTTATTTGGCCTTTCCGAAATTCAACTTGGGATTCATCCAAATCAAAAGGACGTCAGATACGAAGTTGAAAAATACAATTAAGCTAGCGAGGAACACAGTTGTTCCCATAATCATTGTGTAGTCACGGTTGAAGGCAGCTTGAATGTAGTAGCGACCCAAACCTGGGATTTGAAAAATAGATTCAACAACAAAGCCTCCTGCAAGAAGTCCTGCAACAGCAGGCCCAAGGAAAGAAACCACGGGGAACATGCCACCTTTGAGTGCATGCTTAAGAAGCACTTTGGTTTCACTCACACCTTTAGCTCTGGCTGTGCGAATAAAGTCTTGAGCTAAAATTTCGAGCATCCCACCTCGCGCAAGACGCGCGATGAAAGCCGCGTAGGCAGCGCCTAAGGTAATGGAAGGAAGAATTTTTTGCATAGGAGTGTCCCATCCTGTAACGGGGAACCATCCTAAATAAATAGAGAAAAATAAAACGAGAGTTGGACCGAGTAAGAAGGAGGGGACGCAAATCCCCGCCATCGATATCGTCATGGGGATATAATCGAGCCAAGTATTCTTTTTGAGGGCGGCGATAATTCCACTGCTAATACCCAGTACGAGTGCAAATAAAAGAGCATAAAGGCCGAGCTCTGCCGTTTCAGGCAAGCCTTCGAGAATCATTTCGTTAACCGTTCGTCCGGCATAACGGAAAGAGGGACCGAAGTCCCCCTTCACCGTATTTTTTAAAGTATCAAAGTATTGAATATAGAGTGGTTGATCCAAGCGATAACGTTGGTTGAGTGCTTCAAGTACGGCATCTGGAACCTTTTTCTCTTTTGAGAAAGGCCCCCCAGGGGCTGTTTTCATCATCACAAAAGTCAAGGTGATGACAATCAACATCACTGGAATCGCTTCAAGGAATCTTTTTATCGTATATTTCAACACTTTATTTTATCTCCA
Organism: Bdellovibrionota bacterium; assembly: GCA_041391385.1. Lineage (GTDB taxonomy): Bacteria > Bdellovibrionota > UBA2428 > UBA2428 > UBA2428 > CANIGN01. Next base: position 67,193 of record JAWKOD010000004.1, read on the forward strand.
ACCTACTGAGTTCAACCTATCTAACGTCTACGTATTGGTACGGGTGCCAATCAAGGATGTTGTTGTACCAGCCAATAACTCTTTCAGAGAGAAGGTATTTGTTTGTGTAGGTGTAAATAGGAAGAATGGGCATTTCATCCATAAGGATAGTTTCTGCTTGTCCAAAGAGTTCCATGCGTTTCTTCATGTCGCCAGTTGTATTCGCTTCTTTGATAAGAGCGTCGTACTTTTTGTTACTCCAGCCAGTGTTGTTGTTTCCACCGTTAGTGACCCACATATCAAGAAATGAGTTGGGATCTGGGTAGTCGCCAATCCAACCAGCGCGAGAAATGTCGTAATCGATTTTTTGTTGAGAATCGATGTAGACTTTCCACTCTTGGTTTTTCAAACTTACGTTAATTCCGAGATTAACTTTCCACATTTGTTGAATAGCTTCTGCAATAGCGCGGTGAGCTTCGAGCGTGTTGTAGAGAATTTCTACAGAAGGAAAGTTTTTGCCATCAGCATATCCAGCTTCTGCAAGTAATTTTTTTGCAGCTTCTAAATCATACTTTGTTTGTGCAGGAGATGTGTAACCCGCAGTGTTGGGTGGAGTGAACGCAAAAGCAGGAATTTCTCCAGCTTTTGAAACACGATCAACAATGGCTTGTCTATCGATTGACATCGCAAGTGCTTGACGAACTTTTTTGTCCTTAAGTGCTTTGCGTGTCACGTTTACACGGTAGAAATACGTGCCAAGGTAAGGAGCATTTACATATTCCTTTGGACGTTCTTTCTTGAAAGTGTCGATTTTGTGAATAGGAACAACGTTTGTTTTATCGAGCTCTCCTGAGCGATACATGCGCTCTTCTGTTTGCGCAAGTTCAACAGGGAAGAAGTCGATGCCATCAAGTTTTGTAATAGCGGCATTCCAGTACGTTGGGCTTTTTTCAACAGAGATAACTTTGTTGAGTTCCCATTTTGTAAGATTGAAGGGACCATTGCCGACAAAGTTTCCGGGCTGAGTCCATTTTGTGTCGCGCGCTTCAAAAGCGGCAAATTTCTCGATTGTTCCTTTGTGAACAGGGAAAGTGGAATAGTGCATGAGTAAAGAGAGGAAGTAGGGAGTAGGTGCTCTCAATGTAACCACTAAAGTCTTAGGGTCTTTTGCAACAACGCCAACTTTAGAAAAGTCTTTGAGGGTTCCTTTGTTAAACTCTTCAGCATTTTTAATAACGTGAAGCATGTAAGCATATTCTGCACCGAGTGCAGGATTCAGCATACGTTTCCAAGAGTAAACAAAATCATCAGCAGTGACAGGGTCTCCGTTCGACCATTTTCCGTTGTCTTGAAGTGTAAATGTATAGGTTTTTCCGTCTTTGGAAACTTCCCAAGATTTAGCAGCACCAGGTTCTGGAGCAAGAGTTTCGGGGTTAGCTCCAACCAGTCCTTCAAAGAGAGCCGTAATGACATGGTGCTCGGGCACACCTGTTACAATGTGAGGATCGAGACCTTGAAGTTCTGTACCATTTCCGATGCGAAGGATTTTTTTCCCGTCAGCAACAGATGTGGATTTTGTACAACTAATAACTGTGCTCGCTAGGATTCCCATAAACCCCAAAGTGACGAGTGATTTCCATGTTTTGTTAAGTCCCATATTCATTTACTTCCTCCTAGGGCATTAGAAGCTATATCAATTTCTTTGCTCGGGCATCCCCAAAAGCCCTTAAAAATCTTATTGATATGATTCCTTTTTTTAATAACCCTTTTATATATTCTGGTGAACTTAGACACGTTGTTTGGGATTTGCGGTTAGTTGGGCTCAAAAAGACTTCGACAAGTTTCGTTGCAAGTTGTCGAAAGCTGCGTGTACTGTGTGTTCAATGGCAGCTGACGCTCTTAATTTTTTTAAAAACTACGTCAAAGGGCAGGTCTTGTTGTCTTTTGTGCTCGCGATTTTATATTCTCTAGGCTTTGGTCTTGCAGGCTTACCGTGGGGCTATCTCATTGGATTTTTTACCGGTTTCTTTAGTTGGATTCCTTTTTTTGGATCCTTAGTGGGCTTTTTTGTTGCTGTTATTGTCGTTGCCTTAAATTTTACGTGGCCGCTTTTTCTCTCAGTCTTTGGAGTTTATTTGGTGATTCAGTTGCTTGAGGCAACTTTTCTTGCGCCTAAAATTCTTGGACGAGTTGTGGGTTTGGGCTTTTGGCAGTCGATGGCAGCTGTGCTGATAGGAGCTATTGCTTTTGGTCCCCTGGGAGCGACTTTAGCGATACCTGTTGCCGCATTTATTAAATTCATGATTGCGAAGAGAGCCACGAAAGAAGCAGAGAATAACATCCAAAATAGAATTGAGAATAAGAGCGAATGAGCGAAGCAAAATCTTTTTCTTTTGAAGTTTTAAAAACCGACGGCAAGGCTCGTCGCGGGCGCATGCAGACCCTCCACGGATCAGTCGAAACTCCTGTTTTTATGCCGGTCGGAACAGCCGGTACAATGAAGGGATTGCTCTCGCGAGATCTTGAGAGCATGGGAACAGAGATTATTTTGGCCAATACCTATCATCTATGGCTCCGGCCTGGGATGGAGGTCATGCGAAAGGTTGAGGGCGTTAGGAAATGGGCAAAATGGCCGCATTCTCTATTAACTGATAGCGGGGGCTTTCAGGTGTTTTCGCTTTCAAAACTTAGAAAAATCAAAGAAGAAGGCGTGGAATTCCAGAATCATCTCGATGGCTTACGTATGCTTTTAACCCCTGAACTTTCTATCGAAATGCAGGAGGCCATTGGGGCTTCTATTATGATGATTTTGGATGTTTGCCCCGCTCTTCCAGCAACTCAGGAAGAACTCAAGTTTGCCTGCGACCGAACAACTCTTTGGGCTCAAAAAGCTTTGCGCTCCAAGCAAGAGAGCAGTGGAGCTTTGTTTGGAATTGTTCAAGGAGGCCTCGATCCTGAGTGTCGTTTGAGGCATATGGAAGAGTTAGTTTCTTTGAGTGAAAACGGGCGTAGCTTTGATGGGATGGCACTGGGCGGGCTGAGTGTTGGTGAAAAGCCCACAGATATGTATGATTTACTCAGTAAAATTGCTCATCAAATGCCTTCCTCTAAACCGCGTTATCTAATGGGAGTTGGGACTCCGTGGGACCTCTTGGAAGCTGTTCATCGAGGGATGGATATGTTTGATTGCGTTATGCCTACCCGCAATGCTCGCAATGGAAGTCTCTTTACTAGCCAAGGTGTGGTGAGAATGCGCAATGAGCAATATACTACAAGCTCCGAGCCTTTAGATCCAAACTGCGATTGTTATACCTGCAAAAATTACGAGAAAAGCTACTTGCGACACCTTTTTCATGTGGGCGAGTTCAATAGCGTTATTTTGGGGAGCCTTCACAACATCCATTTCTACATAAAACTTATGGAAAAGGTTCGGGCTGCGATCGAAGTCGGAAACTTCGATTCTTTTCGCAGCGCTTGCTTGAGGGACTGGGGCGCGGGTGCTAGTTCTTTATAAGATGCGGTCTTTACTTGTATTCGCAATAAACGTTTTCTTTTTAACCCAAGCCATTGCGCAGGAGGCAACAGCTCCGGCTGCAGGGGCAAAGGCTCCCAACTCACTGCTTATGAACTTGCCGATGATTGTGCTTTTTGTAGCGCTCTTTTATTTTTTAATAATTGCGCCTCAAAAGAAACAACAGAAGCAGCAGCAGGATTTTCAAAAAACTCTTTCCCGTGGCGATGAAGTTGTCACTGCAAGTGGAATTATTGGAAAAATTGCAGGTCTTAATGAGCGTATTGTAACTTTAGAAGTGGCTCATAACACTGAGATCAAAATTCTTCGGAGCCAAATTCAGGCTAAGCTCAAGGAATTGAAAGTTGGAGAAGTCGTAACATGAACAGCAGCGGGATTAAGTTTAGAGTTTGGTTTTGTGGACTGTTAACAGTCGCTACATTTTATTTTTTAGCACCTACAGTATGGACGCTCTGGCATCCAGATGATGTCAAAACTCCAAGTTGGATGATGGACACTGCAATGCCTTTGGGGCTTGACCTTAAAGGTGGCGTTCACATGGTTTTGGGTGTCGATCTTGATAAAGTAGAACTCGATCAATTGGGTGCCTATGGGCGCAACATTGAAAGAATGTCCGCAGATAAAAAGATTGAGCTTGAAAGCGTTAAGCTCATTGAAAAAAGCGGAGAGCTAGAAGTTAAGCTTAAGTCACCTGCTGATGCTGAAAAGTTTAGGGCAATGGTAACGGACAATTGGGCTCAAACACTTGAGTTGCTACGTCCTGTAGATGGAGTGGAGTATCTTCGAGCTTCGCCTCAGGCCATTCAAAATATTCGCGAAACAGCTCGCAACCAAAGTATTGAAACAATTCGCAACCGTATTGACGAATTTGGTGTTGCTGAACCGTTAATTTCTCGCAGAGGCGAAGATCAGATCCTTGTTCAATTTCCGGGAGCGAAAGAACCTGATCGATTGAAGACACTTATTGGCCAAACGGCTCAATTGAACTTTCAAATTGTTGAAGGCTGTGATGAAAATACAGCAGATTGCATTGAAACTCAGCGTGCGGATCTTGAAGCAAAAATTAAGTCTGTCGAAGTTGCAGGAAACTATACAAAAGAAAGCTTTACTCGTTTTTCTGAATATCGCGACCGCGTAAATTCTGATCTTAAAGATCAACTCCCTGCAAACTCAGCTATTGCGTTTGAAAAAGGGAATGATCCAAACGAAGTTTCTAAAACAGTTTACATTCCTGTATTGCTCTCAACTAAGAATATTTTCTCTGGTGAATTTATTGACCAGGCTTTTGTTCAAATGAGCAGTGGAAGTAATGGGTTGGCAATGGGCGGTGATCGCCCTGAGGTTGCTTTTCATATCAATGCAGCAGCGGCTAAAACATTTGAGCAATTTACAGGGCAATTTGTAGGCCATTATATGGCCATCGTATTGGACGGAGTTGTTAAGAGTAAACCTGTTCTTCAATCGGCTATTGGTGATTCTGGACGTATTACTTTGGGTTCAGGTGCTTATGAAAGCATGCTTCAAGAAGCTCAAGATTTATCGATTGTTTTAAGAGCTGGTGCTTTACCCGCTTCTATTGAAGTTCAAGAAGAGCGTGTAATTGGTCCAAGTATGGGTCGTGATGCTATTGAATCTGGAAAAACAGCACTTATTTGGAGTTTCTTCTTAGTTCTTGCTTTTATGGCTGTTTACTACGGACTTTCAGGTGTTATCGCATCGATTGTAACTCTTATTAACGTTTCAATGATTTTTGCTATCTTGGGAGCCTTGCACGCAACGCTTACTTTGCCAGGTATTGCGGGTATCGTATTGACCTTAGGTATGGCTGTAGATGCTTTGATTATTATTTTCGAGCGTATGCGCGAAGAAGTGAGAGCTGGCAAAACAGTAAACCAAGTTATCGAACTTGGTTTTGATAAAGCTTACTCTGCTATTCTTGACTCCAACATTACAACTATTATTGGCGCGATGGTTCTTTTGAGTTTTGGAACAGGAAGCATTCGAGGTTTTGCTTTTACGTTGATGGTAGGTATTGCTTCAAACGTATTTATGGCGACTTACTTTACTAAAACAATCTTTATGCTTTTCATGAAGAATAAGAAAACGCTCAGTATTGGAATGAGCCGTCACGAGTTAAATGAACTTGCGACGAACAAGGGATAGGGACGGGATAATAAACTATGGAACTTTTTAATCCGAAAAAAATGCACTTTCCTTTTGTTAAGTCTTTTAAGGTTTTTGTACCTCTTTCACTCGCAGCTTTTTGTATCTGTTTATTTATGATGTTTGTAAAACCCGGAATTAAGTACGGTGTTGACTTCAGGGGTGGTGTGGAAGCCGGTGTTGCATTTAAAGATGCTAACATCGATCCAAGTGCTTTGAGAAAAGAACTCGACCCAGTTATTCCTGGACTTTCTATAGTTGAAGTTCAAGGCAATATAACTCAAGGCTTTTCAAAAGAGTTTTTAATTACGGGCGCGACTGATGAAAAAGATGATGCCGGTAAAATTCTAAGCGAGCATCTTCAAAAGTTTGGAGCTAAGGATACAGATTGGACAATTTCGAAACTTGATAGTGTAGGACCACGGGTAGGTGGAGAGCTTAAAAAATCTGCCCTGATGTCTATTATTTACACGGCTATTTTGATCATGCTCTACATCTACATCCGCTTTGATATGCGTTACTCGCCCGGAGCAATTGTGGGCGTATTGCATGACCTTGTATTTACGTGTGGTTTTTTGATTATCTCAGGAACAGAGTTTTCTACAAATGTTGTAGCAGCTCTGCTGACTCTGGCCGGTTATTCGATAAACGATACGGTCGTGGTCTTTGACCGAATTCGTGAAGCTGAGAGCACGATGTTAGGGAAAAGTCGTGAAGCTGTGGTGGATTACGCCATTAACTCTACACTTTCTCGAACTGTGAACACAGGTTTAACAACGATCTTAAGTTTGATTATTCTCTACTTTATTGGTGGACCTAGCTTGAGAGACTTCTCTTTGACTCTAACTGTCGGTGTAATGATTGGTATTTACAGCTCTATCTTTGTAGCTTCTCCGCTCTATCTTTGGGGCGATAAGCTTTTAGGAGCTAAAAGTGCTAGCCCTGGCGCACCTGTAAAATCACACGTAAAAGCGAATAAAATTAAAGAAGCGAAAGTTTAGTTCCTGTGTCAGCAGTTGTAGGGGGAGAAAGATGGACACTTCGGAATTACGCGCATCTCCCTATTCACGATGTGTTTATTAAAGAATACGGCAGTCTTTTGGGGAGCTATTTTTCTTCGCGTTCCTTCGAATCTTTGGAGCAAGCTCAAAGCTTTTTAAATCCACGGCTTTCTTCTTTGCCCAGTCCAAGCGTTTTAAAGAACTTAACGGAGTCTGCAAAGTTACTCGCCTCTCATATTCGCGAAAACAAGAAGATACTTGTTTATGGCGATTATGACGTAGATGGAATGTCTGGACTCAGCTTAGCGGCCGATTTTTTTGATCGCATTGGCTATTCTCATTATGAGCTTTTTATTCCTCATCGTTTTGATGAAGGGTATGGAGTGCACGTAAGCTCCTTAAAACGTATTCGTGAAAGCTTTGAATACGACCTCGTCTTAACTGTTGATTCGGGCATAGGGGCTATTGAGCCTGCAAAGTATCTTAAGTCCATAAATGTGGCTTTTGTCATTACAGATCACCATCTTCCGGCAAACGAACTTCCTTGCACTCCGTATATAGTCAATCCCAACCAGGGGACTTGCGAATCGGGGCTCGGTCATCTTTGTGGAACTGCTGTGATGTTTTTTATGCTTGCAGGTTTGAAGAGTGAGCTCGGCGTAGATATTAAATTCGATGTTTTTTTAGATTTAGTTTCACTCGCGACGGTTGCCGATCAAATGGAACTGCGTGACATTAACCGTGCATTAGTTAAAGAGGGGTTGAGACGCTGGCCGTCTCAGGTCAGACCCGCATTTCAATATATGGCAACTTTGATGAAGAGCTATGAAGCTAGGGATTTGGCTTTTTCAGTTGCGCCAAAACTCAATGCTGCCAGTCGTATGGGGCAAGCAATGAAAGCCCTGGCTTTTTTACGTTCACAAACGATTGAAGAGGCACAGGCTCAATACACCGAAGTAGAAGCTTTAAATACCTCGCGAGTTGAGTCACAGGCCATTGTTATGAAAGAGGCGACTGAACAGGCTTCAGTTCAAATTGAAGAGGGGCGTTCTTTGCTTTTGATTCAAGGAGAGGAGTGGCTTGAGGGCGTTTTAGGTATTGTAGCTGCCAAGCTTGTCGAGTCTTTTAACCTTCCCGCTATTGTTCTTTCTAAAACTCCGCATGGAACACTAAGGGGGTCTATGAGATGTCCCACAGGGTTTCATTGTGTTTCTTTTTTAGAAGGCGCTCGTGCCATTCTTAAAAAATTCGGTGGCCATGCGGAAGCTGCAGGGATGGAAATAGAAACAGCTAAGATATCTGCCTTTGAAGCGTATATTAAGTCTGTAGATTTTTCTGAGTTAAGCCTTCATCGCGTTGTAGAGTTTGATGGAGAAGTAGAAGTTCTCCCAACCTTACAAGAAGTTGAAGCGTTAAACAGAAGCGCTCCATGGGGAAGAGGAAACGCTCAACCTCTATTTTTGTATTCACAACTGCCTTTAAGTGCTCGAAAAGTTTTAAAAGAAAAACATGTTAAGTGGGACTTGGTTGGTGGCTCCGCTATTGCTTTTGGTTTTGAAGAACTTTGCAAAAAATTAGAAGAGCTAGGACATCGTCAAGTAGATGCTCTTGTTGTACCTGAGATTTCTGAGTTTAGAGGCCGTAAGAGCACCCAGTTACGAGTAACTCGTATAAGGCCTAGTGAGAATCCTTAGTCGGCATTTTGGCATTTTAATCAGCTAGAATTAACTCAAAGTACAGACTCAAAATGTTAGAATTAAAAGACAATGTTGAAGTCAGGCTTAAAGCTGAGTTTCTTTTTTACGCTTATTTTTGGATTCAGTCATAGAGCATTTTCTGCTGATCCGCTAGTGCAGAATATGTCTCCGAACGAGAAGGTTGTGCTGAATGGAATAGAGTTTGAAGTTCAACGAATGGAATCTCCTAAGCCAGACGAAGCAGCTTTTGATAATGAAGCTTACAAGGTAAGTGTTGGCAAAGATGGAAAGCTTTACGTTAAAAATAGATATAAAGAAGGCAATGTTCTCCTAAGTACGCAGATTCTTCCGCATGCGGCGCAGTTTATTGTAGATAAAGATGGGGACCTCTATGTTTTTCATAATACGACATTGAATACAGATTACGATAGAGCTTTCTTGTTTTCTGAGCCAGAAATTATAGCGTCTGGAAGTAGAATCGTTCATGAAGGAAAGATTTTAGCAATGACGCCTCTTACGATGCATGGGTCTGAAGAGTCTTCTTTGATCCGCTACATGCATCTCCTGAGAAAAAAAGGTTATGAAGAGTTCCCGTTGATTCTTGGTGAGTCTGATAGCGCATTCTCAGCTGCCCTCAAATATTACAAAGAACATGGCTTCGAAAAAGATTTTTACTTAAACTTTATAAGAACCTTTTCTAAGCATTTAGAGAATGTAGATGTGCATCTTGTTCCTCGAGAGGGTTCTTGTAGAGCCGGACTTTTAAAAGGCTATAAGGGACGACTTCTAAGGATCTAGAAGGATTTTAACTTATTCTTTGATTTGATTTTTTTTGTGAAACTTAAAAGTTGCAGTTGATACAACGAGAACCGTAAGCGGAATGATATAGTAAAAGCTTGCATGCTGCATAATGGGTAAATAGCTACTTCCATTTGCTTCAAGAATAAGTTTAAGAGTGTAGATAATGTAATAGCCTAGAAAGAGCGCTCCTTCCCAACGCCCAACTCTATATTCACTAAAGAAAATAGGGAGGCAGGCGATGGATGCCGCTACCATGACAGGAATGTCAAAGTTGAGCGCAATATCCGGAACTATTAATGTAGTTTTAGAAAAAATTGCACTGAGTCCTAGAACGCTTAGGCTATTGAAAATGCAACTTCCTATAACATTGCCAACAGCTATATCACTTTCTTTTCTATAAGCTGCAACAAGCGAAGTTACGATTTCTGGCAGTGATGTGCCAATGGATACAATAGTGAGTCCTATGACGAGTTCGCTGACTCCGAGATGTTTTGCTAGCAGTACTGCAGCATCCACAAAGAGTTTAGAGCCGAATGCAAGTCCTCCGAGTCCGAGGATTAAATAAAGGACTTGTATGATTTGAAATTTGGATTCACCAGAGAGTTCTTTAACAATGGTATCAGAAGAGGAGAGTGGCTTTGCTTTGTGTGCAATTCGAATCTGAAAAAAAGTATAAAGAGCAAACCCTAAAAAAAGAAGAGAACCGTTAAGTCTTGTTATTTCCTTATCGGCTGCAACAAGCCAGACAAGGAAAGAGGAAAGAATCATGAAAGGAACTTCGCTGCGTATAATTTGCCGATTAATTTTGATGGGATATATGAGGGCAGAAAGTCCAAGTATCAAAAGAATGTTTGCGATATTGCTTCCGACAACATTTCCAAGGGCAAGATTACTTTCACCCTTTAGAGAGGAAATAATTCCGATAGTGAGTTCAGGGGAGCTTGTACCAAATGCAACAATCGTCAATCCGATGACAAGTGGAGGAACTCCAAAGGATTTCGCTAAAGATGACGCTCCCTTAATAAGTAAATCAGCTCCGACCACTAAAATAGCGAGACCTGACGCTAGGTAGATAAAGGTTAAAAGGGGACTCACCCTTTAAGTTATAGGTGATGCCTAAGAGTTTTTAAAGATCTGAACAAAGGCTTTTCCTCTAAGACATAATATTGGCTCAATTATTACGTTATGTTCCGAAAAGCACTATATGAGGACCGGATTAAAAATCCTTCATTGCAGCAAAGGCTCGCCCATACACCCTCTTTTTCAAGACAAGGGAATAAAGCACTGTTATTGGGACGGCAAAAGCGATGACGTCGTTCGAGACTGGAAGGGTTACGATTATATTTTTTTAAAAGTTAGAGATTACTCTAAGGTGGATAATGTTTTAAGTCTCTGTACTCAGTTGTTAGCGCGGCTACCTGAAGCTAAATGCCCCGAAATAATTGCAGTGGGAGATTCCTTTAAGAAATCGGATATTGCTTCTTTGAGCGAAAAGGGGGTTTTCGATTATTTCGATTTATCTCCCGCATCGAGCTTAGAAGAACGTTTGAATTTTCTGCTTCATAAGTGCACTCGATCTATGCGTCGTGAGAAGGAATATCGAAGAGTACTCACTCAAACAAATAGTCTCAAAAGTGACAATAAGGACTTAAAGCGTCTTACCTTGATGGATGACTTAACAGGGTTGCACAATACACGGTTTATGAAAGAGATCTTTGGTGAACTCTTTAACTTTGTACATCGTTACGAGAGGCCGCTTTCTGTATTCATGTTGGACTTGGATCATTTTAAGGATGTCAATGACAGTAACGATCACCTGGTAGGATCTACTGTTCTTAAGGAAATAGGACGAATTTTAAAAGAACATACACGTAAAAGTGATATCCAAATTCGTTACGGTGGAGATGAGTTTGTTGTTTTGATGCCAGAGACTCCTGTCGACTCTGCACTCAGAGTTGCTGAGAGAGTTCGTAAGACAATTTCCGAGTTAACAATGACCGTCAGTGAAAAATATGTAGTGAAAGTTACAGCAATTTTGGGATTCGCTACTTTTGATAAAACCCGACATTCAGAGTACTGGGAGCTTTTAGAGAGGCTGATATGGCCATGTATTCTGCTAAAAAATGGGACGAAATAGAGTTTGTCTCTTCGGAGGTGAGGTTATGGGTTACGATACAACCAAAAGTTCCTTCGCTACAGTGCTTAAAAACTTGGTTGACATAAAGGACAGCAAGAAAAAAGAACTACCTAGAGAACTTTCTAATTATCTTCAAAGAATTAAAAAGGGTGAGACTTAACTTTTAGTGCGGCCACAATAACGGCAACTAAAAACACAACGACTATAAGCCAGAGAATCGTTTTTTTCGCTTTGTTTCGTGTGCCATCAGTCTGAACTCCGTGAGTTTGCGTTTTTTCTTGTATAGTGACCATTTTAGGATCACCCATAAGAAAGCCCTGTTTCATAAGAAGCTGTTGAATGCGGCTCTCTAGAGAAGCCGTAAAGTTTTGCAGAATAAAACTTTGGAGTTCTTCGCTGAGTTCTTTTACAGAGTTTGCTCTTTTCGCAGGAACACTTTGGAGGCATTCGTCAACCATACGAATAATAAACGGAGAAACATCACTTCGAAGTTGCTCTATGGGAGCGTATTTGCCTTTTATTATGCGAGCAAATACGGTTTCAGTATCTGTTTCAGTGAAGGGTCTACGCCCGGTGAGCATTTCATATAAAGTAATACCAAAGGCAAAGATATCAACCCGACCATCAATCTTTCCACCTTGAATTTGTTCTGGTGCAAGGTAGTGGGGTGATCCAATAAGGACCCCTGGTTGAGTGAGGTTGCTTTCTGAAGGGTCATAGGCAATTCCAAAGTCCATGATCTTCACGTCGCCACGTGTGGTGATTCTTATGTTTTCAGGCTTTAGGTCGCGGTGAACCATTCCATGACTATGCACATAGGCGAGGCCAAGAAGTACTTTTGATGCAATCCCGAGTGCGACATCAATAGGGAGGGGGGCAGAGCGCTGAATAACATCTGAGGCGTCAAATCCATCGATGTATTCCATAATGATGTAAGCTTCAGGTTCAATTTCACGATAGTCATATACGTGCGCTAAGTTTTGGTGGAGCAAATTGGCCGCAGCTCTCGCCTCTCGCTTAAATCGTTCACGAATATCTTTGCTTTCTCTTAAGTCTGGTCGAATGCGCTTAATGGCAACCGGACGATCGAGACTTCGTTGGCGTGCTCGATATACTTCTGCCATGCCGCCAACAGCCATTTTTTGGATTTGATCGTACTCATTATTCAATCCCGCTAGCTGTTCAAAAATCTGTCCTGACACAATTAATAGTATAAGGCAGCTTGGTGCTTTTAACAGTCTCTATGGGGCTTTTGTTTCTTTGACGCTAACCTTTAATGTGCCTTGAAGCAGTTTTACGCTTAATGTCTCACCGATTTTAACGCTGTCAGAATTTCGAACAAATTTTCCTGCTTCATTTTGAACAAGTGAAAATCCTCTCTCAAGTACCTTTAGAGGTGATATGGCATCTAGAAACGAAGCATATCTCTTTAACTCAGCTTTGCTAGAATCAATTTTCATCTGCATCGACTGCACAACGCGCGCCATATATTGCTCTAGAAGTTGTTTTTGAGCTTTGAGCTTTTGATGGGGGGCTCTTGAGAGAATTTGATTCCAAAGTAAATCAATTTTTTGCGAATAATCTTTAATTTTGTCGTTAAGATGTTGCTCAAGCGTATGAAGGCAGGTGTTAAAATCATTATTGATAACGCGTATGTCGGGAACGCTCTCACTCGCTGCATGTGTTGGTGTGGCTGCGCTCTTGTCGGCTACAAAATCGGCAAGTGTAAAATCAATTTCGTGACCAACAGCAGAAATTGTAGGAATTGAGCAGCTTGAGATTTTTCGAACAAGTTTTTCATCGTTAAAGCAGAAGAGGTCTTCGTAGCTTCCTCCGCCCCTCCCAATAATAAGAACATCAATAGGTTTAGTTTCTCGAGCATATCTTTCAGCATTTCCTATGGCGGATATAATTTCTCGAGGTGCGTTCTCGCCTTGAACAGCTGCATGAAAAAGCAAGATTTCAGCAAGAGGGTACTTTTGTGCAAAAATTCGAAGCATATCTTGAAGAGCTGCTGTAGATTTTCCAGTAACAAGGCCAATTCGGGTTGCATGTGCTGGAATTACTTTTTTTCTTTCAAGCGCAAAGAGCCCCTCTTTTTGGAGTTTCTCTTTAAGTTGTTCAAATTTAAGTTGGAGAGCACCCATTCCAAGAGGCTCAATGCGTTCTGCTACGATTTGAAGTGATCCACCAGCTCCATAGTAGTCAATGCTGCCTATAACGATCACTTCGAGGCCCATTTTAAGGTCAAAGGGAACTTTTTGAACGACGCCTTTCCAGACGACAACTCTAATTTGTGACGATTCATCTTTCAGGCCCATGTAGAGGTGCCCTGATCTGTGAATGCCTTTAAAGTCGCAGATTTCTCCACGAAGAGAGATTTGTTGATAGCGCGCACGAAGGTTTTCGCGAAGATCTTTTGAAAGCTCTGAAACGGACCAAACTTTGGGGGCTTCTTGAGGTGTTTCTACTGGAGGTGCAGTAATCTTCACTTTTTCAGTGGAGGGAGCTTTTTCAAGATTATCTAAAAAAGATATCTGGTTTTTATCTTCTCGTGAGCGAGGGGCCATTAGCTCCAAGCCTACTTGAATTGGGCGATAAGGTCACGGTCTCCTACAACCCAGAGAAGGTCTTTTGGGCGAAGCTCCATAGAGGATTCAGGGTTAAAGATACGTTTTCCTTCACGCTCTATTCCCACAATAAGGCCATTTAAGGTTTCTCGAACACCGCAGCTACGAATGGGCTTGAATGCAAATGGGGAGTCTTCGCTGATAACGAGAGTTTCTAATCCAAACTGCGGCCCAATTAGATTCTCTTTGGATTCGGTTTCTAGGTAGTCTTTGAGTTTATCGAGATCTTTTTCATGTCCGATGACATAAACTTTGTCTCCAGGGAGTAAGAGTTCGTCTCGATTCGGGGCTAAAATTGTTTGAGATCCGCGTTCAATAACGGCAACAGTAACACCATATTTTTCTTTGAGTTCGGCTCGTAAAAGTGGTTTAGCTACGACTTCTGAGTTGGGAGAGATGATAAAACTTTCGAGAACTGCATCCCATGGGACGAGTGAGGAGTATTTGTCTTTAGCTTTAGGGTTTTTGTTGGGCTCGCTGAGGTGCTCTGTGAACTGTCTCTCGATGCGCGCGTAAAGCCCTTCCGTAAGAAAAATGCAGACAGCACTTATCGATATAAGAACGAGGTGACCTTGGAACGTAATCGTCCATGCGTCTAGGGTGTGTGTGACAAGCACATAGAGAACGCTCACGAGAAAAAATTTCATAATGAGAGTCGCTGGTCGAAGGGCTCGAAGTCGGGATGTTTCTTCTGGATTCAATTTCTCAAGGCGTTTCGTGCCGCCGAGTAAAATACCTGCAAAAAAGGGTGCACTTACGATTAGGCCTGAGGCGGAAGCTGTGAAAGCAGCCCAAAAAGGTTCATCAAAGGAGTCAAAAATGAGATCAAGCCCCATTGCTCTAAGCGCTAGACAAAGTGCAACGATAATAATGGAGTTAAGGATCCACCTGTATCCATAGACATCCATAATGAGTTTAAGAGCCGAGTAATTGCCTTGAGCTTTAAAAGCACTTTGATAGCGCTCCATTTGAACGCGTAATTTATAGGGGATTTTTTTTGCAATATCGTCATCAATTAAGAGGGAGAGCTTCATTAAGAAAGGCGTGGTGAAAGTGGTAAGTGCAGAAACAACAACGGCCACTCCATAGAGTGAGCTACTTGTAACGCCTAGTTTTTGGCCAAGAGTTGCGATAATGAATGAGAATTCTCCCATTTGAGCAAGTGAAAGAGCAGACTGGAGACTTATTTTTAAGCTTTGTCCTGATAAGAGCGAAGCCATTGTAACGGCAATAAGTTTTCCGCCAAAGACGAGTGCGAGTACTGAAATAACAGTAATCGGGTGGTCTGAAATAACTGCCGGATTAAAGAGAATGCCGATAGAAACAAAGAATACAGCAGCAAAAAGGTCTCTTACAGGTGCGACAACGCGTTCAACGTTTTTACCGTCTGCTGTTTCTGCAAGGAGTGATCCCATGATAAAGGCTCCAAGTGCAGGTGAGAAGCCGGCGTGTGTTGCAACAAGCACCATGAGGAGGCAAAGTCCGAGAGAGACGACAAGGGTGCTTTCATCATTTAAAAGAAGTCTGACTCTTTTCAAGAAAAGTGGAATAAAGAAAATTCCCAGTACAAACCAGAGACCAAGAAAAAAACTTAATTTGATAACAGAGCCAAAGAGCTCAGCACCAGATACGTTTTGAGAAATTGAGAGAGTTGATAGTAAAACTAAAAGAAGTACAGCTAAGACATCTTCTACGATAATGATGCCGTAAACGTTGTCGATAAAGCGACGTCCTTTGATATTGAGCTCTCCAACACTTTTCATAATGATTGAAGTAGATGAGATAGATACAATACCTCCCAGGAATAGGCTGTTAATCGAGCCAAAGCCAAGGAGTAGGCCAAGGCCGAAGCCTAGGCTGATCATGATGCTCATTTCGATAATGGCAGTAAGTGCAGCCGAGATGCCTACTTGGGCCAGCTTTTTAAAGCTAAACTCGAGACCAAGGCTAAAAAGTAGGAATATCACGCCAATTTCAGCCCAGAGTTGTATTCCACTCGTATCTTGGATCGTTGGAAAAATGCTCAAGTGCGGTCCAATAAGGATACCGGTGATGATGTATCCAAGCACTACGGGGAGTTTCAGTTGTTTGAAGAGTAGACTTACGAGTGCAGCTGCAACCAGAAGGACTGCCAAGTCTGAAATGAGCTGAGGAAGGTGTGGCACTCTATCAATTTAATCGAAATTGTGGCGAATGGAGGAATTTTTCTTCGGAAAGAACAAAAAAAATGCAGAGGTCTTCTTCTTGTATTCAGCAAAATCTTTACGACGAAGTTCAGCATTTTTTTCTGAGATTTTGATACCTGTAAAATAGTTCAAGAAAATGAACATTAATACAGGTGCACTGAGAGCCCACTGCGAGTAAGGTGCTTTGATTGTAAAAAGGTAGACTGCTACCCAGAAGAGCCATTCAAAAAAATAGTTTGGATGGCGGGAATACTTCCAAAGACCTTTTTGGCAAGTTGTGTTCGACTTGAGTAAGAGGTGTTTTTTGAGCTGTGAATCTGCAAGGCTTTCTCCCGCAATGGCCAAAAGACATAGCGCACTTGCAAATGCTTGCCATAGGGTAATCGATGGGGAGTCAGCGTATGCAAGTATGCGTTGCGGCACTAAAAGTATGCTCACAAGCGCGGCATTCATGAGGAAAATAAATAAAGTCTTTTTTGACCAGGCTTTTGTTGGTGTCTTCCTTTTTATTTCTTCGTAGCGGCGATCTTCTCCTTTGGAGAGAAGAGTTCTAAAGAAAAGGTGAGTGCTCAATCTAAAGCTCCAAAAGAAGACAATCATTGAAAGAGCGAAAAGCGACTCTGATTGAAGCGTGTTTTTTGCTTCATATGCATGAACGAGGCTCCAGATTCCAATGGAACTTGACCAACAGAAATCAACCCATGAGATTTTTCCCTTAAAGTAAAAGAAGGACCAAAGTAATGAGAAAATGAGAATGTTTGTGGAAAGAATACTGAGGAAGTCAAATAAGAGAATCATTTTTTCTCTTTCATTTTTCCTTTAACAAAGTGAATGATGTTTTTGAGAAACGGGATGCGTTCGTAAACAAAGCTACCCATGTCAAAATAGTCTCTGTGGTAAACGCATTTGTGGCTCTGGGTTGAGAATATCATGTGAGAGTTGCCCGTGACGGAGTACTCTTTTCCAGAATTTAAGTTCTTACTTTTGAGAGTCATTTTCCAAAAAAGAACCTCTTCATTTCCGCTTTTGAGCTGTCGGTCAAATTCAAAGTGTACATATTCTGCTCCCTCGTAGAGATGAGAATAGTAGTCTTTCATCGCTTTGAGTCCGCTTATTTTTCCAAGTGGATCTTGGAAGAGGATTTTTTCATCGTAGAATTCTTCTACGAGATTCATGGTTTTCGGGGATAGTTTAGAAAAGAACTCTTTGGAGTCTAATTTTTCTTGAGCCATGCCCCATGAAGTTTGAAGGATAAAAGTTGCAACGAAAAGCACTTTAATAAAATTTTTGATTTTTTTGTGATGAGTTAAGTGCATCTTAGTGCGTTTAAGCTATCATGTGACGTTTTTTAAATGAATCTCGCTTTAGCTCTAGCTTGGTCATTGCCCTTTAATTACTCATCGCGTTTGATGCCTTGCCCAAAACACTCTTTGATACTCAGTGGCCGAGACTTGA
This sequence comes from Bdellovibrionota bacterium, assembly GCA_041391385.1. GTDB lineage: Bacteria > Bdellovibrionota > UBA2428 > UBA2428 > UBA2428 > CANIGN01. Next base: position 84,774 of record JAWKOD010000004.1, read on the forward strand.
ATAATGTCCCTTAGCTTCTAAACTGGTCTGATGAAAAGTCTTATAAGAACAGCACTCATTGCCTCTACATTTTTTGGATTTATGTTTTTAGCTTCTGCGCAGGTACAAAATTCACAGATTAAAAAAATAAACATTAACTATTCAAGGCTTCTACTTCCAGTTGATCGTCAAGGTTTTGCGATTCCTCAGGCTATCATCGGTGGTCAGGTAGATTTTGAAGGTGTTGCGCCTGCATACGTAACGCTTATTATTGGTGGGCAAAGCTATACTCAGCCAACTGATAGACAAGGCTTCTTTTCTTTTCTTGCCTACACTGCGAATGCCTCAAATTATACTCTCGAAGCTTGGCTTGTCGGAGCTGAGACTGATGAATCTGGATCAGCTAAAATCACTGTTGAGAACGCCCTAAAGTAGTAAATGCATAAAAACGAAGCTGAGTTAGCTAGGCTTAATCGCTTAGCTAACTTGTTGGATTCAAAGTTCCGCATTCCTTATACCCAGTTTCGTATTGGATTAGATGGGCTTATTGGCCTTGTCCCAATCTATGGTGATGTCGTAAGCTTTCTGCTTTCTTTTATTGTGATCGTGATGATTGCTCGAATGGGGGTTCCTACTTCTGTTCTTATTCGTGTTTGCATGAATTCTTTATTGGACTTTGTGATCGGTCTCGTGCCTTTTGCAGGAGACTTAGCGGATATCTTTTTTAAATCTAATTTAAGAAACGTTCGATTGGTCCAGCGCTACTATGCAACTCCTCAAAGGGTAAAGACTCAGTCTTTCCTGCTAATTTTAAGCCTGAGTGTTGGAATCTTGCTCATATTGCTCCTTGTGGTGGGTACTCTGCTATGGCTTGTATTTCAGCTCTTGAGTCAGATATGATTTAGAAAGTAATGAGGCAAGAAATAACTCTTGGCCTTGAGGGTGAAGTCGATTTTAAGGCTATTCGTTCTCGTGGGCCAGGTGGACAAAATGTAAATAAAGTCTCTTCTGCGGCAATTGCTACCTGGAATTTTGAAGCTTCCCAGCTGCTCTCTGATCAAGAAAAGCATCTTATACGAACGAAGCTTCTTGGGTATCTCAATAAAGATGCTTGTTTGTATGTTCGCAGCGACGAGCATCGAGATCTTCTTCAAAACAAAGCACGTTGCATAGAAAAGCTAATTGAGCTTTTATCTCGGGCTTTTCATAGAGATAAACCTCGCAAAGCATCCAAACCTACTCGCGGCTCAAAAATTAGAAAACGAGAGCAAAAAACGCGTCGCTCTGAAATTAAAAAAGGCCGACAAAAAACGTGGAAGGATTAGCTATACTCTCGAATTGTTAATTGAGTTCATCCTCAAGATTTATATAATATTTATCGCTCGCAAGTTGATTGACGGAGTATCTCTTGTCGCCTTCTTTTTCTTGCTCCGCAAGGCGTCTACTTCGTTCTTTTTGATTTTTTACATACTGCATAGCCGTAGCTGTGACAAAAAACATAGCGTTGTCTTTCCGGTAGTTTGGAGGGACTTTTCTATAAGTTAAAGATGGAGCCGTTTGAGGTGTAATTTTAAATTTATTAAAGTCTTTGAATTTTGCAGCAAAGTAAATACTTCCAACAGAGCGTCTGAATTTAAAATACCCTGGGAAATCAAAACTTCTCCAGTAGGCACGAAATGAGTTATTCGAAAGAGCCTTGTCATAAATACCGAGAAGATCTTCGCTGGATGCAACTTTGGATGCTTCATCGAGCGTTTCTTGAATGTGTTTTTGAAAGTAGTTAAAGTTCGATAATATGCCTTGGTCCCAAGTGGGTCTTGCCTTTAATCTTTTGGCTTGTCTTAGAGCACCTATTGAATTGATAACTCCGGCATCAAGAATATTTTTCAATTTCATTTTTTCAGGACTTTCTAGCAAGTCTAAGAAGTCGAGAGACTTTAAGGCTGCGAGACGTTTGTAAGTATCGTTGAGATCAAGGTAGCCATTGCGCATAAAATCGCTAAATTCTTTGTTACGTAGAGAATCTAAAAAAGTTTTACTCGTTAAAAAACTTGCTGCTTGCATCCATTCAGTTACGTTAGTGCTGGCTCGAGCACCCGCAATCGTTCCTTCGGTGAGACTTAAGTAGGTAGAGTATGCCGCGCCTGTAAGTGCATTTACATTTAACATGTCTGCACTAATGGTAGCGAGGTTTAGATAACTCAAGTTATCAGGGCCAAGGATCTTTTCAGCAGAGGCTTGAAAATTTGAATCACTAATTATGTCTTTGAGGTAGGGAATGTCATCACTGGGCGAAGCGTCTAAGGCTGAGTTTTTAACTAATCCTAAGAAGCTATCTTTTAGTGATTTTTGAGTATCTTCATTTAGAGAGTTAAATAAGAAATTATCTTGAAGTGATTTTTCTTTCCCACGAGGCATGTCGATTGAGTTGCGTGCAAAATCAACAAATGAACTTTGAATGTTTGCTAAGCTTTTGTCTGATAAAAGACCTGCTGAAGTTTGTGCATAGTCAGCAAGCGCACTTGAGTATTTGCTAATGTCTTGCTGAAGGGAGCTGTCTCTGGGTTGATAGGCTTCTCGAATAGAAGATGCTGGGCCACTTGAACCATGTCCACCTCCTGTGAAGCTACCCGAAGATGCTCCCGTAGAAGCTGCAGTATTGGCTTTGGCTTGTGATAATTCTTTTAGCTTTTCCTGTGCCATTTCGAGTTTGGCTTTTTGAAGTATTTCTTCGACTTTAGAAGCCTCAACTTTTCCACCTTGGGCAGCAGCTTGAATTTCGTCTTTTACTTTTTGTTGTGCCTGAGGAGGTTGAAGTTGCTCAATTTCCTTTAGAATACCAGCCTCTGGACTATTGCCGGATTGAATGACAGGTGTGCTTCCGGCTCCGTCTAAGACTTTAGGGTCAATGAATTTTACACCATTAGCTGCACCTGCTGCTGCGGGCTGCGATGTGGGCAGTTGATTTGGGGGCTGCGCATTCGACATATTTAGTACCAGCCAGAAGGGTAATACTAATGCTAAGCGTGCAAAGACATTCATTTCAAAATTTTAACATCCATTTTATGAGTTCCATGTGAATAACTTGTGAGTTTTGCGTTAAGGCCCAATATTGATTGAAGAACTGTAGTTTCTTTTTACGCTTTTTCTATGTCGTTCTTAAAAGTGGCTATAAAAGCAACAATCTTAACTTTGAATTAACAAAGCTTAATCTTTGTTTAATCAAGTTTTCGATAAGCTAATCTCTATGAGAATTAAGAAATTATTTTTCTTTCCTTTTATTTTTTCAGTTTACTCGGCGATCGCACAAGATGTTGTAAGCCAAGCCCGTAGTACGGCCCCTCATAAAAGTACTCGGATAAATATCGATGCTATGCCGAGTGTTGTGACTGCTGCTCCCTCTCAATCCGACATCAAAGCATCGGAAACGCATAATTTAAGCAAGGGAATGCCTTTGACGGCGGAGGAAGCGGTTGATGGTACTCTTGGTGAAAGCGCAGAGAGACTTTGGGCTACAAAAAATCCCGGTAAAAATCCTGATGAGAATTATACGGAAATTCTCGCTATAAAAACGGCTATGGATAAAGCTTATCGTGATGGCTTAATTGGTGGCGGCAGTGTAGAGGCCAATTTTGTTGACCAAAAGTTAAAAGCCGTAAATGCAGGGTGGGAAATGCTCAACAATAAGCAAGCTCCTAGTGGCGCTATGGAGCCTGCTACGGCTTCTGAAGCTGCCACGCTGTCTACACCAGCTAATACTCCAGTACCCGCAGCTTTAGCAGTGTCTAATCCAGAGTCACAAGATGCTATGAGTCATTCTCATAATCAGGCGACAGCCGAAACCCAGAGCCCAAGTGTGGCATCCAATGGAACTTTAAGAAGTGTTTGGAAAGATACAATATCAGATATTAGAACTGGAGCTGAATACCAAGCACTCTCTCCTGAAGCAAAGCGAAATTTTAATGAATGGGTTGCAAATATGAATGATTCTCAAATTGAAGCATCAATACATGAGAAGAATTCAATGACTCAAAATTTAAGTGGGGCCTCAAAAGAAGCTATGGGTGTAATTTTTCGCGAAGGTATTACGCAAGAAGCAATGAGTGCTTTGACGGATGCATCCGCTAAGTACCCAGTGGGACCAGTTGCTCCGTTATCTGGAGCAGGTCAAATAGTTTTTACCCCCTTATCTTCAACAGATAGTGTGAGCTTTAACTCTCCTAAGTAGAAAGGTAATGCTTAATGCTTTTTCGAGTTGCATTTTTTTTACTTCCTCTTCTAGCAATGGCTCAAAGTGCATTTCCGATTATGCACTCTAATCAAGAGTCGAATCCAAAGACGGGCATGACTGCGCCTTCGCAAGATGACGTCGATAAGTTAAAAAAAGATGCAGCTTTTGAAAAAGATCGAGAAAAGATCGGTAAAGATTGGGATCGATTTAGAAAAGAAATCCAATTTGCTCGAGATTCTCTTTCAGACGAACACAATCGACTTGAAGATTCTTCCGTGTTTAGCAAGGAGCATTATACGGGGACTTCACTTACATCCAAATTCAACGAAAAACGTTATGAGAGTAGTTTGAATTCATTTGGAGATTGGATTTCTCAAGTTCAAAAAGATGATCAGATATCAGATGATGTAAAATTAGCCTTAAACAAGGAGTTTGAGCTCTATACAAGCTCATACATGAGAGAAAAACATGCTGCTCAGGAATTAGCGGATGGCCATTCAAAAGTTACTTTGGGTCGTTTGGCAACATTGCGTGATTCTTCACTTGCTGCCGCTGGAGTATTGGGTGCCGTAGCAATCAAAGGAAGTGGTGGCTATATGGGTAAAGTCGCTACTTCTTCTGTGGCGGGTGCTGGTACGGGTGCGGCTTTTGATGCTTTAAAGGGGCACGCAGATGCGTGGTCTTATGCGAGTGAAAAAGCTGCGAGTGAACATATGAGTTTTAGTGAAAAGTTATCTACTTACTTTGAGCGAAGAGGCGATGGAGTTGAGAAAAACCCTCATCCAACAGGCGCTGTGGTTGGAGCTGGTGTTGGTGCTGCATTTGGAGCTGCACCATCAAGATTCTTAGCTGCTGCTCCAGTTAAAGGTACCTTAGTTGCTGCTGGTTTAGGCCTGGGAGGAGCGAGCATGTATAACGAATCCATGTCTGCTTCGGATTACGAAAAAAAAGCTGACTCCTTACTTCATCAGGCAAATACGACGTCTAATGATTTTTTAGCAAGTAATCTTAGAAGCCAAGCTGCTGACTTAAGATCCGAAGCTAAGGCCGCAACGGCAAGAGGTGTAGTTGATGGAGCAAGCGCTTTGTTAGGTGCTGCTGTGGGCCTTAGTTCAGGGAAAATTTCTTCGCCTTCAAAAATAATGAACCCCGTTTCTCCTGCTTCGAAATCCTTAGCTGCAACTGTAGCGGCAAATTCTGAAATAGCACCTATAGCTGCGCAGTCAGAATCTCGTATGGCAGTTCCGGTAAATAAGCCAAGAGCAGCGCGCTTTCAGCCAACTGAAATTGCATCAGCTATTCCATATGCCAGGAATGCCTCCATGAAAGACAAGTTGCCAGAAATGGGTAGGTTTTTACCCCCAACTGAAAAAGCACCCTTAGTTCTTGAGCTTAATAAAGCAAATGCAACTTTGACTCCTGATAAAAGATTGTATGTTCCTCGCATTGATTCAACTCCTGGAGCAAGAACAAGTGATGTATATGCGATGGGAGCCAAGCCCAAGCCCATGGTTCCTTATCGCGATCCTGTTAAGCCAAGCCAAATGATTGGTGAGAAGGTTACTTACACTCCAATGAATAAAGTTAATAAAAAAGCTATGCCCTTGTCTCAAGATCTGGCAGCGCACTCAAACACGCGGTTAGGAAATTATGGAGAAGAAGGCGTGATAAACCCCAGTGACTTAAACGATCGTTTTGTCCCCTTAGATAAGTTTAAAGGTTTTGTTGAGTTCAAAGCACCAGATGGCAGAGAATCTGTTATAGGTAAAATCGCTCAAGTGAATTATTCTGATAACTCTGTAGTTATTGACACTCCAGGAGTGCAAGGTGGAGTTCAAACTTTTCAGGTTCCTATTGATTTTCTGAAATCTTTTTTTTATTCACGATAGTGATTTAGGTTAAGCAATTTTTCGAAGGTCGCTCTTCATATGAGCTAAAAAGCTAGGAGTTTCCCAAGACTTTCCTTCGATAAAAACTTTATAAAAACGACGATCAATTTCATTTGCCTTTACATGCATTTCAAGGATATCCAGAGCTTTCTCAAGGGGAAGTGCTTTTTTGTAAGGTCTATCATTTGCAACGAGAGCATCAAAAATATCACAAATGGTCATCATTTTAGCTTGATCGGGAATTCCATCAAAGGAGAGTGCGTTGGGGTAGCCTTTTCCATTGAGTTTCTCGTGGTGAGCACCTGCAATTTCCACAAGGTTACTGAATTTTTGCGTCCAGGGGATGCGTTTTAAGAACTGAACGGTATGTGATACATGCGATTCAATTTCTTTTCGTTCATCTGCCGTGAGTGAACCTCGTATAATATTGAGACGAGAAATCTCATCTTCTTTGAGCAAAGGCACAGTGTGCCCCTCGCAGTTTTTACAGTGCATATGAGAAATTTCTTTTAGACGAGCGCTTTGGTCATCGTTTAAAACGGTGGGTCGATTAAGCTCCTCAACAAGTAGCCACGCCTCATGCATTTTGAGACCAAAATCTTCGATTTCTTTTCTTACTTTCATCCATTCGATATCATTGGGACTACGAGATTCTTTAACGAGCTTTTCAATGTAGGTATAGAGAACTTCTTTTTCGGCACTGTGCTTAAAGTCCTTGAAGCGATACATGATTTCACTTTTTTGATGTGGAGAGAGTTTTTCTTGTTTGAGAAGAGTGCTTTCTTTGACAGCAATTTTACCAAAGTCATGTAAGAGTGAAGCGTATCTAATTTCAGCAATTTGCTGTGAGTTGTATTGAAGTTCTTTGAGTCCATCATCTTGAGAGCGAGTACAGTTTTCAGCAAGATTAACAGTAAGCGCGGCAACTCTCTCAGAGTGACCACTTGTTGTGGGGTCTCGAGACTCAATGGCATGAACAGAGGCTTTTACAAAACCTTCAAGGAGATTTTCTATTTCGCTATAAAGACGACTATTTTCAATGGCAGCGCTTGCGATACCTGAGAAGCTTTTTAGAAGTGATGCATCTTCAGCAGTAAAGGCAGGCATCGCTTCGACTTTTGATTTGTCTTTTAAGGGCCATGGCTGCTCCAAAGAGCTTTTTCTGTTGATAACTTGAATAACTCCAAGGACCTTTCCTTTGCTGCTTACGAGAGGATAAGCCAGGATGGATTTTGTCGTATATCCAAAGTTTCTATCAAAGCTATCGTTAAAGATAAACTTGTTGTCCGTGGCCTTTTGTACGTCTTGAATATTGAGGGGCTCTGCACTTTTAAATACATAATTTGCAATTCCCTTGTCTGAAATAGGAATTGAAGTTTTTTCAAATACAACGGGGACACTCTGATTAATAGCGACTTCGAAAGTAAGGGTTTCCTCGTTAGGACTTTTTAAGTAAAGCGATGCAGCATCAGCAGTGAGGAGCTTTACAGCTTTTGAAACGATGAAGTTAAGGGTTTCATTGAGCTCTTTGTGTGACATCATCTCTACAACGATGTCTTGAAGGGCTTGAAGGCGTTTCTTGTCGGACATGGAACTCTTATCGGCTAAAGACTTTGATTTCTTGTCCTTTTGTTAAAAGCACTGAGCCGTAAAATTGACATAATTTTATTCTCGAATCATTGGGTTTTGGTGGAATTCGCTTATAACTAAATTATGGATTCAGCTTTTCCCTGGTAGTTTCTACTTTTTCACTTAACTCGAACCAGTGCTTTTCTGCTGTGTCAAAATCCATTTGAACTTGAGCGAGTTCTTCAATGGCCAGTTTCTGCTCTTCTCCTGTTGTTTCTGTGATCTTGCTATTGAGTTCATTGAGTCTATCTTGAAGGGACTCCATGCTGGATTCTAGTTTTATGATATTTTTTTCTGATAGCCGAAGTTCTTTTTCGAGAGACTTTCTTTCTTCATATTCGAGGTTCTTTTTTTTGGGTGCTTGAGGCTTAGTTGGTATGCTTTTCGATGTGTTGGAGCTTCGATCAGAGAGAATCCCTTTTTCAAGACTCCATACGTATTCATCGTAAGTGCCTAGATAGAGGCTAAGTTGGCCATGATTAATTTCTAGAATTTTTTGTCCCACTCTTCGAATAAAACTTCGATCGTGGCTCACTACAACAACTGTTCCTTTGTAGGAGCCAAGGGCTTGAGTGAGAGCTTCTACAGTTTGAAAGTCTAAGTGGTTGGTGGGCTCATCGAGCACGAGGCAGGGAGCTTTTTGTAAGAGTATTTGCCCTAAGGCGACGCGAGACTTTTCGCCGCCACTCAATACAGATATTTTTTTTTGTACATCGTCTCCCGAGAACAAGAGAGAGCCGGCCATATTCAGGGCTTCTTGTCGTGTGACGTCGGGGTGAACTTTTGCCACCATTTCATTGATAACCGTGCTGTTAGGGTCGAGATTTTCGGCAACGTGCTGGGCATAGTAACCAATAGAGACTTGATAGCCGAGTTCGATCTCTCCTCGTAGTGGGGTGAGCTTTTGAGCAAGCGCTTTAAGAAAGGTGGATTTTCCTGCCCCGTTAAGTCCGACAATAGCAACGTGGTCGCCATTGTTGAGTGTGAAGTTTACGTTTTTAAGTACAATTTTGTCGCCATAACCTAAATCAGCTTCTTTGATTTCTGTTACGATTTTTCCGGCATGTGCAGGGGCGGGAATTTTAATAGAAGCCCCTGTTGAAATTGGTTTGAGTTCAATAGTTTCCATTCTATCGAGTGATTTAAGTCTTGATTGTGCTTGCTTAGCTTTGCTGGCTTTAGCTCCAAATCGAGCTACGAAATCCAGAACTTCTTTTCGTTTTTCTTGTAGAGACATAGCTCTTGATTCGAGTTGAGTTCGAAGAAGTTCTTTTTGCTCAAAGTAATCGTCAATATTGCCGTTGTATTTGGTAATGTCGCCTGCTTCGACTTCTATAATGTGGTCTGTGGTTCGTCTTAAAAACTCGCGGTCATGTGAGATAAGAAGAAAGGCTCCATTGTAGCCTTGTAGAAAATTCTCCAAAACTAAAGTTGTTTCTAGGTCGAGGTAGTTTGTGGGTTCATCGAGTAACATGAGGTTTGGCTCTTGTCCGATGAGGTAAAGGAGCTTGCAACGCATGCGGTAGCCGCCACTTAAAGAGCTAATGGGTTTAGAAAATATCTCATCACTTAGGCCCATTTTTTTTGAGAAAGATTTGAGTTCCCATATGGGAGTAATGCATTGGCTGAGATAATCTTCAACAGTTTCTTCTGGACCCCAGCTATCGTGCTGGGCGAGGTATCCAAGGCGAAGACTACGAGATTTTATGAATTCACCTGAGTCTAGAGTCTCAAGATCAGCAAGGGTCTTAAAAAGAGTCGTTTTTCCTGCGCCATTGGGACCAATAACCCCAATATGCTCGCCTTCGTTAACCGAAAAACTTGCTTCATTAAAGAGTGTTTTCGTGGAATAGGCTTTAGATCCTTTCTGAAGTTGAATAAGGTTGGACACGCATTCTTTTTCTCAGAAGGGACACTTTAAGGCAAATCTAATCTTTTGATTTCTTAATGGCAGCTGCTAGTTTGGAGCTTCGTCCATTGTTTGGTGCTGCTTTTATTCCAAGAAGTTTACACATAAACGAGTAAACATGGATATTGTCGAAATTCTCAATCACTTTTCCCTCCTCAATGCTTGGTCCGCGAGTCATAAAGACAGCTTGCATAGATGCGAGGTTGTTATCGTATCCATGTGCGCCTTTCGTTGAGCCTCGAGTTTTGAAAAAGGGCACGCGTGCTGTAATAGCTGTTCCTTCGCTCCCAACAAGAAGAAGATCAGGGATTCGATCGCTATTTTTATAATGAAAGCGAGCGGGGATATTTTTCTTTTGGTAAACCTTATAGAGTTTGGATTTTTCTTTAAGGGCTTTTTCAAGTTGAGTGATTTGCTGTGTGCTCTTGGAGAAAAAACCAACAACACCCGTACTCCCCACTTTTTCGATGCCAGGAAAATCCGCGAGAACATCTGTAACATTAATTTCTTTGTCAGAATCAAGGGCCGTCATACCGTGATCTGAAACAATGATAATGTTCATCTCGTTAAAAAGATTTCTTTCTTGGAGGGCCTGAAAGAGTGTTCCTAGTTGATTGTCTACTTCTTTAAGTTCAGCAAGAACTTCAGTAGAGCCAGGTCCGTATCGATGACCAGCTGAATCGACAGTGTCTATGTAGAGAGTGAAGAACTCGGGACGTTCATCAATCGGTAGGTCAACCCAGCTCAAGAGCTTCTCAATGCGTTCTTGTGTGCTCATGTTGTAGTCGTAGGGAAGGTAGTGAGTGGGGAGTATGTTTTGAATGGGAGCTTCTGAGCCGGGCCAGAAAAGGATTCCTGATCTAAGGCCTTGTTTTTGAGCAGTGACCCAAATGGGCTCGCCAATCCACCAGCGAGGGTCGTTAGTGACTTCACGAGGGGCTCCTAGTGAGAAGCGTTCGGGAATGTTGGGGTCTCTTATTTCGTTACCCGTAATTCCGTGCTTTTCGGAGTAAAGCCCAGTGACGAGTGTGTAGTGATTTGGAAAAGTAAGTGAAGGGAAAATAGGCTTCATGCTTTTGGCACGAGTTCCTTCTTTAGCAAATTGCCACATATTGGGTGCTGTTTTAGCCGATAAGTCTGCAGGCCTTAATCCATCAATTGATATCAGGAGGAGTGGTTTTGTAGATGCATTTAATAAAAATGTACAGATAAAGGATAAGAAAATAGCTTTAATTTGAATTCTTTTAATTTGAATTCTTTTAATTTGTAATCTTTTAAACATTGCAGACCCCTCGCTTTTGTTTTTTGAATTAACTTTTAAAGTTATTAAAGCAGCTAGATCTGCAAATATAGAGTCTAAACAGAGAATATATTTTTGATTTAACATTAACCTTTTCTTGCTGAAGTTTTTTGCAGCTATTACTTAGCTTTAGGTGGATGTCTAGTAGCGTAAACGCAATCTAATGCCCGGTGTCGACGCGTGATTTCATTCTGTACTTTAAGTTTTTTGTTCAAGAGCTAGAGGGTGTTTCTTTTGTAAGTATTCGCCAAATCGTTTCATCACAGATGCATGCATTATGGCTTGGCTGTACTTGTAGAGGTACCACGGTAAGCGTGGGCGATAGTCGTGAATGGCTGTAATGAGATTTTTTCCGTCAGGAGTGACGCGAAATTCAAGACGGCCTCTTTTAGTTTCACGCGCTAAGAGTCCGCCCGTTATATAAAATAAAATTCGATCATCAGAGCTCCGTTCTTTGGAAACACTGAGCTCTAGGAGAGCTTTGTGGCTTCCAGCTAAATAAAACTTTGTGGTATTTCCCTGAGTCTCTACTGTGATGAGTCCTTTAAAGTTAGCGTTGAGCCATTTGATATATTCTTGGCTGGCCCACTCGGCACTTTTCCCAGGAGGGAGGTGGTGTCTTTGCACGGATTGTACAACTCGAAGATGCTCTTCTGAGATGGAGCTTTTGTATGCTTTAGGCTCTGAAAGTCGGTCAGCATTTTCATCGAGCTCCAGAAGAACTTCGTTAAGGGCTTCATCGTACGTAACATACTTCCAGTCAGGAATGCGCAATGTTTGTGCCGGGTTGGGACTCATGTCGTAAAGAAGTGATTCTACAAGTGGGTAGACCAGGTCTTTTGGAGCACCAGTAATGAGGCTGACCCAAAATTTTGAAAGTTTTGGTGAGAAATACTTTACATCGAGAAAGAATCTTTTCTTATGAAGTTTTTCTGCACAACGCTCGAGCATCTCTAGGTAAGAAATGCTTTGTCCATTGTCTAAATCGTAAGCACCTAGGAGAGTCTCTTGCTGAAGGACATAGGCAAAACTCTCGGCAACATCGACAACGTGTATGGGCGAGCTTCGGCTTCGGGTCCATGCCGGACACAACATAAAGGGAAGGCGTTGAACAAGTCGTAGAAGCATTTGAAAAGAGGATCCCTCTTTTCCCATCACCATACCTGCTCTTAAGGCTAAAAGAGGAATCTTGTATGATTTAAATATTTCTTCAACCTCGAGGCGACTTCGTAAGTGAAGTGAAAGCTCTTCGGGGTGGGAGTCTTTGCCTTCTGGAATAATTCCACCCAAATAGATAACCTTTTTTATGTTTTTCTTTCGGGCTGCACGAGCAAAGTTATCGGCAATAATCAGGTCGTAGTCTTCAAAGCTTCCCTGTGAGAGCTGTGAGGATGGAAGCATGGAGTGCACGAGGTATATCGCAATGTCTTGACCCTCTAGGGCTTTCTCAACATCTAAAAGTGAAAAGAGATCGCAGTGCATTGTTTCGAGTGCACCAATTTTGGCATTGTTGAGGGAGCGTCCGAGTGCGCGGATTTCAAGATCGGTATTTTTTAAAAGCCGTTCGATGAGATGCTTTCCGACAAAACCACTCGCACCTGCAACAACAACCTTCATAGGATTTAAGTATAAGCGTTTTTTAATTTTTCAAAGGAAATAGAAGGCTTTTTTTATTTATTTTCTTTTGAAGATTCCCAAGGTACGTAAAGATCTTTGGCTTTTTCTTCGCCAAAGAGTTTAATGTCACGCTTTCTTTGATTTGCAAAGTTCTCTTCCTGGGCAACGTCTGGATTAAGCCACTCGATAACAACAGCATTTCCTAAGCTTTCGGGATCAACGGCTAAATAGTTGGGAACGTGAGCTACAACTTTAAAGCCTTCTTTGAGTTGGAATGAAATGGTGGGGTCGAAAAGTTTTTTCTTAATGACCATGAGGAGATATTCTTGCGGGCTCATGTCTTTTGCGTAGGTTCCATATCCGCGCATACGAGCACCTGCTCGAATTCTTAGTAGATTGAGGTTTCTTACAATCTCACGACGTCCTTTGTAGAGAAGTTTGCCAAGCTTTTTACCTTGGTATGCAGGATCAATCATGACCTCAGCGCCATAGAGTGTTTTTCCATTTTCTGGGTCGTGGTTTGTGAAATATCCGCCTTCCGTAAAGTCTTTCCAGGGGGAGTCAAATTCATACTCGTCCCATTTGATGCTAAGGCTTGAGGCCATCCCTATGACTTTTTTCTTATCAAGATCCTCAACTACAATTTGTCCTTCAGGAAAGTGTTTAATGTGCGAGAGGATTTGTTCTTCTTTCCAGGGGCCTACAAAAGGGTAAACACGCTGACACATCTCTTGGATGTCTAAGATGTCTTTGGCTTCTGTGTTTCTAAGTTTAAAATTATTAAAGAGTATCTCTAGCTTCATAAAATTGTATTTTGCACCAAGTTGTTATGCGGGGTGGTTATCTCTAATGGATATCCGAATTAGCGGCATTTGTCTCCTGATTTTATATTCTGTTTCAGGAGGTATTGCCGCTAAGGGTTCGTAATTACTTGGGTTTAGAGGACAATGTTTTGAACTACGTCAATGAGTTCCGAGGTGTGGTGACTGTCTCTAAGTGGGAGAACAGTACCAAGCTTTCGTGATTCCTCAATTAGGTCGATGTTCATGTCTCCAATAATCATAGATTCTTGGTTGGGGATACCTTCTGCAAGGATACCGTCGCGGGCAAAGTAAAAATCACATGGATTTAAAATAGCAGCCTGACCGTAGTTGAGTGAGACTGCGGGAACCATGGGAAGTGAGCCAACAGTTGCAGAGTGAACAACATACATTTGATTCTCAATGGCTCGTGCATGAGCACAGTAACGAACTCTCAAAAAGCCTTGGCGATCATCTGTACAGCTAGGAGTAATAAGTATTTGTGCGCCTTGTTGAGCAGCTACGCGAGCAATTTCTGGAAATTCTACATCGTAACAAATGGCAATGGCAATTTTTCCAAAGTCAGTTTCAAAAACCTTAAGAGTTTTTCCACTTTTAACTTTCCATTCTTCGCTTTCAAAGCGAGTCATGTGAAGTTTTGATTGAAATCCTGTTTTTCCGTTGGGAGAAAAAAAATGGCTTCTGTTGAAAATACTTTTTTTATCTTCACCGACTGCGGGGATAGTTCCTGCAACGATATAAATTCCATTGTCTCGCGAGAGTTCACTCATAAAGTTCACAAAGCGATCCTCTTGTTTTGCGAGGTCGATGATTTGAGCTTCAATGGGACGCTTTACGTCGCCAAGTGTAAGGAGCTGTGTAGTGAAGTATTCAGGAAAAACAACAATGCGTGCTTTGTAGTCTTTTGCCGTTTGAACAAGGGAGTCAACTTGACTTGTAAACTCATCAAAAGACTTCACAGGACGAATGTAATATTGAAGTGAGGCTACTCTTACTCTGTTTGACACAATGTAAAGACTAACAGCTTGCGAGTGCTTTATACAGAAAAAATTTATCGAGATAAGGTAAGTGCGTCACCTACGCTTGAGTTGCTGTTCCCGACGTCCCAAGTTTTTTTGAGTGTTCCATTTGGGTTGTAGAGTTTTTGCATTCCAACTTGCACGCCATTTTCATATTGGCCGAGAAAAGCTTTTGCAATATGACCAGGGTAATAGAATTCATAGGGGCCATGTTTGATTCCATCTTTATAGGTGTAATAACCTTGGCATTTTAACATCCCTGCTTTACCAAAGCCGTTTTTAAAGGCTTCGCTTTTTTCAACGAAGTAAACAAACTCTGAATTAACTTGCCCGCTTAGTTTTTTTCCAGAGTTGTCGTAGAGTGTTTCTTCGAACTTTTCGGTCCCTTCTTTTTCGTACCATTCACTGCGGATAGTATTCTTGGCTGAATAGAGTTTTTTCTTGTAGCTATAAGGTGTGCGAGCACAGCTTCGATCGGTGTAAGTTGCGTCCTCGTTAAACTGTCGAGCGTTTTCAATATTTTCTGGGGGAATTAAAGTATTTTGTTTTTCTTCAAGACTTTGAAAAAACCAGTTTATGTTTTCAGGGAGCATGCCCACAACTTTGTAAAGAACCCCGTTTTCTGTTTTTTCTTGTGTCCAGTAAAATTTTGCAGCATTAAGATTTTCTGCTGGGATTTTCTTGAACAATTCTGCGCTTCCTTTAAAGAGAATGTTGCAATAGGGAATCATTCGATAAGAAGGAAAATCTTTTTCTTGTTTCATGTCGGCTTGCGTAAATTCAATGAGAACAGTGTTTGAGTCATCATTTCCTTTTTCAGCGTAGTGAATCCAAGCTCCATCGGCAGCTTCAGGAATAAAGTTTTTTTGCAAGGAGTTTTCTACCAACACGTTGTTCCTTGCCCGCTTCGTACAAGTAGCCCGATGTAGCTGCTACAAAAACTACGATAAGTTTTATGGAGGAATTAATGGTTATGTAGTCGCGAAGCTTATTGATGAGTATCCATGCACTGCCGCCTAAGAGGAGTCCCTTGACCCACGCATTTAGGACACTGCCGCCATCAGGAACAATGCCGTAAAGAGTGCTGAAGTCGCCAAAAAAGTAAGCCCCCAAGGTGAGACTTAACATTATTACAAATACCGCTGCGTTCATCTCTCATATGATCATAACGCTTTGAGCAGAATGCGCATGGCGCAGGAAGTCTAAGCCGTTGATTTTATTAAGTGCAATAGCTGCTAGTTTTTTAGATAGAGGCTGCAGTTGAGGCAGAGTTCACTACGGATGCAATTCGTACGCTGGATTGAATAGCTTCGTTGCTCACACCTGCTTTTTTAAGTTGTGCGACATGTGACTTGATACACATGCCACAACCACTCATGGCCGAAACTGCGAGACACATCATTTCAAAGAGAATTTTGTCGACACCGTGATTGGCTATTCCTTGCATGCGCAATCTTGCAGGCATGGAAGAAAATTCTGAATCTTCTAAGAGATGCGAAAATCTGTAATAGACATTGTTCATAGCCATAAGGCTAGCCGCAGTTTTACATGCGGCTAGTTCAATTTGGCTAATTTTGGGTGATTCTGGATTGAGGGCAATTTCTTCAACAGCGCTGAAGAGAGCTTTGTCTTTTGTCGCATAGGCGCAGCTTAAAGCGACTCCCCAAACTTGAGCCGTGCTCAACCCAGGGGCACCTTCTTCACTTAGAACAGAAGAAAGGTTTACTCTTACGTCGCGTGCAAAGTCTCCAATGGACTCTCTAAAACTTTCAAAAGACATTTTGCTTACTCCTAACTAAAGTTGAATAGTTTCTTTGCCTTGTTCCCAGTTACAGGGGCAAAGTTCATCTGTTTGAAGAGCGTCGAGGATTCTCAAAACTTCTTTAGGGTTACGGCCAACACTGAGGTCAGTCACATAAACAAAACGAACAATTCCTTGAGGATCTACAATGTAAGTAGCACGTTGAGAAACGCCTGCTTCTTCGTCGATAATTCCAAGAGCAGCGCTTAGTTCACGTTTTACGTCTGCAAGCATAGGGAAGGGAAGGTTTTTAAGGTCTTCGTGGTGAGTTCTCCATGCCATGTGAACAAATTCGCTGTCACAAGAGGCTGCAAGAATTTGAGCGTCACGGTCTTTAAATTGACCGTTCATATCTGCAAAACCTTTGATTTCTGTAGGGCATACAAAGGTAAAATCTTTGGGGTAGAAAAAATAAACCTGCCACTTACCTTTAAAGGTTTCTTCTGTAACGTCTACAAAAGCCTCTTTAGGGTTTGTAGAAACTGTGGCTTTAACTTTAAATTTAGGAAACTGTTTTCCGACTCCGAGCATGTTTTTCTCCTTATTATTAGAAATTTGTCTTGTTTTATAACAGCTTGGAATCCTTTGCCAAACGAATTTTTAGCCATACTAAAGGGTGTGGCATTTAAAGGGCTTTTGAGAGGACTTTGGGGCTGAATCTTGCTCTCATTTGAAGTAGGAGAGGATTATGGTTGTTTTTATTACAGGCGCAACAGCGGGCTTTGGACGAGCAATGGTTAAAAAGTATATTAATGCTGGGGACACTGTCATAGCTACAGGACGACGAAAGTCTGTCTTAGATGAGTTACGTTTGGAGCACGGCGAAAGACTTTATCCACTCGAATTAGACATTCAGAACAAAGAACTTGTTGAAAAACAGCTTTCAGCTCTTACAGGAGATTTAAAAAACATAGATGTCCTGATTAACAATGCAGGACTTGCTCTTGGAATGGATTCTGCTCAAAAGGCAACGCTTAGTGATTGGGAGCAAATGGTGGATACCAACATTAAAGGCTTGCTCTATTGCACACACGCGATATTGCCCGGGATGGTGGAGCGAGGGCGGGGTCATATCATTAATTTAGGCTCTGTTGCTGGAGAGTTTCCGTATCCTTCGGGGAATGTTTATGGGGCGACTAAGGCTTTTGTTCATCAATTGAGTTTAAACTTGCGAGCTGATCTTTTGGGCACTCCAGTTCGGGTGACCTGCATTGAGCCCGGCATGTGCAGTGGGACTGAGTTTTCGGCAGTACGATATAAGGGCGATCAAAAAAAAGCGGATGCGGTTTATGCGGGAATGAAAGCACTATCCGCAGAGGACATTGCTGAAACCGTTCATTGGGTCACTACTCGTCCGCCACATGTGAACATCAACGTGATATCTCTTATGCCGACCCAGCAGGCTTTTGGTTCTTTCGCTGTTAACCGTACTTAATTTTACTTAATGAAAGATCTTTTGCGTAGGGTGACTCAAAGGGGGTGTTAGCTTCCCTCTTACGGTGCAAACTTTAAGACTATCCCCAAGGCTTTTTATCTATAGTTTTTTTTGTTTTATGCTTCACTTTGCCCATGCAGATAAGGGTGTCGCCCTAAGGACTTACTTAAGTCGCAGCAGTGAAGAGGCTTTGGTTAAACTTTTCTGGGAACAGAAAGATGAACTTTCCCAAAATTTATGGATTGAAAACTACGCAAGCAAAGATATTAAATTATCTACCTTTGGATGCGCAGTTATGGTGTGGCGCCCATTTGAAGGCAAGGAAATTCACGGAGAAAACCGTATTCAGTGTCATATCTCTTATACTTGGTTGGATACTCAGGGAGCTACAAAGTATGAGAAGAGTCAGTTAGTTTATTTTTTAGCTAATGATGAGATTCGACCTGAGGGTTTTAGGGAGAGTCCTTCCTTTAGTTTTAGAGGAGAAGCTGCAGGGGCCCTTTTGGGACTTCTTAAGAAAGAAGCAGGTCCTGAAAATGCATACTCAATTACGAGTGCAAAAGACTATACCGGAGCTTCTATGTATTATTTAGAAAGCTCTGACGACTATAGTCCTTGGCTCGTGTGTACAGATTCTAAAAATGAAGCGAATTGTAGCTTTACTTGGCCTCAGGTAAGTGTGCGTTCTGCAAAATTAAGTTTTGGTGATAATGCAGAAGTCTTAGCGAAAGTACTTTGTGCTTCAGGCATTTCACCGGATGAGGGAGTGTGCCCTCAAAAAAATGAAGATTACAATTATGTTGAGTGTAACTACGAAGGCATTGAAGTGCCTGTGGGCACATGGGGAGCAGTGAGTGATTCGTCGTCTATTGTTTGTAGCTATCTAGAATTGAGCGCATCTACGAAAAAGAATTTTAAGTTTAACCTCGGAGCCTTAACAGTAAGACCACGTGGGGGGCGTTTCTCTCCGAGTATTGGTATTGAAATCAGCGGGCCAAAGTTAAGGGGGATCTATAAGGCTTTAAGGAGTCACATGATTGCTCTTAAGCAAAAAGACTCTTTTGATGAGAAGGCTTATCCTTTGAGTTTGATGAGCCTACCGGGACGACCTCCTTGGAGTGTGGAGTACATTTCATTGCGAACTGCTAAAGATCCAAACGAGATGTTTGCGGGTTTTAACTGCGAAACTAAGGACGTGTCACGCGATCCCTATTACCGTGCACCAGAAATGGTAGACCCATTTGGTGGAATGGATGTCTTCGTCTGCACAATTGAACGAGCTTATCGTAGGGTGATTAAGTAATATTTGTAATTAAACTTTTTTTATAAAATCAGAACTTGGAAAACGAAAACGTGGCCCATAAATCCCTTTAGTGGATCTTTTGCCTGCACTTATTACCATGACAGGTACAGCGTCACTTGGGAGCTTGAGAAATTTTTTAAGTCGAGTGGAGTCGTATCCTTCCATGGGACAAGAGTCATATCCAGCGGCACTAAAAGCCATCATCAAATTTTGGCAGGCAAGAGAGGTGCTTTTAACGGCCCAAATTTTCATGTCGTTGTTTGAGGTGGGTTCGCGGGGGGTGGCTTCTTTTATCCCGCGAAAAAAGAAAAGTACTTTTTTGAGATAGCCCAAAACACTTAAAAAACCCATGGTGTAAAAAAAAGGCACGAGCTTTTGGTAATAGGCTTTTGCTGATTTGGGAACCACAGTTCCTTCGCTTTCAGCTTTGGCGAATTGCTCAAGCATCAGGTCTCTGCTTTTTTTCCAAGTATTTGTACGAGCCACGCATGCAATGAGTACGGGCGCTGTGGTGGCAGCGGGTTGAGAGAGACAGATTGTAGAAACTTCTTTTTTAGCTTCTTCGCTGTGAATCCAGTAAAATTCCCAAGGTTGCAAGTTTGAAGAGTTCGGCGCGAGAAGCGCTGCTTGTAAACACTTTTGAACGACTTCGTCGGGAACGGCTTCCTTTTCGTAGACACGTACACTTCTGCGGTTTTTGAGTATGTTTTCAAATGCCTCCCAGGATACAGGGAGTGCGGCTTCTTGGTACGAAGTGTCGGGGGCTTTTTTGAGTATGCTGTCGCTCATTGTAAATGGAAAATAGCAGTTTTTTAGGAGAGGGTAACGACTAATTTGTACATTCGGGAACACTTCTTTAAACAGATAAACGTATAGCTGTTAGGGATTAGCCTCTGACAATGATTCGTTCTGATCTAAAGTGGATTTGATGAAAAAATTCAGCTTATTGGGAATCTTTTTTTTATTTTTTCAAACTTCTTCCTATGCGCAAGAGGCTACTGATTTGCGATATGTCTTGGTAGATGTGCCCCTTCGAAATCAGACTCTTATTGATCTTGTGTATGATTCAGTTGCAACTGAGCTCTATTACGAAGATGAGGGCGTTGAGACACGAATTCACAGTGTTTTAGTTGAGCCTCGTATTGGCCAAGTCGCGAAAATAGGGAGAAAGGCTGTTGAGCTTGAGGTCTACACGACAGTTAAAGTTGCTAACTACTATGCTGGTACACAGCGAAGAGCTCCCCCGCGTATTACAAGAGTTGCTGACTGCATAACTCAGCTTGCTAAAAATGTAGATGACCTATGGGAGAATTCAAAATCGGAGTGTGAAATTTATCCAAATTGGGATTAGTCTTGAGTAGGTGTTCTACGCTGATGGTATCGTTTCTATTTCTAATCTGAACAAGGTTTATGCGGGGGGCTTTAAGGCTCTGACTGATATTAATTTAAATATTCAATCGGGCGAAATTTTTGCACTCTTAGGACCCAATGGTGCAGGTAAAACAACGCTTATACGAACGATTTGTGGGTTGAGTAATCCCAGTTCGGGTACAGTCTCTGTAAAAGGTTTTGATGTCGTAACAGAGGCGATGCAAACTCGATCTGCCATTGGACTTGTTCCACAGGAGCTTACAACAGATGCTTTTGAGACGGTTTGGAATGCTGTGAAATTTAGCAGAGGGCTTTTTGGTAAAGCTCCAAATTCTGATCATCTAGAAAAGCTTCTAAGAGATTTATCTCTTTGGGATAAAAAAGATAATAAATTGCGAACTTTGTCTGGCGGGATGAAACGTCGCCTGATGATTGCGAAGGCCCTTTCTCATGAGCCAGAAGTTCTTTTTTTAGATGAGCCAACTGCCGGAGTAGACGTAGAGCTTAGAAAAGATATGTGGAAGATTGTGCGCGAACTCAGAAAATCTGGCGTTACAATTATTCTCACAACTCATTACATTGAAGAAGCAGAAGAGATGGCCGACAGAATAGGAATTATTAATAAAGGAAAGCTTATTGTTGTTGAAGAAAAGAGAACGCTCATGAAAAAACTTGGGAAAAAACAACTAAACATCGACCTGGCTGGAGATTTAAAGGTTTTACCTCCGAGTCTATCTGATTTTGATTTAAGCCTTGTGAATTCAAGAATTACCTATAGCTATAGTACGGAGAAAAAAGACAATGGCATTTCTGAACTTTTAGAAAAGCTAAGAGATGAGGGACTAGGAATAAAAGACATCAATACACAAGAGAGCTCTCTTGAAGAAATATTTGTTTCATTGGTGCACCAATCATGAACTTTAGAGCAATTAAAACAATTTATCTTTTTGAAATGGCTCGTATGTGGAGAACTCTGGGACAAAGTGTAGCTTCGCCAGTTATTTCGACTTCACTTTACTTTGTTGTATTTGGATCAGCTATCGGTTCACGTATGAGCGATGTCGACGGAGTTGCCTATGGCGCATTTATCGTTCCCGGGCTCATTATGCTCTCTGTTTTAACTCAAAGTCTAAGTAACGCCTCATTAGGAATATTTTTTCCCAAATTTACAGGGACTATTTACGAAGTTCTCTCGGCACCTATTTCTGTATACGAAATCGTTTTGGGTTATGTAGGGGCGGCAGCTTCGAAATCAACTATTTTGGGTCTGCTTATTTTGCTCACTGCGAGCTTTTTTGTTCCTTTTCACATTGAAAGTCCTTTTTGGATGCTATTTTTTCTTATATTAACGGCACTTACTTTTAGTCTTTTTGGTTTTGTAATCGGCATTTGGGCCGAGGGTTTTGATAAGCTTCAACTTATTCCACTGTTAATTATTACTCCACTTACTTTTTTAGGCGGAAGTTTTTACTCTATCAAAATGCTCCCTCCCGTATGGCAGAAAATCTCTATGGCGAATCCCGTAGTGTATCTTATCAGTGGTTTTAGATGGGCTTTTTTTGGAACAGCAGATGTGAATATTGGGGTGAGTTTAACGATGATTACCCTTATCTTAATTCTTTGCCTAACGGCGATTTACTGGATCTTTCGTACTGGCTATAAATTAAAAGACTAGCATTAACGGGCGCGTTGCGAGCACTCGTCGCTAATGAGCTTATGACCAATAAGGCCCGTATTGGGATTGTATAAGTATCCAGCTTCATCAGGGCAAGTGCAGAGATCATTGCATGTTGTGATTTTCATGTCACTTCTGTTGTTGTAGGGGTTGGTGGGGAGAGGTGTGACCCCTTTGTCGAGAAATTTTCGTTCTTGTGTATTGGGTATTTCACTCGGAGTGCAAGAAGCTAGAGGACTTCCACCTTCCGTGATGTCGTTCATAAGTATGGCGTCTAGTCTCGGCCACGTATCAAGTGACTGATGACACTGAAGCGCTATTTGCGTTTTTTTGTTTACGATAGAAGAGCGTAAATTAGAGACAAAACTCATGGCGCTTGCGGCCTGAGCATCTTTTCTTAAGTCTATAAACTGTGGGAGAGCTATAAGTGTAATTGTAGATAAAATCATGATTACCATTAAAAGTTCAATCATTGTAAAGCCCTGAGTATGAAAATGGGTTTTATTGCGACTTTCCATATTTTTAGAGTAAAGGCAAAAGTGTCTTAACAGGATGAATACTTAGTGAAGTCGTCTTAACAATTTGCTAGGGTCCCAATCTGTGGAAGACTCAGACAAGCAAGTACCTATATGTCCTAAATGTTCTTCTGAATATGTATATGCTCAAGGCAATATGTGGGTTTGCCCTGAGTGTGCTCATGAGTGGAGTCAGCACGATGAGGCTATTGTAGAAGAGGATTCTTCAATTCGAGATGCTTATGGAAATGTATTGATGGATGGCGATACCGTATCTGTTATTAAAGATCTTAAGGTTAAGGGATCATCTTCGGTCGTAAAAGTAGGGACTAAGGTTAAGAATATTCAGCTCACAGAGGCTAGCGATGGTCACAATATAGCGTGTAAGATTGATGGCTTTGGAGCGATGAATTTAAAATCTGAATTTGTTAAAAAAGTTTGAGAATAAATATCTATGAGCAAGAAAATTGAAATACAACCTGAGTCTGATAGAGAGCTTGTTATTTGTAGGCTCATTGACGCCTCTCCCGAAAAAGTTTTCCGCGCTTGGACCGAGCCTGAGTTGTTAAAGCAATGGTTTGCTCCAAAGCCGTGGACAACTTCACATGCAGAGATAGATTTAAAGGTCGGTGGAGCTTCTTTTATTGTGATGAAAAGTCCTACGGGCGAAGAATTTCCTAATCCCGGTGTTTATTTGGAGATTGTTCCAAATAAAAAACTTGTTTTCACAAATGCTTATACAAAAGCTTGGGAGCCATCAGAGCGTCCTTTTATTACAATCATTCTAACCTTTGAAGAATTAGAAGGAAAAACAAAATATACAGCGAGAGCCTTACACTGGACCCTATCGGATAAGAACGAGCATAATAAGATGCGCTTTCACGAGGGCTGGGGTTTGTGTGCTGATCAACTTGAAGCAGTTGCTTCTAAACTTTAGAACACTTAACTACTTCTGGGTAATTTTACCGCCGCTTTCTGTGCAATATTTGTTTTTTATTCCTTCAACACTTCCGCCACCGTAGTCGTCGATTTTAGCTTTGTTGCTGGCAGCTAGGTAGCAGTCTCCCCATTGAACGTCGTTGTCTCGTACTGAAATGTTGGATAATGAGCCATTGCTGCGAATGGCTCTGTTTACATTATAAAAATAGTTACCAGATACACTCACGGATTTTCCGGTATTTGCAAGAATGGGAAAGCTTGAATGATAGAACTTGTTGTTGCGAATTGTTACCTTATTGGCCCTGTTCATTTGAAGACACTTGTCTTGGCAAAACCAGAATTCAGAGTCTTCAATCAGAATATTTTCTCCAATCGTAATGGCATCTTCTTCAACATCACGGTTAATAATGTTTTGAATTTTGTTGTTCTTTGTGGTGTGAATTCCATCTAAGGCACATTCGATTTGCAAGTTTTTGAGTGTAGCTCCTGGGCTTAAGATAAACATAGGAGGTTCTTTTTCTGAAATTTCTTTAGATGCGTGACATTTACTGGGATAACCAGCGCCTCGCCATGTATAGAGGCATCCTTTTCCGTCGAATACTTCGTTAGATTTAACTGTAATGGTTTTATTTACTTTTTTACGCAACCTGGCTCAGCACGAGGTTGTGGTCTGGCTGCTGCAACCTCTTGTTTGCTCTTAGGGAGCCGAGGTTTTGTTCCTGTTTGATTGCAGGAGCTACTGTTGGTGTCACATGAGGGCGGGGGTGTGCTGGGAAGCTTGGCACCAGTGCCCCAAATGTTTTCAGTTGAAAACAATACAGTGCTTAGTATGAAGAAAGAAGCTTTTAATTTTTTGTAGTACATGCGCTCATACTATGTGCGCAAAAAAATTGCGGGGTTAAAACTGAGTGAAGGTCAAATAATCTGAAGTTTTTTTTGAAAATCTAGAAAGTATTTTGGCGTAATTCTCTAACAGCGAACATTTTTAGCTAGGCAATTGCTAATGTGATGCTTAGAATCGTTTTCATTATGAGCGCTAAGCAGAACTTAAAGACTCAACCACATATAAAACTTTCTTTGGATAAAAAACATTCTAAGGTCATTGTTTGCGGAGCACCTGAGCGAGCTGAATTGATCGCCTCGTTTTTAAAATCACCCAAGCTCTTAGCTAAAAACAGAGAGTATCACTCTTACTTAGGAACCTTTAAGGGAGAACATGTGCTTGTTACGTCTCATGGTGTAGGGGCAGCGGGTGCCATGATTTGTTTTCAGGAGTTGATAGAAGCCGGCGCAAAAAACATTATTCGAGTTGGCACAGCGGGAGGGCTCTACGCTGCAACAAAAGTAGGCGATGTGGTGGTGGCTGATTCTGCCATTCGTTTAGACGGTGTTTCTCCATTGATGGTTCCCTTGGCGTATCCATCAGTTCCCGATCATGCACTGACTTTGGCTTTGAGTAAGTCCATTTTAAAAGTGTTACCAAAAGCAAAAGTAGGAACCATTTTAACTACGGATATGTTTTATGCAGGAGTTTTGGATGATCAATTAGAGCTCTATAGCCGAGCGAATGCACTCGCCGTAGACATGGAGGCTGCTGCCTTGTTTGTTGTTGGACGCTTAAAGCAAATAAAAACAGCAGCAGTTTTTGCACTCGATGGAAACCCAATCTCCAAAAAACTCTATGCACCAGATGCTGAGTTGATGAAGAAAAACATAGCTTTAATCTCAAAGGCAGCTTTGAGTGCAGTTGTAACAAGCCAGTAAGAGATACGAAGAATTAAATGATAACAACTTCTTCCTCAACGTTTTTAATGTGTGAGATGCAGCGAATTTTTGGGTTGCAGGGGTGTATATTAACTTTACACAGATTGAAAAACTACACGATAAAAGTAATCTTATGTCCGTATAAGGCTCCATGCTTTGAGTGATCCAAATGATATTCTAGAAAGCTGGGGTTGCAAATTATGGATTTTTTTGCGCGAGTTAAATCAACAACTAAAAATGGATTACTCTTGAGTTTGCTGGTAGGACTTCTATCACCCGTTCATGCTCAGAATAATAAAACAGCTAATATTAAATTGATAGAAGCTAAAGGCTTGGCGAAGTATGCAACTGTATCGCCTATACCAGGAACTCATAGTTACGAAGCCTATTATGGTGATTATATGATTATATTTGACCTTATTCCTGGAGACGCCACAACACTGGGATTTGCTGGAGGTGTTTTCTCCTTCAATCACTATGTAAGCGATGAAGAAAACCTTCTTCTTTTTTCTGATTTTTTAGAGGCACAATTCAAAAAAGAGCTAGGGCGTAAAAGCAAAAAAAGTATATCTACAAGCTACGTGGATCGTGTTTTTGATTTCATTTTTCCCAAAGCACATGCAAATGGCCTAGTTGTTGCGCTGGTTGTCGCTGTCATCGCAGTTGCAATATATGCAGTAGTAAAAAAAGACAAAGAGAGAAAAGATAGTCAGGCTAAAAAAGATAAGAAGCTTAAGAAGGATTATAACTCTCTAATATCCGAGCAGTTTGTTAAAGGTGATAAATATCGAGCTCAAAATGCAGAAGCTTTAGCTGACAATACAAAACTTTATGCAGGCAGGCCTAATCCAGATGCGCACGATTGTTATATTATGTCGCGAGCCTGGCATGATCATATGAAGTATCCTGAAAAAAACTATGCGCCTATTCGCAGCAATTACCAGTGTATATAGTTGCGAGTATAAGTATGAGCAAGAAAGGCCCTATTCTCAGAGCAAGCTAACTAAGCTTGAATCCATAGCTGCTATGCAAAAGTTAAATGATAACAACTTCTTCCTCAACATTTGTAACATGAACTCCAACGGCAGTTTCTCTCATGATACTCTCTCGTATCTTCGCTGCTACTCGGTAGGCTTCAGTATCCCAGGCTTCATGCATGTCCTCTTCTTTGTCGAAGGTCATAATTGCAAGCCCATCAATGGGATCCTCTGCCGTATCTTTTCTTCTATCATTTAGATGATATTGAACGTAAGACTTAACTTGAGGGAATTGCCTATACATAGGCCCATAAATATCTTTCCAGATCCTCCGAAACTCTTCACGAGATACCGATTCTTTTTTTCTGACAACAATTACGAGTTTAAACATTTCAATTCTCCAGCCCTTTAGACTCAATAAAAGCAGAAACACTTATGAGCCTCGTTCCTGGGATGTTACTTAAAAGTACCAGCTAATACGAGTATCAAATAGCTTAAAAAAAGGGCTGTAATAGCTCTTGATCCAGAGTTTATATTTTCACGAGGTACAATTTTTTTCCCGACTGTTAATAGCAAAAAATAGCCAACTATCAAGCCAAGTACAGCTATAGCTGCGAGCATAAGTATGAGCAAGAAAGGCCCTATTATCAGAGCTCCCATTTCCGCACCATCCATAAGTTGATTAAATTTACTTCCAATTGAGGAGGTAACTATTTTCCCCGCGATTATGAATCCGAGGACTCGAAGTAAAAATTCAATCGTATTAGCCATACTCAATTTTAACCGATTTCAAGAAAATTTCTCATTTTGTTTTGCCTTCGCACCCGGAAATGTTAAACGTGTTTACGAAATCCTCTACGCAAAAGTACTCGCCCCAGACTCTGAGATTTGCCTACCCGATCCCAAAAACCTCACTCCCAAAACCCTCAGTTTAATGAAGCACTTGTTTGGAGATACATAACTCCGCCCCAGCGCTGGGGTGGGGAACTAACTAGTAGACCAATAGAAATAATGGGTTACTGAATAATAATTCCCATCCGGTGATTAATGATCAGGGGAGTTTCTTATATTGGTTAACCTCTTGTAAATACTTTTGAAGTGTGTCTGAAAACACCTAATGCATTGATCTACCTGACACCGTGTGTTACAGTGTGGTCGTCCTTGGGCTTAACATGCAAATACACGAATATTCAAAGGAAAAACCCAATAAGAAAATATTTGAATCTGCTCATTTAGAAGGAATTCGCAGAGTTCTTCAAAGTAAATTTATGCAGATGCAGGTTAGTCAGCTCCGTGAAAGAAGCATTATTTCAAAAGGTAACAAGCTTGTTGATTTCGCAAGTTGTGGTTACTTGGGCCTTGATAATGATATCTGCGAAGAGGACCTAGCACTTACCAAAAAATTTGGACTACGTAATGGCTGGAGTCGTATCTCAGGAAATACTGATTTGACTCGCAACCTCGAAGTATCCCTTGAATGCAACTTAGGTTTTAGAAGCGTTCGACTGGCACAGTCAATCAGTCTTATTAACTATGGAATTTTTTATAGTTTAGCTCAAATGTTTCCAGTTGCATTGTACGATCGTGATGTCCATATCACATTAAAAAACGGACTGCGTGCTGCCTATAGAGACGAAAAAAGTTTGCTCGCCTGGAATAACAATGATCTAGTTCATCTAGAGAGACGTCTCGAAAGTTTAAGTCCCACAATTCGAAAACTGATTGTCGTAGATGGTATCTATTCGATGAAGGGCAGTTTTTCTCCGATAAAATCAATCGCAAAACTAGCAGCACAATTCAATGCGGTGTTGGTTATTGATGATGCGCATGGGTTTGGTGTTTTAGGTGAAAATGGCTTTGGGGTAATTGATGGGTTATCGCCAGATGAGCTGAAGCGTATAATCTATCTTGGCAGCTTTTCAAAAGCTACTTCTAATCCTGTCGCCTTTGTAGGATGTAGCGATGAAATAGGAGATCTTTTAGATAGTACAGCTCCTTTCCTTATTTATAGCGGACCACCGTCCAATTTCCATACTGCTATTGCTCTTAGACAGTTAGAAGAATTCCCTAAAGGAGTTCTAACAAAAAAGAGAGAGCTTTTGTTATTGGCTTCTTCAGATGTTCATAGTTTTTGTGCTTCTCACAACATTGCTATGTTTTCTTCCCCAGAATCTCCTATTGTTGTCATTAAAATTTTTCCAGAACATTTTAACGAAATCGTAAATCGTTTTTATAGCTATGGAATTATTGGAAAAGGGGTCGTGTACCCTGTAGTGAGAAAAGGTGATGAAGCCGTTCGTTTTACTTTAACCTCTAGCCACACAGCAGAGCAGATCGAATTATTAAAATCAGCAATTTATGAACTAAAGACTTTATTTAAGGTGAGAGATTAACAGTATGGATAAGGCGTATTCTAATTTTACTGAAATCTCGAAAATTCCATTGACGGCAATATCTCATTTGCCAGTTACCTGGGCCTTAGAAAAAAAAGAGCAGTTTTTTGTAGCATTAAAAGACACGCTTAATGGACTGGCGGCACTTTACAACTCACGCAATGAAGTCCTCACTCCTGCAGAGTTAATGTTTTTAAAGCAATTAACAACTAAATTAACTATAGATGCTCCAAAAGTAGACTCTTATATCGCTCGTCCTGACGGTTTTTGTTTGGATGATGATACTTATAAGCTTATCGAAATGAACTATGGAAATTCCATGGGAGGTATTCTTGCTCTCAATTATCTACAGGAGTTGTATAATCAACTTGATGCGACTCAGGACTGCGGGAGTTTGGCTCAGTCTTTAGTAAATCTTTGGCAGCCTTTTTCTGGTAATACAAAAAAGAAAATTATCACTCATCGCAATTGTGGGCGCTACGAGAGGTATGAGCAGCAAAATATTGTTTTATGTGAAATCCTTAAAAAACGAGGTCTTAATATTTCGTTTATGGATCTTAAGGAACTATACAAAGAAATTCAATCTGGCGCTTTATCTCCAGGGCTGACTGTGTCCCGCCAAGATATACTCGATGACGAAGAGTCTGCATCCTTAATTCTCGAATTCGAAGAATACGCTTCGCAGAACGGCATTTCTGCTTTTAACCCTATTAAACAAACTGACATTTTTAACAGCAAGGTTCTTCTCGCTCTTTACTCGGAGTATTCTCGACCTGCTGCAGTTGTCGATTCTTTTTGGCTTGGTAACGCCTCTACTGCTGCACAGGAGAAATTCGTGCGACGAATGGCACTTCTTGAGCAAGAGCGTGATACGTTTGTAATAAAACGTGACTTTTCCTATCAGGGAAAACATGTTGTTTTTGGAGATGAGTCCACGATTGGCGAATGGAAGAGGCTTTTGTTGCAGGCGGTGCAAGATGGTTGTTGGATTGCACAGCGAGTGCAGCATGGACACCGTTTTCAGTTAAAAAAAATAAACGAGCCCAATCATGATTACCCCGCCATAGTTAGTCCTTTTATTTTTGGACACGAAGTAGCCGGAGTAACGCTTCGTTATCGTACCTCTGAATTGTCGAAGACTTGTGTACTTCCTAATAACAGTAAGACGGTGCTTGGGATGATTGGATTTAGGCATGCTCCTTAATGTTACTCCACACTTCATTTTTGCCCTCATTCTGTGGGCTCTTATGGCAACAGTGCCTGATGCTAAATATTATCCCTTTAGCCAAGAAAACTACCTGCTTTGTATGGGTGTAATTAAATATGCGCCCGTACTCCTGTTATCTGTTATTGGTAGTCATTGGATTAGTAATAATTTAAGCAAAAACCTTGTTGTTGCTCTGGTTGTTTTATCATCCGCGATCATAATAGCACTTAGTGCTGTTCCCATTGAGTCGTTTCGGTACCTAAGTATTTTTTTCGTATATATTTTGTTTTCTGTCATCTATGAACCTGTAGTTGAAATACTATCTTCCTATTGGGGAGAGAAGAGACAGAATTATCTTTTGGTAAATGGACTTGTCACTTTGGCACGAACAAGTGCTCGCTATCTTGGGCCAATTTTAATAACTTCGTTTATTGGAAGGTATTTAAATCTGCAATTACCGCAATTGAGTGCTTTACTCTTAGTGTTTCTAGCCAGCGCTTTGGTGTTTTGTGACTTTCCGAAAACAGAAAAAATAGAAGAAGGAGTTGTCACTCGACTTAGCTTTAAGGAATCAATGCAAAAGATTTGCCAGAGTAAGCTGTCATTGGGATTGTTGGTGATTTACTGTATTTTCTATCTTGGAGTTAGCTATCTTGAGTACTTAGTTACTTTGCTTGATCCCCAAAGCAAAGTAACATTAGCGCAACTTTTTAGCTCGCTGGGATTAGGTTTTGTAGTCTCAAACATACTCATTATGATTATGAAAGGAAAATTAAAACAGCCTTTAATTTTCTTTTTAAGTTTACTATTAACTGGCAGCTGCCTCGTACTGTTGCCATTTGTCTCACAGGGCTTATTGCCACGTGTGATGTTTTTAATTGGTATCGGTAATGGGTTCGCAGTTCCTATAAGTCTATCAATTTTTCAGAAATTGCTTGGCCGAAAACTAATCGGCCATTTCATCGGAGTGCTAGACGCCTCAATTAATATGTGCGCATTGATCTCCTTAGGGGTTGGCTACGTGCTGTTTCGAACAGTTGGCTCGAGTTACATATTTGTTTTTGACGGCACAATGATTTTAGTGTCAGCATTCGTTTGGCTGATGTTAGACAAGAGTGAGGTACTAAGTGCTAAATAACGTTTGGAGAGAAAGTGAAGATTCATTTTTACGCCTTTTTTGTAAGGTTAAACGTAACAAGGTATCTGATTATTATGTGTGGTCTGAGGGGCTCATTTGGCCAAAGTTCACATTCATGCGCCTACATTCGCCTGAGAAACTCACTCTAAAGAATTTTCAGTCAGATCTATTAGAATTCTCTCGGTGGTCGGGTGTTAAAGTTGAAGATCGAGTTATAAAAATAAATGATAAACATAATCTCCTTAAATCAATTAAAAAAAACTTAGAACCCACAGGATCCCGATTAGCTTATTTAAGTTTTACTCAAAGTATCAAGAGACCATTGCTGGGATGCGATTTAGTCGAAGTTAGTAATGAAGATGATCTGAAGGTTTTTTGGAAAATTAATTCAAGTGGTAGGATTCGGAAAAATCCATTTGAAAGCCCTCTATGGCCAGTTGTTCATTCTTCTTACTATGCTGGAACCAAATACTTTTATTTGCGTTGTAATGGGGAGCCTGTCGCCGGTGCAGCAATTGATGATTTCTCTCAGGGTTTGAACTTATGGGGTATTGCTACTCTTGAAGGCAAGCAAGGGAATGGTTATATGGGTGAAATAGTGCGATTATTGGCTAAGAATGCGAATAAGCAGATTTATGTACAAGTAAATTATGGCGAAGTTTCCCATCAGCACTTTCTAAGGTCCTGCCTAGCCACAGAAATAGCTACTGAAAGTTGGTTTAAATACATATGAAAAAAATAAGCATAAAATGCTGGGTTTTTATTTCAGTAGTCTTATTATTCTTCAGTACATTAGCTCTTGTACAAAAGAAAAAACTGCCTGTTTTGTATTTGCCATTCGAATCAATAGTAGAGCCTGTTAATCCCATAAAATCTGTAGGGCAAGACTGGACCGAAGTTCTAAACCAAATATTTGAGAGACCATTTTTCTTTTCAAGAGACGGTGTAATTGAACCCCAACTCGCAAAAGACTGGACTTACGACGAAAGCTTTAAGGAACTCACTATTAAATTAAAAGATGGGGTTTACTTTCACAATGGCAAGCTACTCGATGCCTTAGATGTAAAGTACAGTTTAGAAAGTTTATCAAAATCCAATACGCAGATTGAAAGTCAGATGCGCTTTACAAACATTAAGTCAATTGAGGTTTTGGATAAGTTAATATTGAAAATTCACCTTATTGCTCCCAGTTTGGATTTTCTCTATTTTCTTGCAAGTTCGAATATTCGGATCATTCCTTTTGGAATTCTAGAGTCATCTAAAAATATTTTAGATTATTGGGTAGGCACAGGAGCGTTTAGGTTTGATCGATTAGACGGCAAAAAGGTTATTCTGAAAAAGTTTGACAAATATCGTGAAAAGGTACCGTTGGAGGGTATTGAGTTTATTGAGACAGACAATCCCCAGGAACTATTCCGACAGGGGAAGTTGGACTTGATTGAGATTGCACGGCACGAGATTGCTAAGTATTCAGAGAATGAGGATTATGTAACTTACTCTTATCCCATTATGGGTAGTTTTTATATTGGCTTCAATATGAACTTACCGGTATTTCAAAATCGAAACTTGAGAATGGCTATTTTCCATGCGATTGATCGTAAGCGCATTGTAGAAGGTGTTGAAATTGAAGACTTCTTAATACCCAAGCATATTGTACCCATTGGAATGCCTGGATATGAGAGTGCAGATTCTGGATCTTACAATATTTCTCTTGCGCGAGAGTACTTAGCTAAGGTACCTCGACATAAGTGGCCTAAGGAGTCTGATTTAGTGGTATCACTTCCAGAAAAACCACATGCTATGGCACTCTATGCTATAAAAATTGCTGATGAGGGACTAAGGAAAATCGGTCTTTCATTGCGATCTGTAGAAGTCATTGAAAAATCAGGATCTGGAAAAATTGCAGATTTTTACAGTTATTTAGACCGTACTAAAAACTTTAAGATTTTTCTTCGAGGAATGATTGCCACCTATCCTTCAACTGACTTTCTGTTGAGACAAGCTTTTGCTAAGGGGTCTCCTATGAATTTTGGAGATGTAGCGAATGCTAAATTTGAAGCAGTAATGAGAAATCCACCTGAGGGATTCTTAAATATCACGTTGGATAGTTATTATAAAGAAGCACTTTCATATATAAATGAGGAAATGCCAGTTATACCCTTAGGTAATCTTAAGAGTAATATGGTTTTTCGCAAGAGTTTTCCACTTAGGGTTAATGCACTTTCACCAAACTTTGTTCTTTATAAGGATAGCTTATGAGAACTTTTAGTTTAGCTAAACGAGCTAATTATACTTTTCTTGCAATTGTTGTGTTGGCGGTAGTTGTACCGCTGTCTGTACAATTTTATAAAAATGCTTCAATTGCGTCTGAAGAAAAAGTTCGTGCACTTAAGCTTGCTTCAGAATATTCTTCAAAGTCATTGTCCGAGGCATTACTTACGAACCAACTAGCTCTATCTGCACAGCAGGTCGTTGGGCTTTGCGTAGAATTGCGTTTGATAGCTTGCGAATTACTTGACGCTCATGATCGACAAATCTACATGCATCAAAACGTTTGGACTCACTCTAGCGTGGCTACTTACACTCACGTTTTTATGTT
The DNA here is from genome assembly GCA_041391385.1 of Bdellovibrionota bacterium. Taxonomy (GTDB): domain Bacteria; phylum Bdellovibrionota; class UBA2428; order UBA2428; family UBA2428; genus CANIGN01. Next base: position 118,285 of record JAWKOD010000004.1, read on the forward strand.
CAATGGCAAACTCGTAGGAAAGATCCGTTATACTTATGAATCACCAACCTTTGCATCGTACTTTTTGGCTGAAGCACATCAATTGATACTTATAACTTTATTTTTCCTATTTTTAGCCTATCTCTGCTTTCAGTTTTTTCTTAAGTATCCACTTGCGAAGTTCCAGACTATTAGTGCCGCAATGAAAAAAGAAGGGCTCGATGAAGCTATCGCCAATTTTGATCAGATAGATAGCTCTGTAGAGGAAATTCGTGATCTGAAAGAAGCCATCAAAGATAAGCTAATTCTTATTAAGGGGTATGAGCGTAATCGCCAAAAGGAAGCGGAGCTTGGGGTCATGCGCGATATTACGCGACAGGTGGCTCATGACATAAAATCACCTTTGCTTGCTTTATCAGTGGCAACACAGTCATTAGATACTCTTCCAGAGGAAATTCGCGTATTGATACGTAGTGCAGTCGGGCGCATAAAGGATATATCAAACGATCTTAGTCGCCAAAGCGTTGTAGATATGCACATTGGGGATCAACCCATTTTGGATGAGTCTAGTAATCGTATACTTTCTGCAATCGTTGAAGAAATTGTGAGTGAAAAACGTGCAGAGTATAAATCACGTAACGATATTTTAATCGAATGTTGCTTTAATGAAAATTCTTATGGCCATTTCGCTAATGTCCACCCAGCAGAATTAAAGCGAATTATTTCAAATATTATTAACAATAGTGTAGAAGCTATAGAAACAAACGGCACAGTGAAAGTCTTTTTAGATAACGACGAATCGGGTTACGTGTTGATAACTGTTCAAGACAATGGCTGTGGATTTCCCCAAACTATTAAGCAAAGTGGCATAAAAAAGGGCCTTTCAAGTGGAAAATCCACAGGGTCTGGATTGGGCCTTTATCACGCTAAGAAAACAGTCGAAGGATGGGGCGGCCAGCTTATACTTGAGACAGGTATCCCTAATGTTACTTCTGTTGTTATCAAATTAAAGAAAGTTTCAGAACCCGATTGGTTTGTGCCGCGACTATCTACTCGAAATTTAGAAGAAGTTATTGTGGTTGATGATGACGATACGATTCATCATGTTTGGGATATGAGGTTCTCATCAATAGGCTTTCCGTTTCAGATTAAGCATTTCTTTGATCCCATGTCTTTATTGCAATCTAAAGTAACTAGCGAGCACGCCGAGAAAAAACTCTTCTTAATTGATTACGAATTTGTTACTACCTCCATGAATGGACTCGATTTAATTGAGCAGTTGGGAATTGCCAAATCTGCTATTCTTGTTACAAGTCGATATGAAGAAGTCGAGGTACAGTCTAGATGCAGCAGGTTGGGGGTTAAACTACTGCCAAAGATCCTCTCTGAGATTATCCCAATTCCAAATTATACTAAGCAACGCTCTGATGCTCTTTCTGTACAAATTTAAAATCATTCAGAACTAGCTGGGACTTTTTTTACATTGCTTACTCCGCCCCAGCGCTGGGGTGGAACACTAGCATGCAAGGCTAGATAAAACTTTAATGAGTTTAAGGGTTACTTTTTCCACAATTCGAGCAAAGTTGCCTTTTGATTGGTTTTAACGGCGTGGGGTACACCGCTGGCAATGTTAATCCATTCGCCTTTTTTATACGTTTTTAGATTTTCCTCTACAGTAAATTCAACTTCACCCTCAAGAACATAATTAAAGACTTCTTTGTCGTGAGTATGTGCGGCTACGTTTGCTCCGGCTTCAATAAAATTTATAGATATGTCATAGTGATCCTGCAATTCAAAGTATCTAAAGAATTCTTCTTTATGCTCTTCTAGACCAGCGATAATTTTATCTAACATACTTAAATTGTTACTAGCTAGAAATTGATCTCTAAAACAACTTTAAAGTTTTGCACACAAGCCAAATCATACGACCAGGCACGACTAGTGTCTTTGTTCTATGTGTACGTAATCACAGGAAGTATTTGTTCCCACGGTGCGTGCCCCAGCGCTGGGGTGGGGCTGTTCTTCAAGACTTTTAGCTGAAACTAGGGCTCTCCTTATGTGATAGATGTTGACGCGACGCAACTTGGGTACTACACCGTTATACAGTGTCTGACGTTGTTAAGGCAGTTCGTCTCAAAAAAGACGAGTGGCACCTTATAGAGTCATTCCTTGAAAAGAACTCCTTCTTAGATTTTTCATCGCTCTCAAGAATGGCCCTAAAGGAATTTATTCATAATCCTAAGATCGAAATAAAGGCTATTCGCCCTTTAGCTAAACGATCTAAAAAATCCAAAGGGGTCTCCCATGAGCTTTGATATCAATTTAGGCAAAGATAACGTAATTCCATTTAACAAAAAGATTCTGCTTTCTAAGGATATTAATCTCCTACCAAAACTTGATCGTGAACTAGGCCCTATAGAACAAAAAATGCGACTCATCTTAGATCGCATCAAAGACAGCAAGTATCCCGATACCTTTGACTGGAGCATTTACGACAAAATAGCTGCAAGATACGGAGAAAATCAGCCTAGAGGGGGAGTGGTATACAATAAAGTTCTAAAGCTCGTGAATTACCACACTAGTTGCAGTAAATGTCACTATGCATTTGAATTAGACACCTACGGACGGGGTTGCGTACATAATTGTGTTTGGTGTTACGCAAAAGAGACTCTTACTCGTCACGGATATTGGAATGAGCCAATACCATTTCCAGTCAACTTAGCTGAACTTCGCAAAGAATTTTATACGGCATTTGAAACTGACAAATCTTCGAAATGGTCTGATATCTTGAGAAAGAGAATTCCTATTCGCCTTGGATCAATGTCCGATTCATTTATGTGGATGGACAAAAAATACAAAGTAACACTAGAATTACTTAAGATTCTCCGTCACTATCAGTATCCGTATATAATTTTTACTCGATCAGACCTTGTTGCGGATGATCTGTATATGAAAGTTCTTGATCCTAAACTTTCTTCTATTCAATTTTCCATTTGTGGGGGAAATGAGCAATTGACAAAGACTTTAGAGCCCGGATCTCCATCTGTTCTGAGGCGACTTGTAGCACTAAGGAAGCTAAGTGAAAACGGCTTCTGGACAACGGTAAGAATAAATCCTCTTTTCCCGATTTACCCAGACGGATATTTTACTGATCCAGATTCAGTTAAGATACGTTTTGGATCAAGGGCGAATGTTCCAAAATTTGATTTGTTTGATTGGAGTTTCATTGGAACTCTAAAGGAATACAAAGTTCCTAGTGTTTTAGCAGGAATGGCTAGATTAACGCCGTTTGCAATTAGAGCAATATCTAAAGAAACAGGTTTTGATTACTCTCTCTTCTTCAAGCCGGAGTTATTTCAAAAAGCTGCTGATAGTAGGTTTTCGGATGGTGAGATCGCCTTTTATTACAAGAAGATCCAAATCGAATGCGCGAATGCTCGTATTCGATTTAATACTTGTTATATTGGAAATGGTGAAAAGGATTATTATCAATATCAACAACTCTGGGATAACAAAAAGGATTGCTGTGATGCTCGTGGTAATGTCCCAGCGTTCAACGCTTCAAGCCATGAAATATCATGGGATGAGAGATTCAGGCATGCTTCAAATATAGAAACTGCTGAAATAGCAAAGGCTCAAGAAGAAAAGTATGACAAGATTTATACAGAAGACACAAAATCAACTCCGGAAATACAATTATGAAAACGGCCGTACTAACGGGAATTAATATTCAGTGGCCATGGAGTGATTTAATCGCCAGTGGCACGAAAAAAATAGAGACTCGCGGATTCCGAATACCTAAAAAACATATTGGGAAGGAATTGGCCATTATTGAAACTCCTGGGCCATTTGGAAAACTGCAAGGAATCAAGAGAGCTAGAATCATTGGTGTAATGGTTATCGAAAGTTGCTACGAGTACAAAAGCTACCAGGATTGGGTTAAAGACTTTCCACTTCACAAAGTAACAAAGGACGACCCTAACTATAGCTTCAAAGAGGGTGAGCCAAAATGGGCATGGAAAATTAAAGCTGCTTATAGAATTGAGAAACCCATAGCACCGCCAAAAGCACGGGGAATTGTATTTGCCACTAACTGTAAGTTGCCAATTTTAAGGTAGGGGATTGGGTATTCAAGTCAAGAGTTTGCAAAATGCTGGAGCCAATATCTTCTAGCGATCCATTTTTGACTTTTACTCTCGCTATTGACATAAAGTTAATTTCAGCCGTAACTATTTTTACTGAAGAGGCACCCTCAAGTCCCGTCTCAAAAGTTCCTCTACCAGTTACTCTAACTATTTCAGAAGTGCTATTATCTGCCTCAGCAGGATGCAGCAGCAGCAAGATAGGATTTCGCGAATTGTTACGACGATAGTGAAGCCAGTAACTGATCATCTGGTAGATGTCTTGGGATCTAACTATTGGCATTCCTCGTTGATCTAGTGACTGTTTGTACTTTGTATCCAAGATGGAAATGACCTCTCCTGTTAGGGAGTCAGCAAGGATTACATCTGGCTTTATGTGTAAAGTCTTGCAAACCTCTTGATCATTTTGCATGCTAAAATCAGCAGTAACGTTCAAAAATCTCTCTGGCTTATTGTTGCCTGAATGGCATGCCAAAGAATGTCGCGACGACCCTGATTTAAGAGCTTCAAAAACCGCTAGTTCGAATGTTTTGGCTAGATTAAATGAGAATCCAAGATGGCTTATGGGAGTAACGTCATTTGTCAGTGTTTCCAAAACCTCTGCTACCTGAGTGAGAACTGGTTTCAGTGCAAGATTCTTTCGAATAATTGTTTCCTTTTGTCTATTGAAAGCATTTAAATTGTCTCTTGATAGTGGAACTTCATTCACCTCGCCAAGGCAAGCGAGACATTTGTTTGAAAGTGACTGAACCGATTCACTAATCACTAATGAGCGTATAAGTCGTATATATGCTTTCATTAATCCAAGAAAAAATAGGTCGTCTTGAATCTCATTTGTTTGACACACATGTTTATGCATCAAACCGCCTGAAGATTTAATTGAATCTAAAAATCTTATCCTACCCTTAACGCCAAAGACTTCGCTAATCTCATCAACGAAAATCTGTCTTGAAAGTCTTTTGACGACCTTTAGGAAGTCCAACAAAAGCAGATTAAAGTAATAATCGTAAAAAGAGTCACCGCTCTCAGGACTCACATCAGTTTGAACGCGATGGGTTCTATTCTCATTTTTTCTTTCAAAAAAGTAGGCAGTGAACATATCAAAGGACTGCAGCTTTAGCGTTTCCTCTCGGAAGAACTTGGGGAACACTCGAAGTGAGTAGTCCGAGAACTTTACAACGCCCATAAAATCGCTCTTTGCGCTCAGTTCGATTTGCTTGTTTTTAGATAACTTTACTTCGAGGCATTTATCTAGATATTCCTGATGCTCAATATAGAAGTCGATATAGCCTTGACCAGCTAAATTAAGGAGGCTTCGTCCTGCTATTAAATTTACTTCTTTATGCGGCTTCATAGTTTATGCCGACTTTTTTAAGTTTGCCTCTGATAAAAATACAGTTAAGAAATCAGGCTTTACTTTGGTATCCCATACTTTGAAGTCTTCTTCAGAAAATTGAAGTAAGTGGTCTTTTCTCACCAAATCTCGTATGTCATTGCGAAGAGAGCAGGTATGAGCGTCTACCAGATGCTCTGGTACGATGGCGGTTAACCCATCTCTATCACTGGGGAAAAAATCTTGAAGAACAGGAAATATATCTTGTACATAGACCTTGAATAGAGTCCAAGATAGAAAGGTTTTCTCATCTTTGAAGTGTAGGTTTTTAGCTTTTGGCTTCTTTGATTCCTTTAGCGCTTTAAAAAAGTATGAGTGCCCGATTTGCCGATCATGATCGATTTGACCCTTGCGGACCAAAGATTCATTTAGGTCTTTTAACCATTGAGCAATGTCAATATTTAGTGTCTTTTTATACGCAGCAATAAGATCTTTCCATTCTATCTGGGAAACTGCGTCCTCTGCTCGAAGTGGAGTCAACTCTATAAACTCGAATCTTCTGCGAAATGCTTGGTCTAAAAGATCTATGCTTTTGTCCGTAGTGTTCATTGTAGCAATTATGTGCAGATTATTTGGAAGGAACAGCGGTGTTTTAGAATACTGAGTTCGAACTTCTGGTGCTGATCCTTCATCTGCAACAGAAAGTGCCAAGAGAAGTTCACCGAAGATTTTGGCTACTTTCCCACGGTTAATTTCATCAATAAAGATAAAATAATCAAACGGCTGGCCCCAGCTATTACCTCTAATTTTAGCAACAAACTCATCGCCGAGCTTGTCTGTATTAATTTTGTTGATGCGGAGGCATTTTTCACTAGTATCATAAATGCCTTGAAGGGGCTCTGGGTGACCAGGAATCAATACTTCAAATCCATCAATATCTAGATCATAGAGACTGACGTATATGCTTTCAGGGTATAGCAATGTAGAATCGTCGGATTGCGTAACTTTCGAAATAAGTACATCGGCATGTATCCCAGTTGCTTTTCTCCAAGTTGCCATAAATGTGCCGTCAATGACTTCATAACGAATGCCTTTGGCGGATGGGATAGGCTTGATACCTTCAATAAAGTCTTCATATCCGTAGGAAGCATGAAACTGGGTAGTAGAGCAAAATAGCCTGTGAAATTTTTGAAATAACTGCTGCCTTTCGTGATCTTCAGGCCACGAACTTGCAAATACATTCGCCTTCACTTCGCCATTTGAATACGTCTCAACGTGAGATGAGAGTATTTTATTTGTAAACTTGTACGCCTCTCTTGTTTTCCCGGTTCCGGGTGGGCCATGAAAAATAATGTATTTCCTAGATAGAACTGAGTCCCCAGAGAACTTTGGGCTAGTTGACTGAAGGGTTTGTCGTATTCCTTGAGTTTTCCCAATCGACTTCTCACAGAAAGTAGTCTCATCTTTACTGAAGTTGATAACGACCAGGTCCTCATATTCAATATTTGACTGGAGATACGACACAAAAGACGAAAATGTCGGGGGAGCAAAAAGCATCCAATCCTTTTGATATACTTTTGCTTGGCTCTTGGGTCTAATTTCTACAGAGTTTTTATCGCGTAATATTTCCGCGTCGTTTGCTTCATCCGAAAGACTAATTGCACCGAGGTGAAATAGAATTGAGCAGAATCTAATATTGCTTCGAAAGCTTCTTTCTTTGTATACATCTACGCAAATTGTATCGTCCCAAGTAAACCTTTCAAAGGCTTTGGTTTTAATGGCGTCGTACAGCTTATCAGATTCTTCTCTGCCTTTTTCTGCAAGGGATTCAGCGCTTTCATCGACACCAAAAACAAATTCAGAAAGTTCTCTAAATTGGGCATAAAGCTGATCTGCGCTGACTGCTCCGCTTTTGCATTGATCAAACCATTCTCTCTTGGATAAAACAGCATATGCAACAAGAGCAGTCGTGATTTTATTATCGGACAAACCTGTCGTGTCAGTTCGCTCTCTGCCCTTTGACCAATCAATAATTCGTTTCATACAACCACCGCCTATGCCGCCATCTTATTTATTGATTTAAGAAACTTTTCAGGAATATGAATATTCCCTAGGATAGATAGGGTAATATAAGGAAACAGTTTACGGTGCTGTTTGCCTGATAGTTGGTCTATTTGTTCTTTGCATTCGTTGGACTTAAGGAAGTTGTAAATTGCACTGAGATCAAGATCTTTATTTTTGGGAACCATTGCAAAAACTACCTGTGAAAAAAATGGCATTTTACTGACAAGTTTAAACTCCACAGGTGTTCCTGTTTTTCGCGCAAGAATTGCAGGACCAGTATACTCAAACTGACTTTTGATGAGGAACTTTGGTGTTTTTCGGGTCAAGTATCTTTGTGGCCGTGTCGATTGTTTATCTTCTCCAATGTCTACACCAGTTAGAAACTTTCTTGATGGATCAAGCGATCCGAGCCTATTTTCTGTGATCCATTCGGAGTTACGGCCCGAAATTTCTATTCCTCGGAACAATTCAAACACATCGGAGATTTTCGTGCCTTGGTTTTTACCAGCAGGTTTCGCTTTTTCAGTATTCGGACTATTGGATATTTCTAGATACACGCTTGCATGAGAAACTTCAGCAAAGAAATTCTCTTCCAAGTGAACTGACCGTTCAATTGTAATTCTATCTGTTAAAAGATTAAGGCAAGTGCCCTTGACTTGAGTTGAAAGAACTTTGTCGGGGAGAAAGAGGCACAACTTACCTCCAAGCTTCGTTTCGTTGGCGGTTTTAATAACAAAGGCATCCAGTAAATCAAACTGACCGAAAAGATGAAAATTACGCTTTATTTTTTCTCGAAGAACAGCTGGGATCAGCTTATACCCTAGCCAAGGTGAGTTCATGATAACGTAATCAATGTCCTCAAAGGTACTTGAGAATAAGTAATCACGATTGGAAAATGTTATTTTTAAATCCTTGAATGCTTGGCCACTCAGAATCTTTTTTTGTTGAGTGAACATCGATTTATTTAACTCATTTGAAAATACCTGGACTTTCGAAAAGTCGGCATTTAATGCTTTAAGGTTATTGTAAAGCGCAACAATTAGGTTGCCTACACCAGACGTAGGTTCAAGGATTGTAACTCTCTGACCACTTTTTGTTTTTCTCGCAATCTCTTTTGAAATGGAAATAAGTAGGGCCTGAGCCTTTTTAACTGGCGTAAAGACTGTTCCGTTATCAATATCTTCTCCGTGTAGCTGAGTCCTTTCGATCAAATTCAAGTCTAGTTGTTGTGTGAATATATCCATACTCATGTATACGAATCGGTAGTTTTCAAAAATAAGCTTAGTAAAAACTACTGTTGTCGAATTTAGATTTTCAATTAATTGACGCTGAAAGCGTGGGGGGCCTTGTTTTTAATGCTACTTAGTAGTGTTTGTTGTCTTAGCATATTTATTGCACTTGGAGGCGGTACTTTCATGCACGGTAACAAAATAAATCCATTGTTAGAGTTTTGACGGTTCACACATTCAAATATCTAAAACTATAAATATGGCAAGCTTAAGTAAGCATGGGATATATTTAGATCTACTATAGCTGAATCTGTTTGGTCTAAACTTTGTGATAATGAGAAAGAAGGGAATAGGTTTCCTGCATTTCGTTGCGATGTGAATGAAATAGTAGTCACTGATATTGCAATTGATTGTTAAATAGATGTGTCTATTGAATCTGTTGCATAGGTTTCTAAAGGTAAATCTGACCAGTTCTGCTTTAAAACTCCACTTCTTAATTATTCCTACAACTTACACCCGTGTCCCTTGATATCACATACTTTCAATTTAAAGCACAATAGTTAAAGTTCACTCTATTAGGTCTTACTAAAATTATGTCAGGCAGCCTGTGTATTAGAGTTTTCTTTCCAGAGTAGAAAGAGTTCACCAACCATTTCCCATATTTCTTCTGTAGCAATCCCGCTTCGTTTAAAATTGTCCTTGATGAGTGTTATTTCACAAACATCGGTACCGCCGAATTTTTTACCTCTAATACCTCGTCCAACCATTTGGCTGTATAGTACGGGGCTCGTGGTTGGCCTCCCAATGACAACATGGCTTATTCTGGGTGCATCAAAACCAGTAGTTAATAATTCACAATTGCAAATGACCCTTACCTTGCCTTCCTTGAATTCTCTTATTACTTGTTCTCTTCTGCCACGCGAGGTTTCTGCTGATATGTGACATGCACTTTTTCCAAACATTAAAAGTAAACTGGCTACTTGTTTAGAATCCTCTACGCTAGGGCCAAAATAAATAACGGTAGCATTTGGGTCTGAGTCTAAGATATTGGTAATTGTTAGCGCAGCCAGGCGACGCCTGCTGCTTTTGTATTTGCTCTTTTCCAATTCATCTCTAATTTTTTGATCTGAGTCACCAGTGCCAATTAGATCATCTAGGTCAATTGTGACTTCAGAATATACTTCCTTGGTATTAACCTTTGCCAATATGCCTTCGCTAGTTAGCATTGACATAAGATCTGGACTGGGTGTTCGTCTTAATCCTCTTTTTGCTAAGATTTCTGAAGGGTAAATAATGTTTTTACCAAACACATCCTGTAGTTGCTTAACTCCCTCTTCAAAAATCGCAGCGCTCCTAAAAGGGTAGCAGTTAGGCCCAATAGCTTTAGTTTGCTTTCGGTTTCGTTGATAGTTTGGTAAGTTCGAATAGAATCAATAATTGTTAAATAGCTTGGGCGGTTGTATGGTGTGCCTCATCGATTACAAGTAAGTCAATGTTCCCTTTTATTTCTTTTGAAAGTGCTTCGTTACCTCGTTCTGTTAATTGATTACAAAGAGTCTGTGGTGTTGTGACTAGCACTACTGGATATTCTGAGTTTTCTATTGAAGCCAGTACTTCTTCTTGCACGTTGTGCCAGTATCCTCCCCAGAATCTAACAAAGACAGTTTTAACGGAATAGGGTTTGCATTGCCACAGTTCAACAAACTGCTCAAAGCCTGTTCGCAGAGCTCGTCTTTTTGCGCAACCCAAACTGTTAAGTTGCATTTTTCATAACTGTTCTCCATTCCATATGAATTCTCTATCCAGGTATGAATTGATTGTATTGCTGTTCGTGTTTTACCAGCACCAGTTGGCAATGTTAATAGTTTATTGGCATCTTGGCCTACTGATTTAAAGAATTCGACAGTTTGATCGTGTACGTCTAGCTGAAAATCAGCCAGTTCTTTAAGTTGAATGCTACCGTGCACTGTTTCTAATCCATTTTTAACACCTGAGTTTTTTTCGCCTGCTAGTTCAATAGGCAGCTGACAACTAGTTACAAAGTTGAATGCAGATGTGCCACCAGGAACAAATCTCTTTAATTCTTTAACGCCTGTTCTTAAACTAATTTTTTCTCTCATCTTTTTTCCAAAGATTGCGTTTGTGGGAGATCTTGTCCGTAGATTTTAACCAACGCACAAAGGTTTTCTTGTTTATTTGTCTGTTTGTCGTGGCCGGATTCTCTTCTTATGGCCCGAATAATCGACCCAATGTCTTTGCCGCATAATTCTTCTACGTCATTAAAGTTTAGTATCTCCTCTAGTCTGGTAACCGCTACCTTTTCCCATTCAGATAAATTTTCAAGAGTTAAAGTTAGGAGAGTTTCACTAGGAGTTGTACTTCTAATAGGCAAGTCGAAGTTATTATCGTTAGACAAAGACACGCTACCGCCTCGGCCTTTTCCTAACTTAATTTCACCTGTAGCTAAGCTGCGTTTAGCTCTATTGAAATCTTCAATCGTGCAACGCATTTTCTTTTCAAAGTCTTCTGCCCAGCGCTGCCACCTAATCGCTTAAGAGAATTAAGAAGTGATTCTTTAACTTTTTCTAAGTATTCATTTGAAATAGCTATTATTGGTTTATTTAAGTTTTCGACGTTGTCTGCTCTAGTGTTAAGTAATTCGGACGAATTTAGTCTAGGGTTATTATCAAAATTAATATTATATGTAGTAGGTGTTTCCTGAAAATTAGCTAAGATGACGCTGCCTCCTTTGCCTTTACCAAGTTTAATCAAACCTACAGATACGAGATATCGTTTAGCTTCATCAAAAACTTCAATTTTGCATCGAATTTTCTTTCTTAAAGTTTTTTGGCCGGCCTGCCACCAAGACTTTCAAGTGTAGCGAGAAATGAGTTTTTGATAAGTTCTAGCTCTGTATTTTCCACCTATTTCATTTCGACTTTTTAAATTTATAAAATGTTAATTTTACAAGAATATAATCTTTTTTCGCTTAAAATAAGGATTAAATTACATTTGTTTACATATGTGTCCTCTTGTGACACAGAATTAGGGGTGTAATATTATTAATTAATCGAGGAGTGTAGTTTGTTTATCGCCTCTTGAATTCCTTCGTGACACTCCGTTAATTCAGTTATGCTCGGTTTGAAGTTTTTTGGAAGTCTGCTTTTCGGATTGGAAGCGCAGCACTCTCTAATTGTATTGTAGGGAGTATATTTTGTAGTAACTGCATATGATCCCTTGTTCTTGGGGTGGCATATAAGTGATTTGGATAATTTCACTGGTGGGTTACTTTTTAAATGAGCATCTAATTTCTGACTAACGGGATAGCCATATGATTTGAAGGCAATTTTAGGCCACTGCTTTTCCCAGTATGTTTTTTGTTTTAAGAAAAGAGTAAGTTCTGCTTCATTTTCAACTATTACTACTACTAGGGCTTGTTTTTTTGTTGCATGCGCATATCTTGTTGCTTGTGCTATTCCTTGCTTTACGACTAGGTCAATAAATTCAATTTCAGCAGCAAATTTATCTGTCACGCAATCAGCTCTACCATAGCTGCCGAGAGGCTTCTGGTGATAGCCATTGTTTTCTTCACACCAAGCTTTTGAGTAATCACCATCTTGCGCTGAGTGATTAAAGCTATTTGCGAGCGAAAGATTGAGGGTGCTAAATAAGTAAATTATGAAAAATAATGATTTTGATAATACGTGCATAGATAGATCAACTGATTGCAATAATGATGCCTAGTTTAGTTGCGGTTATAACTAAATAAGCTAATAGCTAGTTAAGTGATAAAGGAATTTTGCCAATTTTTGCCGTAATTGTTGTTATTGTTGGCACTGTTTTTTTACGTCTCTAGCTTGAGGACTAGAGATAATTTTTAAATCCAACAACTTAATCCTGCGTCCCCTGGTGTCACATGCATGCTGAATACTTTTATTCATGGAGAATATAAACAAATATAGGTTACCATATTTCTGCTTCTATCTTCTTGCGGTGGAGGCGGAGGTGGCTCGGGAGCTTGTGGTCCTAATCCCATAAATGGGGGCTTTGCTAACACGGGTTCGTCTAAGATATTGCAGTTAAACAATTGTGGTTTTTCTTATTACGAAGGTGGCTGCACTATATCGGGTACTTATCCTTATTCGGAAACTGCTTTTGGTAGCATGAATGTTACGGTAACAAGCTCAACGGGATGTGGTTCTTTGCCGTCAACTACAAGTTGTAGTTATGCCATCGCTTCGAGTAATCAGATAATGCTTAACTGCCCAGCAATTGGAATTAACGATACTTTCTATCGTCTTTAGGAGTGTGTCCTATTGCGACACATGCGTATGAGAAATAGAAAGTGTATGCCGAGGAACAATCAACCTATACGGGTTTTAAGTATTCTTATAAGACTTTGTGCGTTTCGAAAAACGGGCCTAACGATAAAAGAACTCATGGAGTATGCCGACGTGGATAGAAGAACTCTGTATCGGGATTTTGACGCTATCAAAGCCGCAGGGGTTGAGCTTGAGAGCGTGCGGGGCTCAGGCTCTTTGCGCATTAGGATATCAAGAATTCCAGGGTTAATTGAGGATTAACAATTAACGCCGGTAGAGATCCGATAATTAATGAAATGTCTAGAAACGATCAAGCAAGTAGGATTCTTAGGATCATTAGCTTGTTGGAGCATTCTTCCGAGGGGATGAGAGTTCCTGAGTTGTTATCTAGGCTTAATGACCAAGGGTTTAATTGCACACGCAGGACTGTGTATCGGGATTTGGATGCTATTCAGGGATGTGGATTTCCCGTGGAAAACTCTGATAGTGGCACCGACACGGGTACCTGGAAAATATCTAGACTTAAGAATATTGGAACTAAAGTGGTTGTGACTTATGAGGAGTTGCTTGCTTTGTTTTTAGCCAGAGAATCATTAAAAAACTACGAGGGTTCGATTTTTTATGCATCTTTAGAGAGCTTTTTCAAAGTTCGAAAGTATGTTGGGCGATAACTCAGTAGCACTTTTAAGAAACTTTGTTCTACCATTGGATTAAAGGCCAAGTCGCAGGGCAGGCGTACCTAAATCTTTTTGGATGATATTCATGCGGCTTGTTCAAGCGGCACAAGGCTTGAAATAGAATATGTTGCTGCTTCTGGTGCGGGCGCCGCTAAGTCGGTAAAAGAGAGCTTGGCCCGGAGTGTGTTTACTTTGCTGATTCGGGAGCTTACTTAGTGGCTCATGATTTTTCTAAAGATGATTTTAGAGTGTTTTCAATTTCTAGAATTAAGTCGGTTAAAACCTTGGGTGAAAATTACGATTCTAAAATCGCTAGCCCAGAGCAGTTTTTTGAGAATAACTTTGGTTTGGTGGGTTCGGGGAATGTGTCTAAGGTAGAAATTCTACTTGAAGGCAGTATTGCTCCCTATGTTATTGAGCGAAAATGGCACAAGTCGCAGAAGGTAAAAAAGCAGGGTTCGGGAGCAGTGCTAAGTCTTGAGGTTAAGGTTAATTCTGAACTGGCTTCTTGGGTGTTAAGCCTAGGGGCTGGGGCCACGGTGCTTGCTCCACCGGAGCTAGTTGATTTGGTAAACAAAACAGCATTGTTAATTTTGGATAATTATAAATCTAAAAAAGCTGCATAGGTGTATGTCTTGGAGGCGTGTCCTTTGGTGACACACAGCGATCTCATAATTGTCTTATGAGATCATTAATCAACACAAAAACAGGTCTACTCTTTTTAACTTTAATCAGCTATGGACGTAGTGACGAGGGAGCGATTGCATCGCAACTTGTAGAGTGTGCAAACTCTAACTATGAGTCGTGCGAGAAGGTGGTTGATTACTTTATTGCTGAAGAGGAATTCTCAAGTCTGGCCATTGCTTCGGATTTTTTGTGCGTGAGTAAGGATTATAAAAGGCCCCTCGATAGAGTTTTCTACTGTCATATTGCTGGGAGTATTTATGCTTACGATCAAAAAAACACAAAAAAGGCCGTGAGTAGATTGAGGGTCTCATGCGCTGTAAAGGATTCTGTAAGTAATCTGGTGTTAAAGCAATTTTACGCCTCAGCTTGTGTTCTTGTGGCAGCATTAGAAAATAATAAGGATCGAGTAGAGGCAGCGATCTCAGCTAATGAGAAGTCTTGTACTGATTCGTATTGCCTTTATAACGTAGCTTTTGCTTTGGCTCTTAGTGGCGAGTTTGAAAGAGCCATTGATTATATAGATGCAACTATAAAGGCAGGTAATAGGTCTAAAAAAGAACTTCAATATTTTGGTCAATTTCCTGAAATCAAGAGAAGCCTACGATTTCAAAACATGGTGCAAATGTATACGAGGTAGGGTGTGTCCTCCGGTGACACAGCTTTAGCTCATACTTGCTATATGAACAAGCTAACACTAAGAGCTCAACGTTTAGTCCAAAGCCTGAGGAGGCGAATGGTCGATGACTTGTTTAAAGGGGCTTGCTACTTGTTGCTTCTCGTTTCTTTTCTGATAGGGCTTAATAAATACGAAGAACATAAGAAGTTTGAAGGCTCACTCATCCGTCAAATTGAAAAATCCTTACATCCCTTTGGTAACAAGTTTGAAGTAACTTATGTTGCTAAAGACCGTGAGATGCTATTGCTTAAGAATAAGCAAAATCCTAGGGCTCTGTTTTTTCTTGCCGAGCGAAAAAATTCGGATACAAAGCCTGAACACGATAAGGATTTAGAAATTAAGTGGCTCATGGGTAGGGGATATGTCCCACTCGGAGATTATAGCCAGAGTCATATGGAATATAATCAAAACTTTAGTTACTCAACGATGTTTGTTGATGCCCACAACACTCACGCCATAGTCGTTTATGATTTAAACACTGTGCGCTTAATTCAAGTTATAGCTCTGCCGTTGATTGAAAAGTATGAATCCAAGGCCCGTGAGGATTTTAACGAATTAAGAAGCTATTTATCTGCGAGGTTTTGAGGGTAAATGTGTCAGAAAATATTCAATCCCTAATCAAAGTAATTAGGGATGAATGAGTGATACTTTAAACTTAAATAGTTTAGAATAAGAAGAGGGGCGATAGAGTTATGTTTAAAAAGAAAATTAAAGAGACTGCTGAGAAGGTATTTGAAAAGGCCAAGGATGAGGCTTCTTCTAAAGTTAAGTTGGTAAGTAATCGCTTTGAGGAATCTGGTATTAAAGACCAGTTGAAGAAGAAGGCTGCACAGGCTCAAGGTTTTTTAGATGAACATGGTGTTACGGAGAAAGCTAAACAGATCGGGGCTACTACTTCTGATCATTTAGATACTCTTTCTGGAGCAAAGCTTTTAAAGCTTGTTGAAGAGAGGTTAGCTTTGCAGTCCAAGTACAACGATATTTTAGCCACAAAGCTTGATGAAGCACTAAATCGAATTCAGCAGTTAGAAAAAAAGCTACAAGAGTAGATGAGAGCTAAGTGCATATGAGTATTTCAGCCTTCCTTGAAAAACATAATAACGAAGAGACTCTATCCATTTTGGAACTGACTGAAAAATGGGAAAATCAAGCAATTGTAGATAATTTGTTCTCACTTAATATCGGAGACGGCACACGTTTTGAAGACTTGATTGTGGACGGGGTTCTTAATCCAGCGCTTGCTCAAGCTCACGGGATTTCTAGTGAGGCTGTCTCTGCATTTAACGAACTCCTAAAAGATAAGGCAGATACAATCTCAGAGATTAGAGATTTAGTTCTTGAGAAAATAGAATTAGGACAAGGCTCTGTAGATGGCCTGATAAGTAAAATACAAGGGCAGCTTGGTGAGAATTTATTTAAAGAAGCAACAGGTGGGCTTGCGCAGCTTGCAGAATCGGGAAGTCAAGAAGGTTGGGATGTTTACTTTAGCGAAGCTTCTGGATCTCCGTATATCCAAGTGAAAATTTATAACAACCCTAATGAAGTTATAGAGAAGATGCGCGAAGTAAATGAGAAGGTCCTATCGGGCACTGTAAAAGGTGTTAATGATGAACTTGTTGAGCAGATTGATTTTGCGGTGAACGAAGATATTTTTGATGAAGTAAAAGAGAAGGTTTCTGAACTCGGATTAGATAATAAGCTAGATAGTATTCCGCATACCCGTGATGCTATTAGGGGGCGCTTGGATAATGCCGTGGATGCTATAGGAGAACCTTTTGAAGAATTTTTTAAGCATCTTTTTATTGGTGTTCTAAGTGTTACGGCCATTCATGCTGCAAGTAATGGATATCAGCTTTATAGGGGTGCAATAGATCGAAGCCAGTTTTATGAAGAGACGATTTACTCGAGTGCAATTTCTTCCGGTGGTGTAGCTGTGGGGTTGGCTGCAGATGCACTTTTCTTTGCAAGGCTTGAAATGGCTTTGGGAGCTATGGGAGGCCCCGTTACCGCAATTGGCGCAATAGGTTTAGGTATGGGAACTCGAGCTATTCTAAAGAGATTCACCAATAGACGTTTTTTAGCCAGAGAATTGATCAGTGGGAATGCATCACTGAATAATTATATTTTGAAATACGCTGTTTGAGTTGAGTTATTCCCGCAAGAGAAAATCGCATTGGAGTATTAGTCTCGGATAATCCCACCCCAACGCTGGGGTGGTGATGGGCTTTTGATGGGTGTGTCCTTATGTGACACGGGGATTGGTTATAAGATTAAGAGTGGGTGTGTGGGGATGAGCTATAAATACTTAAGTAAATCTAAGATTGTTCGGGGGATGCAGTGTCAGAAGAGTTTGTACTTGAGTGTGCATTCGCCTGAGTTGGAGCCTGAGGTGTCGGAGTCGCAGCAAGCGGTTTTTGATTTGGGTCATGAGGTGGGTGCTGCGGCTCAAAAAGTTTATCCGGGTGGGGTGTTGATTGCAGCTCAGCCTCGCAATCCTGCAAAGGCCTATGCTGAGACCCTAGATGCAATGGCTGCGGGCGAGTGTACAATTTATGAGGCGACTTTTTTGTTTGAGAATGTTCAGGTGAAGGTGGATATCCTTCACAAAGAAAAGAAGAGTGCTAAGTGGAAGGTGATTGAAGTTAAGTCCTCTACCAGTGTTAAAGATGTGCACTTAAACGATATGGCTATTCAAGCATGGGTGGCTGAGAATTCGGGATTAAAGGTGTCTTCGTATCATTTGATGCATATCAATTCGGAGTGTCGATATCCTGATCTTAAAGATCTCTTTGAGGTGGTGGATGTTACCGAGCAGGTTTTAGAGCTTAAGGAGAAAATTCCTAAAGATGTAAAAGCGATTAAAAAAGTTTTGTTGGGTGCTAAGGTGCCTGATGTTGATATTGGGCCGCATTGTGATGATCCGTATGAGTGTTCGTTTAAAGAACATTGCTGGAAAGAAAAGAAGATTCCAGAGTTGAGTGTTTTTGATTTGCCGGGGATGGGAAAAAAAGCATGGGGCTTTTATCAAAGGGGCAAGATTAAGCTCAGTGATCTGGTGGGAGAGAAGCTATCGATGAATCAACAAAGAGCTGTTGATTGTTATTCAAGCAAGAAGAGACATGTAAATGCTAAAGGCATAAAGAGCGATATGTCGTCGTGGGAGTTCCCGTTTTATTATTTGGATTTTGAAACAATTGCTTTTGCAATTCCCAAATACAAAGAGACGGGCCCGTATATGCAGATTCCTTTTCAATTTAGTTGTCATGTGGAAACTAAGAAGGGGGCGCTTAGTCACTTTGAGTTTTTAAATACTGAGGATATAGATCCAAGGCTCGGTCTTGTAGAGAGTTTAGTGAGTACTGTGGGCGATGTGGGGAGTGTGGTTTCTTACAACAAAGGTTTTGAAGCAGGCGTGATGAGGCGCTTGGCAGATGAGTATCCCAAATATTCTAAAAAGTTGAATAGTATTATTGATCGATTGGTGGATCCCTTGCCGATATTTAAAGCGCATGTGTACGACAATGCTTT
Source organism: Bdellovibrionota bacterium (assembly GCA_041391385.1). Taxonomy (GTDB): domain Bacteria; phylum Bdellovibrionota; class UBA2428; order UBA2428; family UBA2428; genus CANIGN01. The sequence goes on from JAWKOD010000004.1 coordinate 136,922, forward strand.
TGCGGGGAGCTTTAGTATCAAAGCTGTGGCCCCGGCGCTCATTGGCGAGAAGTTGTCTTATGATGAACTCGAAGTGGGCGATGGGTCAGCTGCGCAAAGGGCTTATCTTCGTTTGATTGATCCGAGTGTAAATGCAAAAGAAAAGACGCAAATCAAAAAGGCGATGATCGAATACTGTAAGCAGGACACCCTTGCGATGGTGGAGCTTGTTCGGTGGTTGAGGGCTGTTTAGTTTTAGGGAAAAAAGTTTAAATTAGGGTTGCTTATAGTTGCCACCATACAATTGTATGGTATAAGCGTGTCTATGAATTTAGCTGTGAATTTGCCTATGAAATTGAGCGAAATAGACAACAAAACTTTGCTTGTAAAAACTCAGGAGCTGGCGCGCAGTGAGCGCGAGGTGACGCTTTCGGTATTGCATCATTTGCGTGAAATAGAGCGCAGGCATTTATATGCAGAGTTGGGGTATTCGAGTTTATACGAATATGTGGTGCAGGAGCTGAAGTATTCCAATGGGGCGGCTCATAGAAGAATTGCTAGTATGCGCTTGTTGAATACGCTGCCTGAAATGGAAAAGAAGTTAGAAAGCGGGGCGCTATCTTTGTGTGCATTGGCACAGGCGCAGAGCTTTTTTAGACAAGAAAAAACTCAAAGTTTGGAAGTTAAAAAAAGCATTCTTCTAAATTTAGAAAATAAATCCACACGCGAAGTCGAGCGAGAGCTGTTGAGTTCTTCTTCGCAGCCTGAGAGGTTGATGCCTGAAAATTGAGGCCCGTTTCGCAAACGCATACAGAGCTAAAAATATTAGTAGATGAAAAGCTTTTAAAAGAAATAGAAGAGCTGAGAAGTTTAATGGCTCATCGGTATCCGCATGCTTCGATAAAAGAAGTGCTTGCTTTTGCTGTGACTAAAACACTTGAGCGAGTAAAGCCCAAAGCGCCAAAGGTGTTAGCTGCCCCAGCGCTGGAAGTGAATACGGCAAAGGCTCAAGATAAAGGTAATTCTCGATACATTCCGCAAGAAGTTAAGCGGCAGGTGTGGCAGCGAGACAAGGGGCAGTGCACTTATGAGAACGGTGGGAGACGATGCACATCAAAACACGCATTGGAGTTTGATCACATTCGAGCTTTTGCAAAGGGGGGTGGGGCCACAGAGGAGAATTTGCGCCTGAGATGCCGCGCTCATAATCAGCTAGAGGCTATAAAAGTTTTGGGACATAAAAAGATGGCAAACTACATACCGAGGATGAGGGAGTCTTTGCACGTTTAAGTATAGGAGTTTTTCTATAAGAGGTAGGAGTCTTTTGTGTGTTTGCTCAAGGGTTAAGTAATTGTTTGTGATGGGGATTCTGAAAAGTTATTTTTCCTGTTTCTTTAGCTACTAGAGCTTCATAGTCGTTGACATGGAGCATCAATGTGGATATTTTAATCGCCCTAACTATGTAAGGAGTTGAAGTGTCAGTGGCTATGACAGGTGCAAAATTAGTTCTTCAGTTATCAACAAGCTTTATGCCTGCTACTTTGCATAATTGCTTAAATGCTTTGAAGGGCCGCGGCGCATTTGCAAATCATCGCAGCGCGAGCGCAGTTCATATAGCGGATAGTCTTGAACTTAATGAAAATGCTACAAGCAGATTTTTGAATGCTGCAACTAGTGTAGGGTTGTTAACTCGGAATTCCAATGGAATTTATACACTCACGCCAAAGCCTATCCTTTATGACGGTACAACCTCTAAGGCTATGTTTTGGTTGGTACGTAGTGGTGCCAATAAAATACTTTGCGATGTTACGAAGTCGCCATCACAAATAAAAGCTGAACTTTTAAAGCTACCCGAAGCTGATGAAATGATAGCAATCGCTTTATCGCATAAAATATTATCTGAGACTGAGGGCGGCCTTGCTCTTTCTACACAAATTAAAGATTATTTGGACCCTGATTCCGAATTATATATGGGCTTGTGGATACAAAATTATGATCGGATTGCATCTCGTATATTTAGTAGAGATCCCCTTCTTGCAGCTTTGCAAAGTGGAAAAACTCAATGGCAATTAGCGTTTGGAGCAGAGGTTAGGGGTCCGTTTGATTTTGTGAACTCAAGACCTGAACTCTTCCGTGATTTAATGGAGGGAATGCACCAGGCAAATGTACTGGAAGGGGAACTTTTTGCACAAAAATTAGATCTTTCAAAAGTTGAAACTGTCCTTGATGTTGGCGGAGCAAGCGGCGCATGGTCACTAGCACTTGCAAAAGCTGCTCCACATATCAAATCAATTCAGATTTATGAGCTAGAAAGCGCCGTACCTTTATACCAAGAAATGTTTCTTCGATATTCCAAGGGACTTGGCTATCCCATCGCATATGTGCCTGGAGATTTCTTTAAACACACCGAGCCGGCATCTCTATACGGATTACCCGTCAATCAGAAATTCGACATGATTACTTTGGGGTGGATTTTGCATGATTGGAATGACACTGAAGCATTGAGTATTCTTAAAAAAGTTAGAGCTCATATTCACGATGATGGCAAGTTAACTCTCGCCGAGGCCATTCTACCTGAAGATCGCTTAGGGCCTACTACCCTTTTGGATATAACAATGCTTTTGCAAACGGGAGGCAAAGAACGCACCAGAGTTGAATTTGAAAAACTATTAGCGGATGCGGGGTTTAAACTAGAATTAGTTATTGATGTAGAACGCAGAAGACAGCTTCTTATTGCAAGTCCATTTAGGAGCTTGCCTTAAATTATGTTATCGCCAGTTTCAGTTTCTTCAAAAACTTATCAGCAGTTGCCTGAATATACTAGTGAGCAAAATGCTTTGTGGCATGAGTTAACTAATGAATGTTTTGAGAATATACGCACTTTAGCTCATCCTAAATGTGCTGAGGGAATTCGTAAGCTTGGATTTGTGTCTCAAAGAATTCCATCTGTAATAGAGATTGGGAGTCGGCTAGCAGCTTTTGGTTGGGGGGCTACACCTGTAACGGGTCTAATTGCTCCAAGAACTTTCTTCGGCTATTTAAGTCAAAAAATACTACCGATAGCAACTAATATGAGAGAAAGATGTTTTAAAGAATACAGTCCTGATCCTGATGTTTTTCATGAAGCTTTTGGTCATGCCTGCTTACTTACTGATCCCTTTTATTCAAAGTGTCTTCAAAGGTTTGGCGAAATATCTTTAAAAGCATTTCAATTTCCAGCTGATAAAGAATATTACTCGTCAGTTACGAAGTTGGCTAAATTTAAAACTTTAAATCATGGCACCGTTGAGAACAAAGCGATAGCTGCAAAAACAGTAAATTTAGTCAGTGAGGCAACTCTTTTAGCTAGGCTTGGTTGGTGGTCATTTGAGTGTGGTTTTGTTCTAGATGATGATCAACCAAAGGCCTATGGCGCGGCACTTTTATCATCAACAAAGGAAATTCTTCAGGCAACCAATAACCCACGTTTAATGGGCCTTAATGAGTCTTGTGTGGAATTTGATTATGATCCAACAGAATTACAGCCACATTATTTTATTGCCCCAAGTTTTGAATACCTTTCAAGGTTGCTTGATAGTCTTGCGTCAAAAATGGCATTTCAAATCGGTGGAGCTGACGCTCTTGATATTGCGATAGTTAGTGAAGAAGATGCCACCCTGGTGTTTGATTCTGGAATAGAGCTTTCTGGGCAAGTAGTTGCATATACAAAAGTTAATGGAAAAATTTTAAACATTAATTTCAAAAACGCCTCTTCTTACTCTCTTATAGGCGATCAAAAACTTGTGAGTGTGTATCCTGCCATTAATGAAAATGAAGTCGTATGGAATTAGCTTTCCGATTCTTGGCCCTTGCGATTGTGCATACGCTTTCACTCATCTCTCCAGGACCAGACTTTGTACTCGTTACAAGAAATTCAGTCTTATTTTCTAGTAGAATCGGTGTATGGACAGCGTTGGGAGTTACAAGCGGTAATGCTATTCATATTCTATACGCGGTCTTTTTAACTTCTCTCTTAGGTGCGCAAAACGAAAGAGTTCTGCACATATTACAACTTTTAGGAGCTCTTTATCTTGCCTGGCTCGGAGTAAGGTGTCTTATATCGAAACCTAAGGAATTGTATACTGATGAGGCTCAACGTAAATATGGCAGGATTACACATTGGGGAGCATTTCGATCAGGCTTTTTGTCCACTCTGTTAAATGCTAAAGCGGCAATTTATTTTATGAGCGTCTCATTGCAATTTATAATGCCCTCTCAATCCATGTTGCTCAACGCAGCGTTCTTCATGGAATTTATTTTAATTAGTGGGATATGGTTTGTATCTTTGGCACTTTCTTCAGGTTCGCGTGTGTTAAAGCAAATGCTACATTCGAATTTACTTTTAATAGATAGAGCTATGGGGATAGCTTTACTTGTTTTTGCCATATTTATGATGAGAGAATTTATTTTAGGTATTGTATGAAAATGTTTTTGAATTTGTTTATTGTGCTTTCTTGTTTATTGCCATTTGGTCTCAAAGCTAATTTTAAACTTGGTTATGGTTCATCAACCGCAGTTGTAAACTCGAGGATACAAGAAGGGTTTTTGATGGGTTTTGATTTAGGGATAAGAAAAATGCTTGGTGATAAACGTGTTAGGGAATTACTAACTATCAATCAAGTTGAAGGGGCTTCGCAGTTGGGTGCAATTCAAAGTGCCAGTGAGCTTGTCGAAAAAGGCGTCGTTGCGCTTTTTGGATTTCCCGGTAGTCATGACTCTCTTTTAGCGGCAAAAATTGCTCAAAAAGCTAATGTCTTGTTCGTTGCTCCTGGCTGTAATCATAACGGTCTTGGAAAAGTGGGAGATACTGTCTACACGACTGGACACTCCATGGATCGCGAAGTTTCTTCGATGCTTGATTTTTTAAAACGCTTTTATTCAAAGAAAAAGGGGTTAGTGATTATTAATCCTTCAGCTAGTCCATCGTTAAGCCAAGAGGATATATTTAAACAGCAACTTCAGGATAAGAGTAATGCCAATTTGAATATTAGCATTGTTAGATTGAATCTTGATTTGCAATTGCCCAACGAGGAATTAGATAAATTAAAAAAAGGTGATTATTCTTATATTTGTTTTACAGCTTATCCAGAGGCACTTGTGAGTTTATCGAATCAATTGAAGTCTAATAGTATTGATTTACCTACTGTAGCTGGTTCCGCCTGGGGTACCGTGGATTCTGATGTCATGAGAAGATATATTTCTACAAAAAAGAGTCCATTTTATATGGCAGCTGTTTGGGTTCGTGGTCGTCCTTCATCAGTATACTTCGAGCGTACCTTTAAACTCCGTTATGGGAGAGATCCTACTCCTGACAATGCATTTGGTTATGACTTAGGGATTGTTGCTGGAAGTGTTGTTAAGCGTGTTGCTGGTAAAGTTACAGCAGCTACGATCTTGAGTGCCTTTAAAAAAAACAAGTGCTTTTATAATCTAACGGTTGGAAAACTTTGTTTTGGTGATAGTGGTGGCCATTCAGATGCAAAAATCAGCTATTTAAAATATACAAAGAAAGGGTTTGAGCCTGTATTATAGAATGAAAACTTTTATAAAAGGGTATTTTGGCTCTAAGTATATTTTACTTCGTCATCTTGTGTACACACAGATAGTCGTTATCATTGCGGGGTCTTTTTGTATCTTTCTAGCTTACCAATATGTATCCCGGTCCGTATATAAAGTGTCACTTTCCCGGGCCCGTTCTTTGGCTGAAGGAGAAATTTTGCTTAGGCAAGATAAGTGGCGTGCCTGGGATCTTGTTGGATTAAATGAGTTTGTGAATGTTGAATTAAATGACTTTAAAGACAAAATGGGCTTGGAGTATATTAAAGTTATACCGGTCTCCGACATCCCCATTGCTCTTTTGCCAGAGGATATTGTCGTTCCTAATCTTCAGCTTAAATCTAAGATGCCAGTGTTTAATGTTGTATTTGCAAAACTCGATACAAGTAGATTGATAAGTACACAAGTCCCTAACAAGGAGTTTTTGACTATCCTCTTTTTATGCGCTCTTTTATTCTTGGGGGTCATAATCTATTCGGCCAGTTATGTAGTTCGAAAAATACATCAGCCTATTCATGGCTTAGGTATGGCTTTCGAGGCTCTCGAGAAATCAGGAAGTTTTGAGACTGGAAAAATTAAGGCAAGTGGTGAAATGAAGGATTTCATTCAGGCTGTTGATAAAATATATAAACGATCAATCGAGAGTGAAAGAACACTTGCTTTAGGACATATCGCAACTCAAGTAGCTCATGACATAAGGTCCCCTTTGGCAGCTTTAGCTGTTGTTACGGGGAGTCTTCAAAATCTTCCTGATGATGCAAGAAAGCTAATATGTGAAGCTACAGGCAGGATCCGAACAATCGCTAATGACTTGCTCAACTATTCAAAGAAGGGTGAATTGGTGGAATCCGAAGTTCTGGATCTTCAAAACTACATTTTAGAAATTGTGCAAGAAAAGAAGCTTGAGTGGAAAAATCGGACTAAAACAAAAATTATATTTACAGAGTGCCCCTCGCGAATTCAACATCCTACTAAAGTACTAAAAAATATTGGCCGAATTGTATCAAATGTTTTAAATAACGCAATTGAGTCTATTCAGCATGATAACGGTCTAGTTACCATTGGTGTTAATTCTTTAGCGAATGGCTATGAAATTTTCATTTCTGATAATGGGTGCGGTATTCCTGACTCACTTATTAGAGTTTTGGGAGAAGTACAGGTTAAAAGCAATAAAGAAGGTGATGCTGGCAGTGGTGTCGCTCTTTACTATGCTAAAAAATATATGATTTCTATTGGTGGAGACTTGAATATAAAAAGCAGCCTAGGGAAGGGGTCTAGGGTCTCGTTGTTTCTTAAGGCTAAAGAGCTAAGCTGATTAATTGAGAGAATCCGTGAAAGCGGCATGGGAAGCGATTATCGATGATGAATTTTTTCAGCTCCAGCTCCAGCTCCAGCTTTCGCTATCTTGGTTTCATGTTTTTAATCAGCACAGCACTTCTTGTATTTTTTTTGACTGCCACAAGGACAGGGATCATTGCGACCGATTTTTTCTTCTGTTCGAACAAGAGTAGCTTGGGGAGAGAGTGACTCCCCATCGATAAATAACCACTGGCCATTATCATCTTTGCGAAATCGAGAGCGTTCATGATGCTCTTCGAGGACTCCGTTTTGCTCAAAGCTAGCGATAAACTCTACGATTCCTTTTTTGTCAGAGCTTTGACCTTGTTCAGTTGTTACTATCTTTAAACCTATCCATTTAGATTCTTCGGCCCATTTGCGAGTGGATTCATGGTCAAAGTCTGACCGAGATTCAGGAGCAGTGCTTTTCTCAAGGTAAGAAATGTCCGCTAAGGTATAGGCGGTATAGCGAGATCTCATTAAGCTCTCGGCAGTTTCTGCTTTAGCCGTTCCTTTTAAAATCTTCTCACAGCAATTTGAAAAACTAAGGTTAGAACCGCATGGACATTTCATCTACCTAGTTTTTATAGGGTTAAGCGTGTAGATACAAGGGACAAAAAACGCTTCCCGTTTTCACGAAAAACGATGAGCCTTTAAGACCTCAGACACGCATCTACATGATTACTGCTGCCAGCAGAGGCAAAGATAGCTAACAGCGCCTGTATTAAAACAAGCAACAGCTGTAGCAAGCCAATAGCCTGGCGGGCCAAAATCCTCTCTGTAACCTGCACCATTGCCAGTAGTTGAAGTCCAGTCCGAGCAATTGTCGCCTGCAACTCCATCTGTGTAAAAACCAGTACGGTAAATATTGGTCAAACCAGCGGTACTAAAATCTACGTCGATATCATCAAGAAAATCAGCCCAGTCATTTGCAATCAAAGTATCTGTATGAGAGCGAAGGGGAACGTCTGTTGGAAATCCTTGGTTAGTTGGTAGGTTAATGCCACCGTTATCACCTGTGTATGAGAGCAAGGCGCTAAAATGATTGCAGTCGAATGTCGCCGAGTGAGTGTTGTTGTACTCTGCCTCGCAAGCCGCATTGGTGGTGGCTCTGTTTCCGTAAATCGCATTCGTGTTCGTATTGACATCAAAGACATTAATTTTTTCGATTTCAATGGCGTCAGCACTGGTGCTACTTCCTGAGTTGTTACAGGAGCTAGCTAGAAAAATTGAGATAATGCCTAAGATGAGATTCTTATTTAATAAGTGCATTTATCCTAAGGTTAAAAGAATGGCTGGAAATAACAAGAAAAATATAAAAATTAGTTTAAATTTTGGTGGAGGCGGTCCTGATTTAGTCAAAGCGCAGGAATTAACTGTCGCTATAGGGCGAATGGTAGCCTGGCGAAAAAATAGATTTTGTGCATGGATTGGAGGCCAGCTTCTCTATCACTCCAAAAAAATATAGGCACTGGAGCTATCCAGTGCCTATAGGAGAAGAGCAGTGCTATTTCTCTTCTACACTCTTGTTGGAGGAATTTCCAAGTGGCCACTTGAAAAGTGATTTTCCAGAATCTCCCTTAGGCTCTCCAATTTGGATGAGCTTTTTTTGCACTTTTTCAACTTTAGGCAGTGCAATCCTCAAGACGCCATTTTCATAGTCGGCACTTACTTTATCCGCATCTACTCCTTTAGCAAGCTGTAGGCTTCTTTCAAAGACTCCCGCTCTTCTTTCGCTTAGTAAGGTTTCTGCCTTGTCCATATTGTGGCTAATGTTTCTGGTGCCTTTTAAAGTGACAGAACCTTCAGGAGTAACTTCGATTTTAATATCTTCTTTGCGGAATCCAGGTAAGTCTGCGCACATCAAATAGTGGTCATCGGTTTCAACTACATCGACCTCGGGTATAAACACGGGCTGAACTGTAGCTCCAGTGGGCGCAAGTGGCCTGCTCCAAATCTGATCAAAGTCCCTATTAAAGCTGTCAAAAAATCTAAATGGGTCAAAAAGAAATTCGGGTTTTATATGGTTGTATTTTTGTTTCATTTTACCTCCTTTAAACCTTTCTAATGCAAAATATAAATTCGCAGTTTTTAAAGTCAAGGGTAAGTAATTGAGTGTTAAAAACTCGTTAACTAAGGTGCTACAAAAAAATCATCTTGAAATTTTTAATCACCATTTTTATATTTTTTGTAGAAACACTAGTTTTAAAAAGGAGGATAAATGCATATGAGTAAAACCAATTATCTTCTGGAATTGCAGCTTCTGTTTCTAGCGACACTGTTCTTTGTTTATTCAGTGTCCGACAGCTTGCGGAGCTCTATTCCTAATTCGCAGGTGGGTAGCTTTAGTCCTATTCAGTTGAGTCCACTACGCCCCCTAGGAGAATCTACTTTTGGTAGCCGAGATCATGCTAAAAAGTCAGATTCCAATCATTACTATGGCTGCCCTAATCGTAAAAAAGGTAGAAAAGTTAAAGAAAGCTTAAACTGTTAAAAGCTTAAGATTTAAGAGAGATAAAATTATTTTTATCTCTCTTAAAAACAAAAAAAACAGACTTGATTTTTTTTAAATAAATACGAATTTAAAATATAGGATGACTACATGATTGGACTTCTAGCAACTTTAAAAAGGAGGACGGATTATGAATTTTGAAAACTTTAAATTTATAAATATGGAAGCATCTGAAGACTTAGTAGCTTTTGCGAATCGAACCTTGGACCGTCTTCGTGAGGCAGCGCCCTATCTGACAACGTTTATGCCGAGCTTAGAATACGATTCTGGAAAGTACACCTGTACGATAGAGCTTTATTCTCATTGGGGGCATTTTTCCGCAACATCTTCAACTTATATTCCAGAAGCTGCCATTGTTTGGACTGAACATAAAATAAATTCGCAGCTCTGGAGCTGGAAGGAAAAGCGTTTCTCAAATCTTGATGACGAAAATGCATTTCTTTACCAAAAGATTTCGAAAAAAGCTGGAGGGACTCATCGTGGAAGCGAAAATAGGAACTAAAAAGGAAAGCAACAATGAAAAATATATTAAATAACAGGTTGTTTATCGTACTTCTAAGCTTTGCCCTTGGAGCTGGTAGTCTATTTCTTTATCAGCAGTATATTTCTCCGAAGCATAAATTAGAAAGTAACTTTACAAATAAAAATATTGATCCTCTATTTGATCAATTTTACAACGATGATCTATTCAACAAGTCCTTCGATCCCTTTGAGAGCATGCGGCAAATGCGAGACAAGATGGAGAAACAGTTTCAAACTCCCAACGAGGGGAGGGGAATTTTTGATTCGTGGTTTCAGAAAAGATTTGGTGGGGGCAGTGCTGAGGAGATTACTCAAAGAGAGGATGATCAATTTGTTTATTATGAACTTAAGGTAATGGGGCTCGACCAGGAAAAAGTGAGGGTTAGCGTAAGCGACGGACAACTTAGCATTTCAGGGAAAGTTGAAAAGAAAACGGAGGCTGATGGGTCGGCTAACTATTTTTCATCTTCTTTTCATAGAAGTTTTCCAGTTCCTGCTGGGGTAGACTCGACTAAGGTTCAAATGGAACAAGAGAAGGATAAAATTATAATCAAGTTTCCTAAGCTTAAATAAATTATTGCTGGCCTGATTGCCACTACAAAGGGTCCTCTGAGGTGAATCCCCCAGAGGTCCTTCTTTTTTTAATTCCAGCAGTCGTTACTTCGACTTTCTTGATAAATGGTGGAGGCGGTCCTAATCTAGTCGAACCACAGGCATTAACCGTCTTTATAGGGAGAAAGGTAGTTTGGCGAAAAGATAAGGTCGACCTCACCGAGCTGGCAAAACTACGGTGGGTCGACAAATGGACTATTGAGCGATTGGCGAGACATTTTGGACTGGGAACTACCAGCATCAAAGTGAATCTCAGACGGCTCAGGAAATGAGGGTTCGACATGGAATCGTTACTTGGAAAACTGTTTTTGGCATATGCACTTTGCTCTTTAGGTATGCATTATCGGAGGTTTTGAGTTGTAGATCAGGAGAGTGCCTGAGAAGGATTGAAAGGGCAAAATTGGACGTCCTAAAAATCGATTGGAAGCCAATTTCGGTATTCCCAGAAGAGGCCAAAAAATTTAGGTGAAATATCGGCCCACCTATCAACTTTGTAAGTTGTCGGTAGGCCATCGTCACAGTTCGATATTTTAAATCCTATTGAAATTACGGTGGATTAAAACTGTAAAATACCGCAGAAAATCCGTCTGCCAATTGTAAACGCCGTTTCCTTACTCATAGAACGGTAGATAAGGAATACTTCTTGCTACCTATAGGTGCGCTCAACTATTCTTCAAATGGGACGTTTTTAAAAATATCTAATTGTTCGATAGAAAGAAAAGTATGATTAAAACTCAACCAGTTAAAAAACTATTATCTTCAGATTTTGGATTGATTATGGATGCTATTAGGCGTCTGGAAGAAGGCACCTGCTGCTTATTAGATGACGATAAAATTGCTGCGATGGATATCTTTCAACGGTTAAAGCAAGCTCTAAAGGATCATGTAAGTTTCGAAGAGAGCAACCTTCCTGCCGTTGTAGAATATTTGAGACATAAGGGACAAGACGCAGGCGTACTATCCACTCAGATGCACGAAGAACACCAACACATAATGGGTTTGCTTGATGCAGCTGAACACGAACTTTTTGAAGCAAATCCAATACCTTTTCGGTCAGTTATCAAATCCCTTAAAAGCGCACTCCATGACCACCTACAAATAGAAGAGGATGTGCCTTATGAAATTTGGCGTAGTGATTTTGGTGAAGCGGCGCTCAAACGTATGGCAAAAAGAGCAGAGGATGGCTTTCTCGGTCTTGATTAGGAATCGAGTTGTTTGACTTTTATTCCCAATGGAACTCGGCGAAAGTGTGTAAGGTTTTAAAAATATGAATTTTCGTTCGTTTAGAAGATTGTTTTTAATCGTAATTGCTGCGATTGCTCGAAAGCTTTCTTCGGCACACGACCCAGTTGTCGAAGATTATAATTCGAGTCTTAGCCGAGCAACTGATCGTTGGGAGACAGATGGCGGCGCAATTGAAAAAACAGAGACAATAGAGATCGCTCAAAAAAGATACCGAAGTATCACCTAAAACATTATATTTTTTCTTTAGATTTTAATCCGCTCGCATAATTGCGAGACAACGCGCTAAAGGGATAGGTGACTTTTTTGTTGCGAACTTTTGCAAATGGAGTCAGTTTGTGTGGTCGATGCGAAGCTACGCCGAAAATGTCTTCGACAAATAGTCCTTGAGCTAGAAGCGAGTCTCCGACCAAAGAGCGATGACAGCGCCATGGCACAGCCTCTGCGCACATCATAACCAATCGCTTACGTTTTGATCTTGCAATCAAATGTCGCAAACTCTTAGAAAATTCTGCACTCTGCATGTAGTCTGCATAACCTCGAAATGAAGAATTGCGCCAAGCTTTATTTACTGAATCCTTTCTTGCGTGACGGAGACCGCCTAAGCCAGCCATATGTGTATATTCTATTCCATGACGAGCTAAAGAATTTTTCAAGCGTTGGCCGCCGAACTGAGGATTGTGACGAGACTTGGGGATGGTGCGGATATCCACCACCAGCTTAAGTTTATAAGAGTCTAGAATTTGAATAAACTCGGAAATTTTTCGGTTGGAGTGGCCCACTGTAAAAATTCGAACAGGTGAGGAAGCGCCCTTTTAAAAAAACATACTTAAGCGCTATCATAAGTGGTACTTGCAAACGAGGCTTAGTTTCGATGAGGCGATTCAGGCTTTTCTCTATGGACGTGGATGGTATTCGTGAGGCACTTTAATTCCACGACGTGCAATCTTTTCAGTCATAATTGAATTTTCCATGAGCAAGCTTGAGATAAGATACGCAACAGAGCAACTTGTTAAAAGTGGAATGAGGCTTAGCGGTTGTAGTGTGGCTTCAAAAACAAAAACTGTTGATGTAAGAACCGCGCGAGAACATCCAGAAAATAGCGCTGCCATACCTGCTAGTGCCATGACATGAGGATCGATGCCTGAGTTGGGAAATAAATAAATGAGTAAGTGTCCGACTACCAAGCCCAAGAGGCCTCCGAATGTTAATAGAGGCGCCAAAGTTCCGCCTGAAGTTCCACTGCCCAATGCAATTGCCCAAGAAATAAATTTCCATACGCAAAGACCAATTGCCGCACTTATTGTAAAATTACCACTCAGTGCTGCTGTAATGTTTTCGTATCCAACTCCTAAACTGCGTGGTTCGACAAGACCGATAACTCCAACGGCGAGTCCTCCAATGGCGGGCCACCACATCCAGTGAATGGGTAATTTTTCAAAGAGATCTTCTACGGCATAAACTGATTTAGTGACAAGAACAGACAAAAGACCCATTAAAAATCCTAATATAATAATTGCAATAAATGCTTCTGATTGAATCATTTCAAAAGTGGGCATCGGAAAAACCGGGGCAGCGTCTAGGAACAATGGTCTCAACGTGCCTGCAGTCGCTGCAGCCATTGCAACAGGAATAAAAGATTTTGCTCGGAACTCAAACAATAAGAGTTCAACTGCTAGTAAAACACTTGATACAGGAGTGCTGAATATTGCCGTCATTCCCGCTGCTGCGCCAGCGGCTAAAAGGATTTTACGTTCCGTTCCACTGACTGGAAATAGTTGGCCCAGCAAACTTCCAAGCGCACCACCAGTTGCAATGATGGGTCCTTCCGCACCAAAAGGACCACCTGTGCCAATGGCAACAGCTGAAGACAATGGTTTTAGCCAAGTCATTCTTCGCGGAATTCGACTATCATCAATTAAAATTTTTTCCATCGCTTCAGGTATTCCATGTCCACGAATTGCAACAGATCCGAAGCGCGCCATGATACCTACGACAAGGCCACCAATCACAGGAATGAATATGCTCCAAAATCCTAAAGTATGTGTCCAGGGAGAGGCTGGAGAAAATGAAAATTGATGATTGTAGGCTGCATTAGTAACAAGGTTTATGAGTAACAAAAGACTTTTAGCGACGAGCACGGCTAATCCACCCAGCAGCATCGACAGGGCACAAATAAAAAGCAGTCGTCGACGTCTTTGTAGCTGATCGGTATGCATTGAGTGTTTATATCTTTACGCTCTGCTTCTTACAAAGTACGCAGCGTCGAAACGACGCGTCATTTGCAGCGATAAAGGTATAGAATAGAAGAAGACATGTTCGAGTACCTATTTTCTTCTTCTTCCGGAATTGCAATTGATTTAGGGACAAGAAATATTCGAATTTCTAATCAAAAACAAATTTTGTGCAAACAGCTTTCGGTGGTGGCTCGTTCTAATGGGCAGAATTCCGAGCTAATTATGGGAGAGATTGCCGAAGATTTATTTGAACGTGAGCCGGGCCATTACAAGCTTATTTCTCCTCTTGGTGAAGGGGTCATCAGTGACTTCGATCATTGTAAATTATTGCTGAAAGATGCTTTTAAAGCATTAAATTTAGCCAGATTCAAAAAACATACAATTCTTATTTCTTCCCCCTTAGACATAACAACCGTTGAATACAACGCATTTATTGAAGTGGCTCACAGTCTCGGATATGGAGAGGCAGCGCATATTCATGAACCGGTAGCCGCCGCCGTAGGACTTATTCCTAATTTTATAAAAGAAAAGGGAGTGATCTTGGTAGATGTGGGGGCGGGAATTACAGAGGCTGTGATTTTTTCACTCGGCGGAATTGTTGCCAACACTTCGCTAAGAATCGGCGGAGTTGATTTTGAAAAACAAATGATTAGTTTTATTAAAAAATCTTTTGATTTCGAAATTGGTAGAAAAACAGCACTTAGACTACTAGACATTGTAGCCCAAGAGCATCCCGATTCGTATATGCAGCCAATCGTAATTCACGGCACAGATTTAATTCGTAGGCTCCCCTCCACATTGAGTGTAGAATTGCCACAGATTGAAACGTGCTTAGATAAACTTTTTAACAGAATTATTGAAAGTGTACTTAATGTTCTCGAAAAATCTTCTCCTGATTTATCAAGTTATCATGTTGATAACGGAATTTATCTTACTGGCGGAGCTTCACAGTTTAAGCGACTTTTAAGAATGTTGGAGAAACGGACGGGATTAATGGCGAATCCTGATAGTCAGCCACTACTGGGCGTAGCGCGGGGAGAAATTGCGTTATTGCAGGATGCCAAACTTAAATGCTCAATTGTGAATCTATACAAAAAATAGTGACTTCAGTTTTGTAACGGGAGCCGCTCCATAATGGCTGAAAAACTTTAGCCAAAACTAGGATTTTTTTAAGAGTCAAGTTGCCCGAAGTTTTCAAAAATTCTTGGCAAGAAATATTTTGCCCATATTGTAGCACCAATTATAAAAGACACCGACGCATAGGCTAAATGTTTTTCATAGCTTTCTGGAATAAAGACAGCGGCAATTCGCGTCAGTGCAGCAAGGCAAATGAAAAATATAGCAGCCTTAATATAGGGATTCTTTTCTTCAGCGCTGAGTCCGTAGTTACCATGAGAAAGTATAACCCTTGAAGCAACCATAAAGGTTAATAGGCTGAATCCCGTAATGTAAATTGTATGAAGCGCTTCAAGTCGGTATTCGGGCGTAACTGCCAATACCCACAATCCAATCAATGTACTCATCGTCGCAATTTTTATACCGACCCCCACTGCGTTTTTTCGTTCATTCTTGGCAGTTATTTTCCAACCGAAAATTACTAAGCCAGTCGCTAACACTGCCCTAAGATAAGGTGCCCAGAAATAACCGTAAATCTCATAGAGGACTAAAGACAATGTCATAAACAAGCCAAGCAAAAAGAAAATCCATTTATTTCCGATTTTTGGATTTTGAGGGATACCCAGAATTCTTGGAATCAAAAAGGTTCCAATTCCAAGAACAAGGCAAAGCATAAAGTTTTGGTAGAACAAGGCTGCGCCTAATATGGGTTGACCTGTGAGAACAAGTATCGACCCTAAGAATACGGAAAAAATTCCCCAGAAAAGCATTGGAAAAAAATTTGGAATTGGAACTTCTGTGCGAATAAATCTTCGAATACCAAAGAAGAAAATGAAGATAGAGGTAACTAAGGTGCCTACAAAAAACATTTTTTCTGTAGAATCATAAATACCAACAGTTACAATCCATCCCATTAAGAGTGATGCACTAAGAAATTCGTAGCGATGAGCTGTTGGTGTTTGGGTCAATCGAGGAAGTGCCGTCATCAAGAACCCAATGGCGTAGCTAAGCAGAAAAACGCCCATCATTAGATGCGCATGAAGGCGGCCAGGATAGGGGAGACTAGGAATGAGCGCGGTTGCGATCCAAACTGAAACTCCGATAAGAGAAGCAAAGAGCCCAACAAAGAAAAATGGGCGGTAAGGATTAGCTAGATTTTTAGACATTTGAGTAATATTCCTTCTCCTAAGGAAGATCTCTCACGAGACTGGAGTCAATTAAATATTGTAAATCTATACAAGAAGTAGCCTTCTTGAGGCGCTCACATTTAAAGTCTAGTGGCTTGTTCAAAAGTTTATTTAGCAAGTGGGAACTCACAAGGAGTAGAGTTTTTAACTGAACTTCTTGTTGGAACTAGCTCGCTTAAAGTCGAGTTGGCAAATGCCTTCTCTACCAACTCCATAGCGTTATCAAGCCTTCTATGAAGTGCGCAAAGATTCGTACCATGCGATCTTAATCCTAAGGGACATTTTCGTATTCGAGGCAGGGGGTCAACCGCTTGTACAACTTCAAGAATAGTTAGCTCTTCGGGTTTTTTAAACAATCGAAACCCGCCCTTAGCGCCTCTCAGACTCATGATAAGCTTTGCCTTCGTCAATTGCTGAAGAACTTTGGATAAATAATCTGGTGGAACTTTCGAAAGTTTAGCAATTTCGGCGGTTGTCCATTGCCTCTCAATGTCTGAACAAAGTATGACCATAGCTCGCAGGGCATATTCTGTCGTTTGAGAAATCACATCTTAATTTCTAACACGCTTCCACTCTTTTTCCCATTTGGCTAATTTCCTTTTACTCGATACTGGACATATATGTCCAATTATATAATCTTAGGAGTTAGTTGTAATTGAACTTTGAAAGGAAGAGCGTGGAACGTAGTTATAAAAAACTTTGGTATTCTTTAATATTTGTCATCTTGGCTTCATTTTCGGTACTTGGATATTTTGGTAGGGAGATTTATCGTCAAGCACCGCCCATACCTGCGTCAGTAGTGGATTCGTCAGGAAATATTCTTTTCACCGGAACAGATATTCGAGAAGGCCAACAAGTCTGGCAATCCACAGGTGGGCAAGAATTGGGTTCAATATGGGGGCATGGTGCGTATGTGGCGCCCGATTGGTCAGCAGATTGGTTACATAGAGAAGCTGTTGAGTTACTTACTATAAAGGCGCAAGAAAAATATCAAAAGAGTCTCGATCAGTTGAGCGCACCTGAACAGGCATACCTCGAAGCGGAACTTCAAGACGAGGTTCGTAAAAATACCTTTGATTCAGAAAAAAATATAATCAGCGTCTCCGATGATAGGGCTCGATCAATGAGTGTCGTCGCCAAACATTATCAAGAACTCTTTATGAATAATCCCTCAAAGGCTGAATTGCGCGATGCTTACGCGATGCCAGAGTTTGTTGTTAAAGATCCAGAGCGAATGAGAAAACTTAATGCGTTCTTCTTTTGGACCGCATGGGCTTGCGTCACTGAACGTCCCAATCAAAAAATTACTTACACAAACAATTGGCCTCCTGACAAGACTGTAGGAAATACTCCTCCGCCTTCGCTCCAAATCTGGACGGGTTTTAGTGTTATTCTCCTACTTTTTGGAATCGGACTTCTTGCTTTTTATTACGCTTCTCATAAAGACGAGGATGAAAAGGTTCCGCAGGCAGAGATTCCCAAAAGTGATCCCTTGCTAGCGCTCAATCCGACACCTTCTATGCGTGCTACCTTGAAATATTTTTGGGTGGTTATGGCACTCATACTCGTGCAAGTAATTTTAGGTGCTGTAACGGCACATTATGGAGTGGAGGGCACTGCTTTCTACGGATTTCCACTTGCTAAATATCTTCCCTATAGCGTCGTTCGCACGTGGCATTTGCAGCTTGGAATTTTCTGGATTGCAACTTCGTGGCTGGCCACGGGTCTTTTTATTGGTCCTGCGGTTTCTGGATACGAGCCTAAGTATCAACGCCTCGGAGTAAATTTTTTATTTGTTGCGCTCTTAATAATTGTTGTGGGGTCAATGGCGGGCCAATGGTTTGCGATCATGCAACGATTGAGCTTCGATACAAATTTTTGGTTTGGTCACCAAGGATTCGAGTATGTGGACTTAGGAAGATTTTGGCAGATCTTTCTCGTGGTTGGACTATTCTTATGGCTGTTTTTAATGGTGAGATCCATAAAGCCCGCGTTTAAAAATCCCAAGGAAAATAAAAATCTGCTTGCTCTATTTTTAATTTCTTGTGGAGCCATCGCGCTGTTTTATTCCGCTGGGCTCATGTGGGGAAAAAGCACCAATCTTGCGATCTCTGAATACTGGCGTTGGTGGGTAGTGCATCTTTGGGTTGAAGGATTCTTTGAAGTATTTGCTACGGTCGTGATCGCATTTCTCTTTGTGCGCATGGGTCTTCTTCGTGCTTCAATTGCAACAGCTACCGTTTTATTTTCGACCACAATATTTTTATCGGGTGGAATTATAGGCACTTTTCATCATTTGTATTTTACCGGTACTCCGACGGCGGTGATTGCACTTGGAGCGACCTTTAGTGGACTTGAAGTAGTGCCGCTTATTCTTATCGGTTTTGAGGCTTATCATAATCTTACCTTAAGTCGGGCGTCGGCCTGGCTTAAGGCTTACAAGTGGCCCATTTACTTTTTTGTTGCCGTGGCATTTTGGAATTTCGTAGGTGCCGGAATATTCGGATTTTTGATTAATCCCCCTATGGCCCTTTATTATATGCAAGGACTCAATACAACTCCGGTCCATAGTCATGCCGCACTCTTTGGGGTTTACGGCATGCTTGGCATTGGGCTGATGCTTTTTGTTTTAAAAGGACTGGCTGCGAGAAATATTTGGAAAGACAAAACAATTCGCTTTGCTTTTTGGTCTCTCAATATTGGTTTGGCGCTAATGACGGTAATCAGCATACTTCCTGTAGGATTGTTTCAAACATGGGCGAGTGTAAATCACGGATACTGGTATGCAAGGTCGGCTGAATTCCAACAACAGAGCATCTTGGATGTCTTTAGATGGCTGCGGATTTTAGGCGATACTGTTTTCACCGTAGGAACACTTGCATTGGGTTATTTTGTACTTGGACTTAAAACCGGTGCTTCAGTTGAATCGCAAAGTGATATACCTCCAAGCCATTGAGAAAAGGGAGGTGAATCTAATACTCGTAACTGAGTTATCAAGGCTCACGAGATCCATTAAAGACTTTTCACTGCTTCAGGAATTTCTAAAAAAGCACGAGTGCGAGTTTTTAAGTCTTCGCGAGAACTTTGATACTTCATCTGCCACCGGAGGAATGGTCCTCAACATTATGGCCACCATTGCCGAGTTTGAAAGACGTCAAACAGCGGAAAGAATCTCGAATTCTTTCCATCAAAGGGCAAAGCGGGGGCTATATAATGGAGGCTCCGTCCCCCTGGGCTACAAGATTGATCCAGATAAGCCAGGGCATTTAGCAATTGTCCCTGAAGAAGCTGAGATTATAAAAATAATCTTTAAGAAATTCTTAGAACTAGAAACCATGATGCACACAACGAGATGGCTAAACGACAAGGGGCTTACGCTTCCTAGACGAGTCATCGGAGGTGGTGGGCCGAGAGCGAAAATATTTCGCATAGACATGGTTCATCGCATTCTGCACAACAAGACGTATATAGGTATGCGGGTCTTTAAAACTAAGGAAGGAACTGAAGAAGCAAAAGCCGCATGGGAACCCATTATTGACGACAGAACTTTTCGCAGGACCGCTGAACTTCTAAAGAAGAATCGCTTTAAAAAGAGAACTCACAAGAACCTTCGCTATCCATTTACGCTCTCAGGACTGCTTGGTTGCAAGATTTGCGGTGGAAAACTTTGTGGGAAGTCAGCGCACGGGAGAAACGGCAAGATTCCGTACTATGAACACAGCCACGCCAATAAGGTGAACTACTGTCTCAATGGGAAAGGTGTGGTTTGCGAGTTGCACCGCATACAAGCATCTAAAATAGAGCCTCTTGTCTGGCAGGATGTGAAAGCATTCCTAACCAACAAAAAGTTCACTGAAGATCTGATTAGTTCTGCAAGAAAACTCAATACAGCAAACATGCAGGTAAGCGAAGTCGAAGTGGTCGAAAAGAAGATGAAAAGTCTTGATAACCAAATTGAAGTACTGGCTGAAAGGATTGCTACTCTACCGAAGAATATTGATCCTAAAGTGATCTACGAGCAGTTATCGAAATTTCAAACATCCAAGGCTTCGCTAGAACTGCAATATGATGAGGCTAGGGCAAATGCTGTACCTACTGACGATCCAATTGATTATGCTGATTTAAACCGCTTTACGGAAGGACTGCGGGGACTGCTTGAAGAAGCTGAAGCTAAACCTGAAGTCCAAGCTGCCATAATCAAAAAGATCATCCACAAGATTGAAATCACGCCGCAAGGCTTTGATACGCACTACTTTATCGGTCACAACAAATACAAAAGGGCCTCTGGGATTAATCCCCCAGAGGCCCTTCTTTTTTTATTTCCACCAGTCGATGGTTCGACTTTATTGACAAATGGTGGAGGCGGTGGGAATCGAACCCACGTCCGAGCCGGCGAGTAACTTGGCCTCTACGTGTGTAGCCCCTGAATTGTTTTAAGAAGGGTGCTCACTCAGAGACAGATGTACACACTTCCGATCATCAGCTTTATTTCGGGCTTTAGCGCTGATACGCCACTGAAGTCCTAGTTGTCATAATTACAAATATTCAGGCACCAACAACCGAGACGCCTGATATCCGTGCTACTTAATTAAGCAGCAAGAGCTAATTGGTTTTCGCCAACTAATTTTTTGCCAGGATGGATTTACGAGTTGCCCTGACTCACTCGACACGCCACCAGAGTCCTCGACCGTCCGTCGAAAGCCGGTCGCCCCCAGTAGTACAAGGTTGAATATAGCACAAAGCCTTTGAGAAGTGTTGCTGTGTTTAATTATCTAAAATAACTTCATATCTTCTGGTGGGTGGTGTTCCCAGGCGCCAGTAGATTAGTCTAAGCTGGGGGAACTCGATGTTGCTTTGAGTTTTTGTGACTTTTAAGGTTTTAGCTTCTTTGATCACTTCAACCTTAAGTCCCGGGACTTGTGATAAAAATGCGTCTAGAGATATAGACCCGCCATTTCTTCCATTGAGATATATCTGAGTCTCATTAAAGTCAGTGTAAATAAAAAGCTCTCCGTTTTCTTCAAGATGCTTAAATGTGTTTTCTAGAGTCTGGCTAAGGTCTTCTGCGTAACTCAAAACCCCGTATTTGTCGGCGGCAAGGGTGGCTCTTTCGTTAAAATCAAGAGGCTTGTTGCCGTCAGCTACTTTGTAATCAATAATTTTATTTTCAATTGCTTGTTCCATGGCTTCAATTTCTTTGTGAGCTCGCTCTTTGTTTACAACGTTGAGTTTGTCTCGTTCGTGAAATTCAATTTGTGACTTATCACCTTTGCTTGGCAGAGTATCTGAAATGGCAACCAAGCGTGGGGGGTAAGGCCAGTTCTCTTTTTGAGCAATCTCTGCAATTTCCCTTAGGGTTCTTGCCGTGCCCGCGCCCCAATCAAAAAGAGTTACATGTTGTTTCTGGGAGATTTCACGAATACGGCTTAGGAATTGATGATCAAATGTGGCGTCGTAGGTTTTAATTCCTCGAGTAACAATAAAATTATTTCTTTTGTTTGCAGCACGTTGTTCCTCGAGCTGTTCTTGGTCTCTTTTGGCGAGTAGGTATTTTCCGCATTTAGATAATTTGGGTGGGGCTCCATAAGGGCCTTGTGATGCAGATGCTGATGCTCCCAGCAAGGCAATTAATCCAATAAGAACTTGTTTTGCACCTAGATACATTTATGCCCTTTTTAATTTTTTTAGACTTACTTTGTTTATATACAGACAAGCTGTTAAGTCGCCAGTGACATTTAAAATCGTGCGGCCCATATCAAGCAGTCTGTCTACACCGAGCACAAGAGCGATGCCCTCTGGGGGAATGCCGAAGGTTGCCATGATAGAGAGAATAAGTGGGATCGAGGCACCGGGAACCCCAGCAACTCCAATTGATGTGAGTAGGACAAGTGCTGTCATGGTGACTTGGTTCATCAGAGTGAGCTCTACTCCAAATATTTGTGCCACAAACAAAATAGCGACGGCTTCAAAGAGCGCTGTGCCGTCCATGTTGACAGTGGCTCCAAGAGGAACGGTAAAAGAGGCAAGTTCTTTTGAAACGCCAAAGTTTGTTTCGAGTGTGCGAATAGAGGCCGGAATAGTTGCGTTACTCGAGCTTGTACCAAATGCAGTGGCAATTGCGGGTCCAGCTTTTTTTAAGAAATCTTTAAAGCTCATGCCAATGACGAATCTCACAATGCAACCGTAGGTAATAAAGAATTGAATCAAGTAACCTGCGCACACCACCATGACATAAGCGCCGAGTTGCTTCATTAGGGTCACACCAAACTTGCTCAGTGAGCTAATCATTAAGGCGGCAACTGCATAGGGGGCAAGGCGCATAATCCACGAAACTATTTTAATGCAGGCTTCAGAAATTCCCTCAAGAACATCAAAGGTGTTTTTTGATTTCGAACCAACAGAGAGAAGAGCTCCTCCAAATACAATGGCAGAGAATATAATGGCAAGCATTTGTCCTTCGACCAGCGCCGAGAAAATGTTTTTAGGAATGAGCATTTCAATAATTCCAGGCCAAATGGATCTATTCACTTGAGAGCTACGCTCAACCAGTGAACTTACTTGCGAAGCGAGGGCTTCTTTGGATTCCATTAAAAGATCTTGGGGAACAGCGGCTCCGGGTTGAAAATATGTTACGAGGAATTGTCCAATCACGACGGCAATGAGTGTGGTGATGAGATAGTACAATCCCAAGCGCCAACCGAGTTTTCCGAGCCTTGAAAAACTTCCCAATCCGCCAATGCTAGAGGCAAGAGAGCAAAATACGAGAGGAACGACCACCATAAAGAGTCCTCGTAAGAAAACTTGTCCCACGGGCTCGATGACATATTTAAGGAGAGAGTCTCTGACGACATTTTCGCCCCAGGCATTAAAGAGAAATCCCAATAAAATACCAGCTATTAGGCCATAGAGAATGTGTGTGGTGCGCGTTTCTTTTTGTGTCACTGGGCTTAGGTTAACGGGACTTGGGCACTGGTCAACCCTTTGACGGGATCATGAATTGGGCACTCCTTTTGAGTTTAAGCTGTCAACACTTTGGTCATGAGAGACAAAAGAGCCAAATATTGAGCAAAATTAATCATCTAAGGAGTTAATGTTAAGGGCCCAGAGTCCGATAAACTGAGTAGACATGTCGATGGAGAGGTTTGGCGAATTATTACTGATGGAGCGTCTTGCTTCAGGGGGAATGGCTGAGGTTTTTCGCGCCAAGCAACTTGGTCATGCAGGCTTCGAAAAAACAGTAGCTGTTAAACGCATTCTTCCCCATTTCGCAACAAGTGACGATTTTAAAAACATGTTTCGATTAGAGGCCAACTTATCGGCCATGTTACAGCACACAAACATTACTCAAGTTTTTAACAACGGTGAATACGATGGATATTTGTATCTCGTTATGGAATTTGTGGATGGCAAAAACCTTCGCCAACTTCTTGCACGAGCGGATAAAGTTAAACTTCGCATACCACTTGAGATTTCTTGTTACATAGTGAGCGAGACCCTAAAGGGTCTTGATTATGCGCATGGTTATCACGATGAGCGCACCGGTGAGGCATTGAATATTGTCCATCGTGATGTGAGTCCGCAGAACGTTATGCTGGGGTATCAGGGTTCTGTGAAAGTCGTGGATTTTGGTATTGCTAAGGCAGCATCAAAAAGTGAAAACACGCGCGCTGGAGTGCTTAAAGGCAAGTTCGGATATATGAGCCCTGAACAAGCTCGTGGTGAGGCCTTGGATCGTCGAAGTGATATCTTTTCGATGGGTATTATTCTTTGGGAGTTGATCACTCAACGAAGACTTTTCACTTACGAAGACGAAATGAAAACTCTTGAGAAAGTGCGTGAATGTAAAATTCCACGTCCAAGCGAAAAAAACCCAACTATTCCCTATGCCCTAGAAAAAATTGTACTGAGGGCTTTAGAAAAAGATCCCGCAGCTCGTTACTCAACCTGTGGCGAATTCTACTCTGAACTTGTTCGCTATATGAACGATCGTCATCCCAACTTTATTCCAACTGACTTCACTCGCTTTATGAAAGAGTTTTATAAAGAAGACATTGCTGAAGAAAAAAAGCGTCGCGAAAAACTAAATGCCGAAGCACCTGCTTTTATGACAGAGAATCCTGCGCGCAAAAGTTCTACAAAGAGTCGCGCGGATAACACTAAAACAAATGATGGGGCTGCTGGTAGCCGAGATAAAGTTACTGTTGTTTCTGGCGTACATGATGGGAATGAACAAGTACCATCTATTCGTGCAATTAGCCCTGAGCAGGCACTCGAGCAAGAGTTATTAAACACTCTCAATCAAGATCCCTCCTTAGCGGGTGTTGGGCCCGAGCCGGACTTTTATAACTCAGCCTCTACTTCTCAGGCTGCAAAGAAAATTCAGGTTCATGCACAGTCGCAGACCCAATCGTATGTCAAAGAAGTTAAGAAGGCGCCTAAGGGTGCAGGTGCAGTTAAGTTTGCACGTGCTGCTGCCGTTGTTGTTGTTTTAGCACTCACTACTTATGCAGCGTTAACTTATCTACCGACAATGCTTGGAAAGCAAGTGGCTCAAGTCTTCACGAATTCAAATGATAAGAAAGAAAATCAAGTAGAAGAAAATCAGAATCCTATTTCTGATAACGGTGCAGAACAGGTTGCTGAGAATCCTGAGCTTCAGCCGGATGAGTATCAAAGTGAGCCTGAAGTTGAGCGTGAACCAGCTGCGGCAACTTCGTTTATCTGGGAGCCCCGAAAGTATCCTGTATATGGTTCAGTTAGTATTAACGGGATTCCCGATGCAGACGAAATATATATTAACGGTAAGCGTCTTACGGATGCGGGTCTTTCACCCATGAAAACTCCAATTAAAGATCTTAAGCTTCCACCGGGTGTTTACGAAATGATTTTAAAAAACAAGGTCTTCGGCGTTTCAAAAGCTGTAACCGTGACTATTATCAAGAACAAGTCAGATAAGATTGATGTCATTCTCAACAAACGCTAAACATAAAGAGTGAACAAAATTCGCCCTTTATGGTTGTGGCTTATCTTGGCAGTCTTGATTGTTGTTCTTGTGCTCGAAACACGTATGCGCACTCAAGAGGTACACTCAAAGGGCAATGTGCCTCGTTTGAGCCAAAGTTATTCTTTGTTTGTTCCTTCTCCTTATGAACTCAGCATGATCGAAGGTGATCGCGATGTTTGGCCGCGTCGTTTTGGTCCCAAGCAGCCTCTAGAGCTTTCGGATTTGCCCAACCTATATTCCTTGTATGGTCGCAAACATAGCGCTCAAAGATCAGAGGTGGATTTTTTTCGTACGGTTGCCATGACAGCAACTCTTGAGCAATGGGAGACTTTTAAAAGTGTTTTAGGTTTTCGTATTCGCTTAGACAAAGTCACTCCCGATTCACTTCTTAAATGGGCTAAGAGCGAAAAATGCAGTCTTTATGGTTTAGAGTCAGCATTTCGAATTGTTCAATGGGACGCAACTAAGCTCCCCGAAGTGCGTGCCTTGTTTCAAAAATGTGATCCTAATTCATTCCACACGTTATGGTTTGAAGTTCTTTCTGTGATGGCAAGCAAAAATGCTGATCAAATGCGTGCATTAAAAGATAAAATTCAAACTCGAAGACAATTAATGCCCAACGATTCTTTTGTTTATTTTCTACTTACCCAAGTTTTTGAGAGTTTAGATTTAAAACTGGCTCATTCTAAATAACGTTAAGCTGGATGAAAGTGTTTCTGAATTAAAAATTTGAGCCATTCTATTTCTTCTTTTTTTGCTCTGCGCTCAAGAACAAAGTCTTCTCCAGAAACGTTTTTAAGAACCAGAAGCCAGTGGCCCTTAGTTGCATATTTGTTGGCAATGGCTTTTTTGTTGGATTTGAGAGCGGCAGCATTGAGAGCTCCAACCCAGTTTTCTTCGTAAAGGTCACTCAGTTTAAAGCCCTCGATTGTTTTATAGCCCCACTTGAAAAAGAGGATTCTTCGATAGCGGGTGAGTTTGTATAAATCTCCCCGGGTTTGTTCCAGAGTGACGTGTTCTTCAAACAAAAAACAAAGGGCTGCGAGTATGGGGTAGGTCACCAGAACTGTGGCAAAAAAGCCTACAATAAAGTAGTCAAACCAGCCCCCTTCTTCGACCATCAGCTTAAAGAGTGGGTAGGCCGCAAGGGTCATAACACCTAAGAAGAGGCCTGCAAAGATAAAGGACGCTCCCATGGCAAAGCGTCTAAAGTGGCTTCTGAGATAGAGCAAAGTTGGAGTTGAGCTTTGCTCAAAGGGTTGTAAGGCAAAGAGAAGTCCCATTTCTTTTATTCATCAACCCACTTCGAAGGTGGGTCAATTACTTTTTCCCATGATAGAGTCTGAAACTATGCGAGATCTCAACAAGGAGAACTTTCGTAAACTTGCACTTGAATACCACGAAGGCATAGGTAGCCCGAATCCCAAGCCTGGTAAGCTGGAAATCCAGTCGACCAAGTCTTTGGTTACACAGCGGGATTTGGCTTTGGCCTATAGCCCCGGGGTAGCCGAGCCATGTTTAGAAATAAAAAAAGACCCATCAGCTGCTTATAAATATACAAGCCGCGGTAATTTAGTAGCGGTAGTTACAAATGGCACGGCAGTTTTGGGCCTAGGAAATATTGGCCCTCTTGCTGCAAAGCCTGTGATGGAAGGTAAGGCGGTTCTTTTTAAGAAATTTGCCGATATCGATTGTTTCGATATTGAGCTTCAGTGCGAAAGCAAGGAAGATCTTATCAAGGCGATTCGAGCTCTTGAGCCAACTTTTGGTGGAATCAATCTTGAGGATATTGCAGCTCCAGAATGTTTTGAAATAGAAAAAACACTTCGCGAGCAAATGAAGATCCCTGTGTTCCATGATGATCAGCACGGAACTGCGATCATTAGTGGTGCGGCTTTGCTAAATGCTTTAGAGCTTACGGGTAAAAAAATAGACGAAGTAAAAGTTGTTTTTTGTGGTGGGGGTGCTGCTTCTATTTCGTGTGCACGTTTTTGGTTACAATTAGGTGTAAAGTTAGAGAATTGCGTTATGACCGATCGCGAAGGTGTTATTTTTCGCGAAAGAGGTGAGCTTAATCCTTATAAATCAGAGTTTGCTATTAACGCTGGGAAAAGCTGGCATAAGAAAAAAATTAAAACTCTCGCAGAAGCTTGCGACGGCGCAGATGTGTTTTTGGGATGTAGTGTAGCCAATACGCTTACAGCTGAAATGCTTAAGGTTATGGCACCGAAGCCCATTGTTTTTGCACTTGCAAATCCCGATCCCGAAATTGATTACGATACGGCTATGGCTGCGCGTAGTGATATGATTTTTGCAACGGGGCGCTCTGATTACCCAAACCAAATTAACAATGTACTTTGTTATCCGTTTTTGTTTCGCGGAGCTCTTGATGCGCGTGCTTGCACGGTAAATGAAGAAATGAAGATTGCGGCTGCCTATGCGTTAGCGAAGTTAGCAAAAGAACCGATTCCAGATGCTGTATTAGCAAGCTACGGAACAAGTGGGCTTAGCTTTGGGACAGACTATATTATTCCCAAACCTTTAGATCCACGCGCTTTGTTGTGGGTAGCTCCGGCAGTAGCTGAAGCAGCAGTTAAAACAGGAGTTTCCCAAACTGGTATGCCCGAGGGGAGTCGCGAAGGGTATTTGGCCCGACTCGATAAACTCTTAGGCACTCGCCGCTCTACTATGCGCGATATCCGGAGTCGGATTAAAAAGCATAAGGGAGGCGATTTACCTCGCATTATTTTCCCTGAGGGATCTCATGAAAAGATTTTAAAAGCAGCTTCAATTCTTAAGGAAGAGAAAATTGCAAATCCTATTTTGTTGGGCGATATCGATAAGATTAAGGGATGCATCAATAAATTGCACTTAGGTGAGCTCTTAGATTCTGAGATGATTCGTCCTAGAGAAAGTCCATATTTTAAGGAATATGTTCGACAGTTTTATGATTTGAGAAAGCGCAAGGGCGTAACTTTAGATCAAGCCGAGCAAAACATGAAAGATCCCTTTTATTTTGCAGCTATGCATTTGCAAAATGGATTAGGTGACACTTGTTTGGGTGGAATTAGTCGCGCTTACCCAGAAACAATTCGCCCCAATCTTTTGATTGTAGGATCAAAAGAGGGCAGGCGTGTTGCAGGTGTCTATATGTTGGTCTTTAAGGATCGCGTATTATTTCTAGCAGATACAACAGTGAACTTTGACCCATCAGCTACTGTTGTTGCCGAAATTGCAATTAGCGCTGCTGACTTGGCAGCATCTCTTGGCTTTTCTCCGCGCGTAGCAATGTTGTCTTATTCTAATTTTGGTTCTAACCGACATCCTGAAGCAGAAAAAATGCACATGGCCACAGAAATTGTTAGAGAGCTCAGGCCCGATATTCTAATCGATGGGGAAATGCAGGCAGATGTGGCTGTGAATCCTCGTATTATGAATGAGGACTTTTCCTTTAGCACCTTGAATATAGGAAAACCTGCAAACGTGCTTATCTTTCCAAATTTATCGGCGGCGAACACAAGCTACAAATTGCTAGGTCAATTGGGTGGCGCTGAATTAGTTGGGCCTATATTGATTGGTATGGCTAAACCTGTACATATTCTGCAGCGATCCTCAGATGTTAACGAAATTGTTAACATCGCTACGATAGCGGTTCTTGATTACCAGCGTGGCTTACAACGAGAGCAATTGATTCCTTAATTCTTAACAATAAGAGCTTTAAAGGGCTCACTTTTCTGCTTTGGACTTAAGTTTTATTGTTAAGTCGGATATTCTATTATGGAGGGAGTTTATTGTGCGTTTATTTCTGATCTTAACATTGACAATTACACTCACAAATTTCTCACGTTTAAATGCTGCAGAAAGCTCTATTTCAAAATGTAGCGATGCTAAAGTTCACGGTGCTTGTTCGGGAATGGTGCAAACTGCCGTGAATGTTTGTAAGGATAATCAAAGAGGAAAAGACATTACGGCAAGTCGTCTTGAAGATGCTAAATCTGAAAAACTTACGACAAGTACTAACTTTGATAAACTTACAAATAAGTATAAGAGGTTAGAAGATTCGGCTCGAAGCGATGCTCAAAATCAAAAGGCTTGTTATGACGCTGCTACTGCTCTAAAAAAAGATTGTGTTTCTTATTGTGACGATAACGATAAGAATGGCTCAAGTTGTAACAAAAGCTTGGAATCTTTAGACGAGATTAGAAACTTCTGTAAGAAGAACGAAGAGGGTGCTGAAGAAATTGCAGAAATGGCTGCGCAGGATGCTGCGGCGTTTGCGAATACAAGAGTGGATACGGGCGGCGGTGGAACTACAGGTGGAACATCTTCGGCGCCTGTAGTGGACACCTCGTTAGTAACCCCTCCAACGGCTACTCCTAATTTAGGTTATACAGATTCTAATTTAATTAATGATGGAAAGAATCTTTCTGCTGAAGATGGAGCCTCTGGGGAGGGATCTCCTGGGAATACTGCGTCGGGTTCTGGTGCCGGCGGCAGCGCTGCAGGTGCAGGTGCGGGTGCTGGTGGTAGTGGAGTGGGAAGTGTTGCAGACGGAAGTTCTGACAGTGCTTTAAGTCGTACGGGCTCTGGTGGAAAAAAATTAGGCACGGGATTAACAAATGCGGGTGCAGGAGCAGACTCAAGAAATGGATCCTCAGGATCTGCATCTGTAACATCAGGGAAGTCGGAAGGATCTCCAAGTTACATGTTTTGGGGGGTTCCTTCTCAAAAGAAAAAACCACCTCTTACATTGTTAACAAAGCCAGCTCCTGCAAACGAAAAAACAAAAGTTGTAAAAAAAGAAAAGGCTGTCAATAAAGCACCAGCATCCACAGAACAAAATAGCTCCGTTGAGACTTCAACAGGCAAGATAGAGTGATTCTTTAAAAAAGCGTCAAAAGAGACGACGCATTAACTCCGTAGTCAATAATTTGAGGTACATTGTGTTTTGATGCGCGCGCTCGTTACACTCAGAGTTATGGGCTTATAGGGAGGGCTCGCAACTATGTTGTCATTAACCGAAGCATTTCTCCAGGGTGGTATATGGATGTATCTCATCCTTTTCATTGCAACCATCTGTGTGATCATCATGTTAGAGCGCTTGTATAGTCTTTTTGTTGGCCTAAACGTCGATAAAGAAAAGTTTGTGAACAATGTAGAGCGCGCTATTTTAGCAGGCGATCTCAACAGCGCGGTTAACTACTGCAATGATCGTAAGTCTCCGCTGAACAATATTGTTAAAGCTGGAATTGTTGCGGTTATGAATCGTGGTAAGGATGAGGAAGTTCAAACAGCTATGGACGTTGCTGCCCTTAGAGAAATTCCAAAAATTGAAAAACGTACTCCGTTTTTACCTTTGCTTGCTAACGTAGCAACGCTTGTGGGTCTTCTTTCTACTGTTTGGGGTTTGATTCTGTCATTCCAAGGTGTTGCGGGTGTGGATCCTGCACAGAAAGCAGCGCTTCTCGCACGTGGTGTTTCTGAGGCGATGTTAGGTACAGCTTTTGGTCTTGCAGTCGCTATTCCAACTTTGCTTGTAGCAGCTTTCTTGGGATCTAAAACACAGCAAATCTTAGATGATATTCACGAGATTAGCGTAGCGACTTTGAACCTCATTGTTCAAAATCGTGAAAAGTTCCCTTCTAAGTAAATTGATCGTTAGAAAGAGGTTGAGATGAGAATTACAGCACAAGGAACTGCAGCCAATAGACGCAAGTTTGTTTCAGAACTCAACTTGACCTCTTTTATTGATATTTTTTCTATGTTGATTTTCTTTTTGATTTTTAACATGGTTCTTAACGAAGTTGCTGCGATTGAAATGAAAATGGGATCAGACCAGGCATCAACATCTCCTATCCAAGAACCCGTGAAGGAAATTATTGCTGAACTTAAGATTGGAATTACTCCTAATTCCGTGGAGCTTTGGGAGCGCGGCAAGGTTAATCGCCTTCCTTACACCGAAGAAGTGGATTTCGATTGGGCTCCCGTTGCGGATTTTGTTAAGCAAGCGCGCGGTCGCTATCCCGATAAAAAAGATATGATTGTACAGAGTCGCGATAGCGTTAGTTATGGGATGGTCGTTCGAGCGATGGATTATTCTTTGAGCGAAGGCTTTAAGGAAATCGTCGTTATGGGAGCAGAATAAGGTTTTATGGGAATTAAAATACCTTCTTATCATTTAACAGCATCAAAAGACCTTCCCGAAATGCGTTTTCGTCTTAAGGGTAAGGGGGCTTATAAAAACCAACTATCTACGAGCTTAACTATTACTTCGTTAATCGACATGTTTGCAGCTCTGATTTTCTTTTTGCTTCATACTTTTGGCGCTTCAGGCGAAATTGATTTTATTAACCCTGCGATTGAGATTCCGCCATCTGAACATGCGTTGCTTCTGAAAAGAGCACCGGTCATTACAGTCATGAGGGATAAAGTCACTCTAGAGGGTGGTTCTGATAAGGCGGATTCAAACTTAAATATTGCAGGTAAAATTGAAGAAACTGATTGGGAACTTCCTCAGCTAAAAGAGAAGCTCCTTGAGTATAAAAAGTTTTTTGAGAGCATTCACCAAGACGTAAAGTATCCTCCTGAAGTTATTATTCAAGCAGATAAAGGCTTAGAGTTTCTTTATATCAAGCGAGTTTTGTTTACCTTAACAAAAATTGGTTTTAGCAATGTCACCGTTGCTGTTCGCGGTAAAGTAAACGTCGAAGGCTCTGGAGAGTAAAAGGCGCCAGGGACCTTTTGAACGTTGCCCGCTACCTTTTTGTAATCGATTCTTTTTTATTTACTTGCTCGACTTGCTATGAATGAAGCAAGCGTTGATTTCGCGATATCGCCAGGGATAAAAGGCAAGAATCCAGCACTTAAAAGAGCTTCTTTGGGGACAAAGTTTGAAAGAACAATAAGTCCACAAGTAAACACACAAAGACTTCCTACAAGACAGGCCATGAATGATTTTTTGAAGCTTTTTGAGAATCCTCTATCAGCTAGAGATCCAATTACGAACGCGCTTAAGCACATCCCCAGCAAATAACCGCTTGTCGCAAGTTTGAGACCAGCAGCGCCTGCTGAGAATACGGGTAATCCCATAGCGCCTACACACACGTAGAGAGCGACAGAGGCAAAGCCCCACTTGCGCCCCCAAAGGAGACTCAAGAGAGCGACTCCGAAGGTTTGGCCAGTAATGGGCACAGGAGTAAAGGGAAGGGGGATGGCAATCTGAGCTAAGGCAGTTAAGAGGACAACACCAAAGATAACAGAAACAGCTTTTGTGAAAGCATTCTTTTCTTCTATCCAAAGACCAATAACCGCTTGTGAGTGTAAGGTAGATTGTGACATAGCCCTTTTGTAGGCAATCAGAGCAAAAAAGTCAGCAAGAAACTCACTCGATATTCTTTCGCGTATGCGCTAGGATTGCGGCATGACTGATCGTGTCACGGTTGATTTGGAATTTACGCCTAACCCTAACTCTTTGAAATACATTACAAACCCTCCTTTGATAGAAAAAGGCGGTGCTAACTTTAAAAACTTAGAGGCAGCTAAGGGTAAGTCTCCATTGGCAGAAAAGCTTTTTGCGCTTGAGGGCGTAAATAGTGTCATGGTGGCTCAGAACTTTGTAACTGTGAGTATCGCTAGTTTTGATCGTCTCACAGAGCTCAATGATGAGATTATGGCTGAGGTTAAAAAGTTTTTAGAGTCGGGCGAGAAGGCAATTACTGCTGATATCGAGACCCTCGACTCAGGCCATTCTACTCAAAGACAAGATCTAACAGATGTTGAAAAGACGATTGTTGAGATACTTGATAAAGAAATTCGCCCAAGCGTTGCGATGGATGGTGGCGATATCACTTTTGAAAAATACGAAGATGGTATTCTCTTCCTTCAAATGAAAGGCTCTTGTGCGGGTTGTCCCTCTTCTACGATGACATTAAAGATGGGTATCGAAAACCGTTTGCGTCAAATCATTCCAGATCTCATTGAAGTTGTATCTATTTAACTGAAGCTACTATACTAGGTGCATGGGGGGAACATGAGTCGATTCCTGTTTTGGATTTCTTTGTTGTGTGCAGGAGTAATTTTATTTGTAGGTTCGGGCTTTATCGCTCCTGTGCTTTCGGGCTTAGTATTAGCTTTTGGCCTAAGACCCTTAGAAGATTCTTTTGTTTTTAAAAAAATAGCTTCTCGTAGGGTGCGTACCTTTACTCTTCTTTTTCTTTTTATGTCGGTATTCGGAACTCTGAGCACTTACGTCATTATTGCGAGTGCTAAGGGAATAGTGCGCAACGTTGATCTCAAGTCACTTCAAAGAGAGCGAAATCCAGACTCTTCGAGCGCAAACAGTACTTCTGAAAACGAGGAAGCGGATGGACTTCCTGTTCAAAGTACAGATGAATTGTTTGGTCCGTATTCAGAGGAAGACGTTGAGCCACCTAGTGGAGTCCTCTCTAAAGTGCAGGGGTTTTTAGAAAAAATACCTGGCCTAAGTACGGTTGAAATTGCAAAAATGGGCTCTGAGCTCATTAGTCGTGCTCAGAGTTTAGCGCTTCTTGTTCTATCGAAGATATTAACAGCGGGTCCAACGATTTTTATTCAATGGATCGTTTTCCTCATTACATTTGTTGTTTTCTTTTTGAGTTACGACCAGGTTTTAGGATTTCTTCATTCCTTCGAAAAAAAGCATAAAGGTGTGAGTGAATGCATAGTGTTTTTTCAAAATGCAGCTCAAGCGACCTTAATGGGAACTCTTGTGGTCGGATCTGCTCAGGCGACTATCATAGCAGTGGGTACGGCTATAGCGGGTTTTAATTCTTTTATACTCTTAGGTCTTTGTGCCTTCTTTGCTTCTTTTGTGCCTTTTTTTGGAACAGGTTTAGTGTGGGTTTCGGCACTTGCTTACACGCTCATTCATGGGGATACGCAGGCTGCTATCATTGTGGGAGTGTCGGGTGCAATGAGTTCTGTGGCAGACAATCTTATTCTTCCAACTTTCATTGGCAGTAAAAACAAAGTTCATCCTCTTTTGCTCTTTATCGTTGTTATTGGTTTTATAGAGTGGATTGGAATTTGGGGACTTTTTATTGGTCCCGTGCTTTCTATCTTTTCAACACGTGTGTTTGAACTTTGGTATAAAACGACTTTAAAAGCGTAATGGTTACAGTTTAATCGCCTGATGCAAATAATAAAAAATGGGAGCTAAGCGTAGTGCTTAGCTCCCTTTTAAATATGTGAGTGTATTTTTCTTACCAGAAGAAGTTAAGTCCTGTATTTACTGCCACAGCATTTTCGATGAGTGATTTGTGCACGTTTACAAATATTGAGCCTACGCCGAATTCAAAGTGTGGACCAAAGAATACGCGTGCATTTGCAACTTTAGGAGAGCCACTTCCATTGATGTCAAAAGTAGCAGTACCTGTTACATCGTTACCGCCACCCGCGTCTGCTGTTAAGCTAGAGTTTGTGAGCCTGCCTGAAGCGTCAGTTTTACCCATGTTGATATCAACGCCAAGTCCAGCAACAAATTTTAAGAAATAAAAGAAGCGAATCGCAGAACTCACTTCTAGAGGAAGCATGATTGTGCTTACGTTGGCGTCGAAGTCAGCATTTCCAGTGAACGGTGCATTGTAGGTATTTCCTCCACTTGTTACAGTGTAGGTTTTGTTGAGGTTAATGAGAGCGTCTAATTTAAGTTTGCTATAAAGAAGTCCAGCTCCTACATCGAGACCCGTCCAACGAATCAGACGAGTGAAGTTAGTTCCATCCATAAGTCGATACTGGGCCCCAATACCCATACCCATATAATCAGTATCAACGTCTCCAAATTTTTTGTTGAGAGCAAAGCCACTGAGGTAAACGTTGAGTTTACTTAAGTCAAAGGCGCCACCTTCGCTTCCAAAAAGTCTCCCAACATTGGCACCAAAAACAATGGCTGCCTGTGCTCCAAAGCCTCTAAACTGCTCGGGGTTATCAGAGAGATCACCAAAGTCTGTAAAGTTTTTACTTCCAAGGTGCGCACCTCCACTTGCAGTGATACCTACTAAAAATCGCTCAAATACAGTGCCGTAACTTGAAGTCACTCCCGCAGCAGACATGGCATTCGCAGTAGACATGCCGCTAAAGTATTCATCTTTGCTTGATGCGGAAGGCAGGTTCTTGTTAATTTCAGCAGCAACTTCGTTTAGAATCGTTTGACCTTGAGCGCCACAAGCGCCTAATCCGTTACCGCTCACGCAGGTGAGCTCAAAAAGGCCTGCTGAGGCAAAAAGAGGGGACATGGATAATGCAATGAGAAGTTTTTTCATTCTGTTTTTAGATTGAGAGCAAAGTGATTCTTTGTAAAGTTCACTAGGGGATAAACTTTTATGAAAACGTCGAAAATTAGACTCCTGTCGCCTGATTTGGTTCACCGCATTGCAGCGGGAGAGGTCGTCGAAAATCCAGCCTCCGCTATGAAGGAACTCGTCGAAAACTCTATTGATGCCGGAGCTACAAAGGTTTCAGTTTTGATTGTTGGCGGTGGATTAAAGCTCATAGAAGTAAAAGATAACGGTAGTGGTATGAGTCGCGAAGATTTGGAGGCTTGCTGTCAAAGACATGCCACAAGTAAGATTCGTGACGTAGCTGATTTGGATAATCTTTTTTCATTGGGATTTCGTGGTGAGGCCCTAGCGGCCTTGTCGTCGGTCTCTCATTTAGAAATTCTATCGAGAGAAAAAGGTGTAAATGAGGCGTGGGTGCTTAAAAGACAAGGCGCCCAATTTGAAACTCAGCCCTCGAGTCACGCAGAGGGAACCTGTATTCGCATTCAGGATTTATTTTACAACACACCTGCTCGAAAGAAATTTTTAAAAAGTCCATCTTCCGAAAGTTCAAAGTGTATCAAAGCCTTTAAAGATTTAGCTGTTGCACATGTTTCTGTGGAGTTGTCCCTGCATCTTTTGAGTGAGAGCGGAGAGTTAGAAGAAGACTTGCATTATGTGTCGCAAGACCGCATAGGGCGGATGGCTTCTATTCTAGCTAAAGAAAAAGAATTTTTTATTCACTCACATGCCGAAGGCGTCGTGCCAGGCTTGAACTCTATTGAAGTTTTGTTTTTAAAAGCACCTTCCTTTGCACGTAATTCTAAGGATATCTATTTTATCGTCAATGGTCGCCCCGTAGAGGATAAGCGTTTGGCTTATGTCCTACGAGAAGCCTTTAGTGGGCTTATTGAAATGGGAAGTTTTCCTAGAGGAGCTGTGTATTTAGACGTGAATGCATCTGAGGTGGATGTAAACGTACATCCGCAAAAAAAAGAGTTACGTTGGTCTAAGGACTTTCCTCTTTACTCACTTATTTATGAGCAAGTTAAAGAAGCACTTAAGACGACGCTGTCTGAGCAAAAGGTATCAATGCCTCTTCGAGAAAAAGGACTAGAGACTGCTTCCTTGCTTGGAGACTTCTATTCTATTCAAAAAGAAGCAAATGAAGTTTTTTCTTCGGGTGTTACTGAAAATACAGCGCTTTCTTATAGGACGCATGAGGCTTTTGAGCAGCCTACACACGAAGCGACTACTTTAAAATTTTCAAGTTTAAGAGTTGTAGGTGAAGTTGGTGCTGCTTGGCTTCTGTGTGAGTCTGATAAGGGTATTGTGGTGATCGATCAACATGCAGCACACGAAAGAGTTCGTTTTGATGAGTTTATAAAAGGAGCGGAGTTATTTACAGCTACCCCGTTGTTATTGCCTCTTGTTGTAGATTTACCACTTTCATTGAAGGGCAAAGAAGAAGAGTTTCTTATTCTTCTCGAGGATTGGTCTTTTGAGGGACGCGTAAGTGGCGATCAAAAGCTTGAGTTTTTTGCAGTTCCAAAGAGTGATCGAAGAGTGGATTGGAAGAATATTTTCGATGAGATTTTTGATCGCGTAGATCAGAAACTAAGTGTCGAATCATTGAGGCAAAGGATACGTGTATGGATAGCAAGCTCTTTGGCTTGCCACGGGAGTGTGCGGCGCGGACAACGTTTAACTAACGATGAGATCGCAGCTCTTCTTCAAAAGATGGATGCTGTTGATTGGAAAGAGTTTTGTCCACATGGTCGACCAACGTGGATTCTCCTGTCGCATCATCGTTTGGAAGAGGAGTTTCACCGCAGTTGAAACTCAAAAGAAAATTTTTAAAAAATATTGAAGAGTGGTCACTGGAAAAACCACTTTCTATTGTGGGGGCTACGGGAAGTGGTAAAACCTCAACGCTTCTGTCGTTTTTAAGATCTACATCCTTGCGGCCTTTGTTACTTAGCCTTGATTCTGTTGCGGCATATAAGGAGTTGGATATTGGCTCTTCAAAACCACTTGGTTCTGATTTGAGTGACTTCGCTTGGCAGGGGTTAAGCTTTGTTTCTCCTACGGAAGCTATGAATGCAACTCGCATGAGAGACGAGGTTTTACCCTTTATCAATCAAGCTATAGCGAAGAACGACCCAATGGTATTTGTCGGCGGTACTCATTTCTATGAGCGCTTTATTTTAGAAGGGCCCGCGCCCGGAAAAGCCTCATCTCCAGAGTTTCTTGCGGAATTAGCAAAAACAGGAGTCGTTGCTGTGTATGAGAAGCTTCTTCAGCAAGATAAACGTTGGTCAAATCACTTGCACGTAAATGATGAATATAGAGTTTTTCGTTATGCTGATTTGGTTTTGCGCCAAGGTCTTTGTTATGAGGAACTTAAAGCTGGCAGTGAGTCCCCACTTTTTCCAGAAGTAGAATGTCTTATTTTAAATTCTGAAAAAGAGAGCTTAGAGCCTAAGCTCAAAAAACGTATAGCTGAAATGTTTGCTCTAGGGTGGATAGAAGAGACGCGCAATATTTTGACGAAATATGGGGCTAAAGCTCCAGCACTGCAATCTGTTGGCTATGCGGAAATTGTTGAATTCTTAACAAATAAACCATCAGAGCAAGATTTTACTCAACTTCAAGAGGCAATTTTTATACGACATCGCCAGTTGGCAAAACAACAAAGAACATGGCTTCGTAAACTAGCCCATCAAGTTTAAAAAAGAGTTAAGATGAGCTTTTTAGTTAGCCAGATCATCGATTTGCTTGAGTTTTGTCCGATAGAATAACTGTATGGCCATTGAAAAGTTAGGAGATATTCTCTTGCTTGAACAGCTTGCCGTGGGTGGTATGGCTGAGATCTTTCGGGCTAAACAATATGGTCATGGTGGCTTTGAAAAAACAGTTGCTGTAAAAAGAATTCTTTCAAATTATTCCTCAAGAGCTGAGTTTAAGGAAATGTTTAGAGCCGAGGCGAATCTCTCTGCTCTTTTGCAACATCCTAACATTGCGCAAGTCTATTCGAATGGTCAGCAAGGTGAGCACTTGTTTATTGTTATGGAATTTGTAGATGGCAAAAATTTAAGGCAGTTGCTCTCTAAAACTACAGATAAAGGAATACCTTTACCTTTAGACCTCATTTGTTACATCATATGCGAAACCGCGAAAGGCTTGGATTTTGCACACAGTTTTGTAGACGAAAAGACTGGAACCCCTCTGGGCATTGTTCATCGAGATGTGAACCATCAGAACATAATGCTGAGTTACGAAGGAGCCGTAAAAGTCGTCGATTTTGGAGTGGCGAAGGCCTCAGACGAGGATCGTCATAAAACGCGCGCGGGTGTGCTCAAAGGAAAAATTTCATATATGAGCCCGGAGCAAGTGCGCGGACGTAAGCTTGATCGACGCACTGACGTGTTTTCTTTGGGGATTGTATTGTGGGAGTTGCTTACGGGGCAGGCATTGTTCTTAGAGGATGATGAAATTGCAACTTTGGAAAAAGTCCGTGATTGTCATGTGCCTCCCTTAAAAGATATTAATCCTGAGGTTTCTGACGAGCTTCAGCTCATTGTTACTCGAGCACTCGAGAAAGAACCTGACAATAGATATTCAAGCGCAAAAGAATTGTGTGCTGATTTACAGCGCTATTTAAACAGGCTGAATCCTGCTTACTTTCAATCAGACGTTACTGAATATTTAAAAGAAGTCTTTAAAACTGAAATTGCAGAAGAGCGACGAATGCGAGAAAAAACTAACCAGGAAGCGAAGGCTTTTCTCATCAAGAATCCAATATTACGAGGTGGAAATTCAAAAGTTTTTGGAGATGTTGTAGGTGTCCAGAAAACTAAGCTAAGTGCTGTTGCAGATTTTGTGGATAAGACTGTAATTTCAGGACCTACAAAAGTTGCTTCAAGTACATCAGATTTTTTAGAGACAAAAGTTGCGTCTCAGGTTTGGCCTGTAAGCTCTACACAAACGAGTGCACCAAAAATTGCATATGCGAGTACAACATCAGCGAGTGGAATTTATTCTAGCTCCATTCAAGAACACTCCTCTAAGCTCATTGTTTTACTTTTGGTTGTTTGTGTTGGTGTGATTTATTACTGGTTCCAAGAACGAGAGCGCTTACTCTTTAGTGCTTACGCGAGCTCTAAACTTGAAGCGTGGTCACCAAGTTTTAGGGAGAGTTTTATCGAAAGTTGTGCATATGATCCTATTGGTAAAGGTGCATCTAATCCCAGTGCCTTTTGTGGATGCCTTTCTAAAGACGTTGAAGCGGCACATATTCTCTCAACCAAGTTCAATCCCAATATTATTTCTGAATCTTCTCACGCTGAATTAAATTTAGCAGAATTTCAAAAATACCTGAAAACTGCACGGGGATACGATGCCGTAGTTGCTTGTGAACGAAAATTGAGTGGCGAAAGTAATGAATAATTTTAGTTTTGTACGCGATCGACTGAGATAACCGCATCGAGACGTTCAAGCTCTCGGATACATTCGTTGAGTTGCGACTTGTCTCTTACTTCAAGTTCAAAGAGTCCAGTTGCTTTGCGGTCGTTTCGAGCCCGTATGTTTGCTGATTTGATATTAATTCCTCTGCTTGAAATCACTTGGGACATGAGGTTAAGAATACCGGGGCTATCATCTAAGAAAACCTTGATACGTACCATGGTAGCTCTGGCGGATTCTCCAAGGTCCCAAATAACGTCGATTGATCGGTTGGGATCAAGGTCGAGTACTTTTTTACAGTCGAGCTTATGGATAGTTACACCTTTGCCACGTGAAATGTAGCCTACAATTTCTTCTCCTGGGAGTGGGTTACAGCACTTTCCAAAGCGCACCAAAACCTCATCTTCCAGTCCTCTAATTTTTACTAAAGAGCGTTGACGTGAACTATTGGGTCGAGGTGTAGGGAGTTTCTTTTTCTTTTCCTCAATGGGTTCAGCTAGAGGCTTAGAATTTGGAAAAATAAAGGTTAAGATTTTATCCACACTGGCTTTTCCGTAGCCAATAGAGATAAGCATCTCATCGTAGGAGGCAAAAGATAGTTTTCCTGTAATGTCTGAGAGATCTTTTCGCTTCTCTATATCTTTAATACTTTCCGCGATGCGTTTGCATTCGCGTTCGAGTATTTCATGCCCAAGATCTCTAGCGCGTTCTCTTTCTTCTGAACGAATGAGTGTTCGGATTTTAGATTTTGCTCGACTTGTGCGCACAAATTTAAGCCAATCTTTATTGGGGCGAGCGGTGGGGCTGGTCATGATTTCTACCGTATCGCCAGAGCGTAGTTTGTGTTTTAGGGGGACGATACGACCATTAACTTTGGAGCCGATACACTTATTTCCAACCTCGGTATGCACCGTATAGGCAAAGTCTAGTGGCGTGGAGCCCGAGGGGAGCTCGTAAATTTGTCCTTTAGGAGAAAACACGTAAATGTCGCTCATAAAGAGATCGAGTTTAAGTGATTCGAGGTATTCAGAAGGGCTTTCAGCTGCTTCTTGGTTTTCAGCAAGTTTACGGAGCCAGTGAAACTTTGCAGAGTCTTTTTCGCTCAGTTTACCGCTTTTATATTCCCAGTGAGCTGCGATACCAAGTTCAGCAACCTGGTGCATTTCTGTAGTCCGAATTTGTATTTCAAGACGTTCTCCGTAAGGGCCAATAACTGTTGTGTGCAGCGATTGGTACATGTTGTTCTTGGGCATGGCGATGTAGTCTTTAAAGCGTCCTGGAACGGGTTTAAAGAAGGAGTGCACGATGCCGAGTACTTCGTAGCATTCGCTCATCTTTTTTGTGAGCACGCGGAAAGCTACGATATCGTGAATGTCTTCAAAGTTAATTTGCTGCGTATCCATCTTTTTAAAAATGGAATAAAAGTGCTTTGCTCTACCTGAAACTTCAACATCGAGTCCGTATTGGGAAACTTTCTCTGTAAAAATATCAATCAGGTTTTGGATGTATTCATCGCGCTCGCCCTTTTTCTTGTTCACGAGCTGAGAAATCTTTTTGTAGACGTCGGGCTTTAGATATTTAAAGCTTAAGTCTTCGAGTTCGATCTTCATCCAGCTAATTCCAAGACGGTTTGCTAGTGGGGCGTAAATTTCGATCGTTTCTTGCGCAATTTTTTGTTGCTTTTCGGGCTTCATATGCGAAAGCGTGCGCATGTTATGGGTGCGGTCAGCAAGCTTTACGAAAATAACTCGAATATCGCGAGCCATTGCAAAAACCATTTTACGAAAGTTTTCGGCTTGTTTTTCGTGGCTCGTGCTAAAGGAAATTTGTGAAATTTTGGTAACACCGTCTACGAGGAAGGCGATTTCTTGCCCAAACTCTTTTCTAAGCTCTTCAAGCGTTGCCGGTGTGTCTTCTACTGTATCGTGCAGAATACCTGTCACGATGCTCGGTATGTCCATCTTCATTGTAGCGAGGATCTTCGCTACGCTAAGCGGATGTACGATGTAGTCTTCGCCTGATTTTCTTTTTTGGCCTTTGTGACGGGCTTCAGAGAAGCGATATGCGCGTTCTACGAGGCCAAAGTCAGCATCTGGATAATACGATTTGATGGCCTCATTGAGATCTTCAAGGCTCGCTTTATCGAGATCTTCCATTCTTAGAGGCCCTTGCTTAGCTTTGTAGTTTTTTACGAATTAAAGATTCAATTTCTAGAGTGACACGATCAAGGCGGTCATTGAGTACCACGTGATCAAACTCTTCCGAGCGACTGAGTTCTCTGCGTGCATTTTCAAGACGGCGTCTAATATCATCTTCGTTTTCAGTTCCGCGTTTTCTGAGGCGGCTTTCTAAAACATCAAAGTCCGGTGGCTTAACGAAAAAAGTTAAGGCGTTGGGATAAGCCGTTTTAATTGAAGCAGCCCCTTGAACGTCTAAAGTTAAAAAGAGAATAGCGCCTTCTTTAAGCGCTTGATCTATGTACTGTTTTGTCGTTCCGTAGCGATAGCCATGAACATTTGCTGACTCAGCTAAAGAGTTGTCTTTAACGAGAGCATCAAAGGCTGCATCTTCTACAAACACATAGTCTTGATCGGGGATTTCGGTGCTTCGTGCGGGTCGAGTTGTTACGCTTATACTTCTTCTAGAATTAGGAAAACGTGACATGAGTTCTCGAGTTAAGGTGGTTTTACCACCGCCGCTTGGAGCTGAGATAACAACTAAAAGAGATTGACTCATTGACTTAGCTTAGCACTCCTTCCCTGTCTTAGGCAGCAGGCCTTGAAAACGATCTGAAAGAGTTTCGCGGGCCAGCGAAGATAAAACGACATGTTGAGAGTCCAGAACGACCAAGGATTTGACCTTTCGGCCTTTAGTAGCGTCGATAACTCGGTGAAGACGCTCCATTTCTTGGCAGTGACGACGCATGGGCTCGGACTCATAAGACATAATTCCTATCACACGGTGTGCGGGGACTGTATTGGAGAATCCGACATCAAGGACGAAGCCTTCGAGGACTATGTTGGTCATTTGCTACCTTTCAAGAACTTTGAATCAAAGTATCTATATCGCTCAAAACGCTTTTTCATGCGAGCTTCCCCCTTTAATTTAAGAAGTTTTTTAAGGTTTTGACTTACAGCTAAGTGAAGCGCATCTGCCATGCGCTCCGTGTTGTCCTCAACCTCTGGAAAGTCGACATCAATGATTTCGTCACAGAGGTTAAGTTCTTTCAGGTAATTTGCTGCAGATTTTAATGCAACGGCAGCGTCTTTGGATTTTCCTGCATTTGACCAGAGAATTGCGGCGCAACTTTCCGGGCTGATAACAGAGTAGGTAGAGTTTCTAAACATAAGAACTTTATCCGTGCATGCCATGGCGAGTGCGCCTCCCGATCCACCTTCACCAATTACGACTGATAGAGTAGGAACTTTTAAGCTTAATAGATTGTATATAGAGCTTGCGATCGCTTCGCTTTGCCCTCTTTCTTCTGCACCAATTCCGGGAAAAGCACCGGGCGTATCAACAAAAGTAAGAAGGGGCATTTCAAATCTTTCAGCTAATGCATAGGCTCTTTGGGCTTTTCGATATCCTTCGGGATTGGGCATTCCAAAGTTGCGTTCAATTTTCTCTTTTGTTTTTCTTCCTTTTTGGTGCCCGACAAAAACGACACTTTGTCCCTTGGGGAATTCTTTAGAGGGCTTTAAAGTGCCGAAACCAGCTATAAGGGCCTTATCCTCTCGAAAGGACCTGTCCCCCTTGATCTCGGTCCATGCGCTAAATGCTTTGTCAAGATAATCTTGGGTGTAAAATCTTGCGGGGTGCCGGGACCATTCTACCGCCTGCCAGGCGCTTACGGGGTTGGAGGCGTCCAGCTTCGGGGACTTTGGGGCAGAAGCCGTCTTTTTTTCATTTTTCATAGGGGAAAAGCTCGCAGATATGCTAGAAACTAGCAAGCACAAGCGGGTTTTTTGGGTTCCAAAAATTGACTCAGGAAACCTTTTTAAAAAAAAATGAAAAAAGTTTTTTAGGGTGCTTGACTCGTTTGGAAGGCGGACATACACCTTCATCTCACACGAGAAATCGTTGTTCTTTGAAAACTAAATAGCAAGTGACGCGCGAGTGAATCGCTCCCTCCACGGGGAGAGAAACTCGCAAGTGTTCTTGTCAATTTTTTTTGATTGAGTTTTTTTATAAAACTCGATCGTGCTTCTGTTCTTAGATGTAAAAATCTAAGGCAGAATTTACTAAGTAATTTAGCTAGCGAAAGACACTCTTCAAGCTTCGGTTTGGAGATTGGGTTCGCTGAGCTGGATAAAACTTTATATGAAGAGTTTGATCCTGGCTCAGAACGAACGCTGGCGGCGTGCCTAACACATGCAAGTCGAGCGAGAAAGTCTTCGGATGAGTAAAGCGGCGGACGGGTGAGTAATACGTAGGTAATCTACCTCAATGTGTGGAATAACTAAGGGAAACTTTAGCTAATACCGCATGTGGTTTCAGATCGTAAGTTCTGAAAAGAAAGGGGGGTCGTAAGATCTCTCGCATTGAGACGAGCCTGCGCATGATTAGCTAGTTGGTGAG
Organism: Bdellovibrionota bacterium; assembly: GCA_041391385.1. Classification (GTDB taxonomy): domain Bacteria; phylum Bdellovibrionota; class UBA2428; order UBA2428; family UBA2428; genus CANIGN01. The sequence goes on from JAWKOD010000004.1 coordinate 181,603, forward strand.
GTAATGGCTCACCAAGGCGACGATCATTAGCAGATCTGAGAGGATGATCTGCCACACTGGAACTGACACACGGTCCAGACTCCTACGGGAGGCAGCAGTGGGGAATATTGCACAATGGAGGAAACTCTGATGCAGCGACGCCGCGTGGGTGATGAAGGCCTTCGGGTTGTAAAGCCCTGTCGGCTGGGAACAAGTTAGACGTGCTAATACCACGTTTGATTGAGTGTACCAGCAAAGGAAGCACCGGCTAACCCTGTGCCAGCAGCCGCGGTAATACAGGGGGTGCTAGCGTTGTTCGGAATTACTGGGCGTAAAGGGCGCGTAGGCGGTTTTACAAGTCAGGAGTGAAATCCCGGAGCTTAACTCCGGAATTGCTTTTGAAACTGTAAGGCTAGAGTATGTTAGAGGAAATCGGAATTCCTAGTGTAGAAGTGAAATTCGTAGATATTAGGAAGAACACCGGTGGCGAAGGCGGATTTCTGGGACATAACTGACGCTGAGGCGCGAAAGCGTGGGGATCAAACAGGATTAGATACCCTGGTAGTCCACGCCGTAAACGATGGATACTCGCTGTAGCTGGTAATCAATCCGGCTGTGGCTTAGCTAACGCATTAAGTATCCCGCCTGGGAAGTACGGTCGCAAGATTAAAACTCAAAGGAATTGACGGGGACCCGCACAAGCGGTGGATTATGTGGTTTAATTCGAAGCAACGCGCAAAACCTTACCTAGCCTTGACTTGCCAGTGACCGGTGCAGAAATGTACCTTTTCTTCGGAACACTGGACACAGGTGCTGCATGGCTGTCGTCAGCTCGTGTCGTGAGATGTTTGGTTAAGTCCAGCAACGAGCGCAACCCCTGTCTTTAGTTGCCATCATTAAGTTGGGCACTCTAGAGAGA
>JAWKOD010000004.1:187500-400680 GCA_041391385.1 Bdellovibrionota bacterium
TTGGTGAGCGTGGCCATATGGGCATTGTATCGTCACTCAACCCATTTGCTGTGCTGCAAGCTAAATATAAAAAAGGGTTTATTACAGAAGAAATAAATAAAGAAGAATTTGTCCAATTGAATAAGCCTTCTTTTTTTCGCTACATAGGGAACTTACGTGATATTGAGACGACAAATCTAAACAATGCTTTAGAACTTAACTACCCACAAAACAATTCAGGCTGTGATTTTATCAGTCCGTAAGATTTATTCTAATTTTTCAATTAAAATGACGTGAATGCCTTATTTAAAACATTCTTTAGGAAAAACTTTTTATCTAAAAAAAGGAAGCGGGAAGAAAGGCGTTATCTGTTTACACGGAGGTCCAGGTGGCGATCATAGGCTTATGAAGCCTTTGTTGAACCTGGCGACGACTCATACGGTTGTGCTTTACGATCAGCTTGGAGGGGGAAGAAATCCTGAGACAAAGAAATCAAAGTGGAGTGTTCAGGCTTTTGTAAAAGAGCTGCATGCAATCATTAAATATTTCAATTTTGACGAAGTTACTTTAGTGGGGGCTTCGTGGGGAACAACTTTAGCCCTCGAATACACTCTCAAATATCCTGAAAAAGTTGATAGAATAGTTTTTCAATCTCCCATGTTTTCCGCAAAGGATTGGCAGACAGATGCTAAAGCGCTTATTCGAAAAATGAATAAAAAAGACAGTGCCATTCTTCTAAGAAGTTTCCGAAGTGATTTGTCACAATCTGCTGATTTTCAAAAGAGTATGTTTGCTTATTATCTAAAGCATGTCTTAAGAAACAAAAAAGCCTTGGAAAAGCTCTTTAAATGGGGGCTCTCGCCGGGTGGATTAAAAATTTATCAATTCATGTGGGGAAATTCTGAGTTTCATGCAACGGGAACACTCAAAAATTACAATAAGGTTTCACATCTAAAAAAACTCAATATTCCCGTTCTTTTTATCTGCGGAGAGTATGACGAGGCGACTCCAAAAAGGGTGCGTGGATATTCAATGAAAATTAAAAACTCAAAATTTAAAGTTATTCAGGGCGGCTCGCATGTCTTGTCTTTTGAGAAGCCCAAGGAGTTACTAAAAGCTATTCAGTCGTTTCTTCTTTGAATTGAGCGTCTTTGTTAAAGTGCTCGTTTTTAATCTGAAATTTCCAAGTTTGAAATCTCAAGAATTTCATAGGTGATTTTGCCTTTGGGGGATTGTATCTCAACAGCGTCACCTACTTTTTTCCCAAGAATAGCTTTCCCAAGCGGAGAGGTGAATGTGATTTTTCTCCCTGAGCTGTCCATCTCGTCGGGACCAATGATTTGAAATGTTTTAACTACGCCATCGTCGTTCTCGACTTTGACCCAGCTCCCAAATCGAGCTTCAACGCTAGAAGCTTGTTCGGAGGAAATGACCTCGACATCTGCAAGGCGTTGTTGAAGAAAACGCACGCGTCTATCGATTTCGCGAAGGCGTTTTTTTCCATAGATGTATTCAGCATTTTCAGAACGGTCGCCTAAGGCAGCGGCTGCGCTGACTTGAGCAACAACTCGTGGACGCTCATCGTCTAAAAGTGTACGGAGTTCTGCTTTCATGGCCTCAAAAGCAGCAGGGCTGAGGTAAGTCTTTGCCACAGGCCTAGCTTACCCATTTTTGGATGGCGCGTTAAGCCCTATCTTGGCTAAGTCATCCTGGGGGCTTAATCTGTGCCTTGAATGAAAAAAATCATCGTTGCGACTTCATTTGTAACCTTATCTTTAATAAATGCAGAAAGCCCAAAGGTTCCTGCTCAAGTTCAATCTATTAGTCAGGTGAATCCTAAGTTGCCCGCTGATCCAACTAAAAAAGACATCACTGAAATTCAAAAAGGCACGGGAGCTGTAGCTTTTGTTGAGCCGTCTTATGTTCCTGGTGGCTGCGGTTTTCGCAAAGCACTTGCTGGCCTCGTGAAAGTTTATGAAATCTGTTTTTTTGGAAAAGGAATGAAAGCCACGGAGTGGTCTTCAGCATTTGACGGACCAGCGGGGATGAAATCGTTTAAATTGAAATTGAATTTCTTGCGCGGCGTGGGTGGAAAAGCTGTATCTGCTGCATTTAGCGAGGGAATTTCTAAAACACCTGCGGCACAAAAACTAGAAGAACTCGAAAGACAAAAGTTTTTGGCATGGGCCGCAAAACTTAAAATTGAAAAGGAATCCGTAATGGAACTTACCTTTATTGATGAAGTTCCATTGTCAGTCGCTTTTTATGAAAAGCCAAACTCTGGAACTCAAGCTCAAACTTATGTGAGCAAACAAGTGGGTTTAGCAAAAGCCATGGCGGCTATTTGGTTTGGCGACAAGCCTCTTAATAAAGACCTCAAAGCAGATTTACTTAAATAGTTGCTTTTTTTATGCCTCCAAGTGGTGAAGGATCTCTGCGCTGGGGTTTTTAAGTTCATAGCCTTTAATTTCTTGAATTAGCTTTCCGTTTTGTAGGATGAGAACGCGGTCGCAACGAGTAAGTGTGCTGAGGCGATGGGCAATGAATATGCTCGTTCTGCCTTTACTCACATGTTCAATGGCAGCTTGAACTTTGTCTTCTAAAATAGAATCAAGATTTGCTGTGGCTTCATCTAAAACCATAATTGCAGGGTCTTGAATGAGGGCACGGGTCAGTGCAAAGAGTTGCCCTTCTCCTTGGCTGAAATTGGCCCCTTGAGATTCAACAGAGCTTTCTAGGTTGCGGTCACTTTGTACAAGAAGTTCCCAGAGACCAGTGCTTTTGCAGGCTTTAATGATGTGCTCATCTGGAAAATCTCTGCCAAGACTTAGGTTGTCCCGTATGCTCCCTGGCATCATAAAAGTATTTTGCGAAACGAAAGCAATTTGAGAGCGGAGTGCTGCAACGTCAAAAGTATCAATAGGAGTTGCATTCATATACATTTGTCCTTTTTGATAAGGGTAGAGGCGTGTCAGAAGAGATATGAGTGTGCTCTTGCCACTTCCGGTTCGCCCCATAATTCCAATTTTATCTCCAGGCTGAATTTTTAAATTGAAATTTTCCAATACCCAAGGGAAGTCAGGGGCATACCTCATAGAGATATTTTCAAAATGAAGACTTCCGTTGAGTTGAAAAGTTTCGGGCTGCTCTTGGAAAACTTCAGTGTCTTCTGAGAGGAAGGTTGTTAATCGTTCGGTACTTGCAGTCGCACTCTGAATTTGGTGAATCTCCATCATTAGAGCGCCAGCTGGACGCGCAAGACGATCGGATAGGCGGAGATAGGCTACAAGAATTCCCAGGCCTAATGCCCCCTTAGTGAAAAGAATACTTCCCATAACAAAAATAAAGACTGTTGGGAGCTGAGTTAAAAAGAGTGTTGCGGGGCGCATCCAAGAGTTAAATCTATTTACATCGTCGGCTGCACTTAAAAAAGCATCAAGTCTTTCTTTTAAACGTTTCTGAGTCCACTCCTCGAGTCCAAAACTGCGAATAACAGTCATTCCATTTAAAAACTCGGCAAGTCTTGCGGTAATTGCACTACTTGTGCGCGAATAGAGGCGATAAAACTGGTGAGAGTCTTCCTTGAAAAACCAAACTAGTAAAATACTTGGAAGAGTAAGAAGGGCTGCAACGAGTCCTAGCCACCACGTATTTTGGAGCATGACAATGATAACAGTTGTTGCGCTCATGAAGACACTTAAAAGTCTTGCGAGTGTGCCACTATAAAAACTTTCAAGAACATCTACGTCATGAGTGAGGCGAGTAACTATGCGCCCAGCAGGCTCTCTGTCATAATAAGACATGGGGAGTTTCTTCATATTCTTAAAGAGGTGCTCTCTAAGATTTACAATTGAATGAAGTGCTGTAATAGAAAGTCCACGTCTACCTAAAAAGACTAAGATAATAGAAAGCATTTCAAAAGCTGCAAGGGTGTAGAGCTCTAAGTTGTCTATAGTTGCCTTATTTGTAAGTTCTTCGATGATATTTCCAAAACGAGAAGCTGCAAGTGCGCCGAGAATTCCTCCTAAGAAAACTAAAACTGTAAAAGCAAAAAACTGAAGACGATGCCCAACCGTGAAACGCCAAAGAAAACGAAAAGTTTCTCGAAAGTTTAACTTGTCTCGAATTTGATCTTTTTGAATGTATTCGGCTGACATTAGTTTAACTCCAGGTGAGAGTGGTGATGGCTGAGGTCAACCTGCCTATGACAGAGTGCAAGTGAAGATTCACGATGTGAGATAAGTAATACGCTAAGATCCTTGAGGTTTTTCTCGAGCCGGGAAATTATTTTCTCTTCCGTTACGACGTCAATAGCGCTGAGAGCATCGTCAAGGATAAGAAGTTCTGGTTTCCTACAAAGCGCTCTTGCTAAGGTAAGACGTTGCCTTTGGCCCCCGGAGAGGTTAATTCCCCATTCCCCTAGGAAACTATCAAGGCCATTGGGGAATTTTTTGAAGTCTTGAGTGAGATCAACGGTGTCGAGCCAAAACCAAATCTCTTCATCCTTGAGACTTCTGTCGAGTGAAAGGTTTTCTCGAATACTTGTGCCAAAAAGAAATGGGTTTTGATCAACAAGCGAGATACGTTGCCTTATCTCTTCATTTTTTAGACTTTTTATTTCAGTGCCAAAAACCTTTACCGTGCCGTCATAACGTGTTTCAATCCCTGCAACGATTCGGGCGAGTGTAGACTTACCAGAACCCACTTCCCCACGTATGCCAAGGCGCTCGCCCTTATTGATTGTAAGATGAGGTAACTTTAAGAGGGGGTGTTTTTCGTCATAAGAAAATTGGAGTCTTTGAATCAAAAGAGGGGATTGAGGATTTGTAGCACTTTCGTTTGCGGAGAAGATTGGATCTTTCTTCTCTTTGAAGACGCTTAAAAGGCGTTGCAAGCTTGTAAAGGCTTTTTGCCAATCACTCACAAGCCAACCGAGTTCTGAGAGTGGATCAGCAATCATGAAAAGATAAGTATGAAAAGCAACGAGTTGACCTAAGGAGATATTTCCCGTTTTAAATTCACTGAGACCATAAAATAAAAAAAATACGAGTGAAATTGCAGGTGGTAATGCTGTTGCAGGACCAAATTGAGCTTCGGTTTTTAGCAGAGTCTTGCGTTTTTGCTGATAGGTGCGTGATGCTTCGCTTAAGCGCTGGTTCCAAAGCGGAGCCTCAGGTTGAAGCTTCATAAGCTTTGATGCTCCTACTACCGAGTCGACAGTGTCATTAAGACGGGTGAGAGAGTCTTGAGATTCTTTATAAAGATGTGACTCTTTTTCGCAGAGATAGAAAACAAGAATAGGAATAATTGGAAAAAGAATGAGCGAAATCAGCGTGAGCTTAACGCTGATATTAAACATGAAAACAATTGAGAGTGTAAATAAAAAGAGAAAGTCTGTGCTTGCTACAAAGAAGAAACCAAAGGTGTTTTGAGCACTCGTGACGTCACTTGTGGAAAGGTTGATAAGTTCCCCCCGCGTAAGTCGTTTATGAAAAAGTGAAAGAGGTAAATACCGCGCAGTGTCCCACACTTTTTGCTTAAGATTGCGCGCAGCCTTAAAGCTTTGCATGGCTAAAAAACGTCTCCACGTTACACGGCAGGCGAATTGTAAGACAAAAGTTGCTACTAAGCCCCAAATTAAATTCGGGTTAAAACTACGGGTTTTGTCGAGGGTATCGATATTCCACTGAATTATTTTTGGAATAAAGACGTCGACAACATTTGTGCCTGCGACTCCTAGTATTCCAATAAGGTAGGGCCAGGGTCTTGATACAACATGTTTAAGCCAATGAGAAAGTGTTTCTTTCATAGTGGCTTTTGGTGTTTCTATCATTTTCCCCTGCTCTCAATTGTTTTGGATTCTAAAACTTGTTTAAGTTTTTAGCGCGCTAAAATCTGGGAGCAAAGCTTAGTCAATACAAAGTGAGAGGAAAGGGACAGCGAGTCGAGGTAAGGTATTTTTTTAAGGCTCTGAATTTGCTTAGAATTTGAGAGTTTGTTTTATCAGTGTGTGGGGAAATGAGGAGTTGGCCTGTGTGAGGTGACTTCAAGACGCATGGGGGTGTGTCTGAAGGATGCTTCACTTCAGAAACTGCAGTAGCAGTTCTGAGAACGTTGGGCCACGCAACTCAGGAGGGGTAAAACAAAATCTCTCTTGTATTGCGCGCGACCTGCGGCCAACTCCAAAATAGGGAGGGGGATTTTGTGAAAAAATCACCAAAAAAGGTTGCAGAAAAAAACGATAACGTCCGCTGGCGTCCAGGCGCCGAAAAAGCTCTTAAGAGAGATGAGGTCATAAAAAGTGGGAGTGGTCTTAACCTGACTCAGCTCAAAATGCTTAAGATGAGGCTTACAGAGCTTCGTGAAGAGATTTTGAGGTCAATTGAGACCAAAACTCAACACGTCCTCAGGCACGCAATTGAACTTGAGAACACTTTACAAGGAGATGATGCTGAGGTGGCTGAAAAGCAGCGACTCAGTAACGCAAATCTTCAAGAAATGGAATTCTTAAAGTCTAGATTGATGCTTGTGGACAGAGCTCTCTTGAAAATGCGAGAGGGAGTTTACGGAATTTGTGAAGAAACAGAAGAGCCAATAGGCTTTGAGCGTTTGCACGTTGTTCCTTGGGCTCGTTTTTCCATTAAGGTGCAAGAAAAACGCGAAATTCGTAGTCGCGAATTTGGTCGCAATCTTAGTAGAGCGGAATAAGCAGCAGAGCTGCATTGTATCGGAAAGTGGATTTGGTCTATTGAGACTAAATCCACTTTTACTCGTCGCGCATGACTCTATGCTCTAAAGACGTTACACGAAGACTATCTTATAAATAGATTCAGAGTGAGGTATTTCAAATGTTTAATTTAATTTCGACTAAAGGTTTTTTACTTTTTTTACTATTTTCTTTTACGGCTGTTGCTGAAACGACAACGCAAAAGCTTATAGAAGATAATGAAGTAAATGCTAAAACTAAATCCTCTTTGTCTGAACTCATTGATCAACAGCAGATTCAACTTGATACGCTTTGGGCTGATTCTGCTGAGCAAGTTTTAAAGAATCAAACGTTAAGTGCTTCAGAAATTCTGGAGCTTCGAGGAAACTCCGAGTTGACAATCAATGAAATTGAAAAAGCATTGGCTATTGAATTTCCAAATGAGCTTGGAAACATTAAAGCGAGGCATGCTCGTCCTTCTGCGCCACGTAACGGTGCGCTTTACCAGGATATCTATCAAGAGTCCCCCGTTCTCATTGATTACACAGGTGAGGGGAACAAAGTTGTGAAAATGTCCTTTGCTGTCGTTTACAAATATTTAAGAGATGAAGACGGAAAAGTGAATCCTCATTTTGTGCGCGCTCAACTTGTTTCTCCAGGAGCGGCTGGTCACAGAAGCTCTGTCGGTGAGTTTGATATTGATAGAAGACACCGTTACTACGTTTCGCAAACGTATGGTTCGCGTATGGATTATGCTCAATTCTTTATTGGAGGTATTGCTATTCACCAAACATTGGTTGAAAGCTATCCCAAGCTCGGCATGCCAGCCTCTCACGGCTGCATAAGACATCATGAGTATGATGCAGATGCGATGTGGAACCTAATGGGAGAGACCTTAGAAGACGGTGATATGGTGAACATTAAAGTTTATCCCTTTGGTGTGGATGTTGTGTTGGCCGATGGGTCAAGTGGCACTGAGCAAGAAGGAATGGGGGCTGAACTAAACGAATGGCTCAACAGAAGTATTGAGTGCACGCGAAGAGGTGTTTCAAGTTCTTGCACAAAATCATGGGTCGATTGGAACTAAGGCAAGCTCAGTTAAGTTGTTTCGCATTATATTGAAGTCATAATCCTTCATCGTTCATTTGTGAACAAAACATTCAATCTTGCCCCAGCGCTGGGGGTATCTCTAAGTATTAAGGTTAAAAATTAAGGGCTATAGAGCTTTTCAATAAAACTAAAAGTTTTCTCGTTTTTTTTAAAAAGTATTTTATAAACACTTGTGTTTGCGGTTCTGAATTCAGTTTCGCTAAAGTCTCGACACATTTCTAAAATGCGTCGCATGGATCCACCGTGAGAAACGATAGCAATCTTTTTATAAGCGGCATGTGCGTCAAGCAATGACAGGAGAGTGTTTTCAAGTCTCTCCCTGTGTTGAAGTTTTGATTCTCCCTCTGGGAAGGCGAAGTCTTCGTTGGGCTTTCCATTTGAGAGCCACCTTTTATAGGCGTCTGGAAATTGAAGGTGAAGGTCCTCAAAAAAAAGCCCTTCTGCTTTTCCGAGTGCAGCCTCACGTAATCCCTGATGTTGAATGATTGCAATGTCTTTGTGGGGCTTGGCAAGTTCTGCTGTTTCAATGGCACGACTCAGGTCACTCGTTAAAAAAACTTCAATGGAGTGAGGGAGAAGAACTTTTTTTAGGGCACTTGCTTGTCTTCGCCCGTTTTCATTAAGTGGAATATCCGTATGGCCTTGAAGTCTACACTGTACGTTCCAATCAGTTTGGCCGTGACGAATTAAAAACAGTTCAATCATTGAAAATATATTTTAATACATTTTCTATTCTAAAACTTCTCTAAAAGAGGCCTCATAACGATTGGCTTCACTGAGAGTAAAGTTTTTGAGTCGTGGATAGAGACTCCACGCTTTTCCAAGCGGAGATTTTTTAAGATCTATGTTTTCTTTTCTGAATTGATCTGAGATAGGTCTCACCCATCTTTGGCAGCGTTGTTTGACCTCACTCACCCAATTGTCGCTCACAACAGTGGATTCTTTTGCGGCTACGGAGACCCAAGCAGATGATTGTTTTTGCATGCATTTCATTTTTCCAAGATTTGGAATTAAATATTGTTTTTCTTGAAAACTCTTACAATCTACAGGTGAAGAGAAAATTTCAAAAACTTCTGAATTGTTAACGGCAAATTGTGCACGGATAGGATCTTCAAATGAAAGCAATGTGAGTGGAGTGTTTGCGGGAAGTCCTAAGCTTTGTCTCAGGTAGAGAGCGAGTCTTTTGGAGCGTTCATTGAGGGCCACTCCTTCATTTGCGTTGAGGTTGGGCCGCTTTGAGCAAGAGCTCTATTTTCGAATGGGGGAGTGATGTGAGCTTTGGGAATGGAAAGTCCCCACTCGGACCAGAGGTCTTCTAAACAGTGTGGGCTTATTTGAGTATTGCTGTGAAAGCGCGAGAAATTTCCATTTCTAAATCTATAGCTAAGAGCAGAGAAAGTGGGTTGACTTCATTCTTGTTGAGGGGTCTTAGGTCGAGAGGAGTGCGCCCTAAAGTGCCTGTTTTTTTCCAGTGATGTTTAAGCTTGGAAATTCAGATAAGACTCTATTTTGAAATTCTGGGTAACTAAAAACGTATGTAAAATAAGTCCAGCCGTTCTCTAGCGCTGTTTTTTGAGTTTCTTTGGGGAGTGCTTCAAAATTTTTAATAATATCTGAAATTTCTAAATGAGAGGTTTTAGGGCTCTTTAGGCTTTGACAGCTAGCCATAAGAATAAGAGCTAAGAATTGGAATTTAAAGGTTTTCAGGAGCATCAAGCCATCTTACAGTCGATGGGCTTAGGACGAAATGCTCAGCTCGTTGTAGAAGGTGTTTTCATTATAATTCGGTGTTCCATATTTGTGGAAGGGGCTTGCCACGTGCCCTCAAAACAGGCTTATACTAGCTTCCACTATGGCTGAAGTATTAGTAGTTGCTAGTAAAGTACGTTCTTACATCAAAGACAAAGGCGAGTGTAACACTGCCTCTGAAACAATCGACGCTCTCTCTGCTGCTGTTGAGAAGGTCTTGGATAAAGCTATCGAAGCTGCAAAATCCCAAGGTCGTAAAACAGTAATGGCTAGAGACATCGTTGTTCCTTACGGATCTTGAAGACGAGCTTTAAGCAACATTTTTTGAGTTTATCTTTTGCACTGGTCTTCTTACCTCCTCAAAAGGAGATGGAAGATTGGGCGGGGGCTTTTCCTGCTAGGACTCTTTCTAAAGAGTCTTTTCAGGAGATGCCTTCTACTGCTAACTCGTCAGCTTCTTCGACAAGGTCGGAGCAGTCTACGCGATTTAGTTTTAATGGGATTGATAAATTAAGTTTTGCTCTTAGCAGAGGTTCTAAACGTGAGTGGGAGATCACCCTTCCTCCCGTGGAGTATTCTCAAGTCTGGGGAGATGGCGCTTGGTCTGGCCTTAGCCTAGTGGCTAAGGAAATACATCATTTCTATATACGAAATCACAGACGTGGCCCTGAGCCTAAGTATAGAGTTTATTCTTTAAGTCCCGATTGGGAGCTCATTGATTTTGAGACATGCTCTAAGTATCAATCCTATCTTTTAGAAAAATCACTTAAGACTAAAAATTTGTATAAGTTAACGGCTGTGAGAATGCTTCATTCTCAGGAGTTAAAAAGAGAAGCTGCATGGAGCTTTGAAGTAGAAAATGATCAGGAGTTTTTAAGCTTAAAAAGTAATTCTTGTAAAAGCCTTCAAATCGATGGCTGGCCGAAATCTTACGCACTGAAACTCTAATCAAAGTACATTGTTTGAAATGTTGAACTTAAGCACTTAGAACTACATCTATGGTTGAGATTTTTCGCGATGTGCACATGCTCGGTGATGATGCTTTGTATGATCTTTGGGTTGAGGATGGGATTTTAACAAAGAAAATTCTTTCTCAAGACCAGGGAGCTTTCTCAAAGGATTTAAGTTCTAGTTCTCAATCTAAATTTCATAAATGCAAAGGGCTATGTGCTATTCCAGCAGGAGTAGATGTTCAGGTTCACTTGCGAACTCCAGGACAGAATGAAAAAGAAAATCCTGAGACTGGAATTAAAGCTGCACTTCATGGCGGATACGGCGCTGTTTTGGCTATGCCAAACACAAAGCCGACTACGGATTGTCCAGAGGTACTTAAGCAAGCGCAAGAGGCTCTTCGTCCTGTTGCTCAACGCTATGGAATTACCCCGCTTTTTTGTAGCAGCGTGACTAAGGGACTCGAGGGTAAGGAACTTGTGCAACTCAATGAAATGGCTAAGGCCGGAGCAGCAGCTTTTACCGATGACGGTAAAGGGATTGAATCAGATGATTTTATGCGGGCTGCCTATAGAGCGAGTGCAGAAACAGGTATTCCCGTTCTTCAACATGCAGAGTGGTCGGGGCATGGAGGAGTTTTATCAGACTGCGCAGTGACTCGAAAATTAGGACTTAAAGCCTATGACCGTAAGCAAGAGTGGAGTTTTGTAGAGCGAGACTTAAAACTCTTAAAAGAATTCCCTGGAGCTCGCTATCATGTCCTACACGTTACAACGCGAGAAAGCGTTGAGCTTGTTCGTAGGGCAAAAGAAACGGGCTTGAATGTAACGGCCGAAGCGAGCCCGCATCATCTCTATTTTTGTGCAGATGATATCGACCCCGAAAATACCGCTTTTAAGATGAATCCACCTCTTCATCAAAATGAAGACCGTGAGGCTATTCGCAAAGGTCTTAATGAGGGCGTTTTGGACTTTGTAGCCACGGATCATGCTCCGCATGAAGCATCTGCCAAAGGAGCAGATTTCGCAAAGGCTGCCTTCGGTACCATTGGCATGGAAAGTTCCTTAAGGGTGCTGCTCACTGGCTTCTATGAGGGTTGGATTAATCCTGATAGAATGTGGGATATTTTCTCGAGGGCGCCAGCTCGTTTTTTGGGCTTAGAGGCTGAATATGGCCATATAGAGCTTGGGAAGCCCTTTAGGGTGGCATTCTTTGATCCCAACAGCGATGAAGCCTTCGCTCTTTCAGATATTCAGAGCTTGTCTAAAAATAGCTGTTTTTTAGGGGTAAAACTCAGAGGAAAGCTCGTAGGGCATTTTACGAAATCAGGCTTCTTCACCCTTTGACTTAGGTTTGAATCTCTGGAATAAAGGGTACCTCATAAGGTAATAACAGGAAGAATAGATGTCTAAAAACTTAGTTAGTCGCAGTCCCCGTTTTAAACGCCAACGTCGCCTCGGAGTTGAACTTCCAGGTTTAGGAAAGCCAGGAGCTTTGGATCGTAAACCGTATCCACCTGGAGAGCATGGAAACCAGAAGAGAAAACTCTCTGAATACGCGCTCAGATTAGAAGAAAAACAAAAGCTTGTGTTTCACTACGGACTCCGCGAAGAACAACTTCGCCGTTTCGTGCGTGACTCAAAAGAGGAAAGGCAACTGACTGGGTAGATACCCTTATTGGTCGTCTTGAAAGAAGACTTGATAACGTACTTTTCAGATTAGCTCTTGCTCCAAGCATTAAAGCTGCGAAGCAAATGATTAATCATGGAAAAGTTCTTGTGAATGATAAGAAAGTGACTATTGGTTCTGCAGTTCTTAAAGCTGGAGATAAAGTTAAACTTATTCCTTCTGCTTATAAGAGCGTAAACTTTTTGCAAGCTCAGAAGACTCAGCGTCTTTCGCTTGCTGACTACCTAGGAACTGAAACAAGTGGCGAAGAAGTGGTAGGTACAATTAAAGAAATTCCTAACGTTTCTCACATTCCGTTTCCTTTTGAGCCGGGTCTAGTTGCCGAGCACTATGCTGCTCGTAAAGCATAATTAGTAGATTATTTGTTATTTGATAAGGCGCCCTCTACGGCTTGTAGGGGGCGCTTTTTTTGCTCAAAATGTCTTATGGTAGCCCCAAGTGCCGATGTGCTCTCTTCGTACGGTATAGTTTAAATAAGGTTTGACGCGTCTGGTCGAATTCTTTATAAGCTATCTATGATTAAAAACATAGTTTTACTCGTTATGATTTGTGTCTCTCAGCTTCAAGCCAGTGATCTCACTAAAGCTTGGAAAAAGGTCGAAAAAGCTGCTCAGAAGACAACTGAAAAGGTTGAATCTTGGGGCGATCACATGAAAGACCGTAACAAGGAGGAGCTCGAGGAGCTCGACGCTACGTTAAAGAAACTAGAAGAAAAAGCTAAAAAATTATGGGCAGATGTTGAAGATACGGCTCAAAAGGCATGGTCAGATGTTGAAGCCGAGTCCCAAAAAGTTACACGTGATTTAGAAGATTCATGGAAGAATTATAAAGAGAAAAGAAAACAAGAAAAAGCAGCTGATAAAGTTCCCGCACTTTCTGAAGCAGATAAAATAGTTGCAGGTAATAGAGTTTACAAAAAACTAGACCTAAAAGCTTATCCTTTTGTAGCAGATCAATATGCTTATGAGGTTTTAGCAAAATCATATGAATCAGCACTTCAGCAGGAATCCCTCAATGTAGAAGATGGTGCTTATGTTAAAAGTTCTGAAACAGGCGAAACAGTTCTGCACAGCTTAGTTCAAAAGGCTTATGTGTTAGAGCAAGAGCGCTTTTTAGCTAAACAAATTGCTCAGCTTAAGGATGTAGACTTAAAGTTGGGAGCTTTAAGCGACAGTGTCGAGTACGAGCAAACACTGTTGGCAATTACTTATTTTGCTGAGACGACTTCAATGGCTTCTGTGCAAGATGCTAAGGGACAATTCCCAATTGATATTGTTCTTACAAACGCACCACTTTCTATTAATATAGCTCGTCATCTTGTGTCGCATGATACAAGTGGTTTTTCTCAAGCGAGACTTAACGAGTTATTTTCAAAGTAGTTTTCTAAGCTACTTTTTGGACTTCAGTTCCCAAGAGAGGGGCACTCGCTTAAACTGAGTAGAGATGCCTCAACCGAGAATACTTCTTTCTAAGAAGTCGCTTATAAAAAACCTGGAGAATTTGACTACTCTTAGTGGTGGCTTGAAGGCATTTCCAGTCTTAAAAGCAAATGCGTATGGCTTAGGGATAGAAGAGGTCGCTTCAGTCTTTGAAGCTTATTCTGAAGAGACTCTCCCTTATTACTGTGTGGCACGAACCGTTGAGCTACAGCAACTTAGAGCCTTGGGGGTAAAGCGAAAATTACTTCTTTTAAGTGAATGGCCAGTTCAGTGGGAAGATCTTCCAGAAAATTCAGAAGTCGTTATTACCTGTCTTGAGGACTTCAGACGCCTTGTTGCTCAAAATAAAGCGCTTTCTTATCATTTAAAGATTAATTCAGGCATGAATCGTTTGGGGATTCGTGTTTCCTCACTCGATGAGAAGGAGCTTGATGAGCTCGTTCAGCTTGTTCAAATTGCAGAGAAAAAGGGACAGTTTTGTAAGGGCGTTTGTACTCACCTTGCAAGCGCAGAAGAAATTCCTGAAAAATTCTCTTATAAACAACTCAAAATTTTTCAAGATAACTATGAAATGCTTGAAAAAAGACTCTCAAAAAATTTCAAATGGATTCATGGGCTCAATTCACCTGGAATTTTAAAAAAATTGGCAAAGCAGTGTCCTTTTAATGCTTTTAGGCCTGGTATTCACTTGTGGGGTGTACGGGATCCTGACTCTCCAATTGATATTGCTCCCGTTCTGCAATTGCGTGCACCCGTAAGACAACTATACTGGATATCAAGGGGTGAAAGTGTGGGGTATGGACGCCGTTATATTGCAGATAAGGATACACGCGTGGCTATCCTAAATATTGGCTATGCCGATGGCTTACGACGTGATTCTTGGGCGCGAAATTTGGCCTTTTATTATAAGGGTGAAAGAGCGCCACTTCTCGGTACAGTTTCAATGGACATGTGTGCAGTAGATTGCACGCAGATTAAAGAAGAGATCTTGCCGAATGCAGAGTTTGAATGGATTGGTCCTCACCAAAGTGTAGAAACAATTGCGCTCGCTCAAAGCACTATTCCCTACGAGGTCTTTACTTCGTTATCAGTCCGTATTGAGAGGCAGCTCGTATGATGCGCTTACTCTCCAAAATGGAGTGGCTGAGAAGCTTAGGGGACTATGGAATTTTTACCTTTCAGAGTTTGATTGCGATTCGAAAAAAACCGTATCGTGTTCGAATCCTTGTAGATGAAATTGAATTTATTGGTGTACAGAGTTTATTTATTATCTTCTTAACCGCACTTTTTACAGGAGCCGTATTTGCTTATCAGTCGTGGTTAGCCCTTTCGATTGTGGGAACTCAGTCGCTTGTGGGCGTGAGTGTGTCGATGGCGCTTTTAAGAGAGTTGGCGCCCGTGATGACTTCTATTGTTGTTGCAGGTCGCGCGGGGGCCGCAATGGCTGCAAAAATTGGGATAATGCGAGTGACTTCTCAAATTGATGCTATTGAGCTGATGGCGATTTCACCCAAGCATTACCTGGTAACTCCTAAGATATATGCTTCATTACTAAGCTTGCCCTTACTCTGTGCTATCTTTTGTCTTATCGGAAATGTAGGTGGCTACATAGTTGGTGTCGGGCTTTGTAATATCGATAGTGGAATTTATTTAGAAAAGCTCAAAGCCTATTTGTATCCGATGGATCTATATCACGGGATGATTAAGTCGGTTATCTTTGGACTTCTTCTTTCGAGTGTGAGCTGTTGGAAGGGGTATCGTGCTTCAAATGGCGCTGAGGGCGTAGGAACAGCTACAAACGAATCAGTTGTTGTGAGTATTGTGGGAATACTCGTTCTCGATTACTTTTTAACGATTCTCATTCCTACGGGCGGAAATCTTCAAAAATGAGTACAGAATCTCTGATTTCTATTAAAGATGTTTGGAAATCTTTTGGAGAAAAAGAAATTCTAAAGGGACTCTCTTTGGAAATACCTCGTGGAAAAATTATTACAATGTTGGGTTTTTCTGGAACAGGAAAATCTGTCCTTTTGCGCCATATTCTTGGGCTTATGCAGTCGGATAAGGGCGAGGTAATAGTTAAGGGACAAGATGTTCAAAAAATTGATGAGGATGAATTACAAAAACTTCGTCAAAGTTTTGGAATGTTATTTCAAGAAGTCGCACTTTTTGACAGTTTAAATGTGTTCGATAACGTTGCCTTTCCGATAAGAGAACATGAGTCGAATATTGAGTTCGATGAGTTGGAGCGAAGGGTGGAAAATCTTTTGAAACTTGTCGAATTAGAGCGAGATGTTTTTTACAAAATGCCCCATGCGCTCTCTGGAGGAATGAAGAAAAGAGTGGGTTTAGCTCGCGCTATCTCACTAGAGCCAGAGATCTTATTGTGTGATGAACCCACAACGGGTTTAGATCCGATGACTACAGACAAAATACATAAATTAATAGTTCGAAGTGTAAAGGAGATTGGCGGAACTGCATTTTTGATCTCGCATGATGTACATGCCGCTCTGCGCATTTCTGATTTGGTCGCCTTCCTCTGGCAGGGTAAAATTATAGAGGTAGGGTCACCAAAGGAGTTTGTGTCTTCTCGTCATGACATTGTTCAACAGTTTTTGGAATCTGCAGGTGTAAAAAAATGAGACCACCGGGTTATGCATACGACCGTGAAATTTTAGCGGGACTTTTTGTAATGCTCGGCATTTTTGTGATCGGCATTTTTTCTTTAAAGATTACAGACAGCCCCATATTTAGGCCTGGAACGGAATATACCGTTTACATCGTTGATGCTGGGGGGATTTTTAGAAATTCAAAAGTAAAAATTGCCGGTATTAACGTTGGAGTAGTGAAAGATATTCGACTCCAAGAAGGTCAAGCCAAAGTAACTATACTCCTTGATCGCGGTTATAAAATTGAAAAAGGTGCTTACATTCTTCCTCGTTCTCAAGGGATATTAGGGGATCGTTACTTGGAAATAGTATTACCAAAAGATGATCGAGAAGCTCAATCTATTGAACAAGAGGGTGCACAAGAAATTAAAAGTTCAAGTTCGGCACCGGCCACAACATCCTTTTTTCAAAAGCTTTTACAACTTATATTACCAGTAGCTCATGCGCAAAACATGTATCGAGAAGGTGAGATTATACCTGCTCAGCCAGGAACAGCTTCTGCTGATGATGTTATGCGAAAACTAGGTGATATTGGCGATGATGTAAAAATCTTAGCTAAAGAGCTGAAGGAAGTTGTTAAGGAGAATCGCACTGACTTTCGAGAGGCTATTCGATCCATTAGGAGTTCAGCTGAAGGTTTGGATTTGATCTTAAAGGACCTGAGTGAAAAAAATACTCGGCAAGATTTAAAAGAAGCTATTAAAGGTATTCGCGAATCTGTGGATAATATTCGAGATATTGCTTCTCGAATTAATAGAGGTGAAGGGTCTATTGGAAAGTTAATTAACGATCCTCAAGCGGCCGATCAACTTGTTCGAGCTCTTAACTCAATTGTGGAATTTTTAGATCGAGCACGTAGAACTGAAGTGATTGTAGATCTCAATTCAAATTATTTATCCGGTTATAAAAAGACAAAAACTATTTTTAACCTCAGGATTATGCCCCGTAGTTCTTATGGTTATTTAGTGGGGATTGTGCAAGATCCAGGTGGACGTAAAACTAAAGAAACTACTGTAACTACAGTTGGTGGGATTCCTCAACCTCCCGTCGAAGTTGAGAGAACGCAGAAATCTGCGTATGAGCTAAACGTACAGTTTATTCGAAAACTTTATCACACAACTTTTAGGTTGGGTTTGTTTGAGAACTCCGGTGGAGTTGCTATCGATCAAGAAATTTGGCCGGGAGTTTTTTCCATTACAGGAGAGGCCTACGAGTTTGGTCGTGACGATGAGAATGCTCATGTTCGACTCTTTGGAAAAATAAACATTTTAGACGCTTTTTATATTCAAGGTGGTTACGATGAGTTGGCCTCTAAAACAGCAAGCGGCAGAGATGACTCACTTTTTGTAGGTCTCGGCTTACAATTTAACGACAATGATTTGAAAAACTTTTTAGTTTTTTTGGGGTTTCCCTAGGGGTGGATGATGGCTAAGAAAAAAGAAGGCACAATCACCAAAACCAAGGATTTAACTCAGTCGGGATCGCTTACGCGTACAGGTGAGGCCTTGCCCACTATTGAAGAACTCTTGGGGAAGAAGGATTCTCCTTTAATTGATGACGATCAATTTCTATTAAAATTACAAAGTGCTCAGCGCTTGGACAAGATACTGGCGCTTTTAAATACGGAAACGGCCATTAGTTCTCAAGATAAACTTTCTATCGTTTTAGGTCCTTATTCTCGTAGCCAGATTGTGGCATTGTCTGAAGCTAAGCTGCTTACTCGTAGGGATGAGCTTTTACCACCTCAGGGGAGTTGGAAAGGCGTATCTGAAACTATAGACGGCATTAAGATTGATCAGCTTGTATCTGAAGATATTACTTCAACAGCTTCAGTCACAGAGTCTATTACAGAGACTGCCTCTATTCGAGTTGAGACGCCGAGTGAAAAGCGTAAGCCTGCAGATTCTCAAAAGCGTCCCTCTATTCAAGAAGCCCAAAAAATAGAGACTATTGAAAAACCAAGACCTAAAATTCCTGTGCCTCAGACTGTGACATTGGCGAATCCTGTTGTTACTACGACTTCGAGCTCTAGGAACTTATGGGCAACCTTGGCAATAACAGGCGTTCTTATAGGGGGCGTCGCGCTCTGGAAATTTGGTTCTTTTTCTAAGCTTTATCCTGCTTCTCATAGCGGTGATTCAGCACAGTCAAACTCTACTCAGGATTGGCCTGAGGCTATGAGAGAAAAAGATTTCGATGAGATTAAACTCAGCCGTGCTCCTTTGGTGGCTAAACTTGATCCGATTATGGATGCTTATGAGCGTGGAGCAAAAGTTGTGTCTGAAACAGACTTGAGGCTATTAAAGGTGCTTGCAGGGCCCGGTTCTGCTTCGCTTGAAGCAAGAGTTATGGCAACGAATTTATTGGCAGCGCTTGCATTGTCTCGCTCTCAAACAGAAGAAGCCAAGAAGCTTTTGGATCGATTACTTGAAATCGTGCCGACAGATTCGACGACTTTGTTGAATAGGTCTTTAACTTATCTTGTAAGTAGAGAGTATAAAGATGCAAGAGAAATAGCATCGACAGCACTTAGGTTATGCAAAGAACAAAGCTGTTGGACTTCTCGTGCAATTTTAGGATTTATTGCGGCCGAAGAAGGTCGTTGGGATGAGGCTCAAGAAAATTATGAATCTGCTTTAGATTCCTCGCGTGGGAATATGTGGGTGATGGGCTTGTGGCTTCGCTCTCTCAAAAATGCACCAAAAGATGTTGCTCGTAGTAAAGCTACACTTTTGCTTACCGAGAGTTTAGTCCTTGATCCTGACCTTATGATTGATTCTCCGTTAAGAGCACCTCTTGCAACTCAGGTGTTTTTAGCTGAAGTGGTGCGTGGTTATAGAAGTGCAATTACCTTGGCCCCTTCTGCACTTACCGAAGGACAGAAAAAATATTTTGAGTGGCTTCTTTCTCGATTTGAGCTCAACCCTCTTGCGACTTCTGCACAAGAAGCGCTTGATATTTTAAGAGGTGAAACAGCAGCTCTTTCTCAGTTGGCAGCTGCTTACTTAGAAAAAGAGGCGGGCCATTTAGACGTGTCTGCTGAAATTCTATCTCGGACCTTAACTCGGCTCTCTGGAACTCAAATTAAGAGCTCATGGCCCTGGTCTTTTGCCGGGGATGTTCAACGCAATAGGGGAATGTTAGATCAGGCTGTTATTTTCTATGAAGGAGCCTTAAATCGTAATCCTCGAGATGTGAATGCAGTATTTGGCTTAGCTCTTATTTTGCGCCAAAAACGCGATTTTAAATCTGCAGGTCAGAAGATGGAAGAGGCTCTCTCGCTTGACCCCAACTATGTCCCAGCCCGCTTGCGTCGCGATCGTTTTGAGTGGGAACGTTACTGGATCAAACGTTAAGTTTTTTTTAATTCAGATTTAAATTTTTGTATAATGTCAGCAACTCTTTCAATTTTGTGAATTCCTTCAACACTTTTTCCGGCTTGCCAGTAATAGTCTCGTCCCTTTGCTGATTTAATATTTAGCTTAAGGCCTCTAAGCGAAATGAGGGAGTAGAACATGCGGATCCAGTGTTTTGTCCTATTATTTTTAAGTAAAAACTTGCTGAGCGTGCTGGCGTGTTGCCCAATTCTTTTGACGTATTCGTTGTTGATGACGGCAATAGGAACACCCGTGAGTTTTTCTGTGTGAACAATATCGCTTGCGTGTGCATTCACAATGGCATTTTTGTATTCAGGGGCTACTTTACATTCTTCTGTAGCAAGAAAGCGTGTTCCCATTTGCACTGCTTCGTAGCCAATATCGAGCATGTATTTGAATTTTTTTTCATCACCTACCCCTCCTGCACAAACAAGAGGGAGTCCAAGGTCTTTGCATTCATTATAAAGTTCCTGCGGTAAAAGAGTGCCTGAGTGTCCGCCTGCTAGGGAGTTTACGCATATGAGACCGTCGACATCTGCCTTTTGAGCTACAAGAGCCCATTTTCTTTCTGTGACATCGTGAAAAACAAGGCCACCTTGAGCGTGAATTTTTTCAACAAACCACTTGGGGTTACCAAGTGCGGTTATGAAAAAGCGAACACCTTCTTCACGTGATATTTCCATGAAGTTTTTCATTCGTTGTATATAAATCTCTGAGGAATTTTCAATCAGAAGGTTCACTCCAATAGGTTTTTGGGTCAGGGTACGAATATAGCGTAAGCCCTCGCGGAATTTGTATCCGTGCACATAGGTTAATGAAAGGGGTTGCACGATCCCAATGGCTCCTGCTTCAGAGGCCGCAGCGACTAATTCTGGATTCGAGCAAGGGTACATGGCTCCACAAAAAATAGGGACTTCTATGTTTAGTTTTTCACATAACTTGTTCATTTGTTTTTGCCAATCCGCCAGAGTGCTTGAACGGTGGCTACTGTTTCGTTTTGAGTATTTAAAATATTTCCGGAAACACTCACATCTTGAGTGCCTTCATCTGATTCTTGATGTGCGTAAGAGGCTTTAGCGATAAGGGTGCCTCGAGCTTTTTTGAGGTAATCAATTTGAAAGCTCTTGAGGATAGCTCGGTGGTTGGGCGGAATTCCCGTTGTTACGGCTAATCCTGTTGCAAATTCTCCCAGATTTGCCAGAGCCATGGCATGAATAGATGAGAGGTGGTTGCGGATTCCTCTACGATCTTTGAGTCGAACTTCACTTTTACCTTTTTCAAGTTTTAAAACTTTAGAGCCTAGAGCGCCTGTGTAAGGGATGAGTCTTTTTATCATTAAAGAGAAAATCGTTTTACCCGCGGGCATGCGAGAGGCGTTTTTCCACGCTTCTAGAATAAAGCTTGAATCAACTTTCACTTTTGATGCCTAAAAATGAATGCCAGCAATAAAGCCTAAAAAGAACGGGCTAGAGCTTGCGATGTCAGCAGTATTGTATATAAGCCGGAGTCGTAAATCGAGGTTAACATCTGCTTGTCTCAAGAAAAGAGCTCCGATGTCGCCACCGATGTGAAAACCACCTTTCAGGTCTGTCCCCTGGACTTTTGCAAAACCTAAACCCACATTGGCACCTGCAAATGCAGCCCAGAGTTCATCGTCTAGGAATATAAAATTACCGCCTGCTGTAAAAGCCGTGTAGTGCTGGGTGGGGGAACCGCTGAATCGATTTAAGTGATCAACTCGTGCTTCGATAAAGGCAGCGTCGACATCCCAAACGTAACCGAGTCCAAATGAGTAGTGGGCATCTTTTTTGTCGTACGCTCGACTTACTGGGAGTGTGGCACCAAATGAGAATTCAAGTGATTTAAGGGATTCTCGTCTTTCTGCAAAAGCAGATAGAGAGCTAAAAATAGCAAGAGTTAGTAGAATTTTTCTCATAAATTCGAGTCTACTTTGAGGTGCTTTAAACGACAATCACACACTCGGTTGGAAGGTAGTTTTTAGAAAGGCCTAAGTCTATGCAGGCATCACAAAAGGCTGTGAGTATCTTTATTCGCTGGAGCGTCATTTCTTGTCGCCATGTTGAGTTAGGAACGCGAAGTTGAAGGTATTTGCCTTGAGGGCCCTGTAGGACCCCCTGAAAAAAGACATTCTGCTGAAAGGGGCCCGTGCCACAGGCCTTCCATGCTTTAATGTAAATCAATACCGGCAAGGCTTTTAGCGAAGATCCTAGCGGGGTACTTTCGTATTTCACGCTGATATCCTAACATGGTTCCCAATGCAGATTCCAACACGGAGTTTTATACGCCCGGTGTTAATCTCTCTTTTTGCTGTGACAGCATGCGGTTATCACGTAGGAGATTTTAGGACCCCCACTCAAGAGCTTAGAGTTTTTGTTCCTGTTTTTGAAAACAGGAGTGTACGTCCGCTCGATTTAAACGACTTAACTTCTGAGTTTAGAGAAAATTTAGAGTCTATTCGGGGTGTTTCTTCGGTGAACTCTCGAGATGATGCAGATGTGCTCTTGCTGGGGCAGATTATTCAATACGATAGGAGCTGGGGAACAACAGCTTTTAAGGGAACACGGCAAACAGAGGCTGCGGGTGGGTTGCGCGAAGATGCTCTTAGCGCCTCAACAGCTCGAATTACCCTAGGCATGCGTATAGAAAAAAGAACGCGATTAGGTGAATTGTTGTCGTCTTCTAATTATGTAGAAACGGACCTCTACGAAATGAGTGATCGTTTGGAATTATCTCAGGGCTCAGCAGCTATTCCACAAATACATGCGTCACGAGAAGCTCTTTTGATTAAAAAGCTTGTTGCGCGTATATTTCAAAGAGCTCGAGCGCAGATTGTGGATGATTTTTAGTTGTGGCTGTAAATATGAATAGTCTTAAATTTTTTGAAACTTCGCTTAAGACTGATGCGAAGTGGGTGCTTTTTACAGAAGAGCTTAAGGCTCATGAAACAGAAGTCTTGAGGAAAATTCTTAAACTACAAAAGCGTGAGTTTTCTTTTTTAGAAATTAAGTCTGATGGGCCTAGTGCGGATCTTGAGGCTGCTTTTACGAGTTTAGATTTCTTCAGTCCTGCTAAAGTTTTTTATATTCATGTGAGTTCTTTTTCTAAATGGAGTGCTTTGGCCGAAAAGCGTTGGGCGCGAATTAAAGAATTGAGTGATGCCCAAGGGAATTGGCTTTTTGTAAGCGCAGATAAAGCAAAGTCTTTGTCGGATGCCCCTTTAGTTATTGATAATTCTATTGAATCATCATCAGCCGAATCTTGGATTTCTTTTTTTAATAAATTCATAGAAGCTGATTTAGATCAGAAACGTTTGGGCTTTATTCTTACGCAAGTACCAGATAGCTACCTTGATTACATGCACTGGATTCAGCTGTGGAAATTGGGTGGTGATGACTGGGCGGCTCATGCTTTGGCGTGGGAGAGAAAGCCAGTTCCTCTCGTGTAAGTCATTCTGCAAATCCTGCCTATGATTGGGTTGATGCAGCTTTAGCGGGAAGAAAAGATCACTTTTTGCGACTGAGCGAAGAGTTGATTCAACAGCGTGGAGAGGATCCGCTTCGATTGTGGGGGCTTTTAGGAAAATCGATTAAAATTTCGTCGCAAATCGGGATGGGCGAAAATATTACGGGCGAAGCGCCTTTTTTAATCAGTAAATTGAAACGTGTAAAATACAGACCCGAACTTTTAGAGTGGTGGTGCAAGTGTGATCTTGCTATGAAAAGTACCCGCACTGATGTGATGGGTTTATTCGGGCAAATGCCTTAGGGCATTTTAGGGGTTTTTGCTGTAATACTCTTCTAGGACTCGAACAGAGCATCCAAGATCCATATTTTCGATGACATCTCTTAGTTGGTAAATTTCTTTCTCGTCAGTGATATTTGTAAAAATGAAATGACCTTCTCCTAGTTTTTTAATATTAGTGTTTGTTGTTGGAGCAGGTGTAAGTTCTCGTTTTTTTCCAAAAGCAGGAAATCTAATCAGGTTCCCTTTGTCTAGTTCTTGAAAATACTCAGGGTGAATAGCGTTTTCTTCGATTGTTGCTACAGGTTGAGTGTGAATTCTTTTAAGCTCCCCATTTTTATCGGGCCAAAGCATCCAGATTTCTACAAATCCACTAGGAATTTTTTTTACTTCATATCCGACCTGAGCTCTTTGTTTGGGATTTAAATAAAATTCAGACCAGTTTTCTAAGTCTCGAATGGATATTTCTTTATTTTCTATTTTGAGAGCACGAGCCTTCCAGTCTTTGGATAATCTTATCCAGTCCGCAGATTCTTTAGCCGTTTCTATTGGGTCGAATTTTCCTTTCTTCAACTGTTCCTTTGTCATTTCAAATGGAGTTGTTGCTGCAGAGACAAGATCCTCTGTTTTAAATTTGTTTACGTCATTTAACCTTTGCTCAAGAACGCCTTTAAGGGATGGCGGAAGAGGTTCCTCAAAAGCTATGACTCTTTCTTTCCAGTCAGATTCTATTGTGTAAATCGTTCTGAATTGATCTACAGGGGAGTTTTCGCTTGGTTCGCAGTGTTGTTTTTTAATAACATCATAGAAACTAGGCGATGCTTTAATCTTAGCTGCTGATGTTGCATGTGCTTGATCGGGTATTTTATCTGCAAGAGCAATAAGTGTAGTGAAAAGAAAACATACGAAAAGAATACGCATATTTTTAGAGTAAGGTATTTTAGAGAATTTTAGTAAAATAGCTTGACGAAACTGATTTGAAACAAAAAAAGGTGCCGTACTTTTTTAGAAGTACGACACCTTTTTTAAGCTAATTTTTAAAAAACTTAGTTAATTTTTGAAAGTCTAGAAACATAGCGAGAAGCTGTGTTTTTGTGAATAATGCCCTTAGAAGCAGCCTTCATAATGCGGGACACTGCCAATTTTATGGCACCAGTAGCTTCAGCAGTATTTGCTTGTTTTGAGGTTTTTGCGTTCTTAATTGCAAGTCTCATAGCACTTAAAACGCTTTTATTTCGAGTAGTTTTGCGCACTGTCTGACGTGCACGTTTTTGAGCAGATTTGATATTAGCCATGGGGAATGTTGTAGGGTTTCTGCCCCTAAAGTGTCAAGAATATAGGAGTCATTATTAAGCTTTCTTGAAGGGCTTTGGTTCGGGCTTAAATAGCCGAAAAGACAAGGGTGAGGGAACTGAGCCATTCTAGCACCCTATCGCGGGATTTATCTGCGAAAACCTTGGGACTTTTATTTCTGTTTTCCTTTGGTGTTGTGGCGCTAATTTTATTGATGATGAGGCAGTCGTTGGACCAGGCGACTTTGCCACCTTTGACAGCCGGAGAGCGTATTTCTTTTACCCTACGTGTACCTAGAAGCGCATCGGTTGTAAATGAAGCGGCTACTGAAAAGGCTAAGTCAGGCCTCCTAAAAGACGTTCGGGAAGTCTATGTTTTCGACGATTCCTATATCCAAAACTGGCAGGCTGATTGGCAGAATCTTTTTAGAAAAATCAATGCCAACCCTACGCAGGCAGTCGTACTTTTTGAAGACTTTTTTAAAGTCCAGCTCAGTGCACGTGATCGAGATGCTTTGCTGCGGATCGCTAAGGACCGTTCTGTCCCAGACTCCATTTCCAACAGCTTAAGGGTTATTCGCGGAATGAGAATCCTGCCCTCAGGAATCAAAGATGGCGCTAATTTGGAAATCTTAAACTTTAAAGCTCGAAAAGCTGAGTTAGTAAAAGTTGGAAAAAACTATGCTGACATCGTAAAAGCTGACGAGGCAAAAAGTGCCTTTTTGGCATCTAGAGCTTATCGCGATGGCCCCTTTCTTAAATGGGATTTGCGAATGCGAAAAGCCGTATTGAGCTTGCAGTCCTATCTCATTAAGCCCAATGTGCGCTTAGACGAAAAACAAACCAAAGAGCGTGTTGATCGAGCCCTTGGAAACTTTTCACCTATTGTTGATTATTATCAGCGTGGAGAAGTACTTCTTCGACAAGGAGAGCGAGTAACTCCTGAGGTCGTGGTACTCGTGGACCGTTTAGCTAAAGCTTACAAAAACGATAAGCCTATTCGCCCACTCTTTTTCGAAATGCTTTTTGGTTCGTTATGTCTGTTCTTGGTTCTAATTTATATTAACCACCGCTACCCATTAATTTTTAAAAACTTAAAAGATACTGCGGTAACTGGGCTCTTGTTATGTTCCTCTCTGGCTTCATTTAAGTTAGGGATGTGGTTTAGTTTTGAAAGTCTGTCTCAATCCTTTCCACGCGTGCCACTAACCGTGTTTTTATTTGCCCTACCTTTGGCAGCTCCCTCTATGTTGGCTCGGCTTCTCCTCACAGAAGCTTTGAGTTTACTTTTTGCGGGACTACTCAGTGTGGGCTGCGCAATTTTGATGGGCAAGATTGGGGCACTCTTTGGGCTTTATGTCTTAGGAATATCTTTGGCTTCCATTGTTCTACTCGATCAGTGTCGTAGTCGTTCTGAGCTTTACCTTTCAGGATTAAAGATGGCCTTAGTGTGTGCTGTAGGTGCAGCGGCTTTGATTCTTGCTTGGGGTGGTGGTCTACCGCTTAATTCACCTGAATTTCAAGATTTAGAGGGCGGTGTAGCCACTGGTACGGCTCAGATCTTATATGGCGCTTTGGGTGCAGCATTAGGTGGTTTTTTATCAGCGGTGCTTGCGCTCGCAATCACTCCTCTTTTTGAATTGGTTTTTGGATACACCACAGATTTGAAACTCCTAGAGTTAGCGCGAATGGATCATCCTCTTTTAAGAGAACTGGTTATACGAGCTCCTGGTACCTTCCATCATAGTTTGATGGTGAGTAGCTTGGCAGAAGCCGGAGCCAAAGAAGTGGGGGCAAGAAGTCTTTTGGTGAGAGTGGGGGCTTTGTTCCACGACATTGGGAAAATGGAAAAACCTGAGTTCTTTATGGAAAATAATCTTGATGGCTCAAAGTCGCATGCGAATTTGAGACCCGAGGAGTCGGCTCGAATTATTGTTGGACATGTTGTAAATGGAGTTCATTTGGCAAAACAATATGGGCTTAGGCAAGAGATTATAGATTTTATTGAACAGCACCACGGTAGAGCTCTTGTCGGCTCTTTTTACTACGATGCTGTTAAAAAAGCTGAGGCCGAAGGTTTGACTGCAGATTCTGTTAATCAAGAGCTTTTCCGTTATCCAGGGCCGAATCCTCAGAGCAAGGAAGCAGCTATTTTATCATTGGCGGACGCCTGCGAGGCGGCATCAAGAGGGCTACCTTCGCCGACACCGGAACGTCTTGCTCAGCTTGTTGAGCGCATACGTGGAGAATTTATTAAAAACGGGCTCTTTGACGATGCCCCTATGACCTTTCAAGAAATGAACATTGTGCTTGAGACATTTAAACGTATTTTAGTTGCCGTTCACCATCAGCGTGTTCAGTACAGCCGAGACAAGGAAAAGCCCTTAGAAGTCTTGCGTAACCCGGACGTTCCGCCTTATAAAAAAGCCAGTGGCCAATAAATATTTTGAGGTAGTTTTGTGAGCCTTCGGATTACTAGCTCCGAAATCGCTCTTCAGAATCCATTGAGTGATTCTCAAATGAAGCTGCTCTTTACCTTTACCTTGAAGTCACTAAAGGGAACTTCAGAATACAAAACCTTTTCTAAGAAGCTTGGTGTTCCCAAGAGTGTTGAGCTTCATTTTTGTGATGATCGTGAAATGCGAAGTTATCAAAAACGTTTTCGCAAACTTGATCGAACGACAGATGTGTTGAGTTTTCCTTCCTTGGAATCTCCTTCAAATAGTGAAAAAAACTTTTTAGGTTCAATTATTGTTTCGCTTCCAAGCGTTAAGAAGAATGCCAAACGTTACAAGAAGACCTTTCAGGTAGAAATGGCAGCAGTTTGTGTGCATGGAATTTTGCATCTCTTTGGTTTTGATCACGTTAAAGTTTCGAAACTAAAGAGAGAGCGAATGAGAAAAATACAAAAGGAAATACTTTCAAATTTGCTCGATTTAATCAATGAGGCGGCCTAGAGTCTTAATTATGACTGAAAAGCGAAGCCTGAAGGACTTGGGTCTTACAGTTGAAGAACTTTACAACAGAGTGATTCAACTGGGGAGGTCACTTTGACACTCCTGGAAAAAGCCGTCGCGTAGAAGAAATTACACATCTAGAAAGTCAGCCTGACTTTTGGAATGACAATCAAAAAGCCACAAAAACTCAAAAAGAGAAAAATCAGATTGAAGCAATCTTAACTCCCTATTCGAGGGTCTTAACTTTAGTTGAGGACTTAAAAGCCCTCCATCAACTTTGTACTGAATTGGGAGAAGTGGATGTTGCGTCTTATTCAGAATTTGAAAAAGGCTTTGTTGCAGCTGAGGAAGAATTAAGAACATTAGAGCTAAGTCGTATGCTTTCGGGCGAAAACGATGCGGGGAACTGTTATCTCACGGTGCACGCAGGAGCAGGCGGCACTGAGGCCTGCGATTGGGCCGCTATGCTTGCGCGTATGTATCAGCGCTATGCTCAAAAGCAGGGCTTTAAAACTGAAGTGATAGATTTTACAGATGGTGACGGGGCTGGGTATCGCTCAATCACATTTGAAATTTCTGGTCCGAATGCGTATGGCTTTTTAAAGGCTGAAGTTGGGGTTCATCGCCTTGTCCGTATAAGTCCTTTTGACTCAAATGCGAGACGACACACAAGTTTTTCGAGCGTATTTGTTTACCCTGTGATTGAAGATGATATTCAAGTTGAGGTTCGAACAGAAGATCTAAGAGTCGACACTTACAGAGCGGGGGGAGCAGGAGGGCAGCACGTCAACAAAACAGACTCAGCAGTTCGGATGACCCACATTCCTACGGGTGTAGTTGTTCAATGTCAGGCCGAACGCTCTCAAATTCAAAACCGCGAGCGCGCAATGAAGATGTTAAAAGCTCGTTTGTATGAGCTTGAGCTTCAAAAACGACAAGAAGAAGCTGACAAAACAAATGCGACGAAGAAGTCGATTTCTTGGGGATCGCAAATTAGAAATTATGTTCTACAACCCTATCAATTAATTAAAGACACACGCACTCAGTATGAGACGAGCAATGTCGATAAAGTTTTAGATGGCGATATACAGGATTTCATAGAACACTTTTTACTTCACGGCGGTGAAGCGACTGATTCACAAGCAGGAGAGGGTGATGCGATTTGAGAGTCACTCTTATAGTAGTGTCGCTTGGACTTTGCGCTTGACGCCGCGCAACGCAAGCCTCTAGTTTCTCTAGGAAATGAGAAGTCACTTAAAAAACTCATGGGTCTTTTTATTTTTCCTCGTTTCATTCGTTAGTTTTGCAGGCCCTAGCCACATCGCCACGGTCCATAAAGCTCGAGAAAATTGGGCGAGCGTAGAAGAGGGCATTTTTTATCGCTCACAAAAGCTAACAAGTAATCAACTACTCAGCCGTATTCGACAACATCAGATTAAATCGATTCTCTGTCTTGCGGAGTGCACAGAAGAAGAGCAAGGCCTAGCTCTTGAGCTCGGAGTTAAATATTATAATCGCAGTATGAACATCCCTGAAATCGAGTTATCTGATCTAAATGGCATAATTCAGATTTTAAAAGATGCCCCTAAGCCGTTACTTGTTCATTGTCGCAAAGGCGCAGATCGCACGGGGATGGCAGTTGCACTTTATTTTTATGCTATTAAAGAACAAGACCTCAAGACTTCTATGAAAAAAGGACTTCGTTTGAGATATGGCCACTTAGGTAAAATGTGGACCCCTCGCATTTATGAAGTTCTTCAAGAATTTGAAAGTCAAAATTAAAAGTAAAATATGAAGTAGCTCATCGGAGAGCAAATAGTGCTCATTGCTTATTTTAAGCAAAGAACATTTCTATCCTTGTAACTTCCGTATGCACCAGCGTAACTCAGTTCGCCTTCGCTGTTTTCGGTCATGATGGAAGTAACAACGAGATCGAAGTAAATCGAAGAAGGATCTATTTTAGCGTAATAGTAAGTGGCGTGTGCAATGCTGCTTTCTGAAAGGCCAAGAAGTCCGAGCGGATAGTAATCAATGTTTTCTAAATTCAGTTGGTTTTTATAATAGCTCTGATAAGGGCCATTAAGTTTGAGGGGAAGGTCAGCGTTGTTTTCTGTGAGCTTAACTTCGATGCTTCCATCACTGTCGTTGTTCTCTTCGCCTTCCGCTGCGGGAGTTGCTTTTATTTTGAGTTGAAGAGGGGTTTGGGTGTTTCCCTCCAGGATTGAGCATTCAAGGGTACTTTCTGTGGCATGAGAGGTATTTAGGACTGCTATAAAGGCTATAAATGAAGATAATTTGAGTCTCGTGCACCAAGTTTGTCTCATAGAGGATTCATAGCAATTACAAAGTCTTGGGTATGCTTAAAAGGTATTACTTAGAGCCTGTTTAGCCACGAAACTTTGTTTGACCTGGCCTTGGGAGTGGGAAAAGAGGTAAAGCAAATGGCAGCAAAGTTATGGTCTTTATTAGATAAAATCTGGCTCAGCCTTGGTTCCGTTAAGGTCACTTTTGTTATTTTTATTGCACTTTTGTTGCTTTCTATTCCTGGCACTCTTTTTATGCAGGAGAATATTTCAAATATTGATCCTGGCTTGCAGTATGACTTTGCTTTTTGGCAATTTGGACAATGGATTCAACTTTTTAGAGCCTATCATTCGTTTTGGTATGTAGGACTTATTGTTTTGTTGGCCGTAAATTTAATTATTTGCTCTTACGAGAGATGGCCTTCGATGTGGAAGCTTGCGTTCGCTAAGCCTGTGGCTTTGAGTCCACAAGCGATTGAGCGCAAGGAAAAATCGCAGGTTTATGAATGGGAGCTAGTTCAGGAACCTAAGTCTTTACGTAATGATTTCGAAAAATGGGCTTCAAAACATTGGATAAAATATAAAGTCCTTAAGGATTCCCCTGATGAGTGGCAAGTGGGATGGCATAAGCACCGCTTGGCGCGTATCGCGAACTACGCAGTTCATACAAGTCTACTGATGATTTTTGCGGGAGCGATATGGTCGGGACTTTATGGGTTTGAAGGACTTTTAAATATTCCGGAAGGTTCAGCAGTTGATACTTTTTTAATGTTTAAAGAAGGCGGTTCTGCTGGATTAGAACGACCTCCGGGAGGGAGGGGAACTCCAAATGAACGAATGATGGATTTTCGTTTGGAGGCTGCACATTTTAATGTGGAGTTTTATAAAGATTTTCCAGGAAGACCCAAAGAATTTGCCACTCGCTTAAATGCTATCGATCGTGGAACAGGTGAGATTATTGCTTCACAGGTGATTCGCGTAAATCAACCCCTGGCTGTTGGGAAATATACCTTTTATCAAGCAAGCTATGGTGAGTTGGGAGACTACAAACTTGATTTTAGAATTATTCGTAAGTCTTCACTTAAAGGTGAGGGCAAGGGTGCTTTTTTTGAAGATCAAAACTTTTTTTCTGCAAAGCTTGGGCAAGTACAAAATTTTCCAAAGTATGGAGCTTCCTTTGTCCCTGTGAAGTTTGCTCAAGATTTACAAGGACATGGTCCAGCTATACAGGTTCAAACTCTAAAAAATGATCAACTTGTCGGTGAGCCGTATTGGGTTCTTAAAAACGATCCCGTTTATGATTTTGGTAGGGATTCGGAATGGGCTTTGGTTTTGGATGAATATAAGCCGCTTTATTTTACGGGCCTGCAGGTAGCGTATGACCCCGGAGCACCCATCTATTGGTTAGGGTGCATCGGTATGCTTTTGGGCACATTCTATGCTTTGTTCTTCCAACATAAGAAGTTTCATTTTATTGTTCGCAAGGGGAAAGTGATTTTAACAGGATCAACTCACCGCTTACCTTACAGTTTTGAAAGTGAATTAAAAAAACTTTCTCAATCAATTGAAGAAGATGTCCTAGGAAAAGGAGCGATTCATGTTACATGAGTGGTCAGTTAACTCTTTAAATGCCTCAGCCTTTATTTATTTAGCCTCAATGTTTGTACTTTTTATTGGAGCTATTCGAAACATTCAAACAAGTAAGTGGGTTTGCGTGGGTAAGGCTCTAGCGGCCTTAGCCTTTAGTGCTCATACTTTTGGACTGCTCTCGAGATGGTATATCGGCGGCATTGAGAGGCCGCCTTGGACGAATTTGTATGAAAGCTTGATATTTTTTGCTTGGGGTGCGGCTGTTTTCTTGATGCTTGCTCTCTTTAAATGGAGGGTGACCTTAGTTGGCGTCTTTTTAACTCCTTTTATTTTTCTCTTGATGGGGATGAGTGTAATGACCCCCAACAAGCTTGTTGAGCCTCTAATTCCCGCTTTGCAAAGTTATTGGAACCGTATCCATGTTGTGTTTGGAATGCTCTCTTATGGGGCGATTATGTCGGGTGCGAGTTTGGCTTTTCTGCAGCTCATAAAAAACAAATACTCGATTAAAAAAATTGGTGCCATGCTTTCGCTCTTGTCTGTGATGATGGTGCTCATGATTGCTGGAAAGGAATTCTATAAGAGTGGCCGCTTTGAGATGGCGCGCACCGTAGAGCAGGTCTTGCCAGACGGGTCTACTGTTCACACGAAAGACATTTATCGTGACTACGAGGGAGGTCCTGTTATCACACGAACAGAAGAGGTTCCCGCTGGAAGTATTCCTGTTTTCTTTTCACTCGCTTGTTTTTTAAGTGCAGCTCTTGTTTATTTGAGTAAAAGAAAAGAAAAAGATGGACACAAGCTTTTTGGTCTAGGGATTTTTTCGCTTTTTGTTCTCGTAGCTTGGATCTTTTGGGCCATTCGGCACAATGAGCATCTCACGCTTCAATCGAACCCCTATCTTTTGATGGCGATCATTACGACATTCTTTTTTGATTTGTTTTTAGTCCTAGCTGTTTGGAAGAAAACATCCTTCATGGATTCCCTTCCAAGTGCGGAACGCTTAGATGAGCTTAGTTACAAAAACTTACTTTTTGCTTTTCCCGCGCAAATGCTTCTTCTGATTACAGGTGCTATTTGGGCTTATTATTCATGGGGAAGAAGTTGGGGATGGGACCCTAAGGAGACGTGGGCTTTTATCACTTGGGTGGGAATGCTGATTTATCTCCATGGAAAACTTCTTATGAAGTGGAAAGCAAATCTGCTTTCAGTTGTTTTTATTGGAATCTTGGCGCTTATGATTTTTGCTTTTTTAGGCGTGAATCTTTTATTGAGTGGACTTCACTCTTACGGATCGGCTTAAGGATTTAAGATGGGTTTAGGAAAAGCTTCACTGAGAATGACCAAATTGGTCGACCAAGAGTGGGAGCTCCCGGAGTTACCCACTTGGATTGTTATGGGTCGTTCTAATGTTGGCAAAAGCTCACTTTTGAATGCCTTGATTCATCCACAGGAAATTTTTCGCTCAGGCTCTACGCCTGGGGTGACTCGTGGACTTGTGGGTGCAACAGTTGCAATGGGGAGAAAAGAGTTTTTCTTATTAGACTTACCGGGTTGGGGCTATGCTGTGAGATCGGCCATAGAACAAGAATCTTGGGAACTCTTAGGGGATAAGCTTGAGTCTTCGATTATGCATGAGCGAACGCAGATCATTTGGCTTGCAGATCCTCGTCGTAGTTTTGATGAGAATGAAATGAAAATTTTAAAATGGCTCGGACCTAAGAATTGGTTTTTGGTTTTTACTAAAGCTGACCAGGTGAAACGCTCTGAAAGACAAAAAACAGAGCGTTCTTGGGCTAAAGCAATTGAAGGGTCTGTTGAGCGCGCCATTTGGGTAAGTGCTAAAACGGGAGATGGTATGGACGAGCTTATGAAGCGCGCACGTACGTTTGTTCGAAAAGTTATTGAGGACGATGCGTGATCGGCCCGAAGGCAAAACGTGCCGAATTTGTCCTTAAGACGTTAACGAAGCTTTACCCTGCACCACCTATTCCCCTTGCACATACCGATGCTTATACACTTTTGGTCTCGGTTCTTTTGTCTGCACAATGCACAGATAAGCGTGTCAATGAAGTGACGCCTCACTTGTGGAACTTGGCAAAAGATCCCTTTGCAATGGCGAAGCTTCCAGTAGCCAAAGTAGAGGCAGTTGTGAGGCCTTGTGGATTAGGTCCACAGAAGTCCAAAGCTATAGTGGGTTTAAGTAAAATATTGATTGATAAACATAACGGCGAAGTTCCACAAAGTTTTGAAGAGCTAGAAGAGTTACCTGGTGTAGGACACAAAACTGCTAGTGTGGTGATGGCGCAAGCCTTTGGTGTTCCTGCTTTTCCCGTAGATACTCACATTCATCGCTTGGCGAAGCGTTGGAAGCTCAGCAGCGGCAAAAGTGTAGTGCAAACAGAGCGCGATTTGAAAAAACTCTTTCCCAATGAAACTTGGAACGCTTTGCATTTGCAAATTATCTACTATGGTCGCGAGCACTGCACAGCACGCGGCTGCGACGGGAAAAGCTGTCTTATTTGTAAAAAGCTAAACGTATAATTTTATTTTTATTGGACGTCTAGGTTAAGTCTTTCTTGGGAACCTTGAGAAGACTTTATTCTAGCCTCAACATCGTCAACGTAGTGGTAGGCTCTGCCGATGATTGAGAGGGCTAAGAATTGATCTTGGATGAGAAGCAGGCCAAAGCTCTTACGTAGATCATGAATGTTTTCTTTAAATCGTCTTTATATTTTTGAAAGGCGGCTTCTTTTGCGGCTCTTTAAAGCTTCCCCATTTTCTTCTGTGCTCATAAGAATTTGCTCGTCAGCATTTCATAAGAGCTGAGGCACATTTATGTTGAAGAGGGCTTTCCTCAGTCGGATCGTAGTTGATGGGAGTTGCTTTGAGTGTAAAAGAGCTGTATCTGGCCATTGAAGTTGTTTCGGGAATAGAGAGAAATAGTGTCGTGACTTTTAATGTTTGCGAGACCAGAGGGAGTTATATTGAGTGAAAGCTTGTTCAGTAAAAGTGTTCGCTGAGAACTGGAGAATCATCTACTTTGGATTTTTTACAAAGTTGTTGGGGTCTGCTGCAAAGTTGAGGTCGCTTGAAACAAAACTAAGTTCGAGTGTACAGCTCATGGAAGAATTAAAGCTTTGCTCAACGGAATCTCTATGAGATCGCGGATGTCTTGGGACTTAGGCGCATATC
The DNA here is from genome assembly GCA_041391385.1 of Bdellovibrionota bacterium. GTDB lineage: Bacteria > Bdellovibrionota > UBA2428 > UBA2428 > UBA2428 > CANIGN01. Next base: position 222,269 of record JAWKOD010000004.1, read on the forward strand.
GAAGCTCTTCTCCGTCACAGCTTGTGACTCTTGCTAAATAACGAGTGGGAATTGCAAATGCATTTGGGTCTGAGAGGGCACCTATCAGGAGATGGCTAGTCGTTTTTATATCGATCCAGAACTTTGAGAGATTGTACTGAGTCCGACTATCTTCAACTCCACATCAGCTGTGGCATCTTTCGGACTAATGGGTCACAGAAGCTAGCATAGCCGAGTGCAACGTTGGCAATAATAATTGTTTGAGTATTATAGAATCACTGTATGAATAGCGGGGTTACTGTTTTATGACATCTAGGGGGGACTTTGGCTTTATAGGAGTTCTTGGATTTGATCTGAGACATTTGAGTGCTGGGCATGGTGATTGAGAGTATTCATCCGCACGACTGCTTATTTGCAAGAGTGAGTGACAGAGCACTGTGAAGAAACGAATTTTCGTATTGTAGAGTGTATTTTTCATAATATATACTTTCTAAAGGCACCTTTCTAAAGAAATGGTTTTGAGATTTTATTTCAAAATAGTATTTTCCATCGTCTGATTTTCTGAGATGAAGCACTTGGCTCTGTCGTAGATGAGGCTATCGAGCCGTACTTTTTTTTCAGCAAGAATTTCTCGGCAATAGAGCAGAGCATCTTTTTAAGAAGAAAAACTTAGGGAATCGGTGAGTCTTGTAGTGAAGGCTGCTTTCGATGAGTTTCAGGGACTTTCGCTGAGTTTGGCTACACCCCAAATACTTAACGTATGGACTTCGATTTGTAGAATGTCTTGAGTTTCCCATTTTTTAGTGGGAACTTTTTTGATAAATTGGGGTTTCAGTAAATCGATAATAACCCCAGTAGTCTCCCTCTTCTTCTCGGCTGAGACCCTTGAATATCCATTTCTCGCCACGAGTGTAACCTAAAACTTTTTCTTCAATCTCTTTGTGTCCAATTTTGCAGTAAGACATAAAAGTATTTGCGTCTGTTGAGTTCCTTGTATTGAACGCAAATCCTAAGGCTTCCTCTACACTAAAGCTTTTGTCCGTTTTTGGTAACTGAGTATCAATTGTGGGGATATTCTTGGAAGTGGTGGCTCGTTAGAGGAATTTTTGAGCTGCAAGGACGTAGTTACTTAAGAGGAGTGAGGTGAGTAGTTTTTTTTCTCATTACCAGTACCCCGTCATCTTTCGAATTGCTTTGAGATTCTCCATTGGGTGCATATCCCTGATTCTGGAGAGCAAACCCCTTGCTTTTTTGAGACGTTCAAGTACAATATTTACTACTTGTACGGTGTCTCTTTCTGTTCGTCCGTAACTTCGATAGCTATTATTAAAATGATCAGAGAGCTTAATGTCTCCATATATTTGTCAGATCCTCGAATGGAGTAAGCCCTATTGGAGGCATGAATATAGCATTTGAGTTTCCGAAGGTTGTATTGATTGAGGCTAAATTCATATCAAGAGAGCCTTCGAACCGTAGGTGAGGCATCAATTCGCACTCCGTTAATGGTTAAATTGCTTGTGTTGTTTTGGTATTCGTCATGCCTTGGTGGATAATCCTCCAAGTAAAGCACTCTTCTGGGAGGAGGAGGTGGTGGGGGTGCTTGACGTTGCATTCCGTAGCTTGCAGTTAAGGAAAAGTTGCTCAGTAAAACAATAAGATTAAGAGAGTATTTTTTTCATTACCAGTACTCGTCATCTTTTGTAGGCTTTTCTTGGGCTTTTCAACTTCTACATGGTTATTTTCTACATGGTTATTGGGGATGTAGCCTTTTGAGCTTTCAGAGCAAACACCTGCTTTTATAAGGCGACCGAGCAATAGGTTTGCAACATAGACGGTGTCTCTGTTTGTTCGAGAGCTGGAATACCTTGAGAAATCTGTAATAATATTTCGTTTTAAGGAGGCAAGTGAGTTCAACGTCTCCATATTTGTCTTTGCCGCGAAGGGAGTATGAATTTCCGTAATCATTAATGTAGCATTTGAGTTTCCATAGGTTTTGCTGGTGAAGTCTAAGATAGTCGTAAATCCCTGACTGCACGGGCCATGCATCAATTTCTACGCCATTGAGAACGAAAGCATTTCTTTGGGATAGCTTGATTTTTAACTTTTTTATTAGCTGCAAAGCTTATTGATATAAAAGCACTTAGCAGAATAAAAGCATGGGAGTGTTTTGATACTTTAGTTTTCATTTGCACCTGGAAGTGAGGCTTTAGCAAAGGGGGCTTTAAGGAGTCTCGGAGAAGTCTGACATTCTGACATTTTTCTTGATGCGCAGCGTAATTTGCTGTAGCTTGTGCATGTGAAAATACTTCTCAAACTGCTCTCTGTGCTTGTTGTATGTTTTTCGCAAGCATCTGATTTTACAGCCGTTTATTTAACTTTACCACACTCTTCCGATGAGCCTCACCCTCTCAATGAAGCACCAGCAAAGCATGTTTCGTGTACGAGTCAGCTCATTAAGGTGGGCGGTAGGTGCTATTTAATAAGTACGGATCATTGTCAGGCCTCGGGGCATACAAAAGTAGCCTTTACTACGCTAAAGAAAAACAAAATTTAAGTTTAAAAAATCTTCGAAAAGCTCGGCTCTTGATTTGAGAGAGTACGAAGTCCCTGCTGAGTTGAAGGAAGATTGTGAGGACTTATTACTCAGATAAGCGCATTGTAAGCACAGCGGAAGTTCTTGAACGCAAAGAGCTTTATTCCTTTAAGTTAAAAGGTTTTGTTAACCATCAGTACAGAGAAGAATTTTCTCGGGAGAAGATTGGGCAAGGTGGTTATGCCTACGCTTACATAGATCTTTTGCCTATGGGCGCAGTGGATTGGTTTGAACTTGATAAAGTACAAATGTTTCCCGGAATGAGGCTGCGGAATCCATTCAGGACTCCTTTGTTGGAATATCTTATATCTACATGCAAGATGTGAGTATCGTTGTGCCCTATGCAAGTATTGTTAGATTTCTTCAAACAAGCGAGCTCACTTCCCTTCGAAGCTCCGGTGGAGCATTCATAGTCAAAAAGTTCCGTTCAACCTGCAGCAGATAATCTTAAAGGGTGGTGGCGGGAATGAGCACGCAAGGGTGCGGGCAATGAACATTCCAAGGGCATGACTGGTATATAGCTCAGAGGCAGGAGCCGTTACATGTATTAGAGATGACTCAGGAGCCGGATGAAGGGGTCGTTTCTCCTGCAAATTCAAAGCTTAGAATTTTAGGCATCGATGGAGAGCAGGTAGATGGTTGGGACGACTATAGTCTTTCACGCTCAAGCGACATGTCCAAAGTGCAAGTGATAACACGTGAAAATTCTAAGGGTTCATACCCAGACCTAAAAATCAGAAAGAAACTACTCGATCGCTTTGATGGTTATTACAGCTCGATTTTAACAATGGAAAGCCAAAAGCATTTGATTTTTGTTCCAGATATTCAAAACCCTTTGGGCTGGCGGATTGGTTATAGTGCAATGCCTCTTGTGGATATCAATATTGAAGGTGACACGATAAGCATTAGCACAGGCATCCACGGATTTACTCAGAGAGGGCGTGCCGTTCAGGGCTTTTCAAATTCAGATCCCATTCCTAAAATGCAAATGAAGGAAGACATTTTCTTAAGGTGAACTTTGATCCTGAGTATAAAGCAATGCAGATTTCTGGCAGGCAGTATAATTTAAACTCATTGGGAGATCCTCGAGAGTTTGCACTCTCATGGACCTGTAAAAATCAACAATACTTAAAGATCATTTGTGAGTCTCGCGGCAATGGCCAACGTTATTCAAATTTAAGTCTTTCAAAGAGTAGTGAAGGAGATCATTCGGTATTGAGGTTTCGGCTCACTTATTTTGAAACGATTAATCAAGTACCTGTTTATCATTATTACTACGGTATAGCCGTGAAGAGCGTTTCGACTCGTCAAATGCGAAAGGCTCATTGGAGTACTTTTCCCTATGACAAAAAAGGGAGAACGTTTAAGAAATGAGAAAAATTTATTCTGAGGCTTACCTTATGGGGATTCAGGCCTTCATCGATTCAGATTTAGCATCACTTAATAAGTACATTCAAAAAACTGAACACTCCTATGAAAGAAAACTTTTAAAAGTTCGCCAGTACATGGCAGTCTCAGAAAACTCAAAAGCCTTAGAATTGTGTTTAAGTGTTGCAAGCTTTCCTTTAGCAGCTTTTGCTGAGAAAAACTTCTTGTTGGCAACCTTATATTTTTCTAAAAGGTTTTATGAAAAAGCTGCCTATCATGGGTCACTCGCGCTAGAGACTTTTCAGAAATTATCATTACCCGAGCGTATTTTTAAGTCTTACTATAATTTGTCAGTCACTTATTCTGAGTTGCGTTGGAATGATATGAGTAAATTGTATTTGGATAGAGCCATTGAGAGTGCTACGAGTACTGAGGATAAATTAGATGTCATGCGCGCCAAAGCTTGCCATCATTCTGTGAACAACGAGTATCCCAAAGCTAAAGAAGTCTTAAGCGAAATGCAGGAGTTGATTTTAGATCTTGAAAGCTATGATGTGGAAATGTTCTGGCTCATTGCTTCCGATATTCATATTTGGGCTAAGGAGTATCCTGAGGCTTCGCGCTGTTTATCAAGGATAAAAAAACGTGTGAACTTTGCTTATAGGGAGCGACTCTTTACTCAGAGAACTTTGCTGGATTTTATTCTTATTCCTTCACAGCCTTTGACACTCCCTAAGCTTCCTAAGATTTTCACAACAGATTCGGAGTTTTTTCTTCAATTGAGTTTTTTAAGGGCACTGCAAGACGGAGATTTAAGGTCTTCTCAGGCCTTTTGGAATTCCTTGTGTCAATTGCGTCCACAAGTATATGGGGCTTCTTACGTGTGCCTATCGCATGTTGACAAGCGAAATGCTTTTTTTCAATGCCTTGATAAGTTGAGGACTCCATTCATTAAGGCAGGCGAGGTACCCGTTCTTAGTGGAAAGCTTAAAGTTGCTTATGAGTCGCTTTCGTTAAGTCGGGTTCCACTTAGAAAAGAAGAGTGGATTGAGAAGATATGGGGAGTGCCTTATTCCACCGAGTTTGATTCTCGCTTTTATAAGTTAGTTGAACGCTTAAAGACAAAAATCCCACAGAGTCTTTTGCAAAAAAACAGGGCTTATATCTTGGGCTCAAAGTATAATTAGCTATCGTTTTAGTAGAGCAATCCAGCGACAGCCGCCGACATGAGCGTTGCAAGGGTTCCTCCAAGAACAGCTAAGAAGCCGAGCTTAGCGAGAGTGGGTCGTTGGCTAGGAGCTATAGAGCCCAGGCCCCCTAATTGAATTCCTATGGAAGAAAAGTTAGCAAAACCACAGAGTGCGTATGATGAAATTATTACACTTCTATCTGAGATCAAGGCACCGTCTTTGGCTAAGTGAACGTAGGCTACAAATTCGTTGATCATAACTTTTTCGCCTATGAGCTTTCCGACAAATGTCGCTTCAGACCAGGGTACGCCTAACAACCAAGCAAATGGGCGACACAGGTATCCAAGAATAATTGAGAAGCTTAAATTCTCACTGATCCCAAACCAAATACCCAGTTTTGCAATACCCGCATCAACAAGTGCGAGCATTGCGATAAATGCAATCAACATTGCCGCAACATTAATGGCTAGCTGCACGCCTTCTGAGGCGCCACGCGAGAGAGCTTCAATAGCGTTCGAGTCAGCTTTGACTTCTGGAACTTTAACAAAGTTGGCAGTTACGGGTTTCCCAGTTTCAGGGATGATGATTTTTGAAACAACTAAGCCTGTAACGGCAGACATACAACTTGCCGTTAAAAGATGCCCCGCAATTTCTGGAATCCTGCTATGGAGCATACTCACATAAGCAGCTTCTACACCTGCCGCAATGGTGGCCATGCCACCTACCATGATGCAATAAATTTCACTTTTGGTCATACTGGCTACATAGGGTTTAATAATTAGCGGGGCTTCTGTTTGCCCGACAAAAATATTGGCAGCGCCAGAGAGCGTTTCTGCGCCCGAAGTCTTCATGGTTTTTTGCATAACCCAGGCAACACCCTTTACGACTTTCTGTAATATTCCAAGATGAAAGAGGACTGCCATTAATCCCGAAAAGAAAATGATTGAAGGAAGGGCTCTAAATGCAAAGATAAAACCCCAAGGATCTTTTGCTTCTGCGAGTGAGCCAAATAAGAATTGTGAGCCAGCTGAGGTAAATCCAATCACACCCGAAACAAGTTCGTTTAAAAATTCAAAAACAAATCGAAAAACTCCCGGAATTCCAAATGCTGGGATGCCGAGGAGACAGACTGCAAAAGTTACTTGCAAGAGCATTCCCATGGCGACAGTCTTCCAGCGAATAGCTTTTCTATTTTGAGAAAAGGCATAAGCAACGGCTAAAAAGACAAAAATACCCAACACTCCAATTAGTCGACTTGGCATGAGTCTTGTTTAACTCTAGTTTTGGGAGAAGAACAACTGAGCAATTTTAATCTCAAATTAATTGGATAAAAGCTTCCGTTGCTCAGGGGGGGGATAAGGGCTAAGTTTTAACTCAGCTGCTCTGAGGCAGACTTGTATAATGTGGAATAATTTTAAGTCTTTTCTTTTTAATTTCGATGCCGAGAAGGTACATGATCTGAGCGTAGAAACTATTCTTCGCCTAGGGAATTTGAGCCCTTTGCTCTTAGAGACTGCGTCGGGTCATCGGAGTGACTTGAGTTATCCCGTTAAGTTTCTTGGGAAAACACTACACTCTCCTTTGGGGCTGGCAGCGGGTTTTGATAAAAATGCGCTCTTGGTGCCTTATCTCCCGGCTCTTGGCTTTTCTTTTGCAGAAATTGGAAGTGTCACTCTTCGTGCTCAATCTGGGAATACTAAGCCGCGTCTTTTTCGAGGAGATGACGTGCTTTTTAATCGCATGGGATTCAATAACGATGGGGCTGAGTGCGTGGCACGTCGCTTAGAGTCATACTCAAATTCTCCTCATTTTTTATTGGGTGTGAATATCGGACTGAATAAAGAGACTCCTCATGAAAAAGCTCCCGAAGAGTATGCCGAAACTTTTAAGATACTTTCTTCTTATGGAGATTATTTTGTCATAAATGTGAGTTCGCCAAACACTCCTGGATTGAGAGATTTGCAAGAAGTCTCGGAAATTGAAAAAATATTTTCAAAACTAAAAGCTCATCGTTCAGACAAACCGCTCTATTTAAAATTAGCCTCAGAAGTTTCTATAGAAACTCGTGAGGAGTTTTATAGGCGAGCTTCCGAGATGGGCATCGATGGATTTGTACTTACAAACACTCTTAAGGGTGAGAGGGAAGGCCTTGTTGGAGGCTGGAGTGGAGAGTGCCTTCGCTTACCTGCAAGAGAAGCTTTGCTTCATGCGCGACAACATACAAAATTACCCCTTATTTCGGTGGGGGGAATTATGGATGTTGATGAAGCTATTGAAAGGTTGCGTTTGGGTGCAAGTTTAATTCAAATTTATACGGGGTGGATTTTTAGAGGACCACGATTTCCTTCACAAATAAATGAGCGTTATGCGCGGGAGTTTTCAAGGTGAAGTTTCACGACAAATCAGTGAAGGATTTTACTCAGGAGCTTTTGGCCGAAGGTCTTGATTCTCACAAAATAGCGGAGCTTTTTCATGCAATTGAAGCTCATGAAAATCCGCGTGAGATTTATTGGGAGCGCTCGACATATGAACAGCACTTAAAAAGCGAAGATCGCGTTTTCTATACGGAAGAAAAAGGGGAGCTGACTTCATTCATTTTTTATCAGGAAGTTAAGCCTGAGATTGAAGTTACTCACTGGGCCGTAAAACATAAAGGCTGTGGTGAAGGAGGGGCCGTATTTGGGCTTTTCCTCTCTCAAATAGCCTCTCGTGCCTATAAAATCATATTAGAGTGTGGCGAATGGAATAAGCGCGCTCTTTATCTTTACGCAGCTTTTCAATTCAATAAAGTAGCCTTTCGCCCTAAGTATTACCGTACAGGTGAGGGTGCTTGGATTCTTGAACGCAGTCACAATAGCTAGTAAGTTTCCTAGCTATGGTAATAGCTAAAAGAGGGTCACTGCCAACAACTCCCCATACTGAGTTTTATTTTATACCGGGAGTTTTGGCGCTTGAGGAAATTCATGGTTCGTATGGATTTGGGGGGCCCTGGGCTCGTAAAATGCACGTTCGCAAGTATCCGACTGAAGTTAAAAATGAACCTAAAATAGCGGAATTTAATTTTATTCCAAAAGAGCGCGAGGAAAAAAGTTTACAGCCTTATTTGATACACTCGGCAGATATTCCCTATGAAGGAGATGCGTTGATTTCTAGGAAGTGTTTGCTTTGGGGGACAAACACAAAGATCTCTATGCTTAAAACAGAAAAGAGTTTTCCTAAGGATAAGTATTTTAGAAATGGCGATGGGCATGAGATATTTTTTGTTCAAGATGGAGAAGCTCTAGTCTCTACGGAATATGGAGAGCTACACGTTCGCAAGAATCATTATGTTGTTATACCTAAGGGAACAACTTACAGAATAGACTTAAAAAGTGAAAAGCTTTGGCTTCTTGTTGTTGAATCGAAATTTCTTATCGAGTGGCCTCCTCATTATATGAATCATAGCGGTCAAGCTCACATGATGGCCCCTATTGTTGAAACTGAAATTAATCTTCCCGAGCTTGGCGCTCCTAAGGATGAACAAGGCGAATTTACTGTTTATGTTCAGCATGGAGGCGGCCAAGTTACAGAACTTGCTATGTCGCACCATCCTTTTGATGTGTGTGGCTGGGAGGGGGCGCTCTATCCTTATTCTTTTGATATTGCGAACCACCACGGCATTGCTCGTGCCATTCACTCGGCACCTCCGCAGCATCAAACTTTTCAGTCAGGTCAGGCGCCTTATTTTGGTTTTGCGATTTGCTCTTTTGTGGCGCAACCCGAAGGCTGGCATCCAAGAGATGTCGCAGCTCCTTATGCTCACTTTAATGTGGATAGTGATGAGATGATGTTTTTCTCGAATGTTAATTACGGCGCTCGAAAAAGTGTACTTAAAGAAGGCACAATGACTTTTCATCCTGGAGCTTGCCCGCACTCTCCTCACGGAAATGCGGCTGAAAAAAGTCTCGATGAAAAGGGCAAGATGAGCTCTCGACTTGCTGTGATGTTGGATACTTTTTTTGAGCCACTTAATGTTTCTCAATATGCCGTTCAGTATTCAGATAAGGAGTATTCTACAAGTTGGTATAAGGCACGCGAAGCTAAAACGTTGAGTGCTTAAATGATACTTACTTGAGAGAAATCATGACTAAGCATTCTGGATCCTGTTTATGTAAAAAAGTCAGCTTTGAGTTTTCGGGTGACTTTAAAAAGTTCTTTTTCTGTCATTGTTCTCGTTGTCGCAAGGATTCGGGTTCTGCTTATGCGTCTAATCTTTTTATAAAAAGCTCAGATTTCAAATGGGTGGATGGGAAAGAATATTTAAAGTCATATAAGGTGCCCGATACTCGCTTTGAAAGCTCTTTTTGTACGGAATGTGGATCAAAACTTCCCACCCTCAAGGATGATCATCTTGTAAAGGTGCCCGCAGGATGTCTTGATACAGAAGTTGATTTGACTCCTAACGGGCATATCTTTATGGCAAGTAAAGCCCAGTGGGAAGATACACTTTGCCGGGCCCAATGCTTTGAAGACTTTCCATCATAAAAGTATTCGGACTTACTTCCTAGTTTCTGTACTTAGTTTCTGTATCTGGAAACTTTTGAGATGTGTGATTTTTGTGCGTCACAGAGACCAGAACCTATTAATACACTGAGTAAAGTATTGAGGGCAAGGTTTGCATCTCTTTTGCTTTGACAATAAGCAAGTCGAGCATATCCATATTCTGTCCCATAGCTATCGCTTACATCTATCCAGCCAGAATAAGCATGAAATCGTGCTCCTGCCCAGATGGAATTAGGATCACTTGGTTCTTCTAGGTAAGCGACACAAGTTGCCTGAGAAAATGTTTGTTGCTTGAGTCTAGTGCCTTCGTAACAAGAATAGTCTTCGTAAATGACATTTGCTTTTTTACTTGTTGCAAACAAGTTCGCTGAGATTAAACAGTTAAGGGCTAGGGTAATGGTTAAATTTTTCATTCTTCTCCTTTGTCGCAAACGATTTTTCCGTAATCACATTTTAAGACAGGTCCATCGAGCAGGTATGCACCTAGTGCGCCTTGCATACGCGCTGAACACCACGTTTTACATTTATTGAGAGTGTTGTATCGAGCTTCATACTCACTTCGGCCGCCCGAAAGAATTTGCGTAGACGCGTTTCTATTTTGTAAATAAATCGCTCCTGCAGATGCGGAGCCACCCGGAATTGTGGAACAGTTCATTAAACAGTAATAAGGGCCTCGAATATGCTGCTCTTGAATTTCACGAGCAACTTTGCGGCTTCTAGCTTCGGAATGTTGGCTAGCAATGATCCCTGTAAGGACCACTAGAATATAGAATAGTTTTGAGTTTTTCATGTCATTTACCTTTCTCTGAGCGGTATAGGTTGGACATGCCTTAGGGGCGAGTTACATGAGGTTACAAGTGCGGATTCGAGGGGGATTCTCCTTGACCAGTAACGCATTGCGTAATAGCGTATTTCCCCAAGGGCTACCTCATTTATGCAAACGACGAATTTTCAAAAAACTCAATGGATTCAGGTGCTTGAGGCCTCTGTCTGTGAGTTGCATAAGTTTAGCCTTCAGGGCACTCAGAGTAGGGACTTGAGCTCTTATATCCAGGTCTTAATCGCCTATCATGAGTCTAATCTGGAGCGCTTGAGGCTTTATTCGTCTCATCAATGGGAGTGTCAGTTTCTTAAGGTCATTTGCGAGTTGCGTTTGGGGATAAGAGAGAAAAGTCTTTCCCCTGAAAAGCTTTTGGCTTTAGCAGATTTCGTTCAATCTCAGCCTGCTATGAGCGTGCTTGATGAAGTCTTAAAGGGCGAAGCTATTTTGTATGGGTTTTGCGTCTGAAAGTGTTGCGGATTTAACAAGAGCAATCCATTTACGATGAGGCTGCTAAAATATTCACGCGCAGCATTCTTCAGAAAAGAAAGCTCTGAAAGCTCTGTTTAATTCCCTCGCTTGTAAAAGTCGAAGTACAGCAGCGGGACGCTATTTAAGTGATTGTTACTTTGTAATTCGAGAGGCGTCACGTTTGGGTGAGTCTTCAGTTGAAAGCATGGCACGGCACAATTTGTCGTATGAGTTATTGAAGCTCGGACAACGGAAGAAGCCACTTCACGAAGCTCTACTTGCACTGGAGTTGTGTCGAGATCATTTTGCTAACTTTAATGAAGTTCAGATCCGTCTACACCTTGCAGCCTCTTCAAATTGGAGATTACAGCGAAGCCAAGCGCCATATGAGTTTTGCTAAAATTACGGAGTTTCCTGAAGCATGGAGGCATTGAAGTATTTAGAGAATACTTATCTAGGCGTAACATGTTATTGATTCTTCCAAAATGACCTTTAATTGGCAAAAAGGCTTTTAAGAAAAAAGCGTCTTTAAGTTTCAAAAAGAGAAACCCTCTTGGAAGAACTGAAGCTTTCAACTCTTGAAAGTCGTTGTCTAAAACAGTTGGCCGAAGGTCCCATGAAGATAAGTTTATCGATTGCTGGAGTAAATATATGGAAGCAAAGGAAGCTATTTTTCTCTCGAAAACAGGCTTAAAAGTCCTTCTGAATAGATTGCGAAAAAAGATCCCCAATGAAATTCATTTTTTTAAAGGTCAGTATTTTCTTAAAGATAAAAGTCTTCGCAGTATATTGATCATAGTTTCTCTTCTTGCTGCAAATCTCCTGAAAGCTGCTAATGCCTTTCCTGTTATTGATTCTTCACTTCTAAGAGTTTGCTCGCAGTATTCCAATGCTCCTGCTCCAATTTGTGGAGTAGGCACTTATGTGCAAAAAGGATCAAAGTATTTTGTTCTAACGAGTGCTCATGTGTCGCATGGAGATTTGGGTCTTTCTGTGGCTTTAATAGGTAATTCCAAAGAGAGTTTAAGAGTTATTTCTAGAGCATCGAATACATTGGCAGATGTGGACTTGCTTGAAGTTCAAGCGCATCCTTTGCTTAAGGCTCTTTTTGTTTGGGATTCATACTATGATGCTTTTGTTGTTCCAGATCTTGAAAAATGGAATTGGCACTTTCTCATTGGGCGATCCAAGATGGAAGATGCACCGAGCCCAATGTGGTTACATAATCTAGGATGGACTTCTGCTCTCATATTACCAAGCCAGGATCAACGTGTGAGTCCACTAAAGGGTGAAGAGTTTTATGAGCAGTTTTATCCAGCGCAGGCTGGATTTGAAAACAGAAGAAGTTTTTCTAAAAGCTTAGATCCTTATGAAAGCCTCATTCGCTTTAACCTTTTATCGGGAATGAGTGGTGCACCTGTCATAACAAGCGTTGCTCAGCCCTTTCACGTAAGACTCTCTTCAATTGCTACACGGGCGCACCGATATTCTCCCTTGAGCTATTTTGCGCTTTTGGATGACGTTCTTCCCTCTTTGCTAAAAGGTAAGAGTTTGAGTAAACAACCTCGTTGGAATTTTAGTGAGGGGCTTTTGTGTCGCTCGACTGAGGATGGAACAAGGGAGGCGGCGCTCGTTGTTAAAGAACGAGGAGATTGGGGGTCTGCTGATGGTGGGGATTGGGGATCTGCCGACGGAGGCGAGGGGAGTGGGCAATCTAAACAATCGCTTAAGTTTATGTATAGGGGAGAATCTATCTTGGGGTGGAAGGTTGCAGTATCGAGGAAGCAATCTGTTTTCTTTCATGGAAGTTTTTCTAATTATAGAAGTCTCGAGCGTGAAAATCTTTTGAAGAAAGCCGTACCCATCTCTCTTGGATCTAAGCTAGTTTTTGACCCTTATTGGAGAACTGAGCTGTCACTTGTCAATGAAAGTGACGATAGTCTTAGCTTTAAAGACAATAAAGTAACAGTTAAACTTGCACGTGAAAAAATATCTTTCTACTTTAAATGAGCAAGGAGCTTTAAGTGGTTCTGTTTTTAATCCCATCATTCGTGTCGGTGGACGAGTGATTGATATTACAGAGCTATACTTCTTAGAAGCGTCATTTAGAAGGCTTCTTAGTGGTGAGGAGCTGAAGGCTTCCTTCACCACTAATGCTCTTAGGTTTTCTGTGCAAAAACGAGTTTTGATTGGCAATCGAATTGTAAGTTGGCAGCTCGCTTTATGACGTCCAGTAGAGATCATTTGTATTCTCAAAGGCCCAATCCATCATACTAATTCCTATGGGCATCAAGACGATAGTCACGCAAAATAAAACTCCAAACATGGCCATGAACATGTAAATTGGATTTCTCATTTCAGCTTCTTTGTTTGAAGAAGCTAGCTTGTCTTCGAGGTAGCGGATTTCTTTTTCTTCGTTTTTAAGGATATCAGCTCGTGATTTTCGATAAATACTTCTACGTTCGTCTTGAATTTTACCTAGAAGTTTTTTGAGACGAGGAAGCTTTTTGTCATCTTCACCCGTAAGGTTAATTTTTTGAGCGAGTTCTGTAGTGGCATCATAGAGCTTCCAATCATAGGTATATTGCAATTGTTCTTGGCTCAATCTTTTGTGTTTTTCGTGCATCTCTTTGATGTCGCTTACGGTATCTCGTAATTGCTGTATCTTTTCGAGTTGAGCAGTGCTTGGGAAACTCGCTCTTAAATTTGACTTTGCATGAAGTGGGAGACACATGCTTTGTAGGACTATGCTGCTCAGTAGGACATTGGCAGTTAACTTGTATAGAATACCTTTTTTCATTTTATTGCACCTCTATGTGGGAAGCTAATCGCGCTTAGAGGAAAATTCGAGTTACATTAGGTTAGAATATTTTTCTGGACTAGCAGCGAGTGATTTTTTGATACAGACGTAATTAATTTATCAGCTTGCAACCGTATTGCTCACTTATAAAGCGTGCCGTGTGAGAGTTAACACCGACTTCTTTTTGTTTTTCGTTATGTCTGAGTGGAGCTAGAAACCCAGGTACGGCTTTGTTTTTTACAAACTCTTTGCAGTATTCTGCTGTTTGCTTCATGACATAAAAACAAGAGCAGTATTCTTTAGCTTTGTAAGCGCCAAAGAGTTTAATTTCTGCAAGTTTTTTAGGCCATCCTCCATAGCTAAGTCCGGGATCATAATGTTCAGTGACAAGATGAGCGTTTGCTTCGCTGGTGTCGATGTCTGGAAGTGTCCTGTTCTGCGCAAGTTGTCTTGCAAGTCTAAGGAGTGTGTTCGTTTTAAATGTGCCTTCTTCTTTATCTTCTCCGTAACGAACGATGATCATGTCTTCAGAGGGAATCACAATAAGTCTTTGTCCCCAGTGACCGCTTGCTGCATAGGTATCTTCGGGGGCGTTGCCCCAGGCCTTGTCTGCATTCAGGCTAGGAACGCTGCGGTTGATCCACCACTGACGGCTCATGCGATCTTCGGGACTTGTGATCATGCGTCCCTTTAGGTAAGCGGGCGTGATTTCTGTGGAGTGGGACATCCACCATTTAGGAAGTATTTGAGAATTTCCTATAGCACCGTTGTTCAGGAGAAATTGACCCCATTTTAAAGTGTCTTGGGCTGTTAGGTATGCGGACGAGGATCCCACAAAATTTCCGCTGCGGTCTTGTTCAAAGACAAGAGAGCTTATGCCAATCTTTTTGGCCCACTTTTTCCAAGGGAGTGTGGCGTATTCGGTTGTTGAATAAGTTCTTTGTAATATCTTTGAGAGAATAACCGAGTCGCCAGAAGAGTACATGGCTTGAGAGCCAGGTGTTTGAGCTACAGTGTGAGGCTCGGCAAGAATAAAGGCTGCCATGCCGTTCGGGTTTTTACCGTAAAGCATGGAGATAGGCGATGATTCCGTGATGGACTCTTCGTAGGCCTCGTTCCATTTGAGACCCGAGGCAAAACTTAAAAGATTATCGATTGTAATCTTGCAATACGGGCTTTCTTTAAGTTCTGGTAACTTTACGCAAATACTTTCTTCAAGGGTGAGGCGTCCTTCGTACACGGCAATGCCAATGAGTTGATTGATGATGGACTTGCTCATAGACCAAAGCAAGTGAGGCTTGTCGGCGGTCCATTGATCAGAATATTTTTGGAAAATAATCTTGCCTTTGTATTGAATAATCAAAGAGTTAGTTTTTGTTTGTTTGAAAGCGTAGTTTTCAAGATCGCTTAAATAACTAGTTTCTGTGCGGGCTTGAGCGATGAACAAGAAGAGTGCACTGATAATGAGACTTCTTAGAAACTTCATATTTAGTTTTGCAGGCTAGCATTTTTGCGAAGGCGTAACAAGCATAAGTGCCCGTTGCGCCTTCGTGTAAGTTCAATGATTTCAGTAGCTTACGCTAACAACTTCAGGCTGCTGTGCTGTCTTCGTCGCAAGTGAATAGAAGTAGCTTCATCTCGGGAGGATCTTCTTCTCCCTCATCGCCTGCTACAAAATCAACTGGGATTTTTACGCTTAAGCCATTCCAAGCGCTGGTACTAGTGTAGATTTCTTTGCCCCCAAAAACATCATTTTCTCGAATTGAAACTGAGTAATGATCCTTTCCATTTTTAAGAAAAGATTCCATGCTTACTGTATGACCTTTGTAAACCGTGCTTTTTATGATGGCAAAATTTCTTGTGCCTAGTAAGTGGAGTCCCTGTTCGCCTGTTGCGTTCCAGGGGTTCAACTTATTTTTTCTTTGATATTCTAGTTTGCAATTTAAAACTGAAGATTGATAGGTAGGACTTGCCGATAGGCTTCCAGCGAAGAGCCCAATACCCATTAGGATTAAAAGCTTATTTGTTTTTTTCATATGCACCTCTAGTGATTTCTTATAGAGGAATTTAGATTTTACTCGAGAAAATAAGTCTTTGCGTATTATGAAAAATAGGCGGAACATGTGGGGCAATATCAAAGTGAGGAAAGAGATAATGCCCCTTTCCCCACTTAAAAGAGCTTAGTACTTAGCAATAAGGGCGAGGGTGTAGGTGTAATCGAATTTCTTTTTACCGGCTGTGGGAGTTGAGTCGTAGTTGCCCAAGTAGCCTGTTTTAACAGAGAAGATTTGAGAGAGAGTGAACTGAAGAGAGGGTTCAAAATTTACGAGAAATTGTTCTGTGTCTTCGAGATTTGGAAGAAATTCAACCCAAACTTTTGCGAGAACTGTATCGCTGATTCCTTTGGAAGCTTCCAGGTAAGCGCGAGCAAAGTGAGTGTCATCATCAGTTCCTACTGTGTAGTCATAAAAAGAATATCTATAGCCAAGTTCTCCTAGTGCGTAATCTTTAACTTAATCTTTCCAAAAGGTGTACTTAAGGCCAAGGTCTGAATCGTATCTTGCATCTATATTTTTAAAGCGATCACCCGAAACAGTTTCTCCGGCAAAGATTCCTATTTCCTCTGAAAAAGCAAAGTCATAGCGCAGTCCGATGCTCCAATTCTCGGCATTTGTTGTGTCAGAGGTTTTTCCCATGAGGTAATGCCCGTTGAGGGTAGCTTTGTGGGCGCCTGTTTCGTAACTTGTTTTCTGTTTAACTGAGTAAGTTTCGGTTTTTGAGTTACCACCCACAAGCACAATTGAGGCTTCACTTTCGTGAGCCCAAGGCTTGGGATCTGCGTCTTGAGCTTGGCTCAAAAGGGGGGATGCGAGGAGGGCTAGGCTTAATAATTTAAATTTCATGTTCCATGTAAGTTTCACGCTGCAACAGCTGAGTCAAAAATAATTTATGAGCGCATAAATTAAAAAAAGCTCTTTCAATCTTGCATCGACACTCGATTCGATGCGGCGCATTGTGGCTTCTTTGGCGCTTTCTTCAGTTTGGGGTGGGGGTTCCGAAAAGTCTCTTGTTGTGGATAAGAGAGTAAGACACTTAATTTTATTTATTTTTTTGCTCTCAAATTTGGGCTTTGCCAAGGAGTATTTAATAAAGTGGAAGTCATTAAACACTTTTAAAAATATTCAAGTGGGAGATCGAAGTATTCGTGGGCTAGATATTTTAGAGAAATTGAGTCCTCATTCGCGCCTCACAAAAGTTGAGATTAATGATTCAGAAAAACAACTTGTCTTAAGCAAAATTAAAATGAATCCAGACGTTGAGTACGTTGTTCCCAATAAAAAGTTTTTTGCTCTTGGAATGCAATCTTCTGCACATTCTCCAAAACTACAACAACAATGGGCTTTGCAAAAGGTAAATGCCCCCGCTGCTTGGTCGATGGCAGGGTCTAAGGGATCGCGCGCAATCGTAGTAGCTGTTTTAGATACCGGTATCGATCTTGAGCATGAATCCTTAAAGGCGAATATTATTTCGGGCTTTGACTTTAAAGATAACGATAGTGATCCAACAGATGTAACGAGTATTTTAAATCCAGGTCATGGAACTCATTGCTCGGGTATTGCAGCTGCAACGGGCCTTGTCGAAAATGCTGTGAGTGGAATAAGTCCTGAGTTATCAATTATGCCTGTTCGAATATTGGGAAAAGATGGATCAGGCGATATGGACGATGCCGTTCAAGGTGTGGATTATGCCGTTGAACATGGGGCTCACATTATCTCTGCAAGTTGGAGTGGTGAAATGTTTCCCTCAGAAGCAGCGCCACTTGTTGAAGCTGTGCAAAGAGCTCGAGATGCAGGCGTTTTGTTTGTTACTTCATCGGGTAATGGAGATGAAAACGGAATTAGTTACAACATCGACTACTTGGATATATACCCTGCTGGAATTCAA
Source organism: Bdellovibrionota bacterium (assembly GCA_041391385.1). Classification (GTDB taxonomy): domain Bacteria; phylum Bdellovibrionota; class UBA2428; order UBA2428; family UBA2428; genus CANIGN01. Next base: position 239,977 of record JAWKOD010000004.1, read on the forward strand.
TTGAGTAATGTTATTACAGTCGCGGCAACAGATGAAAGCGACATGCCCGCAATTTTTAGCAATGTTGGAATGAGAAAAGTTCACATTGCAGCTCCAGGCGTAAAAATTATAAGTACCCTCCCTAAGAGTAGATACGATGTGTTGTCGGGAACTTCTATGTCCGCTCCATTGGTAGCGGGGCTGGCCGCGTATTTGAAATCCTTAAATCCAAAGTTAAGTCCTGAAGACTTAAAAGCAATCCTTCTCTCAACGGGGACTTCTTTAAACATTAAAACAGCTTGTAATTGTAGGGTGGATGCATGGTCGGCGACTGACGTCGTACTACACAAAAAACCTTATTTACTTCCCAACGCAGCAACATTGGCTCTTGGGGATACTTTGCACTTTGAGTTAAAAAATTCAAACGCAGTTAACTTTGTGAGTTCTGATTCTTCTATTGCACACGTAAGTGCAAGTGGGGTTCTTGAGTCGCTTGCCTCTGGTAGGGTAAAAGTGACTGCTACCGACGTTAAGGGAAATACTCTTAGTTCCAATTGGATTCGCATTAAAGCTCCAGGAGACGATGAAGAAGATGACGATGGATCCTCAAGTAGCCAATCCTCAGATCCATATGCATGTCCCTTAGAAACGCCGCAAGAATGCGAAGACGCATGTAAGGAGCACGAAGGACTACCCTGGTGCGAGATTAGTCGGATCTAGAGTTTGAGTATCCAGTCTTTTTCAGGAGCTTGAGTGCTTCCGTAGTAGATTCCAGATAGAACTTTAAACAACTCGCTCGATACGGGTCCCGCTTGGCCGTCTCCCAGTGTGTGGGTTTCGTTCTTCCATCCGAGTTGGCCTATAGCTGATATAGTTGCGGCTGTTCCACAAGCAAAGGCTTCGGTAATGGTGCCTGACTTAATTTTGTCGATAGTTTCTTGGATGTTGAGATTCTCTTCGCACGATTTGATATCGAGGGCTTTGGCAAGTCTTAGAATGCTATCTCTTGTGACTCCAGCAAGAATCGTGTCTCCGAGAGGAGGTGTTTTAAGAACTCCATCGTCAACGACAAAAAAGTTCATTCCACCAAGTTCTTCAATATAGCTGCGTTCTTTTGCATCAAGAAAAAGAACATTGGCAAAGCCTTCACTTTTGGCTTCTTGAATAGCTCTTAAGCTCGCAGCATAATTACCGCCAGTCTTTGCCTTGCCAGTACCACCCATGGCTGCACGCGAGTATTTATCTGTAACTTTAATTTTTACTGAGACAGGTTTCTCGGAGGAGACTTCTTTAAAATATCCACCCACGGGGGAAGCTATAATAAAAAATTCATATTCATCCGAAGGCGCTACGCCTAAAGAGTCAGAAGTGCCAATGGTTGTTGGTCTTAGGTAAAGGGCTCCGGGTCTATCGGGAACCAGATGTTTAAGACGGAGTGTTACTTCTTTGAGTGCATTAAGATATTCATCTTCAGGAAAAGCGGCCATTGCCATAATCTTTGCAGACTCTGTCATGCGATGGATGTTGGCTTGCGGTCTAAAAAGTGCCACTCCACCATCTGCTTGTTTGTAGGCTTTAAGGCCTTCAAAAATTTCTTGGGCATAATGTAAAACTTTGGCACTGGCTCCAATTTGAAAATTAAGATCGGTGGAATACTCGGTTGTGGACCAAGTGTTCTTTGAGTAATGAGCATGAGCTCTGAGTGGAGCAAAGTACTGACCAAAGCCAAGGCTGTCGACTGGCAAGAGTTCAGTTATGATTTTCATCATTTAAAGGAATAGACCAGATGCAGAAGGGGATCAAATTTTGAGTGATGTTCTGGCGCTGCGTCAGACGAGAGCTTATTTTTTTCGTAGGAGTGTGATGAGGAGTGAGGCTGCAGAGGTAGCTGCGAAAATTTCACTCAGGTGCAGCATGAATAAGTTGGAGTTAGGGTTTTGCAATAGGAAACCTAGCAAAATAACTGAGCCTAAAAAAAGCACTGAAAAGGTAAGGACTTTTTGTCGAAAGGCTTCGAGTGCGAGCATTTTTTCCCACTCGGAAGATTTGAGTTTTACTTCGAACTGACCTGCTTCAATTTGGCGCATAATTTCTAGCCCTAAGCGTGGTCCTTTTTGTACAAAACGTTGAATATCTCTTGAGCTTCTAAGCGCTGCTTTCAAAAGACCAGCAGGTCTTACTTTTTGTTGAATAACTTTTTTAGAAAAGCGAGCAGCAGAATCTAGGAGGTCAAAGTCAGGATCGACCATTCGTCCAATCCCCTCGAGTATCATGTTGCTTTTAAAAACAGCAATAAGATCTTGGGGGAGCTGAATTTGATATTTAAAGGCAAGGCCTGAGACTTCGAGCATGATTTCTGCGGCCGGAATTTCGCTTAGGCTTACTCCGTGATAGGGCGCCATGATTAAAGAAAGCTTCTCGTGCGAGTTGATCGCGTGTTTGAGTGCTGTGGCTTTTTCCGCTGCGTGGACTTAACTCTAAATACTCTTCAACAAGGGCGTCGTAGTCCTGAGAGATGAGAGAAAGAAAAAGATTTACGAGAGAGTTTCTGCTTTTGGGTGAGAGCCATCCTACAGATCCAAAATCTAAAAGTGCCAAGCGAGAATCGGGGAGAACTAACATGTTGCCGGGGTGCGGGTCAGCGTGAAAGAGTCCATGCACCATTAAACTTTCCATATGGTGATCTAAGCCTTTTTTAAGTAAGGCTTTGGCATCAACATTATATTTTAGAGGAGAGTCAGTATCTGTAATGCGGAAGCCCTGAATACGCTCCATGGTTAAAATCTTTTTGTAGAGAACTCCTTGTAGACTTTCGGAATTACTAAAAACTCTGAGTGAGAAAAGTTTTTTTGGTAACGTTCAATGGTGCGAGCTTCTCTTTCGAAATCAATTTCCTGAAGAAGGAGTCGCTTAAATTCTTTAACTATCAGTAGGGGGTTAAAGTTAGTTGTTTCCGGAATGGTGGCTTCTGCAAGCTCTGCCATGAGTTCAAGAATTTCAAAGTCCTTATGGAGGATTCTGTCGACGTCTGGCTTTTGTATTTTTAATACAACATCTTCACCTGTGAGAGTTCGAGCGGCATGAACTTGTGCAATGCTCGCGGAGGCGAGCGGAAGAGTATCAAAGCTTGAGAAAAGGTTTTCAATCTTTCTACCAAGTCCATTTTCAACAAGATTTTTAATCGTGGAATAAGGAATTGTTTCAACTTTGTCCTGTAATTTCTGAAGTTCACGAATATATTCAGTGGGGACTAGGTCTGGTCGGCCTGCTGCAAGCTGGCCAATTTTAATAAAGGTGGGGCCTAGGGTTTCAAAAAGAAGACGAAGTCGTTCAGGAGCAGACTCGATATTTTACTTGTCCATCTTCTTGAATCTCTTTGGGCGCACCTATTCCAATGCGAACAAGTATTTCACCAAAGCCGAAACGTGTGACGGCCGTTGAGATTTCTCGCATTCTTCCAATGTTTGCGAGACCTTTTCGAATTTGAAGAGCTCTACTGAGAACGGTCACTCCTCGTCACCTCCCCAGCCAAAATTGATGCGTCCTTGTAGAACGTCCACTTTTGCAAGGCGCAAAATGAGCTCAGCTCCATAGGTGATTTCTTTATGATGAGGCCCACGATAGGCAAGGGAGCCATCAAAGTAATAGGCTTTTCGAGCGAGACTTTCTGATTCGAGGAGGCCATCAACAAAGTGTTCTTGTATTTGGCAAAAAAGTCCCTTTTCAGTGATGCCAGTTACAAAGCATTTAAAGTCCTCGCCTATGGATTTTTCAACATAACGACATTTTTTAATGTCGATTACTTTGCGTTCCATGTCGATGGCTTGTCGTTCGCAGTCCGAGGTGTGTCTTCCGATTGCTGCTAAATCTTCGCTGGAGAGGAGCGCTTTTTTGTTGTTTTCCAAGTGTGCACGAATGAGTCGATGCACGACGAGATCAGGGTAACGTCTGATAGGTGATGTGAAGTGAGTATAGTCGATTTCATTTAAAGCAAAGTGACCAAGGGGTTCTGCTGTATAGCGTGCTTGGGCCATGCTCCTGAGTATTTGTGAGTTAACGGCTTTGCGTTTGGCGTCGTCTATATCGTCATTGTTCTTAAGTAATTCAAGAAGCTCGGCAAAGTCTTCTGTTTTTTCGAGTTCTTGAGGGGGAGTTATCCCAAGCAAGCTTAGAAAAGCAAAGAGATCTTCGACTTTTCGAGGGTTTGGTTTTTCGTGTACACGAAAAAGGCTAGGGCCTTTGATGTGAAGAAAATTTGCCGCCGAGCGGTTGGCCGCAAGCATACATTCTTCGATAAGGCGATGGGCAAAAAGACGTTGTCTCACTTGAATGTCGCGAACACTCCCGTCTTTGTTGAGAAAAACACGCGCCTCGGGAATATCGAGGTCTAGGCCTCCTCGTTTTTTACGACGCTTAAGCAAGATATGAGTTAGAGCGAGAAGGTTTTCAAAGCTGTCGTTAAGCTCCTTGGGATAGTCCCCGATGCTTTTCTTCTCAATCCAATCTTCCATTTCTTCATAGGTCATTCTTTTTTTGCTAATAATTTTAGCTTCGAAGAATTCGTATTTTACAGTTTCACCATTTTCGTCAATTTCAATTTTACAACCAAGTGAAGGTCTGGGTTCAAGTGGATTGATGGAACAGGTGCCATTGGAGAGAACTTCCGGAAGCATGGGCACAACGTGATCTGGAAAGTAGACACTGGTTGATTTTGAATAGGCCTCATCGTTTAGTCTTGATCCGGGTATTACAAAACGAGATACGTCAGCAATGGCAACCCAGAGTTCATAATTGCGACCTTTTTTGGAAGCATAAACAGCATCATCAAAATCTCGGGCATCTGCTCCGTCTATCGTTACGAAGGGAACATCTGTTAAGTCTTGAAGTTGCGAGCCAAAGCGCTTTTCCCAATTATTCGAAGCTTCTTTGGCTTCTTGAACAGCAACTTCAGAGAATTCTCGCGGCCAAGCGGCTTGAACAAGAACCCTAAGTGTATCGTGGCTTGCTTTTTCAACATCATCTACCGCTTGGAGTATTTCTACTTTTCCGCGGCTTTTTGTAGGGTATTCGATAACTTTACAGAGAACCGTTTGGTTGTTTTTAAGTTCAAATGGGTCTGGAAGTTTTTCAATTTCAAAAGTTAAGTGCCGGTCCCGGGCGTCAAATGGAATAACCCAGCGTCCGCCAGCAAAGAGTCTTACACTTCCAATGAAGTCGGTCTGTTGGTGCTTCACAAGAGCTTGAAGAATTCCTGAGACTTTTCCATCATCAAAAGCACGAGTGATTTTAGCCTGAACCTTGTCTCGGTTCATATACTCTCTAAAGTCACCTTGTGGGATGTAAACATGGGGGTACTCAGGATTATCTGGAATAACGAAAGCAAAGCCATTTGGATTAATATCTAGGCGTCCTTCAATAATGGGAGGATACTTAGATGTTTTGCGAGAGGGTTGTGGCCCTTTGAAGGATTTCTCCCCGGCTTTTGGATTTCTTCCCTTTTGTTGGTTTTTCTTTTGTCCTTGGTGTTGAGCATGGGGTGCGCTTTTAGAGTGCGGGTTGGCTCTCTGACCCTGAGTACGAGAAGTACTACTGGTCGTTGTTGATGAGCTTGACTTCAGTGAGCTTTTTTTACGCTTCTGATTACTCGATTGAAGCTTTTCGATTTCTCGAACAGCTTGAGATCGGCGTTTCGCACCTCTTGCGCCTTTTTTGTTTTTACGAGGCATTAGGGTCTATCTTAGCAGGTCAATTCAAAACTGCCATCCGGGGCTTGGTAAATCTAAAGAGCGGAAGTAGACTTGAGGGGTGAAGAAAACAACGGCGTCAAAAACATCAAAAAAGCTGCATTTCTTACTCTCCAATGATGATGGAGTAGAGAGCCAAGGATTACTGGCTTTAGCGGATGAGCTTAAAAAAACTGCACACGTGACTGTGGTAGCTCCTGAGAGAGAGCAGTCTACGATGGGTCATGCCTTGACTTTGCACAAGCCCGTAAGGCTTTATCACATACGTTCTGAGAAAAACCTTGATGTTTATGCCTTGAGCGGTACCCCTGCAGATTGTGTTTGCATGGGACTTCGAAAAGTCTTGAAGAAACGTCCCGATGCTATCATTTCTGGAATTAATAGGGGCCTGAATCTAGGCAACGACGTTTTTTATTCAGGGACAGTTGCCGCCGCACGTGAAGGGGCCTTGCTTAAAATCCCAGCTATTGCAGCTTCAATGGATTTTCATTTTGAGCCAGGTACAGACAAAAAAGCTTATTTCGATGAGGCAGCTACATTCTTAAGAGAACTCGCTCTAAAAACTGTGAAAGAGGGAATCCCTGAACGTTCTTTGCTAAATGTGAATTTTCCCAATTTGCCGTTATCTAAAGTGAAGGGTGTAAAAATAGCAAGACAAGGCTTTAGGATTTATTCTGAAGGAATTTTAGAAAGAACAGATCAACGTAAGAAAAACTATTATTGGTTAGGCGGTGAGTATGAAGGCTTTGAGCCCATAAAAGGTCTGGACTGCGTTGCTGTAGACCAAGGGTATATCTCTGTAACTCCACTTAGAATCGACATTACTCAGTACGATTTTATGGAAAGTCTTGAAAAGTGGCATTTGCCTGAACTGATAAAAAATAAATCAAGAAAGTAGTTCTTTCAAAGATGAGCTTAATGAGGAGACTAAGACTTTTTACATTTTTTTCATTGAGTATAGCGTTTTTTTATTCATGTAGTTCAAGTCGAAAGCCGGAGCCTTCTCCTGGTAGTGCTGCTTTGTTTTCGCCCAACCAAGCAGCTTCTAGGGCTTCAGGAGTTCCGACGACGACGCTTTCTTTTTTGTGGCCGATTGCTGGAAAACCTCGAATTGTAAGTTTTTTTGGATGGCGAAAAAAAAGCGGACGCAAAAAAGGCGAGCGAATGCATGAAGGTTTAGATATGAGCGGGGCTCGTGGGCAAAAAATATTTGCGTCGGCTGCCGGACGTGTCGTTGATGTCGCTTATGTCCGTGGTTACGGAAGAACAGTGATTATTTATCATGGGGGTGGCTGGTCTACTCTTTATGCTCACTTACTTAAATACAAAGTAAAAAAGAGTCAGGATGTGAATGCGGGTGACCTTATTGGACTTATGGGTAGAACGGGGCGTGCTCAGGGTGTTCATCTCCATTTTGAAGTTCGTAAAGGAGCTGATCCCTTAGATCCGTTATTGTTTTTGCCAAGTCGAGAATTGGAAAAATATGTTCCTAAGAATTTTCATTGGGAGGAAAACGAATGAAAAAGGGTGGGCTTGTTAAAAATGCAGGTACTATGAGTATTGCTGTTTTGCTGAGCCGTTTTTTAGGTCTCATCAGGGAACAAGTTTTTGCTTATCTTTTTGGAGCTGGTTTTTACAGTGATGCCTCGCTAGTAGCTTTTAGGATCCCAAATTTACTGCGCGATTTACTGGCAGAAGGGGCGCTGAGTTCTTCCTTTGTCAGTGTGTTTTCTAAAGAGAAAACACTTGAGTCCAGACAGGAGCTTTATAAAAAAGTAAGCCATCTTCTAGTTTGGGTTTTGATTTTTTTTACAGCACTTATTTTCTTCTTTTCTGAAAATATTGTTGAGCTTATGGCAGGAGCCTTTAAAGAGATTCCTGGAAAATTTGAGCTAACGGTTACTCTTACCAAAATTCTATCTCCTTTTTTGTTTTTTACTTCTTTGGCCGCTCTTTCTATGGGGCTTTTAAACTCATTGGGCCTCTACTTTTTGCCTGCCTTAGGAGCGGCTGCCTTTAATATTTCGAATATTTTCGTTGGTGGCTTAGGTGCCTTTATCATTCTTAAGCAGGGCGGGGATCTTAGAAGTGCTGCTATGATCTTTGCGTGTGGTACTCTTTTGGGAGGATTTCTGAGTTGGGCGATTCAATGGCGTTCACAAAGTAAGCTTCTCTTTTCTCCATTTCTTTGGGTAAGGGGATTTTTTAGTTACAAGGAATTGAAGCACTCTTTTCAAGATAAACGAATTCGGCGCATACTTTCTATGATTGCACCGGCTGTACTTACGGTAGGCGTGTTACAAGTGAACGTGTTTGTGAATACTGGGATTGCTGCTGATTTAGTACAGGGTAGCGTGACATGGCTGAACTACGCTTATCGATTGCTTCACTTTCCTCTTGGAGTTTTTGGGGTTTCTTTGTTTATGGCTGCTTTGCCTAAGTTGTCCGAGTTAGCTTCAGACCGACCTGCTTTTGAAGGAACGCTGAAGGAAGCTTCTGGCTTGTCTCTCTATGTGAGTATCGGCGCAGCTGCGGGACTTTTTGTTTTTGCAGAGCCCTTGGTGGCTATATTGTTTGAACATGGGCGATTTGTAGCAATTGATGTGCAGCAATCAGCGAGAGCACTTCAGGCCTATTCTCTTGGGTTAATTGCATTTAACCTCAATAAGATATTAACGTCTGCTTTTTTTGCACTTGAAAGTATGTGGACACCGGCCTTGCTCTCTTCGTTATCAATCGTAGCTAATTACTTTTTCTCTTCTTATCTTTCTAAAATTTTTGGTCATGCAGGGATTGCTTTGAGTGTAAGTTTAACAGCGCTCTTAACTACTATTACACTTTTTTTCTTTTTAAGAAGAAAAGGGGTTATTGTGCCGCTTTCTTGGTTGTTGCGAGTGTTGAGTATTTCGCTCCTTTGTACTTCACCTATGTTTTTATTTTATCTAGCTTCAGGCCCTCGTTATATCTGGATGCTAAAAAGAATCAATTTGCCTTTGGGAATTTTAGGGCTTTTGTTCTTAATGGCATTAGTCGGTTCGGCGTTTCTGATTTTAAGTATTCTCTTCTTAAAAGAGGGGCGTGTCTTTTATGAACAGATACTCAAGCCCAAGCTTTCTAAGTATATTAAGTAGCTGTTAACTGTTTCTTAATAAAGCGTCAAAATAATCACACAAGATTAATCCTACTTCTATATTTTAGTGGCAGATTGAGGGCATGGTTCATCTTAAGAAGTAACAGCTGCGAGATTAGGGGGTTCTTCTTATGTTCATTCTTTTTCTTATCTTGTTTCTGGGAGCTTGTGGAAAATTACCAAATTATGAAGTGAATAGTGCCGTATTTGGTTTTTCGGTTTCAGGTGAAATTAATCCTAAAGTAGATATTCTGTTTGTCGTTGATAACAGTGGGTCGATGTCTGGAAATCAAAGTGTTCTTTCAGCTAGTATGGCAGATTTTATTGATAATTTTTCCACCAAGAATTTAGAGTTCCACATAGGGGTTATTTCTACAGATCAGTACTGCAATCCTAGCGTTCACTCTCCTGTTCCCAACAATTCAACATGCGCCAGTTACTGGAGTACGGGAGCCTATAGTGGATTATATAATAATAGATATGGGTCTTTGTTGAGCAAAACGAGCGGTGAAAAATTTCTAACCTGGCTAAGTTCAAACTATATTGGAAAATTTGAGGATAACGTTCTTCTGGGAACTTCGGGGAGTGGCTCGGAAATGCCTATTTTATCTGCGACAACAGCGCTTGAAGATCCTCTGCTTACAGGGTGGAATAATGGTTTTTTTCGTTCAGAGTCTTTTTTATCAATCATTATGGTTACAGATGAGGACGAAAGCAGTACGGAGGGACCTCAAACAAAATTATATAGCGGCTCAAATTTAACACCTATGAATAATCGAATTGATGCCTTTGTGGATGCTGTAAAAAGTATCAAAGGCGCTTCGCTCCCCTTGTTTAGTGTTGATGTTATTGCAAGATCACCCTCAACTTCTACGTGTGCTGGTAATGCAGATAAGGCTTATGGATTGGACTACATGGTTCAACGGATAAATGCTCAATACCCAGCTGCAATTGGAGAGCTCGACAAAGCGCGTTTTTCGAGTATTTGTACAAATTTTTCATCCGCACTCCAAGATATAGGAGCTTCTATTGTTCTTTCGAATGCTCGATTAAGTCTGACCCAAGCACCAGCAAACCCTGCTGAGATTTACGTCACGAATAACGGGATTTCAGTCCCTAATGATACGGTGAATGGGTGGGCGTATTTTGCGTCGGAAAACTATATTCAATTCTATGGTTCTGAGATCCCTTCTGTAGGTGATCAGATTGTTGTTCAATATACTCCTGGAGAGCCGATATAAAGGACTTTCCAGTGGAGCTTTATAAAACTTTAATGCAAATTACATAGAAGATTTATTCACAGCCGCTTATTTTCTGGAACAGTCATAGCATAGGTTTTTACGATTCTACTCTTAAGTGAGTAATCGAGAAGGAGCAAATATGTTGTACGTTGGAGGAAGAGCTAACCAAGTAGGTTTCCTTTTCCAATTTTCAATTATCATTGGGATTGGACTCACTTCCTGTGGAAAATTGCCTGATTATCAGGTCTTGGGAACTCAGGATGCATTTGTAGCATCTGCAGAAGTGAACCCAAATATAGATCTTTTATTCGTTATTGATAATAGTGGTTCTATGGCAAGGGATCAGCAGGTATTAGCTGATAGCTTCAGCGATTTTATTAGTAACTTTACAGATAAAAATCTGCAATACAATATCGGGATTATCTCAACAGACTCATGTCCGAACGATTCTACTTGTACATCAAATCACTGGAATCCACGAGCATCCTCTGGTACTCGTTACCCCGGGATATTGAACAGTGGCAGAGGAAGTCTTCTCACTCGTTACGATATAAATGGAACTTTCTTTCCAAATGCAGCTTCAGTTCCCGTGTCTTATAATCCGTTGAAGTTTTTAGCTTGGGACGTGGATTCAAACCCTGCTACCGCCAAAGCTTTGACAATTGCGCGCTTTACGAACAACTCTGAATTAGGTGTTACGGCTTCTGGCTCAGAGGCACCTTTGAGTACAATTACATCTGCTATAGCGCAGAAGGACGTCTATAATGATGGTTTCTTTAGAGCGAGCGCCTTTACAGCAATTATTATTGTTACAGATGAGGATGAATCTTATGGCTGGGCTGGAACGCCTTCAGCGGGTGGACACTCGACGCAAGACTATCTTTCCGGACGTGTGGCAGAGAGTTGCAATGGTTTAACGACGCTTCAGTGTGAAGCCTTAGGCGAAGACTCTGGTGGAACTCTTAATAGTTCTGATCAGAATGCTCGAGTAGGTGCATTCTTTACAGCTTTAGAATCTTTAAAGGGAACAGGGCTAGATAATTTTAGTCTAAACGTGGTTGCGGTACCTCACGATAGTACCAGTTGTGTTATTGATTCAGTTCCTGAGACTGCAGACAACTTTGAGCCTGCCCTAACGCTCTATCGTGTAGTGGAAGATGTTAAGTCTACATACGGCACACTAGGTTCTGGCAAGGAAAAGGCAACTTTTACAGATATCTGTACAAATTTCGCTCCAGCTTTGGATCAAATTGCGTCGGATATTGTTGAGGCAAATGCTCGCTATCAACTTGATCAACCTCCTGCAAATCCTGCAGAAGTCTACGTTTATGTGAATGGACTTCAAGTTACGAGATCGATTGTGAATGGATGGGACTACGACGAAGTAGATAATGCCATCCAGTTTTATGGAACAGCAGTTCCAAGTGTAGGCGATACTGTTTCGATCGATTATGTTCCAGGTGCACCTATTTAAGTGCTACTGATATTTTAGTCTTGAAGATTCGCAGGCTCCTTGATTGATAGTTTCCACAAGCGAGCCTGCTTTTTAAATCCGACACTTTGGGTTTCGATTAGCTTAGCAATAAAGGGTGTGTTCTCGGGGAGTGGCGAGCCCGCACTCATCACCTCGGCTACTGGTGCGGTATCTATGTACAAGAGGTTCACGTTCGAAGAAATCCTAAGTACCTCCTGAAGCTCCTTTTGATTATTCAAGAGCATTTGTGCGGGTAGTGTGCTCATGCCTAGGGCAATAAAAGGTGCCGTCATAGTGCTAATTAAGATGTCGTTTTCATTGAAATTTCTTTTTTTGTAGCTTTGAGAGACAAAGCGTTCGACCCGATTAAAGAGACCGATGTAGGTGTAGTTATTTCGCTGAGTTTCATGAATTGAAAATAAAAATATAAGGAGTGATGCTACGAATAGATTCCTTGTAGAAATAAGTTTCTCAGCAACTACAAAAACTAAGAGAGAGAATAGCACAAAGACATCAAGAAAGAGTCTTGAGTAAACAGCATAAGCGGCTTCACCCGCAACATAAAAGATAAGAAGTACTAAGTGTGAGGCTACGGCTAAACAAGAAACTATCATAAGAGAGTTGAGCTTTGGTGTTTTTTTAAATTTAAAACAAAAAATAGCAAAGCCTATAAAAAAGGCTGGAATAATCCAAGGTGAGAAAAATTGTAAGTTTTTATCAATCGCGCAACAAGCATGGCTAAAAGAAATTAAGTTGGGCAACAGATAACTGAGGTTAAAAGCACCATCGATGCTTTGTTTTATGCCCCCAGGGTAGGAGTTGAAAAAATTGCTGAGTTCTCCATGAGCAATGATTCTCTGCCAAAAGAAGGGGAGTGAGCAAAGAAGACTTAGCGGTATGAAAATTTTGTGTTTGGAATAAATAGAGCGGATCTCTTTTTTAACTGTCCATAAAAAGAATAGAGCAATACAGAAAAGCGGAAGTATTGCTTCATAACGAGTATGTAAGCAAGTAACGAAGGTTAAAAGGTAAAACAAGAAGTGCTCGATTTTGCGTTTCTCTAGGTAGAGATTCATGAAGTAAATATTTGCGATGAGAAGTGTGAGGAAAAGCGATTCAAGGCCAGCAGAACGAAAACTCATGAGAAGAACGGGATGCGCACAAACGAGAAGGAGTGCCGAAATTTTTGCCAATAGGGGTTTTTTATGTAGAAGCTGCATTAGAAAATAAACAAAGAAGAAGAATGCTATGAGGTTGACGATAAAGAGGTTCTCTAGGGAATATCCCTTAAGTGAATGAAGGATGGATGCTAGAAAAGCGAGCAGTTGGGGCCTGAGGGGCATTGCTTTTCCATAAATTGTTGCAATTCCATTTTCATAGCTAATTCCATTTGTAACTGTTGCTTCTTTAAGTTGAAAAAAGGAAAGAGAATTAGAAGCGATAAGAGACTCGTCTGCTTGAACTCGCACATTGGCTTTAATGGCTGTAGCAATAAGAACGGTGCTTAAAAGAGCTATTAAAAGGGGTGAGCGGGAGTCATGTAGAAACTTTTTGAAGTTACTCCAATTAGGAAACTCTAAGAGGAGCGTACTCATCCATAAGGCACCCAAGGTTAAGAGTACATAGTAGGTAGCATTGTAAAATAAAAACTCAGTGTATTGAATCTTGCTAACGCTGAGAATAGCGAGCACACATACGACTAGAAGAGGTACAAGGGTGCTGAATTTACTTTGAGCTTCTGTTTTCACTTCCTTATTAAAAAACCAAGCGTATGAAAACTCAAGGAAGGAGTGTCGACTCAAGCTTACAAAAAAGCACTGTGTCTTTCTCGAAGGCTTGCTTGAGTCGACCAACTTCATTTATTTCAGGCGGATGGTTTTGTAGCCTTTGTTTTTGAGATAGGTGTAACTTTTTCGTGCATAACCTATTCCGTATTTTTTTCCTCTAGCTTCTACTGTAACGACACCACTGTTGTCCGTTTTTGAGACTAGAAATATATGCCCACCTTTTGAAGTCCGGTAAACCATGGCGTCTCCTGGAAGAGCTTGGTCGTAGGGGGTTTTGTCGAGTCGAGTCCAGGGATAGCCTGCATCCTGTGCCTTGATGAACTCAGATGTGGTTAATCTTTTGTTAGAAGGTAAGGATACGTTCGTTTCTATAACTTTTGGGTAGCCCCATGATTTTTGTGCAAAACCTGAGCAGTCGGCACCTAGTATTTTTCTGTTAACTGGGGACCAACGCGAGCCTCCCCATACGTAGGGCGAGCCTACGCCAGAATCTGCATATTTAAGAATGTCATTTGCACTTCTGTTTTTGGAAGTTTCTTGGGCACTTCCTCTGAGTAGGGCTGAGGCGCGTCTGCCCGAGCTTTCACTCCTGCGTGAGTTTAGAGCAACCCGAGAGTTCTCTGGGCTTTTTGCCGTGCTGCGTGTTGTTCTGTGGCCTAAGGCGTTTGCCTCAAGTGACAGAATAAGAACTATGGGAACGACTAGCTTTTTCATATTTCCTCCTTGGAATTATTGCTCTCCTAAGTCAGTTTGGAGAACGTCAAAACTTGCTTTCCCTCCTTGTTGTGTCGTTGCTGTTTCGGCAAGTTGAAAAACTTTTGACTGATGAAAGAACAGATCTTGCTCTACGATGACGTTTTCTTTTCTACGCATATTAGTTCGCGCTTTTACAGAAGCATCTTTTGGGTCGATTAAAACTACTTGGCGTGGGAGCTTAAGTTCTAGGTCTGCTTCAAGGTCAAGAGCGACAAGTCCATTATTAAGAACACGGTAACCCGTAAGTCGTGTAATATCTTCTTGAGTTTGAAGGGTATTGACGACACCCATTGAGTTAATCTCCTCTAACTGAATATTTTTAACGTCTGAACTTTCATCCGAAACAGATGTGCGCAGATAGTTTCCATTTTTTAAAGGAAAACCAGGAAGCTTTAAAGTTTGCTGAGCCCCTTCCTTTAGAAAGTGAAACTCATTTTCGCTTAAGCCTTTGAAAAGGAGTCCATCACCAAAACTTTGCATGACGAGGGATTGAGCTGCCCCGTGAGTTGCTCTATCAGAGAAACTAAAGGTGCCTTTTTGTGTCCATGGGTTTTGCATTTGGTTTTCGCTTAACTTCCAAATTTCGTAATAGGGGTAAGTGGATCCAGACTCTGGATTATATTGACGAGATAAGAGTGTAACTTGCCCTTCAGAATCGAGGCTGAGCCCTAGCGCTTGGCGGTTTTTAGGGTACTTGCGGCTATAGGATTGCTCTTTTGGATCTATAGGATAAAAGTTAATTCGGTTATTTTCATTGTCCAAAACTGCAATTTCGTTGCGATTTTGAAGATAAACAAAAGCAGCAGGTCCAAGTTTGGGCATATCTTTTTCTTTGGAGATACCAAGCTGTGTAGGTCCAGAGCCTGAGGATATACCCGAGATAAGCTTTTTCTTTGTTTTGATTCCAAACTCACTCGTAAGTGATTGAGTCTTCTTAAAAACTCCTAAGTTTGGAATATATCGATTAAACAAAGACTTCTTTGATGAAGAATTGCTGGTGCCCAAGGGGCTCCTTGAGCTTTCTTCTGGCTTAGTGGCACCAGACTCATCTTTCAGGGTCATGGCAAAAGCCATAAATAATAGAAATAAAAAAACCGTCCATTGTGCTTTTTTCATCTTACGTACCTCAAATCAAAGCAGTTTAATTAAAATGTGGCCCTTAGGGTGCATAAGTTGTGCCAGGCTCTATGGGGTAAATTTTGGGAGTTCATGAAAAAGAATGGACGCTCAGATTTTGGGAGCGCAAAAATGTTAAACAGCGATAAGGACTAAAACAAGCATAAGTATATTTAAGGCTACCGCAAGAGGATGGAGCCATTTCATGTCTAGACTTTGGTTTAGGTAGGCTTCACGTATTTGTGGACTTAGGTAAAAGAATCCAATGAGTGCAATGAGTGTTGCAAAGAGTAAAATCAAAAGTTTTTTACGCTTTGATAGAAAGTCTAAAGTTAAAAGAGCAAAGCCGCAAAATATGCCTACTGCATAGTAAATCGGGAAGAGTTGGTTTTGGAGACCAGCTGCGTCTGCTTTGGGAAGGTGACGAAAAATTTGAGGAGCAATTACGCCTGAAAAAAAGAGAATACTTCCTAACCATAAACCAGAAAATATTCTGTAAAGCTTAGCAAGAATTTTAGACATTACATTTTCCATCTAAGTGCTTTAAAGAATTTAGGCTCGGCTGTTTTTCCGCTCGCCAACTGAGCCGTTAAGGAGTCAATGAAGTCCTTTGTCCTACGTTCAAAAAGTGAACGAGCAGGTGCGGGAATTTTTTCAGAGACAAGCTTAATAATCTTCATTGCGCTTTCCTCATTCCACTGTCCTTTAATCTCTTCGTATTCTTCGAGAGATATTTTTGCTGCAGAAAACTCTCGTCCACTCGATTGTCTGAAGAGAGCTGTGTTGAGACGAATCCATGCTGATTCATTTTTTTCATAAGCTTCAGTAGGAGAGAGGAGAGATGCTCCTATGCTTTCTTGAAAGAAGTGAGCAAGAATGCCCATAGCGCCAAGTTGATCAGCTGTACGATGAAGTGTTTCAAGCGTGAAGTGTGTAAATCTCTCTAAGCCAAGGTCGTTGAGAACTTCTTGTTGGTCCAATGTAGGGTGTCGTCCTTTAAGTGAATTGAGGAGTTCTCTTTCTGAAGTGTCGAAGAGGTATTCGGGAAATTTATTTTTAATTTCACTCGCTGCACGACAAAGGTCTTGGACAAGTGTCCAGCCAAGGCGGGTAATTTCAAAAATAGGTTGAACTTTAAGGTCTTCTGCAGCTTTTTTTTCATCAGCGCTCGACAGATAAAGGAGGCCAAGGTCGAGGTAAGCTCGCGTTCTAGCGGCAGAATCTTTGAGTGGGTCAAGACCCTCATTGAGCATATCTTCGGCTGTAAAAACAGCGTTTACAGTTCGAACGACTTCCATGCGTATGAGTTCAAGCATGTGTGGGTTTTCTACATTAAAAAGTGCTTTTTTGAAAAAACCCTCATCCGTTACAGCTTTTGCTATAGGCTGTGGGAGAAAGTCTTCATTTCCTAATGTCTCTATGAGTGGGCTATCTTCTTTAACGTGCTTTTCGAGCGGATGAGCTTGAAGTTGTTTCTTGAGTTCCGGTGCACTGATTCTTGAGAAAAACTTTAGAGCATCTTCTCGTTCAACAAATCCAAGTTCTTCGATACGAGCTTTCTTGATTTGATAACCGAATTCCTCAAGGTCGTTTTTGTTTTCCCATTTTAGGCTTTCTAAATGTCGGCGCATCAGATCGATGTTTGAAGCGGAGAGTTTGTTGAGCCAATGGAAAATACGATCTCTGAGATCATTATCGGTCGTTTTTAATATTAAAGCGTATTTGTTGTCAGGGGTGATGATGAGTTTTGCTTCGTCAACTTCAGGTGGTTCTTGAGGGTCAAAGTCTATAACTTCCATTACGTTAAAGAGAGCTAGAGTGATAACTTCGAGACAAACAATATCTTTCATGAGCTCGTTAAGTTTTCAGGTGTGGTGTATGTCATGAATTCGAAATAACAGAAAAACGCTCGGTAAAGCTATCGCCTCTCCAACAGTCGAGATCAATAACACCTTGAATTTGTCGAGCACTTGCATTCTCCATGACCCAGAGAGCGCTCTCTGTATCTGCCTCTTTGAGTGCTAAAAAAAGAGTTTCAGATGGAAGCATCTTGAGAGTTTCAACTTCTTTATCGGCACTGATTGTGGGTAGAGGGATGACTGCTTTTTAATAGGCCATTTAAACTCATCGCTGCAATTGATATCACTCTTTGCACAGTGTCCCAAGGCTCTTTTATTGTGGGGGATTGGGATACAATTGACACGTTGCAGCGCATGGGCTATACATTGCATTATGCTCAGTATTTTTAATAAGTTAAGCCCTGTTCTGATCTTTTGGCTCACTATTGGCACTTCCATTGCTCAGGGCGAGTGGAGTGGTCCCTACACCTATAGATCAGGAGCTGATTGCAGACTCTATTGTCTTGGGGGCTCCTGTTAAAGGCGCTGAGAACAACACTTAAAATTGACCCTTCGCCCTAAAAAAACTCCCAAGCAAAGCAAATATGAGTACCATGCCTGGTCTGAGTTAAACGGGGATAGAACTTACACGATTTATGCATGGGAACTTGTAGAGACTAATTCTAAAGAACTAAAGTTAGAATTGGCACGCTATACAAGTGAAGAAACTGTTGAAGAAGTTTTGGCATTTATTCGAGATCAAGATCAACGTGAAGCTTTGATGAAAAGTTTAAAAGAAGGACGCTTGGTGGGCGCGCTTACTAAGTTAAGTCTAAGGGAGGGGAGCTTTTTAGAGAGGTATAAAGTTTTGCAATTTGCGCCTCAAAAGCAGGTACCTCAAAAGCAGGAAGCTCCGATATCAGCTCCACCTAATTCAGAGCCTGCAACTCAAGAAATTTCAGATTACCCCTATGGAATACCTGTTCCCGGAAAAGCGGGATATATTTATAGTCCTGCAAAGGGCGGCATCGAGCAGGGGCATTTAATTGACGTCATTGGTATGAAGCCAGGCCAACTTGTTAGAGATCCCTACACCCAAGAAGTTATACGAGTTCCATAAAGTTGTGTGAAAAACTGTTTAAATACTCGACAACTGTAAAACAATATTCGCGCCAAATAGGGGCTTATCTTTGAAAATTGAACCCATTATCGGTTTAAACTGGAGTTATGTTCAACGTATGCTTGGCTCAAAATATTCCAACGCGAGCAAAATATTTCTTTCAATTTGTCATCATTGTTTTACTTTCCTCATGTGAAAATCCATTTCTTGGCTTAAAGCCACTTTCTGGAGGGGACAGGGCGCGAGTGAAATACAGCGGTGCAGGTAAGAGTATTCGCGGCGCGGGATTTCAATCTGGGGGGCACAATTCTAGAGGGGCTTCTTCTAATGAAGGTACTTCGTCAGGAGGGCTCTTTAACTCTTCAAAAAATTTGGGACCGACTAGTACTAACGGAAAAGTTGTTGTGACTCTTCCACGAGATAGATGCAAGGCGGGGACAATCGTCTTTGGAAATACAAAATGCCAAGCTGTTGGTAGAGGTTTAACAAGCCACAGTGGTGCACCTGATAGTCGCTACATTAAAGGATATCATTCCACGGGTCAGCCGTGTTGGTATTTGAGTTCAAAATATGAAAACGGTGCAACGCCTGCGAGTCGTTATACTCTAGGTGAAATAAGGACCATGGGTAGTGATAAGAGGCATTGGGGTCAATCTGGGATTCGTTTAAACGATAATGTCCCTGGAAGGGATGGATTTGTAGTGCATTCCGTAAATGGTTTTTACGAAAATACAAATGCTGAGGTCCAAAATGGCTATGGCTGCGTTAGAATAAGTCAAGAATGTATGACTAAGCTACATCAGTATCGAAGTTCAAATGGCTCAGGAATTCCTTTTGAGGTGAATGAAATATGAAATATATAAAGCAGACAATTTTTACAGTTCTATTTTTATCTTTATCTCAAGGGCTTTTCGGAATTGAACATGCGGTTGACGGGGCTTCGCTTAAGAGAGCTGGCTCTCCTGAATGCAAAAAACAAAAAGATTACTCACAAGAGTACGAAAAAGCTAAACCTGCATTTTATGCACTGATGGCATATCTGTGTGACTGGTCGCCACCATTACTCCCATGGAAGATCACTCAATTTAAAGGGCTTTGGTCTAAAATTGCTAGCGGTAAAAGTACAAAGCTTGATGATATTAAAAAGTACGAAGCTCTTCATGAAGCTAAAGAATATTATGATGCTTTATCACAAAAGAACGATCTTCCTATTATTTCACTGAGTCCAAGTCAGGCTTTAGAAGTAATGTCGGAGCAAGGTGATTTAAGCCTCTTAAATTCCAAACAATTAAATTTTTATCTAAAAGTTTTTGACTGTAATCTAGCGGATGCAAATGCAGATAGTATTTCTGGGAATGCTTTTGCTCAGCTTTGGAACTTAGATTCAAACACGGGTGCAGCAACAGGGCTTCACCAAAATGCTCCAGCTATTCTTCAAAAAATTTTAGAGCTAGAAGTTGAGTATCAGGAAAAAGTTTCGAAGAAAGGTAATCAGCCTCAAGCAAAAGCTTGTGAGGAAGCTTTTGCTGCTTCGCCCTTGAGTATTTTTTCAAAAGCAATCATACCTCGCTTGGATGAAGAGTTAAGTGTTTATCCTGCGAGCCAGGCCGCAGTCGGGATGAGGCAAGCTCTGCGTGCTCTTATTCCTCAAGTAGAAGCTTTAAAAAATGAAAAAGCAAAATCACAGGCACTCGCATCACTTTCTAAGATTATTGTTGATGTTGAAAAGCGATTTCCTGAAAAATAAAGATGCGCTTCTTTAGTTTATTGTTTTTTCTTTTAGTTTTTCTTAAATCACTTTCCGCCTCTAACGCTGCGCTAGAGAGCATGAGCTCTGAACTTAAGAGTCACGGTTTTGTTGAGTATTCTTTTGATTTTAAACGGGTTGGCTATTTAAGAACTGTAAAGGGTAGTGGAACTTTATTGCTTAGAGAAACGGGTGCTTTTCTACTTGATGTAAACGTGCCTCAAGAAGGGCGCTATGTTTTACGCTATGAGCATGAGGTGCTTGCAGAACTTATTCAGTCGGATAAGAAAACCTTATATAAAGTTTATTCAAGCCCTCAACAGTTGGAACTCTCTTTTGCTTTTGTTGCTTTAAAAAATTTAAAATATGGTGTTAGATCTGCAATTACTACTCTTAGAGATAAATATAATGTGACGTTAAAGGGGAGCGAGTTTTCGCTTAAGCCCAAAATTGAAACTGAAATTTTAAAGTCATTAGAGATTAAGCAAGAGGATGGAGCTCTTCAGCTGTCGCTTTCTTTTCGCTCTGGTGATCTATTAACTCAAGATGTGTTTATTACAGCGGTACTTTCAAAAAAAGTAGTTGATAAGAAAACAGCCGCACAACGCTTTATTTTGGATATTCCTGCGAACGCAAGTGTCTTAAAAGCTAATTAACTAGGACTTAATTCCTGAGCATTCTTAACACTGTGAAGAGAGAGTCATATGCTTTGCGTGCGTCTAAAGTTTAGGCACTTTTTAGTGCTCTTTGGGGCGTCTTAGCTAAGCAACTTATTTTCTAATTTCCTATAATTAAGGCATGGCTTTAAAGATTAATTTTCTTCCATTTGGCTTCATGTTAGCGGTTCTTATAGCGACTTATGCAGAGGCTGAGAGATCTCCTGAGCCATCCCCTACGAGAAGACCTGGCAGTAGAGCGCCTGGACAAGTGGAGACTATTCCAATGCCAGGAATTGATCTAAGTCAGCCCCCAAGAGAAATAGAGAGAATTCCACCACCACCCATTCCTCAAGCTCCTGCTACTCAAAGGTATATGCCCATTCCTCCGTCTAAAATACCTGCAGTAAAAGATCATGGCACTGCAACAGCACCTACTGTGTCTGCTCCCAGAGGCACCTGCTGGGTAATGGGACCTCGTCAAAGTGAAGTTGATAGAAAGCGAGAGCTTTGTTTCTCTTTTGGCAGAGCGCGTAGCTGATCTTTCTCGTGCATGCCATCTAATAAAGAGAACGATTACAGCACTCAAAGTTGGTATCTCGTAGATACCTATATGGCGTGGAATAATCTAGTTGCCGAAGGTCAAATAGACGAAGAGGCTCGGTGATGTTAAAGCTCTTTTGAAGCGAAAACCCTGGAGCGATTTAAACTTAGAAATCAAATCTTGCAGACGATCCGAATGCTTTAAGTTATTTTTAAAATGCAGCTCAATCAGCTGAGGGAATAGTGAGTTCTAAAAATAGGGAAAAGGTTCAAGACTTTTCAAGGGTGGCTCTTTTAAAAGCTACATCTAGAATATCAGGTAAAAATATATTTGAAGGTTTTAAAAGCCGCTCATACGAGCAATGCATCTGTATTACAGAAAAATGTATGTACAGGATTAGACCGGGACTTTTTTTCAACACCTACATTTAAGTCAGGAACTTCTAAAGCTCCGACAGCGGTTGTCCATAAGGTTTCGGAACGACCGGCTGCACTGACAAAGATGTTAGAAGAAGAGAAAAAGCGCGCTACTTTTAATTCTGGAATAGATAAAAAATATCCTCGTTCAAATACAATTTCGACTCAGCTTCCACAAGTTAAGCCTGAGGATGGAAAAGCTGCAGGGTATTATACTGCTGGTAGGTATCAGTGGGGTCGAGCACACATTGTAGGAAATATTTTAAAAGCCGCCGATGTTCTTAAAAAAGAAGGCATTACAATGGGAGTTGCCGACATCAATCAAAGGGGTGGAGATGAAGCTGTTGAAGTCGATACGCCTGGATACAGAAACCGAGATGAGGGAAGAAAAGCGACCTTTATGGCCCTGAACTCAAGCGGAAACCCAGTGAACTGTAGCTTTAAGGATACAACATGCTACGATCAAGATAAAACTTTCCGAATGATGACTGCATTAATAGATGCAGATCCGGATAATATTAAAACACTTGAGGTAAATGATGGAGAACTTCGTAGTCGCCTAAGTGATTACCTTGTGAAGTATCATAACTATAAACGTATTTCTGCCAATTGGATTATTCGTAGAAATCACGAGTTTAAAAATGCCATTAATATCGAATGGCGTGAATAGTCGCTAAGAATATTATAAAAAATAGCTCTGAATCTCTTTCAGTAAGGGTTCAGAGCTATTTTTATTTGCGATACTTGTCTAAGAAATCAACCGTTCCAATAGTTAGCTTTTTAATATTTTCTTTGTTTTGAAAACGGTGCCCTTCGTTTTTGTAGATTGTGTAATCAACTGGAATCTTGAGTTTATGTAGTTTTGCCACAAATGAATTCATCTCCCCAAGTACCGTACGGACATCGTTTTCAGCTTGGTTTATCTTGAGTGGAATTTTTATATTCTGTGCATGGAAGAAAGGAGACCTCTCTCTATAGAGCTTTTTATCCTTTTTCGGGTCGCCAATCTCAGTTAGGAATTCTCCCTGCCATGCGGGATCGGGAGGAATGCTCTTCATGAAAGTAAATAAATTTCCAATAGCAACGGTAGCTTCGGCTGCTTTAAATTCTGTTGGGTATTGTGTGATCGTCGATAGAACGGAGTAGCCACCGAAGCTTGCACCCACGATAAAGAAGTTCTTTGGATCTACAAAGGGGAGCTCTGAGAACTTCTTTTTTGCCCAGATAAGGTCTTTAATGTGCCCGCCTCCCCAGTCTTTGTCGTTTAGCTTTTCAAATGCTTTGCCGTAGCCCGTGCTTCCTCTAAAGTTTGGACCTAAAACAATGTAACCTCGGTTTACCCAGTACTGAAATCGTGAGCTGTAATCGTGCTCTGTAAGATAATCAGGTCCTCCATGAGGCCATAAGATAACAGGATGTTTTTTCTTAGACTTAACCCAATTTTCTTTAGCGAAAAAAACAGCATGTATTGGTTTGGAGTCAAATGACTTGTAAGTGAAATTAAATGAATCAGCAAAGTCTTCTTCTCGTATAGGGCCAGCGTTGAGGTCTAAAAGCTTGTCAAGTTCTGCGTCTTGTAAAGAGTATTCGTAAAGAGTTCCAGGTGTACGTGAGCTTCTCGCGACAAAAGTCCACTTTCTTCCTTCATAGGGATAAAGACTCTGAGCAACTAAGTTTTTGTTTTTAATAGCCTCAGGAAGCTTAAACTCTTTTTTGAAAAAGCCATCAAAGACCCTAAGTTTTGTGAGGGCATTCTTGCTTTCAGTCACGGTGCTCAAGTGTTCAAAAAAAGAGTAAGAGCAGTAAATGTCTTTTGATGCTGTCTGATAAAGAGGGGTAATTTTTAAAGTTTTGAGATCAAGGAGAGCGCAATAATCCCTGTCAAAGTTGTAGTTTGTGTTTAAGAGAACTGTGTTTTTTTGTTTTGGGTGGTATGCCGCTACACTATAGGAATTCTTTGATGGGAGCTTTATGGCACGATGTTTCTTTGTTTTAAAGTTGAGCTCAAAGAGTTTGTTTTCAGTATTGCTTATGTTTTTAGCTATAATTGCAGATTTTTCATTTGGATTTATTGTGACATTTGCAATGCTTATATCTTTTGAGAGCTGAGTTACTTTTAGGTTCTGCTTGTTATAAACATAAAGAGAAAAGATGGCTTTGTTTTCGTGATTAGAGTTTAAGTAAATGCGTTGCCCGTCTTCACTGATTTCAACGGGATAGGCCATAAAGCCCGTATTTCCAAAAATCTTTTGAATTTTTTTGTCCTTCGGAAAGTACTCATAAATTTGGAAGTTCTCGTCGCCACCATTGTCTTTTCCTAGATAAAAGGTTTTGTGCTGAGGGTCTGTTTGGAAGAACGCAATGGGAGAACCTGCATCAAATTCTAGTGTTAATGTTTTTCGGATGGCGTCAAACTTGTAGAGGCGAGCATAAGCGTCGCTAGGTCCTTTTAAGAGTGCGTAGTAGTAAGCTTCGTTTGCGACGCGTATGAATCCACTTTGCGGAGACCAAATTTTCTCAAAATCTTCGTACGTGTAACTTCGTCCTTTTGAACGTGTACTGCTGCAGGCGGTTAAAAGAAGAGCAAGAAAAAGAAAAGTAAATTTCTTCATCCTTATTGTTTAAGTCAAGGATGAGCGAATAGCTAGCTTCTGGGTGGGGTATTTGCAATAATGGCAAATAATCTTAAAATACGATTAATGTCGTCGCTGCTTTGAACGTGCTCATATGCACGAATTCGACCCACTTGGTCGACTATGACAAACTGCTCGCTATGTGCGATTTCAAAGGCAGGCGCCATATCCGTTTTGTCTTCACTTATTGGTTCTTCTAAAGCACTTTTAAAATTATCAACTACAAGTTTACGAATATCTTCTTTGCTTCCTGTCAGAAAATTCCATGTGTCGTGGCGAGCTCCAAACTGTTTGGCATATGCTTTAAGTACATTTGGCTTATCGAAATCTGGATCTACAGTAATTGTGAGAAGTTGAATACTTTTAGCTGTTCCTTTTAAGCGTTCTTGAATTTGAGACATGGCTTTAGTGAGTGTTGGGCAGACGCTCGGACAACGTGTGAAAACAAAATTAACTAAGAGAACAGAGCCCATTACTTGTTCGGTTCCAAAGGGCAAGCCTTCTTGATTGATGAGTGAAAAGGCTCCGAGTTGTCCTAGCACAGGAGGCTGAGGAACAGGTGGTCTTCTAAGGCTTAATGTTAAGGGAAGCGAGAATAGAATTAGAACCAAGGCTACCCAAAAGAGTTTAGATTCGAATATTTTAGTAATTTCGCTTTTGGCAGCGAGTTTATTGAGCACTTGTTCCTGTGTTTGAGAAGTCGTATTTGTCATACTGAGCTCTCCTTTCGTTTAGGTTTTCCATGAATTTTTTACGAGCTGCTAGGTCGTATTTGAGTTGTTGAAGGGAGTTAATGTAATAGGCAAGAGCCCATTGGTTTTGCTCAGACTCTTCTTCATTCCCACTAGGTGAAAGGAGTCCCTTCCAGGCAGGCATTGCCGTCCCATTGATGCCTACTCCTAGGACTTCGTAGATTCGATCAACACTTCCGCTAGTTTTAATAAAGTTCTTGGTGAAATCTGGAGGCATTACTTTTGTGTTGTAGCTACTATCAAGAAGCGTGCTGAGATAAGGCTTGATTCGGATAGTTGTAATCGCATTGCCAGTGAGTTCCATGGCATAGGCGTTGATGTCATTCATAGAGTCGTATGTAGGGTGGCAAGTGTAGCATTGAGCTAAGCCGTGGTAGAGCTTCTTGCCTTGTAGGATGGCTTCTTCTTCTCTGCCCTTCCATTTGTTCTCACTAATAGCGACTGCTTCGCCAGGAACCTTTTCTTTCCATACGGGCGAAAATGTTTTGATGTATTGAGTAACTGCATCAATGTCTTGATCTTCAAGGTCCCATGGGAGCATTCCTGTTCCCCTGAGTCCGTAGCGGATAGTCCGTTTGAGGTCTTCGTCTCGGGGAAGTTCACCACCGAGGACATTGGCAAACTTAAAGAGCCCTTGTTGAAAGTTACGAGGTAAGGGCATTTGTCCCTGAGACGCAGGACCTTTTCCATCTCCATAAACTCCATGACAACTCATACAGTTGTTCATGTAGACATCGTATCCGTGGTTCAGAGTTGAGGCCGCTACCCATTTACCACCCAGCTTCATAGGAGCTGAGAATTTGTTGGATTTACATCCACCTAATACGAGAAGAAGAAAAGCTGCGACTAATTTAAAGTTCATAAATGTGGTTCCTCTACAAAGCAATAGCCATAAAGATGGCCAGCCATACAACTCCTAAAAAATGCCAAAACCAAGACCAGAGTCGAAGGCTTTGAATGTTTGATGGGTTAAAGAATTTAAAGAGGAGTCCACTTAACCCTAAAATAAAGTGAACTCCGTGAAACAATATTAAAAAAGCAACTGAGCTTGAGTACACGTGTTCGCGCACATCAAAGGTCATCCACTTTGTGAGCGCTATGGTCTGAAGGGTTCCAAACAAAAGTCCCGTAACAATAGCGAGTAGCCAATAGAATTTAAAATCGCTTTGTTTGTTCAATTTATAGGCAGAGAAGCCTTTTGTTACGAATACAGAAGAGAGGCCAATGGCCAGCGTACTAAAGCTCGGTACTAAGAGTGGAAAACTTTCAATATAAGGCGGGGGCCATAGCGGAGTTTTAATGCGAGCAAGTATAAAACTAAGGATAAGTGTCCCAAACAACATGACCCAAGAAGCGAGCGAAACAAGAAAGAAAAGCTCTGCGTTTGAAAGCTTTCCATTTTCTGCTTTATGGGAAAAAGGTGTTTTGAGGGTACTTTGCATTAAGTATTGCTCACTCCTTCTACGAATTCTGTTTGTGACAACCAGTCGCGTCCCGTAACTTTAGGGTTAGAGAATTCGTGTGGGCCATTATAGACCACTGGAATTGTATCAAAGTTATGGTGAGGGATTGGAGTCGGTGTGGTCCACTCAAGCGTTCCCACTTTCCAAGGATTGCTATCTGCAATTTCTCCGCATCTCATAGACTTAATGAAGTTATAGAGAAACAAGAATTGAGCAAAGAATACGGTAAAGACTGCTATTCCAATGTAAATGTTAAGTCCCAGAAGGGGTTTGAGGTAGTTGTATTCGTAGGGGTTGTAAATCCTTCGGTGCATACCTGCGTAGCCTGCAACCATTTGGCCAATAAAGATGTAAAGGATTGGGACCAGAGTAAACCAGAAGTGAATCTTGCCAAGTTTCTCGCTCATCATGCGACCAAACATTTTAGGGAACCAAAAATAAGTTGCAGCAAAAGCACCTAAGAGTGCAGCAACCGCCATAGTAAGGTGGAAGTGACCAACTACAAAGTAGGAGTTGTGCAGGATGAGGTTTGTCGATACGGCTCCAAGGTGAAGGCCCGTAAGGCCGCCGATTCCGAAAGTGATAATAACTCCCAAACTAAAAAGCATAGGGGTATGGAGTTGGATTTTACCTTTCCAAATAGTGCCTAGCCAGTTCAGGAAGAAAATACCTGATGGAATTGAAATTAAAAGTGTAAGGGTTGTGAAGGCTCCTGTTAAAAGAGGAGACATTCCCGTTGTAAACATGTGGTGCCCGTATACAACCGCACTTAAAATTGTAATGGCAGTCATGG
Organism: Bdellovibrionota bacterium; assembly: GCA_041391385.1. Classification (GTDB taxonomy): domain Bacteria; phylum Bdellovibrionota; class UBA2428; order UBA2428; family UBA2428; genus CANIGN01. The sequence goes on from JAWKOD010000004.1 coordinate 267,166, forward strand.
AGTAAGCCGTTTTCATCGCGCCAAAAGCAGGTTTGCGCGAAAAGAAAGATAAAAGGTCCGAAACGATTCCCCATGCAGGAAGAATTACGATGTACACTTCAGGGTGACCAAAGATCCAGAACAAGTGTTGGTAAAGTATGGGGTCTCCTTGCGTTCCAACATCTGAAATCGCAGCTGATAAAAAGAAGCTTGTTCCAAGGGTTCTGTCTAAGAGAAGAAGGATAAATGCTGCTGTTAGAACAGGAAGGAATAGGGCATTGAGAATGGCCGTTAAGAAGAGACCCCAAATAGTAAGTGGGAGTCTTTTGAAAGTCATTCCAGGGGCTCTTAAACGGATAACCGTTGTAATGTAGTTAATCGCTCCAACAAGGGAGGAGTTCCCCATAAAGAAGAGAGAAATCAGCCAAAGGGTATGACCCATGCCGGGAGACCATTGGCTATGTGCCAGTGTGGGATAGGATGTCCAACCAACGGCCGAAGCGCCAAGCGGTACAAAGAAAGAGGCCATCATTAAGACACCGCCAACCATAGCGAGCCAAAAAGAAAGCATGTTTAGCCATGGGAAAATCATGTCACGGGCGCCGATCATAAGCGGGATACAAAAGTTACCAAAGGCACCAATGAGTATTGGAGTAATGGCAAAGAAGATCATAATTGTTCCATGCATGGTGAATAGCATGGTGTAAACGTCGGGAGGAATAATGCCGTTGCTTGAAGGGAAGAGAAGATTTCCTAAAACGGGAAACGGCTCTCCCGGGAAGGCTAAGCACCAACGAATTAATACGGAGAGAAATGCTCCGATAAAAGCCCAGAAAATTCCATAAAACAAAAACTGTTTTGCGATAACTTTGTGGTCATAAGAAATGAGGTACTTACTGATAAATGTAGTCGGCTCAGCGTGAAGGTGCTCATCGTGATTTGCTTGTGGATTATTTGATGAATGAGTGCTCATATTCTTCTCGTCTTTCCTTCCTACATGACCCAGTTCCAACCCCAGTGGGTTGCAGCGTCTTCTGGATCATAACGGGCCTCGGACCATTCTGACATTTCTTTGGACCAAGCTTCAAAGTCTTCGAGTTCTACGACTTTCATGAAGCCCTTCATTTTATAGTGAGCTGTACCGCAAAGGTGCATACAAGCAATTTCAAAATCGCCTGTTTTGATAGGTTCAAACCACATGCGGGTGATTGTGCCAGGGAGCGCATCCATTTGTCGGCGAACTTCTGGAACCATAAAACCGTGGATCACATCTTTTGATTTAATTTGTAAGGAAACAGTCTTTCCTTTGGGAATCCACATTTCATTTACAGTGACAATGTCGTCGGCAGTTCCGAATTGCTCGTCGTTTCCAGCATAGCGAAAGTTCCAGAGCCATTGTTGAGGCATAACTTGTACTTGAATAACTTCTTTCCCCTGAGGGGGCGCCATGAAATATTTTTGAGTATCTACAATAGAAAAATAAATAAGGACTAAGTCGAGTGATAAAAAGAAGAGGACGTCGAAGAAGAGCGTAACCTTGTGCTCTTTGTGACCATCCGTATAGAGGGCTTTTGCACCTCTTTTTTCACGGTATGCAAATGTAAAATAAACAACCCCTATGATCATGATCATGAAGTAGATGAAAGTTCCAATTGTTACATATCCAAAGAGCCAATCAAAGTGAGCTCCGTCAGAGGATATGACGTCTGGGCCACTATAAGTATCGACAAAGCTCTTGGGTGATGGCCAGATTCCTTTTGCGTGAATGTGATCTTTTTCAAAATCAGGGTTGGATTGGTGAAGCTGTTCTTGGGTTTGTGCCCAGCCGCTCGAAATTGTACACGTAACAATGGCGAATAATAAAAATAAGCGGCAAATTCTCTTGGTGTTCATTACAGGAAACTCCTTAGCAAAACTTCTACAGCCCAAACTCCTATTGTGAGCGGTAGGTAAACAAGTGAAGCAAAAAATACTTTGCGTGTAGGACTTAATTTAAGTGGGTTGCTGTGAGGACCTTCCAATAAGCTTTCAAAACAAAACCAAATGAAAGCAATTCCCATCAACAATGAAGCACTCATGTACATCAAACCCGCTAATTTTAAAAAATAGGGAAGAAAACTCACAATGACAAGTAAAGCGGAATAAAGAAACATGTGCCACTTGGCCAAAGGAATACCTGCTTGAACAGGGAGGGTCTTAAGACCAGCTTTGGCATATTCGTCGCGGCGGTAGATCGCAATGGATATAAAATGGGGGAGTTGCCACAAGAAGAGTATCCAAAAAAGGAGGATAGGTGTGATGCTGATCTCACCGCGAACTGCAGTCCAACCCATAACAGGTGGAAGTGCTCCGGGAATGGCTCCTACAAAAAGAGAAATAGTCGAACGTCGTTTGAGCGGAGTGTAGAGAAGAACGTAGGAAAAAAGAGCCAAAAAGCCTAAAACAAGCGTGAGCATGTTTGAAAATTTATAAAGTAAAGCAAGGCCAGCAGCAGAGCATAGAGCTGCACCCAAGAAAGCTTCTGAATTTTTAAGAGAACCTGTAACGAGAGGGCGCTTTTTTGTGCGCTCCATATAAACGTCTACATCACGTTCCATCCAACAGTTGCTGATGTTGGCTCCTGCTACCAAGAGAACAACTCCAAGTGAGGATAAGAGAAGGTGAAAAAAAAGTTTTGTTTCAATGGGGAGTGCAATCACCACACCAATAAAGAACGTGATAATAACCATGGAGCTGAGTCCTGGTTTTGCACATTCAATGAGGTCACGTAGTAATTGCTGCAGTCGTTTCACTTCCCGTGTTTCCCCTTAAGTTTAAAAAAGAGTCCCGCAACAAGCGACCACAAAGCAAGACCAAATGCTAGGTGGAGCGTAATTGCTAAGGGCGCAATATAAGTTCCCACAACTTTAATTCCAAGTAATACCTGCACTGTCACAATTAAATGGATTCCAATCAAGTGTCTTCTTAGAGATTTCAACTTGTTAAGTCGTGCGAACTTGAGCATGGGGATTGTAAGCCCGACTAGAGCAAAGAGAAGAAAAAAACCATTGAGGCGGTGGAGCATGTGGAGTTGTCCGGGGCCATTCATGGGCCAAATCGTTAATTTTGCAGTTGTGAGCTCTTGGCAAAGTATGGCGGCTTCCCAGCCGAGCCCACAAGCGGGGCCCGCTCCGTAATGGCGGATGATGCCACCTAAAAGGATTTGGAGAAAGGTGAGTGCCAGAGCTATTCCTGACAGTTTAATAAGCTTTGTAGGGACCTTGGGCCATGTAGAGTCGGCGGGAGAATCTCCACACGTTTCAAAATAAATGTAGAGCAGAGAAGCAAAGAAAATATGGCTTAGTGCTAAATGAATCGTGGAATAAAGAGGAGTGATTTGCGTGAGAACTGTGGCTCCACCCATGATTCCCTGAATAATGACAAACACCAGCGCTACAATCGTAGCTTTGTGGAGCTTGGAGTCTATTTTTCGAATTTTACTAGAAAGTAAAACAAGCAAGCAGATAATAATTCCGATGAGCGTGCCGAGGAGTCGATGGGAGTGCTCAATTGCGACAATTCCCTTCATTTCAGGAAAAAGTGTTCCGTTGCAGGTGGGCCAGTCGGGACAAGCTAAAGAAGAGCCCGTATTTTTAACAATTCCTCCCAATACGATCATGACAAAAGTAAGGAAGATTGCGACACAGCTTGTGTAAAAGATACGTTTCTTTATGGATTTGGTTGAGGCTTCGGTATTCATGCGCGTTCTCCGTAAAGGCTAAAATAAATAAGGACTCCCGTAACTGAAATGTACATCCAAAGAGGCCACGTCCAACGTGTCCAACGTTTGTGAGCGAGCCAGTTCTTTTTTGAGGCATAAAAGAGTGTCCCAAGAACACCTGGAACGAGAACAATAGCTCCTAAGACATGGCTTATCAGCATAGCGAAGTACAGTGTTCGAATAGCGCCAAGACCTGAAAAAGGCCTCGCATCGTATGTGAAGTGGTAATAAAGGTAGCTGGCTAAAAACACACTTGAGACTAAAAAAGCAGAGATCATGGTGTTTCTGTGAGCCGTTTTTTTGCCGTTTTTAATGAAGACATAACCAAGTAAAAGCAGCACGGCCGCTGATCCATTCAGGGCAGCGTTAAGAGCTGGAAAAAAATCATTATAATTGGCTACGCTTTCTTCCATGAATTGCCTTTTAGAGCAGCCATAGGATTATCTTTTTCACTCCCCTTCGTCTACCCTCCTTTATGAAAAGGTACCGAGTTCGTTTTTGAGCAGATTGGGCCCCTTTAATTATCCGGGCTAAGTGATTGAAGGTCGGGGGAAAGAAGTCTATTGCTTAATATATGGGCGCTGTTGCACAACCTGTTGAACGAAAGCCTGATATGTTTGGTCAGGCAACAAATGGCAAAATTGGAATGTGGGTCTTTTTGGCCACAGACGGACTTACTTTTTCGGGTTTCCTCTTAGCTTATGGCATTTTGAGGGCGCGAAATCCTGATTGGCCCGATCCTGATCATTTTTTGGGGATTACTCTTTCGGCTATTGCTACTTTCATCCTTATTTGTAGTTCTGTGACAATGGTCTTGTCTCAGGCCGCTGGAGAAGAAAAAAAACGCAATGAAATGCTCTTCTTTTTGGCCCTCACTATTTTAGGTGGAATGAGCTTCTTGGGCATTCAGGCTTATGAATACACTCACCTTGCTCACAGCCAAGGGATGAACCTTTGGGAGTTTACTAAAGGGCCGCCTCAATTTGCTTCGACATTTTTTGTAGTAACAGGCTTCCATGGATTTCACGTTTTATCGGGCGTTATCTATTTAATGACGATTTTCGGACGGGCACTTGCTGGTAAGTACGATGATGGCAATGTGAATGAAGTCGAAATTGCTGGATTGTTTTGGCACTTTGTGGATTTGGTATGGATCTTGGTCTTTACCTTTATCTATATGATTTAGGTGGATGGATTAAGGAATATGCAAGCAGTTATACATTTTTTTAAAACTCTCGATGCAAAGAGAAAAAGCTATTTCTATGTGTTTTTTGGTCTTTGTGTATTAACAGTTCTTGAACTCGCATTTTTACACCTCCCTTTTTCGCAGACCGTAATAACCATTATGATTTGCGTTGCCTCTTTGGCAAAAGCTTTGATTGTGGGTTGGGTTTATATGCACTTAAATCACGAGACAAAGGGGTTGAAGATACTTTTACTTTTTCCTCTTTTTGTAGCTTTCTTTTACGCGGTTTTCTTGATTACAGACTCACACTTAACACGCACTCGACACGCAGATCCCTATATTGGAATGCCTGAACGTACCCTTGGGCCTCGCTCAACGTTAAGGTTCGCAAGTTAGATGATTTTGGAAATCCTATTGTAATAAGAGGCTCCAGCCGCAACACATGAGGCGCATGCTGAGGAGAAACATTCCGAAGCAGGAGAGCTGAGCCAAGCTCTGAGGAGCATTCAGCAGAAACTACAGAATAAATGAAACACCTCTGGGCTTTTTGATTTTTCTACTTTTAACGGAAAAGATCGTGGGCTTGTGTAGGGTGCGGGCAAGAATCCACTTACACACCTAAGATGCTTATGGTTGGAGCTTGTTTGCTCTTTTGCCTATGGGTTTAGTGGCAATTATTTTTTGGATACTTCGCAGAGAGATGAAGGCTAATCAAAAGATGAACCCCACTATACTTGAGCTCAAAGATCTTCGTTTTCCTATTCAAAGTCGACTGAAGTTCTAAAAGGTTTGTCTTTTAATATTGCTCCTTTAAAAAACCGTAGCGCTCTTAGGTCCAAACGGAAGTATTAAGTCGACCACGTTTAAAATTATATCCTCAAATTAAGGTTGGACGGGAAACTTCAGGTAGCTGGGCTTGTTTAAGAAATGATGCCAATGGGTACGCCAAAAGCTCGGGTTTGTTTTCAAAACGCGAGCTTAGATAAAATCTTACAGCCCGCGAAAACCTCTTTTTACAGGGCGGGTCATGAGGGCTTGAGCTAAGCGTTCAGTGACTTAGCTCAAACACTTCGCGTAGATTATTTGGATAAAAGAGTTTCTGATTTGTCTGGGGGGCAGGCCCGAAGAATAGAAATTATGAAGGCCTTTTTGGGGAGCCCTTCCTTATTGTTATTGGATGAGCCCACCAACGGCTTGGACCCACAGTCGAGGAAAGATTTTTGGACAGAGGTCAAAGCGCTTTCTAAGCGAAAGAATTGCACTGTTGTTGTAACCACGCATCTTATTGAAGAAGCCGAAGTGTGTGATGAACTTGTTTTTATGAGCGAAGGTCGTTGTGTCGGCCAAGGACAGCCAAAGGCCATGCGCGAAAGTTTAGGCTACGAGATTTTGCAAATTGAAGCGCCTCACATTGAGGAAAAAAAGACCGAAACTCTAAATCTTTTAAAGACGGGTGAAAAAGCCGAAGTAGTTGGCGATACGCTGAGGATTTTCACTTCTCGTCCTGCGGAGCTTTTTGAAATCTTGAGACAAAAGTGGCCAGCTGAAATTCAACGAATAGAATGGGCCAAGCCAACGCTTGCAGATGTTTATTTTGAAAAAACGGGGAAAAGTTTTTCATGAATACGCTCCAAAGTTTTTCGGCAGTAGCGGCACTTTGCAAACGAGAGTTCATTCGTTTTTTACGCCAGCGAAGTCGGGTTGTTGGAGCTTTTCTAACGCCTCTTATTTTTTGGCTCATGTTGGGGATGGGGATTGACGGCGCATCGGATTCTGCGGCTGTAGGCATGGCTGCAAACTTTAAGCAGTTCTTTATTCCCGGTATGATGGTCATGGGAATTTTGTTTACAGCCATTTATTCGGCCATATCTCTCATTGAAGATAAAAACTCAGGTTTCTATCAAGGAGTGATGGTAAGCCCACTAGCAACCTGGGCCATAGTCTTATCTAAAATATTAGGTGCCGCTTTTATTGCTCTCTTTCAAGGGCTCTTACTCCTACCACTAGTCTATTTGAATGGATTGAGTCTTAGCCTTCCGGCTTTTGGCTCTGTGTTGTTGTTGTTTTTCTTTATTGGTTTTTTTATCGCCAGCCTTGCTTTGCATTTTGGTTGGAAAATAGAAAGCGTTGCTGGTTTTCACGGCATTATGAACACGGTGCTGATGCCGATGTGGTTTTTATCGGGCGCTACATTCCCCATTAAGTCAGGCCCTTTATATTGGGTTTCAAGAGCTAACCCGCTGACCTATGCAGTTAAGTCGTTTCAAGACATTCTCTTTGTGCAAAACTACGCTTCTTTTGGATTAGCGCTCGTTGTCTTGGGCGTGAGTTCATTGTTACTTTTCTCCCTCAGTATGAACCGCCGCTAAATATCAATCTTGGGGTCTGGGGGGGCTGGGAGCTGACAGAATCCTTGCTAAAACGCCTCCCTGCGCGACGCGTCTACGGTCGACCAAAGTAGGCTCACGCGCTATACAATTTGCATGCAAGAGGTGGGATTCATGTCGCAAAATGAGAATCGTGGTTTAAGCTCTCAAAACTTTGAAAAACGTGTTGTTGAAATAGGACGCGAGCTATTTGCAGCGGCTCGGGATGAAAAAGCTAGTTTTTTTGATAAAAACTTTTGGTCCGGAAAAATGATGGATTGGGCCCTAAAGGACCCTGCCTTTAAAATTGAACTTTTTCGTTTTGTAGATGTGCTCCCTAGTCTTAAAAACGCCGAGCAGATTTCTGAGCATATCCGAATGTATCTTATACGAGATGATTTAAAAATGTCTCCACTTGTAAAGTCAGCTTTAGGCTTTGCAGCGGGTGGTGGGCTTTTTTCTAAGTTGGCTGCCGGTACTGTTAAATCAAACGTCGAAGCCATGGCGAAAAACTTTATTCTTGGTGAGAATGCGGACAAGGCTCTGCCTGTTCTAAAAAAGCTATGGGAAAATGGACTCGCTTTTACAGTTGATATTTTGGGTGAGGCAGTTGTCTCCGAAGAAGAAGCCGAGCTTTACTACGGAAGATACTTAGAGCTTATTGAAAAACTTCCAGGCAATATGAAGCTCTGGAAAGATCAACCTGTATTGGAAAATACTCCATTTGGAAAAACTCCAAGAACGAATGTTTCTATTAAGTGTTCTTCTCTTTATTCTCGAATAGACCCAATGCATTTTCGTGATTCCGTTGAGGGAATTAAATATAGATTACGTAAGCTTCTACGTGCTGCCGTTGCAAAGAATGCATTTGTTTATTTGGACATGGAGCAAAATGATCTCCGTGAAATTCTCCTTACGGTTGCTGAAGAACTTTGGAATGAAAAAGAGTTCAAGGATTACCCCCATTTCGGAATAGTGATTCAGGCTTATCTTGAGCACGCTATTTTTGATTTAGAAAGATTAAAGCTTTTCTCTGAACATCGCGGAACTCCCTTTGCTGTGAGGCTCGTTAAGGGCGCTTACTGGGACTACGAAAACATTATGTCTTCGCAGCGTTCTTGGAAAAGCCCAGTTTTCTTGAGAAAAGTTGAAACAGATGCCAATTATGAAAAATGTTCTGCTTTTTTGATCGATGCCTATCCGTTGCTGATTCCTGCTTTTGCTTCACACAATATTCGAAGCTTGGCTTATGCCTTGGCTATGGCCGAAGAAAAGAAAGTGCCGCCTTCAGGTATTGAGATTCAAATGCTTTATGGAATGGCAGAGCCTTTTAAAAATGCTCTTTACTCTAAGGGATTTCGAATTCGCGAGTATACTCCAGTTGGAGAAATGTTGCCGGGAATGGCTTATCTTGTAAGACGACTCTTGGAAAACACTTCTAATGATGGATTTTTAAAAGCTAAATTTGTAGACGATAAGTCGACTGAATTGCTCTTACAAAAACCTGTGGCTCCTAATGAGGAAGCGACACTTAAAGGCGCAACTTCAGCTGAGCCCATTGTGGATTTTAATCGCCGCGAAGTGAGAGATACCTTTAAGAAAACTTTGGATGAGCTAAGATCTATCGGAGTTAAGGATGTTCGCCCTTCAGTAGGCGATGCAAATTTAGAAACGCATGTTCCCCTGAATATATTTAATCCTTCTTTGTCAGACGAGCTCGTGACACGTCTACATTGTGTAACAGGGAATTTAAACCCTGTTCATGCTGTCTTGGATGAGGGCGAAAAAGAGTGGAAAAATTATCCTTTTGAAAAACGAGCTGCGATTCTAGATAAAATTGCAGATAAGCTTCGTGAGAATAGGGTTCGATTGAGTTGCTTGATGACTCTAGAAGTTGGGAAAAACTTTAGAGAGTCGGATGCCGATCTTTGTGAAGCTGTTGATTTTTGCACTTACTATGCAGCTGAGTATAGAAAACTTATGCAAGGAAAAGAAGTTGAGTCTGCTCTTGGCGAAAAGAACACCTATCTTTATAAAGCACGTGGTAGGGCTTTGGTGATAGCTCCCTGGAATTTCCCCTTAGCTATCTTGTGTGGCATGGTTGTCGCTCCTTTGGTGTGTGGGTCTTCAGTTATTTTAAAACCCGCAGAACAATCCAGCCGTATTGCTGAAGAGTTTTATAAGCTGATGTTAGAGGCGGGTGTTCCTAAAAATGTGATTGCCTTCTTACCGGGTAAAGGTGAAGAAGTAGGCGCAGCCTTGGTGAAAGACCCTCGCATTCATATTATTAACTTTACGGGGTCAAAGTCTGTAGGTCTTGAAATCATGAAAGCGGCTCAAGAGTACACGGGCAAGAATCATGTGAAAAAAGTTTTAGCTGAAATGGGCGGAAAAAATGCCCTTATTGTGGATGATGATGCGGATTTGGACGAAGCCGTGGCACATAGCTTGAAATCTGCCTTTGGATATCAAGGACAAAAGTGCAGTGCTTTAAGTCGCCTTATTGTTGTAGGCGATGCGTATGACACCTTTAAATCTCGTTTTTGTTGAAGCTGTAAAAGGTTTGGTGTGTCGGAGTGCCTGGGAAGAGTCTTCGGATGTGGGTCCTGTTGTCGATGCAACTTCTCAAAAGATTCTTGCTGTGATCGAAAAAAATAAAGCAAGTGTTGTCTATTCAGGTGAAACACCGTCAAGTGTGAAGGGTTGTTATGTTCCCCTCACAATTTTTGAAAGCGATGACCATAAAGGTGAGCTAGGGCAGACTGAATTTTTTGGCCCTTTGGTGACTTTGTTTAAGGCCAAGAATATATCGCATGCATTAGAGATTGCGAACTCAACGGATTACGCATTGACCGCTGGTATTTGCTCACGCAATCCGGAGAGTATTGAACGCGCAAAAGAGGAATTAGAGGCCGGAAATATTTATATCAATCGACCCATTACGGGAGCGATTGTGAATCGCCAGCCTTTTGGAGGCTATAAGTTTTCTGGAGTAGGCGCTAAAGCGGGAGGCCCTGATTACTTATTACAATTCTTAGAGCCTTATTGTATCAGTGAAAGTCTCATGCGAAGGGGCTTTAGTCCAGATGTGACGGTATGATGAGGCGTTCTTCTAAGTATGCCATGATTGGTGGTGTTTGCTCGGGCTATGCCATTTCAGAAAAACTCCCCGTAGCTTTGGTTCGAGTTTTTGCAGTCACTTTGCTTACATTTACCATGGGCGGAGCTGTTTTACTTTATTTAGCAGCTTGGATCTTTATGCCCGCTCCTCAAGGTGGTGTTGAAAGTCTTCCCGCTGAAGATAAGCTTGTTAGAAAAAAATCAAAACAGGTTATAGGAGGAGTCTGCGGAGCTTTTGCTGATTATTTTAAAGTTGATGCAACACTTTTAAGATTTATTGCGGTTTTCTTGGTTTTTGTAATGGGTACAGGGCTTGTGTTGTATCTCTTTGCATGGGTTGTCTTACCTGAAGACAAGTAAAATATTCTAAGAGTTTTAAACAAGGTGACTCGAAAACTTTAGTGAGTTGTCTACTTCCTTAACATTGTTAAGAATGCGTTAAGGACTTTTAGTGTGTGCTGAGCCTGGTCTCTTTCTTGCTTTAACTCTTATACGACAGGCAAAAGGAATCTACAGCAGTGGTAGAACAGGGTCCGGAAGGCGCTCCTCTCTAGTAAGTCACGCCGGACTCTGTTCGATTCTTCTTTCTTTATTTCAGTTAATCCTTCAATTTCAAACGGAATCTTATGCGCAAGTGTCAAGATTTTAGGCAGTTTTTTTGACGTTTTACGCGCTTGTTTTTTCCTCAAGGGTGGGTGCCTCAGTCTAGAATAGAGAGAGGGAAGGGTATTTATGAGTATTCGTGTAAGACATTGGGGATTAATGGCATTTGCCATAAGCATGGCTTTTGCCAATGATGATCTCAAGCGTAAATTCGACTCAGATCAAAGTGAGCGACTTAAGGAAATTCAAAAAGCCCTTGCTTCAGGTGATACCGCAACAGCTCGCAGCCTTGCTCGAGCAAATGCTAAAAAAATAGATGAGCAGATAAAAGTTCATGGCGACTTAGGACCTCACCAAAGAGTAGCAGCTTCTCAGTTTGGCTCGGCACTACTGACAAAAGAAGTTTTAGAGCAATTAAAAAGTTTTACGATGTACTCTGGAAATAAAATTTCAGATGTTTCCAATTACTACTTAACTCAGAACTACGGTATTGAATTAAAATACGAAGAATCTAAAGAAAAGGGTAAACCAGGTGTATGGACCGCTGTGAAGCCCAAGGATTCAACAAAGCTTAAAGATTTTATGGCAAAGAATCTTGATGGAGAGTCTAAAAAAGTTTGGGAGTCATTGGATAATGCTCAAAAAGACGCTGTAGCAACTCTAGCCGTTGATATGTTAAGTAAGGATATTCAAGCGGCTGTGCCACAAGATGGCGAAATGAATTCATCCATGGAAGCTTCGCTTGATAAGAAGATTACAGAACTTGATAAAAGAGTAGAAGATACAAAGAAAGATATTTCTTCAGCAGAATTTTTAGATGATTCAGAAAAAAGGCTTCTTGAGGGTGAGAAAAAAGTAGCTCAGGCTCTTGCAGACGGAAAAGATGATACGACTTTGACTGCGTTTTGTGAAGAATTAGCAGCGGGCATTGAAAATCAAGAAGATTTACAACGTAGAATAGATGTTACCTCTAAATCTGACCCTTGTGCGGCTCCTTTGGCCAAACGGTTAGCAGCTGTAACTGCGTCTTCAAGTTCTTCATCTGAAGAGGGACGTTCTCCTGCAGCAGAAGCTGGCGAAGATGGAGTATACGTTGAGGGTGAGGCAGATTCATCTGATGATGAAACTAAAAGTTCAGATGAAAAAGACAAAGAAAAAAAACGCAAAGAATTAGAGGAGCAAGCGAAGCTCGACGCAACAAATAAGAATCTAGAAGGACAAGTGTCTGAGTTGCAACAACTCCTACAGGCAGCTCAAGGCCAAAATGAAACTTTGGCTAATTCTCTGAATCTTTCTCAAGCTTGTCAGCGAAGTGTAGGTTCTTCGAGCGATCCCTTTGGATTGAATCCTGATAATCAAAAAAATGAAAAAATGATTGCTAGTCTCAAGGATGAAATGGAAAAAGTACTTGTCGATAATTATACGGCGACAGTGTGTGAGCAGGCTGCAAGAACTGGGAATGCTAGAACAGCTGCTGAAAATGTGATTAGTGGATTGGTTGGTGATGGTGCACTTACCGAGGCCGATCAGAAAAAGCTTAAGGGGATTTCTCAAGGTGCCATCGATCAAGCGGGTTTATTTGCACGTAAAAGAAGTTCTCGTATGAAACTAGTGGCTCAACTTGAGGAAGCAGCTTCTAAGCGGGCTCTGACTCGTATGACTATGGAATATGGAACTCTTATAAATACAAATACTATAAGTTATCTGAAAACATTGAGTCACTCAGATCTTGTTGGCGTAGACGGAGCAGGTTTTGGTGGAGCTTTAACAAAAGCATCAACAAATCCACAAGACCCTTCTATTACAATTCAGACATATTTAAGTCTTTATGAGTCTGCGAAACTCGATTTAACGAAAAAATATGGCACTGGTGATGATTACGAAGCGAATGCGGAATGTGCGTTGACGCTTGCACAGGTTGCCTCTGCTAAATGGAGCGAGGAAAGTGGCCGTATGGCATCACTTTATGGACCAAGCAGGCAAAGTGCGTTTAATGCATTACAGAATTTGGTTGGACCGACAGCTGTGAAAAATGCGCCGAGTTCAGAGGTGCCTGCTAAAAAGAATTACCGCGTTAACTAGGTGTTAAGGCTTGAGGGGAAAAGGGGAAGATGAAGCAGCTTAAGATTTATTCTTTCATTCTTGGAGGAATGCTTACAGGTTATAGCGTTTCGGCAAACGTCTATGATCCAGGTGTTGTTTCTGCTATGCCCTTACAAACTCAATCTTTTGTAAATAAGTTAAATCAGGCTGGCAATCAGGCTGCCTACTTAAGTAGCTTGCCAGATTCGCGTCGAGGCATGCGGAACTTAGAGACTTACTATAGAAACAGGCATGAGTACTTTATCCAAGTATTAAATTCTAATTTAGACATCTTAGAAAAGGCAGGCGATGTTGTTGCGAAAGTTGCAAGAACAGGCGGTCCCGAAGGTGACAGTGTTGCTGATTGCGTAGCTGATGATAGAGATTTTAGAGATTTTAAAGAAGCTTTTAAGAAGTTGCCATTGTTGCGTCAACACGCTGAATCTGGCGTAGGAAATGATCTTCAAAGTTATGAAAGACCTCAATTCTCAGGAAGTCTTTCGAGTGCTTATGAAAAAGTAGCGGCAGGATTAGATCTTTCAGATCCTGAAGGTTCTTTTTGGGACCCGGTTGATAGATGTTGTAAAAAGCAAGGAGCTGCTCGCTCTAAGTATGATGTTTGTAATTTAAGTTACGTTCAGGGAAAACTTGATATACTTTCGGGTATTCAAAAACTTCCTTCTAACTTTGTTGATCCAATGAACCCTGGACAATTTGCTCCCACTCTCACTCCCGAGGATATAGTGGCTCTTATGAGTCTCGGACAAATGCAAGATTTTATTGAAGCTAAAGATTACAATGCGCAAGGGCTTGCCCTTATGAATACAGACTACAAATGTCAGTCTTCACGAGACGATGCAATTGCTCAGTTGAACAAAAAAGGTGAGAACAGAAGTCTTCTTCAAACAGGAATCCAAGCGCTTCAATGTTCGATGGGTACCTTAGCTCGTAACTGGAAGAGTAAAGCAGGTCGACAGTTAGCATTAGGATTGGTGAAGGCTCAGTTTCCTTTGTTTACAATAGTTTCAGCCTGTCCTCAGCAAACTCAAGATGCGGCAACAGCATTACTTACATATACTCCAGAGGCTTATAGAAACGATTTTGAACATTTGACAACTTTGCCTGCGGGAATTGTCCGTTCTCAAACGGTGGCTAAGCCGGTTGAAATATATGATGACGCTGGAACACTGATGCTGGAGTTAAGAGACGAAGCTGGATACACGCGGGATTCTCTCTTTATTACGGATCAACTGAATGAACAATACTCTCAGATTCAAGCTGCAGCTTCACAGGCTCAGCTTCAGGTTGTGAGTACGGGAACAGCGGGACCTACAAGTACTATTCGTACGACAGGTAGAAATATTGTGAATGGTGTAGGTACAACACTTGGAAACGCTGAAAGGGTTCAAGTACGAGGTTTGGCTTCTAAGGCAGCTGAGGGCGATTTAGAATCTGCTCGATCTCTTGCGGGTGCGGTTAAAGGTCGCAAAAATGAACTTGAAAAAAATCTGACTCGAGCCTCGCAAGAGAAAACATTACTTGCGACAAGCAAAGAAAATCGCGCTGCAGAAGCAAGGGGCCTCGTGAATAGAGCTACAATCTTAGAAGCGGCTACAGAAACTACAAAGACGTTTTCTAGAAAGTACGAAGAATTAAAACATGCGATTGGCCTTACAGATGGAACTGAAGCTTCTGGAAGAACGGTAGAACGCCCAGGTTCAGATTCAAACATTAATAGTGGAAGTGGCACTACGGTGACTTCTAATTTGCCTGCCTATAACGATAGAGCAGCTTCTGAAGCCTATAAAGCAGAACAAGCTCAAAAGGCCTTGGCTAAAATGAAATCAACAATTCGAGAAATGGCAGTTAATGTGAACTCAGTTGCTGCACGATTGAATGAAATTATTGTTCAAAAGCAGAATTTGTGGGACCAATTGATGCAAATGGCGGATGGACGGCTTTACGCTCAGTTGAGTGGGCCTGGTTTTGAAGATCGCGGCGATCAGATTATGGCAAAACAAACTGAAATTGCGCGTGTTAAGAAAGAACTTATAAGTCTCAATGCTCAGGAAACTGGAGCAAGGGCAGCAGTTGCTACAGCTAAAATGAGTTTTACGAGTTATGTGAACGGTGCAGCAGCTTTTCAGGGACTTGATGTTCGACGTGGAAATACAAGAGCACCTGCAAGCACGGACTATCCCGTGTATGGATCTACTCAACAGCAGCAACAGCAAAGTTTTTTTCAAATGCCCCAGTTGAATGTTCCAAATACGACAAATCTTTCACCTACTTTGATACCTCCTACATTTAATCCAACGCCTACAAATGTACAGACGGGGAATGCAAGTATATTTAATGGTTTTAATAAGTGGATGAATTTCTTTTCAGTTCCACTGGCTCAAGCCGCAACTTTGAGTCAGGCTCAAAAACGTGCGCGTTTAAGTCAGGAATTCGATCTTTTTGTGAAAGAATATGAAGCTTACTCTAAGCGACTTGAAGCCGAAATTGTAGGTGTGCGCCAACAAGCATGGGAGCGTTTTATTGTAAACGAAAGAGAAATGCGCAAGTCGCCTTTGTTATCAACAGAGCAGAGGGTCATCATGCGATCTTTTAACGATGCAGTGAAAGAAGAAATTCCTGCTTTGATAGAGGCAAAAAATACTCAGATGTCTGCGAGTGCGAATCCTCAGATTTACAAATACATTGAGCAAATTAGAGCTGACTCTGCAGAGTTGAGTGACCTTCTAGCAAGAGAAGCGCTTATCAACATGGAAGTTCGCTCTCGCAACTTACTCCTCGATGACGAAGCCTGGACAGGCATTCTCCCCGCCATCGCCCTCCAATAGGCGCCAGGGACCTTTTGAACGTTGCCCGCTACCTTTTCGTGCAAGGCTTGAACTTTAGTTTGTCTTGAGTGCTCAGGCTGAATTCGAATCGACGTATTCCTTTGCGAACAAGTTTTACCTGTTCTTCTTCCATGACATTGTTTAGCCAGGATTCTTCCTCATGCAAGTTAAAGTTTAAATCTTCGTAGAAAAAGTGGTTATAGAGTGGAATTTCAAGTTTTGAGTAGCCTGCTTTTCCGTGAAAGCTAGAAAAATAGTAGTCTTCTAAACGTGTGACTATCCCTGCTCGTAGTGGATTTTGATAGATGTATCTGTATACATTTGCAAAGTAGTTACGATCTTTTATGAGTGACCAGCGATACCTTGTTTCAAAGTAAGATTCTTTGGAGTTAGTTTTTGTGAATATTTTTTTACTTACTTCTGACTGAACAAAGCAAATGATTTGGTCAATGTTGCATTCAGGCGTGCTAAGGAATAGGTGGTAGTGATTACTCATGAGAACAAATGCATGAATGTGTGCTCCAAAAGCCCATGTAGCGATTTTAAGTTGATCTGTATAGATGTTCCAGACTTCTTTGAGAGGCAATGGGTAGAATATCTTGTCTCGAGTCCTGTTGGTAACATGGTAAGGGAAAATATCACTTCTAATAAGAGGCTTTCTCGGCATAGTGAACTTGCCCTTGCAGAAAAGGTGCCAGGCTTAAAAAGGTAGCGGGCAACGTTCTAAAGGTCCCTGGCGCCTAAAAAAAGGTAGCGGGTGGTGGTCAAAAACACCCTTGGCGCATAGGATAGTGGGGCATGAAAGCGCTTCCGTTTGAGAGTATTTTAAAGGCTGAAGAACGCGTCCGATCCTACATCATTGAGACCCCACTTTTGCAAAGTTTTAAACTGCAAAAAATTCTAGGCTGGGATGCCCCTGTTTTTTTGAAAGTCGAAACTTTGCAGTTTACTGGATCTTTTAAAGTTCGGGGCGCTGCAAATAAAATTCTTTCTCTCGTGGAACAAGGCAAAAAGCCAGCGCACGTTGTAGCGTCTTCTGCGGGCAATCACGCACAAGCAGTCGCCTTTATCGCGGAACAGCTCAATATTCCCGCAACAATCGTTATGCCTGAGGGAGCTCCCTTGGTAAAAGTAAAGTCTACCGAAGAATATGGCGCCAACGTTGTCTTGCATGGCGCTATTTATGATCAAGCCTACGAGCGCGCTCAGGAATTGCTCGGAACCATTCAAGACTCAGTGTTTATTCATCCTTATGAAGATGCAGAAATTATCGCAGGACAGGGAACTTTGGGAATAGAGGTCATGCGTCAGTTATCGCAGTTCAATGTAGATCCAAGTTCTTGCGATTATATTGTGCCTATCGGCGGTGGGGGGCAATTTGGTGGTTTTGGAAGTGCCGTTAAGTCGCAGCACCCTAAGGCACGTTTCTTTGGAGTGGTTGCCGATGCTGCCCCTTCAATGGCTCATAGTTTCCAAAATAAAAAACTGACTCTTTCAGATAGTCGTGCTCGCACACTTGCAGAAGGGCTTTCTGTTAAAAAGCCTACTCAGACTATGTTTGAGCTCGTATCATGCTTAGCTCAAGAGGTGGGAGTAGTTACTGATGAGAATATTTCTCAAGCGATATTTTTGCTTATGGAAAAATTGAAACTTGTTGTTGAGGGGGCCGGGGCTGCTGGCGTAGCAGCGGTTCTTTGTCATAAAATTCAAGCGTCTAAAGATCGTCCTTTGGTTTTCTCTCTTTGCGGAGGAAATATAGATCTCCCAAAAATTTCAAACATTATCGAACGCGGTTTGCATCTCGAAAAACGATGGTTACGTCTTCAGTTAAGAATTGAAGATCGACCTGGTGAACTTTCACGTGTAACCCATGTTTTAGGGCAATCTCGAGCAAGTGTTTTGGAGGTTATTCATGATCGACTCTCTCTTGAAGCGGCCCCGGGCGAGACTCTGTTGAACATACATCTTGAGGCACGAGGTGAGGAGCATGCCCAGCAAATCGTATTGGCTCTAAAAGAAGCTGGATACCACGTAAAGGTTGTGGATTAGAGGTTTAGTAGATAATGAAAAAGATAGTTTTTTTCTCGCTCCTATTAGCTGTATCTCTTTGGATTTTGGTTTATGTGAGTGCTGAATAGGATAAAAAGAAAAGAGAAGAGGAAAAGGTAACTGTTGTTGAGAGTAAAGCCGCTTCTTCCTTGAGTGACACGGATATTCTTGGCTCATCGAGTAGCTCATCCAGTGCTGATTATAGGCTTCGAGTCTTGAGTGAGCCCGTAGGTGCAGCTGTTTTTGTCAATAATGAAAAGCTTGGTCAAACTCCTGTTGAGGTTCCCGTGCCAGTTGAGACGCAAAAAATGCG
The DNA here is from genome assembly GCA_041391385.1 of Bdellovibrionota bacterium. Lineage (GTDB taxonomy): Bacteria > Bdellovibrionota > UBA2428 > UBA2428 > UBA2428 > CANIGN01. Next base: position 285,470 of record JAWKOD010000004.1, read on the forward strand.
CTTAACCATGGAAGGTTACGAAAGCTACGAGAGACAGATTCCTGCTGCTAAAGACTCTGAGGGAGATTTGGTATGGAAGATTCAATTAAAGAAAGAAACACCCAAAGAAAAAGTCGAGTTTTATTCTCGCGAGATTTCTCCTTTTTCGGTTCAAGTAAAGTCAGTTCTTCTTGTTGATTTTTCAGCAAACAAAGAAGATTTTCCAGATATAAATCCTAAATTTTGTCGTGTGAATATTCAGGGGAACAATTGGGTCAGAGTTTTATTGGGACCTTATTCAACTAAGAAAAAAGCACAGTCCCAGCTCGTGAAGATTAAGAAAAAATATCCAGATGCTTTCTTGTCGACCAAACAAGATTGTCTATCTGATGGGGAGGTAAAATGAGTTTAGTTATTACGTCATATAAAAGAACACCTTTTGGATCATTTGGTGGGGGGCTCTCTTCTTTGAGCGCTACTGATTTAGGAGTCATTGCTTCTGAAGCAGCCCTTAAGGAGTCTAATCTTGTTCCTGACTCTGTTGACAGCGTTTGTTTTGGAAACGTATGTCAGAGTTCAAGTGATGCTATTTATCTTGCACGGCATATCGGTTTGCGAGTGGGACTTCCTGTTGATCGTCCTGCTTTAACTGTGAATCGTCTTTGTGGCTCAGGCTTTGAGTCTATTGCACAGGCAGGAATGCAAATCCTTTTGGGAAATGAGAAATGTTGCCTTGTAGGAGGTACTGAATCCATGAGTCAGATTCCCTTTGTTTTACGAAAAGCCCGCTTTGGTTATCGCTTGGGGAATTCAGAAGTAGAGGACTATCTACAGTGTAGCTTAACGGATTCGTATACCAAGCTGCCAATGGCTATGACCGCTGAAAGAGTAGGCGAAAAGTATAAAATATCTCGTCTTGAAGTTGATGACTATGCGCTTGAGTCACAAACACGTTATGCATCGGCAAAAAGTGAGGGGATTTTTAAAAGCGAAATAACTCCCGTGTCTTTGCCTTCAAAAAAAGAAACTCTTCAACTGAGTGATGATGAGCATCCTCGACCTAAGAGCACGTTGGAATCATTATCTTCACTGCCTTCTTTGTTTAAAAAAGAAGGCTTAGTAACGGCCGGAAATGCGAGTGGAATATGTGATGGAGCTGCTGCACTCGTTGTAGCGGATGAAGATTGGGCGAAGTCGCAAGGATTGCCGATATTAGCCAAGATTCACTCGTGGGCTGCCGTCGGCTGTCTCCCTGAAGAAATGGGCATGGGACCCGTTGGAGCTATTCTAAAGGCGATATCTAAACTGCCCGAATCTTTAAAAATTAAATCAGTTAAAGACTTTAAGCTTGTTGAAGTGAACGAGGCTTTTTCGGCACAGTACCTTGCAGTTGAAAAAGAGTTAGGACTTGAACGCAGTCGAACAAATATTCACGGAGGGGCTATTGCCATGGGGCATCCTTTGGCAGCTTCGGGGACACGTCTTACGGGACACTTGGCTCTTTCGCTTAAAAAAATGGGCGGTGGTGTCGGTGTTGCGAGTGCTTGTATTGGTGGTGGCCAGGGAATGGCCGTAGTTATTGAAGTTTAAACTCATTTTTTTAGCGGCCTATCCAGCTCTCTTCTGCTAGTTTTTAGCTATGGTAAAAACACGTTTTGCTCCTTCTCCCACGGGTCATTTACATGTGGGAGGAGCACGAACAGCTCTTTTTAGTTATTATTTTGCAAAAAAGCACAAGGGTTCTTTTGTGTTGCGAATAGAAGATACAGATTTTGAACGCAGTAAAAGAGTATGAAGAAGAAATTTTAAAGTCTCTCAATTGGCTAGGTGTGAACTGGGACGAGGGTCCTTTTTTTCAAAGTCAGCGCCAAGAGCTTTATAAAAGCATGGCCAAAAAACTTTTAGACTCAGGGAACGCTTATAAATGTTTTTTAACAGCCGAAGAACTAGCAAATATGCGCCAAGAAGCCCAGGCTAAGGGGCTACAGCCTAAGATTAAAAGTCCTTGGCGTGATCGTAGCCCTGGTCCTGATCAAGAAGGAAAACCTTTTTCCTTACGCTTTCGTTATCCTGAATCCGGTCAAACAGTTGTTAAGGATGGTATTTTAGGAGATGTTACTTTTGAAAACGCAGAGGGTGACGATCTCATTATTCTTCGAAGTGATGGAACACCTACTTATCAGCTAAGCGTAGTTGTAGATGATTTGGATATGAGAATTTCTCACGTCATTCGTGGAGATGATCATCTAAATAATACTCCAAAACAACTTTTGATGATTCAAGCCTTGGGGGCCAATCCACCTTCATACGCACACTGTCCTATGATCTTAGGTGCCGATAAAAGTAAATTGAGTAAGCGTCACGGAGCGGTGAGTGTTCACCTTTACGCTGAAATGGGGTACCTCCCAGAAGCATTAAGGAATGCTTTGATTCGCTTGGGGTGGAGTCATGGGGATCAAGAAATTTTTACAAATGATGAACTTTGTACGCTTTTTGATTTAGACGGATGCGGAAAATCCCCCTCTGTTTTTGATTTGCAAAAACTGGATTGGGTGAATGGTGAGTTTATTAAGAAGATGAGTGCAGCGGATTTCTCGGAAGAGCTAAAAAAAGTAAGTGGGGTCGATACTCAATCTATGCTTGATCAGCCTGGTCCTAAGAAGTTACTCGAAACCGTACAACATTCAGTTTCAAAAGTTAAAGACGCAGGACCGAAACTTGCTTGGTTTTTGAATGATCCGGTCGTTGACCCCGATTGTCTTGAAAAAGTTCTCAAAGTTACAGATAAAGTTTGGATTCAATCCGTTGTTAAAGAAATTGAGTCTCATGAGTGGAATCCAGAGAAGGTTTTTGAAATTTTTAAAGGTGTAGCTCAGCAATACTCTATTAAAATGCCTCAAGTAGCGAAGCCTGCTCGTGTTTTGTTAACCGGAACATTGCAGAGTCCAGATATGGGTGTTGTGTGTGGAGCCTTGGGCAAGGCTAAGGTAATAGAGCGGCTTTCGAAGTTTTAGTTCGTTAGCAGCTAAGTTCTTTAAATTCGCCTGTACTTCGATCTTTCGTAACATTTCTTGCGTCGAAGATGCGCCCATTCATCGCAACATAAACACCAGGGTCAAGGCTTTGAGCGTAAGCGAGTGCGGCTCCTAAGTTAAAGAGTCCATCTGAGCTACCAAATTTATAGGGAATCATGGCTCCCGTTAAAATAATTGTCTTAGCTATGCGTGCTTCAGCTAAAAAACGAGCTGTATGCTCCATGGTGTCTGTACCATGGGTAATAATGATTTGTTCTTCAGAGCAGTTAAGGCAACTTTTTAAAAGGAGCTCTCGATGGGCGTCTGTCATTTCCAAGCTATCAATCATGCAGGCAACTTCTACGTTAACATTAAGTTTTGAGCGACCGAGCTGAAGCATTTCGGCTATGTGAGTATCTCTGAAGAAGAGTTTACCTGTAATTTCATCATATTCTTTATCAAAGGTACCGCCACTGACAATAATTCTGAGTTCGTGTTTGGAGAATTTATCTTTGAGCATTTCTTTTATTCCTCTTCTTCGGGGGGTAAAGCTTCTCGAAGTCGTTTATGTGTAGCCCATTTTTCAATCTCAAAAGAGTTACTAGAAGGGCCTCTGTGAACTATGAAAAATTTAGAGTCTAAGGTGATAGCAAAGAAGTAGTTGCACTTAAGTGTTCCGCAAATAAAAAGGGTTCCATCACTTGCCGCTTCGGGGTAGAGGTAAAAACTGTAAAGCGCTACGCGTTCGGTACGAGTGCCATGCATTCGTGCTCTGTCTACAAGTTGGTTATATTCGCTTTGCTTCTTTCTGAGCTCTAAAATAAAATTGACTGTTAAGTTGTATTTTTCACGTTGAGTAAGTTCAGGATAAAGTCCAATGTATGCAAAAAGTCTACGAGTGAAATAGGCAGGCTTTATTGTGGGTTCGTCTTCAAACAAGAGGCTAAGAGCATCGCTCAATAACTTTGAAGGTTTTGGGTTTTCTTTGAGAGCTCCTGGTGGTAGGTGTCCGGGGGCGGGCATAAAAGCAGGAATGAGGTTTTGTTTAGCAAGTAGAATAAAGGAGAGCGCATGAGGAGGAGAGTATTTTTCTATAAGATAAATGCTTTTTTTATAAAATGCTTGGCTTGCGCCTCTGTTAATAAGCGCTTTGAATTTTAAATGAGCCTCTCCGCGCTGATTTTGCAAAGAATTTCTAAACTCATCATTTTGCAATAGGTTTTCAAGAGCAATGAGTTTGGCTTCTTCAAAAGTATTAAGGGATAGGTTTTCGAAGGCTTGATTTAGCTGATCTACTACGGACTTGGTATCTCCTTCGGTTTTGAGTGCGAGGAGACAGTTTCGGAGGCGAACTGTTATTTTTGCTGCTTGGCTTGGAAAAGCTGCAAATTGGATAAAAAAGAATAAAAACAGACTAGAAAGCTTCATTTGAAAATGAGCTCCGCATTTTACACTAAATGAGCTTAGAGTGCATTCGAATATGTAATGTGAGCTCAAAGGCCGCCAAAAGCATGGCTGACGCGAGGCGGCTCAGCGCCAGCGTTCCGTCTCCACTAAGCTGCTGGAATTAGCTGGGATAAGGTAAATTTTATATTGGGGGGACTTCATGGTTTTGCGACTCACCTGTTTGCTATTGGGAACACTTATTTCATTCCCGTCTTTTACACAAAGTCTTGAAGATTTGGAGAATGAAGTTTTAAGTGGAAAGCCCTCAAGTTCTCAAACTTCTTCTACACCTTTGATCGAAGAGGATTTGGATAGTTCCCAAATTAAAAGTTCCTCAAGAAGTAATAATGACGAAGACCTCTTTTTTAAAGAAGAAGCTAAATCTAAAGAAGTAGACGAGAGTGTTTACAAAGACATTGATGAGATGCTCACGGGTCCCAAGTCAATCCCCCTAAAGCATATCTTCGTAGTGAAGCACCAGTATGTTTTTAAAAAGGTCGTCACGAGATTATTCCCTTCTCTTTAGGTATCCAGCCCTCGGATAGTTTCAGAAAACAAATATCTATGGGATTGAGTTATCTCTATCACATAACGGAGAGTATTTCGGTTGAAGCTCTTCATGTAAATTTTTTAACAAACCTCTCTACTGGCTTTGCCGATGATCTCAGTGAGAATACTGGCCTAGAGATTGAACGCGTCGAGCCCGTTGTTTCCATTGGCTCTGCACTTCAGTGGGCACCCTTTAGAGGGAAATCCGCAACAGCCACGAATATTTACCACTTTGAAGGCTATTTCTTCTTAGGTGGAGGTCTCACGCAATTTGAAGTGGGTTCGTCAGGAATGATGATGGGTGGCTTGGGAGCACGCCTCTTTATGAATAGGCGTTCAACTTTGAAATTTGAGGTGAGAGATTACTACGACTTTAAAGAAGATGTTGGCAACAGAGTAAATATTGTTATTGGAGCCGAATTCTTTAGGAGCACCCAAACTATGAAAAAGTTAATGCTTGTCTTACCTGTCTTGTGGATATTTTCTTTAGAAGCAAAAACTACTAAGAGAACGAAGAGAACAACTTCAAGAGAGCTGCTGCGAAACCACGTTCTCACTCGGTTCCTGCGCAAAAATCTTCTGTCTCAGGAGCTCGTATTAAATCCTTAATGGATAGTGGCGATTATGAAGCCGCGCTTAATATACTTGCTGGCGCTACGGATTCGAGTTCGCGAAGTTTAAGAGCGGTTATCTTTGAGAAAATGGGTTATCTTCATGCCTCCTTAGCAGAGCTTGTGGGATCTTATAGGCAGAGGCCCAATAGAGTTATTGCAAATCGCGCTGGTGGCTTAGCGTTTTTACTCGGAGAAACTCGACTGATTCAAGGATTGCCCAAAGATTCAGTAGGGGTTCGTTTGGCAATTGCTCAAGAAGAGTTGATGGCGGGAAATATTCAAAAAGCTAAAGCAACTCTTCCGAGCGTGCAAGCAATTAACTCAATGCAAGCATCTCCCTTTAAGTCTAAAGCGATAGTGCTAGCGAGTGCTATTCATAGCGCGACAGGAAATGTACGTGCTGCACTTGAAGTACTTGGCGGTGATTTTCCACAAACAGCTGGAGTGGATCTCGCAGAGATTCGTTTGCAACGAGCTTTAGTTCTTTTCGAAGTTAGAAAATATGCAGAGGCCTTAGATGAATTAAACTATATTACTCGCGCTTCACCTGCCTGGTATAGAGGACAAATCGTTGGGGCATGGGCTGCTTTTCATGTGGAAGATTATAACCTGGCTCTTGGACAACTTATGAACTTAAGAAGTCCTTTTCTTGCGGGTAAGTTCAATCCAGAGAAGCATCTCCTACAGTCAGTTGTTCTTTTTCAGCTTTGTCATTATGAATCAGCCGGCAGAGCTGTGGCTAAGCTCAGGGAAGATTATGGCAATATGAATGATTCTTTTTCTAAAGTATCTTCTCTTACTCAGAATCCTTCAAAATTCTATGATCAGTTAAAAGACTATTCTCTAGGAAAAGTAAAGCAGGAGAGCTCTGCTCTCGACAAGATTTGGGATGGCATTTTAGGGCAGCCTTTTATTGCTGATGCTTCGAGTTCTATTGAGAAACTCAGGTTTGAGCGTAAGAACATTGATGAGAGGTTTAGAAGTCGATCCATGCAAGCAACACGTGGCGCTTTGCTTCGAATTTTCGATAAATTAGAAGAAACTTATAAGCTTAAAATAGCTCGATATTCGAGATCGCTTGTTGGTAAGTTAAAGAACGATGTAAAAGAGAGTCTAGAGGGCGCCTTAGCCGTTGAGCTTGAGGTCAATACTCGAGTGAGAGATCGCTTGATTAAAGCTCAGTTACCTGTTCAAAAAAATATCGACTTTAAAAAGGAAGTTGAAAAAGGCTTTGAGTTTTGGCCTTTTCAGGGTGAGTTTTGGAGAGACGAAACAGGTGGCTATGCGTTTGCTACGACTGACGTATGTGAAGAGGGAGCTCGGTAATGTTGAAGCGTCATTTGGGTTCTTACCCCTCGTTGTTGTCTTTCTTGATTTTAGCTACAAGCTCTCAGGCTTTAGAAATTAACTGGAAGTCAGTTAATCAAAAGAAAAAAGTTGATGCATCCGTTAACTCAGAACGAGTTTTTAATCGTGAGAGGGTTCGCTTTACCCAGAAAGTTACATTTAAAAGAGCTCCGTTATTTAATCGAAATGATTTAGAGCTGGAAACAGCTCGGCTGCAACGTATTGACCAAAAAACAGAACAGTTGATTGGGCAGATTCAAAATTTAATTAAACGTGAAAAACAACGTGCTCGTGTTGGTGAGTTAAAGATGCGTCTTGCGGAACTTTACTATGATCGCTCAAGACTAGTGGCCATGAAAGAGAGTGAAGCCTGGTCAAAAGATGTAGACCAGTGGAATGCTTTATCTTCAGCTGAACGTGGTAAGCGAGCTCGTCCTGTCTTGAAAACACCTAGAGCTAATAAAGTAAGAGCGCAGTCTATTAGGCTTTATAATGAACTTGAAGTTGCAAGTCGTGGCAAGGATCAGGGGCGATCTATGATGATCGCACGTGACGAAGTGCTTTTTTATCTTGCGATGACCTATAGTGATATGGGTAATAATAAAAAAGCCATTCCCTATTTTGAAGAGTTAACAACTCGATATCCCAAAAGCGAAAAGACAGGATTGGCAAAGCTCTCTTTGGCGGACGCATATTTTGAAAATAACGTTCACAGAAAAGCACTTCCTCTTTATTTGGGAGTTGCGGCTAGTTCGAGTGCAGAATTTGCTAAGTTAAAGCCGTATGCCACATATCGTGCAGCATGGTGCTACAGCAATTTACTTGACTATAAAAAGGCAACGCTTGCGTTTTTAAAGACCATTGAACTTTCTAAAAACGATAAGAGCCCTAAAAATATTAGTTTTGTAAGAGAAGCTTATGGCGATCTAGCCATGGCCTTTGCGCTATCTGGTCAATACAATGATGGGTGGGCTTATTTTCGGGAGAAGGTTCGTAATAGAGAGCTCCTTGAAAAGTATGAACTCACTGCTGCTCAAGTTGCAAAGGATAGAGGGCACTATAAGATTGCAGAATTCTTTTACAATAAATTACTCACTCGTTCGCCCGAAGCTAGCTTTGCAAGAGACTTAGCTCTCGACAGGGCTGAGAACGCTAAAAAATCAAATAATCTTACACTCTACGCGCAAAAGCTAGGAGAGTTGTTACGAGATTATGGGGCAGGATCAACATGGCTTCGAGCTCAGAAGCTTGATTCTACAAGTGAAAAAGTCATGGTTGATGAGCTCGTTTCTCTTGTAAGACGGGATACAAAAGATTTTCATAAAGCGGCACAAAAGAGAGGAATTCCTTCAGTAGCAAAAAGGGTTATTCCAATGTACGAGACTTATTTGACTTATGTTCCTGCTAAAAATCCAGATACAGCTGAAAATGTTCACGAAATGAAATTTTATTTTGCTGACCTACTCTATGAGTCTGGCGAGTTTGCTCGTGCTGGTGAGGCTTATGCAAATGTTGGAGAGGGGAAGTACTCTTCCACTTCTGCATTTAACCGAATACTTGCATATCGAGAAGCAGCGAAGAAAGATAAAAAATACAGTGATGAGCTCATCGCTGCAACAAACGACTTTGTCTCTAAGTATCCCGACGACAAGCGAGCGGGTGATTTGATGTATGCAAGTGCAAACGAATCGTTTGAATCTGGTGCGCAAGAGCAGTCAATGCAGACTCTTCGTAGCATCGTTACACGATTTGCTTCTACTGATCGTGGTGTTGATGCAGCAGAACGTATTCTGTTTATACATGAGAAAAACAAAAATTATGATGCTGTTATAGGTGAGGCAAATGCCTTTTTAGCGAATAGCACCTTAATGGCTACGGGCGGTTCAAAGTTCAAAGCAAACTTAGATGATGTAAAAGAAAAGGCTACCTTTAAGAAAATCGAGGCTATGCCTGAGGGGACTCGTGCTCAGCTAGCTGCTAAAGGAGCAGCATATCTTGAAGTGAGTGCTGTTTCTGATAGCGATTTAAAAGAAAAATCTTTGAATAATGCAATCGTATTTTTTAAGAAAGCGGAAGATAAAGAGGGAGCAGACAAGGCTGAAGCCGCACTTCTCAAGGCTTTTCCAAAAAGCAAATTTGCTAAAAATATCTACTTGAACCAGGCGGACGATCTTTTAGAAAAAGCTGATTTTGATCAAGCGATTCGTCAGTATCAGCAAGTTCTTAGCAATTATAAGGGTTCGAGTTCAGAGAGAGAAAAAATTCTTGGAAACCTCTTTTATGTAAAAGCTCACTTGGAAGATGCTGTGATTCCAGAGCTTCGTCCAACCAAGAGCCTAAGTGCAAACACAGTTAAACTTGGTAAGGACTATTTAAAAGAATTTAACAGAGGTAGTAATAGGGATTTTGCTGTTACAGTTTTGGTCTATCGTCGTGGAGCAACTCTTTCAGATATCGATAAGTTCTCAAAAGAGCCAAGACTATCTTCCAAGACAAAAACTTTATTGAAAGAAGCAGAACCTGTTCTTAAGGTTAGGGCAAAGAATTCTTCCTCTTACCCTGGAATCTTAAAACGCTTCCCTCCTAATCCTTCGTATTCAGATGCACTTAAGTCTGCAATGGGTGAGGCTGCGTTCAATCAAGTTGAAAAGAAATATCAAAACTACCGTGGCTTAAGAGTTTCTACTATTCCTAAGCGTATAGCAGCTACTTTAGGTGAAAAGGTAAAATCCTTAGAGTTGCTTGAAAAAAGCTACACAGCTGTTGTGAGTTATGGTGATGAAACCTATGCCCTTAGATCACTTGAGCGCCTTTCGGATCTCTATAAGGATTTAAGTGAAGAGCTCGCTAAAATTAGTGATCCTGATGCAAAAAAAGAATTAGCTCCTTTTGTGAAGTCTTTTGATGATAAGTCGAGGTCTTTGATCGAACTTTGTTTGGATAAAACTAAAGAGCTGAAGATTAAAGGTCCTGGCGCAGCTTCTTGTAGAGCGAAAGCTAAGTGGGTGGCTGGTGTCCAAGCCTTGGCAAGTAAAAAAATTCCAGATTTGCAGTGGATTCCTAACTTGAATCACAAGAGACCTTTAACTGAATTCGCTGAGAAAAGCTTTAAGCAGAACAAGATAGGTTCGTTTATTTTGGCAAGTGATTTGCTCGAGAAGTCTTCGGACAAAATGTCCGATGATGAGAAGTTTTATATGGACTTCTTAGGAGCTTTGTTTGATTGGAGAGAGGGGCGTGGAGCTTCTGCTGAGTCGACACTTCTTGATTTAAGTACAAGGACAAGTGGAAACAACAAACGCACTGTCGTTAAGAACCTTTCTTCGCTTTATCTTCAGGTAAATGATTACAAGCAAGCAATGTCTATACTTTCTGGCGTAGATGAGGATAGTGACGTGCGAGTTCTTAAGGATCTTGCGCGTATCGGAATGAATGATGGAAAAGGTGGCTAATATGAAAAACACACTTTTAAAAAGGCTCATATTCGTTTTTTGTTTTGGATCTGTTTTCACTTGGGCTGCGGATAGGCAAGAGGGATGGATTGTAAGACAGACAGAGAACGGTCTAGTGAAAGTTCCCGCTAAGCAATACTTTAGCTTTGAAGGTGCAAGTCTTTCTGGAAAAGCTTATACGCCTTTTCAGGCAGTTTTTGATCAACGTCCTAGTCGTAAAAATAAAAGTCTTATACCGGTACGAACTTCCTTTAAACGTGAAGTCTTGGATGCCAGTGGTTATTCGGGAAGGTAGAGAGAGGAACACATGAGTCAACATCGAGCATTAATAGAGTTATCGGTATTTCAGGGGGATACGCTTATAGCGAGGCAATCCTTTGACCAGGATAAAATCATTTTGGGTCGCATATCCTCTGCAGATTTTAGGATTCCGAGTCCCCAGGTTTCGCGAATTCATGCGCTTTTAGAAATCTTGCCCGATGGTCAATTAAAATTAACAGACTTAGCCTCTACACACGGTACATTTGTAAATGGTTCTAAAATTGTTGAAGCTATACTTCGTGAAACTGATCAAGTTAAAGTAGCCGATGTTACAATTAAGCTCGTTCGTGTAGCTAAACCAGCAATGACAGCTGCAAGTTCTGCTTCTGCGGGTGCATCGAGCTCTGCTGTTTCACCTTCGGTAGCTCCGCCACCTCCTGCTCCTGCAGTACCTCCTCCTTCGATAGCGGTATCCTCTGAGCCTGCTACCCCAGTAGTTCCTTCGGCTCCACGTGAGGCGACTGTCATTAGAAGCTTGAAGAGTACTGCAAGTGCTCGTGGTGTCTTGGAGGGAGATCCTAAAGCCCATGAGGAACTTGAAGTTACCGTTTATTGGGAAGATACCATTCTTGCGATTGATCATTATAAGAGAGGACGCGAGACAATCACTTTAGGCGATGGAGTGAAATCAACTTATATTGTTACAGAGGCGGGTATTCCGCCAATGTTTCGTTTTGTAGAAATTAAAGGTTCTAAAGTTGAAGTGAATCTTCATCCCGCTATGAAAATGAGCGCACGTATCAATGGGCACATGTATACGCATGAAGACCTGATGAAGAGTGGAAAAGAAAAAATTGAGTTAGGGCCAAATGATATAGCGAAGGTTCGAATTGGAAACATTCACTTCTTTTTGATGTTTGTTCCTGATCCTCCTCCCTTGGCACGTGGACCCGTGCTTGATAAAGATCCCGTTTTTTGGAGCTTCTTCGCTTCTACGTTTGTTGCAGCATTTTTGCTGATGACTTATTTGATGATTTTTCAAAAGCCTATCGAAGGTGAAGTTAAAGAGTTTCCAGAAAAGTTTAGAAGAATTCTTGTGATGACCTATAAACAGCAACAAGAAAAATTAGAGATTCAGGCCCCAGAAAAAGAAGCTGAAAAAGAAGAAAAGAAAACGGGCTTAGAGGAAAAGATTAAAACACCTGATGCTATGCAGGCTCAGCGAAATGCAAAGGGCGGAAATGAAGGCGAAGGGAAGCGTACTCCTGGTCCTGAAGGCAAGCGTGGAGAGCAGAATGCAAAAAACAATACGGGTGTGACTGTAGCGCCTAAAGTAAAGGGGCCTGATAGCAAGCAACCAGGACCGAGCAAGAATAATGGAAAAACTGCTAAAGCACCGAGTAAGTTCGGACTCTTGCAGTCGCTTAAGAACTCAGGTCTTACAAGTAAGCTTGCTAAGATGACCGGTGAAGATGGTGGCAATGATGATCTCGATAAAAAGTTTAGTGGATTCGGCGGCGGCGGAATGCAAAGTGCTAAAGGTGTGAGTCCTCGAGGTGGTCTTGTGGGTACTGGCTCTGGAGGAGGCGGTAATGAAGCCGTTATCGGAGTGGGTGGTCTTGGAACAAAGGGCTTTGGCCAAGGGGCTAAAGGCGACGGCACGGGCGGAATTCCAGGTAAGGGAAGCGCACTTATTTCGACAGAGTCCGGTGGAATTTCTGTGGGTGCGGGGCTTTCAAAAGAAGAGATCGATCGAGTTGTTAAATCGCATATGAATGAGCTCGAGTTTTGTTTCCAACAAGCGAAGCAACGAAACCCTGATTTGGCGGGTAAGTTGGCTCTCGGTTGGACAATTCTCAATGGTGGAGTTGTTGCAAAGGCGAGGGCTAAGGCGAACAGTACGGGCGATGCGGGCTTAATGGAGTGCTTTATGAGACGGCTTCAGCAGTGGAGATTTCCATCGCCTCCGTCAGGAGCCTCGGCCGAAGTTGAGTATTATCCGTTTCCTTTGAAATAGGGGATGAGCTCCAAGGTTCTTTAAGGGTGAGATTTTTCGCTTTTAAGTTTTGGAGCACTTTGAGATACATCATTCGCCAATCTTAAATTTTTAATGAAGGCCAGGCTTTCAATTGTATAGCAACGACAATCGATGTTCCGGATGTAGGCCGAGAGGTTACTTTTAACTGTTCTAAGGGAGTAGTTCTCTTTGGATGCAAAGCGAAGACAGAGTGAGAATGATTTAAAAGACTGTAATTCCATTTTGTTTTCCTGAGGCTCATCAGTAAAAACCTTGACCCTGGGGGTCAATGCAATTCAGGCTTACGAACTCACGGAACACATAGAAAGATTCGGTGTAAACAGGCAAGTCGTTCCTTCTTATTCTATCACCGTAGTGTTCTGTTACGTTATCAGAGAAGTCTTTTTGTTCTGTGGCATCTAAGAGGATTATGATGATTTCATCTTCATAGCCCTCTTCGTGAATGCGAGTATTCCAGTAGATTGAATTGAGGTAGATATCTCCGTTATTAATCGTGTAAGTGCTGCTTTTATCTGTGAAGAATGAGTCTGGAGCTACATGAATTCTGTTTTTGTTGATTATATCCAGAATTCTGTCTGCATCATATTCTGAGTCCTTGTCTTCTTCGGCATATTGAGAAAGTGAGCGGCCAATTGATTTTACGATTTCACAAATAGGGGCATCTTCCACACCTCCTCCAACGCCCCTGCCAGAAGCTCCTTCTAGTTTTTTTCCATCAAATGAAAAATCGTGAAGTGAGGCAGCTGTTAGTGTCTGCACGGTTGATAAGATAAGAACTTTTATAATAAGCAGGCGACTAAGTGGTGTGCGCAGCTGAAAAAATGGACCTTTAAAGTGCCCTTGCATAAGGAGAAGCTTACAGTTTATGCTGCGTTGGGTCAACGCTGGGGGGTGTTTTAATCAAAATAAGAATCTTCGTTGAGTTGTACGGGCCATAGACCTTCAAGGTGAGTTATTTTTGAAAGTCGTAAAGAGGGCCCAGCTTAAGGAGCTGAGTAAACTCGTCTAAGGCTGTGCGGATTTCGGTGATGAGCTGTGGGTCACGCAAGTCGTTAACGCTAAGTTTGTCACGGTAGTTTTTGCTTACAATCTTTCGTAAGCCTTCAATCGTTTCTTTGTTAAGTAAGGCTTCTGGATGAATTCTCTTTAGCTCGTTCTTCGACAGTTGAACGCGTAGACGCAAGCACGCAGGTCCGCCGCCATTGCGCATGCTTTGTCGCAAATCTAAGGTTTTCCATTCTTTAATGGTTTTATTCTTTGCGACAAGACGATCGAGATATTTTTTTACGATTTTGTCTTCTTGGCATTCTTGAGGGCACAGCAAAAGCATCTGCGAAGGGTTTTGAGGATCACTGAGCAATTGAGAATTGAACAAGTAGGAGCTGACGCATTTCTTTAGGCTCACATCGCTGCTTTTAACTTCAATCCATTGATATGAGGCTAGGTTTTTTTTCAGGAATACTTTAAGTTCTTTTCTGCTTTTATCCGTAAAAGCTTTTTCGTGAGAAAAGAGGATATTTTCATTCCCGACGCAGATAACATCGTTATGAAAAACTCCAGCGTCGATTGCAGCTGGATTTTGTTGAATAAAGATGCTTTTGCTTTCTACGGTGCCAAGTCTTGAAAGTGACTGAGAGGCTTCGAGGCTTTGTCTGGCTACAAATTTCTTAGGGTGAGGGAGATCCTTCCAGGCACTTCTTCCAAAGGTAAAAAGATGGACTCCAGGCGCAGAGTGCTCTGAGCTTAGGCGTGTATGATTAGCCGCACCTTCGTCGGCAAAAGCTTCGCCACCATTGAGTGCAGGGTGCACGCGAAAACAATCTGCTGCGAAAACTTTCTTCAAGTATTCATAGGTCCATTTTGCTTCTTGTGCACGATGGGGCTTGGCCGAAAGATTGGCGACAACGAAGTGTAAGTTGCCATCTTCTGAGTCGTTACTTGGCATTACGGTTGCTGCATTGGCTGTCCACATACTCGACGCCGAAAAGGCAATTGATAGAAGCTTAGGGTTGGATTTGAAAACGTTGTTTACTATCTCGGTATCTGTTCCACAAAAGCCATGAGATTTTAAAAAAGAAATATTGGGGCGTTCCTGAGGTAGAAAAATCCCCTGTTGAAAGCCTCTATTGATTAGAAATTCTACTTTTGCCAAGCCTTGTAATGCGGCTTTCTTGGGATTTGAGGCTTTGCCTCCGTGGCTGAGAGATGCAATGTTCCCCGTCGAGAGTGCGGAATAGTTGTGGCTGGGGCCTACGAGTCCATCAAAGTTGACCTCAGTGTAGGAGTTCTCCGCGGTTGTCATTATTGTAAAAGATTAAACAATTCCACCTAGGGGTACAATCTCAAAACATATTCAGCGCTTCCCAGAGCAAGGGTGAAAATTGAGAAATTTATGCTTACGTTAAAGTTATAATTGATTTCCATTTCTTGATTTTGAGGTAAATACATGCTATTAGGGTTTCGTCAACAGAAAAACATTTCGCGGAATCCGGTTAAGTGACTGAAATTATTAAGTAAAAACTAACGCAGTGGGCTCTTGTGTGAGTTGCTCTTTGTGCCGTATTCCAGTACAATTCGTATCCGGTGCAATAAGATGAAACTAAATGTCCCTAGAGGATTTTTGGTAGTGCTGCCTGGGAGGGCAAAGCTACTTTCATTCACGCTACTTGGTGCTCTTTTTGTGGCTTCGTGCCAGAAAAAGTCGCACGAAGTGCTTAATCCAGACGCTGTATCAGGCCTGAAGGCCTATTCAGAAGACGTAGGAGCAGGGACTCTTGAGTTGTATCAATTTCAAGAATCACTTTCGAATCTTCAGACATCTGATGGGACTTCATCTGAGCATTGTTTAAGAACGCTTAGAGACAATGTGAGTTCACGAAACAAGTTCTTGAACTGTCTTTCTTTAAGGGGCCTTTCTGGACTCAATCAAGATTTTCTTGAGCATCTTGTTGGTGTTCGTCTCGAGCGAATTCATCTCGTACACGACTTTGAGGCGGCTAGAACGCTCAAGCTTTTGAATTGGATTTTTGATATTAGTTTAGAGCAATACTCTCTATCTAATCCTAAAAGCAACTGGTTAGAGAAGGATGCTTTAGGTGTTTGGCGTTTTACAAATAAAGAACAAAAAACTCACGATGATTTTGATTTCAAAGAAGGCGATGTTCACGTCAGCATTAGTACTAACGAGCTTTCGACTCTAATTCCACACTACAGTTATAAGCAAAGAAGACTGACTCATTCGATGATCTATAGAGGAGCACGAGGGCATAGAAAACCCCACTTTATAGAATCAGAGTTTGAAGAAGGTGTACGTTATAAATATCGAGACGTTTTTCGTAATAATGACAACTACTATGAGGCGTTGGTTCTTCGCTATGTAGACCCCGCTCTTTCAGAAAATGATTTAACGGAACTTCGAAGAAATGCGGCAGACTATGCGGCTAGCCAATTGGGAGTTAAATATGGTTTTGCTCAGGATCCAAATGATGGCTACGCATGTCACCTGTTAACGGGCTTAAGCTACGTCAATGCGGCTTTGAATTTTGGTTTGAGCAAGCAGAGACAAAAGAAATTTGCATTTGATGATTTGAAATCTGTTTTAACAGAGGGACTCTCTCCTATGAGAGAAGGCTTGTCTCGCAAGTATGCGCTTAAGTTTGGAATGGCCGATACGATCAAGGAGTTTCCTACAGCAGGGGACTTTTTAACGTCGCATCGTTTTGAGCCTGTCGCGATTTTTGTAAGACCAGAAAACGCCAAAAAGTTTTCAGATCTTTATTCTGTGGCTGAGGCTTTTGTGGATGCGCTTGATCGCGGCGCGACTGTGCAAATGACAGATGAGCAGATGGAGAAGGTAGAGCCCCTTTTGCGTGATCGTAATAAATTAAGCGAGTTGATTGGGATGGCTCGAAAGCTTAAGAGGCACACTTTGTTTAGAGAGAGTATGCAAAAAGCAAATGTGTCTGTTGAACGTGTTCAGGATATGACCGTTCAGGAGCTGAAAGATGTTTTAGATCGATTGGATGCTGAGAGAAAAGTTCTCATAAAGGCAGCCCGAGACGAAATCGGATTGAACCTTATGCCGAATGCTTTTGGAAAAGCTGTGGATTTGGAGACGAAGGAATTAACAAACAAAACCGAAAAGTTTTCTTTGGGTGATTTTCTTTTGAGGATTCAGAGAGTACGCGAAGAAAAAGTTAAAGAGTTTAACTCTTATGTGCACTCCGTTAAAATAGCTGATGCTGAAGATAAAGATTTGGTAGAAAAATTAAAGGATTTGCAAGACTATTTAGATGTGGTTGTTGCAAATATGGCAACGAGGCGTTTTGCTGTTGCAAAAGTGACGGACGAAGAGTTTGAGGGAATGCGTTCTCGAACTGTAAAAGTGGACTTTAGAAGAATCGACACAAAGTCCGATCACAAAATAATTGATAAACTTATTAACCGAGTTATTGTTGGTTTTGACGAGAAGGATTTTGATCAGCTTCAGCTCTTTATTGATAATTTAGATTTTGAAGACTTTAAGGATATCTTCAACTTTGATGCTGCTCCCACATATACCACTCCGTATTTGCCTAGCAGGCCAGCAATGGATCCTAATTGGAGTCCTACGACTTATTCAAATAAATCCTATTTTATGGGTCAGCTTCCTGTTTTTGGTGACGCTATGAAGAATATTCAAAAAGCGCTTGATGAGAAAAGCTTGTCCGATGTTGAGCTTAAAGAGCTTGAGGGCTACTTAAGGGTTTATGCTCGCTTTTTAATGTCGGTTCCTTCTTTGAAGAAAAAGCTCTCTGAGTATGACAACCGGCAGGATGAACTGCAGGATGTCATTAAGAACTCTCCCTATATTGCAAGTGAGCTCTCTAACGAGACTTTGATTGAGTTTGGCTTGTACAAAAAAATTGCCTCTGGAGTCTCTGAGGGCCTTGATACGGTTCGTGAAAAGAGTGGAGAAGAGCAGTTATGGCAGATGCCCCCTTGGATTCAGCGTTCGTGGATAGAATTCCTCTTTGACACAAAGGTTTCTGTGCTGCGCTATGTCCCTTAAAACTCCCCTTAAATTGTAGACTAGCCCTTGCCTGAGTACCCACAACTTCTAGCATCTAGAACGTGAGTTTTGTTCATCTCCACGTGCATTCTGAGTTCTCTTTGGGACGCAGTCTTGTGCGTATGAATGACTTCGTCAAAGTGACTTCTGAGATGGGAATGCCCGCAGCAGCACTTACGGATTGGGGGAACCTCTACGGAGCTCTTTACTTTTTAAAAGCAGCTAAGAAATCAGGGATTAAACCTATCTTTGGCGTAGAGCTCGGTGTTCGTAGAAGAGATAATTTACTGAGGCACGTGGTCCTACTGGCTCAGGACAATAAAGGTTATAAAAATTTAGAAAAATTAGTCACGCGGGCTCACGTAGAATTTGGTTTTGCGGACGGAGAGCTTAAGCCTCAAGTTCCTTTTGATATTTTAAAAGAGAGTTGTGAGGGAATGCTTTGCTTGACGGCTGGAATGAAGGGAATCGTGAATTCTTTTTTACTCCAAGACCAAGAAGGTGAAGCGAAAGCAACTCTCGGGGAGTTAAAGGAAATATTTCAAGATAGGCTTTACGTTGAGCTTCAAGAAACAGGACTTTCTCAGTTTGATGAAGCTAATGAATGGCTTATTGCAGAGGCCCGCAAGCAAAGCCTGCCATTAGTGGCCACGGCTGATTGCCACTACGTAAAGGCAGAGGATTCTTTTGCTCAAGAGATCTGGATGATGGTGGGACGAGGCTTAACTCTCAACCAAAATCCACGTACTGCTTTGGCGAGTAGCGAGTTTTACTTGAAAAGCCCTGAGGAAATGAGCCTCGCTTTTGCATCAGTGCCTGAGGCTATTAGCAATACACTGGATGTTGCGGATCGTTGTAATGTGAATTTTTCCTTTAAGGACGAAAGCGGAAAACGCGTTTATTTTCTTCCCAGTTTTGAGTCACAGGGTAAAACTCAAGAAGAGTTTTTCGCGGAAGAATCACGTCAGGGATTAGAGCGTCGTTTTGAAAGTTTAAAAATTACAGATCCCGAAAAACAAAAGATCTATAAAGATCGCGTTGAATACGAAATTGATGTGATCACAAAAATGGGTTTCGCAGGATACTACTTGATCGTATCGGACTTTATTCGATGGGCGAAGAGCCAGGGAATACCCGTGGGGCCAGGCCGTGGATCGGGTGCGGGGTCTCTTGCGGCTTATGCACTTGATATTGTAGACATTGATCCCATTGAAAACAGGCTTCTTTTCGAACGCTTCTTAAATCCTGAACGAGTGTCGCTTCCTGACTTTGATATCGACTTTTGCCAACAGCGACGTTTTGAAGTGATTCAATATGTGTCTGAGAAGTATGGCAAGGAACAAGTTTGCCAGATTGTTACCTTTCTAAAAGAACAAGGTAAAGCGGCACTTAAAGATGTGGGACGAGTTATGGGTTTTTCTTTCGGAGAAACCAACCGACTTACAAAACTTGTCCCCGTTGTTCAGGGTAAACCCTTTACTATCGATGAAACTTTAAAAGAAGTTACTGAGTTTAGAGATCTTATTGATTCTGATCCTCGTAACAAGCAACTCGTAAATTTAGCTCGTAAAATAGAAGGGGGACTTCGTCAGCCTGGTGTTCATGCTGCTGGAGTTATTATCTCCAGTAAGCCTGTATCGGAGTTAGCTCCGATGTCTGTGGACCTCGATGGAAATTCTCTTATCCAATGGGACATGAAGATGTCTGAAGAAGCAGGACTTGTGAAGTTTGACTTCTTGGGCCTCGTGACTCTGGATCAGCTTGATCTAGCGTGTAAGTGGGTTACTCAAAGAGGCAAAGACAAAATTGCTTATGATCAAGTTCCTATTACTGATCCACGCGCGTATGAGTTAATTGCTCGTGGAGACACTTTGGGAATATTTCAGCTGGAGAGTTCGGGCATGCAAAATCTTTGTGTGCGCATGAAGCCAGACCGTCTTGATGACGTCGCCGCTATTAACGGGCTCTTTCGTCCGGGCCCTCTTGAAAGTGGTATGGTCGACGACTTTATTGCGCGTAAGCATGGTAAGGCCAATGTCGACGTGATGTTTCCTGAAATGAGAGAAGTCCTCTCAGATACCTATGGAGTAATCGTTTACCAGGAGCAGGTAATGGAGTTGGCACGGGTTATCTCGGGCTACACTCTTGGAGGTGCTGATTTACTTCGTCGAGCGATGGGTAAGAAGATCGCCGAAGAAATGGAAGCTCAGCGAAGTATTTTTGTGACGGGAGCCGAAAAACTTGGGCGTGATCCCCGCAAGGCTTCTGAACTTTTTGATTTGATCGCAAAATTTGCAGGTTATGGTTTTAACAAGAGTCATGCGTCTGCTTATGCAAAAATTTCTGTTCAAACCGCTCACATGAAAGCGGTTTATCCCGTTGAGTTCTTTACAGCACTCCTCACAATTGAAAAAGAAAACACCGATAAGCTTTCTCGTTATATTCAGGATGCTAAAAAGCGTGGACTTGCTATTCTTCCCCCTGACGTAAATGCAAGCGTTAGTGACTTTGCATGCATCGACGATACAACTATTCGTTTTGGTCTTTCGGCAATTCGCAATGTGGGAGAAGCGGCCACGGAAGTTATTTTAGAAGCGCGTAAAAAAGAAGGTGACTTTAAAGATCTCTGGGATTTTCTATCTCGAGTGGATACGCGAAAAATTAATAAGCGCGTTGTGGAAAGTCTTATTCAAGCCGGTGCTTTTGATTCTATTGCAGAAAATGGACAGAGTGTTCGCAATTTGCGTGGGCTCTATTTGGCAAACGTTGAATCTGCGCTTAAGTGGGCAGCGAGTAAAAATGAAGATCAAAGCGCTGGGCAGTTTTCACTTTTTGGTGAAGGCGGTGGAAGTGAATTACCGAGGCCTCCTCAACAGCCCTCGCTAGAGATTGATGAAAAGCAAAGTCTTCAATGGGAGAAAGAGCTTCTAGGAGTTTATTTGTCGGGACACCCGTTGGACAAATTTGCGACAAAGCTTGAGCGACATCGAATGATTCCTCTTCATGCACTTGTGGACATTCCTCCTAAGACAAAGGTTTTAGTGGCAGGTGTTGTAAGTGAGTTTAGAGAGTTAAGAATCAAAAGAGGTCGAAGGGCAGGGGAGTTTATGGCAGCCTTTAAGCTTGAAGATGCTTCAAGCCATGTAGAAGTCGTTAGCTTTCCGGATCATTTTAAAGAATATGCAGAACTCTTTAAATCCAATCAGCCTATTTTGATGCGAGCTGAATTAGATTTTGAGGAAGATAAGCCACGGCTTCTATGTGGAGAAGTGAGCATTCAGGGTGAGCCAGCTGTTCAAGGATTAGAAGATCTTAAAGACGAATGGCCTAAAAAGATAGAACTCGAGTTGAGCTTAGATAAGGCCGCTCATCTCATAGGGCACGATATGCTTTTTTCTGAGATTGCGAATGTCTTGTCTAAGCATCGAGGCCCTATTCCTGTAGAGCTAGTGTTGCTTAAGGGCGGGCGTTTTCAAACACGTATGAGTGTTGGCAAGGACTATCATGTTCAGCCCTCAACACAGCTTCTTGCAGAATTAGAGAACATTGTGGCTGTGCCAGAGTTTATTAAAGTTAAAAAAGAATACTGAGCTACCTGTAAGGACTTTTAAGTGCTCAAGGGCGCCGTAATGGGATACATTGTGCCCATGAAACAGTGCGTTATTCGTTTTTTCCACCTTCTATCAGTATTGGGTTTTGTGTTCTTGGTGGCCTCTCCCCAAGGAGCGAGAGCCCAAAGTTTTTCAGCATACATGAATCTTGAGGTCTCTCAGGAGAGCCCTTCAGATGAACTTGATGACGAGCTAATGGCAAATACATACAGGTCACCACCTGTAGGTGTTTGTGTGAGTCAAAAAGTTTGTGAGGGCTATTACTGTGGTTTAAGTGAGCCCTGTATTTTTACTCCTAGTTCGGAGTGTTCAGATGAGCTCGGCTATTGTGGTTTCCAATAGTTAAAACAAAAAGCTCTGAAATTTTTGACATAAGTAAGATCTATTTTTTTCTATGTTCTGCCGATTACAATGAATCATGATTAAAAAACTCCTATTCTTTGTGGTCGTTCTTCCTATATCAGCTTACGTGTTTGTTGAGGAAGGTGAGGATATGGCAAACGATGGAGGTTGGTATGCTCCCTATATGCAAAAGGCTCGGGTCTTTTCAAATCGGCATTTAAGCTGGGCTCAAGGGCCCTATGCAGAAGTAAAAGGCATGCTTGCTTCGGCAAAAGAAGAGCTTAAAGCAGGTGATATCTTTACCAATGCGGAACAAGCCGTTATTGAGCGCAATACCGCAGCAGCCAACAGAGCTAAGGACCTTCAGGAGAAAACGGGCCTAAAAGGAACCTCTATGAATATGGATCAAGTCGTTGAGAGCGGCGATCTCCATTACGAAGTAAAAGATTTTAACGATATTCACGAAGAGATAAAACAATAAGGTTTATCTTTAGCCGAGTCCCACAAACCATTTAAAGAGAGTTCCAAATACGGTGAGAACTATTGAGCCAAGAATGGCTGCTGTCCAACTTGTGACTTCAAAGCCAGGAACAAAAGCCGCGCATATTTTAATTACAATTCCATTCACAACAAAAAGAAAAAGTCCCAAAGTAACTAAGGTAATGGGAAGGGTTAAGAAAGCGAGCACAGGCCAGAGAAGTGCGTTTCCAATTCCGACTACAACGGCCGCAATAAGCGCAGCAAAAAAGCCATTGACCTTAAAGCCAGGAACAAAATAAGCAGTCGCCAAAAAAGCTAATCCAGAAACGATCCAGTGGAGTAATGCAATTCTCATAACTGCGAAATTAAATGGAAGTATGATAGCTGGCAACAGGGAGATGCCACCAGCTATCGAATTTTAAACTCCGCGATATATCTATTCTAAACCGAGGACTTGAAGCCATGTTTTAGGGAGTCCACCTGCTGGAGAGATCTCAGGGAAACTCGTCCGAGGTGAGCCAAACACAATACGCACGTTGTCCATGAGAGATGCTGCATTCGTTGTACTGCTTTTTGCACAGCCAAAGTAAACGGGATTGTTTCTAATTTTGTAGGCTTTGCATGTTTTTCCGATAGCAGCACCATTAGAAAGTGTGATGGCATCGCTAAAGTATCCCGTGAATGGATTGTAGGCTGGGAAAACTCCATCGAACAATTCAAACTGCTGCGAAGAAATGACCTCTTCTTTGCTCAAGCAGTTGCGTTCAGCATTGAATTCTCCAAGAGGAGCCTCGCTAAGTTTTTCACCATTTACCCAAATGCTCAATTTGCCAGGGTTCATCACGGTGCTTTGTTGTTTTCTCATAGAAGTACGGGGGGCTCTCATAAGGCCTGCTGCAAAGAAAATACCGTCACGATACTTTTGAATCATTCCCATTCTTTGGGGATCGTTGGTAGGAAGATCGTTGAAAATGTCTGCAAGCGATTGAGTTGGAAGTTCCCATCCAAAAGAAAGATGGGCCCATTCCCCTTTTCGTACTTTAGAACTTAGAGTGGCTGCATCAACAAAAGCTTGATAGTTTCGCCCCTGGTAGCGTGTTTCAAAAACAAGCTCTCCATTTTTTACATAAGCTTGAGGCATGAGGTCTTCATTGGAGCCTTCACACGAAGCGTAACTAAAGAGTCCATGAAGTTGGTTGCTAGCTAAATCAAATTTAGGTTTCCAGGAAAACTCTACAGATCCTCTCAGATCTTCTTGGTCCATAGCATAAGCTTTGAGCGCATTGTCGGAGGCAACTTCGAGAGCAACAGCTTTTGTGCCAGAGTCTTCGACAACGCGTACTGCTTGAGTGGGTCTCATGGGCACTAGTCCATAGTGTGAGTTCATACTTTGGTGAACAGCATAGGTGCTGTCTGGATTACAGCTAGAATTTTTGCAGTCTTCAAAGTCAAAGTTTGCTCCCGATTCCCAGACAATTCCCCATTCTTTTAAGTTTTTAGCTTCTTTATTTTCGAGGAATTTTTCAACAGTGTTGACCCAAGTTTTATTCCAAAAGTAGGGCCGATTGTAGTCGTGTCCATAGTGGTTGTATTCGAAAAGGAAAGATCCCCCAATGCCACGCTCGTAGGAGTCGTCGGCTACTGAGGTGGGGTCGTAGCGTTTGTTATTTACGACGAGTTTTCCATAATATTTGAGTTCACGTGGAACAAGGCTTCCATCTGGAAGTCTGCGGTTAAAAGTTGCATCTTGAATGCGAAGAAGGCCACCGTTTTCGTATTGATCTCGTTCGGCTTTGTTTTGTGGGCTGAGACCCGTGCTTTCATCAAAAGCATTATACGAATTTCTCATAGCGGGAGTCCAACCAGGAGCTCCCATGGCAAGACCCCATTCGACTTGAGAGAGTTCCGATACGCGGCAAATCTTTTGTCCATTAGAGCAAGCTCCGCGCATCGCCCAGGGAAAACCTTCTTTCGTGTCGGAAGGATTATAGTCGAAGCTCATGATTTCAGTCACAACTTGAGCTCCTAGGGAGTAGCCGACAAAGTGAATTTTATTGACCTCGGCACTTAAAAGTAAGTTCACAAGGTAGGCCGACATTTCTAAAGAATGAGTAAGCGATTCGTTGTAGGCAGTACCGTTAGACACAGCGTAAGGTTTCATTTGTTCAAGGATGGCTTTTGTAGGTGAGTCTTTAGTGCGGGCCTTTAAGTTTTGGAAAATGGGGTGACCGTCTTCGATGATGTACTCTTTTGCTTTTTCACGACACCACGTGTGTCCTGCGGATACGGCACTATCGCAGCTCCATCCGAGTGAAATCACAAGAGCGTTGGGGTCTCGGTGATTGATCCATTTTACAACTTCAGCTGCGTCGATATATTGTTCGTTCAATTGCACGTGCTGACCAAAACCTCCAACGTAAATATAAACGTTGGGGTGTGTTTTCATATGCTCAGCAACTTTTTGTGGGCAGCTGGGGTCGAGCCAACCTGCTTTATTGTAGAGGTTGCCTACAAGTTTTCTGGCTTCTTCTTGCGAAGTTGGGTTTCGGTAATAGGTATCATAGAAGGCCTGAATGGCGGCTTCGTTACCAGCAACTTGTGAATTTCTTTCTCTGAGTGGAGCAAAGTTTGAGTAGTTGTTAACGTGTTCATCCCCATCAATGATAGCTGTGCAGGGTGCTTCTGCGTGAGCATGGGTCACAATGAAAAGTGTCAGGAGAGTTGAAAAAAGGAGACGTGTTTTTTTCCAATTATATTGCACCATTGGCTCTGCTTAAGGGATGGGGCTCTTTCAATCAAGGCAAGTTAGGAGTTTTAAGGGACTGCTCTGTTTTAAGACTCCTCTGCTTATGACACTTTGTTCTCTGATGGTTAACTAGGTGTTTTGTTAGGTGTGTCTGTACGTCAAGGTGTTTTTTCAACCTCTAAGTAGTTAGATGGCCATGGAATTGTTTCGTCAGTTACAATGGGACCTTTGATGACTGAAACATTTTCTGTTTCTGCCAGATTTAAGGTGAAGCGAATATTTTTTTGCTTATAAATGGACCCACTTATGATTTGGGTCACTTGAATAGCTTGAATCTCAATGAGAGTGTTTGTGTCTTTTTGGGGGTCAGCTACAGTTTTAACTTCTACAATCTGGTAGATATGACTGGGAAGTTCCCATATTTTTTTTAATCTTTCAGTGTTAGCTGTGACGAGATAGAGCTTGAGTAGGTAAGGTGGCAAGTCGTCGACGTTGGCAAGTACTAAGTTTAATTCTGTACCAAAGCGAGTTTTTATTTTTTTAAGATCAGTTATCTTAGCTATATCGGATGGGATGGAATTAGTAGCTTCAATATTATACGACTTTGCGTATATGGGAGTGCAAATGGCATTCAAGAGAAAGATTGCTAGAAAAAAGTTTAGGGAAATTTTCATACCCGATTTTAAATAGCACCAATAATGGCGCCATGCATTAAAGTTTGTTTATTGTTAGGTCATACTGTTAGTGCTTGTTCCGGATCGAGCGGTATTAAGGGTACCTTGTGCAGACGCCCATGCTGGCCCAGCAAGAATCTTCTCGGTTGTAATATTCTTCGCAGCTGTCGCCCGTTGAGAGGATGTATTTGTTGTAGCAGTAATCGTAGCAGTAAGTGCTACGGTGGCAGAATCCATTGAAGTTTTCCTCGCAGTAACCACGTGCTTCGAAACAAGATTTTTCGCTGTTCCAAACGCCATCGCGTTCACATTCATTTCCCGCAACTCTTACGTATTTTTTCTGGCAGCCATCATAACAGAAGCTGTGCCCACAAAAAGCGAATGCATTTGAGGTTCCCAATACAGTTAAAAGAAAACAAATAACCTTTAAAGACTTCATAGTTTGGATTTTAGGGGCAAAAAGCGGCTTCTTCAAAGGCACGCTGCACCGATAGGTGTGTTCTGCAGAATTCTATGTCAGCTGCGATCGTTTTTCGTCGATGTATTCGTCATACGTAATATACTTATCGTAAACAATCCCAGTATCGAGCTCAATGATTCTGTCGGCGACTGTGTTGACGAGTTCGTGATCGTGAGACGTAAAAATGAGTGTACCCT
This sequence comes from Bdellovibrionota bacterium, assembly GCA_041391385.1. Lineage (GTDB taxonomy): Bacteria > Bdellovibrionota > UBA2428 > UBA2428 > UBA2428 > CANIGN01. Next base: position 311,730 of record JAWKOD010000004.1, read on the forward strand.
TGTAACGCTGGAGTCCTTCGTTCAGAGCGTTCACAGATTCAAGATCAAGGTGACTTGTGGGCTCATCCATAAAAAGAAGATTGGGTTGAGCGAGCATGATCTTAGCGAGCATGCAGCGCACGCGCTCACCACCCGAGAGAACTTTGGTAAGTTTATTGGCTTCTTCTTTGCTGAAAAGCATTCTTCCTAAAAATCCGCGAATAAAACTTTCGTCTTTATCTTCGGAGTATTGTCTGAGCCAATTTACTAGGTCGATATCGGAGTTGTCGAAGTATTCAGAGTTATCAATGGGGAAGTAACCGGTTGTAATGGTTCCTCCAATTTTATAGGTCCCAGAATCTGGCTCTATTTCACCATTAAGTATTTTAAAGAGAGTCGTTTTAGCAACGTCACCTTTACCTACAAGTGCAATTTTATCGCCTTTTTTAACTGAGAGTCGAATTTTATCAAGAACGACTTCGCCATCAATTTTTTTACTGAGTTCTTGGATCTCTAAAATATCATTTCCAGATTCACGCTTTTGATCAAAGCCCACAAAAGGCTGTCGACGCGAAGAGCGGGGGAGATCATCGAGGTTTAGTTTTTCAAGTTGTTTTTGCCGCGATGTTGTTTGCTTTGATTTAGAGGCATTTGCGCTAAAGCGTGCGATAAAGCGCTTGAGGTCTTCGGCCTTTTGTTCGTTCTTTTTGTTTTCATCACTGCGCAATCGCATGGCGAGCTCAGAGGATTTTTTCCAGAATTCGTAGTTTCCTGTGTAAGCTGTGATTTTACCAAAATCCACATCGGCAATGTGCGAACAAACTTTGTTCATAAAGTGACGATCGTGGGAAACAACAATCACTGTGTTTTCAAAGTTGAGAAGAAAATCCTCAAGCCAGCGAATGGCATAAATGTCCAAGTGGTTGGTCGGTTCGTCGAGGAGAAGAACGTCGGGCTCACCAAAAAGAGCTTGAGCTAAAAGCACTTTAACTTTTTCAGCTCCATTGAGCTCTTTCATGAGCTTGTCGTGATAATCAGTGGGGATTCCCAGTCCAGCGAGCATAAGTGCAGCATCAGACTCGGCTTCCCAGCCTTTAAGCTCTGCAAATTTAGCTTCCAGTTCGGAGGCGAGAATTCCATCCGCTTCTGAAAAGTCTTCTTTTGCATAAAGGGCATCTTTTTCTTCTTTCACTTTGTAGAGCTTTTCGTTGCCCATCATAACGACATCGAGAACTCTTAATTCTTCGTAAGCAAAGTGATCTTGTCTAAGAAAAGAGAGTGTTTCGCCCGGGGTAAGGTGTACTTCTCCCGTACTGGGCTCGATATCTCCAGAGAGGACTTTTAAAAAGGTAGATTTTCCGGCTCCATTTGCGCCGATAAGTCCATAGCAGTTTCCGGGAAGAAACTTGATGTTGACGTCGATAAAAAGCTTTTGGCTTCCAAAACTTACACTGACATTTGATGTGCTGATCACGAGGGGCCAAGAATGCAATTAATCACGGTTATGATGCAAGAAAAATCGTAATTTTTCTGTCTAGTTTTTATAATTTCCAATGACTTAGAGTGTTCCGTGTGTCTCTGTTAGCTATCTTTTTCTTGTGCCTTAACGCGGTGTAGGGTAAATCGCCAAATAGAGGTGCCTCAATGAAAAAAATATTCTTATTAACTGTGCTTATATCTTCCTCGCTATTATTTGCGAATCCTCCAGAGAGACCAGCAGCTGGTGGCCAACCACAAGGTGGGCAACAGAGCGGTGATCTTGTCATTGGTGGCGAAGGCATTTGGCCTCGCGCGAATCACATCTCACAAGTTGAAGATCTCAAAGCGGTAGATTTAGAACAGGTCGATCAGTTTAATTTCGAACTTGCGGGTCAAACTTCAGTTAACTTAAGTGCAAAAAAACGAGATAACTCCGTTAAGGTGAGTTTTGTTACTCGCAATGAAGCTGCAAACGCAAATTCAGAAATTGCCTATTTTAATTTAGCGCGCATATTGGGCGTTGATAAATTATTTCGAGCAGCAGTTCCTTACACTTTGGGTCGTAACGCGAGCAGAACCTTTGCGGCACTTATTGAAAGAGGAAGCTTTCGAGGAATGCGAGCAAAAAATGCAACAGAAATTGCTGAACGTCTACAAAGCAATTCTCTCAAAGGATGTTTAAAGGAGAAAAAGCGAGGTCAAGCGGTTGTTGTAAACGAGATATCTTCAGACAATGCACCTAAGTTGAGATACCAGCTCATCAGCGATTTGCAAGCAAACAACCCGCAACCATCAGACAACAACAAAACTTCCATGCGTGGGATAACTAAGAATGAACGAGGAAGTCAGGTGGGAATTGATGTATGGGCGCCTCGTGCAACTATTGCGAGACAGTATTCCATCTTAATGACTTTAGATGCCGTTTTTGGCCAATGGGATCGCTACAGCGGAAGTAATATCGGTTTTCGATTGAAGAAAGACACTCAAAATAATGAAGTTGAAGTTTACAGCACGGACAATGGTGGCGCTGACTTTTGGGGAACGAAGTGGACGTTGAGACAAGCTTCTTGGTTTAGCCGCTACGATAAGCAAGTCATTTTAGATCTCCAAAAGATTTATTCTTTCCTAAGTGGTCAAGCAAGAAGCCTTCGATCTGAACGTCTGCAAAAGACATGGACGGATCCAGAAGAATTTGTAGTTGATTTAGGATTATACTACGAAGCTTCACCTGCAAGTTACGTTAAGAATCTAACGAAGAATTTAGGCGCTTTTCTCGCTGTTGTTGAACGCAATGTCTCTTCGGCGGGCGAAGCAAGAGCCTTCTTTCAATAATGAGTTTTGTGATGAGTAAAACTTTTTTTCTATATTCGTTTAGCTTGTTTTTGATTTGTTATCAGAATCAAGCGCAAGCCAAGAAGGTAGATTCTTTTGATCTTTTTGTTGAAGAGCTTGCAGGCACACGTGTTGAGTCTTTGAATGAAGATGACAAGCGAGTCCTCACTCAGGTTATAACCCCACTCTTGGAATCTCTTGTGGAAACTCAAAAGCTTCATGGACCGAATGACGAAGAAGATAAGCTGTTGGCTGATTCTTGGGTTGAATCAGATATCCGTAAAGGTGGAATGGCTGCAGAGGCTTTTTTTAAACTCTATAAAAACTTTGGCAAATCAAAAGAGCGTGAGTGTTTAGAGGATGCCTATACTTTTGTGAAGACAAGTTTTGAGGATCCTGTTGGGGTTTTTGTAGACGATGCCAAAACAAAAAAACATATAGATAAAAATTGGGGATCGCCTGATGTGTTTGAAAGTGCCACGACAGGGATCAGTGTGGATAAAGCTGATGTTTTAGCTGAACAAGAAAGCATAAGATTGAAGTCTAGGAAGTCTCTTTTAAAAACACTTAAGAAAACAGGCTGGAATAATCCAGATGATTCGGATGAGTTTAAAGACTTTGCTTGTTTTGTATCGGTTAAGTGGCCAACACTAAGTGAGCAAAAAGATTATCTGAAATCTCGTATCGTTAAAGAAATTACAAAAATCGAAGACACTGACTATGACGTGAGTGAACTCCAAGAGGGGCTTCATGAGTTTCGTAGAGATATTCGTGGAATTTCTATTTGGTTAGGCTTAGCGAGAGATTACCTGAACGTAGAGCCATCACTTGAGGCTGATCTATCGAGTTATGTGAGCCAAGTGGGAGATATCAAAGATGATGGAGAGCGATGGGAACGCTTTGCGCCTCCTATAGAAGCGGCTACTGGAAAGTCGGGAGCGACTTTGGAGAGTTTTCTTAGGGAATTTTTTCAACAGAAAAGGGGCGCTGTTTTAGATTGGCTTCCACGTGCGAAGAAAATTAAAAAGACTTTTGATGATTCAAAAATTCTAGAGAAGATAAAAATCGATATAGTTGCTTCTTAAGATTGCTTTTTAAAACGTTCTTGAAAGGCTTTTGTTTTTTCGGCTTTAGCCTTGAGAAATACTTTGAGACTTGCATGAAGCTCTGTCTCTAAAGCCTTGAATTTACTCGTAAACTCAGGGTTGAATTGGCTGAGTAAAATCTCATCTCCCTTGGGAAGCTTTTGCAGAGTGAGGTATTTTTTGCCTTCAATTTTAATCTCTGTATCAACACCGTCATTGATGAGTTCAAGGGTTTCAAGTGCATGACCCGCTTCCCAATGTATACGTTTTGCGGGAGTTTCGCCCATCTCGGTTTGTTCCCCAAAGGGGTAGTAAACTTGTCCCTCAGCAGCGACCCAGTCCTTAAGTGTAGCCATCCATGTTTTGGCTTTAATGTCGCTCATAAGATTGCGAATGGCAGTTGCTCTTTCTTCGGGAACTGTGAAGTTTTCGAAATCGAGATCGAGGTCAAAGGTTTTGGCGATGTGTTCGCTTTGATTTTGTTCCGTAAATTCTGTGGGAGTGCTTTCCTCTGTTTGAGTTTCTTGAGTTTCGGCTTCTTGTTGAGCCTCAACGTGTTCTGTGGTTGCTTCAGTGTGCACTTCTTCTGTAACCATAGGAGTTGTTTCGTTGATTGTTTCAGTCGTTGTGTCGGTCGTCATTTTATATTTGCTCCCCTAAGCCATATTGTGGCGATCTTAAGTAGATAGGTTCAACCTTTTCTTTCAAAGTAGATAAATTATTGATGCGACTTTGATTAGACGGATGTGTCGAGAGAAAGGCTGGTGGTTCTTTGCCCGCATTTTTCTTTGAGAAGCGGCTCCAGAAAGCTGCAGCCTCTGAGGGTTCATATCCTGCAGCTGCGGCATATTCTAATCCATAAGCATCTGCCTCAGCTTCGTTGGAACGACTGAATGGGAGTATGACGCCCACACTTACTCCGAGACCGAGTGCTGCCATGCTTAAGTTGCGATACTTAGGGTCTTTGATGAATGCAGTGCCCAAAAGGCTGCTGCCGATAACAAGGCCTTGCGCAAAATAGGCTTGTGACATGCGCTGCCCACCGTGTCGAAGTGTTGCATGGGCAACTTCATGTCCCATGACCATGGCCATGGCAGCTTCATTTTCAAGGGGAGCGAGTATTCCTGTATAAAAGGCTACCTTGCCTCCGGGGAGGCAAAAGGCGTTGGCTTCTTTGCTTTCGATTAACTTAAATTCCCACTGAAATCCTGCACGGTGTCTGGCTTCGGCAACTTGAGAAATGCGTGAACCCACACGTAAGAGCATGGCCTTGATGCGGGGGTTCTTGGCCTCTTTTTCTTTTTTGAGCATTTCATTATAGGCTTCTGCGCCCATTTTAGATTCTTGTTGTGGAGAGAAAAAGTTTAACTGGCTTGAGTTTGTTCCAGGAACTGTGACGCAAGCTCCCAAAAAAAGAGTGGCTAAGAAAGAGCTAAACGGCATGATTTTCATTCCTCTTGAGTTTAATGGCCTAGAGCGCAACTTGCAAAAGGCCAAAGAGAGCTTTTTTAAAAAACATGACACGAATCAGGTGTTTTTTAAGGAATCGTGACTAAGTTCTCTCTTGTGTTAGAAGCGTTTTCGTAACGAGAGGGCTTCAAGGAGGGTCTATGCACAATAAAATGAACCATAATTTCTTATCTGCACTTTGTTTGGTGGCGGCTTTTGCTTCAGCACCGCTTATGGCTGAATCAATATGGGTGAACTTGCCCGTTGAGCACGTTTATGTTCCCAAGGGCTTTGACTCTAATGATAATGCTCAGGTCATTGTTTCTGGAACGCTTCCGAGCTTTTGTTACAAGGCTCCTGAAGTGAGTTTCACACTCAACGAGAATGTTATTCAAGTTTCAGTGCGCGCTCTTTATAATGAATCGCATGAAGAAGGTGCTACTCCTTGTGCGCAAGTGGCCATTCCCTTTTTAGAAAAAGTATCCATGGGTGTGTTAACTCAAGGGACTTACCAAGTTCAAGCAAATGCTGACACCTCTAACTTTATTCAAGAAGAGCTCGCGGTAGATGTTGCAGCCTCTGTGGATATTAACGATCACATGTATGCAAGGGTTGATTCTGTTGAAACGAAAGAGAAGTCACGCTGGATTACTCTTAAGGGTTACAACCCCAGTGATTGTTTTGAATTAGATTACATTAAGTACATTCCTAACGGAAAAGACACTTACTCAGTATTGCCAGTTATGAAAAAGGTAAGAGCTTTTTGCCCACGTAAGATGATGGAGTTTGCTTATGATTCTAAAGTGCCTCAGGAGCTAGATGCTAACCAGATACTTCTACATGTGCGCACCATGCAGGGCGATTCAGTGAATAAGCTTTTTGAAAATAAGCCCGCCCCAGAGAGCAATTAAGTTTTCGTTTAAGAGTCTTTTAAAGAGGGGAAGCAAGCTAAGAATTTGAATATCTTAGCTTGCTTCCTTATGCCTTTAGCCATTAAACATAAGGGGTAATGACTGAAGAAAAACTCGTTGATAGCGCTGAACAAGCAGATGAACAAACACGCGTTAGGCGTGAAAAACTCGAACAACTTAGGCAAAAAGGCAAGGCTTATCCGCACTTTGTAAAAAGTACGCATAGTGCCGCAGAAGTTTTTGCTAAATGGGGCGAAGAAAAAGACCCCGAAACATTAAAAGCTGCAGGTAATTTAAGTTTAGGCGGACGTTGTGTGTTTATACGTTCTTTCGGCAAAGCGGGTTTTGTTAAGCTTCTTTCACGCGGTCACAATATTCAGCTCTATGTCGCAAAAGATTCTGTGAGCATTGAGGACTTTGAAATGTACCAAAACGTTGATTTAGGCGATCAGGTTTGGGCAGAGGGACATTTGTTCCGCACAAAAACGGGAGAACTTAGCTTGCACGCGACAAAGTTTGTTATCACGTCCAAATGTTTACATACGCCTCCTGAAAAGTTTCATGGCCTCACAGATATTGAAGAGCGTTATCGCAAGCGATATGTCGATCTTTTTAGTAACGAGGATTCACGTAAGACTTTTCAGGTTCGTTCGAAAGTAAATCATGCAATTCGTGAGTTTTTTCATGCGCGTGACTACATTGAAGTTGAGACGCCCATGATGCATCCCTTAGTTTCAGGGGCAGCTGCGCGTCCTTTTTCGACGCATCATAATACCCTCGATAGAAAATTATTTTTACGGATTGCTCCCGAGCTTTATTTAAAACGCCTTGTAGTGGGTGGCTTTGAGCGGGTTTTTGAGATGAACCGCAACTTTCGTAACGAAGGAGTAAGTCCTAGGCATAATCCTGAATTTACAATGTTGGAGTTTTACGAAGCTTATTCAACCTATACAGACTTGATGGACCTTACTGAAGAGTTGATGAGTAAAATTGCAAAAGATGTAACAGGTTCTTGTGAGGTTGAATATCAAGGGCAAAAACTAAATTTTGGAAGTCCTTGGAAGCGAATGACAATGGAGCAAGCGATTAAGGAATATTCTTCTTACAAAGGTTCTTTGGGCGATGCTGGAGAAATTGCAAAATATCTCTCGTCAAAGGGGATAGAGCTTACGGGCCGAGAGGGATTGGGCGCGCTCTTTAATAAAATCTTTGAAGAAGAAGTAGATCGCAAGTTAATTCAACCGACATTTATTACAGGATACCCTGTAGAGATTTCACCTTTGGCTCGCAGAAGCGAAGAGAAAAGTGAAACAGGCTTGGATCTTACAGACCGCTTTGAGCTCTTTATAAACGGTATCGAAGTAGCTAATGGTTTTAACGAGCTAAACGATCCGGATGATCAAAAGAAACGCTTTTTAGATCAACTTAAAGAAAAAGAAGCCGGTAATGTTGAGGCTTGTGATTATGATGAAGATTACATTCGCGCTCTTGAATATGCCATGCCGCCTACAGCGGGTGAGGGTATAGGAATTGATCGTTTTGTGATGTTGCTGACCAATTCGCCAAGTATCCGCGATGTGATTTTATTTCCCCAAATGAGGGATTAATTTTAAGGTTGCGTGTTAGCTGCTGGTGAACGCAATCGTTCTTAAAGATAAAATCAAAATTAGAGCTCTTTACGTCTTAGTTGTAATTCAGAAGCTTAAGTGAAAATGTTTCCTTATGGAAGTATGGAGATTCATAGTTGTTTTATTTGGAATAATGTTTTCAAGTTTATCCAATGCTTTAACTTCTTATTATGCGACAGGTGCAACGGAGTCGGGTTGTCCCCAAGGTGATTCTTCATATATATACGCCCCTTATGATTCGAGATGTTCGACCCATGTCGCTGCAGATGCCAGTGGAGTTTGGAAGTGGCGTCCAGATTATATCTTAGGTCCGAGTGCACATGGAGTAACAGTTACGATACCACCAACACTAGCGGGCGGAATTGCTTCTATAAAAACTGCGGATGGCCAAGAGTTTGTGCATGCTGGAAATCATGGATCAGCTTTTACGTTAACTATTCATCCCGACACTGTTGATCCGGATGTCTTTTTAAATGCTTATGTGACACCTACGAATCCTTGGGGTTTTTCAGAGTGTTACAATCCGACTGAAGAAGGCTCTCATCTCGACAACGTGAGAATACGTGGACTGAGGTCAGACAACTATGCTCAGGGGCATGGGGTGAGCTCAAGTCGAGTGCTGGAATGGGAGGCGGGCAGTGGTTTTTTCTTCGATTGGTTTCGCGCTAAAACTTTATTCGCAAACTATTGGCCTGAAATCTTAGGTTTCGATTCACAAAGCACAAAACCCTGCTCTCCCATAGCCGGGTCTTTTTTGAGTGGGGTCATGTCGCGTTTTTCAAGTATAAAAAATGTGCAGCTGGGTCAGTTGAGAGACTCCCAGGGGATACCTCTTGCAAATGGATTTTCAAATTATATTACAATCGATCGTATAGTTTTTATTGAGCCCAATGAGCCGCGACATAAGCGCATTGGGGGCACGGAGATACTTTATTTGGCAAACAATCCTGAGACTCGAGAAGGGGTTTTTACAAAAATCTGCACAATGAAAAATATTTCCAATACCGTATGTGAAGATCAGAGCGGAAATGCAGTTTCTTGGAATCGTAGGCATCCCGTGATTATTTCAAACGCGGATTTAACACATTCTATAGGAACAATTGCTGAAGAACCTCATTGGGTGAATGCACCTGCCAGTGGAGCAAGTTTAAGGTTTTTAAACATACACTCTCAACGTCTTGTGGATAATTGGCGTAATTATATTCTTTCTCAAAACTGGATCATAGAAGCGAATGACATAACGAATAAAGATAGCTGGATTGCGCCCAGAGGTGAGGACCGCGAAGCTCTAGCTTTTAGAACTCGCATATACTATGCCGTTGGGACCTTTGACGAAGTTCGAGTGGCACTTGCAGCCATTCGTGATCAAAAGTTTTAGTTATGGATTGCTTCTTGTATTGCTGAGAGATACGAAGTTACTGTGTATAGGTCTCTCTCCAGTCTGCGGATCTTGAACGGCTTCAATCATTTTTCCAGCTCGACTTATGTTTTGTAATACACGGCCCATAAGTCTTGAGTTTTCTCTAAGTCGTTGATCAAGGTCTTGGGGAATTTCTTTTTTAGAGTCAAGTATTACCTGTGCTTCTTTAAGGTCGTGAAACATTTGATCGGCTAATGTGAGATCCTTTTGAAAAAAAGGAAAATCATTATTGTGGATATATATTTTCTTCATTTGTTCAAAAACGGGTGAGATGCGAGAAAGTGCTTCAGAAGCGTCTTGTATGTATTCTGTGATAGAGTCGGTGGGGTCCTCTCTACCCATGAGATAGAGCGGACCGCTGAGATTATTCATTACGCCGTCAAACTGGTGCAATAGGCTGTCCTCTGCGGGCACTTTGACCTCAATCAAGTGCATGTCGTCGGGGTGAAATTCTTTAACATGAAACGTAGGTGCTACATCTGCTCCAGAGTCTTTGAGAAAAGTTTGGAGTTCTTGAGCGTCGTTTTTAACTTCGTTTGGCTTTAAAATGCCATGAACTCTTTCTTTTTTAAAAGTTTTTGTACAAGCCCTGATGTGTGATTGGCTCTTTGAAACGTATAGCCACCTTGCTGATTGGGAGTGTATTCAATCTCACCTCCCCACAAGATACGACGAATGGGTTGGTCGGCAGGGAGGCCGTTATTTAAGGCAATTTCGCTCAACTCTTTATAGGCTTTCTCGTGCGAGGATCCTAAGTATTCAGTTGCAACCAAAACCTTTTCTCCATTTGCAAGTTCAACGAGTAAGCCAAGAGACAAGTAAGGTCCTTCTTTTTGAGCGGCAAAAAGTTTTGATTCCAGGCCTTTGTTGAAAAGTTGCGCTTTGGGATGAGCATGTGCGATGGCTCCACCAGCACCATTCCCGGCGTCATCTTTTAAGGCTCCGAGGCACGGTGTTCGAGGCGTAAAAGCATTTGCCATGCTAAAGAGAGAAAATAAAAGAACAAGTCCAAAGTGAGTTTTCATGTATGCTTAAGTATAGGATCGGTTAGTTTTGCTGAGAATTAAAGTATCTACAAAGGAGCCAGGCAGATAAATGCGTTCAGAGCGAAAGATTGAGGTCTTGATAGCTGTATTTTTGTTAACTTTGCATTCTTTTGCAGCAAGCGTTCCCACAAAAGAATGCTATTTAAGGTTAAAGCAAGAGGGATTTATTCGTGAAGGCAAGGCTCTGAGAAACTATCCTAAAGAACTAGAGCCCATGATAAGCAAATATGCTCCAGAAGGAAATTTTGAAATCTTCCCAGTTGGTAAGGGGAACTATGCAGAAGTTTTCCGCTTAAAGAATCATGAGACTGGCTAAACGAGAGGGTTCTAGTTCTAGAGGATTTTTATGGAATTGATCTTTTACGATATTCTATGAATCCAAACACAAGTATTGAGAGTAGAGCAGTCGTCAGACGCAAGTTCGGAGACTTTTTACTGAGTGCTAAGTCTCGTTTACAAGCTTGGGCAGATGAAAACGCTTACTCGATGACAAATATGATGGATTATACCAGAGAGATGGCTATGCCAGCGCTTATGCTACATTTAAAAAAGGACGGGCAGCGTATAAAATTTTTTTTTAAAGAAGATAATACACTGCTCGATCATGAGGGAAACTTGGTCCTTATTGATCCGAATTAAATTACCCAAACGAAACAAAGTCTTCTTTAATCTTGTGTGACCTTTGTCCTAGGGGTTTTTGTCGATTAAGATTTGAGTGTGCTTACAGGCAAATGGTGGAAGCTCACCTTCAAGTGGCTTTTTTGGAAAGATTCAAAAGTTCAAGATCCGCGTAAAGCCTCCTATTTAACAGGAGCATCTTTAGCTGTGGCACTTCTTTCGAGCGCTTTGGGCGTTGGAGCTTTGAGTTTTGTGCGTGCGCTTGTGACTGGATTTGAGACGCAGCTTTCTATGGGAGTGGCAAATTTTTTCGGCCCTCTTTCGTATAAGAGCGGATGGAAGTCTGAAACTGAGCACAAGTGGTTGGTCGATAAGATTGATTACCCCGTGCAGAGTTATTGGCAAGGCCAAGCTCTTGTCGTCGGCCCTCGCATGGGGAAGGGCGTAATGGTTGAGGGGCGACGGGACTGGAGTCAGACATATACATGTGGTGCCGATCAACCTATTCAAGTTATGCTTGGAAAAAACTTGGCTCAATCTTTGGGCGTTTCTAAAAACGAAAAACTCAAATTGCTCTTGCCTGGTCTTTTTAGAGGAAGCCTCTCAGCAGAAGTATCAGAGGTGACAAGTTTTGGTCTTCAGGAACTCGATGCCCGTCGTATTATTATCAATGACGAAAGCTTGCGTTGTTACTTAAAGCAAACTGGAAAAAGTCTGAGTGGCAAACCAGGTGATTATTTGGGGATACGTTTTTTTCCAAGAATTAATCCCTTGGATGATTCTGCAATTGAGAGCGAGTCCTTGCGCCTATCGACTTTGATTACAGGCACCTTGCGTGATGCTGCGCCTGAGGTGAGAAGCTGGCGCGATCAAAGAAAGAACTTTTTTAGAGGCTTGGGTTTTGATCGAGCTGTTTTGAGTATTGTTTTGGGGTTTTTAACGTTGGCTGCAAGTCTTAATGTGGCGGCGGCTTTGTTTGTAATTTTCTTTGAACGTGACAAAGACATGATGACGTTAAGGGCGATCGGAATGTCTTCCGGACAATTGCGTTCTTGGGTTTTGATTCAAGGGTTTTTGATGGGAGTATTCGGAACCTTTTTGGGCTTTGCGGGTTCATATATTGTGAGTTTAGCCTTTGAAAAGTGGAAGCTCGTATCGCTACCTCCCGAGGTTTATCATATTGATCATTTAGTTTTTTCTTTTCAGTGGCCTGAGCAATTAGGTGTGCTGATTTTTGGAATCTTGAGCGCTCTTGTTGTATCGTTCATGGTAGGACACTTGCTTTCACGTATGAAAATTGTGGAGGTTTTGGGTCACAGAAGATGACTCGAATTAAAAATGATTAAAATTATCGATCTTTATAAAAGTTATAAAACTGGAGTCGTTGAAAGTGTTTTGCGTGGAGTGAATATAAACATTGCTCAAGGCGAAAGTGTTGCGCTTCTTGGGCCCTCTGGTTCGGGTAAGTCAACATTGCTCAATTGCTTGGGGCTCTTAGATGATGTGGATAAGGGACAAATCTTTTTTGATGATGTCGAAGTCACCAAGCTCAATGAAAAAGAAAAAGCAAAGGTGAGGCTCAGCACTTTGGGCTTTGTTTTTCAGTTTCATCATTTAATTCCAGAACTCAGCGCTATAGAAAATGTTTTGTTACCCGCTTCTCTTTTGGGTGAGCGTCCCGTGGATAAAGCGGAGTATTTGCTTAAAAGTGTAGGCCTAGAAGGCAAGTGGGAAAAGTCTCCCGCTCAACTCTCTGGGGGTGAGCAGCAGCGCGTAGCTATAGCCAGGGCTCTTATTAATGGACCTAAGATCCTCTTAACGGACGAGGCAACCGGCAATTTGGATCGCGAAAGATCACTGGAAATACTTGAATTGCTTCTGGATTTTAACAGAGAACAGAAAATGACGCTTATCTCCGTAACTCATGACTCCACACTTGCGACGCGCTATGAAACAACCTACTCTCTGACGAACGGGATTTTGAAGTAGATGCATAGAAAGCCAGCGATATTCAAGAGCTTGAAGGCCTTAGCCGTCATATTAGCTTTTACTTTTTGCGCACACAGTGCTCTGAGCGCCGAAACTTTTCAAGAAATTGAGATTCAAGGCAACAATCGAATTGATCGCGCGGCAGTTATTGAGAAAATGTCCTTACGTCCGGGTCAGGCCATTACCCGTGAGGCTATTCGCCGTGACATTCAAAATATCTTTTCTTTAGGATTCTTCAAAGACGTTCAAGTTGAGCTTAATGGGAAGAAACTTATCGTTAAACTTGTAGAAAGACCTTACGTAGCAAAAATTGATTACGTTGGATCTTCTGAATTTGAGACAAAAGATTTAGCCGAAGCTGCTAAATTAAAAAACTATAGAGTTTTAAGTTACTCCGAGATTCAAACGGCTGTTAACGCGATTCAAAAAAAATACGAGGATAAGGGATATTACCTCGCTCAAGTTCGCTTTGAGGTTGTTCCTACTCGAAAAGATGGCTCAGAAGTTCAGCTGATTTTTACGATTCAGGAAAATGAGCAAGTTAAAATTCGAAAAATCTACCTCCTCGGCAATAAGAAAATTGCTACAGGTGAGTTAAAACAAGCGATGTTTACTTCCGAAGGGCACATGTTTTCGTGGGCTACCGGCGGCGGAACCTTCAGGGATGATTTCTTTGAGCGCGATGTAAATGCGTTAGCTATGTTTTATGGCAACGAAGGGTATATTGAGGCGAAAATCACTAAGCCTCGAGTAACTTTAAGCCAAGATCGTCGCTATATTGATGTCCTGGTTGATATTCAAGAAGGTGAAAAGTTCTACCTCGAAGATGTAGAGTTTAGAGGTGACATTATATTTAGCGAAGAAAAACTTCGCGAAGCTCTTGGGATGAAGCCCGGAGATGTCTTCTCTACTGGCGTTTTGCAAGAAGGGCTGCTGGCTCTTGGCGATCTGTATGGTGATGAAGGCTATGCCTTTGCTAACGTTATTCCTCGTCCCAATGTTAAATCGAACGAGCAAAAAGTTGCCTTAGTGATTGATATCCAAAAAGGCGAGAAGATTTACTGGGGCGAAATTAAGGTTACAGGGAATACAAAAACTCACGACAAAGTTATTCGCCGCGAGCTCAAGTTTGTAGAGGGTGAGTTGACGCATGCAACACGCCGTAAGAAGAGTGTCTCTAATATTAAGAGACTTGGCTTCTTTGATGAAGACATTAAGTTTTTAACAACGACACGAAAAAATCAGTCCAACATTATGGATCTTGAGATTCGTGTAAAAGAAAAACCTACCGGAACACTTAACTTGCAAGCGGGTTATGGAAACGATGCCGGCTTCAGCTTCCAGGCAGGGGTCACGCAAAGTAACCTCTTTGGTCGTGGCCAAGATGTGAGTTTGCAAGCTTCGTGGGCTTCTTCAAAAGCCATGAATATCGATGTGGGTTTTACGGATCCTAAAATTTTTGATTCCGATTGGTTGTTTGGAACAAACTTTTATTGGTCTCGTAGGAGAGTTGGTCCCCAAAATGACCAAGATTACACCTACTTTCAAGATTCAAAAGGCGTAGGGTTTAGGTTGGGGCAAGAAATTGCAGAGTATTGGCTCTTAGCTGGAAGGTATAAACTTTCGAATACACAATTAAGAGAGCCCATTAACCCCGATATTTTCTCACGTCCTGAGGACCAAGACACAATGATCAGTTCATTGGGGCTTGATCTTACATATGACACGCGAAACAATCGCTTGGATCCCTCTAAGGGATTGTACCTCTTTACGGGTATTGAAGCGGCAGGATTGGGTGGAAGAGTTTTTCAACAAATTGAAGCATCTGCTCGTTTCTACCACAGAATTATTTGGAAATTGGTTTACAGAACACGCCTAGAGGTAGGTTACATTACGAACTTCTTTGATCCCGGAAATGTGCCCGATTCAGAACGTTACATCTTAGGGGGTGTTTCTTCTCTTCGTGGTTATGACGGTGGATCAATTGGTACGATTAAGCGACTTCCAGGAACAAGGGTTGGTTCAAACCCTTCTGTTGAACCCTATGTTATAGGTGGCACTCATAAAATGGTTTGGAACCAAGAGTTAGAGTTCCCTCTTATACCTGAGGCGAATATCCGTGCGGTAGCGTTCTTTGATATCGGTAATTCATGGGCAGGAGATGTGACAGCTAAGTCACCAGCGCTTCTCTCTAACTATGGTTGGGGTATTCGGTGGTATTCACCCATGGGGCCACTTCGTTTCGAGTGGGGCTTCCCGTTGGCTGATACAGAGTTTAACTCCAAGGGTGAGAGCGTGTTCCAGTTCATGATCGCCCCCACATTCTAACATTCAGCTCAAGGGCCCACCTGATTCGCTTCTTGCGAGTTTTAGATCCATCGGTGTAGCAAAAACAGCACAATGCGACATGCGTTGCTGAGACCCTTCATTTTGCCTGCTGAGGGGCTTTGACTCCTGAGAGGGTGGGTTTTAGTGTCGTTTGCTATGACAAAGAAGTTCCTTTTAACACTAAGCTTTTCACTTGTTGGATTTGGTTGGAGTGCTGTAAAAATTGGCACAGTTGATATGGAAAAAGCGCTTCAAAGCGTGAAAACCGGCAAGGCTGCTAAAGCGAAGCTAGAGAAAAAATTTAACGAGAAAAAAAGCAGCATAGATAAACAAGAAAAATCTTTTGCAAAAGCTCAAGAAGATTTTAAGAAAAAGAGCGTTGTTATGTCGGATAAAGCTAAGTCTGAAGAGGCGATGAAGCTTCAACAGCAATATGCTGAGATTATGCAGTCTAAACAAAAAGCTCAGTTAGAAATGCAACAAGAAGAAGTTAAAGCAACGCAACCAATTCTTAAGGGACTTGGTGAGTTAATCGATGACGTCGCAAAAAGTGCTAAAGTTGATATGGTCGTTGAAGCGCGAGCGGGTCTTCTTTATGCAGCAGATAAAGTTGATCTTACTGACGAGTTAATTAAGAAGTTTGATAAAAAATAAAAACAGTAATGAGGTTCTATGAAGTCAACACTTGCACGCCGCCCGCATGAAATTTTTGGCTTCGATACGTTCTTAAACGAACTTAAGTCCTTAGGCTTCACTTTTAAGTTAGCATCGGATTCTAAGCTTTCAGAAAATTGGAAAAACTTAGAAAACCCGTTGTCTTCTACATTTAAAGAACCCTCGAAGTGTGACTTCTGTTACCACAGCAAAAAAGTGGGACTCCAAGAGAATTGGGGTTTAGTATTTAGAGACTCTAAAAGCACGACTGAGGTCGCTGCTAACGAAATCCTTATTGATTGTGCAGATGCGGCTATGGATTTTTTGCTTCGCAAAATGGCCGTTAAAGAGTGGGTTGGCGAAGGTGAAAATCATACGACTGCGTATAAGTCCCAAGTAAAATTTTCTGCAGAAGATGGCGTCGTTATGGGTCCAGCTTGCGAAATTGGCGAAGGTGTTGTTCTTGAAGCAGGTGTACGTATTGGTGCACGCGTAAAGATTGGCAAGGGAACTCGCATTGGAACGGGAAGCCGCATTGCGGATGATACCGTTATTGGTGATAATTGCTACTTTAGAGGACCTGTCAGTATTGGCGGTCACGGCTTTGGTTTTATTAGTTATCCGAAATCGCCCCTACCTAGACATCGAATTCATGTTGGAAGTGTGCTGATTGGTGATGGTGTGCAATTAGGTTCTTTTGTGTGTGTGGATCGCGGAGTCTTTGAAGATACCGTTATTGGAAACTTTGCTGCTACTGATAACATTGTTCAAATTGCACATAATTGCCGTGTCGGAAAACATAATATTCTTTGTGGTTTTGTAGCACTTTCGGGGTCTACTGTTTTGGGTGACTATGTCACTTTAGGGGGACTCGTTGTAAGTAAAGGACACTTAACCGTAGGAAACAAAGTTCAGATAGGTGCCTTTAGTGCACTTACAACAGACGTTCCTGACGGTGCTATGTTGCGAGGCGTGCCTGCTCGACCTATTCGCCACGATTTAAAAATCATGGCGATTCAAGATAAGCTTCCTGAAATTTATAAGCAGCTAAAAGGCTTTTTAAAGGAAGACGTATGACATCGAAGCAATCTCTGATTCACCCAACAGCTATTATTGAAGAGGGTGTTGAGTTAGGTGATGGTGTTACTGTAGGGCCTTACGCTCATATTATGAGTGGAGCTAAAATTGGGGCTCGTAGTAAAATTCATTCACATGTTGTGATTTGGGGAGCTTGTACGATGGGTGAAGACAATGAAATCTTTCCTTTTTGTACGCTAGCGCCTCCACCGCAAATTATTGGAGACTTAAGCCCTGAGGGGAAAGTCGTTATTGGAAACAAAAACATTATTCGCGAACGAGTTGAGATTCATCGCGGAAGTAAAAAAGAAAATCTTCTAACGAACGTTGGAAACGAGAACTACATTATGTCCAACGTGCATATCGCACATGACTGCGTTGTAGGAAGTCATATCGTAATAGCTTCTAAAACTGGCTTAGCGGGGCATTCTAAGATTTCAGACTTTGCTGTTGTCAGCGGAGGCTGTGGCATCTCGCAATTTGTTCGAGTGGGTAGCTATACCTTTTGTGCAGGACATACGCGTTTTGAAAAGGACCTTCCGCCTTTTTTGTGTGCAAAAGAATTTTCAGAAGTAACCGGACCTAATTTAGTGGGGATGAAGCGCGCTGGTTTTTCTACAGAAGATATTCGTGTTGTGAAAGAAATCTATAAGGGACTTTATGTGGAAAAAAGGCTTTATCGCGAGCAGCTCGAAAAACTAAAAGAGCGTTTTGCAGGACAAGCTGTCTTTGAAACATTTTATACATTTGTAACGGCTTCTAAGGTCGGAATTATGAGGAACGCATAAGTGGCTGCACGAACAACTCAGGCTCATAAATATGTACTCGTAGGTGCAGGTAACGTTGGAAGAAGCTTAGTTAAAGATATTTTGGTGGCAGGTAAAAGACTCAATACGAGTTTAGCGGCCATTATTGATCCTGATTCTACAAAGGCACGCCCTTTTTATCAGTTAGTGGGTGAAAAAGTTCCGACCTTTTCAAGTCTTGAGCAGTTTAAGAAGGAATTCGAAGGTCCCTGTGATTTTGCTTTAGTTACGGTTCCAGCTCAAATTCGAGTTGAGATGGTTATGAAGCTACTTGATAGCGGAATGCACTGCTTGGTTGAAAAGCCACTTGCGTTTAGTGCGCGTGAGGCGCAGATGATTCGCGAGAAGGCACGGAACAAAGGACGGCATGTTCAGG
This sequence comes from Bdellovibrionota bacterium, assembly GCA_041391385.1. Lineage (GTDB taxonomy): Bacteria > Bdellovibrionota > UBA2428 > UBA2428 > UBA2428 > CANIGN01. The sequence continues at coordinate 329,907 of JAWKOD010000004.1, forward strand.
TGATATTGCCTCAACGTTGGACACTCGCGCATTTGTGGAGAGATTTTAAACCCAATAAGGGGCCATGGACTTTAAACTCTATTCGTACTGGACCTTTTGTGCCCAGAGCGTCAGATGTTGATATCGTTTTTGATTACGTTGTGTCAGACATCGACATGTTTGTTTTGTTAGATGAGGTTTATGGCTTTTCTCCCATCAAAGGTATTCGATCTTGGGGCAGAAAAGTTCGATCTAATTTTTATGATTGGATGAGTTTGGCTATTGAGTTGGAGAATGGCGGAATTTTTCGTTTTTTCGCGAGTCGTCTCTCAACAACGTCGATGCATACCTGGGAAATCACTGGCCCTCAATGGCACGGGACAATGGACTTTAGACGCGAAACTTTTCAGCGCTTTTGTAAAGTTGGCGGAAGCTTAAATGCTTTCGATGCCACCAGTAAGTCAGGCCAGGCGGGTCTGCCGATAGAATTAGAGCTTATGACTTTTTTCTCCAGCATAAAAAATGGAGTTTATAGAGGTAAATACGATCTTAAGGAAATTTCGACTTTAGGTGTGAAGAGTCGCAGTGTGATACGAACACATGAAATTATCGATGAAATTCTTAAGGTTATGAAAGTGGTTGAATAAGCAACTGATGAAGTTATGAAGAAAATACTTGTTTCTGCCGGAGATCCCAGTGGAGATCAGTTACTGGCTCATATTATTAAATCCATAAATGAAAGTTCTCCCGGGCAATTTGAGTTTTGGGGTTTAGCGGGACCATTGTGTGAGCGCCAGGGGGTAAAACTTTTGGTGAGTTCAAAGGACGTTGCGGTCGTGGGTGCTTTTGAAGTCGTTCGAAACGCCGGAAAAATTTTTGGGGCTTTAACAAAACTTGCAGCGGCCTTAAAGGAAAGTGATTCGCTTTTGTGCGTAGATTTTCCAGATTTCAATTTTCGACTCGCTGGAGTTGCTAAAAAATTAAAGAAACCTGTTGATTACATTGTGGCTCCGCAAGTTTGGGCATGGCGTGGTGGCCGGATTAAGGTAATGCGGACATGGCTCAGGCGCTTGTATCCCGCGCTTCCTTTTGAAGAAGAACTTTTCAAACAACAAGGAGTGGATGCAAAGTTTTTGGGGCATCCGATTCGAGATGTTTTACCTGTGCGCAATCGCAGAGGGGCCCGAGAGGTTTTGAATCTTAAGGAAGAAGAGTTGATTTTGGCTATCTTTCCGGGTTCAAGGACTTCTGAAATTAGACGTAATTTGCCTTTGATGATTGAGAGCTGGGAGCAGTTCAAAAAGAATCAGGCACGATGGGGTGTGAAAAAAGAGTGGACAGGGCTTTTAACGGTAGCTCAAGGTTGGAAATTAGAAGAACTCGCTGCACTTTTACCCAAAAAACTAGCACCTGTTTTTTCAGAACTTCTGAAAAAAGAGTGGAAAGTTTCTTTTCAGAATCATGCAAGTCTCATGGCAGGTGATTTTGGTTGGATTACCTCGGGCACAGCCAGTTTAGAGGCGGGTTACTACCAGTTGCCGCATGTTTTAGTTTATAAGCTCAATCCATTTTCAGTGATGATATTAAAATCAATTAGCTCTTATTTTAAAGATCCTAATTCATTTGCGGGCTTGCCAAATATTCTCTTGCAAAAGAGAGTTGTACCCGAGCTCCTTCAGTCAGATCTGACTCCTCGAAGATTAGCTTTCGAGACTTTGGACTTATTGCAAGATGCACATCGTTTGGATGTGATGAAAAAATACTTACGTTGGATTCCCAAAAAACTGGGTGAAGTGGGAGTCTCTAAACGTATTGCAGATGATCTTGTTCAAGAGTGGAGTCGATGAACCCTTTACAGGTACTCTATTCTTTCGGATTATCCTTTGATCGAAAATTAAAAAAGCAAAAACGTTTGCTCCACCCTGTGTTGAGTGTAGGCAATATTAGTGTTGGTGGACGTGCTAAAACTCCGCTCGTTATAGATATTTGTAAGAATCTTAAGGAAAGAGGCTACCAGCCTGTTGTGTTAACCCGCGGATATGCACGTAAGATTTCATTGGATTATTGGCTATTGCCCGAAGCTCTTGAGGTTTTACAACGAGCCTCAGCTGATAAGAGTGGAGATGAAGCTTTGGAAATTTTTCTCAAAGCAAGGGTACCTGTCTTAGTAAGCTCCAATCGTGCTCTACAAGCCAAGAAGTATGCTCATCGTTTTGCCAATCCAAAAATTATTTTTGTTTTAGATGATGGCTTTCAGCATTGGTCTATAAAAAGAGATTTTGACTTGGTGGTCGTAAGCGATGCGGATTTTAAAGATGGACTTTTGCCAACAGGACGGTTGCGAGAAAGCACTGAGGCCTTAAAGCGTGCAGATTGTGTTCTTCACCTTGATAAAGACTTAAAGAAGAATGTTTCTATTTTGAAGCATGAACACATTGAAAAAGATAAAGTGACTGCACTTACTACACGTGCAGGTTCTCAGAAGGCATATCTTGATTCGCTGACTAAAGTCTTGGGATTTGAAGTTCCTTTACTGAAGCTCAAGGATCATTTGGCCTCGGACGCACTCTTAGCAGAACTTTATGCGCTTGATGGGTCGGTGAAGCAGCTACTTGTTGGCGTAAAAGAAGCTGTGAAAATCTTTGGCCCTCAGCAAGTATTAGAATCAGCTACGCAAGCGCCAATAGCTCTGCACTTGAAACAACGTAGCTTCGATGTTTTTATTGTTGAACTGAGTTTGGATTATGATCGCGAAGCTTTTTTTAAGTTATTGCAGCAAAAAGGTCTTTTGAAGTGATGAGACTTTTAGGCGCTTTATTTTATAGGCTCATGCAAGTTTTTGGACTTGTGCTGAGAGTGACGCCCACTTGTATCAAGTCTGCTATCGGAACTGCAGGAGCTTTTTTATGGTTGGACGTTGTTGGTTTTAGAAGACGCGTGGTTTTACTCAATCTTGCTTTCGCGTTTCCGCGAAATCCCGAAGAGTCTTCGACGGCTTTTAAGGAACGAATTTATACTTTAGCGAGAGCAAACCTTAAGAACTATTTTTTAGGTTTTTTTGAGGTTTTAGAAAAAACCACATGGTCTTATGAAACTTTTCAAAAAAAGGTGACCTTTGAGGGAATAGAACACATTCATAAAGTGATGGCCGATGGAAAGGGTGCTTTTTTCTTGGGTTCTCATATGGGTAATTGGGAAGTCAATCTCGCTCTTTCTCGCTGGGTTGGAAAACCTCTTTCTGTGATTGTTCGTTATGTGAGAAATTCTTTTTGGGATGAGGCCCTTAAACTTTCGCGAGAAAAGTTTGAAGTAAACCTATTGCCCGAACAGTCTTCTGGCGTAGCGGCCTTGCGCGCTTATAAGAAAGGTCACATGGTGGCTTTTGTACTGGACCAGCATACAGGTGAGCCCCATGGCGTTTTGGCCCGATTTTTTGGACTTAAAGCATGGTCAGCAAAAGGCTTAGCGATTCTTTCTTCGCGACTCAATGCCAAGATCTTACCCCTTTATACTTACCGCGCGAATGGAAAGATTAATGTTGTGGTACTGCCTCCTATGGAAATGGATGATTTGGGCGAGTGTCGTGAGGATGCTCAAATTTTAGAGCATGTTCAAAGATGCAATAACATGATCGAATCTTGGGTGCGTAAGTATCCCGATCAGTATTTTTGGATACATCGCCGCTTTAAAGCTCACTTTGACTACAAAACCGAAAAGCTCCCCTTCCCCTAAAAGGTACCTAGTTACTTTTTACATGCACCCGCTACCTTTTTACATGCACCCGCTACCTTTTGACAGTCTCTGGCATTAACCTACAGAAATGGGAATATTAAATATACTTCCTCCAGCTCTTTTAAAAACGAAACTCTTTGAAGGCCTTGAACAGCCTGAATTAAAGGCTCTTGTAAATAAGAGTGAACTTAAGAGTTATGGCCAAGGCGATGTTGTTGTAAAAGAAGGCGATGAAGGCGATAGCTTTTATTGTGTCATTTCTGGCGCTGTCGACATTGTGATTGCCTCTGCAGCTGCAAATGATCCCGTTACCATAGCAACACTTCAAGAAGGCGGCGTAGTAGGGGAGATGGTTTTAGTAAAAAAGAATTTGCGTTCTGCAAGTGCTCTGGCTGCTAAAAAAAGTGAATTACTTTGCTGGCACTACAGTCAGTGCCTCGATCTTTTTAGTTCCAATCCAGTTCTTGGATATAAAGTCATGCGAAATCTTGCGTATTTAGTAGCGAATAAGCTTACAGATATGAACGTGCTCTATAAAGTGAAGCAATCTTAATGACGTGAACTTAAGATAATCCCCAACGACATAAAAAATATACCAATGATTTTACGTCTCGTTAGAGGTTCCTTAAAAAATATAAACCCAAAACTCACGCTTAAGAATAAGACCATGGCACGTTTTACGGATTCAACAGTGGCTGGATCAAAATAACTTAGTGAACTAAGTTGGCCAACTCCTGCAGTGAATGCAAAAACGGAGGCACCAATCCAATAGCGCCAAGGGGCTTGCTTTAGAGACATGTTCATTTCGCCATGAGGAATTTTATAAATTCTTTCAAGTGCTAGGCAGAGTGTTGTCATGCCGACTGTTTGCACAAGACCATGAAAAGGAATGCTGGCGTAGCGAAGGCTTCTTCTGTCGAGCAAAATTAAAATTCCACAGCAGAGCGCAGCGAAAGTCATCATAATGAGACCGCGGTCCACTTTGCTTTTTAGTTTTGGTATTCCATTTAAAATGAGAGCACCTGCGAATATGACCATGCCTCCTAGAATTTGAATAGGATGGATAGCGATATGAAAAAAAGGTTGGAAGAGGAGCGAAAAAGTTGGCGATAGCGCTAAGAGGGGAATGGCATTTGAGAGAGGTGAAATTTGTAGAGAACGCACTATAAGTAGATTGGCGGCAAGGTTAAATAGGATGTTACTTGCACCCCAAAAGCTATAAAGGTCGAGGTTCACTTCTTTTTGGGGGCTTAAAATGTACCAAAGTGCATAAAGAGGGATTTGAGCTCCCATTACTAGAGTCAAAATTCGATAAGGTGAGTAGGTGATAGCCAATTTTTTGCGACAGACATCAAGAACGGAAAAAGACACCGTACAGAGCAGTAAATAGAAAATGCCTAGTAGCCCCATTTATTTAAGAATAAAGACTTCATAGCTTTTCAGCAATTTTCTTCCATGACAGAATGAAGATAAGTGAAAAAATATATCATCTTGTTTTTCGTTCTAGGGTGTGCCTCAAACTTAAAAGAAGAAGCAGAGTTGGGTGATGCCCCTGAAAAGATGCTTCAAAAAATTGAGGATGTAACACCTCCTGCTCCGCCAAAGATTGAAGCTGTTACTTCGAAGGTCGTTTCTAAAAAAAGCTCAAAAAAGTCAACTTCTAAGAAAACGTCTGAAACCAAAATTGTTCCTCATAAATCAGTTGCTGGTTTTGTTGAAAAGTGGCCTTTTAGCGTAGGTGAAAAAGTTACTTATATTGTTCGCTATGGTCCTATTGAGGGCGGTAAGGCGAGCATGGAAGTCGCTCCTGTAAAAAAACTAGATGGAGAAGTAGTGCTTCATTACATTGCACGCGTTCGCAGCCATAAGTTCTTTGATTTGTTTTATAAAGTGGATGACACCCTTCAGACCTGGGTACGAATGAAAGATCACTTACCACTTCGACAAGAGATTTCTCAAAATGAAAGTGGAGAGTGGGGCCGCAGAGTTGTTATCTTTAATCAAAAAATTAAACAGCAGCATTTTTATAGCAGCACTACTCGCCCTAAACGTGAAACTAAAGTGATAGATGAGAAACACACACTCTATAACAATCCTCAGGATATGTTTGGAGCTTATTTCTTTAGTCGCTTTGTTAAAAATCCAAAGAAAATTACTTTTCCTGTTCATGATCGCTTTAAGCATTGGAACAACGAGTATGTTTTTGATGGACAAGAGGAAATCAAAACAAAGGCAGGCACCTTTCTGTGTAATCGTTATAAGGTTTTCACTCGTGTTCAGGGCAACTTGGAGCCAAAAGGCGATGCGCTTGTTTGGATGACAGCAGATGATCGAAGAATAATGACTAAGTTCAATGTGAAGATCCGGATTGGCTCAATTACAGGCGATCTTGTTGAGTATAAGCCGGGATCCCCGTGGGCGTGGCCAATCCCAGAATTTGCTACTCCGCTCAATCTAGATCCTTCAAAAGTAGTTGATAACGATACTTAGTCAGGCGAAGCTCAGGGGTAGTGAAGAACTGGGTCATTCAAACCTCTTTTTTGGGAGATGCCGTATTAACGCTCCCCTTTCTTTATCGAGAGCTTGAAAAAAAACACGAAGTACTCTTAGTGGCAGCCCCTCGGAATATTTCTGTATTTCAGCGAGCCAAAGAGCAGGGGTTAAAACAGTGGTCTTCTCAATTGCATATTGAGTCGTGGGATAAAAAGAAAATAAAAGGTCCCTGGGCACTAAGAAACTTTGCTCAGTCCTTAAAAAAGACTCATTTTTTAGCTGATCATACGTATTGCATACATCGAAGCTTTTCGACTTCATTGCTGGGCTTATTTTCAGGGGCCGATAAGCGAATTGGCTTTTCGTCTGGGGCTGCGAGTTTTTTTTATACGGACTGCGTTCCTCGTAGTTGGGAAAATTCGCGACATGAAATTGAAAAAAACTTAGATCTTTTGCGTAAAGACGGTCCTACTTTAGGTTGGTCGAGTGAGTGTCCCTCACTTTTAGGCGAAAAAAAGACTCAAAAGGGAGTGGTGGCTTTTTCCTTGGGGAGTCCCTGGGGCACAAAAGAGTGGAGCTTAGAAAATGCGCTTGCATTGATGAAAAATCTTGTCACTGATGGCATAGAGGTTTGGCTACTAGGAGATAAGAATTTTGCCCCCAAGGCCGATCAGTTAGTAAAGCAACTTGAGTCTCGCCTTGTAAAAAATTATTCAGGCAAAACAGGAATTCAAGAGTGGATTGACCTTATCTCTCAGGCCAGTGTTGTGGTGAGTGGCGATTCAGCAGCTGTCCACGTGGCCTGTGATTTAAATGTTCCCGTTGTGGCTCTTTTTGGCCCTACCGTTGTTGAATTTGGTTTTGCACCTTGGCGAAAAAATGCGCGCGTTTTAGCTCTAGACCTCGAATGTAGGCCTTGTGACATACATGGCCCGCGAAAATGCCCTTTGGGACATCATCGCTGCATGAAAGATATTAAAGACGATACAGTTTACGCAGCCATTCGCGAATTTTTGGTGTAACTTCATTGGGTAAACTATGACGGAATCTAATAAATTCACAGGACCGAGCTTAGTGCCTCCTCCTGAAGCTCTTAACTCGAAAAAGCTCCCTATTGTAACGATCGACGGCCCTGCGGGTGCTGGAAAAAGTACCGCTGCTAGATGGTTGGCGTATACCTTGGGGTTTAAACTTATTGATACGGGGGCTCTTTATAGATCTTTGGCCCTTCAAGCTATTGAAAAAGGAATCGGGCTGGATGACGAAGTGAAGCTGGCTGAGCTTTGTTCAAAGCTTAAATTTCAGTTTGGAAATTTAGAACTCCCCCCTCATGGCGATAAAGACGCTATTCCTCAATTAAGAATTTTTTGTAATGAAATTGATGTTACGGAAGGAATTCGTACTCCAGAAATGGGTATGGCTGCTTCGAATGTATCGAAGTTGCCTGCTGTAAGAACCGCACTTCTTCAAGTTCAAAGAGATTTTGGAGTTGAAGGTGGAATTGTGATGGAAGGTCGCGATATCGGAACTGTGATCTTTCCCCAAGCAGATCTTAAGTTCTACTTAGAGGCTTCTCTCGAGAGTCGCGCCAAGCGTCGTCAGGCAGAATTGCAGCAGGCGGGTGTGGAAATGAGTCTTGAACAGATCATAAAAGAAACGAAGGCTCGTGACGAACAAGATATGAACCGGAATATTGCTCCCTTGAAAAAAGCAGATGATGCAATAGCTATTGATTCAACTTCGAAAAGTTTCGAAGAAGTTGTTACGGATATGGCACTTAGGGTACGGAGCTTCTTAAAACACGAATGAAGCTCCTACAGAAGATTTTCTCTCAAGAAGTTTTATTGAGCACTATTTTTGGGGTGCTTTATGTAATGTCCTATCCTCCCGTTGGTTTTTGGCCTTTAAGTATTGTGGCTTATGGCTTGTTTACGTGGTTCTTATTTGAGCGAAGCTCTGAATCTAAAAAAAACTTTTGGTACTTTTTTAAAAGTATTTTTGTTTTTTCTATGGCAACGCGCCTTTCTGGTTTGTACTGGATCCCTCATACGCTTGTAGAGTTTTCGGACTTTCATATCTTAGTTGCGTGGGTGATGGGAATTTTAGCTTTTGTCCTTATGAGTCTGAGTGGTTCAGTGGTGGCGGGATTGTTGGGGCCACAGGTTTTTAAAGTTAAGAAAAATGCTTTAAGAGTTTTGGCTATTTTTATTTTTTGGATCGTTTGGGATTACTGTGATTATCGCTTTTTCCCTTGGGAGCCTGTGCAGAGTTTTGGTGGCCAGAAACAACTCTTGGCGAGTGCGGGCGTGTTTGGAACCTTGGGCTGGAACCTTATTTTTTATGGGCTCATTTCAAGCCTTCATTTTGCGTGGACAAATAAAATCACAAAACGCGTTGGTGCGTGGAGTGTTGCTTGGGTTTTGATGCTTTGTTTGGGAGCTTTTTTAGGTCAAAAACAAATTGAGAGTCTTCAGCAAAAATACTCTTCACGTCAAAAAGTAGCTTTGCTCCAGGGGGCTGTGGGTAATTTTGAGAAAAAACTACAGACTCGAGATGGCGCTCCGACAAATGAAAACGTGTTGAGAATTTATCGAGATCTTATTGAAAAGCTCGCTGTTAAGCAGAAAAGCGAAAGTCTGGGAGAAGTTTTTGTCTTTTGGCCCGAGACTTCTTTTCCAGGGTTTCCTTTAAATGATTCTTCACTTTCTGAACTTCTATCTTCATGGGCAAAAATCACCGGTGGTTTTCATATGATTGGAGCATATGAAGAGGACTCGGTAGACGAGGGGACTAAGTCTACTATGTATCAGTACAACGTGGTGGCTGCTTATTCTTCAAGTGGAGAGTTTAGAGGACACTATAGAAAAGTAGTTCGTATGCCTTTTGGGGAATACGTTCCAGGAGATCAGTATTTTCCGTGGATCTATGAGACTTTTCCTTTTTTGAATAATTTTGGAAAAGGCGCAAGGCATGTGCCCTTGCCTCATGATAATCCTCAAGGACCTGTATTTTTGCCCTTTATTTGTTTTGAAACTCTCGACGAAGCATACGTTAAAGAGGCTGTCCGCTCAGCCAAGGAGCAGTTCCCTGGAAGAGATATTATTCTCGTGAATCCCACCAACGATTCGTGGTTTGGCGAAGGTGCCGAGCTTTTTTTACATTCACATTTAGCCATATGGCAGGCCGCTCGCGAGGGGCTTCCCTTTATTCGTCCTACGAATACGGGAATCTCAATGGTAGTTGCCCCGTGGGGCGAAATACTCGCTCGTGGTCGCGTGGGTGTAGAGACGATGGTCTTTACCGAAGTTCCCGTAACGAAAGCTATTCATTAAGTTCAGTACTTTACACATACTTTCATGCTTCTAGTGACATGAGAACTGTAGGGGAACAATTTCAAGTAGCAAAAGTTGCTCATACTTCTGACTCACCTTATATTTGTGCGACTTAAAGGAGATGGTGCATACATGACAAATCGTTACTGGGTTTTAGGAATCACTTTTATTTCTATCTTTTCTTTGGATGTAGCGTATGCAAGGAGTAAGCAGCTATCACTTGTTACATGTAAAAATGCAGACAGAGGAAGGGAGTATAGTCTTTATTGTGCTCAAGATTACTCCTCTTCGTTGGGTGAATTTATTGGAACCTATTCTTGCCAAATTGAAGGCAACGCTGCCATTGGTGAGGAGGGAACAAATGTTTCAACGACCTATACAAACCTTACAAGCGTGAGTGTTGATGGAAGTTCCTTTGGGTCATTACAAAACTCTGAAGTTGATAACACGTTATATCTTCTTCGTAGTTTGATGGTGGACAAGGAATCTCAGACCATTTCGGGCACAGGTCGTCAGCAAATAGAAGAGTCTGTGAGTGAAGCAAAGGTAACTTTAACATTGAATTACTCAAGTCCCGCAACTCCTGAGAAAAAAGAGCATTTTGTAGTCGAAGGGAATAGGGCAGCAATTCCTTTAGAGTGTAACTACCTAGAGTAGTGTCGCAGCTTAATTTTGTACTCAACAAGATAATCCTTGTTTTCGCATTCTCTGTTTCTACTTTTTTCAACTTCTTGGTTGCTACGACGGCGACAACTTAATTCAAGAGCAAAGCGGTTGTTGACACTTAGCCACTCAGAAAATTCACTTCCTTCGGTGATTAAAGAGACGATTCTTTGAGCGTCGTAACACGTGTCCGTGCACGTTGAACGTAGTGGAAGATAACCTAATTTTGAATATTTTTGAACTAAAGTTTCTTCGCTCCAAGTGGAGCGTAACTGAGAGTTGAGTTTCCACTGATTTTTTTTACAATTTACTCGCGTCCTTTCGTTTAACTCGTTTGTTTCTCTTGCACATGCAAAAAGGTTGATGTCGACAGGGTCGGCATCGCGCGCCTCGAGTTGACTTCGAGCACGGATACATGAGTCTTTGCTGTCGTAGCAAAGTGCTCTCATGGGCAAAATCATGACTGCATTCGCAAGAGATGTGATTTGCATAAGAATAACAAAAAGAAGGGTTGGGATAATTTTATATTTTTGCACCGAAGCCTGATTTAGCACAACTCGCATGAAGTGTAATATTTAATATTCTGTCATATGAGTTGGCATTTTAAAGCAAGTTAGGGATTGGTGATTTCAACAAGCCTAAAACGTTCAGTTGAAGAGGGGTCAATCGCCATAATGCTTTGAATAGCTTGAGGTGGTATCCAATGAGAAGTGTATGTTGTGGCAAGTTGGTGGGGGTCTTTTTTGAGTTGCCCTGTCCATTCTGGATTTATTTGCACAACAATCATAATGTGTTCTTCTTCTTTGTATTTTCTATTACTCATTTCAATGTTTGCATGGTGAATGGCATCTGGAAGGCTTCCAAAGCTATTTCTGTTTTGAGTGGAGAGAGTGGGGTTGAGTCCATTTTGTGCGATATCCTGTAATTGAGCTCTTGTAACAACAAGTCCTCGAAAGCGGGTAAGCTCTGGGGCTATGAGCGTGCTGGGTGCTTCATAGTTGTAGGCATTTAATCTTGTTTTAGGGGCGGTTTTTCCAAAAAAGGGATTTAAATTCGCAATTAGAGTGAGTGGAGTTTTTTGTGATTCTGTTGATATACGTTGTTGAATAGCGACGAGGCATTTGTGTAAGCCGAATTTAACTCCACTTATGTTAAGAGCGGACCCAACAGAGACAATGCTGAAGTACATAAAAGTGGGGAATAGTTTTGACCACATATACAGATTATAAAGTTTCACTAAGTTCTTTTTTGTAACTTGTAGTTTTTTCTCTCCACGCACTTTGGCTCAGCCAAAACTGAGGAGTCGCTGTAATGCGCTTCATTTGAGAGATTTCTTCTTCTTTAAAGTCAAAGTCCTCAAAGACCTCATCACTTTCGAGCAATTTATCCCAAGCTCCAAAAAGTGCGCCTGAGGAATAAGTGTCGGCATATATTTTGCGGCTAAAAAGTTTAGCGGGCGAAAAGAGAACTTCTCTAATGGCGGCTTTGCTTTCTTCAGCTGAGCTTATGGTTTTCATCTCAAAGCGCCCCAAGAAAACTGCTCCCCGGTGATCAAGGCCTGTGCGCTTAAGGAAATCTTTTTTGAGGTAAACGGCCAGAGCCGTGTTGAGGCTCTTGAAACTTTTTTCGAGTTCTTCTTGTTTTTTAACTTCTACAAAAAGAAGTATCTTTGTGGGTAAAAATGAATAGTGAATGATTCTGAGTCCAAAGCGACGTGCACGTTGACAGGCTTTTTCGAAGACAGATAAGAACTCTGGATTTCGAATATCGCCAAAAGCACTTCGAATTTTAAGAGTGATAAGCAGGGGCCGTTGTCGGCCCACTCGTGGTCGAGATAAGTGTGAAACCAGGGGCGATGTTTTGGGGCGACCGGCTCCGGGTCTTGCTCCCCCCCATGTACTTTTGGACTTTATCGACTTAGACACAATAAGGATTTTAAGTGACTTTGTTCTCAGTGAGAAGTTAAAGCGTGATTCTCTTCATTATATTGCGCAACGCGTGACGCCTTACGGAAGCTCGCGTAAGTAATTTAAGAAAAACAAAGAAGCAAAATAGATATAAGAAGTGTTAGGACTATTGGAGTTGAGGGCAGGGGTGCCCGTAGGCTTTATGGCCATGGAGGGTGGTGTGATGCAATTTCTTTTAAAATATTTTCCGGGTGTACTTACAGTGTCTGTGCTGAGTCTAGGAGTAGCTCATGCCAATCAAATTCCAGACGACGTAGAAGACAATATTCTTCCCATAGGAAGGATTCTTAGAGAAGCCCGTGTGAACGAGGCTAAAAACCCTCTCGATCAACAAGAAGTAGGCTCTGGTCTACAAAATAAATCTTTTCTTACGAATCGAACGAGAGTTTATACGGTATCTCCTTTGGGGCTCACACAACTTGGATTGAGCAGTAAGGCTCTCGAAAGTGAAAGCACCATAATGGCTCGTGAGATGCAGCTTGAAGCAGATGCCAATGATGGACACGATACAACAGCGTTTGATGAGGTGGGTTCACCTCTCGATGCTCAGCACTTATCTGAGTTTAGGATCTGCCCAGGAACTCGAACAGAACAAGGATTGACTGAGGCTAATGTCTATTGGATGTCAGTCATGACTTCAATCGCATATCTTAAGTATCCTTTAGCATTCGATCGTCTGAAGTATATGGGTTTTGATCAGATTTATTTTGTTGAAGGCCCGTCAGATGTAGAGGTTTTTGTTGCGAAGATATTACCCAAGAAAGACGCCAAAGGTAACTACATCAAGGACAGTGGTCTTAGCATTGTTGCTTTTAGGGGCACGGATAATGCTGAAGATTGGCTTACGAATTTAGACATTACAACTGAGGATATCTCTGAGCATAACGGTGAAGCTTGGTTGCACGAGGGCTTTGCACTCGCTTTGGACGAGGTTTATGGAGAAATTGTTAAAATACTTGATCTTAAAAACAATCCATCTCCCATAATGCTTACCGGTCACAGCATGGGTGCTGCACTTGGAACTCAAATGGCTATTCGACTTGTATCGCGTGAGACCACACACGATAAGCCTTTGATTGATCGCTATGATGATCGCCTGCGGGGTGCTTATTTCTTTGCTGCTCCTCGAGTGGGCAACATTTGGGCGCGCAATATTTTAGATAAATACATGAACCGCACCCGCAATATTGCAGTGAATTTTCACAGCAATGCAGATCCAGCACCTAAAACTCCATTTGATTGGATGGGATATAAGCGTGCGGGAGTGCAAGCAGTGATTAAGTTTAATCCCAAGGATCCTGCTGTTTATGGCGATCGCAAAACATGGGTTTGTTATGACGATGCTGATTACAGAGGTCCCAGTGGTTTTTCTGTAGATCTTCTTTATTCGTCGCTTGAGGCTCACTACTTAAGAAGTTACGTAAAGCATTTTGTACCTTGGAGGGAGCGTTTGGCGAAGACTCACACATGCGAAAACCCAACACTTAAATGGGGACCTCGCTTTGAAAAAGAAGATCCCGCTGCATATAAACCCTTGAGCACTTCGAGCGCTTTGGGCTTAAACGCGTGTGACTACACTGCTTTTTCCTGGGGTGGAAACGTTCAGCTTTAAAGGGCTAATCGTCTAAATTCGCTACTTCTTCTATTTCGTACGAGTTATAGCCATATCGTACGAGTTTCTTAAATGCATTGAACTCGCGTTCGGTGTTGATTCTTGAAGCAGCACTGAGCTGCCATTCATAGTGGCTATCTTGGCGAATAATTTGGCAAGCATCATAGGCGATTTTGTTTTTTACATTTTTAAGTGCTTCAAGTTCCCATTGGTAGTGGGATCGACGAACTATCTTTTTAAAAAGATCGAGCGCGTAGGGGTTATCGACAAGACAGGCAGCTTTGAATTGCCATTCGTAGTAGCTATCAAATTTACGAGCAATTTTTAGAGCTTCTAAACCGTATGTTGTACAAATTGTACTTGCCCATTTGAGCTCCCAGACAACGGTTGATCCATCTGAGACGATGTCTGTGGCTATTTTGGAGTATTTTTTGCAATCATGGTTTGCCATGTTTTCCATATGTTCTTTTAATCCGTCTGCGTGAGACATGCTGATGGCAAAAGTTCCCACTAGAATGATCGACAAGGATTTAAATTTTGAATTCATGTGCACCTCTTGGCACGAAGGTTCTCAAGCGCGGAGGCTTTTGGACACCTAATAGCCCTTGGCGAGCTGCTCCGCCGAGTTCCGTTAAAAGGCGTCAAGGGTGTTTTGGGCAAGCGCCCGCTACCTTTTTTGCTCTTAACAGGCGTTAAGTTAAGAGTGGCGCGTATTTGTCTGATTTTTGGGCGCTTTTACGGCTGGATTGTCTAGTTTTTGTACACCTGAGTGTTAGATTATCGTTAAGGGTTGGTTAAGACCCGCTTTGAAGCCACACAGGGCTGGCACATCCATTGCAACCCTCTACTTGAGGGAATTTGGAGTGAAAAAATTAGTATTCGCATTATTACTACTATCGACAGCATGTATGCAGTCACGCAAGGGTATTAAAGGCACCGAAGAAGCTTGGGTATGGGGAGCGGTCGATATGTGCGACACCTATCCAGAGTGTGAATACTCTTCTACCTACTTAGTGGGTAACTTACATTTTGATTCCAACATGATGGTCTTTAAAGTTTCGAAGATGCCCAATGATTTGGCTTTTGTGACTTTGGCTTCAGACGAATCTATTTCTTATCGAATTTTAGCTAAACGCGATGGCGAAGGTAGCTGGCGTCGAATGAACTGGATTTCTACCTATGAAGATCGAAAAATAGGTCTTACGGAAAACATGGATATTAACGTTAACGACACCATTCGCGTCACGCCACCTGTGGGATACATTGAACAATATAACCGTTGGATCTTGGAGCGAGTTATTACCAAGGCTGGTAAGTCGCAAGGTTACGGATTGGGAACGCGTCTCTTGGATATTCGAGTGGAATACGCCGAGCTTCAAGATAAGTAATACCGCTACTCTTTCACTAAAATTACAAGCCGTTACAAGAGTGTTTCAAAATTCTTGAAACACTCTGTTTCAAATTATCTTGCAGGCCACAACATAGTGCATTAAGTCTCTTGCATGGCTCTTAAGTCACAATCTTCTATTCAGGCAATGCTGCAAGAGCACTTTGCGCATGCCCAGCTTAAGAACCCTGCGTATAGCCTTCGTTCTTATGCTCGCCAGGTAGGGGTAAGTCCTGGAGCTCTTTCTCAAGCCCTTAAGGGTAAGCGCCGTTTTTCAAAAAAAATGGTTGAAAAAATTTGTAACAAATTGCTACTGAGTCCCAATAAAACTCGTCAGGCACTGAAGTCATTTGAATCGGCA
The DNA here is from genome assembly GCA_041391385.1 of Bdellovibrionota bacterium. Classification (GTDB taxonomy): domain Bacteria; phylum Bdellovibrionota; class UBA2428; order UBA2428; family UBA2428; genus CANIGN01. Next base: position 345,433 of record JAWKOD010000004.1, read on the forward strand.
ATTGAGGGTTTTGATTTAAACTATACCGAACTCAGCTCCGACATATATCACGCTATTTCTGATTGGGAGCACTTTGCAATTATTTCATTATTAGATTTAAAACTTTCCAAACATGATCATGCACTCTTTGCAGAGCTACTCTCTATTAGCGAGCAAAAAGCAAAAGAGGCACTTGATCGCTTGCTACGCCTTAAGCTCATTAAAAAACTCCCTTCTGGTCGTTACTCAAAACTCCACACACGCATTAAGACGAGCGACGAAATCTCAAGTCTTTCGCTTAAAAAAGCTCATATGCAGGGCTTTGAAAAAGCCAAGGACTCTCTTTTGAATGATCCTTTAAATGAGAGAGATATCACATCGATCACTATGGCTATAGATCCCAAGCGCATGCAGGGTGCTAAAGATATGATTCGAAAGTTTCAGGATCAACTAGCTCAGTATCTAGAAGCTGGAAACAAAAGCCAAGTTTATCAGCTTAGTGTTCAACTATTTCCAATCAGCAAAAATACTTCAAAAAGTAAAAGAGGTGCAAAATGAAAAAACTTATTCTTCTAACAATTCTTTTTTCGATCTTCCCAAATGCCAAAGGCGCAGAAGGAAGCAAAACTGGCAACGGTGGATTTGCTTTAGAAGAAGCAGCTCGCCTGTTGATTCGCTCAAGAGATCGGCTCATTCGTGAAATTCTTATTCTTCAGCAGAGTGAACTTAATACAGCTGCCGAGCGTTTGGACTTGGTGACTGTTCTCAATGGTCTCAAAAACCTTAAAGAACTTCCAGAAAAGGAAGAAGCAAGAGATGGCAAAGAACTTATCTTTGATTACGACGTTGATCGTGAAGAGATTTATGCTCTCAAGCCATATTATTATATTTTTGGTGCAACCTCTGTGGAGACAGCAGAGATTGATGAACTTAAGGTTATGCGAAAACTCATGCACGAGGCTGCGCATCTTATAGGAGCTAACGAAAAAGAGGCGAAAGAACTCTCTGACAAGGTTATTAGCAAAATTACAGGTAAAGCCGAACCCGCTGCTCAATCAGCGGATAGAGTAAAGGTGAAGTATCCTTTAGAAAAGTTTGGTTGGAAATATTATCTTAGCTACAACAAGTTTACTTCGCGTTATATGAATGGGTCTTACTCGCAATATCATTTCAATCATATTTTCATGATTAGAGCGGATAGCGACGAATACGGTAAGGATGCCTATGAGGTTCAATATTATATTGGTCGCCCCAATGAAATTCCACAAGACTACGATCTTCCTGGTGGAGACGGCAATCAGAGTGACATTGAAAGCTCAAGGTTAGTCCGCTTTAAGCTCAGAGAAGTTCAAGGTGCTCTAAAAGGTGAAAGAAAGTTTCAAGGGACTAAAGTTGTAGAACACAAAAGAACTCTTGGTTGGGCGAACGGTGTTCAAAAAAATTACTTATGCGACATTGAGGCACCCGTAACACTCAACACAGACCTAAAGGGGAATATCTTGAGGATTACTTATCAGGCGCGCGATATCTACCTACCTGAGTTACTCATACAGGCTAAAGGGTCGAAAAATGGAATTATTTATCCAGGTCAGCTTGCGATTTGTGGCTATTTTAAAACTCAAAGTAAGAAGGCTTATTATGACGGTTGGGTATTCAGCGACCGGATAGTTGAAACAGACTACGACAAGCTTCCTTGGGGATAGGGGAAGGGCCTCGGGCAGCAGTCATTGATTTGAGTGAGAAGATAGGAGTTGACAAGTATAACGCAATGCGTTAAGTTCTCTAAGTGCAAGGAATGCTTCTCAAAACAATCACCGTAATCGCAATAACCCTTAGTTTTCAATCTTGGGGTGCTTCAAGCATTAAGACAAAATCTCATAAAAAAGGCGTTTATGTATCAGACGCTACGACCATGAAGACGTGGCTCAAAAAGATGCCTCAGGCTATCAAAGAAGTTCATTCTGCGAATGTAAACATCACAGGCATTGACGTTAAATGGAAGCAGAAAAAAATTGCACACAAAGCACGCAAATCAAAAGGTCGAAGCCCCAGCTACAGCTGCACATTACATCTCACGATCAAATTCGAAGATGTATCAAACGGCGAATCTGCTCCCTCTCAGGTGGCAAGTCCCGATCCCTTAACAGTGAACTCACGTTGCGACACTTTTCTCGCACGTCACAACCTAGAAGCCATCATTAAATCAAATACGAATTCGTAGAGACTGGCTCAAGCCGATGTCTGGTGTTAGATAATTCTTATGAAAATTGCATTCATTGGAGCACAAGGCGTTGGAAAGACCACTTTGTGTGCCGCAATCACAAAAGAATTCAAAAACTCACATATTGTAAAAGAATCAGTTCGCGAGTGTCCTTATCCTTGCGATCAAAGAGCTGATTTTAAAACAGAGTGGTGGGTTCTTTCTCATTCAATCCTGGCAGAGCAAGAAGCGAGAGAAAGCAAGTGTCCACTGATTGTTACGGATAGAAGTCTTTTGGATATTGCAGTTTTTACAAAGCTCATTAATGAAACAGGCGATGGCCGTATAACGAACATTCAAAGAGCGATGATTGAAGACAGTATTGTTAAATGGCACGAGGAAGACCCTTATGACCATGTTTTCTTTGTAAAAGTAAACCCAGAGATTTGGAAGACGCGTGATTTAGATGATGGCTTTCGTTCTTTAGATATTGGCTGGTATACGCTTTTAACAAAAGAGTTTGAGCTCGCTATTGAGCGCTTAAATATTGCTAAAATGACAAAGATACACACCATTGAGAACAATGGTGACTTTGATACCTGTTTGAAAAATGTCATAAGCGCTTTATAAAAAGAAGGCCTCAAGCATTTTAAGTATGCTTGAAGCCTTCTTTGATGAATCTGCTAAAATCTTAAACCTAAAAATTAGTCCGCTAAGCTAAGGCACTTCAACGTATTGTCTTCAGCAGCTGCAACCGCAAGTTTGTTGAGATCTCCACCGGGGTTATTGAGCGTTGAAAGAGCGGCAACTGCGCAAGAGTTTTTGCCATCAAGTCTTACAACATAAAGTGTTGAGACATTTTTGAGTGTGCCGTCTTCTTGAGTCCAGTCGGAGTTAATACGATAGATAAGAGCTTGGTATTTGATGCTTTTGCCAAAAACTTCGTTGGTATCTACGCGAGAGTAGCGCCATTCAATCACTTCAGAGCCCATATCGTGAAAAGCGCCTACATAAGGAAGGGCAATGTTCTCTCCTTGATAGTGAAGCTTAAGGTCGTAACGAATGTCGCCTCCAGAGATTTCAACTTCATAACCGCCTAGTGCTGGACAGCTCATTTTTAAAAAATCAATTTCTGCGTCTTCAACAAGTTCAGAACTGCTTGCGACAACGCAATTACTTTGCTTGATGCTGGTGTAAACGCCCTCAGTTGTTTTCCCTGTTTCTTGTGCAAAGCCTGCGAAAGCCAAAAGAGTTGTTGGAAGTAAAACTTTTTTGAATGAGGTATTTGTTTTCATGTCTCAGACACTAAGCAAGTGTTCGCTCATTGGGGAGCTTAGGAAGTGACACAGGGGTCGGATAGTTGTCAGGATCATTGGGCGCTCAGCTACCCTTATAGGCTGCGCTCAGCTGATTTTTTGAGTGGGTTGAGCTACTAGCCTGTGTTAATAATAGGGCACTAAAGATATGCCATATGTAAACCCAATCCCTAACGGGGTTTACCTTGATAACAACGCAACGATGCCCCTCTTGCCCAGCGTAAGAGAGGCTCTTGTGCACGCCCTTGAGAGCCCTTTTGATTTGGCTAATCCTTCGTCTATTCATAAGCCCGGTCAACGCGCTAAGGAGCGACTCTACCAGGCTAAAAAGGCGCTCAGTGAATACTTGGGCACCCAGGATGCCGAACAGTGGATTTTTATTTCTGGAGCCACTGAGGGCATCAATACAATCTTAAAAAGTTTCGAAGGCTCTGCTGCCGTGGCGTATTCGAATGTGGATCACTCAGCGGTTTTCGAAAGCGTTGCCAAAATGAAATGGCAACAAAGCTTTGAACTCAAAGTTAAGTCATCGGGGCAGTTTTGTGAAAATAGCCTTTCAGAATTTGAAGCGGCCCTTGAGGCTTACTTTGATACTAGCGATCAAGAAGATAAAAAGTGCCTCTTAAACTGGCAGCTTGTGAACAACGAAACAGGCCTAATGTTTCGTTTAGAAATTCTTGAAACACTCATAAAAAAATTCAATACGCCCAAAAAACAAAGACTCTTTGTTTTGGTAGATGCCGCCCAAGCGCTGGGCAAAGTGGACGAGTCTTATATTCGTAAGGCTATGCACCTGGCTGATTACATGGTGTTTTCAGCGCACAAAATTGGTGGCCCAATGGGCATTGGTGCTTTGTGGATGCGTGAGGGGATTCCTTTTTCTCCACTTGTTCAGGGTGGGTCTCAGGAAAAGCGTCGGCGTGCGGGCACGCACAACACTCTTGGAATTGCTGGCTTCTTAGCGGCTATTCAAGATTGGAAGAAAAACGGCGAAACTTATCGCACGCACATGCATGAGCTCAAAAAACGCGCTCTTATGCAGCTTTCGCGCATTGAAGGCTTTTCTTTGCATGGCGATCAAAAAGCTCAAAGTTTGAGCAATACTTTTAATTTTCACTTTGCGGGTTGCCGCGATGAAAGTCTTTTGCTCGCTCTTGATCTGGAGGGTTTTTATTTGTCGTCTGGGTCAGCGTGTAACTCGGGCTCACTTAAACCTTCTCGAGTGCTCCTCAATATGGGCATTAGCGAAGAGGACGCACTATCTTCGCTTCGTTTTTGCATAGGCCCTCAAAACACCGAAGAAGAAATTGATCTTTTTTGTGAGCGACTTGAGCACCGAGTAAAACATATTCGTGAAAGTCGCAGTAAATGGGATTCGGTATTGCCTGAAATGAAGCCCGATGCGAAAGATGTCACTCCATGAGTAACGAGGTGAGCTTTGAAAAAGACTCCGCTAAAAAAATCCGTGTAGTCGTGGCCATGTCGGGTGGAGTGGACTCCTCTGTGGCGGCAGCTCTTTTAAAAGAGCAAGGTTACGACGTGGTGGGCATGGCTCTTCAGGTAACGGATTACTCGAAGTATCACAAAGAAGGCAGCAAAGGCACCTGTTGTAGTTTGCAGGACATGGACGATGCAAGACGAGTGGCAGAAGCTTTGGAAATTCCTTTTTACGTGGTGGACACAGAGAAAACGTTTGATGCCAATGTGGTGGATTACTTTGTCAGTGAATACGCCTCTGGGAAAACTCCCAACCCGTGTGTTCAATGCAACACGCGTGTTAAGTTCAATGCGCTTTATCGCAAGGCGATGGATTTAGATGCTGAGTATATTGCCACTGGGCACTTTGCAAAAATCGAAAAAGACTCCGAACAAGGCTACAAATTGTGTCGCGGAAAAGATCAACGCAAGGATCAAAGTTACTTTTTGTTTAATTTAAATCAGTCGCAGTTATCGAAAACACTCTTTCCCGTGGGAGATCTCACCAAAGAAGAGGTTCGCGAATTGGCACGCAAGTGGAACTTGCCGGTTGCAGAAAAGGCTGAAAGCCAGGAGATTTGTTTTGTCCCCAATAATGATTACGCCAAGTTTATTGAAGAGCGTATTCAGAAGGGCACGGTTGTGCGCAAAGACGGGTTTATTGTGACCACGAGTGGAAAACTTTTAGCTCGCCACACGGGGATTCATCAATTCACAGTGGGGCAACGCAAGGGTTTAGGGCCAGCGCTGCAGGCAGCTCAAAAGCTTAAGATCAATTTTGAAGATCTTTTTGTTGTAAGTATTGATGCCGAAAAGAATCTTGTAACCTTGGGCTCGGCTGAAGAACTGCACCGAATGGAATGTCGTCTTGATCGCATTAACTGGATTAATGATCCTGAGAAACTTGTGAGCTCGCGCATTCAAGTCAAGATTCGTTACCGCACCACACCCGCTGAAGCGGACATTGTAAAAGATGAAAGTGGGGCTTTTAAATTAAAATTCGTCGCTCCGCAGCGAGCAATTACCCCTGGACAGGCCTGTGTGTTTTTTCAAAACGATTGGTGTCTTGGTGGTGGTTGGATTACTGAATAATTGCTGTTACTCTATCGAGCATGGCATCAGCTAAAAAGAAAAACAAAAATATGATTATTATTGCGATTGTTGCAGTGGTCTTGATTGCAGCAGGCGCTTTTTTTATGGTGAAAACTAAAGGAGCAAGTAAAATGACAATTGTCCCCGGATTAGACGTAGAAATTACTCACAAGTCAGATGGAGCTGTAATTCAAAAAGGTCAACTCGCTAAAGTTCATTACACGGGTTGGCTTACAGATGGAACTAAGTTTGATTCTTCAAAAGATCGCAACGAGCCCTTTGAGTTTAGAGTGGGAGATAGACAAGTTATTCGTGGTTGGGACTTGGGAGTTGAAGGTATGAAAGTGGGCGAAGTTAGAAAACTTACAATCGCTTCTGACCTTGGTTATGGCGAGCGTGGAGCGGGTAACGTAATTCCTCCTGGAGCAACACTTGTGTTTGAAGTTGAGCTTTTGGGCTTTTCTGATTGATACCGAATATTTTAAAAGGTTTTACTAAGAGACTATTCTCAGCTCTTTGTTTATTCGGTGTTTTTGTAGCGGCTCTATCGACGGGCGCACCCGAGTCTAAAGAGCTGCGGATATCTGTGGTGGCCTATAATACCGAAAACCTCTTTGATACCGAAGACGATCCAAAGATAAAAGACGAAACTTATTTGCCCCTTGAGCTTAAAAAAAACGAAGCTCATAAAAAAGCCTGCAAAAGCCAGAACGCACGCTATGCAAGTCGTATGTGGGATTGTTTGTTCTTAGATTGGAACCAGTCACTCTTAGATGTGAAAATGAAAAACCTGTCCGAGCAAATTATGAGCGCACCCGGGGGGCGCGGGCCTGATGTGCTGATTTTAGAAGAGGTTGAAAATAGAAAAGTTGTAGAAGAACTGAATAAGAAGTTTTTATCAAAAGCGGGCTACACCGTGACTCACTTTGATTCTAAAGATGAGAGAGGCATTGATCAGGCGATCTTAAGTCGTTATCCCCTCATCAAATATGAATACCATTACATTGCCGTTGAAAAAAAACGTAGAAAGTCTAAGAAATCCAAAAAAAATAAAAAGACAACGGAGGTCGCCAAAACAAAAGACCTGCGAGGGATCTTGCATGCGCATCTCAACATAGGCACTGAAACTGCTCCCAGGGTGTTACATGTCCTGGCTCTGCATTTGCCTTCCCAGGGCGCCAAGTTTAATGAACGTGCCGTAGTTTTAAATGAACTCAATAAACTTGCTCTTAAGGTTCCTGCCAATGACGTACTCATTGCCGGTGGGGATTTTAACATCACCTCAAAAGAATGGGATAAAGAGAAGGTTTATAAATCTTACTTTGAAAACATTTGGCGTCCCGCTCATATGGATGGTTGCAAGGACTGCAAAGGTACCTATTATTATCCCGGCAACAAGGAGTGGTCGTTTTTTGATTTGCTCTTGTTGCGTTTTGATAGAGAAAAGAAAGCCCGCTGGCATTGGGATGCGAAGAGTGTAAAAACACTTTCAACAAACAAGTCCATGTATCCCGTTCGCTTTGACCCCAATAAACTCAAGGGAGCAAGCGATCATTTCCCCATTTATGCGGAGCTAGTTGTTGATTAATTATTTGTTGAAGTAGGTACAAGTTTGAATTGAGGAACTCCTCTTTCATCTAACTTTGGACCAAAGAGAGCTCTTGAAAATGGCATCGACCATATTAGATGGACTTCTTGCTTTTGGCGGATGTAAATATCTCGCTGAGCCTTTAGATCGCCAAACTTTTCGGCCATTGCTATTCCCGTAGCATTTGCATAGTAAGGTTTACGATAGATCACTCGTTCATATGCAGATACTTCAAAGAAAGATGTGTCATAAGGATATCTAATATTTTTAAAAACAATATTGTATGGCATGAAGGGTACTTTGGAAATGTCAGTATATTTTGCGTTATCAACCGATATCCAATACCAATTTCCCGTTTCAGTTTTTAATATTTTTACAGTTGAGTTACTCGCTTTTGCCAAGACTAACTGTCTGTTTAAAAGGGTCTCTTTATATGAAATGCCAGCGTCGCTTGAATCCCATTCATCTTCCTTAGCTAACAATGTACCTTGGGTATTTTTAATTGTAAGATCACCGTCTTCAATTGAAACAAAAACATCGGATTGATTTAAGTTTTCGAAAACGACAACACTTGATTTTTGCTCATCAAGTGTCTCTGCCTCGAGAGTATGTGTTTGAGTAAAGAGTAGTAAGGTGGATAACAAGCTTAGTGACGCCTTGGAAATGTTCATGAGGAGTGAAATATAGCCACAGTAACGCCCCGAGTCAAGCTTGGTTTTTTTGCTTCTACGCTCTGAGAATTGATCCCAATAAACTCAAGGGAGTAAACGATCATTTCCCCATTTATGCGGAGCTAGTTGTTGAATAACAAGTTGTTGTAACTTCGGCGTGTAATCGCGTTTAAAGTAATGCAACACTACGGGACGCGAGTAGGGCTTGAAACCTTTTACAATGCGAAGACCTTTTTGCCCCTCTACTAAGTGCTTCGACATCACCGCGCGCCCAAGACCCTCAGCCACGGCATCCATAATGGCGTAGGCATCGCCCATGTAACTTCTGCGGTAATTTGTGGGTACTTTATGAGATTTGCTGGGTGATTTATTTTGAGCCTTAAAGAAGTCTTCTGTGGCGGTGTCTAAGGGGCCGTGATCTAGGAACACATTGTCTGGGCAGGAGTGCTTGGAGCTTTCAATCAGTACATAGTGCTCCTCTCCCAGTAGCTTTTCTTCAATGTGAGCTTTGTTCATGTGAAAGTCGCAGACCACCATTTCAGCTTCGGAATTTTCTAGGGCCTTAGGTAAATCGAGAACTTCATATCGTCTAAACTCGCAGTGGATGCGTGGGTGCTTGCGCAGAAAAGGCGTAAGGGTGGGGATGATGACACTTCTCAAGACAGAAGAAAAAGCTCCAATGCGGAGTGACCCCACAAGTTCTTGAGAGTTTTGAATCTCATTTAAGAATTCTTCTTCTAAGCCTTCAACACTTTGGCAATAGCGCAGGAGCTTGGTACCAGCTTCGGTGAGTTGTAGGCCCTTGCGATCGCGAATAAAAAGTGTGCACTCTAGAAGAGATTCCAATTTTTGTATCCGCTGCGAAAGCGCGGATTGTGTAACAAAAAGTTTTTGCGCCGCCAGCGTGATGTTTTGAGTGCGGGCTATTTCTACGAAAGCGGAGATTTCGTGGCTAGGAAGCTTCATAAGTTTTGCTAATTATAACAGAAAAACTATTAATTTTTCTTTTTAAACGAAAGTCGCTACTGTGCCCCTATCGGAGGAGAAAATACGATGAAAAATTTAAAAACAAATCTTTTACTAGCAGCTTTAATAGGGCTTAATGCATTAGCCGGCGAGTCGCCCTTTGAAGTGGACCCACTAGGACCTGAGACTTTTAATAAGTCGCAGCTTTTATGTGTGGATAAAAACCACGACATTGTGCTCACGGCTACTTTAACTCAACACAAAGAGGACTTTGCTCACTACAAGGGTGAGGGCGCAGCCGAGTACACCTTTGAGGGCAAAAAACACAGTGGAGCCGCGTATAAGAAAACGAACTACGAATTGAGGTATGGGATAAGGGGAGATCTTAAAATGTCGCACGACATGCTGGGTGAGCTTTTTACTCCCCTCACAGTTGAAGTGGGTTATAATATCTATGGTCCTAATCATTATTTCACACCCGAGAGTTCACTTAACTTTTACGGCAAAATCACCACGCCCTCAGGCCCCAGACTTGTGGGCACAGTGATCCCCGTAGCCTGCCGAATAATCCAGGCTTACAGCTTTACTCAGCAGCCCAAGGGCGAAAACTTAAACTAAGTCCATTTACTGAACATAAGATCCCCCAAGAGGGTAGCCAAAGGGCTACTCCTTGGGTCTTTTCTTGTTCAAAAGGGCTCTAAAAGCACAAAAAAAGCCATCAATGCCTTTGAAAAGCGCCCGAGCTTTGGTTACAGTCCACATTGATAAGAGCCAAGTAATTACTTGGCACATTACCTGACTAAATGCCCAGGTGGTGAAATTGGTAGACACACCATCTTGAGGGGGTGGCGCGTAAGCATGCTGGTTCGAGTCCAGTCCTGGGCACCAAATTCCAATTAAGTCACTTCCAGCGCTGGAAGTAAAAATCTTACTTTTTAAATTTACTACAGAAATTCCCTTATCCTTTGAAGCTCCATTTAGTTTGAGAGTAGTTATGATTGCATTACCTATAACTAAAATCTACACATTATAATGAATGGTCATTCTTGCGGTAAAAATAAAAGTCAAAGCGGATAAAGTTTTAGAGGCTGAGAAGTTCTTTTCTTTGTTTCCACAGCGTGCACAATCAGAGAAGGGCTGTTTGCAGTATGAATTGTTTCGGGTGCCTACTGACTCTCAGTTATTTTACTTTTTTGAAAAGTGGGCGACTCAAGAGGAATTTAATGAGCACAGTTCCCAGCCTTACTTAAAAGAGTTTGCGTCTCGTTACTCTGAAATTTTGGAATGCCCAAACGAAGTGTTGTTTTTAGAAAACTTTAATCTTGAGCCCAAAGTGTAGCGTAGTCGTTAAATCAATTATTACTGTGCGGGTATGGCTGGAGACGTATCTAGCTCAGTTACGGGTTCTGTTAATTTGGGATTTGAGGGAGTTCCTCGGCTGGTGAATGCCCACATTAACAAAAAAGATATGAGCGTTATAAAAGATACAATTCCCCATATGAATCTGTACTTTCTGATTTTTGGTAAATGTTCGCTCATGGACTTAAGCTAGGAGTTAAACCAGTCTCCAGCAATCGCTATATTTAACTTTAACATTTACGATCTCAGTTGACCTTATAATAGGCAACTGGTCAAAACAAGGTATTAACCTTGACCTAATATACCCCCCAGGGGTATTCTTGTGTCTATGGAACATTGCTCACATTGCGATAAATCTTCTGAAGGAAATAAAGCTCAGGGTATATCTAAGGAACTAGTAGATCCTGTTTGTGGCATGAAGGTGAGTTCTGATTCGCAGCTCAAGTATATTTATAAGGAATCCGCGTATTATTTTTGTAGCGCTAAGTGCTTAGAAAAATTTAAAGCAGAGCCCCAGAAATACTTAGAAAAAAAAGAGGCTAAGGCAACTGACTCTGTATCAAACGATAAAATGTATACCTGCCCCATGCATCCGGAGGTGAGGCAAATCGGTCCAGGAAGTTGTCCTAAGTGTGGAATGGCACTTGAGCCTGTAGTGGCAGATGGCACAGAGGAAAATCACGAACTCATAGATATGACCAAACGTTTTTGGGTTGCAACTGCTTTGGCTTTGCCTGTGTTTATACTCGCAATGTCTGAAATGATACCAGGGCAACCACTCTCTAAATTAATAAGCCCACATATTAGAGTGTGGATTGAGTTTGCATTGGCAACGCCTGTTTGTTTATGGGCAGCGTGGCCATTCTATGTGCGAGGCATAAACTCAATAAAGAACATGTCACTGAATATGTTTACTTTGATCGGTATAGGAGTGAGTTCTGCCTATATTTTTAGCACGATTGCTTTGTTCTTCCCCTCGATCTTTCCTGATGCTTTTAGAGATGCGCACGGGCAGATTGGAGTTTATTTTGAAGCCGCTGCTGTTGTGGTAGCTCTCATCTTGTTGGGACAGGTTCTTGAACTAAGAGCCAGAGCTCAAACAGGCGAAGCAATTAAAAAACTTCTTGGTTTATCGGCAAAAACCGCAAGAAAGATTTTTTCGGACGGCAAAGAACAAGACGTTGAACTTTCAGAAGTTCAAGTAGGTGATTTGCTTAGAGTGAGACCTGGCGAAAAAGTTCCCGTCGATGGAGTTGTCACTGAAGGTAAAACTGTTATTGATGAATCCATGATTAGTGGAGAGCCCATACCAGTAGAAAAGTTTAAAGGGTCTAAAGTAGTTGGAGCGACTATCAATCAGTCTGGTAGCTTTGTTATGAAGGCAGAGAAGATTGGATCAGAAACACTTTTGTCTAGAATCATTCATATGGTTTCAGAGGCTCAAAGAAGCAAAGCACCTATTCAAAAGTTAGCAGATAAAGTTTCTGCATATTTTGTTCCTACAGTGATTCTAATCTCTTTGATTACTTTTATTGTATGGGCTGTTTTTGGACCAAGTCCTTCGATGGCACATGCTGTGGTTAATTCCATTGCAGTACTTATTATTGCTTGTCCTTGTGCTTTAGGTCTGGCAACTCCGATGTCGATAATGGTTGCTACGGGGAAGGGTGCCTCAATGGGGATTCTTTTTAAAAACGCTGAGGCCATAGAGCAGCTTAGAACAGTAGGTACTCTTGTTGTAGATAAAACAGGAACTCTAACCGAAGGTAAGCCAAAGCTTACAACGATTGAGCCTTTAGAAGGAGTTTCAAAAGAGTCCTTGCTATCGCACGTGGCATCTTTTGAAAAAGGGAGTGAGCACCCTCTTGCGAATGCCATATTGGCAGCAGCAGAAGAACAAAGTCTAAATATAGAAAAGGCAGAAGGCTTTGACTCTATTACCGGTAAGGGTGTGCGAGGGAGTGTGAAAGGTGTAGAAGTCCTTTTGGGTAATAAAGCTCTTATGGATTCTGAGCAGATAGACTTAAAAAACTTAGTCTCAAAAGCGGAAGAGCTTCGGGTCGATGGACAAACGGTAATGTTTGTTGCCATTGATAAAAAGGCAGCAGGTCTTATTGCCGTATCTGACCCGATAAAAGAAACAACTCTTGAAGCTATCAATGGATTACGAGACGAGGGCTTAGAAATTGTAATGCTCTCTGGAGATAGCAAAACAACGGCCGAGGCTGTGGCTAAAAAAATAGGGATTGAAGTTGTTTTTGCAGAGGTTTTGCCTGAGCAAAAAGTTCAAGCCATTAAGCGTTTACAAGGTGAAGGGAAAATAGTGGCTATGGCTGGAGACGGTATCAACGATGCTCCCGCACTTGCGCAAGCTAATGTAGGAATTGCGATGGGTACCGGAACAGACATTGCCATGGAAAGTGCCGATGTGACGCTTGTTAAAGGCGATCTCAACGGAATTTTAAAAGCAAGAAAGTTAAGTGAGCAAGCCATAGCAAATATTAAGCAAAACCTTTTCTTTGCCTTTGTGTATAACTTCGCTGGGGTGCCCATTGCCGCAGGCGTTTTTTATCCCCTCTGGGGATTGCTCTTAAGTCCAATGGTAGCAGCAGCGGCAATGAGCTTTAGCTCAATATCTGTTATTGCTAACTCATTGCGATTAAAAGTTTCTAAGTTGTAGATTAGCGAGTATAAAATCTTACTTAGTTTAAATGACGAATATGATAGAGATAATTGAAATTCTAAATGCGCCCGAAACTCAGCAGCTCTATTATCGCTGTGGCGATAGATTTTCGGCTACATATTCAGTTACAAAGAAACGTTCTGAAGTAGAGCTCTATGGTGAGGGATACTTTTACCGTGCCATTATGAAGGAATTTGGAATTCCAGAAATAGAATCCATTCGAGTAGTTTCTGTTTTAGGCGAGCTTCTTTTTGAGGCTTAAGAAAGTGCCCTCCGAGAAATTTTATAAACTTATATGATTGTAAGTGTTATTAAGCAATTTACGGGATATAGCCTTTATAATAATGCAGCTTCTTTTAGCCTTTTGAGCTAAAAGAAGGCTGTGCAAAAGCTTCTCTTTTTATTTGTTGCTTTCTTTACTTTAAGTGCCTCTGCCCTTGATTTGCAAAAATTAAATCTCATTAATCCAGAAGAGCCTGATGCTGAAGGTGTTAAGAAATCCATTCAAGTCGAAATTAAATTAGAAGATGAAGATATACTGCATGCTCACTTTGATGTTGTCAGCCCTGTGAATTACACAAAAAATGAATTTAGTGAAGATGGTGGGCCTTATGAGGCCGACGTTGTCGAAATATTTGTAGCTCCTGAATTGGAGAACGGCGAAGTGCGCACTTATTACGAGTTCGAAGTAAGCCCACTAGATCAAACACTTGTTGTTAAAATTACGGTGGATGATAATGGCAGAAAGCATTTTACCAATAACTACAAAACATCCTTTACGCATTCAGTAACTCAGAATGAAGATCCAAAGGGTTGGAGTGCTGATTTGTATATTCCTCTCAAAGAGCTTGGATGGAAGGGCGATGTGAGTACAGTAATCGGCAATAACTTTTCTATTTTAGGAAAAAGACAACTGCTTAATTCTGGTCGAAGACTAAATCGTCATTACTGGAGCAGTTTTTTGCCTCAGCAGGAAAAGCCAAATTTTCATAAGACAGAATACTTTAAAAGACTTCTTTAGGGTTGAACGGTCAAGCTACCGTAGAGTCCATTTTTAAAATTAACTCGAATAGATTGAAGCTCTTGATCGGGGTTGAAATAAGCTGTGAATTTTTCGAATGGGATGTTCTTGTCTTCTGAGGTGATTTCTAAGCCATGAAAAGGTTTGTCATAAAAACTTCTTAGCTGAAAGTAATCCGCATCTTTATAAGCATAAAAAAATGCCTTGGGTTCGTCGTGTCTAAATGTAGCAATTTCTCGCCTTATATCGAGTAAGAGCTCCCAGGCTTTTGCAAGCGTCGGGCTTTCTTTGGGCTGACCTGTTTCGATGCGATCGGGTTCTAGGCGTAGAAGCAGCATCCCTGTGCTGCTTTTGAGTTCGATGTACTTTGGTAAGTTAAACTCAAGTGTAACTTGTTCAACTTGAAATCCACGGTAGTTGTGTAGGATCTCACCCTTAAGTGTTTTTTTATTGTTCTTAAGGCAAAGTCGCTCCAGAGTTTGCCATCCATCTTCTGCATGCAAAGCAGAAGTAAATCCAAAAAAAAGTAAAAAGAAAAGTTTCTTCATATCAAAAAGCTCATATCGATGCTGTAGCTACTGCTTCCGATATTACTTGCTTGATTATGTTCGGTGAAATCTTTTGAGAAGTTGTTTTTGTCTGCAAGATACTTCATTGCGGTTCTCCAGTGCATAGTTCCAAAGAACATATCAATTCGATTGCCTTTGATACCAGCACCGCGGTCAGAGATTTCCCAAACTCCATTATGAATTTTATTAGTACCTGGAATCTTCATTCCGTCAGTAGCTTTAATGTAAACCTTGTCACCATTGCTAATCTTATACCCGGCATTTCGCCAGTAACTAAGGTCAACCGCAAGTGATCGAAAGGGGACGAGTGGGTGGTCTGGAGATGAGCCAACTCCGTATTTGTGAGGTGTGACAAAGTAGTGTCCTTTCCCATCTGATACGTTGACCGTGCGTCCGTCTTCTAGGATTCCCGAACCCTGTAAGGCTAGGGCAGATTTAAAACTAGAGCTTACATTGGCGATGATGTTACCTTTAGTGTCGCGGACAGTAGAAGTTTTAGCACCAGGATAATTTTTTTCGTCTGGAATAAAATATATGGTTGCTCGAACTTTGCGTGAGCTACTTTTTTTATCTGCGGAAGAAATACGGTTAAAGCTATCTTGTAAATCCTTAGTAACGTTACCGCGGGCTGAGTTTCCTACGGTATCCTCGTTGGCGTGAGCACTATTGGAGGATGAGCTTCCAGTGTTACTTCGCGATAGGAAGTTCTTGATGTAGGCACCTGGGTCACATGCCGTGATGCTCAACAACAGACATCCGTGAATAAGGCTATGGAACGTTCTTAATATGCTCATCCTTTAATAATGACGTGAATGGGGCTGGCTTACCTTAACAAAAGCCCGTAAGTATCTGAAAATAAGCTCTAAAAAGCTGACAGTCGTCTAATAGTTTTTCAGCTATTTTTCTAAATTTTACCTTCTACGAGATGGATCTTTCTGGGGGCCATAGAGGCAAAATCTTGGTCGTGAGTTACATAAACAATACTGGTGCCAAACTCTTTGTTAAATTTAAAAAATAGCTTCATAACAGTTTCTCCGCTCAGGGGGTCGAGGTTTCCTGTAGGCTCATCAGCAAATACATACGCAGGTTTCAATATAAGGGCTCTGGCAATAGCAACGCGCTGTTGCTCACCCCCTGAAAGACTGCCAGGAACACTGTCTTCTTTATCTTCAAGGCCTACTTCTTTGAGCAAGTACTTTGCAAAAGATTTATGATCTTCGGTCATTCCAAGTTTTCGGCAAGGGAGTAAGACGTTTTCAAGAGCAGTTAGTTCAGAGAGCAAGTAGTGAAACTGAAAAACAAATCCAATATTAAGGTTACGTAGCGAGTGTATTTCCTCAACGCCCATTTTTTTTATAGACTTGCTATTGTACAAGACTTCTCCATCAAAACTTCTATCAAGAGTGGAAATCATATAAAGCAATGTGGATTTACCAGAGCCCGATCGGCCAATTATGGAGACAATCTCACCGTTAGCAATATCAAAACTGATGTCGTTGATAATAGCGCGACCGTTTTTATTAAATCTTTTTACAATGCGTGTAGCTGATATCATATTATGCCCCCGTCCTTATGATATCCATGGGATCAAGAGAAGCAGCTTCTCTTGCAGGAAGAATAGATGAGACGACGGCGGAGATAAGGGACATAGCAAAAGCTTTTACGTAAATAGCTACGTCGTATGAGATGACCATTGTTCCTGAGTTCGATCCCATACGCCCAGGTTCTACGGGAATTTTGCCTATAAAAAAACAAAGTATATATCCTAAGAGAAGGCCAAGTATTCCTCCTAGAATTCCAAGTATAAGCCCTTGGTTAAAAAATAACTTCACAATGTCTTTTGGTAAAAAGCCAATGGATCTAAGAATAGCAATGTCTCTACGTTTTTGAGTTACAAGGATTGAGAGAATGTTAAAAATTCCAAATCCCGCAACAATAATAATTGCAATTGTTACGGAGTAACGGACGACGTCTTGAGTTTTGAAGACTGAGAGGATACTTGCAGAGGTTTCTTGCCAGGGCCTTACTTTTTCTAAGCT
Organism: Bdellovibrionota bacterium; assembly: GCA_041391385.1. Classification (GTDB taxonomy): domain Bacteria; phylum Bdellovibrionota; class UBA2428; order UBA2428; family UBA2428; genus CANIGN01. The sequence goes on from JAWKOD010000004.1 coordinate 362,392, forward strand.
CGTAAGTGACAATTTCTCTGCAATTTTTGGGGCAGAGTAGGGATCCTTAAGGCGCACGGCTATTTCGGTTATCTCGCTCGGAGCTCCGCGCACTTGCTGGGCGTCGTTAAGCGATCCGTACACGGTGCTTTCGTCTACCGCCTTAACTCCGGTTTCAAAAACTCCTACAATTTTAAAGGGTCGTGGGGTTCCAGCTCCAGAGCTTATGAGTAGTGTCTCGTCTATTCGAGTTCCGAGATTTTTAAGAAGGTCTTTGCCGACAATGATTCTGTTTCCGGAGTTTCCAATTTTTTTAAAGCTACCCTCTGTAATATACTTTTCAATGTTTGTGACTAAAACTTGCTTTTCTGGATTGCTGCCAACAAATCTTCCAGCCTTAGCTACTTTACCCTTTTTAAAGAGTACGTTTACGTTAACCTGAGGAGAGTAGGCCACAACTTCTTCCATTTTTGAAAGGCGCTTAAACCAAGCAACTGGAAATTCAATTCGCTCAGAATCCTTTCTTCCAGAAGGGGGTAGACTCCAAAAAACATGCGTCGCATCAGAAAAGCTGTTCATTGTTTCAGCGCTTAGAAAATCCTCACGAGCGGAAATACGAATGTGCGCTTCGTTATTTACAAGTTGCTCTAGGAGTTTTGTTTGAAAGCCAAGCATCATACCTGAAAAGGCCACAAAAGCAGCCGTTCCAATAGTGATGCCTACGAGAATCAAGAAACTTTGTTTTTTCCGACTCAGAAGGTGCTTGAGGCTTAGAAACATCATGGCATGAGTATCTCGTCTTGAGCTGTGAGTTGAGGGTTAATAATTTCTACTTTTTCTAGGTCAGCGAGGCCAATTTCAACTTCTACGCGGCTCTTTTTTCCATCTTTTAAAAGAGTAATATGTCCGTTGGAGACGGCTTTTGCAGGAATTGTTAAAGCATCGCTTTTTCTGTTTACTTCTATGGCTACATCAGCCGTCATGCCAGGGAGTATTCCCTCGGGCATTTCTTTGAATTTTACCTTGGCAACAAACTCGTTTTTTTGAGGGTAAAAGCTTTCGATCCAGCCTTCGGTCTTTCTGTTTCTAAAAAACTCAAAACTAATTTCGGCTTTCAGGCCCCGTTTGATTGTCATAGCGGCGTGTTGTTCAAGGGCAACGGAAAGGTAAAGTTTGTCTAAGTTGGTAATTGTCATTACCGAAGCCTGGGGGGGGACGTTTTCTTTTATGTGAAAAGGAATTTCGGTTACTCGGCCATTGATCGGTGAGCGGAAAGTACTTCCATCATCAATTTGAAAAATTTTATCTCCTTTTTTTACGTCTTGACCTTCAGTTACATAGAACTCTTTAACCGAGGCAGGGAGTCCAAATCTTGCCAAGTAAATCTCCTCTGACTCAACAGTTCCGAGTCCGTATACGGCTTCTACTATTTCTCCTTGAGTAGGGTGAATAGTTTTTTCGTTACAGGCAGTGAGGAATAAAGTTATGAGGAGTAGAAGATAACTCATGGGTTATTTATAGCACGAGTTGTAATTTGTTGACCGGTGGCAGTTTTAAAAAATAATTAGTATCGCTAGTAAACGCCTATGAGGTTGATGAAGACGCCTTGCGCTTTGTAGTCGTTGTAGGTGAGGTCATCGGTAAAGCTCGTGAAGTTATAGCCTGCTCCAATTCGTAGTCTGTCTTGTGTGCCCAAGATTCTGTAAATTCCAAAGAGAGCACCAGATTTGATTTGGTTTTGGCTTTGTTGTTTAAGCGAGAGGGCTCGGAGTTCTCCTAAGAAGTCCCATTCCTTAAGTACGTGATAGTCGAGACGCACAATGCCGAGTTGTTTAAAAACATCGAACCATGGGCCAGCTCCAACGCGGTTGTTTTTGAGAGAAGAAAAATCCATGGCATATTTCAAGCCAAGAGACCAGCGCTGAGAGAAATCCCAAATGGTATCGCCACTTAGAATGTGGTCACGTTGTTGAAACTCTGGGGTGTTGCCTTGGCTGTCAATTTGACCTGAAGATGGGAGAAGTTCGTAATAGCGGTATTTAAACAAGAAGTTAAACTTGTCGTTGTATATGGGTCTGTAGGCCAGTCCAAGAGCTCCTTCTTTGTAATCGCCGTCGTAGTAATCGCCTTTGGAGCTTTCACTTGTTGAGAAGTTAAACTTGGCAAGCACTCGCCATTCTTCGTCGAGCCTTGAGCTGAATTTTGTTTTACTTACATATGTTTTGCGGTCGTCGTTTGAGCTAGCCGTTTTGACATTGTCGAAACGAGCTTCAAAGTCCGTGCCTACACTTGTTTTAGGTGTCGAATAATCAACACCCAGTGAGTAGGATTTTCTATCGTTTGTTTGAGTCTTGTCAGGGGACTGGAGGCGTCCAAATTCTACTCGGCTGCGGAATCTCCATTCTTCCCAAGGTTTGTAATCAACGCCAAACACATGAGTGAGTCCTGTTGGACGATCCCCGTGAATGTATTTGTTTTCGTAATTAACAGATGTTTTTTCGTTTGCTTGAGATTTAACTCCACTCACCCACTCTGACATGCGTGTTCCAGAGCGAGCGCGGAATCCAGAATCTGTTCTATCTGTTTCGGTAACGTAACCTGTGTAAATTTGACTCTGAGGTGCAATGTTGTACGAAGCTCCAGCAAGAGCAGCCATACCACCATCGCCTCCCGTGCCCTCACCTTTAATTTTTATGTCTTTTGTGACTTGAGCTTCGGCTCCACCACCATAGCGATTATTTCTAGAGCGCGTATTATCTTTTGAGAGGGTCTGCTGTGCCTTTCCGTAGACGTTAAGTTTGTTGCCTTCTCGGTAACCTGCTTTTACTGCGCCATCAATGCGTTCGCCAAATTCAACTCCGACAAGCGTTGTGGAACTTGAGCCAAGAGAAAGGTCTTCTTGCTTGTCAGAACGTGCACCTATTTGAGTATACCAGTTTTGAGTGAAGTCAATTTCTGCATTTGATTCAAGCTGTTGGCTTTCGATCCATGCTGTTTCTTTAGAGAAATCGTATTGCGTATTGATTTTTAGCCAATGGGATAGGGGAACTTCAAATTTTCCTCCCATATCTAAGCGTTCACGTGGAGTGAGTTGACCTTGGGCAGAAAAATTAGCGTCACGATGTTGATAGTATGTAGAGAGGAGAGCTTCTCTTTCGGCTACTGTGAAAAGGGATAGATCTGATTCAATCAAGTAAGCCTGTGCTGTTTTTTGTGGGGCCGTAAGACTTAGATTTTGGTTAAAGTTGTATCCACCATCGAGCGAGGTGTTTTCTGTTGTTCCAACGCCTTTAGATTGAGCTAATTCGGCACGGATTTCAGATTTGGGTGAGAGCTTAATTTTTAGATCGCCGGCATAGAGTTCTTCTTCTGAGCCCGAGCCTGTTTCTTTTCTTGCTGTGGCACCCACTTGAAAGTAGTCACCAATCCATTGCGAAGCTCTGCCTCCAAAATTCCAAACATTTGGATCTAAAAATCCAGGAACATATTCGTAAGTTACAACGAGGTAGACGGGTTGGCCAATATAAGAGCCACCTTGAACAAGTGTAGATTGATCGGCTGCTGATGGCAGGAGTTCATTTAGCGATATTATGCCTTGTATGTAATTAACTTGGTAGTCTTCGCCGTAGCGAAGTTTGTTGCGCTTGAGGACTCTGCCTGAGCCAGCGTCGCGAATCTCAACATAAACTTGTTCAGATCCAAGGCTAAGATCTCTGTTACGTAGGGAGAACTCTGAGCTACCGCCACGGAATTGGTCAATGCCAGATACTGTGCCTGGATCAGCTGCCATGATGTCTAGTTTTGTTTTGCTGTCGCCCCATTTGTTTTGTCCTTCATCTACATGGAGTAAGGCACCGTAGTAACCACGGTTAACTCGGGCAAGTTCAGTATCGTTCCACGATATTTTGTAATTACCCCACATGATGTAATTTTTGTCTTTTTCTAACTTTACGTAGAATTTGCCTGAAGTAGGCGCGTCTTCTACTAATGTAGAATCGTCACCATAGACAGGATAGTATTCGTCTGGGTCTAAACGTCTTAAGAGTTCTTGAGGGTCTTTATCGAGGAAGTTGCTAAATATTTTATCAATAGCTCCTTCGCGCGTATCGGCTGATGCTGTAAGGAGGTATTCACCTTTAATTTTACCTTTTAAGTAGAAGGCGGTTCTAGCATCGAGGTATATTTTATCACCATAGTGATGTGTATCTTGAGTAATGACTTTGGCATTTTTATCGGCAATATTATAGCCCACGGTTGCGTCTGCAATACCCACTAAAAACCAATCGTTTTGTGGTAAGTAGAGATCTCTTTGGAAAAGCATAGAGGTTTTGTCTTCAGAATCCTTTAACATGACTTGAACGCCGTAGTTTTTGCCACCAGGAAGAATTTGCTCTTCAATAAATTTATGATTCACTCCAATGGGGATCTCGTTCTTCATGACATAGACTTTGTAGTCTTGAGGGACTTCTTTGCCGTTAACCCAAAGAGTTCCGCCTGGAGTTTTAATGTTTGAGCTTCTAAGACGCGTTTCTCCCCAAAGTCTATAGAGAGAAGTGTTTTCTCGATTAAGGTTGGGATCTTTCGCTACCTTTATCAGCATAGGTTCGGTATCATCGAATTTTCCGTTAGCATCATAAACTCTAAGGCTCGCGTAAAAAATACTACCTTCGGTCAATTCAATTTCTGAAACATCGAGATTTTCAAAGGAAGATTCTGTTTTGTTCAGGGGGAAAATTGCAAAAGGGCTATTGGTGTCAGTTGACTTAGAAAATCTTAACTCGGCTTTGTCGATGAAATAGAAGTAGTTGGTATAGATGCTGTAAGTGTTGGGTTCTGAGAGGGAAAAGAAATTATCTTTAACTAGGAGGCTAAGTCGTTTTTGATTTTTCTTTGGATCAAAGTGGACTTGGATTTTAGCTTTTTCTAGTTCGACGTCTGTGCAACGTTGAAAATCGACATGATTCGTTAAGTTTTCGTCTTTGACTTCGGGATGTTCAAAGGATTTTCCGTCGAGTGTGACTCTCATAGGCTCGTTGGCGGCTTTTTCTAAATTGCTATTTGGTTCGCAACTTAACTCACTTAAAAGGGTTTTTCGGCGTTTTTGGTGCTCTTCTATTATTTGACTTCTGTCAAAATAGATAAAGACGTCTGTTCGTCGATTTAAGGCCCTACCTTCGGGAGTTTCGTTGGTAGCGACAGGGACTGTGTCTGCTTTTCCTTCGACACTGATAGGGACGCCTGTTTTAGCTTCTTCGAGTGCATTTGCAACGAGTTTGGCTCGCGATTCGGAGAGTACCCAGTTGTCTTTGAACTGCTGTGTGGCTCCACCGCGAATATGCTGATTGTCTGTGTGGCCGATAATGTGAATAAAAGCAATGGGTTTTTCGGAGTGAAGTTTTTTAATGCGTTCAATTAAGTCTTGGAAGGCAGCGTTCTGTGCAGAGAGAGTGTCAAATCGAATAACATCTGTAACATCTGGCTTGATATCTACTTTTTGAGAGAGGATTTCTTCGGGATTAATCTTTTTAACGAGTTCTTCGATTCTTTTGGCCTGATCAAGTTCTGATGTTTTATTTTCAATTTCTGTTTTTTGATACTCAAATCCACGAACTTGAATTTCTTGTTGGGGTAGGGGGTATTCCGTATTTTTTTGAACAGGTGCTTCAACTGCAAATACGTAAGTGGTAAACAAAAGTGTTATGAGAAGCCGTCTCATGGGCGACCTCCTTTTTGATAAAAGCTTTCAATTTCGTCGATGATCATTTTTTCATCAGGAGAAACTCTTTGCCATGTGTCTTTGAGGAATTTCTCAAGGACGTGAATCCTGTTTTGTACAAGTTCTTCGTCAAGCTTGCTGTTTGTGTAAGAAATTCTGACTCTAAATTTCTTATCTTTCATTGTGTTGAGTATTTTTTCTAATTTGAGGGACCATTCTGGGTCGAGCTCATTGCTGTTATCTTTGAAAGCAGCATCTTGAACTTCGACTCGCAAGACTTGATCGATACTTGCACCGAAGTTAACTTTCGACATTTTACCTCGAGTTAAGCGAATAACTTGAGGGTTCTCTGTTGTAACTCGGTATCCAGAGGGTAAGCTTCTTTCGTCGAGTTTGATGACAAAGTTGGATCCGATATCAGAATTTGGAATCATAGGGCAGGTGACGTGGTATCTGCCATAAGTATCTGTTGTGATTTTCCAACCGCGTGCTGTTACGACTTCTGTGCCTGTCAGGCCTTCTTCCCCTTCGTCCCAGTATCCGTTACGGTTTTTGTCATCGTAAACGCGGCCTACGATTTCGGGACAATCGAAAATTGGATCTGGCGTGATAAGAACATCGTCAGAAGCTATGTTTGAGATAGTTCTTCCACTCGCAACATGTTTGGCAAAAGTTAAGTTTTTATAGATGCCTTCTTTAACTCCTAAGCCTGCGAGCAATATGAGTTTTACGGTTTTAAGTTCAGTGCCCGCAAAGTTAATATTACTCCAAGTAAGAGTTCTTCCGCTTACTGTAGGTTCTACACTTGTATTATTAATAGAGGCAGAGCCCTTAACGTAACTAAAGCCTGGTGGCATTTCATCTATTATTTCTGTTCCTACAAGAGCTGCTCCTCCTGGAAGATTGTTTTTGAAGGTTAGAGTGTAAGGTGTTAGTTCGCCGACATGAATTCTTTTCTTCAGAGCTCGTTTGGTAGCAATTACTGCATCGTCAAGAATAGGGTCGATCGGTAAGTGGTTAAAAATAGGATCTGTATATTGTACTCCAGTTGGTGTGAGGGTGAAGACTGTGTGGTAAACGATTGAACCCGCTGTGAGAATTGTGATCGGAGGCGGATTTGGAGAGTCAAGTTGTGATCCAAGCGTAGGGACGAGTGAATCAATGTAACTTAGGCCCGTGATAACTTTTGTACCATCGTTATCTGGGATTATTGTTGAAATGCCTGCAATATAGGCAGAAGGGTTCGTTAATTTAATGCGGTAGTCTCCAGCTGGAGCACTGACACGGTTTAGGTTGAATTCATACATCCCGTCGTTGCCTGTAATTTGTCCTTGTTGATTTGGAAGGAGTAAGTTTGTGGGAACTGGGGTTCCACCCTGATCCTAAATTGTATTCAAGTTCTAGGGTGACGCCTGGTACGGGTTCGCGTGTTATGGAGTCGTAGACAACACCCATCGGATCGAGAACTAAGTTTTGTTCACTTGTTACGGTATTGGCTGAAAGGTTGAGTCCTTTGATGGAACCAGATCCTAGATCTACGCCCGGTACATTACTTTGTGCTCGACCAAACACTATTCCTGTATCTGGGTGAATAAAGTCTACGCAGTAGGGACTTCCTGGAGTAACTCCCGTTACTCTCCAGAAACCATTTGAATCTGCTGTTGTGCTGAGTTTGTTACTTGGGTTTGAACAGAGGTAGACGTCAACTCCCTCAGCCGCTGCGAGCGGGGTCGCTTAAGCCTCGAACACGGTCGTGGTTTTGGTCAAGGTAAACGTAGCCTTCAACTGTAGCTTTATCGGCATTGCCGTTAAAGCTTAGAACTGTAGGGTCGTCATCAGTTGTAGATCCGTCACCGTCAAGATCGGTACTATCGTCAAGTGTGGAGTCAGTTACGCATTCTGCATTACCCGTTGGAGTTGTTGAGCATGTAATGTTGTCTGCGTTAGCATAGCCTTGGTTTGTAAAGACAGCTGTATCGGCTACCGTCAATGGAACTTGGTAATCGTAAATAATCGTTTTCGATAAGCCTGCCGCAAGATTTCCAAGACTTACTCCTGGGAATGCAATTTTGAACGGCATGTCTGATGAAACGTCAGCTTGTGGAGTGCCGTCTACAAAAGTACTGCTTACAATATAGTCAAGGTTATCGCCTGTGTTAACGGAAGGTCCAGGATCACGGAATCTTAAGTTTGTGATGTCTGCCGTTCCTGTATTCTGCAAAGTTACTGTGTAACGAACGATATCGCCTGCTTGAACTGTTCCACCATTAAGGTCGAGAACAGACTTACTCGCCAAAAGAACTGGGAAAGCTCCAACGGGTATGGTCGTGGGGCAGGTGCCGTTGGTAGCATTGCCGTCGCAATCTGAGAGATGAGTGGGGACATTCGTCGAAGTAATAGAAGCTTGGTTGGAAATAATAGTTCCTAGGACTGCGCCGAGATCAATTGAGGTTTTAAATTTAACGGAAGCAGATTCACCTGCTGGGATATCACTTAATCTTACACTAAGGTTTAATCCACTTATTTCAGCTTCGTCTGCATCTGTAGCATCCGTAACGGCCGTGTAAGAACCCGCACCTGCTAATTTTACACTCAAGCTTGATGTGACGTATGTAGCTGGTGTGTTCGGGATTGTATCGCTTATGACAACATTGGAAGCAGTGTCGACGCCTGTGTTTTGAACTGTAATAGTCCATTCTAATTCTTCACCTGGGTCTAGAATGTTATTGGTGTTTTAGATCCTGACTGATGCTTACAGTTTTACTTGTTTGGAGCGAGGCTCCTGTTCCAACAACATCAATCGTGGGATCGTCAAGTGTGCTCGTTGATGGATCGTCTGATACTTTTGTCGGAATGACGTTGCCACCTTCACCTTGTCCAGTGAGTTGTGCTTGGTTAATGATGAGTGTTCCGTTACTTGCAGATGAAGCAATTGTAACTTGGAAGCTCACGGTTGCAGTGCTTCCTACTTTAATCCAGCCAGCTCCGTCAGCTACGCCGTTTACTCCTTCGATTTGCATACCAGCAATTGTTGCGAGTGGAGAGTTGCCACTGACATCACTGACTGCAACGCCATTGAGGGTCGTAGATGAAGGGACATAAGTTGTGTTGGTAGGAATGGAGTCTTTTAGTTTTGCGTTTGTGAGGTGTTCTGTTCCTGAGTTAGATAGAGTAATTGTGTACTGGAGTACGTCGCCTACTTCGAGTGAGCCTCCGTTTACATCTGTAGATGATTTTTGATGAGTTATGACAGGTGCAGAAACAATTGTTGTAAGGGTAGGGTCGTCATCTGTTGCGGAGGACCCTGAGTTTCCTTCTTCAGTGGCATTGTTATCTGCTGAATTTGTAGAGTCACTGACATAAGTTGAAGTGAATCCATCAATTGTGGCAGTTGCTTGGTTTTGAACTACGGTTCCACTTGGAAGGTAATCTTTGAGTTCAATGTCGTAGCTGATAACCACGTTAGATCCCGCATCAAGGGTGTCGCCTGTGTAAATGATTTCACCTACACCAGATCCGCTAGGGCCTGTTCCGTCTACGCTCAATGAGCCAGCTACACCGTCAGAGGCCACAACACTTGAATTAGAGAGCGTGCTTGCTTTAAAGTAACTTGTATTTAATATGTCGCGAATCTCAGTAACGGTCGCTGCTGCAGATCCAGAGTTACTGAGTGTTAAAGTATAGGTTAATTTGTGGGGAGCTGTTTCAGAAGAGTAAGTATATGAACTTTTGTTGACAGCTTTTGTTAACTGAAGAATTGGAGATTGAACTGTGATTTCGTGATCGTCTGTTTCGTCATCAGGAGCGGCTGCAACTGCTGTGCCTTGAGTTCCTACTCCAAATACAGTTGTGTAGATGCGGTTGTCTGCATCGGTAGAAGCGCTTGTGTCGGATGAGTTTACTTTTGTAATGGTACCTACGAGACTTGCAACACTTGCGTCGAGAGTGTCGTCGTTTACATCAAGCGGGAATAATAATGTCATTGTTTCGCTTGGCGCAATGTAAGCATTTGCTCCAGTGAAGGTGAATGTTAAAGATCCAGTTGCACCAGGCGTGTAAGTTACTGAGTATTCGCTTGGGTTGAGTGTAAAACTTCTAACTCCACTTACACTGACACTAATAGGGAGTGAGCTAATACTTGTAGGATCAACGCTGTTAAACGGCGTAGGGATATCGATTCGAACAATAGGCTGATACGCTTTTCCAGTTCCAGAGTTTACAAATCTTGCTGTAAATTGTGCGGGTTGAGTAAGGGTGAGTGTAGTAGGACCTTCTAAGGCGAGTGCAGAGTCGGGCTCACTCACTGTAATGTTAGGTTCGCCGCTCGCATCGAGAGTGATATCGTTTCCAGGATTATCCGGATTGTCGAATTTTGTTTGAGCTTCGTTTTTAATGACGGTTCCGTTTACGTTGCCAACAATGTCGTCAACGCGAATGGTAATTTCTAGGATGACTTCGGCTCCTGCGCCTGTGCCTTCTACACCACCTAAATTAAAGGTCAAAGTAGAGCTTCCATCTATGCTTGGAGTCGGTTCAGAGAGAACTGTTACGGGGTCAGAGGCTGTTCCAGCGCGCTTCACATTGTTTTGACTAAGTGTATAGCCGCGATAGCTTAAGCCCGTTGGAAGTTGATCAAGAATGCGAACACTATTTACTCGACCACTGAGTGGCTCAAATTTAAGTTGATACTTAATTTCTTCGCCAACGTTGAAATCTGTAACGGATCCAACGAGGGTTTTTGAAAGTAATATGTTACCTGTTTGAACGTCTACTGGAGTGGGGTCAGCCGTATTATAGGATCGTTCGTTGGCGTCTACTCCAGGACGCGAACTGTAATTTGTCTCTACACTATTTGTAAGTGTTTGATAGGGTTGAACGGTTCCGAGGATGAATCTCACGTCAAAACTATAGGTGTCTCCTGGGTTAAGCGTTGTTGGCATATCGCCACTGCCAGCAGCCCAAGTGTAAGTACGTGTAGTGCTAGAAAGAACACCTCCTGTGGGAGTTCCGGGATTACTGCCTCCTACAATGGCATCAAAAACAAGAGGATCTTCAGCTGTATCAACTATGTTAAAATCGTATGCAGCTGCATTTTCTGTTCCAGAATTAGAAACTGTAATTCTATAGGTTACTGTGTCGCCTGTTTGTAATCCTCGAAGGGGATCACTTAAATTTGTGCTTAATAAAGTTTTGTCGATTGTAAGGTCTGGCTCGACAATGGTGAAGTCGACAGCTGGAGTAGGACCAACTGTTGTTGGGCTTCCAAGTGGAGTTGATTTCCAGTTGTAAGAGGCCTGGTTACTGCGCGTTTGTGTTTCTGCGTTACCGAGGTCATTTGCGAGAATGGCGTCTATGGTAACGACGGCTTGATTGCCAACAGGAATTGTATCGTAGTTAACGCTCACTGCGTGCCCACTTGTGTTGTCGGTAATAGTTACTCCACCATTTGGAGTTAGAAGTGTGGCTGTGACATTGATGGCAGTAAATTGTGTAGGTAAAGAGTCGAGAACATTTACGTCATAAAGAGCTGCATCCAGTGGAGTGGATGGAACTCGGATAACATACTGAACAGCTTGTCCAATTGTAACGTTAGGAGATACGGGACTTGTAAGGGTTTTTGAAAGAGTTCCAGGAGTTGGTGTTGTTACATCAACTGAATCAAGGGCTGTTGCAGAGTATTGTCTGCGATCTTGGGTATCTGATTCGGCTTTTGAATAATACTCTGTTACTTGTGCGCTGTTCGTTAGTGTTTGAGCTGCACCTGCTTGAGCATCAACCTGAGCTGTGTATTCGAGGACCCATTCTTCGCCCGCATCAATTTTATTTGAAGGGTCTGAGTCTTTTAATTTCCACGTTGTAACGCCGGTGCCTGATACATAACTTGTTATGACATCAGAGTAAGCAGCGCCATTGAGTGTAGAGCTAACAGCCGTGGCAGGAGTGCTTTGTCTCATGCCTTCAGGTAATGTGTCTTGAACAATCACATTGTAGGCCGGGCCAGTGCCTGTATTTGTTACGCGAAGTCTGTATTTAACAGTTTGTCCAGCAATGACATTTCCGCTTACTGGAGTAAGAAGAGTTTTATCAAAGCTAAGAGATGGCTGCTTTAGAGAAATGTTTGCAGTTGAGTTAGATGTCGTTGTGCTTGCTGTAGATGCGAGATCATACGTTGCACGAGCAAGGTTAGATTTTGTGATCGCGTTTCCAGTTGTTGCATTGTTAGAGTCATCTTTAATACGAGCGGTGTAAACAAGTGTGATAGTGCCACTTCCTACACCATTTGATCCTACAACAGTAACATCGCCGAAGTCCCAGGTTTTTGTTGTCGTTCCAGTAGGTGTATTAGGTGATCCTGTCCAGGTCACTCCCACTGCAGGGGTAATGCTTGTAGTTGAAATATACTCGAGGCCATCTGGTAGAGTATCTAGAATTTTAAAATTATCTGTCTTACCTTGTTGAAGTGTTGCAGTTACGGTGTAAGTTGCGATATCGCCTATTCTGAATCCACTCGGGGTGAGTGTGTCACCACTCGCAACTTTAGCAATTGAGTATGTGTTGTTAATAGTAACAGAAGAGGTTTTGTTTTGAGCGTAGTTGTTAGTAGATCCACTTGATCCTTCACTTCCATCTCTTTCACCGTCAGCTGCACCCGATGATCCCAAAGATCCACTTAAGGTTGGAGATGAGTTTGGTATGCTCGTGTAAGTGAGGTCAATAGAGTTACCAAGTGTTTGACTTGGTTCAACTGTATCGAGAACTGTAACTTTATAAGTAAAGGTGATACTTTCTCCGGCCAGCAAATCTAGTATTTGCGCAGGAGAAGAAATGCGACCCCATTTTAAATGAGAGGCAGTGCCTGTGTCGGGTTCATTAAGCGAAGTAATTAGAGAGCTAGTGGCTGTGAGGTTAGTTGAAGAAGCTATATAATCAACTCCCGTGGGGAGTGTGTCGTCTAATGCGATATCGTAAGCCGTGGCGTTGCCTGTGTTTTGTAGAGTAACGGTGTAGGTAATTTCATCGCCTGCATCGACGTTACTTGAGGGACTTGCAACTTTAGTCATTAGAAGCGCAGGCTCTTTGAGTGTCATCGTTACACTTTGCGGAGTAGACTCTGTTGATGAAATCTCAAATGTTGCGGAGTTAACGAGGGTATCGTTAGAGTTATTTGCGCTTATGTTTTGAACCTGCAGCACATAATCAAAAGTAATGGTGCGATCAATTGCCGCAGCTCCTGCGCTTACAACGCAACTTGAGGCTGAGAAATCCCAAAGCAAGGTCGTGGCTCCGTTTATAGGAAGAGCTGGACTCGCAGTTGAAGAACATCCACTAATGGCAGAGCCCATAGTGGGTGCGTCTCGGCTGATAACTCTAAATCCTGCAGGAACGACATCTCGTACTTTTACTCCAGGTGAAGTTCCTGAAGGTAAAACAAAGCTGAGTCTAAATTGTGCTTGTTCTCCAATAGCTAAGTTGTTTCCGGTGGTGTCGCTCAAAGAAGTTACAACGAGAGTTTTTGTCGTTGGCGAGGCATTGTCGATTTATTCTGTAAGAACATCTGAGCCTGTTAACTGATTGGCACCTGTTGAGGATCCCGAGAAGCACTTGCAATAGATTGGTTGCCACTTGCTCCTGGGAGAATGTCTCCTGTATAGCTCATCGCATTTTCTAAAACTTCTGTTGGGTTCGCGCTTATATCGACATTTGCTCTATAAAGTAGAGTAAGGGTTTATCCTGGATCTAAACGGAAAAGAGAGTTCACTGTTCCTGGAGGTGATGGGTGGGCGGATGTGTCTTTACCCGTATGATCATGGTCAAAGCTAAGTGTTCCACCGAGTCCTGCTGTAAAAGTTCCTTCACATGGGGAAGTGGTACATCCACATCTGCACCATCAGTGAGGGTGTCACCTTCGTTGTCGACACCGTCAACATCGAAGCCAATGAGAGAAAGTTTTGAGTTCAGAGCATCTGTTACGTTGAGGTCGAAGACGGGAGCATGGTCTGCGCCCGCAGCGTTTGCGATTTGAATTCTGTATTCGAGATTATCTCCACCAACACCACTAATATTGTCGGCGAAAGATCCAGAGAGTGTTCTAACTTGTTTAGAGACAGTCAAGTTGGGTCAGTGTATTGACTGTTTTTGAGGATTGAAGAGCAGCGACGGGACTTGCGCAACCTCCGCCCAGGTTACTGGAGCAAAAGTGTTACCCAGCATTACAAAGCTTGAATGCAGGAGTGGCTGTTGTAGATTTCAGCCAATGGTATTGGATCCCGAATTCAGCATACGCGTTATAAGGTCTACTTCGAAGGTTTCCTCCGCCTGATGAAAAGGGGATATTGTCGAGAGTGAAGTCGAAATTTCCTGTTTGTCCCAAAGTGGGAGATGAGGGCGATAGTGTGTAAGTAACATCATTGTTTACTGTGTTTGCGTGCGAGATATAACCCATCCCAGAAGGAACCACATCTCTTAACTTAATTGATGTAATTGTTTGAGCTTCTGATGTGTCGAGTCCAAACCAAGTGACTAAGAGTCTGTGGGTAATGTCTTCACCTATTGCTAAGTTTGTGTCCCCGGAGCAAGGCTCAACTCCTCCGCCCACACACGAGGTCCAAGCTTCAGATGTAGATACAACTGTTTTGCTGAGTGTGATACCAACTGATTTTGATCGAGCGGTATCATGAGAGTAGTCATTTCCGCTGTCATTACCGCCTTCGTCAAATAGGCTACCTTTTACATCGCCAAGAACAGTGAGCGGACCACCGGTGCTTGATTTTCCGCAGGCGCGAATAACTGCTGTTTGTCCTTGAGTGAGGGATCCGATATCACAACCCGCAGAAGGAATTGAACTTGTAGCACAAGTGCCGGTACTTGCTCCTGATCCTTGGCTACTTACAATTTGCAGGGAAGGTTGACTTGTATGAGCTAACCATCCTGTTCCTAGAGTGAGGTCAAAAGTGACATGATCAGCAGTGGAGCCACTTTCACCATTGTTAACAACAGTAAAATCAAAGCAATAATCTGTGTTATCACTTACGACTTGGTTAGCAGGAGTTACAGAAATATCTAGGTCGGGTGACTTAGGATCTATAGCAACGCTATCAGTGGCAGATACTGTGCTTCCGCAAGTATCTTGGTAATCCATCGTTACAAAATTGTTGAGGTCGCCACCACTTGGAAGAGGGGCGGGGTCCAGAAGGTTGGCTTCGGTTTCTGGGTTTACAAGTGGATCTTGAGTTGTATCAAATCCAGCATTGGGTAAAACTCCAAAAGTAATTGTGAGAGTTTTGCCGTTATCGAGTAATTCACTGGGTGTTTCAAATTTAAAGATTGGTGATGTTGCCCCTGCAACAGGTGATGTTGTTAATGTCATGGCACCGTCGCCGCCAATAGTTACAGGGTAAGTTTCATCAAATTCAAATCCGCCAGGGAGATCATCTGTTATTACTAGATTTTTTATTGGGGCTTGTGTGTTGTTAATTGTGAGAACAACTTGGGCTCTGCCGCCTGGTAAATCATTCCACGCTTGAGTGATTGCAGATGCGCCAGTGAAATCTGAGCTCATTTGTAAAAATGCTGTATCAGAGTTCTTCGTGGGAGAAGTGAGTGTGCTTGAGCCTGTACAACCCCATTTGGTTGATGCGGTATTGTTTTGATCAATACAACTAGCACCCAGTGTTTGTGTAACCGTACAGGTTGTGGTGCTTGATGCAGCTAGGTTAGCGAGAGTAATTTCACTTAGATCTGAAACTCCAGTTTGAGAGGTTCCGTCAGTACAAGTGATGTCCATAGTCGGTGAGCCGGGGGTGTTGGGTAAGTCTTCGGTAAGTCTTAAATTGTTAGCTGTGTATTCTCCATTGTTGGCAATTTGAATTTTCCATTGAACCGTATCGTTAATACCTGCATAAACAGTGTCGGTGTAAGATCCAGAGAGTCCACGTCGACCCGTTTTAGTTACAGTGATGTCAGGTTTCTTAATGGGAGCTACAAAGTTTGCTCCGGGTGATGAGAGAGGATTTCCACACGCTGTTTCTGCGCTTACGTCAGAGGTAATTGTTGGAGAATTGTTAGCGTTATCTTGAACATCGAGTCGATAGCGAATTCTAACTTCAGTGATGGGGCCACCCGGACCAACTCCCGAAGCGTTTGTTGGATAAAGGGTTGCTAATTCAGGAATTTGAGCACTCGTCCATTTATAGTTGGGAATTCCTGTTAAAATGTTGTCGGGGTCAAAGCTTACGTTTTCGGTATATGTATTTACAAGTGAAGTCCCTGAATATGTTTTTACGCTTACTGAGCCAGGAATTATGGAAAGACCACTTGTGAGTACGTCGAGGTTTTCAATAGCTTCTACGTTTTTGACGAGAGTTATGCCGGTTTTTTTACAACAACTTCTACGTAGTTGGTAGAGGTAGGGCCGCACATTTCTAAATTGGCCGTCGTGGAATTGTGAAGAACGTTGGCTTTTCCTGTAGGGAAAACAAAGTTAGGAGCTGTAGAAGTTTCAACTTCGTGCTCAGCTCCAAAGCATCCCCAAGCAGCGCGTACGCTGTTACTTCCGTTGGGGATAGAGCAGGTTGATCCAGCTACTGTGTAGCCGACTCGTACTTCTTGTAATTGACCCGGTGTCATTGATCCCAGGTTAAATGTTAGTTTTTGTCCGAGTATTGTTGGAGCGGGACTACTTGTCGTTGCGTTAGGAGTGAGTCCAGCGGGGAGAGTGTCTTCGATGACAACATTTGTTGCTGTACCGTCACCCGTGTTAAGTACATAGACTGAAAAGTACCCTTCCTCTAAATAGGCCGTAACAGGGTTGGGGCTAACGGTGATAACTAAATTAGCTTCCTTAACAATTATTGGGCTTGTGCTTGTGGGGCCATTAGAAAAAGTACGCGATCCAGCTTGAGCTCCTTGTGTATCGTCATAATTCATTGAAGCTGAAAGCGAGGGGAGTCCAGACGATCCTGCTTCAAGTGCAACATTTACAATTAGTGAACCCGCTCCAGATTGAGCGAGTGGAGAAGGGCCGAAGGTAAATACGGGATTTGTTGAGGCATCGATAGTTCCGGGTGTCGTTGAAATATTTCCGCTGTTATAAACGCCACCGTAAGAATCAAGATCGACTATTCGATAGGATCCATTTGTAAAAGTAAACTGAGTGTTCCAGCCGGGCAGTCCACCATATGAGCTTTCAGCTGCAGTGGCAGAAAGAGTGACAGGCACAGTTCCACAGACTTCGATTACCGATGGCATGGAAAGAGAGATGTCTGTAGCTCTTCTCGCTATGCTGTATAGAAGGGGGCTTTTGTAATCTCCTGAACAGGCAGAGTTTCCTGTATTTATATCCCAAGTAGAGATAGAGATGGCAGAGCGAGAAACACTTCCAGAAAGGTCGCTGTCGTTAACAGTGGTTTTATAGCGAAGCGCAACAACATCATTTGCTACCGCGCCTCCACCATCTACAAAAGATAAGTCCACGGAAAGTGTGCCTACGGATGAAGATACATAAGCAACTGGAACTTGAGTCCAAGAACCGCCATTTAATTTATATTCTATCGCAAACTCACCCGTGCTTAGTGGAACAAGTTTTTGAGAACTGAATCCTGCAAAATTATCTGTATAAACACTTCCCGCCCAAGTTCCACTTTCACCAGAACCAAGCGTAAGGGTGTTTTCAAAGTTAAGAAAACTTCCTTCACCTTCACTATTATCGGGAACAGCTGCTGTGTAACTTGCATGGTCTGCATCTGCATTTGCACCTGTTTCAAAATTTCCCGAGATTGTTCCGTTGACGAAATAAGTGGATGAGCCAGTGACCCCGCTTGAGTTGTTTACATAGTTGGTTGAATTACTGCTTGAAGTGTAATTACAACCAGACTCAAGATATTCAACCGTAGATGTGACGGAGTTAGTTATGGGATCTCCCGAAGAACAGCTAAGGGCAGTATCTGCGGGTACGACATAATCGATTTCAAGACTTTGATCGCTGAGCGCTTCTGTGGGATTAAGGGTCCAAGTGATTGTTGATCCTGGAGAAGGATTTACACAATTGGGAGTACAGATGAGGGCTCCTGCGCTTGCTACAAGGTTACTTACGCTATCAACGTTAGAGGGAAGTGTATCTACAATAACTACTTCGCCTGTTCCAGTGAGTAAGCCTGTTTGCTTGGCATCATAGTCGATTGTCCATGTCTGAGTACTTCCTGCGACGGGTCTTAAAAGAGGAGTTGATTTACTAATTGAAAATGGGTCCGCAACTGCTGCAACGGATACACTTTGAGTAGTCGTGGGTGGAATTAAATTATTTCCACACGTATCTTCGTACGAGGGTCGCCATATAACAGTAGAGTTGCTACCACCTTTTGTTGCGCAGGATAATGTTTTGCTTAGTTCGTAAGTTAAATTAGTGCTTCCTCCAGCTGCGATACTTCCTGTGTAGCTGAAGATACCCGTGCCGGGATTGTAACTCCATCCCGCGCCTACGTTTGAGACGGTAGTGCTAAGGGATTCATAGCCCGTATCAAAACTCACGTTGTTCGCTGTGCCGAGTCCGTTATTTGTGACTGTGATGGATACGCTCTGATGTGTTCCATCTCCAGCGACACTCACGCTTCCTGGTGTAAAACTTAGGAGAGGAGCTTTGGGGTTGATTTCAACGTTGGCTGTAAAATCTGCAATTGCAGTATGGTTTCTGTTGTCAGTGTTAAGTAATAAACTTGTTGAGCCACATCCTGTAGCAGTTGCGACGAGGTCTACTACAAAACATTTATCAGGTTCTAGATAGGGAACGCTAAAGTTAGGATTTGATCCCGTCATTGGGATTGTTGTAGCGTTTAAGTCGGTTGTGTTTTGAGTCGCAGACACAAAACTAAGTCCAGTGTATGTGAGATCAATTTGAGCATCGAATATTCCACCAAAACCCGTATTACAAACGAGGGCCTTGAATGTTCCATTCTCGCCTGGGACTACGGTTTGTTTGACAGGGGTGATCTCTGCTGTTGAGTCACCTTGTCGCAACAAGATGTTTTGGCTTTGATTGGTAATTGATCCAACGCTCCCGCTATCACTTGTTGCATAGGCGCGTTCAGTAAGAATGGAGTAACTGCCACCTGCAACGCCCGTATCAATTTTCATTCCATAATCAATTTGGAGTGTGCAATCACTTGGGAGGTCAAATCCCGAAGGTGCAAAGCTGAAGTCGAGGTGAGTTCCAACTTGAAGTGCGCTTACTGTGGGTTGACTCACGGGTACGGGGCACCCAGCACCAATCCAGGTTACTGTTGCCGTATTTGAAACATAACTAAAACCTGCTGGAAGGGTAACTCCTATGTCGAGTTCATAGGCAGGAGCATCTCCTGAATTTGTATATGAAACTCTAAAGGTGTCGCCTGTTGTTGCAGTGACATCAGCACTTCCGTTCCAGACACCACCGATATCCATGTCGTAGCTAGAAGCTCTGCCTGAATCTGCAGCTGTGAATGAAGTACTTACTGAGAGTGTGGCGCCAGCATGCGCAAAACTAGCTGCAAAAAAACATATATAAAAACAAAGATGCGCAAAATAAAAACGCGCAAAACGAATTGCCACATTATTATTTCGGTAGTCTTTTGTTTACTTAAAGTGGCCGACTCGGCGCGTTGTCGTATTTATTTTCAATTCTTAATTCAAGCCCGTCAAAGATTCGAGATCAGCTAGGCTTTTGAATCCTGCAATTTTTTTGCCGCCTACAATAAAACTTGGAGTCGATTGGATGCCAAGTTTTTGTGCTTTTTGACTGTCTTCATCAATTAACTGAGCTGTGCTCGGATTGAGTCGACATTTCTCAAATTCATCTTGTTTGAGTTTAAGAGTTTTTGATATTTCAGAAAACGTTTCTGCTTTTAAACTTGAATTCTTCTCAAATACAGCGTCATGAAACTGCCAGAACTTTCCTTGTTCCTGAGCACAGAAAGAGGCGATTGCTGCTGGCTTGGCGAGTGGATGAAACGAAAGTGGTAGGTGATGGAAATATACTTTTAAGTCTTTTTTGTGCTTATTCATAAGTTGCTTAAGCTCTACAGATACTTTGGCACAATATGGACATTGGAAGTCGCTAAAAGCATGTAACACAACACGTGCTTTGTCTGGTCCCTGACTGGGGTTTTGTTTCCCAATGGGGACTTCAATGGGATCTTTTTTTAGAACTTGCTTAATGCCTGCCTCTGAGATGAGCTTTCTTAGAAGGACGCTTCGTTCTTTTTGTCGTTTCTGGTTGAGTGCTTGTTCCTTGATTTCATCGTCAGTCATGTCTCTTTTGAATTTTTTTACGGGGTCAAAAATTTCAAGTTTTGATTTGTTTTTTTCTATATATTCTTTGATTTCTTTTTTGCTTACTTTGACAGAAGCATCAAAATCTTTCAGGTATTCTTCTGTGTTGGAGAGACCTTTGGCTTTGGCTTTTTTTTCTAAAATTCTTTCAACAAGTTTTTGTTCAGCATTCTTTTGATAAAAATCAATGAGGCTCTCTTCTAACTTGTCAATTACAGGCTCAGGGTCGTTGAGGTCACCAAGGGTGATGGGCCCATTTTTAGATTCAAGAATAACAGTTTTTGGGTCAAGTCTTTTTATGAGCTTCTCTGCGTGAGCTAAAATTGAAAAAAACGAAAGGCAAAGTATCAAGCTTTTCATGCAGTTATTTTATAGGGTATTTGTGCCTAAGGGGTGTCAGAAAAGGTATGGTGTTAGGCATATTATTTTCCTAAAACAGGGGCCATATTCTGTTTTAACTCAGTTGTTAAGACTTTGATTTTGGCGCTGTTATGAATGGAGTGGGGTGAGAGCATCCAAACGGGATAGCCCTCTTCATGGTAGTCACTGAGAACGTGATGAAGCGTTTTGTCTTTTAGTTTACTTGTACATAGGTAGCTGGGTATGAGGGCAATGCCAGCTCCCTTTTCTGCAAGTTTCATAAGACTAGTCATCTGATTACAGACAACTTTAGATTCAAAGCTGAGAGTTTTTCGATTCTTGCTGGATTTGAGTTTCCAGTGAGTTTTAGAGTAGTGGCTACTGATGCTTAAGCAGTCAGCAGATATTAAATCATCAGGTGTTTTGATTTTGTTTTTTGAAAGATAACGAGGAGAGGCTACAAGTATAAGCTTTAACTCGCCTAGCTTTTGAGATTTCAGTTGTGAGTCTTTAAGTTCACCGATTCTAACAGCAAGATCAAATCCATCTTTAATAAGATCTATAACTTGATTGCTATAGAGGACTTCAAATTTAAGATCTGAGTGTTTCTTGCAAAGTTCTGCGAGCGTAGGGGTAATGATGGAGGCGCCTAAGTCCTCAGGGGCGGTAATCTTTATGAGACCCGAGAGAATGCTGTCTTTGCCAATAATGGATTTTCTGCATCATCAAGTTGCTGAAGCGGTCCTATGCAAGAATCATAAAAGGCTCTACCGGCTGCAGTTAACGTCACGCTCCGAGTAGTGCGCATGAGGAGTTTGGTCCCGCTTTCACGTTCAAGGCGACTTACGGCACGACTCACAGATGATTTAGAAGCTGTAGGAGACTGGCCGCACGAGTGTAGTTCCCACATTGAACGACTTTGGCAAAGATTCGGATGATTTCACCTCTTCCATTGGGGTTTTTAATTGTTCCTATAAAGCAACAGTGTATTCTTATCATCCCCACTAATCAACAATCAAAAAAAACTTTGAGAGGATGCTTTTATAGAAGGAGATCAGAAAATGAAAAACGAAAAAGTATTAGTCATTGGGGCCAACGGCACAGTGGGCACAGAGTTAGTTAAATTACTAAAGGCTCAAGGTGTTGAGGTTAAAGCGACAACAAGTAAAGCGGTTTATGTTAAAGATGGTGTGGAATATGCCCATGTTGATCTTGGTAAAGGGTGAGGGCATTCACAGTGCATTTGAAGGTGGATAAGGCGTTCTTATTGTCAATTTGTGTGATTTGCGGATCACTACAAAATGCTTTCACCTCTTATTCAAGAATCTAAAAGAAGGGCTCTTAAAAAGGTCGTTCTTATGATGCTTATGTGGCAAACGCTTCTGAGGAAACACCTTTTAGAAAGGCTGAAGTAGAGCTTGAAAATTCAGGACTTAACTACAATATCATTCGACCTAATTGGTTCTTTCAAAACTTTAATACCTTTTTGGGCTCAGGGAATTAAAATGACTCTAAAATCCCACTACCTGCAGGCTCAGCAAAAGTTGGCTTTATTGATACTCGAGATGTTTCAGCTGTTATTGGTGAAACTTCTCTCACATCAGATGAGTTTAGCAATAAAGATTTTGATTTGAGTGGTCCAGTGATTAGTCGATCACGTTGATGTAGCCACAGAGTTATCAAAAGTAATTCTAAAAAAGTGACTTATGAAAATATATCTTCAGAGAGTATGGGCACAACGCTATTATCTTGGGGACTTCCCGGCGGATGCATATGTTGAGTTTATGCTCTTGATTTCGATTTTGAGAGAGTGGGGTATAATGCAAGGATAACAAAAAATGTAGAACTCATTACGGGGAATATACCTAGAAGTTTGGAGACTTATGTGTAAGTGACTATCAGAATAATTGGAAGGGGGCATAGAGAAACCTTCTAGGTATTATAAATAGCTAAGTGTTCTCTTGCGAGAGTGTTTTTCTGTGGAAGAATTGAATCTCCATCCAAAATTTAAAGCGGTCGCTATGTGATTGAATGTAGACAGATCTTGAGTTAGAAAGTGAAAGACCTTGGGAATCGAAACTTATAGAAGATGAAAAAAGTGTCGCCCGTGTAGCCAAGAGCCGTAAATAGATTAGCATCTATAGCAAATTCAAGTCTGTTACGTTCTGAACGCGCTGATCCATAGTTAAGGTGGGACTGAATTGCACCCAATCCCAAGAGTCCATAGGCACCTAAAAAGAATTTATTATAGGGAACTCCAAGTATACCCGTATCCAATTTCACTGTAAGAGAGAACATTGATACTTTTTTGAGAGAAGCCTCTTCTCCAAAGGCGGAACGAAGGCCGACGGGAATGAGGCCATTCGGCGAGGCTGCTTCGGCAAAACCCGCATAAGCACCTAATAATAGAGAACCTCCACTCTCTATTTGACGTATTGTTTGAGATCGGATGGCTTCTATGGAGAACTTTTTAGGGCTTAAGACATAAATACCTCTAAACTTAAGTTATTAAGACTTAGGGCACTATCGACAACTGGATTCGGAATAAGGGCGGGATCTTTTGCGTAAAAACTTTTATAATGTTGCAAATCTAATTGAAAAAAAAAATATCTTTGCTTGAAGTCATAGCTAAAGCGGAGGTCATAGTTGCGAGTGGCGCCATATTTATTTTCTTCCTGGCCAGCTAGGGTGTAGGAGGCACCTATGCCGGGATAGTCTTTAAAGTAGAAGTCACTGCCTAGAGAGATGCTTGTGTTGGGCTCCCAGGTAAGACTTCTTCCGTTTTTACTTGTGATGTCGAGTTCAAAACTTTTGTACTCAAAAATAGGTTTAATGATGATGTGTTCTTTGTCTCGAATTGATTCCCATCTGTTAGGAGTTGAGTCGTCATTAGTCAGTAGTCTTGGGGATAATCCCATGAGGCAAAAGATAGAAGCGAATACTTTATGTTCTTGGCCATTTGGAATATAAGTCAGAACATTACCTGTAAATCTATCTAAACAAAATAAAAAAGCACGGTCTTGTTTGGGGTAAGTATTATTCGTTTTAGTTAACTTTAACCCAGCCAGGCGCTGGAGCATTCCAAGTTTGAATTCGTCCACCTCCGGGCTTTTGGTAAACGGGAGCTGGACTGCGGTTATAGGCGCTGCCTCCTGACATTTGTTGGAATGAAGCTGGCGCATGATAGTTGTGAAAGAAATGATAGTTGGGTATTCCTGAAGGGGCGGGTAGGGGGCCACTGTGTCCACTGCCGTATCTTGAGCTGGGGGTCCATGTTGATTTTAAGGCCCCCATAGTTTCTTTGTGTCGCTCCAGTGAGAGCTGCCCCACTTCCTTTAAAGAAGTAGTTTAGATAAGCTCCGAAAGCTTCTGCCTTAGGTAAGAGTAAATTGATTAAATAACTTACAAGAGTCTTTTCTTTTTTCTTTTTTTACTTTTGAGGTAAGTTTTTGAGGTTATTTTCTAATTCGTGTGTAATTTTGTTCTAGGCTTCCAAAATCAAAGTCGAAGCTAATTTTAACAATATCGTTATTAATTTTAATTTCTTTATCGTAAATTTTTTCTAGCTCAATAACATAGGTATTACCTTTTTCACTTAGTATGAGTTGAGTCCCCTTTGTCTTTATGCTGTATTTGGGGCGAAACCAGTACATCCTAGAGCATTTGAGAGAAACTTTTCATCATCCGCGGTGCTACCTTGGGGAAGGAGTAGTCCCAGTGTTCTTGAGAGGTCTCCGTTTGATTTCGTATAAGTAGCTTCGGCCTTTTTGTATGTTTCAAGTATTGCTCGAACGCTTAACTTTGCGTTTGCTTCAGTCTCTGTGGGTTCACTTGCTGTAGCAAATTGAAGAGAAAGTATAATACAGAGAGTAAGTATTTTGGCTAATTGGCTCATATTAAAAGTTTAATCTTATTCGTAGATTAACACTGTTAATTCGTGGTTAAGCTTGGGTTTAGAGTGTTCTATTTGTGGGCACTTAAGTTAAGTAAGTGTTTAGTTTAGACATTTAAGGTTCTGTTTAATTTAATCTGAGTTGTTCAATATCGTCTTCATATCTCTTTGCTTGAGTGAGTTGCGTTCTGGAATGTACCTGAACACTTAAAAGTCTTACGAGCTATCATCTAGCCCCTAGCTTTGTTAACACATGCGTAAATCGAGCGATTTTGCTCAAAAACATAGAAAGGTGCAAATTTATGAAAAAGGTATTTTTAATGTTCTCCATGTTAACAACAGGTCTGGTTTTCGCTGGTCGAGGAACTGTAAGCCAAGCAGCTGGTGATGTGAAAATTGGAGTCGTCAACGCTCTAGATTTTGTTAGAGGTAGCGCTAAAAAAACTGCCAATACTTCATTTGCGATTTTGGATGCTGAAGGGAATTTAATTCAAACTGTTATTAGTGGACCCAATGCAGAAAAAATTTATAACGCGACAAAAGCAGCAAGTATTGGAGCGGGGCAATCTGTAAAAGATTATGCGTTTGACGTAACTACAGACGCTGTTGTTTCAATACGGGTAACACTGCAAATGGAATTGTTACATCAAGCACAGATTCTGAAGAATGTTACGGCTCCGATTCCTGGAACGAAATATGTTGTTGTTCCTTTGGCAAATGGCGGAAAAAATATTTCTAAGTCATTAATTGGAATTGTTACTGAGACTGCTGGAGTAACGCTTGATGTGGGTGGAAAGCTTTCAAACAAAGCACTTAACCTTATTGAAGATGTATCTGACGCGGCTGTTGGTGGTAGCGTTCAGGTTGGTAAGAGTATTTACAAGGGAGCTAAGGGCGCTCTTAATGGCCTCTTGGGAATTTTTGGTTTAGAAGTTTAGATTTCATTTTAAGTCTCTAAGTCGCCTGTGCCTTATGAGTTTATGGGGCACGGGCGATAAGGTTTTTAAGAGTTTTTCATAAAATAGAAGCCAGCAACGGTTAGGCCAATGCCCGCTAACCAAACAAGTACAGCATTCGTTACAAAATACGGGTAAATCATGAGTCCAATTCCAATGAAATATAGTTCGGAACATGTTCGTTTTTTGCCTTCTTTAAAGAGAAGCCATCCGACTATTCCAAAGATGATTCCGGCGAGGATCGCGTTAGCTGAGAATTCGGGCATCATCATTTAAGTATAAATCCATTCTGAAATTTTGTTTTTTGACATTTTCTATAAGCTTTTGACGGTCATAGCTCATGGCATGGAGGTGTTAGTTTGCTTTTTGCATTTTTAACTGTGCGGCCTGGACGTCTTTAAAGTGTTTGGCTAAAGCAGGGTAAAGGCTTCCACCGTATCGGATAAATTCCTTGCGCCACTCATCACAGTTACGCAATAACGCCACAATTGTGCCCGTTCTGTCTTCTCCTCTTTGGCAATGGAGATAAATGCGTTTGTTTGAGGCAAGTGCTTCTTCAATTTT
The DNA here is from genome assembly GCA_041391385.1 of Bdellovibrionota bacterium. GTDB lineage: Bacteria > Bdellovibrionota > UBA2428 > UBA2428 > UBA2428 > CANIGN01. The sequence continues at coordinate 388,160 of JAWKOD010000004.1, forward strand.
TTTAAGAATACTTAATGTTGCTTCTGTACGGGGAAGGATGGTTTTTGTGGTTACGGGAGTTTCTCCAGAGGCAACGGCTTTTTGTTCTTCGATAGTGAGTACAGCATCCTGGTCGGAGCCTTCTGTTTTTAAGGGAAGTTTAACGTAGTCTATTCCTTCAGCGTTTAGACGCTCTTTTTCTTTTTGGGAGTCGGTGTTTTCTTTGCGCAAGTCAAAAACGATTGCCACGTTATTATCCATTAATTTTTGAATCCAAGTTTCCTTTGAAACCTTAAATTCTGGCTTTCCTCCGCGCAGGAGAAGCTCATTGAACTTTTTACAAGCGCTTGAGCTGAGGTCGGGGCTACGGTCAAAGTTCTTTTGATAAAAACCACTTTCTTTCTTGTCGTAATATCCCGTGGGTGTGTCCACCGCAGTGTTTGCTATTGCAGAAAAGGCAAGGCTTGCAAAAAAAGCAGTAATGATACTTTTATAAAGCATGCCTTATTTTAATAAGGAAACTTGAAAGAGTTTAGTCATTAGATTGGCAAGGGGCTCTGTTGGGGTATTTAAGAGGCTTCTCACCATTTTTTTGAACTTGAGTCGGCAGCAAGGTAGGCAACTTCGTCAGGTGTTGATTCTCTGCCGAGGGCTTTGTTGCGATGAGGGTAACGGCCAAAGCGCTCAATAACTTTTTTATGTAGAACTTCGTATTCTAAATTGTGTTCAAGTCCGGGTTGTGAAAAAAGTTTGATTGCCTCGTCGTGAACACGGAGTGCCTCACTATGCATGTAAGGCATGTAGAGGAAAGAGCGCTCTGTGGTTGCAAGTTCTTTATCTATACCGCGCTCGACTGCATCTTGAGCGAGGGCGAGAGCAAGTGGATCACTTGCAAAGGCTTTTGCCGAATTACGAAACATATTTCTTGGAAATTGATCGAGCACTATAATTTCTGCAAGACGACCTTTTGCGGTCTTGCGCCATTCAAAGCAGGCGGACTGGGCGGCTCTGTGATGAGTTTTTAAAAATCGCTTTGCGATTTCTGCATCAAAATTGGGGTCTTTAGAAAACCAGTGGCTTTTATTTTTTTCATCAAACCAAAAGTCGAGCACATCTTGATAACTTGCAATCTCAGCGTTCATAAGAAGATTCTATCAAAAAAATTACTGTGCGGGAGTGCTGCTATTTTGTTCAAGTGGGGCAGGGGGGATCGCTTCAGGTGCAACTGGAGTTGTTACAGGTGTATCGCTAACTACAGACTGGCTAGTTTCCGAAACTTTAACCCAGCTTAAGAAGATGCAGCTTACAGCTAAGAAAGCTGCGCACCACATAGTGGCTCTAAATAGAAATGTGGTTCCACCGCTACTTCCAAAAACCCCTTGGTTGGAGGAAGTAAAGAAGCTGCCGCCTTTTGAGGGCTGGAGCAATACGAGAGCGATCATAAGGATACAAGTGATGATTTGAAGTACAATTACGAATGTTTCCATAAACTTTTAAAATCCACCTTTGCCCATTGAGCCGGCTACTAGGAAGGCTAGAAAGCCCAATAAAACTACGCTCAAGGTAAAAGTTGGTGAAATCATGCACCTCAAGAAGTAAGCGATCTCGTGGGCTCAGTCAAACTTAAGCCAAACAAGCTAGCAGATCAGTGTAGCTCTTAGGGTCAAGAGAGGCTCCCCCTACAAGGGCACCTGAAACCTTTGATATCTTTGAGATTGCGGCAAAATTATCGGGCTTTACGGAGCCACCATAAAGGATGTCGAGCTCAAAGCTATTTTGGGTGCAAAGATCGGCTATGTATTTATGGCTTGTTTCAATTTCAGCTTCACTTGCAACGACGCCAGTGCCAATGGCCCATACGGGTTCATAGGCTAAAATAAGGTTTTCTTTGAGCCAGTCTTTTTTAAAAGATTGAAGAATCGGGAAAAGGGGGCCGATTTGAGATTCAATGACAGACTCAAAGCGTCCATGTCGGCGTTCTTCGAGATTTTCTCCGATGCAGAAAATAATCTTGAGGCCATTCTCAAGGCCTATCTTGCAGCGCTCAGCTGCACTCTGATCGCTTTCTCCAAAGAACTGTCTTCGTTCACTGTGAGCCACGAGACTTCCAACTACGCCAAGCTCAAGGAGTTGTTTTACACTTATTTCTCCTGTTAGAGCCCCTTCAGCTTTGTAGGCCACGTTTTGGCTTAAGATTTTAATCTTATTGCCAAGCTTTGCACTTTCACGAACAGCAGTTTCTAGAAGAACAGGGCTGGGGGCAATGTAACAGTCTGCTTTATCTGAAGTTTCAATTCCAGAAAGGGTTTCGAAAAAAGCGGCAACATCTTTGCGTGTTTTGTGAAGCTTCCAGTTTCCAGCGAGTATGGCTTTGCTCATTTAGGCATCCTTTTAAGACTTTCGATTCCGGGCATCGGGTGACCCTCGATCATTTCAAGACTCGCACCTCCACCCGTAGAGATATGTGTGAATTTTTCTGCGGCCCCACTCATGTGAAGCGCTGAAACGCTATCGCCTCCGCCGCAAACTTTTATGCAGTTAGGGAGCTCTCCAATGGCAAGCGCCAATCCAAGTGTCCCCTTTTCAAAGGGACTTCTTTCGAAGACCCCCATAGGGCCGTTCCAAAATACGCAGCGTGCTCCTTCGAGTTCACGTGAATAGAGTTCGAGGGTTTTGGGACCGATATCGAGGCCCATCCATCCAGCGGGAATATGAGCATTTTCAGAAACTTTTGTTTTGTGTGGAGAATCAAAAGCATCGGCCATCATGTGATCCACTGGAAGAAGTATTTTACATTTAGCGGCTTTTGCTCGCTCTAGAATTTTTCCAGCTAGGGCAACTTTGTCGAGCTCGACTCGGCTATCACCGACTTCAACATTGAGCGCACGTAAAAAAGTATAAGCCATTGCACCGCCGATGATGATTTTGGAACTTTTCACCACAAGGGCTTCGATGACTCCCACTTTATCGCTTACTTTAGATCCACCAAGTATTGCGATGAAGGGGCGCTCAGGGTTGTGTATCACACGCGCTAGTTCGGCAATTTCTTTTTCTAAAAGAAAGCCCGCGTATTTTTCGGTCATGAGCTTGGGAAGTGCTGATACGCTCGCATGAGCGCGGTGACAGGTTCCAAATGCATCGTTGACGTAAACGTCACAAAGAGAAGCAAGTTTAACAGCAAAGTCGCCTTCGTTGGCTTCTTCTCCGGGATAGTAACGGAGGTTTTCTAAAAGAAGCACGTGGTTGTCTTTGATTTCTTTTGTTTGGCGTTGCACGGGAAGTCCAACGGCGTCGTGAGCAAAAATAACATCGCTACCTAGGAGCTCTCCTAAGACAGAAGCTACAGGCTCCATGCTGTACTTGGGATCAGGCTTTCCTTTGGGACGACCCAAGTGAGAAGCTATAATGAGTTTAGCTCCCTTTTCTTTTAAGAACTTAAGAGTGGGAAGTGCAGCGCGAATGCGCGTGTCGTCGCTAATAACTCCGTCTTTGATGGGCACGTTAAAATCAACACGCACAAAAACTCTTTTGTATTTAAAGTCCCCTTCGTTGAGGGTTTTAATAAGCTGACCACCAGGATAATTCGAAAGTGAAGCTTTCATGTATGGCGAGTCTCTTACAAGCTGTTTGCAATATGATTGCAAAGATCTAGCATGCGGCAAGAAAATCCGTACTCATTGTCGTACCATGCACAGATTTTAACCATGCTGCCTTTGCCTTTTTCGTTTCCACCTACAACATAGGTAAGAGCGCTATCTACAATGGAGCTGTGAGTGTTTCCAGTAAAGTCGGTGCTGACAAGAGGTTCGTTGCAGACAGCAAGGACTCCCTTGAGGCGACCATTTGCAGCTTCTGTGAGAGCCGCATTTACTTCTTCTACAGAAACTTCTTTGTTGAGTGAGAAAACAACGTCTGTAAGTGAAACGTCAGGAGTGGGAACACGCACAGAATAACCGTCGAGTTTTCCTTTGAGCGAGGGAATAACTTCACCCACGGTTTTAGCCGCACCCGTTGTTGTTGGTATCATGTTAATGGCACCTGCACGTGCACGACGAGGATCCTTGTGGCCAGCGTCTACGAGGCGTTGGTCATTGGTGTAGCTGTGAATTGTCGTCATAAGGCCATGAGCAATACCAAATTTTTCGTGAATAACGCTTACAACGGGAGCAAGACAGTTTGTAGTGCAAGAGGCATTGCTGAGAACGATGTCGTTTGCTGCAGAGTACTCTTTGTGGTTGACGCCAAATACGATTGTGCGATCCACACCTTTACCGGGAGCGGAGATGATTACTTTTTTTGCTCCGCCTTTAAGGTGAAGGCTAGCACTTTCTTTGTCGGCGTAGCGACCAGAGCATTCAAGAACAACGTCAACGCCTAAGTCTTTCCAAGGTATTTCTGCTGCATTGGGGCAACTGACATGTTTGATGTTTTTACCGTTGATGATAATGGATTTATCGGCAGCTTTAACTTCACCGTTGAATTGTCTGTGAACGGAGTCGTATTTAAATCCGAAAGCCGCTTCTTCGGGAGAAGCGAGGTCGTTAATGGCAACGATCTCCACGTTTTTCTGCAATGCTTCGTTATCAAAATAAGCGCGAGTTACAAGACGACCAATTCGACCAAATCCGTTAATTCCAATTTTCATGCCAGCGAGGCTAGCCGATTTTTTTGAACTAAAAAAGCTTAATTTTTCTCAGTTGATACAGCGAGTTTGGGTTTGGCTCGGGCCTTGTTTTGAGTCTTGAGAACAGATTTTCGAGTCCATTCGACTTTAGCAAGAAGAATGTCTCTATCGCGAGTTCCACGAAGGGTGCGCGTGACTCGTTCAAAAAGGGTGAGAAGGCGTCCTGAGCGAGCATCTTCGAGGTTCATCCCTACAGCCTTGGTGCGAGAAAGGGTGCCGCGATCGGATTTCTTTTTGTTGAGAAGAGAGACCCAATCGGTTGTTTCGCCCGTGGGAAGAGTGAAGGCTTCGAGTCCGCCACCAGCGCTACCGCTAGCGGGACCACGACCTGTGTTGAGGCCTTCTCCAATACCTGCATCGCCGTCGGGCTGGCCGGTGCTTGCGAGTTCAGCGCCCTCACCGTTCATGGCAGCATCGAATGCGCCGCTATCGGAGGCGGAGTTAAAAGCAGCTACGGCATCAGCTGCTGCGTCGTATTTTTTATCGAGGTCACTGAGGGCCTCGTCGAGTGAAAGTCCATCGGGGTTAACGGCTTGCCCTGCGAAAGTGCTACTCAGTTTTGCCATCATTTCTTCTTTTGGCGGAAGGGCTATTTGGGGGCGATTGGTTTCAGGGTCAATTTTGCAGGCACCAGGCATGCTAGCGCAAACATCTGGAAGGTTGGTCCCGGCAGGAAGCCCTGCTCCAGCAGCACTCTCAGGAGTATACCCCTCGTACTTGGGAAGATCTCCTCCAGCTCGTGTATCGGCTTCAGTTCCGGAGTTGCTCATAAGAGCTGCAGCTCCTCCGGCAATTTCAAGTAGGTTAATTGCCATATCTTTCATTTCTTTTGTTTTACCGGCGTTAGCTGCTGCGCATGCTGTGGCTGCGTATGGGTTAGGGCAATTGGTATTGGCAGCATTGCTAAAGGTTTGATATTCACCATAGTTTTTAAATAATCCAGATACCCCTACGGCCACTAAAACACCGCCTAGCATTTTTCCAACCATGGCCATGCCATTGCCGCCTCCTCCAGCTTCTGTGTTTTGAGGTGTAAGCAAAGAAACGCTCAAGAGTGCGCAGAAAAATAATCTCCGTAATGAGCGTGAATAGGCCATCTCTTTTTATTCTATCGGAGTGTGAATATTTGAATGTCAATTTTATGTTAAGACGCAGCTCTTTTGCTATTCCTTGCGGAGTTTTTTGAAGAGAGCGGGGTGTTCTCGCTTCGATACTTTGTCATGGCTGTAGCTTCCGTCCGGATTACAGTGATCGAGTACGATTTCGTGCTTAAAAACGCGAGGTCTTCCAAGGCGGGTTGCCTGTGGAGAGTGCGTAATTTGATGTTTCTTTTTTATGCCCATAAGCGACGAGTAGGGCAGGCTTCGGAGGTCAATTTTTAGAAGCTTTGATATCTCAGACCAATATGCGGAATGAAAGACCTCTTGGGGAGGCTTGGCAAAACGGTGGCACCAATCATTGGGGTTCGTGTCACCACTCAAAGGGCATTTGAGAGAGTGCGGGCAAGGCGAATAAAAATCAAAGTGACTCAGGAGTGTGTTTCGAATTTCTCCAAGCTTGCGACTTTCTGTGTGTGTGCCGGCATCGACCCAGAGAAATAGATCAAAATTAAAAATTTTCTCGATCAACTTAGTCTCTTCGTCTTTCGGAAGTTCGCTGAGCACATAGCTTATTAGGAGAGCTTTGGGAGCATTGGCTTGAGTGTCTTCTTTTGAGTTCCATTCTTTGAGTCGTTTTTGAGCAAAGTGAATGGCGACTTGAGAGCGGTCTTCGAAACTAAAAGAGTTAAGCATGTCGCTCATGTTGGATTCGGCAAAAGCAAGGCTGGCGGTGCCAGGCCCACAGCCCCAGTCCGTAATGGCAAGGCTTTGCTCTGGGAAAAGAAGGTTGGGGTGAATCTTTTGCAGTTTGAGCTCGTTTAAAAAATGCTGCCACTTCCAACGGATACGTTCTCCTAGTGTATCGCAGTAGATTTGTAGGAGTTCTTCGTCCCAGTAATCGTGATGAAGCTCAGCTGATCCCGTATCGAAAAGTTCTTTGAGTCGCTTAATAAGAGTGATTTCTTTGGAGAGCAACATAAGGGTTAAATGAGAAACATAAAAGGCTCCTCCTACTTATGCAAGACATAAGCAAGCGGAGCCTTGGGCTGGGTTACTTTTACTGTTGTTTTGTTGGCTTTTATTGCGCCATAGCCAACATAGCTAATTTTGTTTTATCGATAACGTTTCTCCTTCTTCTGGATTTAAAACGGCCTTTAACTTTTTCAAGAGATATTGAAAGTTTGTCAGCTGCTTCGCTGATGGCCTCGTACATATTTCCTGTGCGTTTTTTTACGATCATGCGCCCGTGGTGAGGCGATTTGAGCACAATCTCACATTTATAGATGTCTTTGCCGGGATGTTGGGGGGAGTTTTCCATTTCAAGTTTAACTGTTCCCTCAATGTTAGGAGTTCGACTGTGTCGTGTAAGTAAGCGTTCAATATGCTCCTTGGCAAAATTCTTAATAAACTCGCTCTGATCTAGGTGACGGAAAACATATTGTATTTTCATAGAACCTCCTTAAAGTTTTTCGAGTTGCAACGACATTGTTGACAACTTTCTGGAGACTTTAACTTTATCTTTGTAGATCTTTTCTACATAAGTTCATCTTATCACTGAGTGTGAAAAGCATTGCGAAAAAAACATCAATTTAAGAAGTTTTCATAGCTAAAAATGACGCTTGCCAAAATTAAAACGACTTAGATGAAATTAAATTTATTTAAGGATTAGATTAAAATAAAGTTTGCAATTATCTGGAGCTTCTTGTCAAAAAAATTTTCATTTCAAGCTTCGTTGAATTTGACTTGCAATATGTGATTTTTATTCGAGGCATAGATGTGTCTTTAACTCTGGACTGTAAGGACCGAGTTCTGATTCCTGAATGAAAACAGCTAATGCGCCAGCATCTAGATTGAGTTTTTCAATTTCAGGTGTGTCTGGGTTGTCGAATGATAATAGTGCGTTTTCGTTGTTGCTACTTTCTTGGGTCCAGCCTCGTTGAGAATTGTTGAGTGCATTTATCCAAGGCGTATCTTGGCGTCCTTTAGCGAGTGAGCTGTCGATGATGAGAGCTGCTAGTTCTATGCGGTGATTAGAAGTATTGAGGGCAACAAGGGCTTCATTGCCTCCCACAGTGTCGATTCTGGAGAAGGCCATAAGGCCACCTTCTTTCTCGCTATTCGCAGCACGAAAGAAAACGTGTCCGTATTTAAGTGCAGAGCAAGACTTTCTTAAATGAGTAAGGGATCGTATGCGATGAAAAAGTTCGTGATCAGTTTTTAAGAAGGGGTCTTCTCTCCAGTTGGGATAACTTGAGCCACTTGTTTCTTTGCCCACTCCTGCTAGGTCGTTTATGGGAGGGTAGGTGCTTCCTAGCTTAAAGGGGCCAGATGCGAACATGTCTTGGCGGTGACGAGGATGATAAAAGCCGTCGTGTGGATGCTCGGTGTATCCGAGTAAGTGTTGAATTTCAGCATAGGTTTTAGAATCTTGAATTTGAATTTTATCGTTTCCGGGGTGAGCGCCATTAAAGCCTTGCTCGTAGCCATAATAAATAATGGGCATTCCTTCTGACAAAAGAAGTTGGCTCATGGCCCCGATCATTTGTTGATAGCTTTGTCCATAAAAGGCAAAGCGTGGCCAGTCGTGAATTTCTAAAAGTATCCAATTGAGACGGCTGTCGATTTGGTATTGGCCTTGATCGTTCTGAATGTTGAGCTCATCGTAGTAGGGGGTTTTCTGATCGTTTTGATAATCTTTTCCGCTGTAGAAAAGACTTTTGAAATTCATCGGAGAAGAGTTGCGGCGCCATACTTCAACGAGAGTGCCAGAGAGTGCAAAGTCGTACGTTCCGTTGAGGCCAGGGTGGGGCCAGTGTTCATTTCGACTGTATTGAGGGTAGAGTTCTATTGCACGATTTTTTACTGAAGGTGGCACTTCGTTTGAATGAAGTGCGTTTTGCATCCAACCCACATGAAGAGCGGGATTGATCTGTTTGTCGTAAAATTGAATTTCTCCTGCGACTTCGCCTACAACGTAAAAGTTATCTTTTCCTAAGCTTTTGGCAAAGCTGCGGGTTTCGGTTGCAAATTTAGCTACGAAATCGGCACTCACGTGTTTTGCTGCATCCATTCGAAAACCATCGATGTCTGCATACGCAATCCACCACTTGTGAATGTCTGTGAATATTTCTTGGAAGTCGTAGTTAAGTGTATTGAAGTCGAGCATTTCATCTGAAAAATCGCCGAAGACAGCACCTGCTCCGTTGCTACCAGAGTCTCCTGCAAGATTTCCACAGCGACTTAAGAATGCAGGGTTTTTAAAAGCTGGGAAAAAGGAATTAGAAAATTGAATTTGCTTTTGTCCGCGGATTTCTTGGTTTGGGTTGCCGCTAAAGTATTTACTCATTAAATCACTTACGCATGTGCCGTAGTTATCTGCGGGTGAAGAAATGTATTTTGTATCGCTATCGCAAACATGGTTTACAACAATGTCGAGAATGACTTTGATGTCGCGTTTGTGGGCTTCTGCAACAAGTGTTCTTAAATCTTCGTTGTCGCCAAATGCAGGATCCACTTGAGTAAAGTCGGAGGTGCAGTAATTGTGATACGAAGCATTTTTATTTTTGAAAACGGGAGTAATCCACAGCGCGCCTACTCCTAATTCTTTGAGGTAGTCGAGACGTTGAGTAATTCCTTCGAGATCTCCTCCATGGCGGTATTCTTGAATTTTATATTGAGTCCCTTTTTGATTCTCTTGCTGCACTTTGGGGATATTGCTGCTGTCGTTAAAAGGATTTCCGTTGTTAAAGCGATCTATCTGAATTTGATAAATAACTTCACCGCCCCAAAAGCTAGGTGAAGGGGATCTGTGTCCACGATTTTGAGTAAATGACACTTTTGCATCTTCTATGCGCTTTTGAGCCCAGCTTTTTACTTGAGCAATTCCATGAGCTCCCTCAGCACTTGGGATGACTTCAGCTTTCAGTGTGGTGTTTGAAAAAAAGACTAGAAATATTGTGCCTTTTAAAAGCGATTGCGCCATGCAGCGTTTTAAGCATGCGCGCTGCTCTATATCAAAGTAAAAGCGCTTTAGAGAGGGAGCGGTTTAAAGCTGGCTTCCTTCTCAGAGTATTCAAGAAGTTCGCCTACCTCGAGGTCGAAATACAAGGGAATCAAGGCAAGTTGACGTTCCGCAATTGCGGTACGAACAAAGGGAAAGCTTTTAAGGTTTTCAATAGAAGCTAAAATGGCTTCTTTTTCGCAATGCTGGCAAAGCTCATCATGTGAGGCCTTTGGGTGAGCTTTTTGAACTTTATCTTTGGCATTTTTAGCAATATTAACCCATTGTTGTAAAAAACCGTCTTTGAGTACACCTTGCGATGTAACGAGCGCTCGAATTCCACCACACTGGCTGTGGCCTAAGATAATAATATTTTCAACTTTCAATCCGACAACTGCAAACTCAATAGCAGAGCTTACGCCGTGGTATCCCTTGGTGCTTTCTTCGTGGGGGGGGACAAGGTTTGCAACGTTGCGAACCACAAATAAGTCGCCGGGTGATGCCGAGCAAAGAAGTGCGGGGTCAACTCGCGAATCACTACAGCCAATGACAAGGGTTTTGGGGGATTGGCCTTCGGAATGTAATTTCTCATAAGTTCTTTTTCTTCTTCAAAATAGCGTTCTTTAAATTTTTTAAAACCAACGGCAAGTTTTAGAATATCCCGACTCATATGAGATAAATTTAGGTTCACAGCGCAGTAAAGTCGAGGAGAATGTTTGTATTTTGCTGGCAGCTTTTATCTGAGTCAAATAAGCTTCCCGTTATGAAATCAGCCGTACGATATAGAGTTTCGCTCAAGGACCACGCATACAACCTCTTTTTCGTTTCTGGGTTCATTTTAGCCGTGTCTTATTTGTTACGACTCATATTTGTCGCTTGGAGTCTTAAAGACTTTACGAGTTTTTCAAAGTTGAGCTTAGCTGCTTTGCTGGGTGGGGTTTTTGATCTCACGGTTATTGTTTATGCCTTGATTCCTTTTGTTTTGATGCCGCTTTTTTTGCCGACCTTTAAAGACGCCTTGAAAGGGCAGCGAATTTACAGACGTGTTTTTGTTGGCATGCTGAGCTTTTTTCTTTTGATCGGAATTTTTCTTTCAGTCGGTGAGGTTGTTTTTTGGAATGAGTTTCATAGTCGCTTTAATTTTATTGCGGTGGATTACCTTGTGTATACTCACGAGGTAATAAAAAATATTTGGGAGTCATATCACATCGTTCCGATTGTTGCTTTTATTCTTGCAGTTTGCATAGGGGTTTCTTGGTATTTTTCTCGCTGGATGCGAACAAAGCTTGTTGAGAAAAACACTGCTCGTCATCGTCTTTTCTATTCGGGAGCTTTTGTTTTGGCTTTGTCTGCAAATATCTTTTTTTCGCCGAGCTCACTCATGGGATTGTTGAATGATTTTAAACTTCAAGAAATATCTAAGAACGGCATTTACTCACTTTTTCAGGCGTATTTTGCCAACGAATTAGATTACGAAAAATTTTACGTTAAATTTGATCGCAAGGAGATGTTTGATGAATTGAGGACGCATCTTCAGGGTGAGCCATCAAGCTTTGCTACTGGTGAACGATCAATTCGCAGAGATATTTTACGCACAGGCGACGCCAAACATCACAATGTTATTTTAGTCTCTATGGAAAGTTTCAGTGCTACTTTTATGAAGAGCTACGGGAATACCAGGGGTTTGACTCCAAATTTAGATTACATTGAGAGTCAGAGTCTGAACTTTAGAAATATGTATGCAACTGGCACTCGGACAGTTCGAGGCCTCGAAGCGCTAATGTTGTCGGTGCCTCCTACTCCGGGGCAGTCTATACTGAGAAGACCTAAAAATAAAAAACTATATAGTCTTGCTGATTACTTCGAGGATTATGGTTACGCGACGGATTTTTTATATGGTGGTTATTCGTATTTTGATAACATGGGAAACTTTTTCTCAAATAATGAAATGGAAGTTTGGGATCGCTCAAAAATTGATAAGTCTAAAGTAACTTTTTCAAATGCATGGGGAGTTTGTGATGAAAATCTCTACACACTTTCTTTGGAGCGTGCTGATGCGAATTATAAAGCTAAAAAACCATTCTTTCAGCTTGTTATGACAACTTCTAATCATAGGCCTTACACTTATCCTTCTGGGAAAATTGATATTCCTTCAGGAACCGGTCGCGATGGTGCTGTAAAATACTCTGACTACGCTATAGGTGAATTTATGGCTCAGGCCAAAACGCGCCCATGGTTTAAAAATACCATTTTTATTTTTGTCGCCGATCACGACGCGAGTGTGTCGGGTAAGGTTGAGGTTCCTGTAAATGATTACCGTATTCCTTTTATGGTCTACGCCCCTGGCCTTATTGAACCGCGAGAAATTACACCTTTAGCGAGTCAGATAGATGTGGTTCCTACGATCTTAGGTCTTCTGAATTTCTCTTATCAATCGCATTTTTATGGATCAGATTTACTTTCGGGCAAAAGCGAAGAGCGAGCGTTGATTTCAAATTATCAAACAGTGGGATTGTTAAAAGATTCAATTTTGACTTTATTGAGTCCCAATCAAAAGATTCAGCAGTTTAATGTCGATAAGGACAATAACCTAAGTCCCGCAGAAAACTTTAGGCAAGACCTGCTCAAGGAAACAGTTGCTTACTATCAAACAGCTCACGTGCTTTATACGACGGGTTCCATGGAAGATAAAGATGATGATAAGGTCTTTAACTTTTCACCTAAAGCTCGCTAGGGCTTTTATAGCGTCGTCGCTAAA
>JAWKOD010000005.1:0-391079 GCA_041391385.1 Bdellovibrionota bacterium
GTGATTGGAAACATGTTGATGTAGCCATATTTGTGAGGAATAACCTCCTCGGAAATTATGCTGAGGTTCTTGTAGTAATTGAGCATGTGTGTGATGTCTTGTGGAATAATTGGAATGCTCGATGTTTTGCCCGAGCTTGAGCCACTGGTATTTAATACTTCAATCTGTGCTTTGATGGTCTCGGGAATATTGTCTGGAATACGATCGTAAATGTTTGAGTACTTAACATGAAAATTTTGTTTGTTTATGATGGCGCCAGTCCCATGAGTTTTGTAGACATCGCGATAGGCATGAATACGCAAAGCTTTTTCTTGATAGAAACGGAGCAACTGCTTTTTTAAAAATCGAACGAAAAAGCTATCATTGAAGCGCAGAAAAAACATGTACGCTAAACGGTTGATTCTTCCCGTGCCCTTGTAGATAGTAAAAATATGTAACTAAAGAGTATTGGTATTGCTTGATTCGAAACACTACTCTTTAAATATTAAGGTAAAATGAGATGAGTCAAATAAAATCGGGCTCTAATACGTTTGGATTTAATACTTTTTAGACTTCAAGCTGAATCTACTGCTCATCCAATTTGCTTACTCATAAAAGGAATGACTATGTCCGTAAAATAGGCTGACACATCAATCCCAACGTGCATTTTTCACTTTCAAGGGGCATGGAAAATTGCAGCTGACAGCGACAAAAAAGTACTGCGATTTTCTACACTGCACACAAGTCCGCCCAAGCCCCCGTCATCATGACAAAACTGAGTCACTGGAGATTCTTGGAAAAATAGACAACTAAATACCGCCACCGTAGCCACCACCAAAGGTTCCTCCTCCGCCGTAGCCGCCACCAAAGGTTCCCCCTCCGCCGTAGCCACCACCAAAGGTCCCTCCTCCGCCGTAGCCACCACCAAAGGTCCCTCCTCCGCCGTAGCCGCCACCAAAGGTCCCTCCTCCGCCGAAGCTTCCTCCGCAACTTGTGATTGGAGTTGAAGTCCAATTGTAGATAGAGGGATCATAAAGCATCATCAAAGCATCCGTAGCTCCCCCCACCAATGTATTATAAAGGTTTCCGCTTGTCCCTCCGGCACAAATAAATTTGCCATCGAGCGTTTCGGCAACACTGAAACAAAAATCGTTTCCCATCGTGTTGGGTTGACTGATCCCAAAAGTGCCACTTCCAGCCTGAGCTTTTCCAGCAGTTCCTAAATCATCAGAATTCAGCTTAAGCAAATAGGTATCCTCGTTTGGAGTGCATCCTCCAGAGTTCATTTCCCCTAAGGAGAGTTCCGTGCTCCCCGCTACAATAAGATCTTGCTCATCGCTTGATAGAAGTAATTTATTTGCAGAGAAGAAGCTGCTCTCGCTTGGCTGATTAGAATTATAATTTCCAATATTAACCCTAGCAACTTCATTAAAAGACAGATCGTATTCAATGATATCTACTTCTTGTGTCCAAGCACCTCCATCTTCTGAATCCCAGTAAGCGAGGGCAAAAAGTCTTCCATCAGACTTTAAACTCAAATCTTTAAAAGTTTCGCTCACATAACAAGAACCAGGACCCATCTGATCTGGCTGGTCTATCTGCTTGGCAGCTATAAAATTCCCGCTCGTATCAACTGAAATCAGAAATGAGTCATAACATCCATCGACCGCACTCTGAATTCCCTGGCACCCATCACCGTCACAATAGATGTCACCAGAAAAATAGATATTATCGGCAGAGTCCAAGACAACGGCTGTTGGTTTTACTTTTGTTATAGATTCTCCCAAAAATCCCGTCGTATTCCCATAGTTTCCCGAACCAAATTGCTTGATCCAAATTAGGCTTCCGTCCGATTTGCTCAGCTTCATAACGAAGGGGTCGCTTTGAGATAAGTTTTCCTCTCCAAGGCCTGGGGTGTCGCCAACGATGATTAAATCACCCTGGGAATCAATCGCGATGTCTGTGGCTCTATCAATTTCTGATGTGTCGTAAAATTGAGCTCCATAAGCTCCAGATCCAGCCTGTTTGATCCATTTTAAAGTGCCGACACTACTGAGGCTTGCGATAAAAATATCGTCGGCTAGCGGACTACTTCCATTTATCTCGGCCAAGCTCCCTCTTGTTGTGCCAGTTAAATAGATGTCTCCCGACGAATCGACTACCATTGCATTTACCCAATCATTACCCGCTGCCGATGTGCCATTATTTGTGGCGTAATTTTGTCCGAATTGATAAATCCAAAGGAGTTGTCCCGCGGGGTCTCTTTTCAGCACAAACACATCGCCCCCTCCTCCCTGAGTGTCTGCCAAACTGCTATAGGTTACCCCTGTGCAGATAGAATTACCCAGGTAATCGACAACTACGTCAACGCAGTAGTCATTAGTGTTCGCATTCATGACAAAGGCTGTGAAATTCCAACTCGCCGTGGTGGGCAAACTGCTTGTGCTCAAATTGTTAGCAGCCAAGTCTTCGATACTTGGACTTGCGGCCAATTCAAGTTGAACTAGGCCATCGGCTGAAGATGTTGTCACGAGAGTGATCGTGCAAAGCGTAGGATTCCCTGAGCAATTTGTTGCGGGATCAAACAAGGAAATATTCGCATTGGTGACAATAAAATCTGAAGCACTTAATGTGTTTAAGTTGATTTCCTCGTCAAAACTAATTTGAACTGATAGGAGGTCGTTAGTCCCCACATTCGATCCAAATGCGGCTGCCCCGCTTGCTGGAACGTCGCTCACAATACTCGGCGCTGTTGTGTCTATTGTGATATTTACAGTATTACTTGGGCCGGTGTTTCCTGCTAAATCTGTTTGTGTCGCCGCGATGGCAACTGTTCCATCGTCCAAAGCAGGTCCCAATGTGCAGCTCCAATTTCCACTACCATCTACCACAGCGCTACAACTACTTCCCGCAGCTGTGACGTTGACCGTTGCCCCCACTTCACCACTTCCACTCACTAAAGGAGTATTATCATTTGTAACACTCCCATCGACTGGACTGAGTATAGCAGGAGCCAAAGGATCTAAACTGTCGTATAAAATATTCAAAGTATTGTCTGAAGTGTTTTGAAGATTCCCTGCTAAATCGCTAATTGTTTCAGCTGTTCCTAGACTAGGACTCATTGTCACACTCACCGTACCTTGGCCACTTGGACTTATTTCGAAGCTACAACTTGTCACACTTGGGCCGGCCCCACAATTTAAGTTACTTGGCACACCATTAGTGACATCAAAGTCACTCAAATCAATTGTACTTAAGAGCACGGCTTCAGAAAAACTAAGAGTAATCGGAATAGGCGATACGTTTGTCGTCGATCCAACTGGACTGGAAAAACTGAGAGTAGCTGGCGTTCCATCATAGGCTATGCTGAGCTGACTTGAGGCCAAATTGCCATTACCGGAGCTTGTGCTTTGGGCACCGTCAGCTGGCAAATCAACTGTGATTGGATTTGTTCCGCTTGGCAAAATTGTCAAAAGAAAATCCTGAGGGCCTCCACTGAATGCACTGACTGTCCCGCCACTTACAACAAAATCAGAAGTATTTAGATTGGTGACATCTTCATTAAAACTCACAATAACGCTGACAAGATCATTTCCATTGTGAGCAACATTGGGTTCACTTTGCGTGAGGATTGCTGCTGGCCGAGTGTTGTCGACCACAACATCCCTGCTTACTGTTGGACTTGTAAACGATAAAATTGACTGCAACACCGTCAATGTCTGAGTCCCACTGGTAGCACTTAAAAATTCAACTGGAATACTGTAAGTTCCATCGTTGGCACAGACTCCTGTTGTGGGGTTTGGATTAAGTCCCCCATTTGAAATACTGAGTTCGGAGTTTGGAGTGCACTCTCCGGTAATTGTTGTTATGAGTCCGACTGTGCTATTTTCAAGTGGATTCAAAATTGTTGGAGCTGCTGGTCCACGTATATACTCAGCTGAATCAAAGCTTGTTATCCCATCCTTTGTAGCACTCACTTGAACAAGTCGTCCACCCACTGCACCGCTTGAACCGTTGTCTTCATAAGGGAAACTAAAACTAAGAGATCCTGTCGAGCATAGAGCAGGTATAGAGGGACTAACTCCCCCAATTTCTCCGTATACCATAATCTCACTACCTACTGTACAATTGACAGTAAGTTCACTCTGTCCTGAAGCATTCCCCATTCCCTCTGCATTGATGTAACTACTTGTGCTGGGGGCTGCGATCTGAACACTGGGGGCACTTAATTCCGGAATAGGAAGCATCACTCCTGCATTAGCCACATCAGTACCACTGATTATTTCAGCCGTAATTAGTGCATTTGATCCCGCCAGTAAATTAGTACTCATAGTGACTGGAACAGAAAAAGTCCCACCTGACAAACAAGTACCACTAACTGGAGAATCCAGTCCCGAACCATCAATCACTATAGAAGCTCCAACAGGAGAACACTCTCCCTGGACAGTTTCATTTGATCCAGGATTTGTGTTACTCCCGGGGGCTGGTCCAGAAATTTTTAAATAAGGCAAAGTACTCTCACTGGGTAAAACATAAAATGGAACACTCTGAGAAGTTAACAAATGACCGTTCTCGTCTTTAACTAACATGTTCATGTAATATGTACCAGGACTGAGTCCTAAGACCCCGCTGGCCAAAGCCTGCCCACCATTCTGGACAGGAGAGTAAGCGTTTCCGGTCTCGCTAGAGTCTTCGTTACCCCCCACTGGATCTTTTCCTACGGCATATTCATAAACAACCAGCCCCTTGTAAGATTGGCCTGTGTTGTTGTTTTTCAAATCCCAACTTAAATCTGGTAGTGAATTTTCTTGGTCATAGGTAAAAACGAAAGATGAAAAAAGATCTAAATTCAAACTGACATCTAAAGCCCTAACGGGCTCTAGGGTCAGGTGAGAATTCTGACCGCAAGAATAAAATAAAAAAACTAAGAATAATATTGAATAAGTAAAACGATGATTTTGAAATTTTTTGTATTTTAATAGCTTTTTCATGATAACACCTTGACAATATTTAATGTGCCTTTTTCTATTCATAATTGCCTCGAAAGTTTAATTTAATAAATAGGCCCCGTTTTTGGGATCTAAAGTAGATTTAATGGATAATGTGTGAGTTTTAAAAAGCAAAACGTTCGTTGTGTTGCTTTGGTCAAATGTAGAGGAAGATATACTTCGCTTGACTTGACTTTTATGAGATACATTAGTGTCCATTTCAATTTTTCCTTTTGAACTAACAAAATATTGATCTTCGCTTTGCTGCATAACTTTAAAAATAGGATTTAAGTTGTCATCAATTCCTGGCATCTGTTGGGAAAGGTGAAACCCTCTACTAGCGCATCCGTTCACAAATAGTGTTAAAACTATCATAGCAAATGTTGTTAGAATCTTAACAAAGGATATAATTCTGACAGGCTTCATTATTAGATAATCGGATTCAATAAGTGACAACTTAAGTTGTTTTTATTTTTTTTATTTCTTGCTAATCAACTGATTTATTAAGAAAATGTTAAAATGAATAAACAATTTCATAATTTTTTAATCTTTTTTTCTATATTTATGTACTTTTTTTCAAGCCAAGCTTTATTGGCGGTAAATGTCCAACAATTTTCACGTTCCAACTCTCTCGTCTTTGAAATGTTGGAAGATTCCCGAATGGAGAATTCTCATGTTTACTCTGATTATGATGCTATATTTACTATCGGAGGTAGCTGGGTAGATAATCCCTTTGTTTTGAAATCTTCAAGTAATTCTTCTGTGACAGGAGAACCTCTTCCTAACATGAAAACTATTCACCTTGGTGCCGGTGTCTATGTCAATCCTTGGCTTATGTTGGGCATCACTGGTGGTTATAGTTTTTTCAATTGGAAAACACTCAACAGTTCTAGCGAGACAGTTGATTCCGGGTCTAGTTCCGCATTTAACGATATTGAGGTGAAAGCTAAGTTTAGACTATTAAGAGAAGCTACGTGGGCTGTTTCCATAATGCCACTTGCAACAATTCCTACTGGGGGCGGAGCTTTCGATCCTGTTTCCACTGATCAGTATGGAAAAAACAAATTTCTTTCTGATAACGGAGCGGGTTATGGTGCCAAACTACTTGCGGAATATCTCTTTAGCTTTATGCAGGTTGTTGCCAATATCGGTTTTAAATATAACAAAGAGGCCGAATACTCCCCAGATTTAAATTATTCTAAAATGCTCTATACTGGAATTGGCACCTATCTTCCCATTACTGACAAATTGGGTGCCAATATTGAGTATGTTCGTCAGTGGAAACTGCCCTTTAGTTCAGATCAAAATCCCAATGAGACTTATTTAGGACTTAGTGCCGGTATAACAAGAAGGGTTCATGCCTTTGCAGGCCTCGGTTTGGGAAATTTGTTTTCTAGTAACGATGGTAACGATTGGAGAATAAGTGCTGGCATCAAGCTCATCCCTTTATTATGGGGTGATGAACAAAAACCAATTACGAAAGTTAATAGAAAAGCTATAGAAATTGCTGTTGAAGAGGGGATTAGTCCAGAAAAGGCTCTACCTGAAATAAATTCTCAAGAAAACTACAACACTGATAAAACTCAATATATTTTTAATAACAAATCTAACACAGCTGTTGTGCACTTCCCAAATAACTCAGGGGTTTTGTCGGTCAGTTCAGAACTTGAAGAAGTTGTGTTGCATCTTGCTCAGAAGAAAGAACTCATTAAAAAAATTACAGTTGAAGGTCATGCTTCACTAGTGGGAAATCCTAGTTTAAATATGCATATATCCAAGTGGCGTGCTTTAACGGTAAAGAGTTATCTTGTTTCAAAAGGGATCCCCCCTAGTATCATCAATATAAAAGCTAAGGGAGATACCGAACCTCTCATTAACTCCAAGAGTTTTGAGGCTAATGTCGCCAATAGGAGGGTAGAATTCCTGGTGGAGCCTAGATAGTTAATATGAACTACTTTTCTTTTCTTAAACTAGATAGCCGATCTCTCTCGTTGGCGAGAATTTTAATAGGACTGATACTTATAGTTGATATTCTGGATCGTTGGTTTTTAGGACTTAATTTTTTTGGTTCAAACAGTATTTTACCATATCAAATTATCGCTAAACAAAGTCCACAAACAACAGTTTTAAATTTTCACAGATTTTTTAACTCTAGTTTTTCTATGAACTTGTTGTACTTTGTTCATTTTATAATAGCCATTTTATTTACACTTGGATGGAAGACTAGATTAACTTCAATTTTATTATGGGCCTTTCAAATCTCCCTTTTTAATTATAATCCAATTCCAATATGCAGTGGTGATAAAATCTTAAACAATATTCTCTACTTCTTGCCTTTTTTACCCATGGGAGAGCATTTTGTTTTTTTTCGTTCCAAGAAGACTAAAGAGACTCCATTCACAGTATCTAATTGGGCCTCTATTGCAATTTATGTTCAAATTGCCTCTCTCTACATCTTTACTGCTTTGCAGAAAATGACCCTGCTTGGTTGCCAAATGGAAGTGCCCTAAAGTCAGCACTATACCTTGAGGCATTTACGCTTCCTTTGGGTATATGGATGAGATCACTTCCTTCTTTGGTCTTAAAAATGGGAACAATCGCCACATGGATTTTAGAGTTATTAGCTCCTGTGGGTCTCTTGTTTCTTCGCAGTGAAAAGCTAAAAACTTATATTATTTATATACTCATTGTTTTTCATATCACCCTTCTCGTCACGTTAAGCTTGGGTGTTTTTCAATACAAAATGATAGCTTGCTTAGTATTGCTGCTACCGTCATTTTTTTGGAACTTTCTTAAAAACAAAAATGTAAAAAAACATGTGAATTTAAATATCCGAGAAACTTCACAGTTTATTTGTTTAACCTTAGTCTTCTTGATACTATTTCAAAATTTAACAACTCTGGATTTAACTAAACGCTTGTTCAGGGGAAACATTTTTATTGGTTACGTGCTTCGAGCGACATCTTTTTTGGGTCTCGAAAATAACTGGAACATGTTTGCCCCCTACCCTGTTGCTGAAAATGGATGGTATGAGGTAAAAGTCACGGACAATAACAATATTGAACACTGGCTTCCTTTAAGCTCACAGAGCGAATTGTCTCTTAAGGGTCAAAAACCAAAGAGTGTCAAAGATCATTACGGCGATCAAAGATGGAAATTCTTTTTTTTCTATCTTCATCGACCGCCTTTTAAATTTACTTATAACAGCGTGGCCTCTTATTACTGTCGACTCGCAAAAAAAAATCTCTCTATGGAAATTAACCATGTTGAAATTCTATACCACTTTACAAAAATTATTCCAGGAAATGAAGAAAAAAGCCTCAACGCAACTCCCAAGTTAAAAAAGATTATTTCCCTTAACTGCGCTTCTTATTGAAGAAGCCCTAAAATATAATTTAGTTCGAATTAAATTTAACGGAACGAGCATTGGACTCACTTTATGTCAAAGTATTATAGAAAAGCACAATGGAAAAATATGGGCTGAGTCACACTTGAAATGGGATCAACCTTTATTATTGAACTGGAAACACCTTTTAACTAAAACAGCGTCTCATAAACAATATACGTTCAATTAAAATTTTCAGTAGGTTGAATACGCCCCTCTAGAACGGCGTTAATCCAAAATCGGTATTTATGAGCATTACTCGTGTAATTATATGAATCATCAGACATAAATCCAAGGTAATTTACTCCTAGAAGATAAATACCATCATCACACTCTGCAAACATAGCACTGCCAGAATCTCCGGGAACCAATTTAAAAAGGTAATCCTTAAATGCTATTGATTGAAACAAAAAACCTCTCTTATTCCTTTGGGGTCCAAAATTTCTTTGGAAAAAGTTTCCATTCTTTTTATCAATATTTATCATGTATTCAACGTTTAATTTAGAATTAGTAATTTTATGAGCAGTTGCTCGCAAAGGCACTTTTTTCTCTACTGGAGAACGTCCATTTTCTAAACGCGGTCCATATCCACCGACAATGATTGTAGGATTTTTACAATCACCAAAATTATGATGCCCCAGCCTGGCTTTGGCTATTGGAATAGATGCCGTTGATTCATTCAACTCAAAAATAGCTACATCATATGAGGTTTTTTGAGCCACTTCATCCATGATGTGCTTCTGAAGGCCATCTTTAGCTAAGTTTATTTGATGGACTATATAAGAATTATGGATCCAAACATTTTTCACCGTAGGATAAGAATAATTTAGATTCTCGGTACTAAGCTTCTTTTTAATACTACCGTCTATTTCCCTCATAATAATATCGCGACTTCCTTTACGAAGATCCTGAAAAAATAAATTTATTACTGGAGACATTATCCCTTTTCCCAAAATGTTTGTCTCTAAAGTTTTACTTTGAGTATTAGCATTAAGAAAACAATGTCCTGCTGTGAGAAAATGTAATTTAGAAATCTTAGTAGCCGAACAAAGGCTTCCGTTTTTTTGATCAGCATTATAAATAGTGTAACCCACAAGCGAATCTCTGATTTCTCCAGGAAGATCTAAATAGTCGATTTTTAAATTTACATCAGAAATTTGTTGAGACCAAGACAGCACATTAAGTAATCCAAAAGCTAGAACGATATACCTGGAGTGTTTCACTTAAATACCTACGATACTGTGCACCGCAAGGTATCGTTGACATTAGTGTCTGTCAAGAAGGTCGCGCTTATAATTTTATACCAATTACATCAGTAATCTTTCTTACTCTGAAATCTCGTAAATCATTACTCGATGTTTCTCATGATCAGTCACAAATAATTCAACTATGAATGTAAAAAAAACTTTTTAGTAAATCCCTAGTACAGCGTCTCATAAGTAATGTCAGTATACTTCTCGATCTTCTTACCCTCAACTTTGTCGTTCCTCAGTCACATATAGCCCTATATATTCTCCCTCATCTCTTCGCATTGCGGGAAAAAATCTCTTCGCATTATCCTACCATTACTTATGAGACATGCCCTAGTAAAGAGATTGTAAGATGTTTTATTAGGACTTAAATGCTAATACACGCTTTCTAGGTGCAGCCATGTTATTCAAATTTAAAATATTTATTTTATTTCTAGCTGCGTTTAGCTTTAATAGTTTCTTAGTAAATGCAAGCACAGAAAATTTCTTAAATTCTCGATGCTCAAGAATGACTCCTAATCAAGATGAAATCAGCTTTAACGAAGAATTTAAATCGTTACTTTTAAACTCAGACTCAAAATTAGATTTTTATAAAAAAATTAAAAACAGTAAGAAATTTAATTTTTTATCTAGAAGTTTTGTCCTTATGGGGCACAGCCGTAGTCTTGATAGTAAGAATGCCACTCCAGAATACCCCAGACAAATCAACTACGGCGGAAGTTTAGCTATTGCGACGGTAGACCACCCTAACCCTAAAAATGTCGATCAATCGCACTTAGTGGAAGGCATTGCTTATATTAAAAAAAGTAGTGAAATAATGTTTTTTACTGCGGATTTCTCTCAAAGACCTTTAATTTTAGACACCAATCCTCAAGGCTGCCAAACTTGTCACCATGGTCGATACAATTGAGAAACCTATAATTCTTGGCCCGGCGCTATTTCGAGCAGAAGTGCCTATCAAAAAATAACCACCACAAAAAAATTAAACGAAGAGTCATTGACCACACTTTTTAGCCAAATGTTTCAAAGAGATACAAATTATTTTGAAAATATTCGCGACTCCTTAGATGCCTATGGAGTACCCGAGTCTAAAGTTCCAGTTAGTTTAGACGCGAATAATTTAACCTCACTAATATTTAATAGTATTAAGCAGAACGACACTGATCTTCTTAAAACAATCCTGAACATAATGACATATGATTTTGGCATTGCACTTAACTGGGATTCAAAAAACTCAGTATTATCTGTAAAAATTGAGACTGAACGAGAACTAGAAGGTATTTATAAAGAATTAGATTTCTCTTTTCCAGGCGGGAGTCCAAGAGATCTTAATGAATTTATTGCAAGAAACACTTACGATAAATTATTACACGACCTTAAAAAAACCAAAGGATTTGAAGCGAAAAAACACGCACTCTTGAGTGCCATTCTGGAATGTCCCAACACGGTAGAAACATTGGGAGAAAAAATATACACAGAACTTGGTGGTGAAAAAAGATTTCAAATAATTAAGGCCGACACTCAATCACAGTTAGATTTCCAGTATTTTCGACGTGACCAGGCCAACAAGAAGTTAAGCGAAATAGGTTTTCCGGTTGAAAGTCACTCTAATGAAGCCGATAAAAGTGATTTAAATCGCTTAACATGGTTTCGATTTTTATTTGATAGCAGCGAATTTAAATTAGGAAAATATTCTCCAGTTAAACTAGGCCGCAGAAAAGGAATCAGTTATGGATTTTCACATATTGGCGCTGGAGCAGGTGGATTAATCGAATTTGTATGTCTCTTAGCTCCAGAAATTGCACAATCTAATGACAATGCAAGCTTTTTAGTTGATGAAAACTTATATGCCAGAGGACGAACCGAACTGGACAACAAGTCAAAGGAAGAAACTTGCAAAAGGTTGGCACAATTGAGTCGACTTTAAATCATGGACCCACTCCGCGTTAGAAAAGTGTATTAGTTTGTTTTTTTTCCTTTCGTCTGAATTTTTATTTTCATTAAAGAAGGTAAATTACTTGTCGATCTTAAAGCCAGCAAGTTTCTGTTGTTCTGACAAAGTAATACTTTTGGGTAACAGATAGAGTCAAAGCAGTGGCTTAGCTATCAGCGAGTTAAATAGAAATGACTTCAACAAGTTCTGGGATTTCTTGGCGCAATCGGTTTTCAATTCCCATTTTCAAAGTAGCCGTGGAAGAAGGACAACCAGAACAAGCTCCCTTCATGGCCAGAAACAAAATACCATCTTCGTATTTTTCAAATGTAATATCCCCACCATCCATAGCTACAGAAGGACGAATTTCTTTGTCTAAAATGTCGATAATTTTCTTTTCAATGTCGCTTAAGTTCTCCCGATTGACATCGCTCTTTAAAGCTTCCGGCTTGACGGCTTGCTCCCCACTTTTGATGAAATCTTTAATAGTGGAAATAACTTCATCATTAAGTTCCGTTAAACGATCGTGATTTACTAAAGTGACAGTGACAAAGTTGTTGCCGATCATCACCGAAACTATACCTTCTAATTTAAATAATAGATCAGCCAGAGGGCTATTTCCATTTACAGCTGCAGCATCTTTAAAATTAGCGGCACCAGCATCCATTAAAGCTGGGTTAGTCAGATACTTTAATGAATTAGGATTGGGAGTAAATTCCAGATCTACAGTCACATCATCAATTAGACTCATCGTCCCTTATACATGCCTTTTTGAGACTCCAAAAGCAAGGTTTATTTACGTAGAGGTTGGAGAATAAGAAGTATGTTTTCTTCATCTATCTTCTCAAGATCATTGATTTTTACTTGATAGCCGGGAAGAATGCCTTGGCCAATTTGAGACAAAGCGGAACCCCCATAAGAAGGTGATTGTCCCAGAAACTTAGCCCCAAAATAAAGCCAGATTTCATCCACGGGAAATTCATTCAACACCAAGGAAGAAAAATTGGGACCGGCTTCCACCAATAAATCATAATGACCGTTATCAAAAATGCGTTTTTCCATGCACGCTGCCGTTAGCACATGGAGCACCAACAAGGCACGCCTTGAACAACTGGTGCGCTACACAGCCCGCCCCGCTGTCTCTGAGGAAAGACTCTCTGAAGTAAATGGTGACATCCACTACCGTCTCAAATCTCCATGGACGGACGGCTCAACACATGTTGTTTTCACCCCTCTTGAATTCTTAGAAAAGTTAGCAGCTCTTATTCCCCCGCCTCGGATCCATTTAACCAGGTTTCACGGAATTCTCGTCCGCACCCAAGTACAGAAAGTTCGTTGTGCCGCAAATTGTGGAAGAAGAAAACAACTCGACACCGAAAAATCCCTCGAAGTCGAGCAATCTGATGCGAATATTGGTGCTAATGGGAAACGCATCTCTTGGGCTAAGCTCCTCTCTCGCGTCTTCGCCCTCGACATGACAAATTGCAACTGTGGCGGACAAATGCGAGCCATTTCAGCCGTCATCAAGCAAGATGTTGTGGTAAAAATACTCACCCACCTCGGCCTCCCTGCTCGCGCTCCGCCAATATCTGAAAGCAAATTCCAAAGACAAGGAGATTTCTGGGATCAAACTCCACATTACGACGACTCCCAAATCATCTGAACCCCTCTCGGGCCCAGCTCCGCTTTGCCTAAAACCCTACCTATCCAGCCACACCCCACTACCATTCACTTCTACCATCGGCTGCTTGCCTATATAAAGCCCAAGTCTGATGACCAAAGAACAATTCTCCAACTCTACGTCAACCGAGCGCCCTCAAAATACCGACTCAAACCCCCTTTGTTTCTCCTATCCTCTAAGTGTGAGAATTTCAGGCTTCTTATGCACCTCTTTTTTTAGAACCACTTCTAGAGCTGGATTTCGCTGTAGTCGTGGCAGTCTCCCACTTTGAATTCCGAAATCAAAGATCGTTCGTAAGATTGTACGAAGTTTTTTACGATGATTGTGGCAGCGCCCCTTAGTGCGAATCTCTTCAAAAATCCGCGTTACCTCAAAAGCATTCAAGTCCATGGCAGGACGCTTTAAGAAATCCCCAAACCACAGTTTCACGGATGACAAATAGTCGTCATGTATTTGTTGTGATCGAAGGCCCGGAGTAACTTTCACTCCCATTTCGTAGTGATACCATTCATCAAGAAGATCGCAGAAAAGAACCCCGCGAGACTCAAGACTAATAATCTTTCTTTCACACTCCTTATGGAGCTTTTGCTCTTCGCGTTCGGCCTCCGCTCGAGAGCGGAAGCCTTTCTTTTGGCGAGTGATGCGGATATTCGGGTTGGTTTTGGACCTTAGAAAAACACGAACGGTAAAAGTAGGGGCGGCGCTTTCATTTTTGTTTTCAGTAATCATAGGGCAATTCTCCTGTGTCTTGTTTGCGACATCAGGAAGCGATCCAATTCTTCGCGATCAAAGCGCAGAATTCTGCCGAGCTTTGTGCAAGGAATTTGTCTGCGATACACAAGATTGCGAAGGGCTCCCAAAGATGGAAGCCTTAAATACGCCACCGCCTCTTCACTGTTTAACCACTTCAAGTTTTCAAAGAACACACGCGATATCGTAGAGCTGGTATTGTCTTGGACAACTGTGGAATCGCGTTTGAACTGCGTTAATCTTAGCGCCTTATGTTGTTGCTTTCGAGTACAAATTCCCGATCGCACTGCGTTGTTTGGAAGTCCTTGTTCCCCTTCTTTGTTTTCTTGTTCTCTGTCCTCTTCTTCCTTTTTATTTATATCATTTCCATTCATCATCCTTACCCCACGGCTCCTGTCTTGAATGTTTTCGTTTTGCTGACCACTCTCTCTCGTAGGGGGAGGGTGGTCAGCAAATGCGTAGCAAGAGAACTTCAAGGCAGGAGCCGTGGGGATTTCCTTAGTTTCTGGTTGTTTAGGTGCACAAACTGATAAAATTTCAGACATTCAAAGACTCCGAAGTGCTTTCGGACCCTAATTCGGAGTCTTGTTCTTTTTCATACTCAAGGGTAGCTGATTTTCATCTGTAAAAGTAAGGCCATGCGTTTACATCTGCAATGAAACCAATGACAGCAAAAAGGCAGAACTTTATGCTAAAGGTATGAGAGAGAAATCCTCTAGTACTTTGCCAAAAAGTGGGAGTTTCTATCCAGTGGTAGTCAAAAATTGATAGCCCGTAGTTGTAGTAACCAGTAAGAGAGATGAGCAGATACATAATGGAGGTTGCAGTGAAGCTAAGCGGCAGGGAGATAATAGCATGCAAGATTTGCATGCTTTCATATTTTCTATAGACATTTTTCATTTACATTTTCCTTTGTTTTGTTTGTTTTTTGTTCCTCCAATTTGCTTTGGTCACATAGAAACTCATCAAGTAAGCTAAACTCAAAGCGGCCTGAGCTTTCACTTACAGATGAGAATTCCCTTAATATGCGACCAAGTTTAGTTTCAATAGCAGTAGTGCCAAGCACATAAATAATTTTATCAAAGTCAGAAGTTAGATAATCAAGCATGAGTTTTCTGTAGCGAGTGCTAGATTTTGCAGTTAGTTCAAGCTCAATGGCCCAACTTTTCCCATCAATCTTGGCAATAAGATCAGGCACAATGTGGTGGGTTTTGCAGGCTATACCCGCACGTTCGCCTGTAAGTACAATCATTTTTGGATGTTTCTCTTTTAATTTTTCGGCAATCTCTACAAGTAGAAGATCATGCGGAAGTTCAGCAGTGTTGAGTATTTTAAGCCTAGAATTACCTGCAAAGTTAGTTTTAGTTTGCACAACTCTTAATCCCTTTTGTGTAAGAGTCACCACGGTGCCCACATTTTTGGGCACCTTGTGATGTATCAATGTGCCCACACGCTGCTTAGAAATAAAGCCTGCTGTATGTAGTTTGCTGAGTCTTTCTGAACAAATGGAGGGGGCTAATTTTGCAAAATGCCTTCTCCCTATTTGCTCAAGTGACATAACATTAAAACAGTTAATATCTTTAAGAAGTGCATGGTCGCGCATCATCAAACGCACAAACTTAGACATTCTTTTGCTCTCTTTGATATCTTTCAAATTGAATGACAGAGGTGAAGTTGCCGTCGCTTGTTGGAAGATGAAGCACGCCTTGACCATTGGTGAAGTTCTTTAGCTTGTTTGGATGAACCTTGTATTCTTCCACCTCTCGCACTGAAGCTTGACCCGTGCGACGACTTCCCGCAAGCCAGCCAGCATCTTCAACTCGCTCAGTTTTACGCTCTGATCCCTTGGTGCCGATGTGTCTTGCGTAAAAGTCCGCAGTGTCTGGATCATTAAGTCCCAGTAGGCATTGTGGGTTGTGCCATCAGACCATGGGCTCTTGAGGCGATAATGGATATCCCCGTTACTTGCTTGGGAGAGTCTTTCTTCGCTAACAGCAGGCCGAGCAGTATAACGCACAAGCTGTTCAAGTTTTGCCTTATTCGTGCTCCAAGCACTTACTGCTGCATGCAGAGAGAATCCCACAAAGCTTACAGCCATGGGGCCTGTGAGCTTGGGCTCACTTTGCAAGTAATCACATTCCAGCTGCTCGATGAGGCGACGAACGTTTTGGCCTTTGCGAATTCCAAGTGCGATTTTGTTTTGAGTACTAGCTGCTTGAATGCCAGCAAGCGGGTCATCAGCATCACTGGTATTTGCGATAACGTCGTGCCCAGATTCGTCTTGCTCAGAATGGGCTTTTCTGGGCTATGCCGTATTTGCTTTGGAATTCTTTCTTCTTTTCTATTGGCGAAAATGCTTTATCCACCTGTTTCGTGATTTTTCCAAAGACATTAAAAAAGATCGTGTCACCTGGACTAAAGAAGAAGTAGTTATAAAAGAATAACGTGAAGGGTTTGGTACCAGCGACGAGAGATTTAACCATACTTTAACAATTCTCGATTCATTCCTACGCTAAGATAAATAAAGCAATATGTACGCGTTTGTTATTTTGTTTCTTGTCTTAAGCGCATGTAGCGCTGAAATAAAAACTAGCAAAAAACCTTCCTTAGCCCCAGAAGCTCAAGCCCTTACACCTAACCCCGCTGAAGTTGCCCAAGAAGAAGAGGCGCTTCTAAACATTATCCAAGAGGATTAAATAAAATGAAAAAGACACCTATACTAGTGGCCCTACTTTTGCTTACGACCGTAAAAGTTTCTATGGCTTGCTCCCCTCCTTCTGGACAGGTTACCTATGAACTAACAGAACAAGACAAAGCCAGAGCCTACATTCAAACAGGTGGCGTTATTGTAATTGGAAAACATACAACAAACCAAACAGAGCTTTCTAATAACCCAGGCCTTTGTCCCAATGGGTTTGGTGTAGTCCTAAGACCTAAAGATGGAGAAACTGCGCATGCAAAAAATTACAATGTCGCAATACGTGACTGCACTAAACTGTTTCAACTTTATTTAGTTTCTTCACAAAAGTTTAAATTTACTATCATGACCGATTATGGCGATGAAGGGGATGGAGTTCCACTTTGCACTCTAAGCTTAAGTCCTAACCAGGAATTATCCCGCCCAATCTAAATCATCCGATTTGCTAAAAGTATTTTTTGCGTTTACTGGAAGGCAATATCGCCAAAGCATCGCGATATTTCGCTACCGTTCTACGAGCAATCTCAATTTTATCGGACTTGAGCATTTCTACAATTTCTTGGTCACTTAAAGGGCGCTTGGGATCTTCGCTCGAAACAATCTCTTTAATTTTTGCTTTAACCGAGGCACTCGCTAAATCGTCGCCCCCGTCGGAGCGCTTAATCGCAGAGTTAAAAAAGTATTTTAGCTCAAAAATTCCGTGCGGAGTATGGGCATATTTATTGGTCGTCACCCGCTCTTGAATTCTTAGAAAAGTTAGCAGCTCTTATTCCCCCGCCTCGGATCCATTTAACCAGGTTTCACGGAATTCTCGCTCCGCACTCCAAGTACAGAAAGTTCGTTGTGCCGCAAATTGTGGAAGAAGAAAACAACTCGGACACCGAAAAATCCCTCGAAGTCGAGCAATCTGATGCGAATATTGGTGCTAATGGGAAACGCATCTCTTGGGCTAAGCTCCTCTCTCGCGTCTTCGCCCTCGACATGACAAATTGCAACTGTGGCGGACAAATGCGAGCCATTTCAGCCGTCATCAAGCAAGATGTTGTGGTAAAAATACTCACCCACCTCGGCCTCCCTGCTCGCGCTCCGCCAATATCTGAAAGCAAATTCCAAAGACAAGGAGATTTCTGGGATCAAACTCCACATTACGACGACTCCCAAATCATCTGAACCCCTCTCGGGCCCAGCTCCGCTTTGCCTAAAACCCTACCTATCCAGCCACACCCCACTACCATTCACTTCTACCATCGGCTGCTTGCCTATATAAAGCCCAAGTCTGATGACCAAAGAACAATTCTCCAACTCTACGTCAACCGAGCGCCCTCAAAATACCGACTCAAACCCCCTTTGTTTCTCCTATCCTCTTCTATAGTTTCGGAAGAAACTATTTCACCCTCATCAATTAATGCCAGATGAACAACTTATAGACAATTATAGAAGTCCCAAGATGGGCATTGCTTAATCGAGGCTACAGGTTGGTTTACAGACGAATCGCTGAATAATTGGCTAGCAGACAGGACAGAAACAAAAGGGGGCCCTTTTATTTATTCGGATCTATGCATAGAATTGGCGTTAAGCTTGTGTGCGCAGTTTTCCTTAGCACTTAGATCCACGCAAGAATTTTTAGAACAGTTGATAGACTACGATTTCAATAAAAAGCATCAAATCTTTTCATTCAATTTTAACATTTCAATTGCTTTCATCAATTCAGAAACTGGAGAATTGGAGGTTTTGAGCTGAGTCCGAATTTGTTTTTTAATGGATTGATGAAGCTCAACTTTTTGACGCTTTAATTTTTCAATACTTTTTGTGTCTCGGTCACTTTCCTGACTAGTTGGAATTCCATACCCCGAACCGCCTTGAGTTTTTTTAAGTTGCCTTTGAACTTCCAAAAAACTCACCAAGTTTTTTGTAACCTCGTCGACTAATTCTTCATTTTCTTGCAACTTATTTTTCACTTCCATCATTCGGAACTGGATGTGCCTATCTATTACAGAAGACATTGAAAGATGTATCGCTGCTAGAACTAAAAACTGATCGCCACGCTGTAAACTCTTCCATTGTCCTTTAAGCTTTTCCAAGATATCGCTTAACTCTTCAATCGCAATTGATCCTTTTTTTTCACGAGCTAAATTCAGAAGCTTAACCCAAGTCTCGGGAAGAGAATAAATATCAGGTAAATCGAACTTCTTTTCTCTCACCATTTTCGCCATCAATTTAGCAGTAGCCTCTATGCGTATGTTTCTAGGACCGAATGTAAAATCATCGTCTGTTTCATTTGGGAAGTTACGAAGTGCAGATTGAATATGTGATTCCCAAGGCAGATAAAGTGCATTTTCCTCTACATCCTTTAATAAAAGTTTTGGTGTATCGATAAACGCATTTCTACGAAGTTCAGGAACATATTGAGCTAGAATGTAGCGCGAAAAATCAGAACAGTTACTACTTCTCAGGAAATAGTGTCCTACAGGAT
The DNA here is from genome assembly GCA_041391385.1 of Bdellovibrionota bacterium. Taxonomy (GTDB): domain Bacteria; phylum Bdellovibrionota; class UBA2428; order UBA2428; family UBA2428; genus CANIGN01. The sequence continues at coordinate 19,138 of JAWKOD010000005.1, forward strand.
CCCAATTCAATTCGACAGATCGTATAAATAAGGCAACAGTTTGCCTACGTTCGAGCTGCAATGGAAGCGAAACTAGATAGCGGCCTCCATTAAACCGCTCTTTTTTATATTCCTCAAAATTCACAGCTACAAATCCTATCGGATATTTACCTGTAATCGCCTTCAACATGGAAACATTAACGTTCCCATCTTGTTTGACATCTCCCCAGGGGTTGATCACCAGATCATTCGAATGATCTTTACGACACTCTTTCATTTTGTAAGCTAATGTTTTGTTTCTCAACTCTGGTTTACAAAACACAAATCTGATAGAGGCATGCCCACGACCTTCCAAATCCTTCGAGTACGGAAAGTTACTATCTTGTGAAAATAAATAATCAACTCCAACAAGATCTCTGGTATCAAAATCAAACCTTTGATCTTCCATTAGAACAGGAAACTTTGTTCTGGAATGCCTGTAAGGTGTCATTTTGAATTGATCCCTAAAGAAAGAATCAAGAGTTGGACGTCTTAAAGGATAAAATGAATCCAGAAAAAAATATTCGAAATTCACAGCGAAAGCCTCTTCAGGGCTCGTGTATTCGTAGTAATCGGGAGAACGAAGAGAAGCGTGAAACTCCCCTTTTGGAGCCTTGTTTTGAAAAACATTTAGAAAAAATCTTTGAAAAGTAGAAAGCGATGAAATTTTCACGACTCCTTGGTCTTCAAGAAAGTGAGCAAATTCGTGCAAAAAAGTTGCCTTCGCGGTTTGTTTATAACTTCCATGCCTACAATGAAATTTCTTATCTAAAATCTGTCCAGACAAATATTGCTCAAAATCAGGATGTAGATAAATGACGTTTCCAAATTTACTATAATACCCCAAAGCTTGAGCACGAGGCTCAATAGTATCCTCGCGTACATCGAGTCGAGTGCATTCCAAATTCAAATTCCCATGAAATTTTGACTTACTCGAGTCGAACCTCACTTTGATACGTGAGGGAAGTTTTGAATGATTTAGAATACTAGAAGGCAAAAGGTCTAAAGTTTGCTGTAGGATAAATCTAACTTTAGAATTTTGAGTTTCTACTAAAATTTGCTGTGAAGAATCTGCATTCGACAAACTCGAATTCAAAAATGTCAGCACCAAAATCCACTGCCATTTCCATCGATCTCCAACAAAAAACCGTACCAACAAGTTCCCAGCCTGAACAATATTTTCGAGCCAACCACGACTAAACATGGACCCAAAAATAACTCAAATGACTCGCCAGGTCAAGCGTTGTGGTGGAAACCATCTGACAACTTTGTCAACACTAACATATACTTACATAAAAACCTCTTCTATGTTGACGCACTGTGAAATAGGCGCTATAGAAAGCTCCTACGAATAGGCCAGCCCGTAGGTGTTAAAATGAAATTTTGGCCAATCAAAATTGAAAATAAGGAGAGAAATTATGAGACAGTACTTAGGTATTTTATTAGCCCTAGCCTTTTTGGCCCAAAACGGGCATGCCAACAACCCCACTGACGAAGAGGTATTGAGCTACTCCCCAATTATTAGCTTGGAACTTACTGGAGAAAGTATTGAGTTTTCTTCATTTGCCACCACTGGAAATTGGCGCGTACAAGTTCAGCACGCTGAAAAGATCATTGAACAGTTGGTAGTCAATTTTGATACTGAAGATGATGCCTGCGCTAGCCAAGCTGATTCCTGCAGAGACTTAGTCGAGCTACAAAAAGCCATTACTAATGACCCAAATTTTTTCAAAGCAAACAAGATGAATCCTGAAAATGTTGGTGAAATGAGCCTTCCAGAATTCGCCATGTTTGTTTTGCGAATGAACAACGCCATTATGGCAAAGAGTTTATAATCAAAGCTTAAGTGTAGAAGTCACGATAAAATCTGACACTTTCGTTTTGAATACGTGGAAGTGGTTGAGTTGCCCCCCTTATTTAAGAAGAAACAAGCAGAGGGAGAAATTCCCAAAGGGGTAACTCAATCATGACCTTAAACAAGCAAAGAATCATATAAAATAAAGTTGGCCTTTTGAATTTGGCAGAAGAGCTTGGAAATGTTTACTAAGCCTGCCGGAGGATATTCAAGAGATACTTTTTATGCCTGTCTTCAAGTATGAAAAAGTTCGATGTAGCCAGAATGTAGCCAACCACAGTGACTATGTGAAATCTGGAGAAATCTCGGCTCTTCGAGAGCTTCTCCTCTACCGTTATTTATCTGTTTGGGTTCTTTAGTTTTATTTTTTTTGCTGAAATTTTATTTCCGAAAAATGGTCGGGATTGTGCCCCGTGGGGCAACTTCCTGAAATTCTTCTCTACTAGCAAACTACCAGTAGCAACGCGCAGTGATTGAGGGTTTTGGTTACTAAATCGCCTTTTTAAAAGACTCTAAAGACTTCTGAATGACCTTAGCATCGACTAAATCTCCACTGACAAAACGATGAAGAATACTGCCGATGAGTGTTTGGTATGGCACCCCTAAGCGTTCGGCCTCGGTTTTAAGATCGGCCAGATCAACCCCGTCGATTCTCAAACTGACAGGCACTTTGGCCGCTTCGGGATCGACCTTTACTTTGCCAGGTCGCTTTTTTAGTTTTTTAAGATCATATTCCTTCTTCATAATCTTTTCTCTCCTTCGGGGCTACAGGCCTTGCCGAAATGATTCGGATGAGCTGCTCGTCTTGCATTTCGCAAAACACCACCAGTAAAAGTTTCGGTCGATGACTACGCCCTATGCGAATGAAGCGATCCTCGTCTTGGCTGTTCCGAGAATCAAAAAACTCTACAGCCAGAGGGTCGGTCCAAACAGTTTGAGCCTCATCGAACCACACCGAGTGTTTTTTAAAATTGGCTCGGTTCTTCTTGGGGTCCCAGCTAAAGCGTAGGCGACTATCTTTATTATATGACACTGTATATACATTGTCAATATTGGATTTTGGAGGCTTCTTTCCACCTTTTTTCATTCCCTGATACTCCTTCGAGAAGCAAAGTCGGCCACTTCAGCCAGCCTTTCGGAGGGAAGCGAGTAACTAAGCTTATCGGTGGCCCCTGCCAGATCTGTTCCAACAACCCTAAGGTAAGTGTTGGTCGTTTTGAGCTGGCTGTGGCCCACGATGCTCATCTTAGCTCAAAAATTCCGTGCGGAGTATGGGCATATTTATTGGTCGTCACCCGCTCTTGAATTCTTAGAAAAGTTAGCAGCTCTTATTCCCCCGCCTCGGATCCATTTAACCAGGTTTCACGGAATTCTCGCTCCGCACTCCAAGTACAGAAAGTTCGTTGTGCCGCAAATTGTGGAAGAAAACAACTCGGACACCGAAAAATCCCTCGAAGTCGAGCAATCTGATGCGAATATTGGTGCTAATAGGAAACGCATCTCTTGGGCTAAGCTCTCTCGCGTCTTCGCCCTCGACGCGACAAATTGCCGTATGGCGGACAAATACGACCATTTCGGCCGTCATCAAGCAAGATGTTGTGGTAAAAATACTCACCCACCTCGGCCTCCCCTGCTCGCTCCGCCAATATCTGAAAGCAAATTCCAAAGACAAGGAGATTTCTGGGATCAAACTCCACATTACGACGACTCCCAAATCATCTGAACCCCTCTCCAGGCCCAGCTCCTTTGCCTAAAACCCTACCTATCCAGCCACACCCACACCATTCACTTCTACCATCAGCTGCTTGCCTATATAAAGCCCAAGTCCCCAGTGACCAAAGAACAATTCTCCAACTCTACGTCAGCAGGCTGCCCTCAAAATGCCGACTCCAAACCCCCTTTTGTTCTCCCTATCCTCATCCTCAGCCTCTATCCTTATCCTTTTGAAGCTGTGGCGAGCGAAAGACAGGGATTTCGACTTCGCCGCCACAGGCTGCTGGTTTCTTTAAGGTGCTGCCTCGTGGCAGTCATATTCCGGCATCTCATATCGACTAATGGCCGATGCTGTTGTGCCAACCCTACGAGCGACTTCCGCTTGGAGTAAGGCCTGCTTTCCAATCGAAGTTCGTGAGCCGCTCACCGATAGACAGTTTTTCAACTTCTTTTCTCAAAGACTTGCAGAAATGATTTCTTGGAAAGTTTTTTCTCAATCCAAGCTTTGCTATAGCTCGCTTTTTTCATGTCTTGCCTTCCTTTCAAATTCCTTCTTTAAATTTTCCAGCCCTTTCAATTTCATCTTTGGGTGTTTTGGGCTGTTTCTTCTTTCAAACTTAGTAGGTCAATATCACGCGTTTACCAACAAAAAGAAAAAACACTCTAGAACTCGGACACTTTCATTTGTCTTGAACTCAAAAAATACTGTCCTTCCCTTCAAAGATTGCGCTTAAACTTTTGCTCGACCAAATCTTTCTGTATCAGCCATACGTTTGAAAGAAATTACCGCCACATTGGAACTTGCTCTTTCTCAGATAAGGACTCCAAAACTTCAAGGCCAAGGGCCCTCCTTGATCTGAGATAAACGCCTCAATCGCGAACATTACCTCGAGCAACAAGTTCTGTTGGTGCACTCATTCTGTCTATTAGCATATATGCTAACACTCCTTTTTTCAAAGTCCAAAAAATGCTTAGGATCGTAAAACAGGCCCAAGGGTCAAGCCGTGGGGCTGACCCGCAGGAGCTATCTAAATTTCTTTGCTTCCTCAGGAAAATTGAAATTGGCTTCCAATCCATTTCAAACCTTTCAGGTGGTGCCTTTTCAATCTTGTTTAAACAGGTTTTAGATCTGCAACTCAAAACCTCCGTCAAGGACATACCCAATGTATAAAGTGCATAAGCTAAAAACAATTTTCCAAGTATCGCATCCATATCGAACCTTCATTTTTGAGCAGACGGAGATTCATTTTTATACTGGTAGTTCCCCAGTCCAAAATGACTCGCCAGTCGCTCAATTGTCCATTTATCGACCCATCGTAGTTTTGCCAGCTCGGTGAGATCGACTTTGTCTTTTCGCCAGACTACCACTCTCCCTATGGAGACGGTTAATGCCTGTGGTTCGACTAGATTAGGACCGCCTCCACCACTTAGATAATACAAAGCATTAGCGAACGAAGTGAGTCTAATGCCTTATAAGTGCTGAAAATACAGAGGAATCGAACCTAGAGCAACCCGCGTGAAGCGATGAAGGTTGCGAGTGGCTCAGTCGGTAGAGCAGAGGATTGAAAATCCTCGTGTCGGGGGTTCGATTCCCTCCCAGACCACCACTTAGATAATACAAAGCATTAGCGAACAGAGTGATGTGTGGCTTTCTTGACCATTCCTCAAGCCCGAGACATGATAGTCGCCAAGGAGATTTTATATGAACTTTAAATCCGTACTTTTATGTTTAGCTTTAGGCGCTTGTGCTCACGGTAAAATGGGCGTTGTCGACCAAGATTTAAGCGCTGGAGCTATACCCGCTGGAGCAACTATTTCTATTGAACCAGTTTCTGCCGCAGATGCAAAATTCTCTGGCGACAAATCAGGAGTAGCTCAACGTGTGAACGATGAAAAAATAGAGATTAAAGATCGCTACAACCGCATGATTGCCGAACAGCTCAAGAAAAAAGGTTTTAACGCTCAAGCTACTTTAGTTCCTGCAAAGTCGGGCCTCGCACTTAAAGGAAAAGTCAGTAAATTTGAACACGGCTCCGCAGCGGCACGTATACTTGTAGGCATGGGGGCTGGATCTTCCGACCTTTATACCGATTTTGAATTGGTTGACGTGGATTCGCAAAAACGCCTTGCTAAGTTTGAAATCATTGCAACTTCAGGTGGCAGTGGCGGCATGCAAGCAGCTGGTAGTTATATGAGTGCACACCTTGAAAATGGATCTGAAAAGGTTGCAGAATATTTAACTCAAAAAAATAATCCTAACGCTAAATAACCCAAAGCATAGCTCGGGGCTTAATTTAGAATTAAGCCCCGATAGCTCATTTAGTTCAATTTTAAGAACTTTTTGAGCAAGTCCTGATTTCGGAACTCTTCCTAAAAAGTCTTCTTTTTAAAACCCCTTATATCAGCCAAGAGCTCCTCAGATTTTGGCACGAACCTTGTATACACATTCACTAAGATGAAACAAAGCTGTGTTGCAATACTCGGGGCGTATACTGAATTCTCAGAACTCTATGTTCGACATCTCTGTAGTGAGGGTCATCATGTGGCACTCCTCGATCTTGATCCCAAAAAAGCCCAGCAACTAAAAGACTATGCTCAAAAAAACCCCAAGCACTTTACCAACCTTGACGTTTCCTTTCACACATTAGACGAAGCGAATATTTTTGATTCACTTATCGCCAAATTCGCAGAAATTAAGGCCTCCTATAACTTAGCTGGGCTTTTAAACATTAAAGAAAAACTAGTCATTGAAGGAGCAAAAGCAGCAGAAGTGCTTGGACTACCTGGCACTGGAATAAAAGCGGCGACTGTCTCTCGAAACAAGTACCTACAGAGGGCTCTATTCGCAGACAGCTCCTTCGCACCACAATCAAAAATTTTCCAACTCTCAGACGCTCTCCAAAACCTGCCAGAACGTGGGGTCTTAAAGCCTATTAATGAACATGGGTCAGTGGGAGTTGTCCTCTGGAGAAGCTCAGAGCAAATTTCCTCCGTAAAGGAGGCCCTCAAGGACTTTTCACCTCAAGCCCTCTTTCTCCTTGAAGAGCTTATTGAAGGAAATGAATACTCACTTGAAGCTTGGATTAGCCAATCCAAAGTTGTCACTCATCATGTCACACGAAAGGGAACTCTTCCTGCAGAAAATATTGAATTTCCTGTCGAGAACTCACACGAAATTTTTGCTGAAGATTCATTAGAAGAAAAAACCAAAGAACAACTCAGCGTAATTTTAAACAGAATCATTTCTCAAACTCATGTGCAAAACGCAATCCTACATCTCGAATTCAAAGTATCAGCAAGTGGAGTAAAAATAATGGAATGGTGTGTACGAAATCCTGGCGACCGTATTATGGATCTTTATTACTACTCGCAAGCATTTAATCCTTACGCGCTCTATGCTGATATTTGTACTGGAAAAACGAATTTCAAAGTCCAAAAACACCAAAAAAGAACTAAGCAGATATATTTTTCAGCACGTGAAAGCTTAAACTCTTTAGATCCCACACACCCTCTTTGCTACTGGCCCACACATTCAAAATACATTGGTTTTGTAAGAGGCAAAAACGGAGAAACCCTATCTGCAGAAGAGATAGTTGTTCATGAACTTGGCGTATTACTGAAAGAAGAAGATCTCACCAAAGCTCCCATCATTCGAGACTCTTTTTCTAGACATGCTTATGTCATTTTAAGTTACCCACCCAAAACAGAACCTTCAAACGATGGAATACTTATTGAAAAAAGCATTAAAGGAATGAGCCTATGTTCTTAGAAAGCATTAAAAGCTGGAAACTGCTCTCTGCACTCCAGCGCAGTATATTGCAGTTAAACTTTTTGTTTGGTCTCTCTCGGGGAATTGTCATTCCATTTTTATTTTTAGAATTAAAAGACCGCTATGGAGCTAGCCTTACGGCTATTTCAGCCATAGTGAGCTTGAGTATTCTAACAAGAATACTGGGTTCCCTTGCTGGAGGTTACGGAGCAGATAACTACGACAAGAGAAAGCTTATATTAGGAGGCGCACTCCTCAACAGTTTTTGCTTTTTAGGCTTAGCTGTAAAAAGTAGCCTCTCGGTTGCAGGTGCGATCTACCTCACCATTAACCTCTTACAATCAGCTTACCGCACTGTCTTCTCAACTGTGATTGGAGAAAGTATAAAAAAAGAAGAAACTCGAATTGCGTACGCATTCTTTCACGCGAGTCAAAACCTCGCCATGGGCCTTGGCGCACTCCTGGGCGCTTGGATTATGGGAATCTCGGGAGAGAGCATCTACATTGTCTGCTTTGCCGCACTCTTTATTTTTTCACTTTTGATTTACAAAAACCCATCTTTTAAAAACCTCGAATTTAAGGATAAAACCTCAAGCAATAACCAGCGTAGTAATCAGTCTAATAAAAAGACTCTTTCCTTTTTAATAAATCTAAAAGTATCTCGTAAAGTTTTTATTCTTATCTCACTCAACACAGTTCTTGTGCTTTGTTACGGGGTCTTTAACGAAATCTTGGGAGTCATGTTTAATGCCGCGGAGATTTCGTTAAAGTATGTGGGCTCACTTTTTTCTTTGAACGCAATTCTCATCGTTCTCTTCCAAGTGCCTATAGCAAACAGAACAAAATCTTGGTCCTTTAACAAAAGCATTCGTATATCGACTGTTTTGTTTGCGGCATATTTAGCTGCACTCTACACCATGTATCAATCACAACCCCTGCTCTGGGCCGCACTTGCAGTAACTCTGTTTACGGGGGCAGAGATGCTTCACGTAAGCGTTATGAATGCCGAAGTTAACCATCACTCCAATGAATTCAATAGAGGCAGAAATTTTGGGATTCTCAATGCGAGCTGGAGCGCGGGATTTGGCCTCGGTCCAGCATTTATAGCTTATATCTCAGATAAAAGTAGTTTTGCATTTGCTTCACTCATGCTGATGCTGGTGCTTCTACTAGCTTCCTTTACTCTTTTAACTCTCTTCAACAATAAAAAATTGGAGCTTCAACATGTCTCATAAAAAAAGTCTTTTTGTACTTTATTCACATAACCCTAGCCGACTTGCACACCTCGAAAAACTTAAGTCGCTTAAAAATACTTTTCATATTGTACTCATTTCAAACAGCAGTCCCGCTCCATCTTGGACACAGCAATACATAGATGAAAGCTATGTTGCAGATCCATACTTAGCGCATAACACAACCCTTCTTGAAAATTTTAAAGTAAGATTTCCCCAAAAACCTTATGCCATCTTGAATCTTTCAGAAGCATGCGTACCCCTACATGCAGCACTTGTTAATACCTATGAGTTACCTGGGCCGAGTATGGAGCAGGCACTGTTGGGTAGAGATAAAATTCTCATGCGCAGAGTTTGCCAAGATATCGGTCTTAGCGTTCCAAGCTTTGAAGAAATATCTCTAGATGATTTTAAAAACATTACAAAACTCAAAGCTCCTTGGATCATAAAACCTTCTATTGGAGGAGGATCTACACTCGTGAAACGATTCAATTCAATCCAAGAGCTTCAAGGTGCCATTCTTAACTTCGATCAGCTAGCAAAAAAACAATATCAAAAAGATATTCTCTTCCAACATGCATTAAACAAAAAAGGCAACTTTAGATTTATTGCAGAAGAAGATATCGGTGGAACGACGCAATTCAACACTCAGTTTCCTTACAACGTAGGAGAGATCTCCGTAGAAAGCTTTCACTTTGGAAACGAAGCAAAAATCATTGCCATTCACGACAAACCCATCCCCGGTGATAACAATCCGTATTTTGAAGAGCACCTGTGGTCAACACCCACTCGCATCCCTCCTATCTTGCGTGCACAAGTTGAAGAACAGATGCAGAAAATCCACGCATTTCTAGGACCAGAATGCCATGTTCTTCATACTGAATTTAGAACGCTGAACGATAAAGTGATGCTCCTTGAATTTGGAATACGCATGGGGGGAGGACCCATTTACAGTTCAGTTTTAAAGTCAACTCAATTTGATTTCATAGACGCTCTTATAGAAAGAGGACACGGGAAGACACTTCAAAATAATCAAACAGAAAGTACCCCCGTTATTACTCATAGCCTATGGAGTCAGGCTGGAATTCTTAAAGAAGTAAAAGGAGAAGGAGACATTACCCAACTCCCCTTCTATCAAAGCCATCAGATTTACGATAAAAGCGGCGATACTCTCCTGAGAGCACCCGTCTCTTCTAGAGGACATGGACATATAGTTTTTTCGGGTTCCAACTTTCACGACCTAGAAAACTCCTGCTTCAAGGCCCTCCAATCATTAAAATTTATCTTAAGTGAAGAAAGGCAATACCCATGAAAACTCCTCACATCATAGCAGGTCCCTGCTCCTTTGAGTCCGACAATGAAATGTTTAAGCTTGCAGAGCAACTTTCCCTTCTTCCTAATGTCAAAACCTTTAGAGCCGGAATATGGAAGCCTCGTACCCTGCCAGGAGCCTTTGAAGGTCGAGGCGCAAGCGCGCTCCCCGCTCTTGAAGCGATTCAAAATAAATACAATTTAGAAGCCGCCGTAGAAGTAAGTCTTCCTGAGCATGTAGAGGCTTGCATGAAGTACAACATAAAGAAACTCTGGATTGGAGCTCGGAGCGTCTGCTCGCCTGATCTGCTTGAAGCTCTTTTTAAAAAAATATCTGAACGAAATCCTGCCTCAACACTTCTTATAAAAAACCCCTATGCCTGCGACCTCCAGCTATGGATTGGAGCTACACTTCGTGCACAAAAACACGGCCTTCAAGTGGAACATTGCTTTAGAGGAGTTAAAACTGAAAAACCTCTATTTAGAAATGCTCCTCTTTGGAGTTGGGTAAGAGAAATCAAAAAACAATTTCCCCAGACTAAAATGTATCTCGATCCGAGCCATCTCTACGGAAAACGAGAAGTCATCATGAGTGAAATTAAAAACTTTAAACGATTAGATTTATTTGATGCCTACATGGTAGAAACTCATTTATTTCCCGAGAGAGCTCTTACAGACGCCACTCAACAACTAACACCCCAAGAACTTGCGCGCTTTATAGCTGCTCTACATGAAAGTTACGATAAAGACGCTGTAGACCTACTTACTCTTCGCAAGCACATTGATCACATCGATCAATGCATTCTTGAGCAATTCAAACTTAGGCAAGATATCTCTAAACAAGTTGCTCACTCCAAGAGACGAAGTGGCCACCCCGTGTATGACAAAAAACGCTTCGACGAACTCTTAAGCACGAGAACTTTAATGGCAAAAAAAGTAGGGCTTTCATTAAGCTTTACAAAAGAAATTTTTACAAAAATTCATGATGAAAGCGTGAGTCGCCAAATCACAGAACTTCTTCAAACAAGAAACAATCAGAGAACAGGAAAAATAGAAAATGAAAAAGATTCCAAAATTCAAAGGATTTAACTTAAGCAACGAAGACTTCTATAAAATGTCTCAAACAAAACAACTTTTTAGAATGGGTATAAAAGTAAACACTCCCGTGGCCTGTAACTGGGCCTGTCCTTATTGTTACGTAGGAAGTCCTGAATTCAAAGATCGTCCTCGCACAGAAAAACTAAAAAATGGAACTCCCGAGCCCTTTAAGGACCCCGAATGGCCTATTAAAATGTCAGGTTGGATTGATCAAGGAATTGCACTGGGCGCAAAAGCCGTCACCATTAATGGAACTTTTGAACCTCTTACAGCTCCCCACCATATGCAAATCATTGATCACTGCATTAGCAAAAACTTACTTGTAACTTTTGTTACAAATGGGGCTTTAATGGACGAAAGCAAACTCACTGCGCTTAATGATCGTAAAGTAAACATTCTCACTAAGCTCAACGTGCCTTTTGTGGACTCAAGTGATCCTCGTTACGAAAAATTTTGCGAAATCCATAAAACACTTTCGGGTGCACCTGGAACTCCAGCAGACTCTTACGAAAAACAAAAAAACCTTATTTATAAGCTCATGGAGACTGGATTTAATAAAGATTGCCCTGAAGGCCAAACTCGCCTTGGAGTAGAATCTGTCATTACTCAACTCAATATTGAATACCTTCCGGAACTTATATCTCAACTAAGAGCCTTTAACTTATACAGCCACATAGAAGTAACAAAAGTTCAAGGTTTTGCAAAAAACAACGAATACCTTGTTGTGAGCAAAGAAAGACTTAAAAGTTTTTTTCACGAAATCCTAGATCAAGATATCGCACAAGAATACGAAGCGTGGATCCCGCGCCCTCCCTATGTTGCCGGTGTTTGTTACGAAAACATGATGCGTGTTGATGTCCACGCCGATGGGACAATTAAACCCTGCCCAGGAATAGAAACTCCGCTAGGAAATCTATACGAAAGCTCTTTTGAAGAGATTCTAAAGTCTCAATGGTTAGATGTTGTGCGAAACCTAGGAGACTTTATTCAAGGTGACTGTAAAAGCTGTGAGCTCATGGAGAGTAAACAATGCTATGGGGGCTGCAGAGGAACTGCTTATCAATCACTTAAAAATGCAGGTAAAAGTGAATGGGAGTGTCTCGTTGCCTCTGACCCTTCGTGCTCAAGAGTTAAAACTGTCTTAGACAACGGGCTCCAAGCAAGTGAAGTCTTTAACCTCGTCGTGTTGAATAAAATCTTGTTAAGATTTCATTATGTTCCTTCAAAATGACTAAGATCTAAACCTTAATTTCTTACTGTGAAGCCCGCTATGGGCCGATAATAGAGATATGAAAAGGAATGTAGCCGTTGTATGTTATGTCGAAAACGTCTTCAAGGGTTTTTACGCTGTAGCCGAAATCGTTATTGCTCTTGCTCTGTCTCTATGGCCGCACCTATTGTGGCAGGCCTTGGACAACAAGTTCTCAACCTTTCCAAATCTTCGCCAAACGGCTGCTAATAGAGCTTCGAACTAAAACCACCTCCATTTCTCGTAACCTTGATTCTTGGCTCGCTAAAATGCGTAGCTCTGTAAATACGGCAGGACTCTATGCTGCTTGCTTACCCGATAACTCCGCGGTGAGTTCTATCTACAATTGTCCTGCTGTGGATGATTCTCTCTTTGATTCCAATTCCGAGCTTAAACGTATTGCAGGTGATCAACTCCACGTGGCTTCTGCTCCCATCGTAGACATGCTGGGAGATAAACTCGCAGGTACTCTTGAAGATCCTGTTTACCTCGATCTTGATGGAAGAAACTGTTCTCATCCCAACCCCTCTCAAAGCTGTCCTCTTAAATCCACGGGATTCTTTTTGCGATCTAACCCCGCAAGTGATTCCACTCCGGGAAGTATTCGCTTCGTGGTGAAACTTGAACAAAATAGAAATGCTCCAGCCACTAAGGGAGCTTCTCCTCTTCGCACTCAATACCTCTCAATTGATGTGGGAAGTGAATGGCAACAAAGTGAGGCTTTTTGTCCGCAAGGATCTATCAAACTCGGATATCTGGGCAATGGCCAACCCAACTGCGTAAACCCCACGGCTAAAAAATGTGACGCGGGAACTATCTACTTAGGCGTGGATAACTCTGCAAATCCTATTTGTAAAACACCTCCTACCACCTGTGCCTCAGGTGGCGTGATTATCGACACCGCAAGCAACGATCTTGTTTGCTCAAGCGCAACTCCGTGCTCCGGGCAGGGTGAAATCTTTATGGGTTATTACTCCGGAACAGGAAACGCTATTTGCTCTAAATTAGATGTGAGTTGTCCCGACGGACAAGTTCAAGTCGGCATTGAAAACGGATTAACGGGAGCTCCCACAGCAGTTTGTAAGCAATTACCAAGCTGCCAGGATTCGCAAAAACTTAGCTACGATGGAAGTCAGTTCGTGTGTCAAAGTGCAAGTGTTGCATCTACGTGTGCAGATGGCGAAGTCGTGGTGGGCATCAACACTGACGGGAGCGCTCAGTGCCAAGCAGCCCAAAGAGGACTTGCTTCAACAAACCTTAGTTGTCCCGATGGGCAATACGTTTCAGGTCTTCAAAGTGATGGAGCAGTTATATGTAGAAATTTGGTAAGCACCAGTTCTACTAATTCTGTTTCAACAACAAATTGGGAAGAGATTCCCTTAGCAGATACAGGAGATGTTAATCCAGAATGTGAGTATCGAGCAAAGGTAAGGGTTAATACACAAGCTGCAATTAACTTTATGAATGCAGCTATTAGTTGGAGGCAGTCTATTGCTGTTTCAAATAAATTCATTGGATTAAGTTATGTAAACGATTCAAGTGGTGCAGGCGTGATTCAAGGAATACCTGTTGAAAATAAAAGACTTATTGGAATGAGGGGGGCGACAGGTGGCTTTGTCCCTTATGGATCAGGCGCGGAGATTCTTGCATTGCAGAAAAGATGTTCGATAAATGCAGTCCAAGCTGCACCTTCAGCTGTTGGTGCTACTTGTGGTAGCGATGGCATGGGTCTCGTGATGTATGAGTCGACTGAGTATGGTCTTTCGAGAAAGGCTAGGTGTTGTTATATTAGCAATGGCGGGGCCGTTAGCGGTGGTTACCATGATGGCGTTGTCCGGCATATTCGTTGCGATGCACTATGATGCGCTTAGTTTGATTCTATTCAAATAAATCTTCATTAAGATGAAGTAGAACGAGTTTGGATACGTCAGGGCGTAAGAAAGAAAAGTCATTATCGTTAATGAGCGCAATAGTCCGTGGGCCAAGAATCGTTATGCCTTCAATTTTTTCTAAGTCAGAAAGTCCCAATTCGCTTAGATCGGCAATGATCCTCTTGCTCCTTCTTTGATTTTTTGAAAGCGTCACTTCAAATATTTTTTTAAAGCTTCCAGCTCCGAGTTTCGAGTTTTGCTCAATAACGAGAAATTTGTTTTTCCCAATAGAGACCGCATCTCCTAGTTTATCGGCATCTTTGCCCTCAAGCTTGTAGCTGTATTCGTTGCTTACGCTTTTTGTTTTGATGTCGAATTCAATAACAGGAATTTCAAGTGATTTCTTTTTCAGTGGGCTTTGTAAGAAAGCAAAAAGTTTATCTCCTTCTAGAGCGATTCCCTCAAAGCCGCGATTGAGTTGTCTTTTTGTGAGATGGCTGGGAAGGATTTCTTTTGCTGAATCCATTCCAGCTATTTTACTTCCGATGGGGATAAAGCGATTTTTAAGTTGTCCGTCTTTTGAAAACTGCAAAATTGAGGGGCGGTACTCTTCTACTAACCAGTAGTCTCCGTTGGCGGATTGCAATATTCCTTCGGGATCAAGACCCGAGGGGTCTAGGGGGAGCTCGTTGTTGTTTTCATCGAGTGAAAGCTCGTCAGCATCTTTTCGTTTTGTTCGTGGAGAAAGATTGGAAAGACCGCTGATGGTTTTACCGCGAGATGATTTGAGCGCAAGGGTTTGGGTCACAGTGGCTGTAAGGGTTTTTTCATCGAGTTCAAAGTGAACAATTAAAGGGCTAAAGGATGGTGCGCCAAAGCGTCTTGCGGGGAATTTGTCTTTTGTGAGTTCTTGTTCGCTGTTAGGGCCTCGGTCTGTAACTGTAATAAAAGTTTTCTTTCCAGTTTTAGGATTTACGCCTTCGTAGGCAAGTCCAGAAAAACCACCAAGAAAAATCTTTCCATTTGATCCTTCAAGGTGTGGAAGATCTTTAAAGAGATAAGTTTCTGTGCGAATAGTGTCAGTGTTCGCATGGCTAGGCTTTGATCTAGTGTGTGTGCAGGAGAGAGTGAGGAGCATGCTGGCAACTGCGAAGAAGATTTTCATGGGTGCAGGATAGATTTGAAGTAGGCGAGAGTAAAATAAATTAAAAGTAGAAGTTAAAATAAGAATTAGTGATGTGCGGATTTTTTTAACTCGTGTTGCAATGAGTTTATGCGCAGAGTTTTTTTTGCTTGGGTATTTTTTTCGTTACTCGCTATGAGCCTAATGACGGGCAATGCAGCTGAGATCAAAGATGAAGAGCTCCTTACAGAGCTTCATTGGGGCATATGCGAAAAATCTCCCCAAGTTGTTTTAAAAAAGTTAGGGCTAAAGGTTAAGGACAAGGAGCAGCGTGGAGTTTCTTATTATGACCTTTGGAGTCAAGAGTTGCAGGGCTTTGAGTATTTTTCTCAAGGCATTGTTTTGCGAATAAGAAGCTATTCAAATGGAGGCTCAAGGTCGACGGTGAAAATTAAATTTGAAGAGTTTCCTGAGTTTCCTGAGTTTTCTGATGAATGGACAACTTTAAAGGGCTTTAAGTGTGAAGAGGATTTAAACACAAGCTACGGATCACGCTTTTGTTCATTATCTGAAGACTCGAGTGAGTTTAGTAAAACTCAAAAGATGTTTTTAAGAACTTTTGGGCTAGATGTGAATTGGAACCTTATAAAAGAACATGGTCCTTCTCCGAATAGCGTGTGGGACTTGAAGTCTTCTGAGCTTGGCCGCTTGGCGCTCGAGCAGTTTCTACTTAAATCTGGAGAAAAGATTTTAGAGCTTTCTACGCGTGTAGAGACTTCCCATGCGGTTGAGGGTTTAGAATATGGAACGCAATGGCTGAAGTCTCGTAAGATTCATTTGTGTGAGACTCAAGAAAGTAAGACGAAGAGGGTCCTGGATAGCTATAAAAAGCTTCAAAATCAGTAACTTAGGGCCACTGTGCAATTGCGATAATAATGGCAGTCCCAGCAGGAATCGAAGCTACAATGTTGCAGTGACTGCGCCCTCCAGGAAATGCCATTATTCCCGTAACTGCTTCGCAATTACGATAATAATGGCAGTCCCAGCAGGAATCGAACCTACAACTGCTCTTTAGGAAAGAGCCGTTATATCCATTTAACTATGGGACCTCCACGTCTTTGATAGCACACGTCTGAACGCAGCAAAATAGTGCTCTCATGAAAGCTCTGTGCTGACAGGTCACCTAGGCTCTGCTTAAAATTGCAGTTTAGGAGCAATATGAGATTTAAAGCCTTTTATACAGTTCTGCTCTTTTCCTTTTTGTCGTGTAGTAGTTATCACTCGGACAAAGTTGCATACAGAAAAGTTGCAAATACAATTGTTCGTGGCAAAACCACTCAAAATGAAGTTATTCAACTTATGGGCTCTCCGAACATTGTGACCCGTAACGCCAAAGGCGAAGAAGTTTGGACCTATACAAAGAAGTCGTACAATCCCGGAACGGGTGATGTTGTTGAGGGCGTTATTCTTTCGGGCGGAACGCGGCCTTCGTCATCCGGAACTAATACGGCAGCTTTTGATCTCATTCTAACTTTTGATCAAGTCGATATTGTTCGTGATTATAGTATTGTTTCTACGGAGCTATGATTTTGCGATGATTAGCAAATTCTGGTCGATTAGTTTTCTTCTTACATTGGGTGCCTGTTCTTTTTTTCATACAAAAGCTTCTTTGAAAAAGAGTAAAGAACCTCTTGTCCAAAAGAAGGAGAGTCAGCCACTTGCAGAAAAGGATATGTTAAAAGTCGAGAGCAATGTTTATGTTTACTCTGCAACAAGCATAGAAAAGCTCTCGATAGCTTTTGACGAAGTTCTTAGACAAGAAGATTTTCAGGTTAAGGAGCATTCTCCAGGTGCGACTCAGATAACTGCTGAGTCCACAAGCAAGGATTCTCTTGCTTTGTTTAATTCTGATTTTTCGACTGGTAGAAACTATAAGGTTTCTGAGTCTTTAGTTGTTGATGTAATGCTCAGCAAAGTGAGTTCAGGTGTTGAGGCTAAGTTGATTCTTACTCACTTAGAAAAATACAGCATGGGGCAAGTCGAAAGTAGAATTGAGAACGATTTGGACTTTTGTCGTAGGTTATTTTCTAAGGTGAATCTTGCTCTCTAAATATTTTCCGTCTTTTTTTAAATTTAAAAAAGATCAATGGGCCTGGTCTATGTATGATTGGGCGAATTCTGCTTTTGCGACTACAGTCATGGCAGGTTTTTTTCCGGTCTTCTTTAAGAAGTTTTATGCTGCTAATTATTCTTCAAGTGAGTCAACAGCTTTTTTAGCTTATGCAAACGCAGTTGCCTTGCTCCTTGTTCTTGTGACGGCACCCGTGCTGGGGCAGTATACAGATCGCAGTCATAACAAAAAGAAAGCGCTTCTCTCACTTACAGTTCTGGGTGCGCTTTCGTGTATTGCTTTGGCCTTTTTGTCTCAAGGTGCCGTGCTTTATTCCGTATTACTTTTTATTACGGGGAATTTTGCTTTTTCTACGGCGTGCGCTCCCTATGATTCTTTGCTCGTGAGTGTGAGCACCGATAAAGAAGCTGATCGAGTTTCTTCCCTGGGTTACTCTATGGGTTACTTGGGGGGTGGAATCTTATTTGCAATTAACCTGTTGATGTATCAGAAGCCTGAGCTTTTCGGTCTTGCTGATGGTGCGGCGGCAATAAAGGCTTCCTTTGCAAGTGTTGGGGTGTGGTGGCTTATTTTTACTTTGCCACTGATGTTGTCGGTTCACGAAAAAGACTTCGACACAAACAATGAAGAGCAAGAAGGACTTTTTTTAAAAAACATAAAGAGAGTTTTTACGCACAGTCCCCAGTTGAAGATATTTCTTATAGCATTTTTCCTCTATAGTGACGGAGTTGGAACAGTGATCCGAATGGCTGTGGATTATGGTGTAAGTATTGGTTTAGAGGCAGGAGAGCTTATGCTTGCGCTTCTGATGGTACAAATTGTAGCTTTTCCGGCAACTTTATTGTTGGCAAAACTTGTTGAAAAAGTTTCTCCTCGCAAGGCCATCTTGGGCTTACTTATGAATTATGTTCTTATTGTACTTTGGGGGAGTGTTCTCCATTCGAAATGGGAGTTTTTTGTAGTGATATTGTTGCTCGCTTTTTCGCAGGGAGGCGTACAGGCACTTAGTCGCTCACTCTTTATGCGTTTAATTCCAGCTTCTAAGGCGGGAGAGTTTTTTGGTGTGTATAATCTGCTCGGCAAATTTGCAGGTATCGTAGGCTCCACTTTGATGGGGACAGTTGCTTGGCTTTCGGGGAGTCATCGCTTAGGCTTAGCGAGTGTAGCTGTGCTCTTCATTGCGGGGGCTTGGTTTTTGAAAAAAGTAGATTTAAAGGGAGATAGAGCAAATGGCGTATCCTTGGCTTGAAAATTATCCACGCTCAGTTCCTCATGATGTTGATGTAGACGCATACAGAAATCTTGTTGAGCTTTTTGAAAACAGTGCGAACCTTTTTCGCGATAGACCATCGTTTACCTGCATGGGTAAAACACTCAGTTATGCTGAACTCGATCGATTGAGTAAATCCTTTGGAGCCTATCTTCAAAAAAGCTTAGGACTTAAAAAAGGCGATCGTATTGCCATTCAGCTTCCAAACGTTTTGCAATATCCGATTGCTTTGTATGGTGCTCTTAGAGCGGGCCTCATTGTCGTTAACACAAACCCTCTTTATACACCTCGAGAAATGAAGCATCAGTTTAACGATGCAGGGGTTAAGGCCGTTGTAATTCTTTCTAATTTTGCCCAAAACTTAGAAAAAATTATAGATGAAACGGGTATTGAGCATGTGATCTTAACGGAATTAGGTGATCAGCTTGGTCTTGTGAAAGGTAATCTTGTCAACTTTGTCGTTAAACATGTTAAGAAGTTAGTTCCCGCTTTCAAACTTCCACGTGCAATATCTTTTCGTAAGGCACTTCTCATTGGACACTTACAACATTTAGATACCCCTCAGATTGAATCGAGCGATATTGCTTTTCTTCAATATACGGGTGGAACTACAGGAGTATCAAAAGGCGCTATTCTTACGCACAGAAATATGATTGCAAACTGTTTGCAGTGTGCAGCTTGGATGAGTCCAGGAACAACGGGACAGGGGGATTTAATTGTAACGCCTTTGCCCCTGTATCATATCTTTTCTCTCACTGTGAACTGCTTGATGTTGGGTAAGCAAGGTGGACATAATCTTCTTATTCCTAACCCCAAGGATATTCCTAATTTTGTAAAAGAACTTTCTCGCTATCGCTTTAATATTATTTCTGGCGTGAACACTCTTTTTAATGCTTTGCTAAACGATAAGTCTTTTCATGAAATTGATTTTTCATATTTTAGATTGTGTGTTGGTGGAGGAATGGCTGTTCAGAGTAGTGTCGCAAAACGCTGGAAAGAAGTTACAGGCGTTCCAATTATTGAGGGATATGGCTTAACGGAAGCCTCTCCTGTAATTTGTTGTAATCGTGTTGACGGTTTTGAAAAAACAAATTCCATTGGGCTACCCGTTCCCTCGACACACGTAAAACTTGTAGATGATGACGGGAATGAGGTTCCTCTGGGAGAAGCGGGTGAGTTGTGCGCAAAGGGACCGCAGGTCATGCAAGGCTATTGGCAACGTAAAGAAGAAACCGAAAATGTCATGTTAGGCGATTATCTTAAGACGGGTGATATTGCCATTATGGAAAAAGATGGATCCTTTAAAATTGTCGATCGTAAAAAAGATATGATTTTAGTTTCAGGCTTTAATGTTTATCCAAATGAGATAGAGGAAGCCGTTGCAGCACATCCAGGAATTTTAGAGGTAGCTGCTGTGGGCGTTCCCGATGAGAAATCTGGTGAAACAGTGAAACTATTTGTTGTGAGAAAGAATCCGGCACTCACTGCTCAGGCTGTAAAAGATTACTGCAGAGAGCGACTTACTGGCTATAAAATGCCTAAGTTTATAGAGTTCAGAGAATCGCTCCCTAAAACAAATGTTGGAAAAATTCTTCGTCGTGAACTAAGAGATGAGTCTATGAAAGTCGAAGGCAAGGAGTCAGTTTAATGGGTCGCGGTTGGGTACACGGTATTCGAGAGGCTTCTGCTTCAAAAAAAGGGAAGCTTTTTACAAAAATAGCAAAAGAAATCAGTGTGGCAGTGAGAACGGGAGGGTCTAAGGATCCAAACGCAAATTCACGTTTACGTTTGGCCTTAAGAGAAGCTCAGAAGGCATCTATGCCCAAAGATACTGTGGATAGAGCTATTAAACGGGGTTCTGGCGAGTCTGCTGAAGGACAACTAGAGGAAGTGCTCTACGAGGCATACGGCGCAAATGGCGTGCCTGTTTTAGTTGAAGCTTTAACAGATAACCGCAATCGCACGGTGCAGGATTTACGTGCTATCTTTGTGCGTGGTGGGGGTGCCCTGGGTGCTGAAGGTTCTGTCGCATGGAATTTTGATAGAGTGGGCGCTATTTTAGCGAAAGACTCTAAGGGTAGAGATGCCGAAGAGGCTGCTATTAACGCGGGTGCTGATAATGTTGAAGCGCTTGAGGACGGTCTTTTTCAGTTTATTTGTGCATTAGGTGATCTAGAGACTGTTCAAGAGGCTTTGATCAAAGAAGGCTGGGAAGTGAGTACTTCTGAGCTCATCTATAAGGCTAAAACACCTGTAACGATTACACCTGAGCAAGAAGTTATGCTTGAAAAGCTTAACGAGAGCTTAGATGATCACGATGATGTCAAACGGGTTCATTTCGCCCTTTAAAATTATAAGTTCTGGGAAGATTAAACTTCCTCTAGGCCGTTGGGCCTTGATCTACGATAAAAAGTTACAAAAACATATTTGCAAAATTTCTGGAGAGCTTTGTTTTAAAATTCCTATAAATGCAGGCGAAGGAGCCAAGAGTCTCAAGGCTTTTGAGGGAGTTGTTAAGAAATTAGCTCGTCTCGAGTTAGCGCACGGAGCTTGTGATGGGATTTGTGTGCTGGGTGGAGGAAGCCTGGGGGACATGGGAGCCTTTGTCGCGAGTGTTTATAGAAGAGGGGTGCGCTTGATCCTTGTGCCTTCGACGTATCTTTCTGTTATCGATTCTGCCTTTGGTGGTAAGACAGCTCTTAATTTTGGTGCTGCAAAAAATCAAATCGGAACTTTTTACCCGGCTGAAAGTGTTCTTGTTCACAAGCAAATTTTGCCTTCGAATACTCAGTTAGTGAGAGATGCTTATGCGGAGCTTTTGAAAACAGCTATCCTTGAGCGTGGGCTTTGGAATAAAATGCAAAAACTTAAACGTTTTGACTCTAATGGGTTTTGGAAACTTGCAGAAGATTGTATTTTAGCAAAACTTAAAATTGTCAAAAAAGATCCGCGGGAAACAAAAGGCTTAAGGCAATTGTTGAATTTGGGTCACACTTTGGGTCACGTGTTTGAAAAAATTGCACCGCTTTCTCATGGCGAAGCTGTAGCCCTTGGCCTTTTTTATGAATTAGAGATTTTCTATTTAATCGAGCGTTTAGATGAAGAAACTTACCTGGATATTCTAGAGCTTTGGGAGGAACTGTTTAGTTATAAAAAACTCCGCGCTAAGTTAATGTCAAAGCATTCCGAGAAAAGGGTAGCCGCACTTCTTTTACGAGATAAAAAAGCAAAGCTGGGTACGATTCAGATTCCTGTTGTAAATTCTATAGGAAAGGTAGCTGTTGAGAAATTGCCCGCTACGCTCTTTTTGCAATTCTTAAAAATACAAGGAATAACACGATAATGCTTGAGGTAACTTCAAAGCAAATTCCACCATCGAAGTCTTTGTATAACCGAGCTCTGGTCATGCAGTCATTTGAGCCAGACTTAAAAATCGTTACGAATAGTTCTTATGAATCAGAAGATGTTCAACTCTTTAAGAAGGCTTTAAGTGATTTTGGTAGAGGAGAAACTGAGTTCTATTGTGGCGCAGGCGCAGCTCCTTTTAAATTTTTAGCTATACGTCTTTCAAGGCAAATGGGGAGTTTTGTTATACGAGGGACCGAGAGACTTTTAAGTCGTCCTCTCGATGAGCTTCTGTCACTCTTGTCACAGTTAGGTTGCAGGGACGTTCTTTTAAGCTCGGATTCATTGTCTTTTAGTTCTTCTGGTGAATGGCCTACAGCTATTGAAGTGAATGTAGAAAAAAGCAGCCAAGAACTTTCAGCTTTGATTTTGTCTTCGTGGGAATTAGACGAAGAACTTCAGGTGACACTTGTAGGGGACGTTGCTTCGTCAACGTATTTAGAAATGACAGTGGCTTTGATGTCGGCTGCGGGGTGGTCGGGCAATTTAATTGTAAATGATCGCTTAGAAAAAGTTTTGCTTCCTAAAAAGCAATACGTAGTTTTAGACGAGATCTTTGTAGAACCCGATATGAGTTGTATTGCAAGTCTTGCTTTGGCGGGTGCTATTAAGGGCGGGGCACACTTTTTTTCAATGTTACCGTCGTCGTTGCAGGGGGATCAGTTAGTATTCCCACTTATGGCAAAAATGGGCGTAAAGCTTAAGCAGAAGCTGCAAAAAGCACGCGAAAATGAAGATAGCTTTGAGGAGCAGCTTCAATTGGTGGAGGTCATTGTAGAAGAGGCTTCGATATACTCGGGCATTGAAGTTGATCTGCGGGCTACTCCGGACTTGTTCCCTGTATTGGCTGCTTTTAGTGCTAAAGCCTCTACTCCGTCGATCTTTACGGGGCTTAAGAATTTAAACATTAAAGAGTCACGGCGTCTTGATAGAATGAAAGAGCTTCTTGAGGGTGTAGGGGTAAAGTGTGAGCTCCAAGAAGATAGATTTAAGGTGCTACCTGTGACTGACTACAAGTTAAGCACTTTCGACTTTGATTCGGATAAAGATCATCGTTTAGCGATGGCGGCGGCTCTATTGAAGCTTCAAGGGGCTCTAATAAATCTTAAAAATCCAGAAGTTGTGAATAAGAGTTTCCCTAATTTTTGGGACTTTGTAGCTTCTTAGCTTCATTCTTAAATCAGCTTAAGATTTTGAATAAATTTGTGATTCATCAACTCTTTCTGTACTTTATGCAACTAGACAGTTGGTCTTAATGTCAGGTGTTAGATAGGTGCAAAAAGTGATTCAGAAAAAACAAAAAAAATTAATTCAAATACTTTCCGTTTCCTTTCTCTCTTTATTGGGAGCTTCATTAGCTTTTGCTCAAGAAGAAGACGTTGTTCCTAATCCTGATATTCAAACTCTAGTCTATTTTCCTGCACCTGAAGTTGATCCTCAAGTATTGAATTCAGTTAAAGGAAATTTGTTAAGATTTCTTTATGATGCAGCAACTAGTCCTCGGCTCTATTTGAGTGAGTCTTTAATAAGGAACTGCACTATAGCCGAAGAAAAAGGTGAGCTTTCATCTTGTGCTGCTGGGCTTGAAAGTGTGTTTGTTGCTGATGAAGTGGGTGCTCTGGCAAAACCCGCACTGTTCTCAATTGTCTTCAAGGCGAATGACGGAGTTCTAAATAAAGGCGCTCACCTGAGTGCTCTTGTTGTTATTTCTAACCCACAAGCTCCAGGTAAAGAGTATCGTTTTGTGATTGAAGCTCCATCTGTTACTTCTCAGGGCAAGAGTGCTCACGATATCAACGAAGCTTTATTTTCTACTCAAATAATGGATTTTAAAATTGTTCAGATCAAAGAAGCTGATCAAAGTGACAAGCTGAGTGACTTGGAGCAGCTCATCTTAGATGCTAAAAACGACAAAACTTACGAAATATAGTTTTTCTTATCTCGTTATTGCTCAGGTATACTTGAGTAGTAATGGATGTATTTATAGTCATCATTCAAAGTCTTTTAATGCTTAGTATTGCTATGGCTTCAACACTTGAAGCCATGTTCGGTCTTTCAATGCGCTTTGAAGCTCCCGATCTTGTACATTGCTTATCGTTGCTTGGTATTGCCTGGTCTTTGCTTCTAGTTTTTTTAGGTGCTTTGAGGTTAGGAAAAGATGCGCGCATCCTTCCTATGCCCGCTAAGCGTGCGGCCTTGAAAACAAAGGGAGCCTATGAGTTTTGTCGGCATCCGATGTATAGTGGCTTCATAGGGGCAGCTTTTTTTTGGTCAATGTACTTGTCCTCGTATTTTGCCCTAGTCTGTACTGCCTTGTTTGTTGCGATCCTCGTTGTAAAGGTTAAAAAAGAGGAGCACTACCTTCGTGAAATTTATGGTGATGAACACAAAGATTACTGTAAAAAAGTTGGAATGTTTTTTCCTAAAAAGTTTTAGTGTTTATTGCTACCACTGGTAGTGACGAACGGTTTCTCCGCGGTCTGCAATAGTTGCCATGGCTTTAATTCCAAGATCAATATGAACGTCGGTAAACTTTCTAAAAACTTCTCGTGCCGATTCTTTAGTTTTAATTCCGCCTTCTCGTAAGGGGCAATCACTTACCAAAAGTAAGGCCCCAATGTTGACTTTTCCGGCAAAGCAACTGGTAAAAAGAGACGCTGTTTCCATTTCTACGGCGAGAACCTTTTCTGAAATCAAAACATCAATGAACTTTTTGTCGAACTCCCAAAAGCGGAAGTCGGTCGTATGGACAGTGCCTGTACGATATTCATAGCCATTTTCAACAAGGATTTGGCTTACGAACTTTTGAACTTTAAACGTTGGAAGTGCGGGAACTTGAGGAGGAAGAAAATGTTGAGATACTCCTTCACCACGAATTGCCGCGATGGGAAGAATGAAGTCTCCCACGTTTAGTGAATTGTGAACGGATCCACAAAGGCCTAAGAAAAGTGTAGCCTTGGGCTCAATAACACCTAAGAGCTCACCAATAAGTGCAGCAACAGCAGAACCTACGCCGAATTCAATAATAGATACGTTAGCAGAGACAGAGGTGGCTGCTGTAAAAGCGCTTCCCGTGGTGACTTTGGCATCAGGTAAAATGCTTTTAAAGCGCTCTACGTAATAGGGAAAGTTGGTGAGAATAACTTGTTTGGCGAACTCATCAATTCGATGGCCTGTGTAGCGCTCGAGCATATCGCATGCAATTTTACGCTTAGCCTCGTTGCCATAAACTGTGCTGCCCATGATATTGAGTTTTGTTTCGATTACCTCGCTGCGAACTCGCGACTGAACCAGAAGGTCAATTTTGTCGCTAATGGCTTTAATGGCGTGTTTTTGGACAGCTTCTTCTTTTTTAACGAGCGTGTTTTTTTTAGTTTTAAGTTTTTTAGCCACTTTTTTTGTGGATTTCTTTGAGTTTTTTGATTTTTTCTTTAATCCCATATTGGGATTACGATCCTAGCATTTTTTCACAAAAGTTTCTCTCTAAAAATGGCATCTAAAATTAGCGATGCTATGATTTTAGATGTGATTCAAGAAAAGTGGCTTCTTATAGGGCATCGAGGCGCGGGAAAAAGCTCTTTTTTACAAGGGCTTAGTTCTCAGTTTGAAGTCTGCATTGACCTCGATTCTGAAATTGAGATTAGAAGCCAGAAGTCAATTCCAGATCTATTTTTGAAATTGAGTGAGGATGGCTTTCGACAAGTAGAATCCGCCACGCTGGGAGCTTTGCTCAAAGAATTAGAATCTAAAAAATCTGTAGTTATTGCCCTCGGAGCTGGGTTTAGAGCTCACATTTGGCCACGTGATTATCGTTGTATGTGGCTACGACGTGAAAGTGATATTTGGCCCAGATACTTTAAAGATCGCCCACAAATTGGAACTTCTGAGCCCAATAATTTTTTAAAGGCTTATATCGAAAGAGAGCAGCGTTATCAGGAATGGTCAGATCTGGCTTGGACTTTAAGTGAAGGATCGGAAGTAGTTTCTACACCTGATACGAAGTGGCCCCTTGTTCTAAATGGCTTAGAGCGAGCGTGTTTAACACTTGTGCCAAGATTCCACGGTGACCCACTCGATGCGATTACATTAAGGACAGGATGGTGGGAGAATGCTCCTGAGGAAACTCGCCTACGTTTTGAACTCAAAAGCGACTTGTGGACTGCTGAGCAAATTCAAAATGTTTTAGCCAATTCAGGGGCTTCGTTTATTCTAAGTGTTCGGACGCATAAGTTTCCTGTAGCAGATGTTTTAACTCAAGAGAATTCAAAGGTGATGCTTGATTGGGATTTTTCTTTTGGTGAAATTCCTGATGGGATTAATCCGGATATTATTTCTATGCATGACTTTTCTAAAGGGCTTGATGCGGGCCTTAAGTCATTGGAGAATTTATCTAAGCGTTATCCACAGGCTTTGTTAAAAGCAGCGCCTTTTATAAAAACATTTTCGGAACTCAAACAGCTTTGGGATTGGTTTCAGAAATGCCCCGAGAAAAATATGGTTTTCCCTCGTACATTAAGCACTGTTGAAAATCAAAAGTGGTCGTGGTTTAGATTGCTCCTTAAAGATAAGCAAAAAGTAAACTTTATCCGTGAGGCCACTGAGGGCCCTCGCGATCAACCCACTGTAAATGAGTATGCTTCCCACATTGTGGGCAAAAATTTTGCAGCTGTACTTGGGAGCCCCGTTTTTCATTCTTACTCTCCAGCAATTCATGCAGATTTTTTTAAAAGTAAAAAAATGCCCTTTTTAAAGATCCCGATTGAGCGCGAAGAAATGAGCAAGGAAGTCTTATTGTTTTTAGAGGAGCTTGGAGCCAGAGCATTTGCAGTGACAAGTCCTTTGAAAGAATGCGCAGCACTTATATCTAATTCTGACTTTTCTGATGCGAGTGCCGAGCGTGTTGCAAATACTTATGTAAAGTGCAAGGAAACAAGTTTACAGTGGAAGCGCATGAATACGGACCTTGTAGCAATCCGCGAATTGTTTTCAGAATCAACTCAAAGTTGGCGCATATGGGGTGCGGGTGCAGTTGCAAAACAAATTTTTGATATTATTCCTAATGCTGAGCTTTACTCCAGTAGAACGGGAGCGCTTGTTTCTCAAAAAGGCCTAACCCATGCAGCAGCTTTTAGTTTGCTGTGGGCAGCTGGCGATGAGGCTGAGTTTCCACCTCAACTTTGGAAACCCAATAAAGTCTATGATTTATCTTATACGCTGAGAAGCCGAGCAATTTTATATGCCAAGCAGAACAATTTGGACTATGAAAATGGTATTGAGTTCTTCAAAATTCAAGCACGTTCACAGCAAGAATTTTGGATGAAACATTGGAAAGATCTATAAACAATGAGCACGAGCCCTAATTCTTTTGGACACCTCTTTAAGCTAACTAGCTTTGGTGAAAGCCATGGCCCCGCTATTGGCGTTGTGATTGAAGGCTGTCCGGCGGGACTTAAGTGGAACGAAGAGCATTTATTGGATTTTATTGCGAGAAGACGCCCAGGGGCTTCGAATTTAGTCAGTGATCGCAAAGAAGCTGATCTACCAGAAATTTTAAGTGGTGTCTTTGAAGGCAAAACGCTTGGAACTCCAATTGCATTGTTAGTTCGAAATAGCGATCAACGCTCTGGTGATTATGCGGAATTAAAAAACAATCCTCGTCCTGGGCACGCAGACGATATGTGGAAATTAAAATTTTCACATACTGATCACCGCGGGGGAGGGCGATCTTCTGGAAGAGAAACTCTTTCGCGAGTTCTTGCGGGGGCTTTTGCTAAAACTTTATGCTTAGAGTTTTCGCCTCAAATGAAAATAACTTCCAAAGCTCTTCAAGTGGGGCCATTGAAAAATGACTCAGTGGATTTTCAAAAAAGTTTAGAGAGCTTACTTTTAACTGCGAAGCAAGAGGGCCAGAGTTACGGAGGCATTGCTGAGATAAAGATTTCTGGAATTCCTCAGGGACTTGGTGAACCTGTGTTTATGAAGTTAAAAAGTGAGTTAGCGTCTGCACTTATGAGCGTAGGAGCTGTGGTTGGGGTTGAATTAGGTGCTGGCTTTGAGTCTGCCAAAAGAGAAGGTGTTGAGTTCCACTCACAACAAGATGGCTATGGGGGCATTCGCGGCGGTATAAGCACTGGAGAAGATGTTGTTTTAAGGGTAGCGGTAAAACCCACAAGTACTGTGTTGGACGTTGCAAAAAAAGGACGTCACGATCCCTGTATCCTTCTTCGCGCACTCGTTGTTTTTGAAGCCATGTCGTGGCTCGTTTTGGCAGACCAGTTTTTATATAAAAGATTAAATCAAATATAATTTTAGCGATTACCAGGGTGAAGAGTAAGTCGTCCAGTTAAGGGAATCAGTTGATCCCTTGCAGTCAACATTTCCTGTTACAGTATTGGTTCTACAACAAGTCCATTGGTTGAATGCGCCACCTTTACTTTCATAGTTACAAGATATCTTATAATTACCGCTCGAAGGTGTTGTCCAAGGGGGCGTTGTTGCCTGCTAGCTTAAGCCTGTATTTGTCCACTTACAGTCGGTTTCGCCAGTTTTAACTTTTGTTCGACAACATCCCCAGGTGTAAGGAGTTGTTTCGACACTATATCCGCAAGAAGTATCGTATTCGTCTTGTGCAGTAGCGGCAGTACCATTTTGAAGTTGAGTGCAAGACCAAGAAGAATATTGAACGTTGTTTGCTGTGCCACCATTTCCAAAAACACATGTTTCGCCATAGATAAGGTTAGAGGTTGTTACCATATTTATGTATCCACCACAGGTACACTTCCAGAGCGGCCCAGTGTAACCACTGCTGGCTGAAGGAGCTGAAGGTGGGAGGCTTTTACAAACAACAGTTCCGTCATTTTGAAGGCCCGAAACATACTGTCCGTCAGGGCAACTTAGGTTTGTAGAAGCAAGCCCTCTCTCAGCTGCTTGGCATTGAGCACTGCCATCAGTGTTGATCCCCACCACGACTTCGCCATCTGCACACGTAGATGCAACACTTGCGCTTTGACACACAAATTGACTTCCATCGTAGCTAAGTTTTTGCGAGTCCTCACAACTGGGAAGTTGTTTACACACTGCTGTGGGAGCTCCCGTTAATCCGTTTTCAATACCGACTTGAACTTGTCCGTCGGGACAACTTACATTAAGGCTGGAGCAAATAGCGTTTCCTGTTCCGGAGTAATAACCCATAAAGATTTCACCCTGACCGGAGCACGGAGTTGCGCTTGAGCAAACAAGGTCGTTGCTTGCGGTATCTATAATTACTCCACCTGAGGCACAGGTGGCGGGAGGTGTTTTACAAATAGGATTTGCAGAGTTATCCACTCCTAAGTAGATAGTTCCCGCGTCACATTTTTTAGCTGTGGGACTTACACAATTGGGTTTTCCGTTGCCGAGATATCCAAGCTTAAGAGATCCCTGGGGACAAAAAGCCTCACTTTGTTGCCACTCACTACCCACATCGACTGTGAGATATTGAGTACGAAGAGGAGATGATCCGTTATTGGCTGGAGCATTTCTGTTTTGTTCTAATTTCACCACGAATCGAATACTTCCAGGAGTGGCATCGCTCGCAGGGTTAGAACGTAAAAAGAATCCTGTGGATTTTAAAGGGCACGTTTGTGCAGGATTAGGATGAGAACAGTTTCTTCCATCGAAATCTAAATAAACAGGTTCTTCAGTTGTTCCAGCAAGTTTTTCGCCTAAGAGGTCAACCATGGGAGCAGAAGCGACGTGAAGTTGATCACCTGCGATGCGTTTAAGCTCGGAATTGGAGTCGAAAAGAGAATCATCCACAGCAGGGCAATTGTAGATAGAACTCACTGCGGAGTTATCGGGTAAGCAAGCGGCATAGAGTCCAGACGTATTTACAGAGCTACGCATTTTAGCAAGCCAAGAATCGAGGTTGCGAGAAATGGAATTGGTTTTGGTTCGAAGCTCTATTGTAGCAGCCGTTTGGCGAGAGGATTTGGAAAGGTTGAGAACTTGTTGTCCGAGGCCAGCCACAATGAGTGCCGCCATAGAGACCAGAGCAAGAGCGATGACGATTTCGGCTACAGCGAAACCCTTGGGGCGTTTTCGACAGAACATACAACAGCTGCCTTCCTTTTCCATATCTCTATTATCGGTCCATAGGGGGCTTCACAGTAAGAATTTACAGTTTAGACAGAGGGGAACATAACGAAATCTTAACAATCTCAACTCTAAGGCATTTCTAGCTGTAGAAGTTCTTGTCGACTGGTGCGTACTTCGTTCTAGGGGGTTGCTTAGCTTTTCTGTTAAAATAAGGGCCTTAATTTTATGAAAAAGCTTTCACTCACATCAATCTCATCACTCACTGTACTTTCTTTTACATGGCTACTTGTAGCGGCCTGTTCACAGAGCTCAGGCACAAATCCTGAATCTTCTATTAGCACAACAGCTGAACAGCCGGGTGCAGTGATAGGAAACGTTGATACGAATATTCCTCGAGCAATTCCAATTGAAGACCCACAGTTTCAGGAGATTGCTAACGCGATGGTTGGTCGTCCGGCACATACAGGCCAAGAATCGAGCGGTGTATTTAGAAAGTGGAGTACAGGTGGCAGGGGCTTTTATAATCCCAACAATCGTAAACTTTATGAAAACTTTGCAGAAGCTTATCTGACGAAAGCACGTCTAGAAACGCGTACAGTATATTATCCCTTTGGTGGACCCGATGTTATTTATCCCTTAACTTTTTTCCCTAAAACAACAACTTTAATTTTAGTAGGTATCGAGCCCATAGGAGAGTTGCCAACACTCGAAGTTGCACAAGGTTCAGAATATCAAGAGTCTATGAACTCTATGATGGAAATCTACTTAGCTTCGAGTTTTTATCGAACTGAAGATATGAGGGCTGAGGCAAGTACGGATCCTAATAAAGCTACGTGGGCCAAGATGATGGCGGCCATCGGACTTCTTGATTTAAGAATATTGACAACAGAAACTGGAACTTTGAACGAAGAGGGTACCTGGTTGAGTGATGCGAATACTCTTGAGGATCAAAGAAATGCACTCAGTCCACGAGGGGTATTGTTTCGCTGCTTAAGAACTATTGATGGGCATTCAGAGTTTGTGGCTGTTTATTACTTTCAACAAAACTTGGGAGAGTCCAACAGGGGTTCTTTGTATTCTTTACCAAAGGCAAGACCCTTTAGAAGTTTCATTGATAGCTTTAATGGGAATTATACAAGTTTTCTAAAAGCAGCTTCTTACCTTTCTCACTATAAAGAAGATTTTAAAACTTCAAACGAGCTCATTTTTGGTGGTAACAAAATAATTCAAGCTCCATCAGGTGTTCCTTTTTCTGAATTTGTTAAGCATAGAGACACTTGGAAATTAAGTTTGTTTGGTGAGTATCGCGAGCCCAGCCACCTTTTTGAAGATCACCCACAACTCGATCTGAGGGATGCGTATGCCTCATCAATGTCAGGAGACTCAAGGGGAGAATACTCTGACTTTGTAAACTATGGAGGAGGACTTCCTTTTCATTATGATTATGGAACTGGTACGGACGGAAAAGGTAAAGGTTCTATGATGTTCTTTGCGATTAAGGGCAGTAGCTTTCCTACATCAACAGAGCTTCCGAACACAAAAAAAGCTGTACCTAGAGCAGAACTACCTTCTGCTGCTCGTGGTATTCCAGAAAAGCCTAAAGAAAATCCTCAGCCTGAGGCTAAGAAAAAGAGAAAGCCCCTGCTGAAATGGCTCTTCGGCAAGGGAGATTCTTAAGCGTTGTGTTTATTGGAAGATTTCTGAGCAAAACTGCTGAGCTTCTTCGGGACTATAGTTTGAGTTATAGAATTTAAGTTCAATTAGCTCTCCAGCTTCACCATTGATAGTGCAGTTGTGTGAAACTCCAGTGTTTGAGCAAGCTTCTTCGGTCGTAATTTTGTTTAATTGAGCTTGTACTACTTTAGGGATTCCGGAATCTTTTAAGTCTTGCGAAGCTGAGTTGCAAAATGCTGGAAGAGTTTCTCCGTCTACATCGTTTGAATATAAATTTAAGCAAAGTCCTTTATCAAAGCCGCAAGAGCCAGAAAAACTATGCCGAGAAGGGCCACTTTTGCTTTTAGAACAGGAAAGAAAAGTAGAAGCAGCTAGGAAAAAGATTGAAAGTTTTAGGGTATTTTTCATTGGGGCACCTCTTAAAGGAAATCTTTAACGAGAGTTTTAGTTTCGTGTCAAGGAACAAGTTGGAACAGGCAGCTTACTGCTTTTGAATTCGGTAAATATAGGCGATTCCGCCGAGCAGGGGGGTCGTCTCTACGGCCTTCCATACAGTTGGTGGGAACTGCTTAATAAAAGATTCTCCCGATGGGAACTCCTCAGAACTCTTATTGAGATAAGAGTAGGCCTTTATGTTTCCAGTGATAAGACCGCCCACCACAGGCAGTACGCTTCGGTGATAGGAACTATAAACTTTTGACCAAGCGGGGCCTTGAGGCTGTCCAAATTCTAAAACGTGTAGGGTTCCTTTTGGTTTTAGGATGCGCTCAAATTCTGCAATAGCGCTTAGGAGATTTTCGACATTGCGGATGCCAAAGCTAATTGTGATGTGATCAAAGCTATTGTTCGCAAAGGGAAGCTTGAGAATGTCGGCTACTAGAAACTGAATGTCTTCGATGCCTTCTTTTTTTGCCTTTGGCGGGGCTTGCTCAATCATTTTTTCACTGAAATCTATGGCCGTAAGTTTGGTTTTGGGAGAGTGCTTTTTAATAAGTATAGCGATGTCGCCAGTGCCCGTTGCACAGTCGAGAGCATCTGCCCCCTCTTTGGGAATTTTACTGACAAGAGCTTTTTTCCAGATTCGATGCATGCCAAACGAAAGCACATCGTTAGCTACGTCATAATTTTTAGCCAGAGAGTTAAACATGTCTTTGATGCGTAAGGATTCTTTGCTGATCACGAATTCTATTCCAGTAAGAGCTGAATGTGGGGTCAAGCGACTTTTAGATTGTGTTTTGTAGAAAAGATAAAGCCCCAGAAATCATTAAAGATTTCAGGGGCTTACATCGTAGCCTTGAAGTTGTCTTCTTAGTTTCTATTGGGCATGTTTTCGGGTGAGTTACAGAAGAGCGAATATACAGTTCCACCTGCTGAAAGCATGGAGTTGTGTTCATAAGAAAATTTTGGGTGTGTTTTCAGATTTAAAAAGGCTGCATCGGTAGTAGCGCCGCCAAATTGAAAAGATGTTTCTTTACCCAAAAGAATCTGTAGTTGTTCTCCGTTAGATAGTTTAGCTAAATCTGCATTGATATCGTAGGTGGGGTTTAAATCCCCGATGTTCGTGCGATATTCCTCCGGCGCATCTTCATCTGACATTGATAGCATTTGAATAATGTAACCCTCACCATCTGTATAAACATCCACGCCTCCAAGAGCATCACCTGTTCCACATATGGCAACTTGAGTCCATGCCTGTGCGTGTTGAGAAATTCCAAGTAACATGACACCTAATAATAATTTTTTCATTTTAAGAGTACCTCCGTTAAGAGGAAGTTATGTGGAGATTTCCTTGAGGACTACTTTGAAGAGTGTCACTATGGTTGGGAATCTGACAGTACACCTGCACTAACAAAATATCTCATTAGTGTCAGTTCTCATTTAGGAATGGTGGAGGATTTAGTTTGAGTGAAAAAATCTACGAGAAGGGAATTTGATTTTTAATAGAACTAAGAATTAAACCTAGAAACAAATAAAGCTCTTAGTTCTTCGTAACTAGGGGCTTTGTTTGTGAGTTCTTTGAGGTCTGTCATGAGCTCTCCAGACAAACCACATGGATTAAAAGAACGCCAAGCAGCTGGGCCCGTAGCAAAGTTAAATGCTAATCCGTGATAGGTTACCCAGTGACTTACAGCGATTCCAATACTCGCGATTTTTTTAGGCGATTCTTTATCGCCCACCCAAACACCCGTTTTCTTTTCAATGTGCCAAGCGTTCACATCAAACTCTTTTAAAACACGGATCATCCAGTCTTCTAGGAAGCGAATAAATTGAACAATCCCTCCTGGGAATTGAGTTTGTCCTTGTGGGGCAAGTCTCACAATGGGGTAACATACAAGTTGTCCGGGGCCGTGATAGGTTGCGAGGCCACCTCGCTCAACGTTTACAACTGGAATGTGAGCAGGGGGAAGAAAGGGAAGTTCTCCTTCTTTGGGCTTGCCCCTGCCGACAGTAATAACTGCAGGATGTTCGCAAAAAATAAAGGTATCTATTATTTTGTCTTCTTGTCTGAGTTTTAGAAGTTCTTTTTGTTGATCAAGCGCTTTGCTGTATTCAACTTGACCCCAATCTAAGAACCTTACGTCACTCATGCTTACTCTTTGTATTAAGTGCTAGCCTGCACTGTTTTTGCAGTCGCGGCTTTTCGCTGAAAGAAGTGAATGGCTTTTCCATGCACGGCTTCCGCAGCTTCCATAAGAGTTTCGGGTAGTGTGGGGTGTGCGTGCACTGTGAGGGCGATATCATGTGATGTTGCACCCATTTCAATGGCCACTGCGACTTCCATAATCAAATTAGAAACATCTGGGCCCACCATCGTAGCGCCAAGGACTCTATCGGAATCTTTGTCGACAATGAGTTTTGCAAATCCTTCGGCCTCACCTGTTGTAAGGGCGCGTCCGTTAGCAACGAATGGGCATTTTCCAACAACTGGATTCCAGCCCGCAGCACGTGCGCTTTCTTCGCTATGTCCAACAACGGCAATCTCGGGATCTACAAAGATAGCCCAAGGAAGAGCTTTTACATCAATTGTCGTAGCTGGGTTTTTCATGTGCTCAACGGCAACAAGACCTTCTTTGCTTGCTTTGTGAGCGAGCATGGCTCCACCGATAACATCGCCAATGGCGTAAATGCCTGGAGTTGCTGTTTCTAAGTGAGAGTTAACTTCAATAAAGCCGCGATCACTCACTTTGACTCCAACTTTATCGAGGCCTAAGTCTTTAGAGCGAGGCTTGCGGCCCACAGTTACAAGAACCCAATCAGCTGTAAGTTTTTTAGTAGATCCATCCTCAAGTTCAACTGTTAACTCTGCACTGTTGTTTGATTGTTTTTTGATATTGCTTGAAATCTTTTTAAAGCTTTTAGCTTTGGTTTTTAAAAGAACTTCAATTCCTTTTTTCTTTAGCTTCTTGGCGACAACGTCGACACATTCTCTGTCTGTGCCCGGAAGGAGGCCTTCTGTAGCTTCTACAATTGTTACTTTTGTTCCAAGTTTAGAATAAAAGGTGCCAATTTCGAGTCCGATAAATCCGCCACCAACTACAATAATGCTCTCAGGAATTTTTTTAACATCGAGGGCTTCTTTGGAACCCAACACTGTTTCACCATCAAGTGGGAGAAAGGGAAGGTGAACGGTTTCTGATCCGCTCGCAATAATCACTTTAGAGGCAGTGATTTCAGATTTTTTTTCGCCTTCAACAGTGATGATTTTTTTATCGCCATCAAGTTTAGAAAATGTAGCTTTGCCTGTAATGTGAGTCACTCCGTTTGCTTTAAGAAGTTGGCCCACGCCGCCTGTGAGTGATTTTACAATGCTGGCTTTCCAGTCGATGAGTTTAGCAAGATCAACTTTCACACCTTGGACTGTGATGCCCATAGTGCTTGCATTGTTGATCTTGTCTAACAAGTGCCCTGCTGTAATAAGGGCTTTCGAGGGAATGCATCCGTAGTTAAGGCACTCTCCGCCTAGCTTGTTATACTCAATAAGAGCCGTGCTAAAGCCTTCTTGGGCTGCACGTATAGCGGCTACATAGCCACCAGGACCACCGCCAATGACAACGACGTCAAAGGTCATACCATCTCCAACATAAGCTTAGAGGGGTTAGCGAGGCGATCTATGACTGCGTTGCAAAAGTATCCCGCAACCGCGCCGTCTACAACTCTATGATCGCAACTCAAGGAGAGTGTCATAGTGTGACCCACAACAATTTGACCGTTTTTAACGACAGGTTTTTCTTGAATTTTGTAAACGCCCATTATCGCAACTTCAGGATAGTTGATGATCGGAGTTGCAAACTGTCCGCCCACATTACCCATGGAAGTAATGCTAAAAGTTGAGCCTTTGAGTTCTTCTGATGTGGCTTTTCCGGCGCGTGTTTTAGCAGAAAGAGTTTGAATCTCATGTGCGATTTGCAAAAGTGATTTTTTATCCGCATGTTTGATAACAGGAACGATAAGCCCACTGTCGGTCGCTACTGCAATACCAATGTGATAAAATTTCTTGATAATTAATTCCATCTGACCGTCTTTTTCTTCAAGACTTGAATTCACTTCTGGAAATTCCTTAAGAGCTCCTACTAAAGCTTTAACAACAAAGGGTAGGTAGGAGAACTTAATGCCATAAGCTTCGGCACTCTTTTTCATTTCTTCTCGAAGAGCCATTAAGTTTGAACATTCAAACTCATCGACATACGAAAAGTGAGGCGCTGTGTATTTGCTGCGAACCATGGCTTGAGCGATGACTCGTCTGAGGCCTCGAACGGGTTTACGTTCAACGGCTTCTTCAAAGTTGAAATTATGCACTGGAAGTTGCTTGCTAGGAGTCTTAGATTGGGTGGCTACCTGAGTAGACTCAATTTTTTGCAATCCACCTGCGCTCGCGTAGCTAACGGGTGCGCCACTTGTGGTGGCGGCTCTTCCTTGTGTGTCTACAAAACGTAAAACATCTTCTTCAAGAACACGTGCAACATCTCCAACAAGAGGGCCAGTGCCTTGGACGTTTCTTAAGTCAACGCCTGCTTTGGCAGCAAGTGATCTAACATAGGGAGATGCAGGTACATTACCCGCCTCGACTTGGAAATTTCCAGTGTAAGGTGTGTTTCCATTTGTGTAAGTTGCTTGAGTCGATGTGGTTTTGGAGGCTGCTTTAGGAGCTTCAACTTCAGTTTTAGCTAGGGGGGCAGGCGTTGCTTTGGGCGCTTCGGCCTTCGGAGCTTCTGTTTTAGTTGCGGCTTTTCCACTCGCAGCGCCTTCTTCAATAACAAGAATTGTTTGACCAACTTTGATTTGTTCGCCTTCTTTGGCTTTAAGCTCTTTTACGGTGCCAGCAACAGGACTTGGAATTTCTACAGTTGCCTTGTCTGTCATAACCTCAACTAAGGTTTGATCTATTTTAACAACGTCACCTGCTTTTACTTTCCAAGCAATGAGTTCACCTTCTTGGACGCCTTCTCCGATTTCTGGAAGTTCAAAATTCATAAATTATCTCCTGTTTTCTTAAATGTTTTCATTCAACATCGCTTCAAGTTCGCGACGAATGTCTTGTTTTTGGGGTACGGTGGCTTCTTCGAGTGTGGGCGCAAGGCCAACTCCTGGAAGATGTTTTGCTAGGCAAACTCTCGGACGAGCACGTAACTCATAGAAGTGTTCTTCGATAACTCTTCTTAAGAGGTGTTCTCCAAAGTTTGTAATTTCAGTGTCTTCATTTACAAAGAGAACTTTTCCACCCGTATCTTTAACGGCTTTTGAAATAGCTTCCCAATCATAAGGGTGAAGCGATCTTAAATCGATGACTCTGACTTCGCCTTTGCCTTCGCTTGCAAGTTCATCGGCAACTTCTTTGGCCATAGCGACATTGCGGCTATAGGTAATGACAGCGGCGTCGTTTCCTTCGCGAACTGTTTTGGCTTCGCCAATAGGAATGGGTGCGTATTCGATTGCGGGCCAATCAGGAATCCACTTTTCTCGTGCATTTCCAACAGGCGCATCGATGCGTTTTCTGAGTTCTACGTCGCTTTCAGGTTCTCCGGGAATGAGTTCGCTTCCCTTCATACGAAGAAGGGCTTTGGGTATCATACAGAGTACGGGATTGGGATCTTCAATGGCAGAGAGTAAAAGCCCGTAGGCATCTCTGGGCGTTGAAGGAACAACTATTTTCCATCCAGGCAGACGAGTCGCCCATGCGTCGAATGAGTGGCTATGGTAAATGCTTCCATGAATTCCCGCTCCGTGTGGAGTGATGACGACCATGGGTAGGTTCCATTGCCCGTTTGAGGACCAGTAGGTATTTCCAGCGAGTTTAAGAAGATCGATGGTGTTGAAAATGTAATCGCAGAATTGAATTTCAGCCACAGGCTTTTGCCCTGCGAGCGCAAGGCCCATTGCCGTTCCAATAATTCCGCGCTCATCAAGCGGGGTATTCCAAGTTGTTTTTAAACCTTGAGTGCAAGTAAAGACTCCGCCTAAAGGTGGCCCTACATCTTCTCCGAAGATGTCAGTTACCCCCAAATGCGTTTCTCCATAGTGCAACGCAAGCCTCACTGCTTGAGCTAAATTTGCCACGAAATTGTTATAAAGCCTCTAAGTGAGCTTCACAACACTAGAGCACGTATAGAGTAACGCCATTATGAGCGATAAGTGGCGGAGCTTTTGATGCGGGGCGTTTGC
Organism: Bdellovibrionota bacterium; assembly: GCA_041391385.1. Taxonomy (GTDB): domain Bacteria; phylum Bdellovibrionota; class UBA2428; order UBA2428; family UBA2428; genus CANIGN01. The sequence continues at coordinate 57,593 of JAWKOD010000005.1, forward strand.
ATGCTTCCTGGAGAGTGGAGCTACTAGGGGAAAACTGCTCTGCAAGTATTGTTCTGGCAGCGAGCTTGCGGAACGGGAGGGGGTGTTTCAAGAGGCTCAACGATAAATAAAGTGTAATCAGTGTAGTCAGTGTTGTTGGTGTCCACAAAGTTACTCATAAAGATGCTGAGTTGAGATAAAATACTTTGGACTTCGAGCCCTTGAATTCTTTTAGAATAGGCTTCACCGTACTTGGGGTAGAAATAACCGTGGTCAGGCAAGATTGCACAGTCATTGTCCGTTTTACAGGCATTGACTATGTTGAGTCCCAGGGCTTTTTGTATGTCTGCTTCTAGGTGGTCGAGGTCAATAGCTTTTAACTTAACTTTATCGACTCCCTCACCTATACATTCTTCAAGAGCGACTCTCATTGCATTGAAGGCAATGTCAAATTGTGCATCTGTAATTTCACCCGGAAGGCTTACACTGAGAGACTGACCAAGGTTACAGGTTTCTTCGCCAACGGGAATAGAGAGTTTGCTAAACGTTGTTAATACTTGACGAATGTATTGAGCTCTTAAGGCACTCGCAAGGTTGTCGAAGCTCGGATCTTCGGTGGGGCTTGTCACGCCTAATCCCACTGAAGCTGAGTCAGTGGTGGATTCTGTTACTGAGGCATCTGTTTTTTTGATATTCTGATTATCAGGGGGTTCACAGGCCACTAAGAAAAAGAATGCAAAAAACACAACGTGCTTCATGTCTTAATTTTAGCTCGATAATAGGAGGAAAATTGTGAGTTTTTGGTTAAGTCTATTCCGCTGGCGGGCAGAGATTTGCCCCGAGTGTATCAGAGGCCTGGCAAGGATCCAGTCGAGCGTTGCAGGACCATTGAATTGGATTGTTGGAGCTAGGGTCGAATCTGAGGCCAGAGAGGTATTGGTTGGCCGAACAGCTTATTCTATGGGTCTTATTTGTTTGTTAATCGAAACTTAACAGTTCTTAGTGCTGGCCTTCTTCTGCTTCGAACTTAATGCAGTCTAGGATTCTTTGATCGGCTTTGGCTTTGGGATTTTTGATCTTAAGATCTTTAATGTAGATTTCTAGAGCAGGACGTACGTTGTTGCAAAGATCGATGCCGCCTGAGAAATCTTGAAAAAAGAGAAAGTAGTCTTTGAGTTGGGTTACAACATTTATGTCACCTAAGAGCGGTGATTTGGGGTCGGCAAGGTTAAGAGCCTTTGTTGCTTTCTCTGCTTTTGAAATTGCTACACCTCGAACAACTTCTGCTTCATCTAATAAGGCTTTCTCTTCTGGGTTGAGCTTTTTGTAACTGCCATCGTCGAGGCTTTGGTCAAATGCCTTTATGCGAGGTGAAATATCTTTAAGTACTTCTTTGAGTTTATCAAGTTCAGCAAAAGTTGTTTTGATGTCTACTGGCGAGTTTGTCTCTGTTGCAAGAGAAAGTTGTCCAAGAAGAGTGAATGATATTAAAATTAACTTTTTCATATTAAATACATCCTGCCGGTGGTCTAAGAATTGCCTTTACGGGGCGGCTAGTTCCCGCTCCGTTTCCACAATGAGTTCGGCTTGGGCTCCCTTGGCCCATGGCGAATTCTCTGCGGTTGGTAACTGCTGAATCAGGTATACCATAGGGGCGGGGAATATCTACAAGGTAGTCGCTAAGGTAACCACGTGGAGTTTTAATTTCAATGTGGCCATAACTACCACTGTAAACAATGACATCTCCAATTCGAGCATCACATATATCGAGCGACCCTATGTCTTTAAAGCCTCTTGCTCTTAAACCAGGGGGCATGTCTTTTGCGTTTGCATGCACGCGTGATTTCATACATCCCATGCTGACTAGAAAGGTGTCTACGTATCGAGCACAGAGTCCACCAGGACGACCCGTTGCTTTTCCTCCAAATCTGTCTCCATACGGACGATCAAAAGCTTTTTGGTAGTAGGAGGTGAAGGGATCATTTTTAAAGAATTTTTTAAGGTCCTCGGTGTTTTCGTCTTTTGAGCCAACTTTCTTGCTTCCTGCAAAGAGAGGTCGTCGTTTCGTCTTATTGCTAGCTGCCCCAGTATGATTTTTGGATCCAGGGTTGTAACCATTACCTGCATTAAAGTCTAATCCATCCAGACCTGCGCATCCATTCAAGAGAAACACCAAAAGAAAAAGTTTATTATTTAATAAAGACAAAAAGCTCTCTTCCCTTTAGTTAATTTATTCTGAAATAATGAAGTGTGGGTATAAGGGATTTTGGCTATTTGTCTTTTTTCTTGCTCTCTGTACTTCATGCGCAGAGTGAAGGTGTCAAAAGTCAGTCGGAAGCCGTAAAAGCTTATTTGAATACGCAGCTTTTAGAGCAAAAACAATTTAAATTGTCGGGACTTTTGGAAAAAGTCTCTGCAACAAAAGAGAGAAGTTACGCAGAATGTGATTTCACTTTTGATGGGGTGAGTACAAAAATTAAGTACCTTCCTTATTCCTCAAAAGAGCCTTCCTACAATGTCGCCCTCGTGAAGGGAAATCTTTCGGCAAAGGATTCAAGTGGTCGCGTTGTTCTAAGCTATACGGGATCTGAAACTCACCTTTTTTCATTTTTAGAGAGAGCCTTTAAAGAAATTCGAAATGAAGAGAAGGGCTATGATTCACTTTTTGATGTCATGTTCTGGAAAATGAGTACGAGAAAAGGAGTGACTGTCATAGAGGCTTTTTCTCAAGGGCTTTTTCCTATTCAGCTATTAAGGTTAGAGTTTGATGAGCTCAATCATCTGCATGCCGTCATGGTTGAACTTGAATCAGGTGAAGCTTATGCACTTTGGGCAAAACAATAGAGGGTGATATTTAGTATTCTTGAGCAAAGTTGGGGCCATATCTTAGTATGCTCAGTATTTCGTCAAGGGCTTGCATTTCTTCTGACCAGTATGCGGGTGATGTAAAATGACTAAACATTTGTTGAAAAGAAGGGTCTTGCCAGCGTTTAGCAATCCACGCGGAATAGTGAATCATACGAAGCGCGCGTAAAGGTTCTACGAGCGAGAGCGTGCTTCGGTCAAAGTCTTTCATTTCTTCGTAACCTTGAATGAGTTCATCTCGCATTTCTAGGTCTTCTGCATCGCGGCCCTTAACAACCATCCAGATATCTTGCACGGGTGGGGCGCTTAGCATGTCGTCAAAGTCTAAGAAGAAAGGGCCACTTTCGTTCCAGAGTATATTTCCCACATGGCAATCTCCGTGGACAACCTGGCTTGGGGCTTCGGCAAGTGGAGTCTTGATCATTTTAAAGATCTCTTCGCAAAGAGAGCTATAACGAGCAAGTGTGTTCGAATCCATGAAGTTAGAATTTTTTAAAAAGTTAAGAGAGTCTTCGCCAAAAGTTTTAAGATTTAAAAATCGATTTTTTGTAGAATCAAAGCGCTCTCCTACACTGTGAAGGCGTGCTAGAAGGCGACCAAGTTGCCTGAGTTCATCTGCTTGGAGCTCGTCTTTTAAGCGACCTCTAATTTTCGGAAAGACAATAAATGAAATACCGTCGGGCGTTTCTTCAAGTTCAGTCAGAGCTGCAACTGCAGGGACTTCAGCATTGTTTAACTCTTCAATAAACCTGTGTTCTTCGAGAATTTCACTTCGAGTCCACCTACCTGGACGATAAAATTTTACCACGACAGATTTTTCACTACTCAGATCGGAGTGTATTTCACTTTCGAGTTCAATTTCGAAAACTCTATTTTCGAGGCTATTCAGAGCAAAGGCTTTGCCCGTGGCTTGGGTTCCTGGATATCTTTTGTTGAGAGCTTTTTCTACAACGTTTAATACCGTGTCGGGGCTAAGCGTATAAAAAGAGTCTTTCACTGAGCACTAGCTTAGCAGCCTTTTAAGCGACTGTATTTTAGTTGTTGGCGATATGGGCGGGAAAGGTTTTTTTAATGACCCCAACGGAAGAGTTTTTCACAAGGATTTCGAAACTGAGACCAATTCCCTTACCTGTGCCCTTTTGTTTTCTGTCGTCAATAAAGTCTTCTGCTGCTTTGCTCACTTGTAAGTCTATGAGCATAAGGCTATTTTCGCCCTTGCTGAGATTGACATTGTATATTTTTGAGAGCTTTTTAGCGGCGACCCATTTCGTTCCCAATTTTCCAGGTATGGTGCTTTGAATTGCACCCGAAACTATAACTTGTGCTTCAGTGGCTTCACCGGAGTAATTAAACTTAAGAATTACGTCGATTGGAAAAACAGATGGATCAAACTCAGTTATGAGTTCTCGGTGTGGGTTTTCTTTGCTTCTTTCACTCGGATCAAGAGCTATGTAAGCGGTTACTGCTTTTGTATCGTCAACTTTAATGGGCTGAGATTCTATACTGTGAAAACTCAAGAACAGGAATAGAGCGGAGCTTTTATAAAATATATTTTTGAGCAAGTTCTTTTTCATTGTCATCTTCTCTCTATTATCTCTCATCAGTAGTCATCCTTCCAGTGGAAGTGTACGTGGTTATGGTGACAAGGGTAGTATTGTACAGCGTTATCAGCTCGTGAGCGTGAATAGCCGTGTGCGCTAACCAGATAGTCCTCAATCATTTTTCTGAGGCTTGGACTATTGATGTAAATGACAGAGATTTGTTGAGGGTCTGTGTCTATGAGAGCTTTAACCATTTCGAAAGTTTTCTCTTTGCTGAAGCAACTTGGGTCTTCAACGGTGCAAGCAGTGGCTTCTCCGTCTGGACCAATAAGTCTTAAGTCAACTGCTCGACCTTCGTCGTGACTTCCATGCCCAGGTGTTTCGCGATGGTAGGGCCACGCAAAGTAGGGCTCTCGGTTGATATCACCGACTCCCATGTAGATGCCTTTATCTTTGAGGACATTGGCAGCCTTTAAAATATTACCGATAACATAAGGTCGTCCCCAAAGGTATCCGTTTGATCCGTAGTAGGTGTGGTATCCATTTTTCTTGCGATCATCCCAGCTACTGAATGGTAGTTTTTCAGAGATTCTTTTTGATCTTCTATTATATTTGGCATCAATTTCTTGTATGGTTCTCGGAGCTGAAGAAGTTGCAGTGCTGGATCCTGTGTGTGTTGTAGAAGCGGTTGCAGTAGTTGTACTTGTTGCGCTACCGCTTGATGTTGAGGCTCGAGGAATGCTTGCCGCACTCACGACTTGTCTTGCACTTTCTGTTGTTGAAGGAAAACTAAACTGAGGTGTTTCCCAAAAGCTTGATTTTATACCCGTACAAGCTTGATTCTTTAAAAATCCGACTTGTGAAGCATGTGCAGCTTTAAGTTGAGTGAATACGCTTGGTTCACCTGCGGGATGACTTTGTGCTAAGAGGTGATTTAGATCAGTAGATTTTTTATAGACAGCTCTCTTCTCAAGAGCATTTTTAAAAACAATTTCAGCTGTGCTTGCTAGGCTTTGAATATATGCTTGGATCTTTTCATCGTTTTCAAGTCCAGGATTTCTTCCTTTGATTTGAGATATGGCTTTATCGATAAAATTTTTCTTAAAACTTTCACCAGCAGCTTTGTCGTTTGCGTAGTTTGATTTGGCTACCGCATTGTTAAATCCAAGGAAGGTATTGAGAAGGTACCAGCTTTGCGTACTGTAATCGCTGTCCATTCGACCTGGGACGCATACAAAAAGATCGGCTAATCGTGCAGCAAGAGCTTGGGCTTCGCCATCAAGGTGTGCATCGTTTGAATTAGGGAGTGTGCTTGTCGCTGATGCTCTGCTGACGACTTGATCTTCGGCGGGGGCTTCTTGGTAGAGAGCGAGTGCAGCTTCTGCGTCGTCATGAGTCGCCCAAGACAGAGCTGTGAATAGCAAAGTTGAGCCAAGTATTGCCCTTTTAAAGAAATTAAACTTTCCGTGTGTTCCCCTCGTCATATGGTTCCCCACATAGAGTGAAGCAGCTTTCGTGCCAGGCCTTAACACTGTTAAGAGGCCTCTTCACACAATGAAGGCTGTCGATCTACTTGGCAGATGTTTAAAAGGTCTCTGACGCCTTTTATTTAAACACGTGGTCGTAGATTGTAGATGGATCGGGATACTTTTCTTGTCTCACTTGAGCGTGGGCCTCGTTCATCTCATTGAGGGCTTCTTCCCAGATTACTGAAGCTTGCTCTTTAGAAAGCCAATTGTTTTTTTCGAGCTTACGCGCAAAGATCTCAATGCAATCTTCTTCGCCCTCTATGCGATTGGCACCAGAAGAGGAACTGTGACCATTGAGACGAGAAACTTTCATCTCTAAGAGGAAGGGTTTTTGAGTGTCGCGCACATAGTCCATGGCGTCTTTTAGTGCCGACCAAGCCTTCTCCGGTGAGTTGCCATCGGCAACGTTGCTTTTAATTCCATAAGCTTTTGCTCTATCGGCAATGTGCTTTTCTCCGTGCTGAGTTTTAGCAGGGGTCGAGATTCCATATTCATTGTTCGTGACAATCATTAAGAGGGGAAGTTCGTTGCCAGGTCGCGAAGACCACACAAGACATGTTGAGAAGTCGCCTTCAGCAGTACCTGCATCGCCACCAAGTACAATGCTGATTCCCGTTTTTTTGCCTTCACGATTTGCTTTCATTTGGGCACGCGCGGTACCAGGCGCAACAGAGAACTGAGTGCCAATAGTGGAGGTAATGGGAACAATGTTCCATTCTTTTTTAGAGCAATGTGCAACGAAGTTTCTTCCGCCCGAGAAGGGATCTGTTTCTACAGATCGCATTTGTCGGATAAAGCTAATGCTTTCTTCGCCCATGGCCAAAATAGCGCCGTTACTTCGGTAGTGTAGGTGAAGATAGTCGTGTTCTATTCCCTCTCCTTTGTTGACTAAGAGCCCGAGTGAAGTTTGAAAAGCTTCTTCACCAGGTCCGCCAATCCAGAAAAAGCCATCTGAACTCTTTGCCATCTTGATAAGTTTTTCTTCAAGGCAACGAGTGCGAACCATGAGTTTAAAAAAATTCAGCGCAAACTCTTTGTCTTTAAAGGGTTGAACGGGAAATTCTCTTTTTTTTGTTTTAAGTTCTTTGTTGTTGCTGCTCATTGTCTCTTTTGGGTGCAAGGATACTTCCATCGCTTTTTTCCCCTCTCAATATTTTTTCTATAAAATACTCCCCAGCGCGATAACTCGATCTTACAAGAGGTCCGGCGGCTACATAAGCAAAACCCATGGCTTCGCCTTCTTTTGCAAGAGCCGAGAAGCGCTCAGGACTTACGAATTCTTTAACGGCTAGTTTTCGTGCTGTAGGCTGAAGGTACTGTCCTAAAGTAAGAACACGTACGCCTACATTCAAAAGATCTTGCATACATTTTAAAACTTCTTCGTCTGTTTCGCCAAGTCCCATCATAATAGATGTCTTGGTAACTGACTTGACTCCGGCAATTTGAGATTGCTTGAGATAATTTTCAAGGACATAAAGACTTTGGCTATAAGAACATCTTGGGTCGCGAACTTCTTTTTGAAGACGTTCAATCGTTTCTACATTATGAGCTAGAACGTCGGCACCCGATGCTGCCATTTCACGAATGCAAGTGTCATTTCCTCTCCAATCGGGAGTAAGAACTTCCATGAGCATCTCGGGCTTCATGGACTTAGTGAGTTGCACGGTTTTTACGAAGTGTGAAACTCCCTGGTCGGGAAGGTCATCGCGATCAACGGAAGTAAGAACAATGTAACTTAGATCCATGTTCGAAACGGTGTGAGCAATTTTTTCGGGTTCGAATTCGTCAACGACACCCTTAGGGTTGCCTGTTTTAACCGCACAGAATTTGCAACCGCGAGTACATGTGTCGCCCAAAAGCATAAAAGTAGCCGTGCCCCCGTTCCAACATTCACCAATATTGGGGCAACGAGCTTCCTCGCACACTGTATGGAGATTAAACTTCGCGAGATCAGCTTTGATCTTAAGAAAATTCTCGCCTCCAGGCGCGCGTACCTTGAGCCATTCAGGCTTGGGGTGCTTCGTTTTGAGAACAGGTGTTGACACAGCTCTAATTCAATACGAAACGTGAAAAGGGTCAATGAAATCCAATAAAACACCTCATTTCGAGAGGCTCATCTGGAAGGGAATGCCACCTTCTAACAAGGCGCGTGAAGCACAATTGGCTCAGCTCTGCGAATTCTTGGGTTATGAGGGGAGTTTGGAATCTGAGCTATCTGAAGGAGCTAACAGGCAATTGATGCTGGGGAACCTAGAGGATTACGATCCTTCGTGGCCAAGGGCTGATTCTAAAAGTCTTTATGTCGGGCTATTTTGCGATAAGTATCCTCATTCTGCCGATTTGTTGAAAAGCTATGAAGAGAATCAGGTGACTTTTTATCTCAATGAAAAAACAGATCTGCAAAACCTGAGCGAGTTTCTAAGCGATTTACTTAAAAGAAATTAAAATTACTTTTTTAAACAATCTTAATGTCGATGAGGCTTCAGGCTCGCAGAATCCTTTAGACTTTCTACTTTTAGTGTCAAGATAGATCTAGGGATGAAAAGGGCAAGGTTCTACTATTGGCTTGGCTTTGGTTTGAGTGGAATTATCATTGCTCACGGAAACGTTATTGATTCCTCCCTTGAGCTATCAAAATATGTAGCGACGCCTGTCTATCTCGTTATGTGCCAGGGGCTCTCAGGTGAAAAGAGCACTTCTTTGCAAAGTATCGGCAGTGGTGAGCCAGTTTGTTTGGGCGGTGGGCATTTGGTGGGATATTTTGTTCTTTCAATTTTGACAAAACTTGTAAAAGATCGTCTCGATGCTGATGTTTCGGACAGGGAATTACTTGCGGCCGCTAAAAAAGATAACCCAAAGCCACAACGAATTCTATTGGTCGACTTGATGCAAGGCCAGGGGGGCGAGGTGGCACTCACTCAGAAATTTTTCCCAAAATCACGGATCACCGTCGAAACCCCATACAACCAAGACGGCTTCAATGGAAGTCTTCAACGACTAGCTGCCGATAAGGAAAAGTTTGATCTCATTATTGTTTCAACTCACGGAACGGGAGAGTTTGGTAATTCCAGTCATCGTAGAGAAGTCGATACTTCCTCAGCAGGCAGACATGATTTGTTAAACGAAAAGGGGATGATTCTTTGGACTGGTTGTCAGGCGATGCACGAGTGCAGCCTTGAGGGTTTAAAAAAATCTACGGCCATTTTCACTCAGGACGCAGAAGTTAGGGTGATGGGTTCTGAATTTGTGGTCAAACCCGAAACTCACGAAGGAACAGTTCCTAGGGCATTGTATTATGTAGCTACCCCCGCTGCTTATTTGTTGGAAAGTGCTTATTCTGTTTTGTCAGCTATGACGAGTTCCCTTCCGGTTCGAATGGGAGAGAAGCCTGTGAAAACAAAAACTTTTTCATTAAAAGGCTGCAAGGGAGTCCTTTAGTTCGCTATTTTCAGATCTCATTCGACCTTCCCCCTTGGTTATGCTACGGTGTGTAAACTTTCAAAAAGTAAATAATGACGACATTTAAAGAAATGAACCTCAGTGCCCCTCTCATGCGTGCAATTGAATCTATGGGATATACAGAACCCAGTCCGATTCAAGCGCAAGCTTTACCCCTGCTTCTCGGCCAAAATACTGATTTTGTTGGCTTAGCGGCTACTGGAACAGGTAAAACAGCAGCCTTTTCTATTCCGCTTTTAGAGCGTATTGAGGGGAGTGTGCGAGGAGTACAGGCCCTTATTCTTTGCCCCACACGCGAATTGGCATTGCAGGTTGCGGGTCAAATCGACCTTTTAGGCAAATACATGAACGTTCAAGCGCTTCCTATTTACGGAGGCTCAAGTTACAGCGATCAAATTCACGGATTAAAACGTGGAATGCAGATCGTAGTGGGAACTCCAGGGCGGGTGATCGATCATATGGAACGCGGAACCCTTAAGCTTGATAATCTTCATACCCTCATTTTGGACGAAGCCGATGAAATGATTTCAATGGGATTTAAAGAAGAGCTCGATAAAATTTTGAGTGCCGTTCCTAAGGAGTCTTCTAACATTTGGCTTTTCAGTGCGACCTTGGGTCGTGAGGTTCGTCGTGTTGCAGATGCTTATCTTACAAATCCTAAGCAGATTCAGATCAATACCAAAGAAGTTCTTTCGAATACGGTTGAGCAGTATTACTACATCACGCGCGAATCCAATAAGCCTGAGGTAATTTGTAAGTTGATTGATGCCGCAGATGATTTTTACGGGATTATTTTTTGCCAAACAAAAATATTAGTGACTGAACTAAGCCGTTATCTTTCTGAGCAAGGTTACAAAGTAGATTCTCTTCATGGTGATAAAAGTCAAAATGAGCGAGAGCGAACTATGCAAGCTTTTCGCGATCGTAAAGTTAAAATGCTTATCTGCACCGATGTCGCAGCACGTGGCCTAGATGTTAAAGACGTTTCTCACGTTATTAACTACTCACTTCCGCGTGAGCTCGATAGTTATGTTCACCGCATTGGTCGTACTGCTCGAAGTGGTAAGGCTGGTTTGGCGTTAAACCTAGTGACTCCTTCTCATCAGCGCTTAATCGCTCAAATTGAACGCGTAACTAAAAGTAAAATGAAAGAGGGCGTTTTGCCTACTCGCAAAGATCTCGGCGCAAAAAAAGTTGCAGCTGTTGTTGAGAAATTCAAAGGTCAAAAATTCTTCCAACGTGCCGTAGATGTTATGGGCGATGATTGGAAAGAAGCTCTTAAAGATATGAGCGCAGAAGAAATTGCAGGACGCTTTCTTTGCCTCAACTTTCCAGAAGTCTTTTTAGATAAAGAACCCACTAAGGGACACAGCTTTGGCCAGCATGAAGAACGTGCTCCTCGCCGTCGTGATGATGGCGGAGGTAGACGCAGGTTTGGTGGCGGCGGAGGTGATCGTCGAAGTGGTGGAAGTTCTCGTCGTAGCTCAGGTGGCGGAGGCGGCGGTGGATTTCGCAGAGGTCGCGCTGAAGGTTCTAGTTTTCGCGATCGAAAATAGTCGATTCACACCAAGAGGCAAAGTCAGCTTCGTTTAATGTGAGTGCATAGAGATCAATATCTGCGGGAAGTTTGATGGTGCCTCCCCCCTTCATTTTTGCGGCTAGCGCGCTAAAAAAGACTCGTCCAATACCCGCAGTTCCAGAATAAAATGGCATTGTAATAAAAAATCCTCGCATAACCTTGACCCATTCAGCACGTGAACTTTTAGACCAAGGGCTTGTAGCGAGAGTGTTTACTCTTTGCATAATATTTCTAAAAGCGGGTTTAGCATCCCAAGCGCCTGGAGCACGGTAAATAATTGTGTCAACGCTTGGGGATTCGTTGTGAAGCATGATAAATCCAGATTCGAGAATATTTCCTTCATTGTCGCTAAACTGATTCGTGGCAAAGCGCCAATTGCGTCTTAAATAAGTTGCATCCGAGTTGAAGCCTCCAAGGCTTTCTTCAACATGAGTGTATACCGTGGCAAAGTTCGCAATTTGTGTTGCTTCTTCGGGGAGTGCTTCGCTCCCGTCTTTAATTTTAAGGCCTATGTGCGATCGGATATATTTTGAATTGTCGTCGATTCGATAATTTACTTTATAGGCCTGTTCCATCTTCTGTGTTTTTTGGTACTTTAAGTAAGCTTTTCTTAGTCGCTCTAATACAAGCTCGGGGTGTGAGTGGGAAAGGTCGTTTGCAATCAGAGTTGCATTTTCCGCAGCCCATTTCGCAAAGGTTACAGCATTATAGCCCTTCGATGTGCCTATTTTTGAGTGTGGAAAGTCTTCGGGAGTAAATTTGCTTGTTGGAGTACTGGAGCTGGCGTCTTGCTTCGTATTAGAGCCGATACTTAAAACATAGAGGCAACCTAGGCGAAGCCTTTGTTGAACTCCTGCTTCCAATTCATGTGGATAAAGAGTGGAGTAAATTACTAAAAAAAAGAAAAGTCTTCTTAGCAAGAGCGCAGCACCTTTCGTACTGCTTCTAGTGCACCCACTGTGCAATTGACAACACTTTGCCCAGGGAAGGCGGTGTCTCCAATTTGTAAAACATTTGGAAGTAATGTTGCTTGTGTAGGGCTATTGAGGAATGAGAATTCGCGTGTGAGAGGAATTCCGCCGACAAAGCCTTCAATTCTATGGGTATAGGCGAGGAAGGTTTTGGGAGAGGCAATTTCTGAAAAAACTAATTCAGATGAAAAGACGTTTTTTGCAGCCGTCTTAAATCGCCTTAACCACAGGTCTTTTTGAGCTTCGTATTGATTTCGTTTGTCAAAAACTTTTTTCTTTTGATAGTTGGTGTAATTCCAGTTTTCAAGTTTTTCGTGAGTGCTGGCTGTGATAATTCTCAAGCCGGGGAGCGCTCTTCGGAGATCGTTTCTCTGGCTTACAGAAAAATAGAAGTCACCTTCATGATTTTTTACAAGGTGGTTAAAGGCGGAGCTTGGAAGTGACGGCTCATCATTTATAACAAGATAGGCAACAACAGCGCTCCAGAGTTTGTCTTTGTTTTTCTGCCAGGAATTAATATCGTTGTTTGGGAAAATATTCTCTTCAAAAAGTTGAGAGGAATTCCAACGAGGGGTGCTGAGCAATACGTGAGAGTAACCGGAGTAGCTTCCCATCGGAGTATGGAGGGTGTAGCCTTTGTCTCGGCTTATATGTTTTATTGGAGTTCTAAAAAACAGATGGCAGCTGTTAGTGGGAAATTTCTTTGCGAGGGTATCGAATAGTGATGCCATTCCACCTTCAAGTGCACCAGCTCCAAGTGGAAAAAAACAGAGGGCTGAAATCCCATAAAGGCTTTCTACTACTTCAGCATTTGCTTGTAGGGTGATTAACAAAAGGGAGTTGGCCCAGGACTTAAACTCGTCTGAGTAATTTTGAATAAGTTTAGAAAAAGATCTGGGATATTTCAAAAGACTAGGCACGAGTTGAATGAGTTCTCTCCATAGGGAAAGGTTTTGTGTGAGAGTATTTAATTCTAAAAAAGGTTCTGCTGGAATTTTGTAAAGAGTGCTGTTGAGAAGTCGAGCAACCTTAAAGAAATGAGGGAAGTCTTTTCTTATAAAGGGTTCATCTTGGGGGAAGTTCTTAACTAAGGCATTAATCCATGAGGCCTCACTTGTAGACTCGAGAATAAATGTGTTTGTCGTATTTTTTGTATCAATACTAAATCGGTGCTCTACATGTTGAGTGAAGGGTGGGAGCTGCAATCCCCACCTATTGAGGACTGAGTTTAAGAATTCACCATCTTTTAATTCCCAGAGGACAGTGGCCCCGGCATCAAAAAGAACTTTTGTTTCATCTTCTTTGTTTAAGCCTACTTTCCGACGAAAGTAAGAGGCACAGCCTCCTGGCTTGGAGTGAGCTTCGAAAATATCGACTGAAAAACCTAGATGCTTCAACTCCCATGCTGCGCTGAGGCCAGCGGGGCCTGCTCCGACAACCGCAATCTTCATATTGCGTGCAATCTATTTAAGCCAAGCGTTCTTAAGAACTTCTTTGTAGTTAACTTGAATTAAGTTGTAAGTAGGGAAGTACTTTTTGATAAAGGGGTTAAGTTCTGTGGCATCCCCTACAGCACCGAGAACGAGACTAGAGCTTTGAGCGAATTCCCCAAGGCGTTTTGCAGCAACCGCTTTTTTTACGGACCAATCATCGATAGGTGTTTGGTAGAGCTCGTAGCTTAAGTCACCAGTGGCAATATCTTTTCTTCTAGAAAGGCGTCCTTCGGGAGTTGCTCCACTCTGTCTTTCACCATTTCGAAATGAAAGAAGCCAACCTGACCAAAGTGAGTCTTGAACAGATGATATAATTTTTCCGTCAGTAAATGTTTCGCTCACGATTTTATCTAAAACCTCGAAAGCTTCAGCTTGCTTGCTCCTTTGGGGGTTCGCATAAAGAGACACAATGGGATATTCGTAAAAACTGCTAAGAAGGCCTCCAACGACATAGGAGATGCCGCGCTCTTCGCGAATTCTTTTGCCGTATATGGATTCAAGTCCACCACCGGCAAGTACGTGATAGGTAAAATTGTCGGTGAGTTCTGTTTTGGGTGTCGTTTTGTCGTGAGCCACTGAGACGAATCCATAATGAATTTGAGCAAGATCTTTTTTATCTATAACTAAGAATGTAGGTTTGAGGTGCTCTTTTTGCTCGGGCATATAGGCAGTCTTGAGTTGAGTTTTGAGAATCCCTTCTTTTACGTTGCCAGCTTTTGGGAAAATGTTTTGTGTAACCTTGAAGAGGTCTTTTTTAAGGTTTTCAGGTGCAATGATTCCAACCCAGATATCTGAGTCTCGGCTATAAAAGTTTTTGTGGAGCTCTGCAATCTCGTTGAGTTTTATCTTATCGAAGCTTTCAATAGAATATGGAAAAAGTTTAAAGAGCTTGATGGCTACAATCTTTTGAATAGCCAGCGAGAGCAGAGAGCTTTCTCTGTCGAGAAGTGCCATATGACTTGCTTTGAGATACTTCTGAGCCCTGTTGAAGTTTTCTTTGTCTACGCGTGGGTTTTCCCAGGCATCTTTAATGAGGGTAATTAATCCCTCAGGGACTTTTCCGTTATTAAGTGGAAAAGTGGTCGAGATTTCAGCGTACTGGTATCCAGTGCTGATGCTTAGGCTTGCTCCATAACTGGAAAGTGCGTCTTTAAATTGTTGGCGAGACAGGCTTTTAGTTCCTGAATCATAAAATTCAGACAAGAATTTTAACCCTAGGTTTTCAGTGTCGCTTTGTGTGGCGCGCGCTGAGGGAATTAGAAAGTTAATCTTTATGAGGGGAAGGGGATCTTTTTCGAAATCAACAAAGACTGTAGCGTTCGCAATTGCAGATACAGTGAGAGCAATAAGAAGTAATAACTTTTTCATTATTTACCTTTCCTCATGGGGTCGTTTTTGGCTGATGGTTCGATGATGATTCGAGTTCCACCGCGTTTTTTCCATTCTTTATAGCGAGCAATGATATCTTCGCGTTTAAGTGTTTTGATTTTTTCTACGAGTTTAAAGGTGTAAAGTGGGTCTCCTGCAGCTGTGGAGTTAGTCACAAGTGTTTGAGCGAGCTCCATGGGGCTTCTAAGTGATTCAAGCTGAGATGTTTCAAAAAGCTTTTTAGAGTTTTCAAAGCGATCGCCCTTGATCCAGGGGATAAAGCCTTTCCATGCTTGGGCGTATTTCTGTTTGAGTTTTTTGGAGCTCACTCCGGGAGAGGCTACAATCCTTATCGTCGATAGAGAGGGGTCTACGTAGGGGTAGCAAGAAGCAGAAGCGCTACGGGCAATGTTTGTTTCGACAAGTTGGTTGCGCAAATAACCTAAGTCGGAATCGCCCAATAAAACACAGAAGAAAAATTCTGCAGCAGCGTTAGGATCGTGGAAGCTTGGGCCAAAAACAGCGTCAACCATGATGACACTTTGGGCTCTAAGCCGAATGGTCTTTTCTCGGTTTTTTCGGTAAATGTTTTCTTTGGGGTTAATACGGTCTTTGGACTCTACGGCTTTGTATTTTCCGTAATATTTTTCAATAAGAGAGAGAGCTTTATCTTCGTTAAAGTCTCCTACAAGTACAAGGGTTGCTCTGTTGGGAGCATAGTAACGATTATAAAAAGATAGGGCGTCTTCGAAAGAAGCTCGGTCAATGTCTTCTTGCCAGCCTATGGGAGTGGTTTTGTACGGGTGTTTGTCGAATGCAAGTTGGTGTATCTCCCAGCCCGCTCTTCCGCTTGGAGAGTCTTCGTATCCCATTTTTCTTTCAGAAACAACGGCACCTCTTTCTGTTTTAAAGATCTCAGGTGTGATGAGAAGTTTTCTCATTCGTTCTGATTCAAAACGAAGGGCTTCTTCGAGTTTTTGAGCAGGAACGAGTTCGTAGTAAACGGTTTGGTCAAAACTTGTGAAGGCGTTAAATTCTCCGCCCCATTCGGATAGTGTTCTAAAAGGAGTGGGAAAGCTTTCTGTTCCTCTGAACATCATATGTTCAAAAAGGTGAGCGAGTCCGGTTTTACCGGGTTCTTCGTGGCGACTCCCCACGCTGTAGCCGACTGTAATAGCAAGGGTTCCGTTTTGATTGCGAGGCACTAGAAGAACCTTCATGCCGTTCGCCATCGTATAGCTTTGGATTTTTAATCCGGGGTAGGGCTCAAGTGTCTCATTTTTCTTGAGTTTGTAGTTTATTCCATTACTTGAAGAGCCTTTGTTAGAACTGCTACACGAAGTCAGTAGAAGTGAAGCAACTAAGACACTTGAAAAAGAAGAGAACACTGCAGTAGCTAATCTTTGCATGCCTTTAATTTAACAGGCTTAGAGTTGCTTCCACACCGATAAAACTTTGGGGCTTAAGAATTCATTAAGAGGCTGACTCAATGCCCCATCACGAATTTGTGAGGACGATATGTCTGTAACTTTATTGAAAAAGCGTAGAGAGCAATGAGGATTCAGGGAATGTAAAATTTCTTTGATCTGAGTTTCAGTTTCGTTTTCTGATTTATGACCGCGTGGAACGATCCATACTTCGTCGAGTAGGGAGAGTATTTCTTTGGGTTCTTTCCATTCTTTAAATTTTACAGCACTGTCGCTTCCTAGAAGTAGGGCCCACTGTTCGTTGGGAGAAATAAGTTTTTTGAGAGTTTTAACGGTGTAATTTTTTTCATCAACTGATTGGAGTTCTATGGTTTCTAAGCGACAACGTGAAAATTCTTGGTAGCTGAGAGTGCTACCCAAATCTTCAATCCATGCATTAATGAGCGAAATCTCTGCCCCAGGAGTGCTCTTTAAGGGGTTTTGTTTTGTTGGAACTATGAGGAGCTCCGCTTCGGGAGCTGCTTTAAGTGCGAGTTGTAGCATTTCGGTATGTGCCTTGTGGGGTGGATAAAATGAGCCCCCAAAGTAAATATGTGTGATTTCCACCGCTATAAAACTAGCACCACTTGACCCGAACTAGAACTGTTGATACACTGCGTTACGAGTTATGGTGTTGTCGAATACTCAAAAATCCTTCAAAGAAGTGAGCTTTTTTTCTAAGGGGCTAAAGCTTCATGGGCGCTATTTTCCAGCATTAGGAGTTTCCAAAGGAAATTTTTTGCTACTCCACGGACTTACTTCAAATTCAGCTTGGTTCAGCACACTTGCTCAAGGTCTCTCATCTCTTGGCTACAATGTCCTTGTTTACGATCGAAGAGGCTCGGGCTTAAGTGGAGGCGTTCGGGGAGATGTTCCGAGCAAAGAGGCCTTTTTTTGGGATTTGCGAGCAGCTGCTGATTTTGTTTTTAATCAGTCTTCACAACCTTTGCATGTGATGGCGTTTAGTTACTCTTGGAAGCTTTCGCCGATTTTCATTAAAAAACTACAAGGTGAAAGTCGAAAAATTGAATCTCTCATTTTTGTAGCGCCAGCTTCTGATGTGCGAGAAAATTTAAAGCCTCGAGTAAAAGATGTTTTAAAAATTCTTTTTAATTGGAAAGGCCCCTACTTTGAATCTCCTGTGAAGGATTCTCACCTTACACAAGAAGCCCAGACGCTTGAGTTTATTCAAAACTCTACAGAAAGTCGCGCACAACGCCTATTTACGCGTCGTTTTCTTTTGGCCTCTAAAACGCTGGATTCAAAAGCAGCTGCAATACTTCCTGATATAAAAAAGCCCATGCTTGTTATTATCCCAAAGGATGATCAGGTAATTGATGCTGAAAAGGTGAAGAAGCGTTTTGAAAAGGCTCCTGTCGGTTTTCCCCGTAAAATCATCAATGTAGATGGAGGCCATCTTTTAGATAGCCCTGCCGCTCAGACCCAACTGCTTGAAAAGATTATGCAGTGGGTGTCGCGCCCGACCTTAATGAATTAATCTAGTGTAAGTGCTGCAGTTTTTTCTTCTACTCTTTAGCTTAAGTGCTTTTGCAGCGGAAAATCTTCCTGCGCCTCCCCCTCCTCCCCCAACGAACTTAGATATGGGAGCCATGAGGGCCTCTCTCTTATCTCAAGACATTGATACTCAAAAAGTAAAGATGCGTAATTTGCCCTATAGAAGCAGGCTCATCTTTCCAAATGATACTCATAATCCCAACGGTATTGTTGTAGGAAATTATTTGGGAGGAAATGGAATGTCGGCCGTATATGAAATTCTCTCCCCTGAGGGACTGGGGGTAGTCAAGCTTCCCCTGTTTTACAACGAGAAGCCTGAGGAAAGCGCAACACACTTTCTAGATGCTTTTGGGCACGGAGATGAAATATTGAAAAAATATGGTGTTTCCAAAGTAACACTCACAAGTTACTTGCCTGGCTCTTATGTTACCGTGACCCGTCTTCCTCTGGATTCCCTGACAGCTGAGCAACTTCGTTGGAGTCATAGGGAAGAGCAGCTAAATGCCGTAGAAGCTTTAAAGAGCTTTGCTGAATCGACGGCTGCCTTTGATAATATTGGCGACTTAAAATGGAATGATTTTCATTATTCTCCTAAGGAGTTAAGTTGGACCCTCGCAGATTGGGCCGATGATAGGGCTGATAATAGTTTTTATCATGTTCTCTTTGATCCTGATCTTCCAGTAAGCGTTGAGTTTAGTGAAACGGCTCGGTCTTATTTTTCTATGCTTGGTGTGGAGAGAAGCGCTTCGGGTTTTAGACTTTTGAAAGGTGATACTCCTAGTCAGTTGTCGCAATTAACTCCTGAAGAGAGGATTCAGGCAGCAAAGGATATCGAGGAGAGAATTCTCACTCGAAGGAGATCGCTTATAACTTCAGAAGATTATCGTCGAGATGCTGCCAGATATGGTTATGAGGGCGAAGATTTTGCTGTTTCCTTACTTAGGACTGATTTTCCACGAGACGCTAAGCAACTTGCGAAGCCTCTGAAAAAGAAACCCGTTGTAATTCAACTCTGGCGTCCCGCAAGTACCTGCAAAGCAGGGCTAGCTGAGTAGCTTTGTTTAGAATTGTCTAAATACTTAACACCTCTTCATTATGTGGGCTTTTCTAGTGGCCTTTGAGGAAAAATTAATCATTTAGAGCTTCTCTAAGAAAATACAATAAAGAGATGAGCAAATGGACTTTATTTAGCCTTCTATTTTTATTGAGTGTACTTAATCCGTTGAGTGCCTCCGAGACTAATCAAGTGAGCGATGTTTGTGTTCAAGGTGTAAAAAAGACCGAAGCGAAAATTAAGAAAAACCTCGAGACCTTATGGGCCGATATTGATTCTACAGTGGGAGTTGAGTTTTTTTTAGTGGTTCTTAAGGGAAACGATAGAATGCCAGCTTCTCTTGGTTCTGTGAATATGAGTTCATCACAGTTTTATTTAGAGCTTCTTAACGGAATGAAGAAAACGTCTTTAGAGCTTTCAAGTCATGGATTAAAACTCAACACGAAAAGCATCAAAAAAATTGAGACGTTAATTTCTGAACTTAACCAAAAGGAAAATTGCTTAGAAATTGTTGCTAAAAATTAAATTATTCTTCGAAAAGGTCCTGATCACCTAGCTCAAGCTCTTTGGAGACAACGTTTTCACGTGCATCTTCGCCTATGTTTTTGAGTTCAGCCTCAATGATTTTTTGAATTTCAGCTAAGCCAGTTCCAGTCGCTGATGAAATCACAAGCGGGTCTTTCTTAAGTATTTTTTTCAGTTCTTTGTAGCCTTCACGTTCACTTGCATCGGCTTCGGGCCAGAGATCGCCTTTTGTAAGAATTACGATCTGAGGTTTTTGGCCAGGTCTTTAGAGTGAGCTTTGAGCTCTTTGATGAGAATCTTGTATTCATCAACAAGTGAGCGTTCGTTTGTGGGATCAGTATCGAGCATGATTAAAAGCAATCGCGTGCGTTCGCAATGCCTTAGGAATTGGTGCCCAAGTCCCTTGCCTTGGCTTGCACCTTCAATTATTCCTTGGATATCTGCAATCACCCAATCTCTCGATTGGCCTCTTACAACTCCGAGGTTGGGAACAATTGTTGTAAAGGGGTAGTTAGCAATCTTAGGCTTAGCGGCACTGACTTTAGAAATGAGGGTTGATTTACCTGCATTGGGAAAACCCACAAGTCCCACGTCTGCTAAGAGTTTAAGTTCGAGAACAACTTTTTTGTGAATACCTTTTTCACCCGGTTGGGCAAAGTCAGGAGCTTGTCTTGTGGAAGTGGCAAAGTTCATGTTGCCGAGGCCACCGCGACCGCCCTTTAAAAAAAGTTCAGCTTTGTCTTTTTCAACGAGATCGAGCAATACCTTGCCTGTTTCGGCATCTTTGACGATAGTGCCTACGGGGACTTTGATGTACAGGTCTTCACCTTTGCGTCCGTTTTTGTCGGCGCCTCTGCCCCCGGCTCCGTCCGGTGCATGAAATTTCTTCTTAAATCTAAAATCGAGAAGACTGTTCATATCGGTCGTCGCTACAAAGTAAAGGTTTCCACCTCTTCCGCCGTCACCGCCATCAGGTCCCATACGAGGGCGATAGATCTGCCTCATGAAATGAACAGAGCCTGCTCCACCATCTCCTGATTTAACGTCTATCTTTACCTCGTCTATAAAGCTCATATTTTGTTTCGCACCAATTTTTCGTTCTCGTAATAAAAAAAGCCATTTCCCCTTAAATTAGGAAAATGGCTTTTAAATTTAAAATTAAGCTTCTGCTTGAGGAAGAATCTCAACTTCTGTTCTAGCAGTCTTGTGGCTCTTAAAGCTTACAAGTCCGTCAGAAAGAGCGAAGAGAGTATGATCTCGGCCAAGGCCGACGTTACGTCCAGGGCGGAACTTAGTTCCACGCTGACGAACGATAATGCTTCCCGCAGTTACCCATTCACCACCAAATGCTTTTACGCCTAAATACTTAGGATTTGAATCACGTCCGTTTTTGGTACTACCACCAGCTTTTTTCGATGCCATTTTCTATCTTCTCCCTTTCCCTTAAGCGACAATTTCTTTCACAACAAGTCGTGTGAGGGGCTGTCTATGTCCAAGTGTTTTTTGTGAGCTTTGACGACGTCTTGCATGACGGATCAAAATCTTAGGTCCAAGTGTTTGTTGGAGTACTTCAAATTTAACTTTGGCACCTTTAATGGTTGGTTTGCCAAGGTTAATTTGTCCCGGGCCAGAAGCTATAAAAAGAACTTCTTCCGCAGAATACTCAGCTCCAGGATCAAGGTTAAGTTTTTCAACCAAAACTTGGTCGCCTTTTGCTACGCAGTATTGTTTTCCGCCTGTTTTAATAACAGCATAGGGGAAGTCCATAGGAGCTCTCCACGCTGTAGGATTTTTTGTTTTAGCAGGAGACTTTTTAGCTTTAGTTTTATCTGTTGCTTTTGTTGTCTTCGCTTCCATAGTATCAGTTGTTTCAGTGTTTTTTTCAGCCATGATCGTCTCCCAAAATTGTTTTAATAACATCGGTCAGAACGACCCTATCGTCAAGTGGAAAGGGGGCCTATGAACAGAAATGATGCCCCTTGGGGCAGGGACCTGCAGGAGTATTTGGATCTATTGGGCTTTGATGCGCCCATAATTGAGCAGCAGGGCTCTCCTTTGGCCGTATGGGGCCAGGGAAACCCTCATGCTGAGCTTGTCTTTGTGTTGGAGGCTCTAGAGGGGATAGAGCAGGAGCAGGCGGCTCATCTATTGCTTAAGATGATTCAGGCTATGGGGTACTCGCTAGAAAGTGCTTATATTTTGTATTTTGCGGCTTCCACGGAGGAGGTTTTTCAGCATTTAAAGACCCAAGTCCCAAACTCTAAGGTTATTGTGGCTTTGGGAGATCAAGCGGCTTGTCTTGTTTTTGGGAGCAACGAAACACTATCAGAGCTTAGGTCTAAAAAATTAAACAGAAGCTTTGGTCGTACTGAAGCGGCACTTTTTGCAACACATCATCCTGGGGAGCTCCTAACTCGTGCCGAACAAAAGAAAGAAGCCTGGGAAGATTTGAAAGCTGTTATTGCTCACTTAAGCTAGTAGTCACACTGAGTTGAGATCGAGTCGGCGTAAACATAGGGTCTGCCACTCGAGCAATAAGCAATTGCATGACATTCGAGCTGACCAAAGACATCAGTCATTTCGTGCCGCCAAGAATAGGGGCTGTTGCCATCACAATTTATCGAGGGGCCATCCCAAAATGTTGGGTTTGATAGGAGTAATGTTGCACTTGCACTACCGTGTTCGGCAGTTACTTGAGTTATGCTTGTTCCGTACATTTCGTTGTAAATCCAATTTCCGTCTACGCAGGGAAGAAAAGCTGAGCCTTTGCCACCATTCGAACTCGTATAGGTAATTTTTACGAGAGAGTTGTCATTGTCGCAATAACCAGCCACTTTCCAATACCCTGCAAAACTTCCGTTGTTAATCGCACTAATTGAGACGGAGGAGTCATTTTCGCCCTGTGCAGAAGCTAGAGCTGAAGTTGTTGGATAGTTAAATCCTTTGAGGCGGGGATAGTTTCCGTCGACTTCTTCCCATATTAAAGAGAAGTCCCAACTCTGAAAAGGATGTTTTCCTTCGGAATAAACGGCACCTTTGAAGTATTCAGCTCCACCTGGCTCGTAAGTTCCGCAAGCAGTGCCAGAGGTCGCTTGTGTAAAATATGAATTTGTTAAACTAGTGGAGGGAAATACTCCGTGACAGAGGCCCTTTTGAGCTATGGATGTTGAAAATGAATCATGAATTTCACTCCAGGTGTAAGTTGTAAGTCCGCCGTTGCGACCTTCGATGTTCATACTGACTTCGCCCGTGGAGAAGCTTCTTTCTACTTTATTTGAACCACCAGCTTCGAGAACTCCTATAAGTCCGCCAGTATAATCGGTAGCTCCTTTAACTCGAGCATGAGAGAAGGAGTCGAGGATTATTGAGAGGCCAGGGTTGGGTTGGAGGTATCCAACAAGGCCACCTGTTGCACTCCATGTCCAAGAGTTATTGGCATTTTTTGGAAGTGTGTTACTCACTTCTCCTGTGGAGAAGCAGCGTACAACTTTAGTACCTTTTCCGAATCCAAGAAGTATTCCTACGCGGGTAGAAGGGCCTTTTACGTTGGCGTTAATCAGGCCGACGTCGTAAATTTCAGCACCCGTTGAGGTGCCAATGAGTCCAATTCCGTCGAGTGTACTTTCAACGCTCATAAAGAGATTGGATATGATTTTCGATTTCCGTTAAATTTACCATTGAAATTTTGGAGGGGAATAAAGCCTCGGCCATTGTTCCAGCTTAGTGTTGCTGAGCAATCGATATCATTTAGGAGTTTGTAGGTTGCTGTTGTGCCTGCAGTAATTCCTTGAAGTTGAGTGCAGTTTTCTATTCCGATAAAAGTTTCAGTCACAACTGGAGTGCTTTCTTCACTCGAGCTGCTAGATACTTCGCTCCACACTTGATTCCTGGAGTGCTGGATACTTCGCTCACACACTTGATTCGCTGGAGCTGCTGGATACTTCGCTCCACACACTTGATTCGCTAGAGCTGCTAGATTCTTCGTTTGAAACACTTGATTCGCTAGAATTGCTAGAAGCGTTATTCACTAAATTTGATTCGCTCGAGCTGCTAGATACTTTGTTTCCAATGTCAGATTCGCTAGAGCTACTGGATTCTACCCCAAGATTCATTCCCTGGACTTCACCTTCATTGCCATCGATATTACTTGGATTGTTGTCGAATGAATCTGTTGGAATGCGCGCACCAGAAACCTGTGCTCCACAAGAGGCGAGGGCTAAAGAGAGAAGAGTTAATAACACCAATGGCATAGGATTTCCTATCTCTTATTTTGAGGGGTGATTGGGAGAAGTTTTATTAAACTTTGATGTTTAGTCTGGAATTAACGAGATCTTCATACGTTGCTGACAAAGCATTGACAGACGCAGCTGCTCTGAAAAAGCTCGAAATGAAGATTTATTTTTTAAACTAGGGCCTTTGCTTAATCTGCTTATTCCGAGTCCCGATTTAGCTTGTTAGGATTTTAAGTGTGAGGAGGATTTGGGCGGCCCTCGTAGTCCCTTCTTTCTTTCTCTTCCTCTTGGACTATGGGGTGGGGGAGGACTTGGTAAGCGAGTCACCCGTGGTCCGAGAGGTGCATTCCGCCCGTCCTCTAAGAGTCCGAATCCTGCTTGAAGAGAAAGAGCCCTCAAAAGCTTTTGTAATTCGTGGAACAAATTTAATTGTAAACGATACTCTTCAGCAGGCTTCGGAGCTCGTTTGTAAGTACTCATCAGAATGGTCTTGCATCACTCGACCCAAAAATAAAAAACATAAAAGCCAAACTTTCACAGGTAAAATTGTCGTTCAATCATCTGATAATTTTATAGGGATAGGAAGCAAAAGTTTCTACAGAGATACGTTAAGGCTTCTGCCACGAAAAAATAAATTACAAATTATTAATGAACTGGATATGGAAGACTATCTTGTTGGAATAGTGAATAGTGAAATTACTTCAAAGTATCCGCGTGAAGCAATGAAGGCTCAGGTGGTGGCAGCAAGAAGTTATGCTTTGGCGTGTGTTAAAGAGCGCAGAAGAAAAAGAAGTTATGATTTGGATACCACTGAGATGGATCAGGTTTACAAGGGGGCTCACGTTGAAGATCCTATGAGTCACTTTGTGGTGAGAGAAACGCGTGGCGAGGTTTTGATGAATGGCACTCGCATCGTAAAAGCTTTTTACCACGCCTCTTCAGGTGGAATTCTTGAAAAGCCAAGTAGTGTTTGGGGTTCTGCGCGAGCAGATGAAAACGTGTACTCATATCGCGATCCCGCTGCACAACTAGATGATGATTTTAAATGGAAGATCTCTTTTGGTCCCTGGATAGGATTAAAGATTCCGGGTTTAGGTTTGCTCCGTGATATGCAAGTGATTGAATACAGTGCAGGAGAGCGAGTGAAGAAAATTCTCATGGTGGGTGAGATGAATTCAAAAATCATCAAGGGCTCTGATCTGCGTAGGATGTTTGGAAGTCGTTGGGTAAAAAGCACTCT
The DNA here is from genome assembly GCA_041391385.1 of Bdellovibrionota bacterium. GTDB lineage: Bacteria > Bdellovibrionota > UBA2428 > UBA2428 > UBA2428 > CANIGN01. The sequence goes on from JAWKOD010000005.1 coordinate 82,409, forward strand.
TTTTAAAATCGAGCAAAAGGGCATGAAGTGGACCTTGCGAGGGACTGGTTTCGGACATGGGGTGGGAATGAGCCAGCGGGGAGCTAAAAAGCTCGCCAAAAAGGGCTGGGCCTATGACAAAATCTTAGCAGCTTATTACCCAGGGGCTACCTTGGGTAAGGTGGGGGTAGAGTAGCTTCTGGGTACTTGCTACTTAGAATTTGAATGAAAACTCATAGGGATATGGGTTATCCTATTTCAAGGTGCTTAAGCGTAGCTTTAAATTTATTATTGCTGTCTTGGGGTTTGCTACTTACCCGTTGTTTTCTGATTCGTGCTTCCAAAGATTAAGGGACAAATATGCAGCAGATGATATTTTTATTCGGCAATCACTTGGTGGTGCTAAGTATTACGTAAATATCGATGGGGCTGATTATCGGGCAACTATGGGTGACGCGACCTTTGTCGAAAAGGTGGGAGACGATCATCGTCTGGAAATTCCTGCAAGTGATTTTGAAAATGTAAGAATACATTCTCCTTTGGGGGAGCATTTGGCAGCTTTAAAGCGAAAGGTTCCAGCTGAGCTATGGACCGATAGTTTTGAGTTGGGCCTTGTTCTTCCTTATTTGTCATGGGCGAAGCATCCTATTCTTCAAAAAGCGCCTAAGTTTATTCGTGACGAAACAGTTGCATGGATTGAAAGATCACAACCGGAATATAAAGAAAAGGTCAAAGCAATCGCAAATGATGGATCTTTAAGTCCTGCTAAGCGAGTTGAGAAGCTCAAAAAACTTTCTTCTGATTGGATTGTGGGAGTGGGTCTACGAGATTATTTGGATTTTACTCATAAGGCGGCAGAGCTTCGCCGTGACCTTTATGAAAAGTATTCTGAAGGTGGGCTGCCCGAATGGCTAGATCCAAAGTTTGATTTGTTCTGGGCGGTGGATTTTATGCATCCCCTTACAAAAGAAGGTGATGTCTTAGAGCATAAGTGGCTATTAGAAAGTATTCGTAAAGCTCCTCAATTGCAGAAAGCTGAGATTGTTAGTTATTTTCGAGAGCATCCAGAGAGAGCAATGGACTTTTCTCATATCATGAGTGAGTTGGGTTCAGAGGTTGGCGAGGTCGTTATTGAATCAGGCCATGCCTTAGACTTTTTTGTGAGAACGAATCGCTTAGGTCACTATGAGAAAAAGGTTCTTTTTGAATTGATGCATCAGCTGGGCCCAGTTGCGACAACTCAAACCGATGCAGTTGTAAAATTTGTAAATGAAGCTCCATATTCAACGGTCTTTTATTTGTTGAGATCTGCTGGGGCTAAAAAAATTACTGTAAACGATGTAGAAGATTTTATTTTATCTCCTTATTTTGAGCAGCATGGATATCCTGAAATTAATTCGGTTCAGGAAATTCCAACTTTTGTTAAAGCTTTAAGAGGTGATGTTAATTCTGATGTTTTGGCTTGGGCAAGAATTAGAGCTGCAGGGCAATCCGAATCTAGCCCTGGTTTACAGCGATTGATTGATCGCCTGGCGGCACATGATTCAGCTACGGTTGATGTGCAAGTGGATGCAGAGCATGCTGCTTCTATACTCTGGTACCCACGTTATCCCGGGGGACATTATAGTTGGACACACACTAAAATAGTTGTTGATGGCACTGTGTATGGAACCATGGGTGTGATTGAAAAATTTAAACCCGTTAAAGTTCACGATCGTAAGGCTCGAGCAAGTTTGAAAGATGCCTATTTTCGTTTTGATATTCAAGTGAGTCAGAAGGAGCTTGAAAACCTTTTGCACCTTGTAAACACTGAACAGCGTATTGCGGTAGACGACCACTGGGGTTGTGTCCATGGGACTTGTGGGACCTTTGCCGCGGCGACTTCGCTTCAGGTGCCAGCCCCGTTTAATCAATTGCCGAGTGCTACTGCACTTTATTTAGCTGCTCGAAATGCATTTGGTGATCAGAAGGTAAAAAACATTGAGTTTGTCGGGCGCAGTAAGATTCAGTCTCTCATGAGCCCCGATTTAGCTAGAGATTTATTTGAGGTTGTTTCCCAGCCCGCAGTTGCCACTGCGGGAATTATTATGGTCATCATAGGCGGGACCGTTTACGTGGTTCACGACTTAAAGACGAAGCAAGAGGAGCAGGACGAAGAGGAACGTAAGCTCAGAGAAGAAGTTGAGAAAAGAAGAGCTCAGCAGCAAGACTTAAACTCACCTCCAGAGCCTGCCTTTGAGAGATAGGTAGACTTGTATTACTTATAAGCAGTGCTTCAGTTACCATCTTTTCTAAGTGACTATACTTATCAGCATGATGGATCGCTCATTGCCTATGAGCCGCTAAAGGAACGAACTGAGAGCCGTCTTTTACTTGTTCGCAGAAACCCCACAGGAGGACTTCCGCGTTTTGAAGATCTATTGATTTCAGATTTACCTGCTGTCATAGATCAAAATCCTGAACTTAAAAAATATCTCTTAGTTCGCAATCGCAGTAAGGTTTTACCTGCGCGTTTTTTTGCACGACGTGCAACGGGGCGAAGACATGAAATTGTGTTGATTGAAAAGCTCGCTGACTTTGAGTGGAGAGCTTTTGTTAAAAATGTTTCAAAGGTCAAAGTTCCAGAAAAACTAACGATTGAAAATACAGAGGAACAGGTTGAAGTTCTGGATAATTTTACTGTGAGATTTTTTACTCCTGACGTGGAAGCGCTTTTGCAACAAGTAGGTCGAATGCCTCTTCCTCCCTATATTCGCCGAGAGGTGAGTGAAGAAGATACCGAGCGCTATCAAAGTGTGTGGGCTGAGGGGAAGGCTCTAAGTTCTGCAGCGCCAACGGCATCTTTGCATTTTACAGATGAGCTTTGGCAATCGCTTAAGGATCTTGGGGTTTCAACTGCTGACGCATACCTGCATGTGGGAAGGGGGACTTTTGAGCCGTTGAGAGAAAATGAATTATCAAAAGCAGTTTTGCATGAAGAAGCCTTTGAAGTTTTTAATTCTGAATTGGAAAAAATTCAAAATGCCGAGAGTGTTTTTGCAATTGGAACGACAGCCTGTCGTTTGGTGGAAAGCCTTGCGCATCTCAATTCGAGTGAGGTTGATTTTTTGCGCATCACCGATAGAGGATCTCAAGCTTTAAAGGGGCATACGCGTCTTTTTGTGAAGCCAGGTTATGAATTCCAGAAGGTCAAAGCTCTTCTGACAAACTTCCATTTACCGGCTTCTTCGTTGCTTGTTTTGGTGAGTGTTTTTGCCGAATCTTGGAGCTTGGCGAAAGAGGCTTATGATCACGCCTTGGCAAGGAAATATCGTCTTTTCTCCTATGGCGATGCGTCTTTGTGGATATAGATAAGTTCCTCTTTAGTATGGTGAAATAGGCTCTTGCTTTAAGGGTATTTGACGCGTAATACCATAAGCAAAGCTTATGCTTTGATTTAGTTTGACTTATACTTGGGGCTTGCCGTACATTACGCCCACGGTGCGTACAAACATTGCTTTAGTCGGGCTACGTAAGTTGGGTTTAAGTGTACAGTTTTTAGCGTTATTTTTTGCAGGGCAAGCTCTTGCAGACCCCAGTACCGCTGGCCGTGAAATCCAAGAAACCGCTTCTGCTGAAACAAGTACTCAAGAGCCAGAAACTCTTGCAGAGTTAGAGTTTCCACAAAATCCTGATTTGCCTGATGATGCAGGTGAAGCGACCTGAATTTAAAGAATATTTCGATAAAAATTTTAACATTCCGGACTTGGGCGATGGACAACAAGAAATGTGGGCAGACGTTCAAGAGGTCGTAACTCTTTTGAATAAAGAATCAGAACGCATCATGAATGCGGACCATATAGAAATGGGTTCAGCGGCTTTCAAGGAGTATGTAAATAGAGAAAAGTTTGAGTCACGAACTGAAAAGGCTATCGCGAGTCTAACTTTGGTCGGTGACGCTCTTTGTATTCGTGTAACTCATATCCCAACAGAAGATGCTATTCTTATTGGGCCACGTGAAGCATTGAACCCACAGCTGCCTCGAACAAGTCGTTTTCAAAAGTACGTTTCAAGGATTTTTACTTTTTCAGGCAGGCATACGGATTACAAAGTAAGAGGGCGCAACCTTCATCTTGTTCGAGTTGGTAATGCGGATCAGGCGAGTTCAGTAGAGTTTCATGAGAAGCCTCTTAAGTGGTTAAGTTTTGGCTGGTACAAGCATTACGTCAATGCTGCTTTAAGTAAGCCCGAGTTAAAACATTTAAACTCCTCTTTGCTTTCAACTGTAGCTGAAATGGGTATGCTCTATGGTCTTCAGCAATTAAATTCGCACTATAATCCTGCAAAAATGATCGGGCCTGAGGCTTTTTCCTACGCGGCAGGATTTTCTTTTTCTTACGGACTTTTTGCGAATGGGATTCGCATGATTAACCAGTATGGCCCCTCTAAGTTTTTTAGGTTTCTAAAGCTTTCGGCTTGGAACTTGGCTTACACAGTCCCTTTTGCGATTTTAGTTGGACAAGAGCATATTGTAACGGTTGTTGGTTTGAGTTTTATGGTTAATAAGTCTGCGGATGTGCACTGGAGTCAGATTGTTAAGTTCGATGAAACTTTAAGAACGATGCCTGGAGATTTTACGGTTGCGTCGAAGGAAATCCCTTCACTGAAAGTTGATACCAATTTAAAGTTTAGAGACAAAATATTAATGCGTTTAAAGTTTAAAACGCCAGAAGCTACTCCTGAAATTCCATTCGGGAGTCGAGTAACAATAAAAAGTATTTGGATGCGTATGCCACGATTTTTCTTGAAGGCCTACTCTATAGTAGATCCCGTTGTTGGCTTGAGTGCTCTTTTGATATCTATTCCTGTAATGTCAATCGTGGCTTATGAATATGCTCACAAGCAAATGCGATCAGGTAAGATAAATGAGCAACAGGCTCAGAAGTTTATTGATACTGAGCTTGCTAATATTTGGACGCGCAGTTGGGAAATGCTACAGGTTGTTACAGGGTTGAGTATGGAGGGCGTGAGTCCTTGGCTCATGATTAAGAATTTTCTGGCAGTTGAAAAACAAGGGGTAGTTGATAACGTTCGGTATAAGGCAGCTTTGACGAGCGAGTTTGTTAAGAATATCCCTCGAAGGACTCGGGAGATTTCAAGCTTAGTTGCATCTCGAAGCATGAGCTATTTTTTGAGTTCAGCAGATATTATTGCAGCAAAGTATGAGGCGGCTACGGATCGAGCTGCCTATGCGTTAGTGGAAGCGGTTGATAGTTTAACAAGTAGAGCTGAAGAATTAGCTGCTTCAGTAGTTAGTCGTGGCCGAGATATGAGAAATTACATATTGGTTGAGGCTTTTGTTCAGTTAAATGATCCGATGCCTCAGGTGATTGATCATAGGTTCCCTCCTGCACATTATAAGACTGAAGTGGTTCACCATAGCTGTCGTGATTCTTTACGTGCCAGCTTTTAGGATACAAGTTTAATATATGAAAAAATTATCTTTTTTAATTATCCTCCTTTTTTCTATCAGTTGTTCACATTCGTCTTTAGACAACACTTGCCAGCAAAGGCGAGCTGCTTTCGATGTGGGAAGTGGAAGTACGCGAATTATGATTGCACGAGTGGATCTTTGTAAAAAGAAGGTCGAAGAGGTTCTTTATGAAAATGAAGAAGCGGTTCCTTATCGTGAGACACTAGTAAACGACGAGTTAGATGCGAAAACAATGCAACAAGGAGAGTTGCTTATTCAAGAGCATCTAAAGAAAGCTAAAGAATTTAAAGTTACAAAAGTTTTAGCCGTTGGAACTGAGGTCTTTCGCAAGGCTTCAAATGGAAAAGCTTTTGTCGATAAGTTGAAAGCTGACCTAGATTTTGATCTAAGGATTATTGATCAGGAATACGAAGCCCTCTTGGGATTTACAGGTGTTGTAGTGCGCACGGGTGAGAATCCAGAAGATATTCTTGTGTGGGATATGGGTGGTGGCTCGACACAAATAGTTTCTAAGTCGGGTGAAAATTTTAACTATTACTTTCCGAAATTAGGTTCAGTCTCTTTTAAGGAATTTGTAGTTAAAGACATTCAAAAGAAAAACCCCAAAAAGGTTTTAAGCCCCAATCCTATATCTTCCAAGCAGGCTAAGTTGGCTGAGAAAAAAACCGTTGCTCAACTTAAATTGAATAAAGTTCCAGCCTGGCTAAGCGCTGCGAAGAAAGTTTACGGTATTGGCGGAGTTCATTACTATTCCATTCGTGGTCAGATTAATAAAGATCAGGATCTCTATACTTCTGAAGAGCTTATCGCTGCTCTTGCTAAGCAATTGAATAAGAAAGACGAAGAGATCGGTGGCAAGTACGCAAGTACCGAGGTCACTAACTTGATCTTGGTAAAGTCTATGATGAACGCTATGAACTTAAAAGAAGTTCATACGCTTAAGGTAAATCTTACAGAAGCCTTATTGTTCCAGTAGTTTAAATATCAATTTATAAAAACGCAAAAGCCAACCTCCGTTTAAGGAAGCTGGCTTTTGTGTTTTAGTCTTTTAATAAAAACTATTTAGCTTCTTCAGATGAACTAGCGTCAGCTTCTGGAGCTTCTTCCATAACATCAGAAGGGGGTGCTTCAACGGCTTCAACTCCTTCAGGTGCTGCAGTCGTTTCTTCAGTAGCTTCTGTGGTAGGTTCTTCCATTGCTGGAGCTTCTTCTTTTTTCGTACAAGCAGTCATAACAACAGCTGCAGCAAAAAGTGCTAAGAACTTTTTCATATTTTTGTTTCTCCTTTTCTGTTGAACCTTTTGAGGAAACAACAAGTAAGGCCTGAAATTAGCAAAAATTAGTGAGATAAGGCAACAGGTTGGCCAATCAAATGTGTAAGGCTGGCATCAATTATCTTGAGTTTGACTAGATCTCCAGGCAGGTGACCGTAGGCTTTATCTACATGGACAGGAACATTTTGGCTATTTCTTCCGGTCCAGCGATTAGGGTCCTTTTTTGATGTGCCTTCTATAAGGATTTCGCTCACTTGTCCGATTTCAGCCATGTGGCGTTCACGGGATATTCTTCGAGCTATTGTTTGGAGCTCCATCAAACGGCGAAGTTTGGTCACATCATCGACCTGGTCACTGCGCTCAGAGGCAGAAGTCCCAGGACGGGGTGAGTAGGCAAAGGAATAGACATTGTCATAACGAAGCTCTTCTACGAGCTTAAGGGTCATTTGGAACTCTTCTTCTGTTTCGCTTGGAAATCCAACAATGATGTCAGTTGAGAAGGATATGTCGGGGCGAGCTTCTAAAAGGGCATAGGCTTTTTCGAGATAAGCTTCGCGCGTATAAAAGCGTCTCATAGAGCGTAGAATACGGTTTGAAGCAGATTGAACGGGAAGGTGAAAGTTAGAGCTAAGCTTTGGCAAGTCTTTAAAGCATTGAATCAGTCCAGGTTTGAGGTCACCCGGGTGACTTGTTGTAAAGCGAATGCGCTTGAGGTCGGGGATTTCGTGAACTTTATAAAAAAGTTCTTCGAGGCTTTCACCGGCGCGTTTGCCGTAGGAGTTAATGTTTTGGCCAAGGAAGGTAACCTCTCTTACGCCTTTACTACAGAGGTCTTTTACGTCTTCTACGACGTCTGCAATGGGGCGTGAGCGTTCTCTGCCACGAGTCCAGGGGACGATGCAATAACTGCAGAAGTGGTCGCAGCCCTTCATGACATTTACAAAAGTGCTAATGCCGGGATTGTTGATAAGCGTTTTGGTCTTCCACACGCGAGAAGCATCGTCGAAGTGAGTTCGAGTAATATGCTTTTCGGGGTGAGTCTCGATTTCGTCAAGGGCCCAGGGGAGCTCGTCAATGTTGTCGGGGCCAAGAACAATATCTACAAAGGGGAGCTTTTCTATAATTTTTTCTTTTTCTTGTTGGGCCACACAGCCCGTGATTCCAAGAATGAGCTTGGGATTGTTGCGTTTCAGTTCCTGAAGATCGTAGGCAAAGCTGCTCATTTTTCCTTCAGCTTTTTCGCGAATAGAGCAAGTGTTAATGAGAATAAGGTCAGCCTTAGAGGGATCAGTTACGTTTTCGTAATTAAGCGGGGCAAGTACTGCCTTCATGCGGTCACTGTCGGATACGTTCATCTGACAGCCAAAAGTTTGAATATAGAGTCCTTTCACGACTCGACCAAACTAGCATAACTGCAAAAAGGTACCTAGTTACTTTTTACTCGCACCCGCTACCTTTTTACCCGCACCCGGTACCTTTTTGCAGGTGAGCAGGTTATATTACTCGTATGAGTGATCGTGTGGAGGAAGCAACTCCTGGAGCTTCGGCAAATGTAAATCCGTTGGGAAATCGCAAAAAAGCAGATTTTGGAGTGCGTATTCTAGCTTTTATAATCGATGCGCTTTGTTTGGCTCTTGCGAGTGGTATTGTTGCGTTTTTCTTAGGGACTGTGGGAGTTGTACTCAGCTTCTTTATGCCTGTTCTCTATAATGGATATTTTTATCAAAAATACAGCTCAACTCCTGGAAAGAAGTTTTTTCATCTTGAGGTTATCAAGGTTGGGAGCGGAGCAAAGCCAACTTATATGGATGCCTTCTTGCGTGACGCCGTAGGGAAGACTCTCTCGGCTATGATTTTCTTTATCGGATACATAATGGCCGCCTTCCGAGAAGACGGCCAGGCACTGCACGATTTGATTGCGAAGACAGTGGTTGTTCAAAAAAGTTAACTTTTTAATTCTTTATCGTCTTCGATGGCTTTTTTAACGCCTTCTTCAAGTTCAGTCATAGGTACGGTGTAGCCTGCCTTGCGTAACTTATCTAAACTCGCTTCGGTAAAGTATTGGTACTGAGCTCGAAGGCTTTCAGGAGTGGGTATGTATTCAATTTTACATTCAACGTTGATGGCGGCAGCGGTGGCCGCAACGAGGTCTTTAAAGGTGCGTGCTTTGCCTGAGCCTAAGTTGAAGATTCCGTTTTGAGTGGACGATGTGTAGAAGAAATTGAGGACATTACAAACATCTCCTACATAGACAAAGTCTCGGGCTTGTTCGCCGTCTTTGAAGTCTGGATTGTGAGACTTAAAGAGTTTCATCACTCCCTTTTCTTCAAATTGTCTCTTGGCATGCCACACGACACTTCCTTGTGAGCCTTTGTGGTCTTCGCCTGCGCCGTAGACATTGAAGAATTTAAAACCAGCCCATTTTTTAGGAGTATGTCCGTCCTGAATGCGATTTAAAACCCAAAGATCAAAATCTTGTTTGCTTTGAGCGTAAAGGTTCAGGGGTTTGTATTGGGGGATCTTTTCGGAGTTGTCTTCGAATCCAAATTCTCCAGCTCCGTAGGTGGAAGCAGAACTTGCGTAATAGAGGGGTACTTCATTTTCAGTGCAGTAATTCCAAATCTTTTGAGAGTAGTGGAGGTTTTGCTCGTTGAGTTTATCTTTGCTCTTTTCTTCGGTATTCGAGATCGCGCCCATGTGAAATATGACATTTGCTTTGTCTCCGGTGTTGAGGAGTTGGGGGAATTCGTGCCAATCGCAAATTTCAAAGTCGTTTTTTCTGAGTTGCACCGTACATACCCTCTCGTTGTATTTATGGATGTCATCTACAAGAAGAATGTTTTGGGCTAAGTGTCCGTTTTTTATCAGAAAACTTGCCAGTTGAGATCCAATAAACCCTGCGGCACCCGTGATGATAATTCTGTTCTCAATCTTCATTGGAGGTTAAGTTTAACCTTATGAGCAAAGACTTGCACCCACTTTCGTATCCAGAGTCATCTGTAAAACCTGTGCCTCAAGAGGCTAAAAGTTTTAAAATGAATCGCGATGATATACGAAGCGCAGAGTTAGATTTTTTTATAGCAGAGCGCATGGCGATGGAACTTCCGGAGCAAAAACAAATCGTAGAGAACTCTATAAAAGCGGGTCTTCCGGAGATTCAGGTTTCACCTTACGAGGGGCATGTGTTGTCTCTTCTTCTTCAAATGATGAAGGCAAAACGCGGCGTGGAGATTGGCACTTTAGGAGGCTACAGCACAAGTTGGATTTGTCGCGCACTCGAGCGGGTAGAGGGAGCCAGAGTTGATTGCTTGGAGCTCAGTCCAAAGTTTGCTGCGGTAGCTACGGAAAATCTAAAGCGATGGGAAGGGTTCTTTGAGATTCATGTAGGTCCTGCGCTTAAAACTCTTGATACTTCGCTCAGTGATCTGAAGGATTTGGATTTTGTCTTTATTGATGCAGATAAAAACAATTATCTCAATTATTTTGAATGGGCCTGGCCCCGTATTCGAAAGGGCGGAGTGATTTTGATCGATAACTTTTACCTTTGGGGTGGGGTCTATTTTAGGGGAGAGGACTTTCCCGAAGCTTATGCGGCAAATATTCCCGGTGGAATCCTCTCAAAGGAGCGTTGGGAGAGTATGAAGGCTCTTTGGTCGCGTCTCGAATCTTTGGGCAGCAAGGCGTCTAAGACGATTCTATCCACAAGTGAGGGGCTCGGGGTCGTACTTAAGAATTAAAAAAAGAGAGATATCTCAAGGCGTAGCTTTTCTGATTTTTGGCCTATGCAAAGGCGTAAAGCTTTATTATGTTTTTTGCACGCTTATGGCAACAGACGACAACTATATCAAACAGGTACGTAACATCGGTATTTCCGCGCATATTGACTCGGGTAAGACAACGCTTTCTGAGCGAATCTTGTTCTATACGGGTAAAATTCACGCCATTCACGAAGTGAAGGGTAAGGATTCCGTTGGAGCCAAAATGGACTCCATGGATTTGGAGCGCGAAAAAGGTATTACGATCCAATCAGCTGCTACCTACGCAGATTGGAAAGATTACCATATCAACTTGATCGATACTCCCGGACACGTGGACTTTACAGTAGAAGTAGAGCGCGCTCTTCGAGTACTCGATGGTGCGATTCTTGTTCTTTGTGCTGTAGCTGGAGTTCAATCACAGTCCATCACAGTTGACCGTCAGATGAAACGCTACAAAGTGCCTCGTCTTGCGTTCATTAACAAAATGGACCGTGCGGGAGCTAACCCTTTTCGCGTTAAAGACATGCTTGTCGAAAAGTTAGGTCACAATGCACACTTTTTAACTTACCCCATGGGTGCTGAAGATCAGTTCCAAGGTGTTATTGACCTTTTGACTATGGAAGCTGTCTACTTTGATGGCGAAAGTGGCGAAAAAGTTCGTAAAGAACCTTGTCCTGCTGAATATGTAGAAAAAGCGACTGAGTATCGTAACAAGTTGATCGAAGCTCTTGCAGACTTCGATGATGCTTTGGCTGAAAAATATCTCGACGGAAAAGAAATTACCGCTGAAGAATTGCGACCTATTGTTCGAAAGGCAACTTTGTCTCTAAATTTCACTGCTGTATTCATGGGAACAGCTTTCAAAAACAAAGGCGTTCAAGTTCTTTTGGATGCGGTTGGTTCTTACCTTCCAAATCCAAGTGAAAAAGAAAACATTGGTCTTGATCAAAAAAATGAAGAAGCGCCCATTGTTTTGGAGTCCGATTCTTCGAAGCCTCTTGTTGCTTTGGCATTTAAACTTGAAGATGGACGTTATGGTCAGCTGACTTATATGCGTATCTATCAAGGAACTCTTAAAAAGGGTGACTTTATCTTCAACGTAAACGCGGGAATGAAAAAAGTTAAAGTTCCTCGTATCGTGCGCATGCACTCTAATGACATGCACGATATTGAGTCTGCGGGAGCGGGCGAAATCGTTGCTCTCTTCGGTGTGGAATGTGCTTCAGGTGAAAGTTTCACAAATGGTGACGTTCAAATCACTATGAGCTCTATGCACATTGCTAACTCGGTAATTTCTTTGGCAATTAAGCCCAAAAACAGAGAAGGAACTGCAAACTTTTCTAAAGCATTGGGTAAGTTTACGCGTGAAGATCCTACCTTCCGTGTTTCTCGTGACGAAGAAACCAGCGATACTATTATTTCGGGAATGGGAGAGCTTCACCTTGAAATTTACGTTGAGCGTATGAAGCGTGAATTTGGTGTTGAAGTAGAGGTGGGTAATCCTCAAGTGGCTTACCGCGAAACAATTATGAACCCTTCAACAAACTTTGAATACACACATAAAAAGCAATCAGGTGGTGCCGGACAATTTGCAAAAGTTGTTGGACGTTTTGAAAAGCTTCCTGCGGATGCTGCAAATACTTACGAGTTTGTTTCAGAAGTTGTGGGTGGATCTATTCCTCGTGAATTTATCCCTGCTTGCGACAAGGGTTTTCAAGAACAGCTTAAAAAAGGTCTTTTGATCGGAGCTCCTGTCGTAGGAGTTCGAGCTGTTGTGACTGAAGGTCAGCACCATGCGGTCGACTCGTCAGAGATGGCGTTTCGTTTGGCTTCAATGGCTGCAGTGCGCGAGTATTACAATGCTGCGAAACCTGCAGTTCTTGAGCCCATCATGACGGTAGAAGTTTCTGCTCCTGAGGAATTCCAAGGATCTGTTATCGGCCAGCTTAACCAGCGTCGAGCGGTGATTATGGAATCAGGCACGAACGATCGTTACTTTACAGCAGTTGCGCAAGTTCCTTTTGCTGAAATGTTTGGTTACTCCACTGAGCTTCGCTCTGCCACTCAAGGTAAGGGCGAGTTCTCTATGGAATTTGCGAAATATGAGCCAGCACCTCGATCAGTTCAAGACGAATTGATTAAGGCGTATCAGAAGAAGCGCGCTGACGAACAAAAAGCAAAATAGTCTCGTCGAGAATGCACTCTCTTTATGTTTTTTGCTGATCTAAAAATTTGCAATAAGTGAGAGCATGGCTCTTGGGCCTGGAATAAACGTTTTTGCATTAAAGTCGCGATAGACGTGCCACTCTACACTTGCATCAAAAGCAAGGTGGTTCCAGGCGCGTCCTCGAATGCGTGGACCAAAAATAAAGTCATCTGAAACTTCATCGTAGAGAATGCCATTGGTTTCTCGGTAAACCTTAAACCATGCAATGTTGGCTCCAAAATCAACATATGTAGGATAAAAGAAGGCGGCTTTTGCCAGAGTAAAGAAATCGCCTTTTTCGTAGTCATAACGAAGAGTCACTAAAAGTTCAGAGTCAATAAGTGGGTTTTTCTGAGATACAAGGCGATTCTGGGTACTGCTTACACCGGTAGAAATAATTACGGACCTTTTCTCTCACTTTCGTTGCTGAGTGTGAAGAGGTTTTAACTCTTGGGTCGCTTTGTCGTGAGTCAGTGAAAGGTCGCGGTAGCCACCCATGAGGTATCCTCTAAAATTGAGTGTGGAAAATTAAGATTGCCTCGTCCAAGCATAATTGCCAGCCTTCTTGCCTAGGCTGAGAGGGGCACCATCTACATTCCCTTCTCTGTGGATATATGAGGAGAAAGAAAGTATCCGTGAAGAAGACTATTGGGGTTTGTACTAAAAGGAGGACGGCATTGGCCATCATTGAAGGGTTCTTGAGCTTAAGAGTGCTCGAAGAGCTTAGAGCTAAACTCCAAGCACCCGAGAGGTCCATAAGGTAGCCAATGGGCCTTGTTGGAAACTCTGTGTCGACGGCCTGTCTAAAGAGCAGTGACTTTGCAGACAAAGGTGCTGTGAGGCAAAGCTTAAGAATAAGATACTTGGCAATGCTTTTAGTTTTTGGCTAGTTTCCATAATTGTGGCCGTACAATTGTCCCATTTAACCCCGATCTGGCGAGTCGTCGATACCCTGAGCTTGAGATTCTTGTGACTCAAGAGGCAGTAGAGAATTTTTTTAAGTCAGTTGGGTATCCTTTTGAGCCACAAGAAGAGATTCCTCATTCATTTTATGCCTGTTTAAGGGAGGGGGAATTTAAGATTTTTGAAAGCTTGGAAATTGATTTGCATCAGCTTTTACACGTTTCTCAATCTTTTTCTTATTACAAGCACTACGAGTGGAGATAAATTACGAGTCATGCCATTGTTAGCAAAGTGAATTCGCGCAAGTTGGGAGGTGCTTTAGTCGTTTTTTTTAGAATTAAAAATCGTTACACGCGCAACGGAGAACTTGTGGCTGAAACCGAAGGAAGCGTGATCGTGAGGGAAGCAATATGAGCACCTTTGTTGAAAAGCTGAGTATACAGCAATCTGACATAAAGATTTTCGCAGAAGTAGCTGGAGACCCGAATCCTATTCATCAGAGCGATGAAGTGGCTCGTAAAATGGGTCTAGAGGGAGCCACTTGCTCACGGAATGTATGTGTATAGCTACTTGTTGAGACGACTCGATGAGTGGATGTTGGATCAAAAACAGACGCATGCGAAAACTGGGAACTACTCAGTACACGCTGTCGTTTTCATGAGCCTGTCATCGGAAAGACATTCGAATCAGTTTTGGAGTTGAGCGATGAAACTAAGGAAGATGCTAAGATGACTCTGACTTTTTATGGTGAAAACAAAACACGCCTTGTTCTTGTAGTGGCACGACTAAAGCGAATTTAAAATTTATAAGTTTTTACACTAGTCTTTGATAGAGGAAATTTTTCTCTCGGGATCTTTGTCTTTGTCCTTGCTGACTTTTGTTCCAGTAGGTTGTCCTAAGAGTTCTCCCAAGTGAGCATAGATTCGGCGTCTTGTTTTAAGTGCGAGTTCAATAATCCATTTCCACCTTTGCCTTCAGCAAGAGTCGCGGCTCCACCTGCACCATTTAAATTTCCAAAGGGATCTTCAAAGCCAAGGAATCCATCGCCAAAAGGATTGTTGGGTGCTTCGCCTCCAGCATCTGCGCCACCTATGAATCCAGCTTTATCGGGTTGTAGGGGAGTGTGTAAGCGAGTCCTGGATTATTCGTTTCGTAGGGATCTTCTAAATCCCCATCCTGCTTTGCCGTCTCCATCCCCTCCACCTCCAGCACCACTTGGGGCTGCGCCACCAGCACTGCCACCAGAGTCACCACCGGCACCTTGGTTGAGGTTGTTAAAGGGGTTGTCGGGACTTTTAAATTGAGTTGCAGCGACAGCGCTACCTACACCACCAAGTGTTGGGAGGCCATTGCCTTCGTCCACATTGAGAAGTGCTTTGCTTTGTACGCTATTGGGAATATTAACTTTAAACTGAGCAAATTGTTTTGCAAGACGCGCGCGATCTGAAGCTAATTGCTTGTCGATATTTGCGAGTTGTCTGTCGATTTCGGCGGCTTCGTCTTGAACACCTTGTTTGCAGGAATCGTAGCTCATTCCGTTTAAACGGTTGGCATCTTCGAGACCTGCCTCAGCTGCTTTTTTGCCTTGGCTATAGCCGTAATAGTTTACGCCTAAGGCAGCTGCTGCGAGTGCCATGTTGAGTCCGTTGCCGCCAGCAGCTTTTTCAGCCTGAGTAGCTATGTCTATTTCTCGCTTAGCTTGGTTTGATGTGATGAGTAATGAGTTAGCAGCATTTTGACAATTTGCATCTGGGGGTGGAATCGCTGTAGCAATTTCAGTGGTTCTAGTTTTAATTCGTGCAAGTTTACTCTTATCTGTACTTTGTACGCCCGTAAAATTAAGGATTTGAGCATCGGATGTTTTGCAGGCAACTTGGAATCGAGTGACTGCCGCATTTTGATCTGAAACAGCTGCCTCTCTCTGTGATTGAGCTTCTTCTTTACCTAACTTGTTCGCGCTATCAAAATTTTGCAAGAGGGGGGTGAGTCCTTGCTGAGCTCCCTGAATAAGTTGATTGGTGGCTTGTTGATTGGCTTGGTCAGCTTGTTGCTGAGCTTGGATTTCAGCTTCATTTTTTTGGATAAAACAATTTTGTAATTCTCGGTTGAGGCTATTTCTTCTTGAAAGAAGTCCTTCTTTGGCCTGGTTGGCAGAGCTGTTTAATTCTGTGAGTTGGTCTTCGTAGGCATTTTGCGCTTGTTGTTGAGCTTCTTGAGCTGCAATAACGGGATCGTCTGAAAAGTTTCCAGTTGTTTGTGCCTCAAGCATAGAGCTGAAGGAATAAATGAGCACGACGCTCATAAGAGCGCCAATAGAGAACTTCATAGTTATATCATCGCCCTTTTTCGTAACTTAATATGTTAAATCTTTGTTAAGACGGCATTTTATATGGCATTTGTTTTGTCATTTTTTCAGCTCTAAGTTCTTCAGACTATAGGGAAATTCTTTGTTAATCTAACGCTTGGTTTTATAATGTATCCCTTTCAGGGTGATTGGGTCATATTGCGTAGAGATTCAAATAGATTTGAAGAAGCGAGTGTTCCTGAAACTCAAAGTCCCCAAATAATCTACTTTGTATTTTGATGGAAAACCCCTCCTGGTGGAGCCCTCCATGGCTCCGGGGTTTCTAGAAAGCTCCTAGCTTTTCTAAACAACAGCGGGCTCTTCACCCGATGTTGGCAATGCCTCTTCTTGTGGGCCACTCGCTTCTTCTGAAGTAGAAGCTGTATCTGATCCGTGGTCTACTGCTTCACTACTGTCGTCTTCCATGTCATCGCCTGAATCGCTATCGTCAAACGAAGACTCGGCAACATATGAGTCTTTTTTATCTTTATTTTTTTGCATGGCTTTTCCAATGAAAATACCAACCACAAGGGCAACTGCACCTATTAGAAGCAATTTCATCCAAGGGGCCATAGCAGCGTGAGCGCTCGGAATTCCAAATAGATTCATACTTTCTAGAAACGAAAGTTGCTCACCTTTTTGAAGTTCCTTAAGAATAATTTGGATATTTTCGTGGATAGCTTTATTTGGATCTACTTTAAAAGTGTGCTTTCCAAAGCGAAAAGTGTTCTTTTCTGAATCAACTACTTCTAAGCTAAGAAGAAGATCTTTCGAGCCTTCGTTCATGTCATAGACTTGTATAGTGTTGTCTTTAACTTCAAAGCGAGGAAGCACTTTCATAGCGGCAAATTGTAAGGATAAAAACCCACGCTCAGCTGTACTGAGCTTTCTTCCCATGAGTTTTTCAAAAGAGCTGAGAATATCAGCTGTTTTTTGTTTTGCTTGAGAGTTGGCATTGAATTTTTTACTTAGGCCATCGAGTACTTGTACGTCTTTCATGAGCTGTGGATTGCCTGTGAAACTTTGTGCCGCAGCCGCCTGATAGATATTTACATTCATAAGTAAAATCATAAATCCTGCTGTAAAACGTTTTGAAAAATCTTTTTTCATGTTCTTTTGTTTCTCCCCAGAGCGTTGTGTGCTGACGTCAACTAATCGGCTCTTTATTCAGAGTCTCAAATTATTAAGATCTTAACAATTCGTCTTTTGCTGATTCTGGAGCTCATTTAGCTCTATTTTGCAGGCACTTGTACAAAATTTAGGCACTAAATAACTCACTTTGACCTCTTTACATGCTTATAAGGAGTGCTTCTTCGAGTTACTCTAAGAGTATGAAAAAGAATTTTTTAACTCAGTTGTTTAGTCTTACCTTAATGATTGGGATGTTCGTGCAAGGCTTTGGTCTACTCAGTCCAATGCAATACTTAAACGCAGGGGCAGTTGCTAAAGACTTTCCAGATGCATCATATATAAAGATTTGGAACCAAGAGGCTTCTAAGTGGCCAAAGATTAAAAGTGGTAGTGATTTAGATCGAGCGGCTAAAAAACTTAAAGTGGGTTTTAACTCTCGCTTTGATGATACGGATCGCAGGTTTTGGTTTTCGTACATGATTCAGATTCAAGAAATGCCTCACCTTAAACAAGCGGGTGACGCTTATGAGTTTTGGTCGCCTAACAATAAAGAAAAGTTAATGAGCTTTAAAGTAGAAGGCGAGAAGTATACTTTTGAAGGTGGCTCTTTTGTTTACAATAAAGAAGAGTCTCTTGAGAAAAACTTTGTCCGCTTAAAGAAAGTACTTCGAAAAAATGAAGTTTCGTTTTTTGAGTCTTTCTTTTTACCTCGTGCTCAAGCAGGAGGCTTCCCTTGGTTGGCTATTGGTGCAGCAGCCCTTACGTTTATTGTTGTTCGTGGTTTTCAAACAGACTGGCAGAACTTTAAAAGCGCAGGAGATAAGCATCAGCTCGCTAAAGATGAATTGAAAAAGGGTAACATTGGTGACGCTGCTAAAAATGATTTAAATGCTGTTGGAACTCTTTTTACAGATGGTTCTAACGGAGAGGCTAAACACTAAGCGCATTGTGCGCTTTAGATATACTCCGGTAAGATTTTCTTGCCGAGTTCAACGCCTGGTTGATTAAAGGGATTCACTTCAAATGCGGCTCCTACTAATGCCGTGATATCCATCCAGAAGGCCATGAAGTCACCAAGGCTTTCTTCTGATATTTGATCGAGGTGCAAGGCATAAGTACTGCGCTCTGACTTAATAAGGGATTGTCGTGTAGCGAGACCCTGGGCCTGCAGGAGTTGGTGCCAGCTTTTGTTTTCTGCAAAAGCAATTTTTTTCGCAAAGAGAGGGTCGAGCTTCTTTACTTCAATATCGTTTTGATTTTTTTCAACGAATACAAACCCTGTGTAAGCATCATTGCGACCTTCGGTCATTTGTTGCAATACAGAGTGCTGGTCCACGGCTCCTGTAGCCGGGCAGGCAAATGCTCCCACAAAGTTAGAACCTTTTTTCTTCCCAAGGCTCTCACTCCAAAGTTGCTTCCACCAAGAGCCAATTTCTTTCAAGCGCGAGGAGTAAAACCATTGTGAATGTACGTTTAAGTTTGCAGTGTCAAAATCGGCAAAGCGAAGAGCGAGTTCAATAACGTCTTCACTTGGAAAGTGCTCAAATCTTTTTTCAAATCCGGCTACAAAAGCTTTCGTGTCGATTCCGCAAAAAGCCAAAGGAAAAGTGCCCACGACGCTTGTTACACTCCATCTTCCACCGAGTAGAGGGTCCATCTTTAAAAGAGGCACAGAGTTTTCTTGAGCCCAGCTTGCGAGTGGAGCTTTGGATTCAGCATCACTAATGGCAACAAAATGCTCGCTGATTTTTAGCCCAGCTGTAGTAAATCTTTCTGTATAGTGCTGAAGGGATACAAGCGTTTCTAAGGTATTACCGCTTTTAGAAATAGCAATGAGTGCAGTTTCTTTGAGCTCATCATCGTTTAGCTTGGGTAAATCTGTTGCATCGAGGTTTTCAATAAAGAAAATTTCTCGATCTATTTTGGGGCGTAAAGCATCAACAACCGCTTTGCTTCCAAGTGAAGAGCCTCCTGTGCCGAGCACGATGAGTCGCTTAAATTTTGAGCGAAAGTTTTTTGCGAGGTTTATCGATTTTTCAAAATCTAATTTAAAGCTTTTAGCGCAGCGATAAGAACTTAGTTTCTGATCAGAATCCCCATGAGATTCTTTTTTGAAACGGTCTAAAATTTTATCCTTGTGTGTACTGTGCACTTTGGGCATTTCAAAAACACAAGTTGTTGTATAAAGCTCAGAAGCATCAATTTTTAAAGTCATCTATTCCATTCCCGGCACGTAGCCCTTGGCGAGTTGTTTGGCCAAAATGATACGCATCACTTCGTTCGTGCCTGCGCCAATTTCCATTAACTTTGCATCTCGGAGGTAGCGCTCTACTGGGTATTCCTTGGTGTAGCCATAGCCACCCAGAAGTTGAATACCGTCGAGAGCAATTTTTGTGGCGCGGTGGGCGGCAAAAAGTTTTGCGCTTGTCCCAAGCATAAGAGCTTCGGTGTCGGCCAACCCTTTGCGTTCAATTGCCGCTGCGGCTTCGTAGGTGAGGCTGCGTGAAGCGAGGTATTCTGCCGTAGCATCGGCTAACATTTTTTGAACCATTTGGAAGTCAAACAAAGCTTTTCCAAATTGTTTGCGATCGAGAGTGTATTTTGTACAGTAATCAATTGTCGCTCGCGCAATACCGAGAGAAATTCCTACGATAGTGACACGTTCAAGGAGTAGGTTACGATTCATGTGCGCAATACTTGAAGCTTCTTCGCCTACACGATTGGCCACAGGAACTTTGCAGTTTTCAAAAATAAGTTCACTTGTGGGAGAAGCGCGCATTCCAAACTTATTGAGCTTTTTGCCTACAGAAAATCCTGGAGTGCCTTTTTCTACGATGAATGTTGTGATGTCTTTTTTGCTGGGGCCTGTTTTTGCGTAGACCCAGAAAAAGTCAGCATAGGGGCCATTTGTGATCCACATTTTTGTGCCGTTAAGCACGTAAAAATCATCTTCTTTTTTGGCCTGAAGTTGCAGCCCAAAGGCATCGCTCCCAGCACCGGGTTCACTGATGGCCATAGCGCCAATCCACTCTCCAGAGCAAAGCTTGGGGAGGTATTTTTTCTTTTGTTCAGGTGAGCCATTTTGACTCAAATTGTTAACGGCTAAAATAGAGTGTGCCAGATAAGAGAGGGTGGTGGAGGCGCATTCGGCCCCGAGTTCTTCCATGACAAGGGTGGCGGCAATGGCTCCGAGGCCAGCTCCCCCATGCTCTGGATCAGCCGTAACGCCGAGGAGGCCCATATCTCCCAATTTCTTGAGGGCCTCGTGGTTAAACCCCTGTTCTTCGTCTAGTTTTTCGGCCAATGGCTTAAGTTCTGACTGAGCAAAGCGACGAACGCTATCTCGGAGTTGAATGTGAATATCTTCAAAGAAAAGACTCATAGTGATTTTCTAATCCTTCTCGTGGGATTAGGCTAGGCGAGTAATGAAAACTCATAGCAAGATTAGCAATTCAGTAGAAGATCTCGTGGGGCAAACTCCACTTATTAGGCTCAATGCCTCTCTTCGGGACGTTCCGGCGGGCTTGTGGCTCAAAAAGGAAAAGGGCATTGAAAATCATGGTTCTCTCCATGGTGAAATCCTTACAAAAGTAGAGTTCTTTAACCCGGGCGGAAGCGTCAAAGATCGCATTGCAATTCATATTTTGAATAAAGCCGAAGAGCGCGGCGAAATTAAGCCAGGAGCAACTGTTGTTGAGGCCACTTCTGGGAATACAGGAGCGGGGCTTGCCATGATAGCGGCTCGAAGAGGGTACAAGGCCATTTTGGTAATGCCTGATAAAATGTCTGCAGAAAAAATCAACGCCCTCAGGGCTTATGGGGCTAAAGTTGTGATTACTCCCACTGCAGTGCTTCCTGAAGATCCTAAAAGTAATTACCGAGTTGCAGAGCGCTTGGCGAAAGAAATTCCAAATGCCTTCCTCGCCAACCAGTATCAGAATCCAGACAACCCAGAGGCTCACTATTTAAGCACAGGTCCCGAAATCTGGGAGCAATGTGATGGCAAGCTCGATTATTTCTTCTGTGGTCTAGGAACAGGTGGAACAGCAAGCGGGACCGCTAAATTTTTAAAGGAAAAAAATCCCAAGATTAAACTTATCGGAATTGATCCTGTAGGAAGCCTTTATTACGAAAACATTAAAACGGGTAAGGGTACTGGCGCTAAAACTTATCTCACGGAAGGGATCGGAGAGGATTTTATTCCAGGAACTATTGACCTTAAGTTAGTTGATGACGCTGTTTATGTGAGTGATGCCGAATCTTTTTCTGCAGCACGTATGCTTGCGCAAAAAGAGGGACTTCTTGTTGGTGGATCTTGTGGCTCAGCTTTTTATGGAGCGGCTCAGTACTTGCGCTATCTCGAAGAGAAAGAGAGCATTAAAGATTACCGTGCTGTCGTTTTAATTCCTGATTCTGGAAGTCGTTATCTCTCAAAAGTGTTTAACGATCCTTGGCTGGCAGAAAAAAATGTGTCGACACAATGGAACGATTTAACTTTAGGCGGCGACGTGGAATACGTTGACGGCTCAAAAAAAATTGCAGGTGTTTAGATGAAAATTCAAGGCAATACAAAAGAACGCATTCAGAAGTTTGAAAAATATAAGCAAGAAACACTTGCGATACACGGAGGGCAATCTCCTGATCCGATTACTGGGGCCGTAATGCCTCCTCTTTATCAGACCTCTACTTATGCACAAACAGAGCCCTCTAAGCCCATTGGAGAGTATGAATATACGCGCTCACATAATCCAACTCGAAGAACCTTAGAGGATTGTGTGGCTTTAATTGAAGGTGGGACTTATGCACTCGCAACTTGCAGTGGAATGAGTGCCACACAGCTTGTAATGGGTTTGCTTGCGCCAGGCGATGAGGTTTTGTGTGGAGATGACGTTTACGGTGGCACTTACCGCTTGCTGACAACTGTGCTTAAAAAAACAGGCCTGCAAACAAAGTTTCTAAACTTTGCAGAGCTCGAAAAAAATCCTAATTACCTAAAGGAAAACGCTTCTTCCAAAACGAAGCTTGTTTGGCTTGAAACTCCTACGAATCCCCTTTTAAAGCTTTTTGATATTCAAAAGATTTCAAAAATCTGCAAAGAAAACGGCTGGCTTCTCTGCGTGGACAATACATTTATGTCTCCGATCTTTCAGCGTCCCCTCTCTTTAGGGGCAGATATTGTTGTGCATTCAATGACCAAGTACATCGGTGGACACAGTGATACAGTAGCTGGAGTGGTTGTAACTTCGAGTGATCAGCTGGCAGATCAGCTGTATCGAGATCAAAACTCTGTGGGATATATTTGTTCGCCCTTTGATTCGTGGTTACTTTTGAGAAGCATAAAAACCTTGCCTATACGCATGCGCGCTCACCAGACAAATGCATTGGCTCTTGCAGAGTGGTTAGAAAAAAATCCTAAAATTGAAAAAACAATTTATCCGGGATTAAAATCGCACCCTCAACACGCGCTTGCTCAAGAGCAGATGAGTGGCTTTGGTGGAATGATTAGTTTTTATCTCAAGGGCGATATGCAGGATGTGAAGAAATTTCTTTCAAAATTGAAAGTTGTTACTCTTGCTGAATCTTTGGGTGGAGTGGAAAGCTTGGTCAATCATCCGGCGAGTATGACCCACGCAAGTATTCCTGTAGATGTTCGAGCTAAGTTGGGCATTAGCGATACACTGATTCGCCTCAGTGTTGGGCTCGAGGACCTAGAGGATATTCAAAAAGATATAACTCAGGCGCTTCTTTGATGATTGACATGATGCGTTAAAACGGGTATAGAAGAGATCGGTGACAATATCCAAGTTTGATAAGAAGCTTCAAAAAACAATTATTTTCCTAATGTTTTCATTGGGTTGTTATGCTCAAGCCGCAAATATCCAGGATGAAAGAGTTGTGGATTTAAGCGAAGTTAGCGCAGAAGACATTACTTTAGCCCTGATAGCTGATCGCTCAGGAGGTGCCTTGAGCCTTAACTCTTTGGGGCAGTATGTTTTGAATGCATCGTTACGAATTCGAAGTCGTTCGAGTTTACGTTTAGAAAAAGCTGAACTTTATATTGGTCAATGGAATTTAACTTTAGAATCTTCAAAACTTCATTTTGAAAATTTTAAGATACAAGCTTTTTCAAAAGAACAAGAGCCTAAGTCTGAGGCGGCTCAGGCTGGAAATCTTAAGGTTCTTGCCTTTAAGTCAGATGCGCAGGCTGTTGATGAAAATCCCATAGAAATTACAGGAAATTTAAATGCAATTCTTGTTGGGGGTGACTCTAAAAGCGGAGGCTCTATAGACTTGCCCGCAAGTGCTGTCTTTGAATTGAACCTTGAGTATGATTTACGCTCAGGTGGGCAGGGCGGAGTGAATGGCAGACTTAGCTATAGTCTCCAGGGAACTCATGTCGCATATGAGCCCGATGGTGTAGAGTCTTCAGACCTCTCTCTTATATTCCCTGCTTCTTAGTCTTAGGGAGACTTGCGCTCACAATTTTAATGTCATGAAAATTATCGTATCGAGTTTTAATCTCAGCTCGGATGCTTTTAACTTGAGTTTGTGACAACGCATAGCCTTGTGCCTTTTCTATGCTAAATATCTCACTTGTGAGTCGCAACATGTGGGCTGCAAAGAGAAGTCGGGCTTTCGTTGTATCAAAACGTTTAATTTCTTTTGGGTAACGACTTTGAGTTTCGTCTAACTCTGTGAGTTCTCTGTCACGCTCTTTCCAGAGATACGTTTTTAGCTCTGTGCTTACGAGCTCAAGTTGAGCTTTGTATTGAGCCGTGTGGAGGGAGTTCTCGTTGCCTAGCGCTGGAATTAAATTCATTAACCAAGCTCTATCACCAAGCTTTTCTTCTTCTACTGTTCTTGCGATAGCTTCTCCTGCGTAAATTTCATCAAAAATAGATCTACTAGAAGTTTCCTTCTCTACACCGGGAAACATGGCATTTAGTGCAACAAGCGTTCTGACATACGCTTGAGCGTCGAGAGCTTTGCCTCGCGCAAGCATGTCTTTTGAAGCAGCCTCTGTATAGCCTAAGCAAATATAAGAGTTTAAAAAATCATCTAAGCGAAAACTAGGTCTTCCGTATGAGCTTGAGTTTGTCGCCTCTAAAAGAATGTCATTATATCTTCTGAAGGAGAGCGGAATCAGTTTTAAGACAGCATTGAGTTGTGCGCCTGGAAGGAGTTTGTCATTAAGATCATAAGTTTGAGCGACTAAGAAAATACCAAGACTCGAGCTCGCATCAAAGCCAGGGTTTGCGTTTTCAATGCTCATATATGTGATGAGTGCATTTGAAAGAAAGGAAACTAGAGTGAGGGATTCTCCCAGTTTGTGAAGTCGGGGCTTAATGAGCGCGAGTACTGAGCTGTTGACGGGGACAACATAGCCCTCTGAATGAAAACTAAGTAACGCATCTGTGTAGTCCTTGAGTGCTTCTATTGCTTGATCACATCGACCACGCGCAATGCTTGAGTCGTCTCGAAGCTTGGGAATATTCTTAGCTTCAGCAAGAGTATGTAATTGCGCAAGGTCTGCACCTTTTGGGGCTCTTCTTCTAAGGCTGCTGTATTTGCCTTGAGTATCGAAGAAGTTGTTGATCATATTTTCGTTAAGATTTTTTATGACAGTATTTTGACTGACGCTGCATTCCTCAACTCCCTTTCCTGTGAAACGGTAACTGGGAGTGCCGCTTGATTCTTCAGTTTGTGAAAAAAACTTTATTCGCTTGAGCAAAGTATTGTTGTCACTCACAGCATATGCTTGCAGCGAAAAGAGAAAGAAAAAAAGCGTCCATACGGTAAACGTTCTCATAGTGATTGCCTATTGTGCCACTTTTCATAGGAGAAATTTAAAAAAATCATACCGAAAAAGTGTCTATGAAGTAGACGAAGTGTTAGCAATTTTGAGCCTACAAGGAGCTGTTTTTATCTTTTTTTTTCATATCTTTTCTTAATTTTTTTAAGAATACTCTCTCTGGATATAACAGGAGTACGGCGAAGATGTTGAATTGTGTAGCTTTTTAGCTCGATCTGTGTCATACTGGTTAAGTAAGCAAACAATCGAGCCGCAATCACATTCATGATGAGTTCTCATCTTAGAAGCAAAACAAGGCTCTTAACGTTAACAAACCTATAAGGAACTGTATTTTATGACGATAGACGCGAATGGCACTCAATTGGATCCCAAAGTTTCATTTCTTCAAATGATGAAAAGTCAGCTTGAAGATTGGAATAAAGAACTTGCTCCTGCTCGGCAGCAATTGAAAAGTGCAACTAAAGGTCTAGACGGTGAGCTTCGAGCTCTAATGCTTAACTTCAAAAAGAGAAAAGAAAGCTTCAAGGCTTGTATGGAAGAAATTCAAGAAGCGAGTAGTGATAAATTTGAGTGGCTCAAGCCAAAAGCTCAGCGAGCATGGTTAGAAGCTAATCTTGCTGTTGAAAAATTTAATCTTAGAAGAGTTGCTTAAGTAACTTTCTTAACAAAAGAAAAAGAAAATCCCCGCAGCCACTTTTTCAAGAGTGGTTGCGGGGATTTTTTAATGAGAATTCAAAGAGAACGAATTATTCTACGCCTTCAGTGTGCATAACACCTTGAAGGTTTTTTACCGTAAACTTACCTACTTCTTCATCGTTAGAGCTAAGAACAGCATCAACAAGTGAGAAAGCAGAGTCGAGAGACTCTGTTTCATCTGTTTTTGCTTCTGCAAGAACTTTGAGAATCTTCTGAGGAGCTTTATAGGAAAAACTATCTAGCAAAGTGTAATTGCCTTCAACTTTTACTTGAGCAGGAACAAGACTCAGTATGAGACTCGCTTTGTCAACTTCTCCATTAGGGTTTACATACTTAGGAGAACTTTCACGGCCTACTATTATGAAATGCTGGGGTACATAATGCACCTCAAAGCCGCCTTGGTTTTGAGGAGTTATACGAATTCCTTTAAGAGATGTTCCATTCACTACAAAAACATCAACAGCTGAAACGGAAGCACTATTTTCTGCAGGTTCTGAAAGGCCGCGGAGCACAGATAGCACTGTCCCCTCTGGTTTGACTTCAGCAAATAGTGTTGTGGATACAAGGGTTAGGGTTAGTAAAATTTTTTTCCTTTGCACCTCTTTTTCAGGAAGCTAGTTCAGGTAAGGGGAAGGGGTAATGTTCCTGATGCTTAAAAAAGCTTTATAGAGGCTATATGACCAGGCTAGAGGCAATAAACTCTCGCTTTTGAGTGTAATTTAGAATGTTCTCAACGGTTGTCGCTGCAATATTCTCTAAAGCTTCTTTTGTAAAAAAAGCTTGATGTGAGGTCAGGAGTACATTGTGGAAACTCAGCAGTCTTGCAAGTTGGTCATCTTGTAATATTTTTTCAGAAAGATCTTCAAAGAAAACACCCTCTTCTTCTTCGTAAACATCAAGCGCTGCGGCTCCAATGTGACCACTTTTAAGAGAATTAATTAAAGCTTTTGAGTCTATAAGTGCACCTCTTCCGGTGTTCACCACGAAAACTCCTTTTTTTGTGAGGGATAGGGCCTCTTTGTCTATGAGGTGAAATGTCCCTTTGTTGAGAGGGACATGTAGAGAGATAACGTCACTCTGCTTGAGCAGTTCTTCTAGGCTTACATATGAGAGGTGGCTTGTATCTTGATCAGAATGGGTTTGGTCGTAGGCCAAAATCTTACAACCTATTCCAAACATGATTTTGCTAAAGATATATCCAATCCGTCCAGTCCCAATAACACCAATTGTTTTTCCAAAGAGGTCAAAGCCCATAAGTCCATCAAGAGAAAAGTTACCTTCTCTAACTCGTTGGTAAGCTCTATGAAGTTTACGGTTTAGGCAAAGAATCATTGCGAGTGCGTGCTCTGCAATTGCGTGAGGCGAATATTCAGGAACTCGCACAACTGTAATTCCAAACTCTTTAGCTGCATTTACGTCTACATGGTTAAAGCCCGCAGAACGAAGGGTGATAAGCTTTGTTTTTCCTTTCGCAAGAACAGCTAAAACTTCGCGGTTAATTTTATCATTAACAAAGCAAGAGATGACTTCAAACTCTGATGCCATTTTGCAAGTTGTTTCGTTGAGTCTAAACTCAAAGTATTCAAAATTAAGAGAGTGTTTGTCTTGTAGGGATTTATAGAAGGGCATTTCGTATTTATGTGTATCAAAAAAAGCAGCTCTCATAAGAGTGCACAATAAACCGTTTGTTCGTTTTTGGCTCTGTTATTTGTGAGAGCTTCGATATAGCCTAAGTAGGTATGAAGCTTGGCTTAGAATTTTTAGGCGCCGCAGGGCAGGTAACAGGAAGCCGTACGCTTCTCAGTTTTTTTGGAAAAAGATATTTAGTGGATTATGGGCTCTTTCAAGGGGGGCGCGAACAGAAGTTAAAGAATTGGGACTCTACGCCAAAAGAAATTGCCAAGGTAGAGCGAATTTTTTTAACCCATGCGCATTTAGATCATTCTGGTATGTTGCCGAGACTTTTCAAGGAGGGCTATCATCCTGAAGTTTGGTGCACAGAGGGGACAGCGGCATTATTAAAGATTTTGCTTCTCGATGCAGCTCATATTCAAGAGGAAGATGCACGTTACGCAAACGATACGGGGCATTCAAAACACCGGCCAGCACTTCCCCTTTATACCGAAAAAGATGCCTATAAGGTTTTAGAACACGTAAAAACCTTTCCTCGTGATGAATGGGTCCCAGTAGATAAAGGGATAAGTTTGCGCTTTGGTCGTGCGGGGCATATTCTTGGAGCGAGTTACATAACCTTTACATTGGAAACTGAAAACGGAGTTAAGCTTTTAACTTTTTCAGGAGATATAGGAAATAATCGAAGTTATATTCTTAAGGGGCCCGATCCATTAATTGAGTCTGATTATCTTGTTTTAGAGTCCACTTATGGAAATCGTCTTCATGATCCCGGAGACCCTTTAGTGGAATTGGGCGAGTGTATACGTGAGGTTTACAATAATAGAGGTGTGCTTGTTATTCCTGCTTTTGCGGCAGGACGCTCTCAAGAACTTTTGTATATGATTAAGCTCCTTGAGGATTCGGGTAAGATTCCTAAAATTGATGTCCTCTTAGACAGTCCAATGGCCACAAAAGCTACAGATGCGTTTTTGCAGCACAAAGAAGATCATAAGTTTGATAATTCCTTCACGGCAACACGTGACTTTTATCCTAGTCAATTTCAGATTGTTGAAACTCCTGATGATTCTATGTTGGCTTGTATGAGAGAGGGGCCGCTGATCGTCATAGCCGGTGCCGGGATGCTCAACGGTGGCAGAGTTCTTCACCATCTTAAGAAGCGACTTCCTCGTAAAGAAAATATGGTTTTATTTTCTGGATTCCAAGCAGAAAGTACCAAGGGAAGGTATTTGTTAGAGGAGGCGCCTAAATCAGGTTTTTTGAGAATTCATCACCAGGAGATAGCTGTAGAGGCTCAAATTAAAAGCATTTCGAGTTTATCTGCACATGCAGATTCAAATGAGCTTCTTTCTTGGTGTTCTCATATGAAAAAAGCGCCAAAAAAAGTTTTTTTAAATCACGGTCAACCTGAAGCTATGCAAAAACTCACTCAAAGGCTCAAGGATGAATTGCATTGGAATGTTGAGCCAATATTGAGTGAACAAAAAATTATGCTTTTTTAGCTGCAAGGTAAGAGTTACACCAGCCGTCTTTATAAACCAGACCGCCTTTAATGATTTTACATTCGCCCCATGAATCGTTTTTCTTAACGTATTGAGCGCAGTTTGCACAGTTGTGACCAGCAACATATTTTTTAAAACGCTTAGTGTCTACTTTTGTGGCGTCATGCTTGTAGCCTAGGACATTGGCCATCGGTGCTTTTTCATCGAGAGCTTTGGCTTTTGCAGGTAGCGTTTTCATGTCCACAGCAAAAAGTTTTGAAACTTTAAGCAGGGGAAGAACCGCAGCTGAAGTTGTTAGGATTTGGAGAAATGATCGGCGAGAGAGGTCTTTTTTCATAAGCAAAGCATCTCAAAAAAACAGAAACTCGGCAAACAGATATTCATATTTACAAAACATGATGAAGATCATGTTTTTTTAATCTTAGTGCAAATATGATCCAGTCAAAATGCATTTAAAATATGGAAGTATAGCAATCAAAGCTTTGGGCTTTTGCCTGCTTTTACCCGCTTCAGCTGCCAATTTCCCCCAGGGAATGTTGCAGCTTCTGAGCGATCAACAGCAGCTTAAGCTTGGTCAAGAACTCTTTATGAGACACTGTTCAGGTTGTCACGGCAATACGGCTCGGGGGGATGGCCCCGCGGCTCAATTCTTAATGCCAAAACCTCGTAACATTGTAGAAGGAAGCTTTAAGTTTAAATCTACAAGTTACGGCAGCCTTCCGTCTTCCTCAGATTTATTGAGAATAATTGAAAGAGGCTTACCCGGTTCTTCGATGCCTTCTTTTAAGTTGTTGCCGGCAGCCCAGCGTGAGGCACTTGTGGCCTACATTATGTCTTTAAGACCGGGGTGGAAGAATCAAGTTACGACAAATATAGAAATACCTGCAGTGCCTGTTGAGCTCAAGGAAGCAAACACTTTTTTAGCGAGTGCTTTGAAGGGAAAGAATAGCTACATGGAACTCTGTGCAAGTTGTCACGGGGATCAGGGGGTGGGAGATGGCCCTGCAGCCGCTGAAATTGTAGATGAAAATAATGATCCCCTGAAGCCAGCTAACCTCAGAAGAAAACATCTGAAGTCTGGTTCCGGAGCAAGGGATGTCTATCGAGTAATGAGTGCTGGAATTGAAGGAACTCCAATGCCTCCCTATGGCGACGCTCTAAGTGCTGAGCAACGATGGGATATTGTTGCGTATGTATTATTTATGAGAGGGCAAGAAGAGGGCCTTTATGAAAAAGATTTTAGCTTAGAAGCAGCGGTGAACAAAAAATGAGCGCAGAAGAAAATACACAATCAAAAGATATCGATTACGAACTTATTAAATGGCATTTTTACGCTTTTTGTTTTTATCTCATTGTCGTTCTACTCGCTGGGTTGAGCTACTCTCTTCAGTTTTTGCAACGTTATCCTTTTCCGGGAATTGAGATTCTGAGTCCAGGTAGAGTGCGGATGGTTCACACTCAAGCTGTCGCTTACGGAATGTTAGCCAATGGTCTCATTGGCATTACCTATTACATTGTTCAAAAACTAACGAATTTTAATGTTTGGTCTCAAAAATTAGCGCGCGGGTTATTTTGGGCATATAACTTTTTAGTCGTTACTGCTGTTGCAATGATTTTGGCCGGTTTTGCTCAGGGGCTTGAGTGGGCGGAAACTCCTAAGATTTTAGATCCAATTATAGCCGTAGCTGCCGTCGTGATGTTTTTGAATATCGGGCATCCAATTTGGAAAGCGCGTGATAAGGATTTTTATGTAAGTCTTTGGTACATACTCGCAACACTTATTTGGTTTCCTTTAACATATGTTTTTGGGAATTTCTTACCTGAGTATGTTTTTGCAGGTACATCAGGAGCTGCCATTTCTTCTATGTATATTCACGATCTGGTAGGTTTGTTTGTTACTCCTTTGGGGATTGCGAGTGTTTATTATCTTCTTCCCGTGGTTATGAGGGTCCCGCTTTATAGTCACGCTTTAAGTATCATTGGTTTTTGGGGCTTAGCTTTCTTTTATCCCTTGAACAGCGCTCACCATTATCTTTGGTCTCCTATTCCTATGTGGGCTCAGTATGCAAGTGTTGTTACAAGTATTGGCGTACACGTGGTTGTTTACACTGTAATTGTGAACATCATCGCAACTATTGCCTCTGACTGGAAGCAACTCATTACAAATTTTCCCGTGCGCTGGATTTTCTTTGGGACTCTTGCATATCTTATTACCTGCGTTCAGTGTGCCGTACAGGTAACAATGGCAGCGCAGGAAATTATTCACTTTACAGATTGGGTTGTAGGACATGCGCACTTTGTTCTTTTTGGAACTTTTACTTTTTGGGTAACGGGTTGGGTTTACTGGCTCTTACCTAGAATTTGGAAAACACCTATTTACAGCATGAGCTTAGCACGTTGGCATTTCTGGTTGTCACTTATAGGTATTGCAATCATGCAAATCGATTTACTGGCAGCAGGAGTTGTACAGGGACTGATGTGGCGTTCAATGGCACCATTTATAGATACAGTGAACGCAAGTATCCCTTTTTGGTGGGTAAGAACATTGTCGGGAATTGTTATCCTTTGCGGAGAGGTCTGTTTTCTTGTGAATCTTTACTTAACTTGGCAGGATTCAAGAGGTTTCAAACCTGAATTGCAAATCGACTCTTCAACTCAAGTAGGTGCTGTATGAAAATGATTGAACGCTTTAGTGGAATCTTTCTTTTTGCAGGGTTATTACTTTTTAGTTTTGCTGTTCTTTCTTTGGGGATTATTCCCGCATTAATGGTTGATAGGTTGCACCCCAGACAAGGTCTACCAACAGTCGTTCCTCATGAGATGAAAGAATGGTACTCCACAGTAGATGTTTATCAAAAAGCACTTTTGAGAGGTCGTGATCTCTATGTGCGTGAGGCCTGTTGGCACTGTCACAGTCAGTATGTGAGACCTGTTAGTAATGAGTCTGCATACTATGGACCGGTTGCAACACCAGGTGAATATCAAACGGTGTTACATTTGCCCCAACTTTTGGGAACTCGTAGGGCGGGCCCAGATTTGTCTAGAGAAGCTGGACGTCACTCGAATGATTGGCATTTAGCACATTTGTATCAACCGACGTGGGTTGTTCCAGAGTCAATTATGCCTACTTACACTTGGTACTTTGAGAGAGATGCTTCTGGTGTTATCCAGCCAAAGGACGATGCAAAAGCTTTAGTGGCCTATTTGCAGTCCCTTGGAAAAGATTTTGAAGACGCACAGTATGTGGTTGAGCCGGAAGATATCATGCTCCCACCTGGAGAATAATATGAAATTACTTTATGGCGTTCTAACTTTGCTTGTGTCTGCTGTTTTTGTTCTAGCTACTGTGGGTGGAATGGAGAATGTGGGCGCGTTGGCCTCAGCTGTTTATGGCATTTTAATTACCTTGTTTTTGATTATACTTGTTTGGGGCTTTACAAAAACTCAAGTGAGTTACTTAAAGAAAATTGAGGACGTTAAAAAACAAGTCTTAGAAGTTGAGGGTGTGCTTCCATGCGAAAATCACAAAACAGTTTAAGCTTTTTACCCTGTCTAGTTTGTGGCGTGGATTCAGGACCCGTGTTGGGTTTTTTTGCTTGGCTTGTTGGGGGCGTTATTTTGGCAACGGTTCTTATTTTGTTTTGGGCTATTTCTAAAGGGAAGCTCAAGAAAAAGAACCTCGCCATGCAGCCTATTGAAATAGAAGGAGCAAGCAATGACTGAGAATGTGACTGAGTCCATGAGCGAAAGTACAAGAGAAGTCGATCGACTTAAGTACAGAGGGAATCAAATTCCGTTATTTATAAAGTTTGTTTGGGTGGCAATTGTTATTTATACGGTGGCCTATCTTTCAATGTATATGTGGCCAGATTTGAAAATATGGATAAACAAGTAATTCCGGATCTCTCGGAGCCAACTAAGAGAGCTCCAGCGACTCGTTCTGGAACTATTTCTAGAAAATGGCATTTTGCACTTAGTCTTTATGCAGCTGCTATGGCCTATGCGTTTTTGCATAAGGCTATTTTACCTTTTGTCTTAGGTTATCTTGGTACAAGCCGTAGTGAATACTCTACGGTGAGCTATGGAGTTATATGGGTTCTAATACTTGGCTATACCTTGCATAAAGAGCAAGAAGTTTCACAACGCGTACAGTTATTCATGGGGACGGCATTAGGCTTTGCAACTTTCGAGTTGCTTCTGATTTTTTTAGATACTCAAAAAGGCTGGCTGCTCTTTAGTCATATTTTGGCTGCTGTTCCCTTGATCGTTTCTATTCTATATTTGCTTAAATTCACGAATGAAAAAAAGTGGGGCATTATTGCCTCTGGTTTTGTGGTCTATCTACTCACGGAGGGAGTTTTATGGAAATTACCTCAATAAATTGGCAAGTCGCAATGACCCTTTTGGAGTTATCTCTCGTTTTAGGTATTTTTTTTGTACTTCTTAAGTTTCATAAAAAGATTAAGAATCTAGAGGAAAAAAATGACGATTGAGGTTTGGAGTACAGGGGGGCTTTCTACAGAAAATCCTATTTTCTTCAAGTCGCAGGAATCGGGACCAGCGCTCTTAACCTATAAAGATACTCAAACTCGTCTCGAATTAACGCCAGTTGATAAGAATATGTGGCAGGGGGAGTTTCGTGTTTCTTTACCAGGAACTTATAATCTTCAGATTGGAAAAGAAACGGAAACGTTTGAAATTGAGCAATATAAACGCTTAGAGATTCGCAATGAGTTGGTATTTACTTTTTTGGCCGTTGCGTTTTTTTTTGTAGTTTTAGTTTTTAAAAAGAGGAGGCCACGTGAATTTAGATAAGAGAGTCTTGGGTGTTATCTATTTATTTTTTTGGGGTGTGCTTATAATTGCAGGAATT
The DNA here is from genome assembly GCA_041391385.1 of Bdellovibrionota bacterium. Classification (GTDB taxonomy): domain Bacteria; phylum Bdellovibrionota; class UBA2428; order UBA2428; family UBA2428; genus CANIGN01. The sequence goes on from JAWKOD010000005.1 coordinate 115,993, forward strand.
GTTGCTAAACGAACATACGGCCACCCTGACTGGATGGTTTTGTTTCACTTGCCCGCGGCTGTTTTTTTAGTCATGGGAATGCGTCAGTTTAGCTATAGATACAAAAAAGAGTACGAAAAAGACCTGAGTAAATATAAACCTAAGCATGATCTGGATCAGGGTTTAGTGGAACCAAGGGGGCTAGAGTAGACCTATGAAATGTAAAACTCTTGAAAAGTATATGAGCACTAACCCGCACTCTATTGGCCAAGATCAAACGCTTCATGCGGCTACATTAATGATGGATAAATTCAAGATCCGTCACCTTCCAGTTTTAGATGCGGGCAAGGTTGTTGGACTTATTAGCGATCGTGATATCAAGTTCGCACTTAGTTTTACAGGTGTGAATCTTGAAGAAATGAAAGTATCAGACATGGCAAAGGAAGACGCTTACGTTGTTTCTCCATCTTCTAAATTAGATGAAGTAGTGGCTTATATGGCCAGCCGAAAGCTTGGGAGTGCTATTGTTATGGATAACGGCAAATTAGTGGGGATTTTTACAGCTGTAGATGCCCTGGGAGCTTTGTCTGAGATCCTTCATGAACGACAGCACACAGGCTGCTCTTCACATTCTTGCTAAGTCAGATACCTCGATCTTAGCCCCGGGAATGCATTAAAAGCGATCTCGGGATTTATGGGCTTCTTTAGCCAGGCCTCCAAAAGTGCTATAATGCTGCCTATGCATGTGAGCTCTTGTTCCGAGAAGAAAAATCCGCATTGTCAGACCTGCGAAAGCCGGCACCAGAATATTGTTTTTTCGCCCTTAGACCAAGATGCCTTTACTGTATTAGATAAGGCTAAATCTGTTCATCACTATAAAAAGGGTCAGTATGTTTTTCATGTTGGAAGTGCCCCTAATGGTCTTTACTGTGTAAATTCAGGGGTAATTCTTCTAGAAAGTGAAACGCGTTCTGGTACGGCGCGCATTCATCGCATGGTGAGTGGCGGAGGCGTATTAGGGTATCGTGCTCTTTTTGCCGGTGAATCTTATTCTGCATCTGCTTTAGTTAACGAGGACGCGACAATATGCCACATTCCTAGAGTTGCAATTTTTGATCTGATTCGAAACTATCCAGAATTGAGTTTTAAATTATTGTCACATGTTTCAAAGGAGCTTCGCCAGGCGGAGCTACGACATAAAAACTTATCTGATAAAGATGCACCAAGCCGAGTGGCCGAAACCATTCTCCAGTTAGATAAGGTCTATCCCGGGAAGAAGTGGACACGAAAAGAAGTCGCCGAGTGGGCAGACACGACGCCTGAGACAGTGATGAGATCTTTTGCGACATTTAAGAAGCAAGGTTTGATTGATATTGATGGGCGTAAGGTTACGGTGAAAAATTATGATGCTCTTTTAGACCTTGCTGACCCCTTGGATTAGAGTGTTCGTTTTATATTTGTTCTAAAAAGTTTTTTCCATTAAAAATGAGCTTATGAATAAAAGTGTTTTATTGCTTCTTGGAGTTCTAACTTTTTCCGCTTTTGCATCTAGTCCAGAAGTCATTAAAGAGTATTTGTTAATTCAAGAGAAACTTGCGGCTGATTCTACAGAAGGTGTTGCAGACGCAGCAAAGAAAATTGTAAGCCTTGAGAAAAAATCTAAAGTTTCTCTGGCTGCTCAAAAGCTCGTAGCTCTAAACGAAATCAAAGAAATTAGAAAAGAGTTTAAAAAGCTTTCAACTGAAATTATAGCTGCGACTCCAAAGAAGGACTTGAAGGATGCTAAGGTTGCTTTTTGTCCGATGGCGAACGCGAAGTGGCTCCAAAAAGGCGATGAAATTCGTAACCCATATTATGGATCCTCTATGCTTGAATGCGGTGGTTTCGAGTAGGCTGTACTTTGAGCTCAGCTGAATGACTAAGTGTGAAATGGTTTTTGCAGTCACTGCTTGCTAAATAGTAGCTAAAAATTAGACGGTTTTGATTGAATTCTATTTGGTTGTAGCTTACGGACTGGGCGTCTTCTCTCGACATATTCACACTAAAAGCCTCTAGTTCGATTTCTTTTTGTTGATGGAAACACTTTAAATGCTCAGGTGTTATTTCTGATATGCCTTTAGTGAATTCCAAGAATTTAGCGTGTCTATATTTTTGAACTTCAATCTCATTCCAAGATGAAGATGCAGCGAGAAAAGGGAGTTTGTGGTGCGTGTATGCTTCTATTTTTTTCCCGTCCCATTTTGCAGAATAGGCTACTTGGGTTGAATCGATAGCGACAATTTGAAAGGGGGCGAAATACTTAAGCTCTAACATCGATAACTTTTGCAGGGCTATTTCTGCACTCTCGCATAATATAAGTTTGGGGATAATAATTCCTCTGGAGTTGAGATCGATTTTTGGTTTTTGATAACCTATGGGACTTTGGTTTAACAGCGCTAAACTTAGTCCGTTTTTGTTAACCCCAAGCCAAGTTCCACCCCCCTGTGGGTCGATAGGGTAGATGACATCAAGTCCTTTGTGCGTTTTGCCTTCGTGTACATTGAGTGCGATCGGACGATTTCTTTGCTCGTCACGGTTCATACCTAAGAGATAACCCTGATGAGTCGCGAAAAGAGTGAGTGTACACATTTAAGATTTTCTATTTTCTAGGAGTATGAGAAGTGAGCTCACCCACACAGTAACAGCAAGTGAAAACAAAAGGCCGCCATCGCCTCGAACCTCAATGCCCAGTGTTGCGAGGTGAGAGAATATAGCTCCAGTCATAGTACCGAGGCTTAGCAAGGCACCCATGCGACAATATGCTGAGGAAAGAAGCAGCAGTGATGCAATAGCTTCTACAACACCAGAAAGGATGCGGCCCCAGGGTTCAATTCCCAGTTGGGTAAATATGTATACAGACTCTGGCGCACCGCTGAATTTAAAGAAAAGCGTTTGGAGCAAAATAGCCGCTGATATGAGCCTTAGAAACCAATGAAGCCACTTGGGTAATTTGAAAGTGCTTTTTGAAAAAAGTTTTTTCATTTTTTCTCCTTATTTGGAGCCTTCACGAAGGCTCTGCCAGTTGTTGTTTGCTTTTGTTAAAAGATTAGCTTCATCTTTATTCCATTTTTTGAGAGTGTTTCCAAGCCAACCATTGTAAAAAACGTATAATTTGCCGTCTGTGATTTTATATGTCAAAGGGTCAATGTCTACATAATCTGCATCTGCCATAGCGTAAGCGCACCATCCTCCAAATTGCGGCGCATATTTTTCAGGATTTTTTTTAAATTCTTCTAAATTTGCTTGGCTGCTAAATTGGTAAGTCGCTCCATCAATATTGAGTCTTAAATTATCCATTCCCTTTTGAGGGCTTTTGTCTTTAAAGTAAGTGACGGGATCGTATCCCTGAAGAGCTAACCCCTTTGTGAGGTTGTGAGGCTTAAAGGCTTCTTTTGAGAGTCCCGTCAGGCTAAAACCAAGGCTAAGTATACATAGGGCGATTGTGGGTACGATAGCTTTTCTTTTTATTCTAAACATCTCTATCTCCTTTTAGGTCGTCGGTGGGTGTAGTTTTGAAAGTTTTCTGTAATTTCGCAAAGCTTGAATAACGTTTGTTTGAATGGGTTCTTTTTTATTAATAAAACCTATTTCAAATAAAATTTTAATTTGTTCAAAAAGTATTTTGTAAGCAGTCCATAGTTTCATCTTAGAGTCATAAATGTGCGTAGCTTCACCAGCTGCGCCGTTGATTTCAATAACTTTAAATTCATTAGCTTCTTTTAAAGTAGCTTCAGATGAAAAGCGAATATCAAAGCGTCCGACATAAAAACCAGGTACTTTGTGCGCAATTTCGTTGATGGCGCTTTCAAGTGCGTTTGTCATGAGTTCGTTTCCATCTTCAAAAATACAGCCTTGGCAATGATTGCCAGATTCAACAAGTTTAAGAGTTTCGTCTTGAGGGAATACGGTCTCTAATTTCGTGGCATGTCGATTAAAGTAGATTTCTGCAATGAGTTTTGCCCGTGTGTCATCAAGAATAAGTTCTCTTAAGGTACGTTTTCCATCACCTATAACGTGTGGGAAGCGTTTTCAGTGATTCCCGTTATTCTTCCATTTTCTTCTCCAGGGTATCTGACATAGTTAACACCCAGTTCTTCTGTATATGTACAATATTCTTGGATAAGCAGTTGTGCTTTGCAGTGAGCAAAGTATTCTTTTGCTTCTGCAAACGAGTGTACAACGCGTACTCCACTTCCGCGTTGACCAACATCGGGTTTTATAATGATCGGGAATTCGAGTTCTTCATTTTTTAAAAAACTATTGAGCTCAGTACTTGCTTGTTCGGGTGAAAGTTTTTCTAAATCGATTAATGAGTGCTTCAATGTGTGTGCCGAATTTGAGTTAAGGTGTTGAAGGAGTTCGGCTTTACTCTCTCCAACGACTCCACTATTGCTTATTCCAGGATTTGCATAGAGTGGAAGCTTAAGGCTTCTGTATTTAAGGCTTTGAAGTAAGTAGTAGATAACTACGGGCCAATAGAAAATCCACATGGGCCAAAATTCAAAGTGTTTTAACTTTTGAAGACGGTAGAGCTTTACTTGAAAATTTTCTTTTTGAGACAGAAATAAGACAGCAAAAATAAAAGCAATAATTCCACAGACAAGCATCCAAGTTTGGGAAGGGTTTAGGAATTGAAAAATAAACGCGGACGCAGTTGTAATGAGCGTTGTCCAGATAAGGACTGCAATTGCAGTTGTCCAAAAGAAGTCCCAAAAACTCATTTTGCAGACACCCGCAATGAGGTAAATAGGAAGCCGGGTGCCTGGTACAAAGCGTGCAATGAAAACCGCTCCGTAGCCCCATTTTGAATCGGCATAACCGGGTCTGAAGAAGTGAGAACTCAAAATTTTCTGAGTGTATTTTGCAGCGAAGGGCCAGCTTTGGGCACTTCTTCCTATTAGATAGAGGCCTAAGTCTCCGACAAAAATACCAAGTCCACTTGCAAGGCAGGCTATTAAAAGAGGGAGCTTGGCATCCTTGGCGAGTGCAAGAGCTGTTAGAAGACTTCCGTCTTCAGAAATAAAACTACCCAAAAAAAGACTCAGACAAAGTGTCAGCATGAACGCTGCGTTCTTTCTTTATAAAGTGTGGAGCTTGCTTTCCCGAAGTTCTCATTGAGGAAAAATTCGCTTTGCGTGCAAAGATTGCGAATAAGGGCCATGTGGTGGACTGTGTGCGAGATTATAAAGAGAAACTCTCTTTCAAGGTTAGAGGCTATATTTACAAAGGACCCATTTGTGTCTGTCATAGCGGCAAGCTTAAGGGGGCGTTCTGTGTGGATGCATTTAGCGTTAATGGAGTGGATATTCTCGTTGATTTTTTTTATTCTAGAGAGAGCTGCTTTAGGGTCTTTCTCGGTAAGTGTGTCACGCTCTCTAATATCGTAGTTAACGGTATATTCTGAGCAGCCTTTTATAAAGGCATCAATATGGTCAAGAATATGTCGAGTGTGAGCTCCAATTGTGCCTGACTGAGGCGATATGTTTTGAGAGTAAAGAGTTTCAGGGCAATTTTTAAGAAAGTCTTCAATTTGAAAACTTATGTTCTTAAACATTAAGGTGAGTTTATTCCAGTCTGCTGAAGCCAAGGCCTACCTCTCTTTTATGAGCATAAGAGTAATCTTATAGGTGGTCAAAGTTCGATGAAACTCTTCTGGCTCTTATAAAGAGTATTCGCCCATGAGAGTCATTCGGTTACAGAATATATTGTGTACAAGTATTAACGCCAGGAGCTTTCAGGATAGCGCCCTTTAATCAAGCGGTAGAGGCTAATCTTAAGCATTTGGCGTCCCCACTTATAATCCTTATAGGTTTTTAGAAATGTCCAAATTTCTTTGAGAACTTGAAGGGCTTTGGGAGCACCCAAGGCAGCAAGCTCTTTTTTGGGGTTGGCTTCATGGGGATTTTTAAATGCGATCATGAGAGGGTTCCATTGATCAGAACACCTTTTTACTTCTGAATGGATGAGTTCACGGTATTTCGCTTCGACAGCTTTATTCTTTAAGTTAGCCTCAACGATTGATTCTCCTGCTATGGCTCCAGAATGAAGAGCGCAACTCATTCCCTCGGCAAGCATGTTTAAAAAACCTGCAGCCTGGCCTGTAAGGAGAACTCGTCCTTTACCAAAAACATACTGATTGATAAGTGAGGGGCCGAAATTTTCCATGCAGCCCTCGCTTTGTTCATGCGTGGCTTCTTCGAGTTTTACGCCATGTTTATCTTCTAGGTAATCTTTAACTTTGAGGTGAGCTTGATCAAAGTTTTGCCCAACCTCAAATCCAACGCCTACAATTTGCTGGCCATCACGCGCATGACTCCAAACGTATTTTCCCAATTCAGGGTGAAACCAAAAGTGAAAATATTGAGGGTCGAGAGGACAGTCTATGATCTTGTGAAACTTTTGCCCTACAAAGAACATGGGTGCTAACTTGTAGGAGTTTCCGTAGACAGCTCTTAATACTGGAGAGGATGGGCCGTCGGCTCCAACTAGCCATCGAGCGGAGTAACTTCGTTTTTGATTTGTTTTGTGGTCTTGAGCGCTCACTTCAACACCTTTGCTAGTCTCGGTGAATGATTCGAAAGAACATTGATCGTGTATTGTTGCTCCCGATTGTTTAAGGGCCCATTGATCAGAGTATTTGCGATAAAGGTGGGGCGTTGCTCCGCCTATAAAATCCATCTTCATTTGGTTGAGTGATGGAAAGTGGAATACGACACCATTGCAGGTGTGGGGCTCATGAAGGGCCTCTGTGGGAATAGTTCCGAAGTTTTCTTCAAGAAATCTTTTTCCCCGAGGAGAGAGTATTCCGCTGCAAATTTTATGACGTGGAAGAGCCTTTTTTTCTAAGATGATTGCGTGCATGCCTGCGTCAGTGAGTCGTTTGGCGCATGCTGCTGCAGCGAAGCTTCCTCCCACTATAAGAACATCACATTCTGTTTTGTCAGTATTCATTAGGCTTCTCCTAAGAGTTCAGTCACATGAAGTACGGGGTATGGACTATGCTCTTTAAGCCATAACCAATCATTATAGTTCTCTGCGACGATTCTTTGAATGGGTTTATTGAATGTTATGAGGTCGTATTGTTTTTTGCGATCAAAATACGAGGTGTCTTGGCCAAGAGGCATGGCAGTTCGTTGAAGGTTCCAGTTCAGATTACATTGGGTAGATTTTTTAAACGTATCGTAGACGCGAACAAGTTGCTCATAGCGAGAGTGAAATAGAGGAGCATCTATCCAATAGAGGTCTTCTTTTTGCATTTTGGCTTGAATAAGTCTCTTTTGGATAAGCCAATCTCCTAAGCCAAACACTTTTAATTTTTTATTTTCATTAAGAAGTGCACGGTACTTGGTTGCGTCGTCTACGATAACTTCATTCTTCTTTGCATATTCGTGAATGTAGCCTTTGACTTTAAAGTACCAGGATTTTTGAACTTCATTTGTTTGATCAAGTATGAGTCTAGAAGCATTCAAGTTAAAGAGAGGGTAGGCACTTTCAGCTTTGAGCTGCAGGTTAAAGCGTGTGTCTTCTTTGTGGATATCGATTTTTTCGGGACAGATGGGTTCGCAAGCTCCGCAGTTAAGGCAGGCCTCGAGACTTTCTTTAATGTCGGCAGCTTCTGCGCCACCTTGTACCGCTTTAGCTCTGCCCCAGGGAAGAAGAGATATGTTCATGTTTTGTTGCCAGAGCGGGCAGACAAGTGCGCAGAGTGCACAGCCGCTACAATCATAAAAAGTTGACATTAAAATATCACCTCAGGATTTAGAATGAAGTTAGGGTCCATTTTAAGTTTTTCGTCATAGTATTTTTGCATCATTTCTTTTCCAAAAACTTTTGGAATATAAGATTTCATGCCGCCACCAAATCGGTAAAAGCTTGATTGATGAGCAATGCCAACATCATATATTTCGTTTTTAAAGCTTTGAAAGCGATCTCGGCTATAGGCTTCATTTAAAATCATGGGCTCATACTCACATCCCCAGGCATAGCCTTTAGCGTTTGGAGGGATACAGGAAAGGTCGTAGTGCTCGCCTCTGTCTTCTTGAATTTTAATTCATACACAATAGAGAGTGAAGTAAGGAAAGTGTTTTTTGCATACTTTGACGCCTTCAATAACGGCATCTGCAAAGTTCTCTGTGTTTGTAGCAATATCGGGTATGACGACCACTTTGCCGCCCCAAAACTTCCACACAGCGCGAGAGTAGACAACGGTTCGATCGTGAATTTTGTTCCCATCCATAAACTCTGGACGATGAAATTCGGGGAAGAGTGCTTGCTTGCGTTTGAAAAGAAATAAAGCTTCTTTTAAGAGCCAGGGTCTAAGAAGATAGTGTATTCCCATCCTGATAGCGAAAATCATTTCAGAGTACCCGCGTACTTTTTTAAGATGCTTTTTCTTAAACTCTGCCTCTGCTTCGTCTGAGTCAAAAGCTACAAGAAGGTTTATGGCTTTGTCATTTATTGTGAGAATGCCAAAGTAGTCAGCAGCTTTGTCAAAGACCAGCTGTTGCATATCTTCAATGGCGGTGCGCATATCGCTGTAGAAGAAATAGCTCATGCGAATTGGGGTGTATTTGCGAACCTTGAGTGTAGCTTCTGTGATAACTCCAAACTGGCCATATCCTAGAACAACTTTATTGAAGAGGTCCTTGTTGAGAGTTTTTGAACACTCGATGATTTCTCCTGTTGGGGTAACCACTTCGAGTGCTTCTACTTGATCAGCAGAGCAACCGCGAACGGGAGAGTTAATGTCGACTCCTCCCACGCCAATTGTGCCGCCTACGGAGGAAGTGAAGTTAAGAGGAGCGGATTGATAGTCAAGGCCATAGGGGCGTAAGCCCTCTGCGAATGAATGCCAAAATATTCCAGCTTCTGTTCTTGCGAGAAGATTTTCTTTATCGACGTTCTTGATGCGACTCATACCTGTCATATCTAAGAGTACTCCGCCATAGGCAATGGATTCACCTTCGGTGGTGAGGCCTCCACCACGAACAGTTACGGGAATTTTATGTTTTTGCGCTGCTTGAAGAAGCTTAGAAATTTGTTTTGCATTTTGTGCTCGCAAGACACCTGATGGAAGGCCATGTGCGAGACCACCGGCGTCTGTAATAAAAACTGCACGTTTGGCTTTGTGGGTTTCAATCACGACCTCTTGAGCTAATAAGTCTTCAAGAAAGTTCTCCCAATTGTTATCTTTCCACCGTTGAGGATTTACAGGAAGGTCTCTAAGGCGTGTGACTTCTTGGGTGCTATCCATCTCCTAAATAAAAACGTAGTTTTGGAATAATGTCGATCTGCTCTTTCTGGGGACTGAAGACAGTGCGTATTGTAAGAGTTTAAGCTGACAAGTTAAGTGTCTGAAAATATTGGCATTATTTTTGACGCACGTTGAGCATTCATTCGTACGATAAGAAGGCGTGCTCAAGCAGCTAGTTTTAGTCTTTTTATTGTTCTTTAGCTTTAGGGGTGAAGCTTTAGTGTCTGGGTGCTTGAGAGCCGTTCGCAATGCTTTTGCTACTAAGCGCACATTTCAATTAGATGACTTTAAAAATGAATTAGCTATGCTGAGAAACGAATTTCCACGTCACGGGATAAGTATTCAAAAAAGACATAAGCGCTTTCTAGAACTCTATAATCTAGGGCGCTTTGATACCCCTGAAAAACTTTTGGCCGCTACGGCGCATTTTTTTGACAACCATGAATTTAATTTGAGTGAATTGATCGATAAAAATTTAGATAAAATATTAATACAAAAGCGCTTGGACTTGTTAAAGGAGCCACTTTCTAAAAAAGGAGAAATCCGATTAAGCAATGAAGTTCCCAAGGATGAAGCTTCATATTACGATTGGCTTTCTCAAGTGATGAATATTTTTCATCACGCTGAGTTGCGAGATATAGCAATGAGCGTGTCCACTAATCCTTTAGCTAGCAATGGTGCTTTTGTAACTCGCTACAAAGCTCAAGTAGAAAATAAAATACAAGAAAGCGAAAATGCGTATAGGTCTTTTATTGCTCGCATAAGTCGCGTTGCTCCTGAGTTTAAGAATAAATTTCCGGAGTATGTACCCGAACAGGGATGGTTTCCTTACGTTGTACGCTCAGCATATTATACAACTCTTTTAAGGCCTCCATGGACTGAGCTCTCAAAACGACCATTGAGTAGTGAAGATTCAGGGGTTCGTACAAATCATCAGCTCTATTGGCCTCGATGGGTTGTGCAGAATCAGGCACGCATTGGTCTTGTTCTGGGATCCACCGTTGGTACTTTGTTTGGAGCTTATGCGCTAACTTTGGATGAAGAGGAACTTCGGGCGATAGCTATGGAGAATGCACCTGAGTTCGCTAAGATGCTCTTTAATCTTGATAAAGAAAAGATGAGTCAAGAGCACAATAAGTATTATGATAAGTTCTTAAAAGAGCGCAAGATTGAAATACAAAATAGATTAAGCGAAATGAAGAAGAGATCTCTTTCAGAAGACGAACGCAATGATAAAGAAAAGCTAGAAAATGAACTAAGAGAACTCAGTGAAGATCTCTAGAGTTAGAGGTCTTCACTGAGTTCTGCGTAAGTAAGGTAGATTCTTCAACTACTGAGTTAGCTTAAGCTGTAGGGCTTCTGCTTGTAACTCAAGAGGAGCATCTTTAGATCCAATTTGACCATTGAGTACAACCATTGTTGCATCTCCAATGATGACATCATCCAAAAACGATTGAATTGTTTTTCCAGCCATTGAAAGTGAGCCACTTCCTACGGTTTTTAAGCTCTCGAAGCTTTGAGCAGAGGCTTCTTTGAAGTTTTTGTTCTTCCAGGCATCAAGTGATTTTTTAGCTTCGTCGCCTAAAAGAGAAAGGCCTGAATTAGCTACAAAATTATCACCGTTTACAAGAGAGTAAATGCCTACGTTGAGGCGAATACGGTTAAGTAAAAATACAGGGATAGCTCCCTCGCCTGCTAATCCTAAATACCAGCCCGACATGTCGAGAGTACGCTTCATCTTGGGGGTTCCGTCTTTATTGTTGTGGGCAAAAATAAGAACAATTCCAAATTGACCTTGTATGCCAGCTTCAAAAGCTTTGTCAGTTCTTTTGGCAGTAAGGTTGGCTCCGATTAAGCTCGCACCTTTAACGTCAAGTGATTTAGCGCCGGAATCGTCTTTGTTTATAGTGAAAATCGGACCAAAAATTGCCTGACCACCGATACCTAAAATTGTTTTTTTCTTTCCTGTTTGAACACTTAAAAATTGAACTCCACCATCGACTCCACCCATGATGCCGATAGCATAAAGAGGTGTTTGGGTGTTATCTAAGATGACGTTAGTCGCGTCTCCTAGTTCTTCTAAGTACTTTTGCGTTTCAGGGTCTGCTTTTTCTTTAAGCTGCTCAATAACCGCTTTTAAGCGTATTTTTGCTTGAGAAGCGTTCATACCGCTAACTTCTCCAGCAGTTGATATAAGACTAAGGCCCATACCTAAAGCCAAAATGAGTGATTTTTTCATGCGAATACAATCTCCATAGGGGGTGTGTTTTGCAAAGAGCGTACCTGTATTGGAAGCCTTCTAAATGCGCTATTTGCGGTATTTAGCTCGCTTGTTTCTAGTGAGGAGCGCTTAAGGCTTCTCAGTGTCTAGGATTTTTACAGCTTGAAAGGCATTGCTGCTTTTGTCATTCTTCCAGTGTGCAAGATTCTATATTTGAGGTTGTCACTACCACTACGGGAGCTACTTCTATTCGCAATAAACGACTCAACGAGACGATGCACAATCCTGTGGGCCCATGGCTTGAAGCGAATTCACTCTATATTGAACAATCTTCATTGAGAGAACGACTCTCAAGTAACTTGAATCAAGAACTTGTTATCTTTGATGTGGGGCTAGGGGCTGCCGCAAACTCTCTTGCCGCTATTCATTGTGCACGCTCTTTGAAAAAACACAGGCCATTGAGAATTGTAAGTTTTGAACGCGATTTGGATTTACTTCGCTTTGCCTTAGAGAAGTCCAAGAATTTTGAGCATTTTTATGGATATGAAGGGGCTATTGAGTCTTTGCTCAAAAATAGCGTTTGGAATTCAGATTATATTACGTGGGAGTTAAGGCATGGGGATTTTGTATCTCTCATTGAAAAGGAATCGCAATTAGCTGATATTGTTTTTTATGATCCTTATTCACCTAACGTAAATACAGAAATGTGGACATTGTCTCTTTTTCAAAAACTTAAGCAGAAGTGTCGGGTCTCAGAAGAAGGCGCGCTTCTTTTGACTTATAGTAAGGCAACACCGGTTAGAGTGGCTTTGTTGTGCTCAGGTTTTTATGTAGGCGCGGGTTGTGGCACGGGCGAAAAAGATGAGACAACGATTGCTGCCACCAAAAAGGATTTACTCGCAAATCCTTTTTCGGATCGTTGGTTTACTCGATGGAAGAATTCCAGTGTTCCCTATCCTTTGGGTACCGTAGAGGCTGAGCAGGCGCTGATACGAGAAATGATTTGCGCACATGAGCAGTTTCAAGATTTAGCTTAAAGTTGTAATACGTGTTCATGATGTTTTTTCTTAAAACTCTTATTTCTGGTTTACTTGTTGCAGGTGCTTCTACTTTGGCAAGAAAGTATCCGGGGCCTGCAGGCATCATGATCGCACTTCCAATAACGACATTTTTAACAATGGCATGGATGGGCTTTGAGGGAGTGCGCTCTCAGGAGATGGCTACTTTTCTACAAAGTGTCGGTTGGATTACAGCATCTGGCTTAGGTTTGTTTTTTCTAACTCCATGGCTTATTCGTTTGGGGTGGGGCTTTTGGCCTGCTTTTTCGTTAGGCTTTCTGTCTTTAGTCCTTGGAACTTGGGTTGCTTATAAGTTTGCAGCTTAAGGGGTTATTTGATTTTCAGAAATTATACTTTGAAGAGTGTCATCTAAGAGTCGAATCGTCTGAGCCAAGGGCACTAGGGGCATGGCTTCACTTTCTTCATGAGGATTTGAGACTTCAGCGCCTATAACAACGATATCCATGTCGGGGTACATTTGCGCGAGTATGCTTGCTTCCACACCACCGTCAGCAACTGTGATATTGAGGGGGAGTCCCTGCTGCTGTGCATTTTGCGAAACTAGCTGCGTGATGTGGCTAGAACTTTGCGGCTGCCATGGAGGGCTATATCCCAAAGTGTTAAAGTCGTGCTGGGGAAGTCCATCGGTCATTTTATCTTTAACTAAATTCATAAAACGGAAGTAGCTATTGGTTTCAAAAAAACGAGGCATAAAGGCACATCTAAGGCCAGTATCGTCAATTGCGATAAAAGCAGTGTTAGAAGAAAAGCGCCAGTCACGAATATTGCGGGGCCAGTTCGTATTGCTGTTTCGTATAGAGCCATCTGGAATTGAGTCGATAGTGAGAAGGGCGTTTTTAAGTTCACTCCAATTGAGTACTGAAGTCGGAGTGCTTTTATTGTTTTGAAGAACGAAGCTGAATTTTTTAAAGCTTTCGATTCCCCTGTATTGCGATCTTAATTTTGCTTCAAATTTGAAAAGAACTTCTTTAAGTTTTTTTACTTGTTCGGGTGCAAGAGCAATATCAATTGAAAATTTATTAGGTATGGCATTAAAGGTTCCTTCGGTTCCGGCATTTAAAGAAACGATATTGAGCTCGGGGAGTGCTTCCTTGATGAGGAGCGCTAACTGAGTTGCTTCATGGGTGGCATTGGCTCTTCCCAAGCCAATTTTCATTCCAGAGTGTCCACCCTCTAAACCACTTAATTTTATGGAGTAAGCTTTTTGTCCCGGGGCAACTGCTTCGCGCTTTATTGGTTTTGTGTTGACGGTCAATCGCGCGGCTCCTATCGATCCTATGAGAGCTTCGTGTACAGCTCCAGAATCAAGTGAAATCGCTATGCGAGACTCAATAGAAAATCCCAATTGAGTAGCGCCAATAAGGCCAGTCTCTTCTTCGACTGTAAAAAGGAGTTCAAGTCGAGGATGCGGCAGTTCCGGGTTTCGCATGTATTCCATCATGATGGCCACACCACTCCCGTTATCTGCACCAATGGTGTTGTGTTGATCTTTGGATTGAATGCTTCCACTTTTCCATTCGAGTGGCATGACTCCGCTATTGGATTGGTAAAATGCAAGGGCGTCTTTCAGAGTGTCTATGCCTTTAACTTTCGGTACGATGTCCAGGTGTGATTGAATTAAAACAGAGGGAATACTCTCTCCGCCCTTAATATTAGAAGGGACGATTATAAGTAGATTGCCAGCGTCATCGGTTGAGTGTTCGAAGCCTTTTGCATGAGCTTCTTGAATTAGAAAAGCGCGCACTTCAGCTTCGTGCTCAGAGGGGCGACTTATTTTTGATATTTCTACAAAGTTAGCAAGAACATCAGAGGTGTTGGGGTGAATAGCGTCTGCATCTTCAAGAGCTTCAATCGGAAGCGAGTGAATGTCTCTTTGTAGGGAGGCGTAGCAATCTGCATGCGTAAGTGGCGCTGCCAAGGAAAGAAGGAAAGGGGCTAAAAATTTAAGTAATATTCGCTGCAGGGAGTGTCTCAAAACAAGGTTACTTTAGGGTTTTAGACGCTCTGAGTCAACGATTTTAGCTCTCCCTGCAAGAGCTTTTTTCAATCCCTTGGGAGCTTGTTGGGAGTGGCCCATTGAATTAGCTTTTGCCTGGTTATGACGTTTAAGCTTCGAAAGAAATTACTGGCTGAATTCATGGGGACTGCCTTTTTACTCGCTATCGTAGTGGGCTCTGGAATTATGGGCGATCAGCTCTCCGGGGGGAATGTGGCCATAGCCCTTTTGGCGAATTCACTTGCGACGGGAGCAGGACTTGCGGTTCTTATCTTGATGTTTGGTGCCATCTCGGGAGCTCACTTTAATCCTGTCGTGACTTTAGTTGAGAGTTTAAGGGGACATCTTAGTAAACGAGTCGCGGGACTCTATGTATTGGCTCAAGGACTAGGGGCCTTTGTTGGGGTCTTGGTGGCCCACCTTATGTTTAATCAAAGTGCTTATTCGCTTTCCTTACACGAGCGTGCAGGCCCTTCTCAGTGGTTGAGTGAATTTGTTGCAACTTTTGGGCTTATTGCAGTTATCCGGGCGGTCTCAAAATATCGAAACTCAGATGTGCCTTATGCTGTCGGAGCTTATATTGCTTCAGCTTATTGGTTCACGTCCTCTACTTCTTTTGCCAATCCTGCTGTGACTCTTGCGAGAGCATTTACTTCAACCTTTGCGGGAATTCGACCCGCTGATGTTTTAGCTTTTTGTGTGTTTCAGATATTGGGCGCGGTCGCTGCTGATTATGTATTCAGGGGCTTAGAAAAAACCAATGATTAAAATTTTATTTATGTGTGTCGCTAATTCGGCTCGAAGCCAAATGGCAGAGGGCTTAGCTCGAAAAATTTTAGGACCAGATTTTTGGATTGAGAGTGCAGGGTCAGAGCCAAAGTCTGTGAATTCCTTTGCTGTGGAGGTTCTTCAAGAAGTCGGTATAGACATTACTCAACATTTTTCAAAAAGTTTTGATCAGTTAGATCCTAGTTTTAAGGCTGACCTTAATTACGTTATTACACTTTGTGCGGAAGAAGTGTGTCCCGTGGTCGCTTCAAAAAGTGCGACAAGGTTGCATTGGCCTCACAAGGATCCCGCGAGTAATGAGTCCGCTGAAGTGCAACTTGCTAATTTTAGAGTAGTCAGAGATCAGATCACTCAAGCCATTGAAGAATTTAAAGTAAAAACTTTTTCAGCTACCCAAAGTTATTAGAATCAATGGGTAGCTGAATATTTAATTTATATTGAATATTTGTAAGTACACTTAAGCTCGATAGCTTCGTCACCGATATTGTAGGGGTAATCTCTTTCCTCTCCATTCTCTGGAGCACCAACTTTTCGGGGATTGAATCCACTTAGTTTTGCCCTAAAAGTTGCTTTGCGAGAGTTGTTAGCGGTGCTTATCTCGACTGTGTCGGGTATGGCATAAAGTGTGTTTCCTTTTAAGTCTTTGTAGCTAAAATGGAATACGTATTGGGGAACATTCTTCTTTTGCTCTCTGCTAAATTTGGAAATTCTTCCCAGTAAGCATCAGGGTGCTCTTCAAAACGCTGAAGAGTGAGTCCTGCTTCAATCAAAGCATTTATGACGGAGCTTGTGGGCCAAGCCGTTTCGTATTTTGTACTTTGTTGTTTGATGTCTTCTTTTATCTTCCCAACATAAGTCTCGGGCCAGTCATTTGAGCTAAGGATTTTGCCCGAAAAGTATCCTTCAAACTCCGGGTCAAAGCTGAGTTCAGATGCCTTCATGTCGAAGAAGTAGGTGATGGGGTGGCCTTCAAAAATATATGCTCTTCCTTGAGGTTTTAGAAGTCGAGCAACTACTTTTGCCCAAGCTTTGATGTCCATATTCCAATTGAGTGCTCCTCTGCCTGTGTAAACGAGGTCAGCGGTACCATTGAGATCGGCTGGAGTTTCTAGCACATCAGACTGATACCATTTAGCATTCATTCCCAAGGCTTGGGATTTTTCTTTTGCGATGTTAATCATTTCGTCACTGATATCAACGCCAATAACTTCTTTGGCCCCTAAATTGATAAGGGAGAGAGAGTCGTGCCCCCCTGCACACTGAAGATGGATTGCTCGATCACACCATTCATTTAAGTTTTTGAGAAATTTCATTTCAGGTGGACAAAAATTCTTCCCACCGTTTTTTAAGAAAGCAATGCTCTCATCTAGAGTTTTTCTATAAGTTGAAGCAGCTTCGTTCCACGCCTGGCGATTGCTCTGGTGTTTATCTTTCATGGGCAATAAAGTAGTTCAATAAAATTAGATTTGCGACAGGTGGAGAGGGACAGCACTAAAATTAGTTCAGCACTTGGTTCAATTTTTAGATTTTGCTGTAAACTTGCTTTAAGAGGAGATTTTCATGAAAAATAAATTAACCGTTATTGCACGTATTCTATTGGGCTTTGTATTCTTTGCGGGTGGTATTGCCGGGTTGTTTCATTTGGCGCCTATGCCTGCGGACTTACCTGCTCGAATGGTGACTTTTAATGAAGGCCTTATGGCTTCTGGTTATTTTATGCCTTTTTTAAAAGCGACGGAAACTATTTGTGGTGCACTTTTATTGAGCGGTTTTTTTGTACCTTTGGCTTTAGTGGTTCTTGCTCCCATCGTAATACACATTACACTTGTAAATGCTTTCTTGATGCCAAGCGGATTACCCATAGCTGCTATTTTGGTTGCACTTATGATTTACCTCTCGTTTTTCACGCCGAAATACTCAGGTACAATTAAACAGCTTTTCCGTAGATAGATGAGCTTGTGCGATCCACACTTTTATCTATTGTAAAACTTATAACAAGAGTTGCGAGCAGTGCTAGTGCTACATTTTGGCATAATCTGTAAGTCTTTTCTCATGTGCTTAATTTCACTTGGAGTACACTGCTTTATGTTTGAATTGTAATGCTGGCCTTCTCTCCATTGAGCGGCATACTTAAACGAGTTTGCACATTCCCATTTATTGGTGCATGAGTTGTATTTGCCAACGCTAATGTAACTATCAACTTTAGTTAAAAATCGTTCGTCTGTAACCCAAGTTGTACAGCCTTCAGTTTTTCTCACTTTTCCTTTGTTGAGGTCCATTTTATTTCCGTCCCATGTACGTGTTCCACACGTGGGTTTGGGACTTGGGCTCGGAGTAGGTTTGTTGTCATTGCATGTGCAACTGAACTCTATGATGTCCATGTCTTTACCTTTGTTGTCTTTGTTTTTGCATGAGATTGCGCTGTTGTTCCAGGTGCATTTAAAGAAGTCTGTCCCCTCTGCTCGTAAAAATTTAGAAGTGTAATTGGCAGGACATTCGTTTTGAATCGTTGCAGATTTTCCTTTTTCAAGATTGAGGTGATAGCGATTGATGATTATTCCTGGCTTTGGTTTACCGGGAACAATGGGATCAAACCAGTTGTTGATGCCGCGAGTGTTATCAACGGCTTTGCCGATAATCTTGCTGCGTTTAACCGTTGCACCACTACATTCATCTACAGGTACTTCTTTTAGTTTGCAGGATTGGTGTTTAACGCTCCATTCGTATTTTGTGTTTCTGCATACGCCTGAGTTTTGATTTTCTGTACGATAGCCTTCAGCGCTTCGTGCCCCTTCGCTCCAGCCACTTTCGATACTACAATCTTCACCTGGTGCAACCCAAGCGGGATTGTTACAGGTTTTTTGGAAAGACTCAGTTTGTGCGATATCTAGAGGATCGAGTACAACGCGTTCTGCTGCAGACCATCCTCCGTCAATTCCCTCAGAAGAGCTTGAGCTACTGCTACTACTTCCGCCGCCGTCATCATCATCGTCATCGCTAGAGGATGATGAGCTACTGCTACTACTTGAAGAAGAACTTGAGTATCTTCGGCAGCTACCGTCGGGGTCTCTAATTTCATCACTTGCACATGGGGGACGACATTCCTCCCGACTTTCGCTTTGTTCATCAACAGTAAAAGTGACAATGACTTTTTCTGAATTAGGAGCAACGCAACTACAGGTTTCCACTCCGCTATTATCAGTTCGAGTTGAGCCAGGTAAAATGACAGCGCAGTTAGGAGAGCATTTTTGTTGAGAAGGGTTCCAGTTATAAGCTTCATTTCGGCATGTGCCATTTGCTTGATATTCTGTTTTGTATCCATCAACACTTGGCGCGCCTTCGCTCCATCCAGATTCAATAGCGCAATCAGTTCCGGGAAATACGAATGCAGGTTTGTTACATGTCTTTTTAGAGTATTCAGCTAAACCGGGGTCGAGCGGGTCAAGAACGAGATTCTCTACGTCAGACCAACCACCATCTTGGCCCTTGGCTACGAAGTAGCTTAGGCTAGATTCTTGCCCACATTCGTCTTGGTATACGGAATCGCAAGGCAAGACTTTTACTTTTATTTCGAGAGGGTTAAGGTTTTCTGGGTTTAATCGTAGGTTGTCGAGTGCGAGTATGACTTGTGAGGAGTTGGGTTGATTTGCGTCCCACTGTGGAACAAGGCCACTTCCTACACATGGCTGCCAGTCAGTATAGTAGTTAGAGCCTGCAACTTGTCTTGCTTGAACCAGGCACTTGGCAAATGTTTCACTTTCGGGTGCAGGGTTTGTGCAATGAATAGCGAGTTGTGTTTCATCAGCTTGGCTAGGATTATTAATTGTTGATCCGCTATTTCCTATAAGATTTACTTCACATGAAGGGGCTTCGTAGGGGTATTCAGGTTGGAAAGCGTCTGAGACATCATTTCTTGCGTTGCCCGCTATATCTTGAATGTTTGTTTCTACCCGATAGAGATGGTCGAAGTTCAAAGTGTCGGTTTGAACAATAGAGGCCGAGCTGTAGTCGCAAGGCACGTGAGTATATTTTTGAGGGTCGTTTAGATCACTGATATCGAGGTCATTTAAGCGGCATGTAATGCCTGCGTTGTTGGCAGCAAGTCCACTTTCGTTAGTGGGTTCAAAGTAGTTAAAGGTGGCGAGGATTCCGCTGCTTTTATTTACCACATTTATGTTGTTGGGTTCTAAGCGAGGAACTTTTATGTCATAGCGAAAGGAGTCTGAAGCTTCGCCTTTACCAAGGACAGTGTTCAAGGCGCGACTGCTATCCGTTGCAGTTATCTTTATTTTTATTCGATCACCTGAGTTAGCATCTATAGAAGAGGTGCTAAAGCTTCCTTTCCATTTGCAACTTACGCCTCCATCGGGTTGAGAAATACAAATGGTTCCAGGAATACTTCCTGTGCTTATTTGGCAATCTTTTTGAATAACTTCGAGCGTTCGTTCATTAGTTACTTCGCATTTAAAGTCGAGGAGAGTAGGAGTTTTGTTGTAAGTGCAACTAAAAGCGCTCATTTGTCCAAGAGTGTTTTTCCAGGAATCATTAAGGGGACTTGTTATGGAGCATAGGAATTGGCCGGGGGCTCCACTCCCGAGCGTGAACGTTTGGCTGTCAGCGGTACTGGCTTGATTGCCAGCTGCATCCCAAGAGCTCACGTGAAATCGGTAATCAGCACCTTCGGTGAGTATCAGAGAAGGGAAGCTCATGGATGAAGCATAAGCTTTCCCTGATCCTTGCTTTTTGCTTCCACAAATATTTCCCGAGGAGTCTGCTAAGAGTTCATTTACACTGCCGTTCACAATCTCTTGTCCAGCAGCATTGTAGAGTTTTCCATTCGATAAATTTTCGAGTGCACAGGTGAAATGGGTGACTCCTGATGTCTCGTCGTTTCCTGAAAAGTAGAACGTTGCAGAATTTGCAGCCAATGTTGCATTGTCTATTTCGACAGAGGGGGACACTGTGTCTTTTATAAAGTTAACACAAGACGCTGGACCATTTATTCCATCGTAAGCACAGAAAGCATAGGCACCATCTGAGTTTGTTCCTGAGAATTCCAAAAGGCGCGATAAGTTGCCACAGTTTTCAATCGCAAATCCTTCTGGGCCGCTGAGCTCACATAAGTTTTGCCATTCGCCGTTAGGGCAGCTGTAGCTAATCTCTAAGGAGTTTTGACGAAGGTATGGAGCAACACTCTGAAACTCGCAAAGGCCTGGATTTTCTGAACTTGGATCAATTGAGCGTGAGTGAACAAGAACACTTTTAAGCGTATTTGGAGTATCGTCGTTTAGATTGAGATTCCCAGCGTTGTCTTGAACTCTAAAAAAAGCCCAGTAGTCCTTATCTGCTTCTAAGTTAAGCAGCGTGAAACGACCAGCAGAACAATCTTCCCAAGTGCTTTCATCGGGGAGAGAGGGGGATGCACTGTAAGCACAGCCAATGCCCGCGATTCCACTACTTGGAACATTGACTCCTTCGATTTGGGTAGGGTCTTGAGCATCGAAATCAAGGGTGATGCTGTTTGTTGTTTTTGTGATCTCAGTAACATTTGATACCTGAGGGCTTGTGGCATCAACTGCAAATTCAAAAATTGCAGTTGCAGATATGTTAGAGGTTTCAGGGTCAATGGCTTGGATTTCTACTTGGTAGGAGCCGTTTTCTAGCCCGACAAGATTAAGGCTGCCCTCTCCGTCACATGCAGTGAATGAAGATTCGTTAGCAGACTTACATTGTGCTGAAATCGTAACGTCGTTATCTGAGCATTTGTAATATACAAGGGCTTCGCTGAGTGAGCTGTAGTTTACGATAATGTTAGATGCGCCACCAACCGTAGCGAAATTTTTTCCTGTAAAAACACAGGATGCAGATGTTGTGCTGAATGCGCTAAAGGTTATTCCAGAGGAAAGGCTTGAGGTGTCGACATTGCCCCCGGAGTTCTTACAAGCGGATAAAAGCAGAAGTCCTAGGCCAAGGTCTCTTAGGTTCCGGATATACATGATGATCTCATCCAACTCCCTAGTTTTAGAAATGGGATGAAGATTGGATGAATTTTATCCTAAGTGTTTCAGGGCTTTACAGCTGGAAGCCCCCCCAGAGCGGGTCTTCTAAAAATTGGCCGTTTCTTGACTTTTGGGGGCTCTGCATAAGGCTTAGGGCCTCGTTTTGCTTTAAGAAGGCATTAAGCCTAAAAGATTTTCTTTATTTAAGGGATTTAGCTCATAAGTGGTGCTAATAATTACTGCGTGACTTCTATTTGGACCTCAGGACTTCAGTTCCGGACCTCGTAGTGGCACCTAGCCTTAAGGAGGTTATTATAAATGGGAAATAAATTATTTGTTGGCAATCTATCTTTTTCTGCAACTGAGCAGTCGCTCAAGGACACATTTTCACAATGTGGCACTGTAGAATCTGCAAAAATTATTACTGATCGTGATACTGGTCGTAGCAAAGGTTTCGGATTCGTAGAAATGGGATCTGACTCTGAAGCTGCTGATGCAATTTCTAAGCTTAACGGCACTGAAGTTGACGGTCGCGCTATGTCTGTAAGTGAAGCTAAACCACAAGCTCCTCGCGAAGGCGGCGGCGGTGGTCGTGGTGGATACGGCGGCGGCGGTGGTCGCAGCGGTGGCGGCGGCGGTGGCCGTGGTCGTTACTAAGAATTTTTAGTAGCTATTACAAAATAAATTAAAAGCCTCCTACCTTAGCGGGTAGGGGGCTTTTTTGTTTTAAACGTCAAAACAGTCCTCCTCCGAAAAGGTATGTTGATCTAGTTGATATCGAGTAGAATGCTTTAATGTCGACGGCTGGTTTTCAGTGATCGTTCAAGACCTCATTGAGAGAGGTTACTCTATTCAGGAAAACTTTTTAAGTACCGCTGAAGTACAGCTCTTGTCCGATGAAATCAATACGTTGTTTGAGTCTGGAGCGTTTCAAAGTGCGTCGATTGGGAATAAAACTAAAACAGTACATGATCACAGTATTCGAAGTGATAAAACTTACTGGCTTAATTCACAGTTGCTGACGAGTGCTCAGCAGATTTTATTTACGGCACTCGAAAAAATTCGCTTGGAGTGCAATGAGCAAATGTTACTTGGCTTATTTGATTTTGAAGGACACTATTCAATTTTCTCAAAGGATTCACTTTATCAAAAACATTTTGATTCTTTTAAGGACTCTGACTTGCGTGTCCTATCAGTTGTTATGTATTTCAATCAAGACTGGAAGGATGGCGACGGTGGGGAGCTTTTGTTACACTCAC
This sequence comes from Bdellovibrionota bacterium, assembly GCA_041391385.1. Lineage (GTDB taxonomy): Bacteria > Bdellovibrionota > UBA2428 > UBA2428 > UBA2428 > CANIGN01. The sequence continues at coordinate 138,607 of JAWKOD010000005.1, forward strand.
AAATAGATCTTAAAGTTAAGCCTCTTGCTGGAACCTTGGTTCTTTTTTTGAGTCACGACATTGAGCATGAAGTTTTAACTTCATGCATAACTAGAAGAAGCTTTTCTGGATGGTTCAAAAAACGCCCACTGTGATGACTTATGTTGATGATGTCTCAGGTGATGTGTTCGGATCATCCGAATCAGGTTTTTTAGTTTCAGGGTATTGGTCAAATCTTGCAAAAACGTATGAAGCTTTAAATGCCACGAGTGAAAATCCGAGTGAAATGAGTGCAATGTCTAAAAGTAAAAAGCTAAAAAAACGTTCATATAGTTTTTCAGTTTCTGAATCGTCGAGTACTTCATAGGAAAAAAGACAGCTGCTAGACTGAAAGCTAAAGCAATATTTTTTTGCAAACTCTTTAATGTCTGCGTACTCATCGCTTGCACCCTCTATTGATCCAGCATCTAAGACGTCATTAATGGTAACTTTCTTTTCAGGGGTAGCGCTTTTAAGAGGTGCAGGTTCTTGGTTAAACGCAGAGTAGTTTATAAAAATGAAGCAAATGAGGGCTATCCCTAGTGGAAGGTATGCTTTTTCCTTGATTTGAGCGTACCACAAAGAGCGAGAGTTTTTGAGCGAGCTGCGCTCAACAAGTATTAGTTTTTCAAATTCAGATTCGGAGAAGCTTTGACTGACAGGATAGTCCTTAAGGTATCGAGTATCCGTGTCGATTTGTCCTACGAGAAGATGTGAGTTACTTCCGGGGCGTCGAAAGTAAAGGTAGAGGCCTAAGATGTAAAGTACAGTAGCAAAGTAAATTTGTGTAAGTTCTGAAAACAATAAAATACATAAGAAGCCTAAGCCCAAGAATATCAAGGGCCGGTAGTCTTTTTCTCTTTTGTAGCCAAGGGTTGCCTGGATTGGGATCTCAAAAGTTTTAGTTTCTTCGGGTGTTTCGTAATAGACATTGTGAGTGCTACCAATTGCGTACTCTGGGTATTGTGTGGAATTTGTGTTTTTAAAAAAATACTTCTCCGCTTTATAACTAAAGCTCAGGATTGCATTGTAATAGCCTGTTTTTTCATCTTTTAAATACCCGAGTAAGGTGCCCGTAGTAACTTGTAAGCTTTTCAATATGTTTTTCTCTTTTTGAAGAGCGACAAGGGCATAAATGCTAAGTGCAAGACTAAGGAAGATTAGAAGCATGAAATTATCTTAACGCAACAATGCTCTTTAGTCTTATGCTCTTAGGTCAACGTAATTTGCTTTATTTTATGGGTGCAAGAGTGTGCTCAGTTTTCCAGAAGGCATTTGTGTACTGTGAGGTGTCTAATTCTTTAGCTTTGCTCTGCACCGCTACTATTTCTTTTGAGATTGTAGGTGTGTCTTTGTTTGAAGTTTCAATCTCTATAGGTGAATTGATTATTTTGGTTGGAGTTATCGTTTTAGCATCAGAGATTGCGGATTTTTCTATGGCTTCTGTTGATTGAATTCTGGGTGCTCTTCGTTCTGCAAAAATCAGAGTAGAAAGAAATAGGCTCCCAAAAATAAAAAAAGAATACTTTTGTAACTTCATCTAACTATTCTAACTCTGCCAAAGAATTGACGTATTAAGATTTGGTTAAGTTTAGAGAGAGCAAAGAAGAGTTCCGTTTGTGGGTTGTCTTGAGTTCGCCCAGATGTTCCCATCGGCAGTATTGTAAATCCAGCTAGGGGTTTCTGAGGAGGTGTCGGACCATGAAGGCCAAATATCATTGAGGTTGATTGATCCATGGTATGCATTTGTTGCACTTGTAGTTACCGATGCACATTGATTATAGGGCGGCGTTATGTTGACACCAAGGACCCCTCCATATTGTGAGGCATTTGCGAAAGGGTTGTTGGGGAGTGGTTTCGAGTCTGTTAAGAAGGTGAGGCTTTGGCCATTAGGTGCACTACTTCGTAAGCAATCGCTAAAGTCAGCGTCTCCACTATGGAGCACAAGGTTCGTTGCTATTTTAAAAGTTGAAAAGTGAAAGTTGGCGTCTTTTCCGCATCTTAAAATAGCTTCTTTTTCTCGTAATTTTATTGCGGTTCTCATGTTTCTTAAGAACTCCTGGACAGAGGCAACTCTTCCTTCATCTCGAAAATCTAGGAAAGAGGGCAGGGCAACGGCACCGATGATAGCAACAAGAGCAATAACCATTAGAAGTTCGATCATAGTAAAGCCTGAACGAGGAGAAGCTTTCCATTGCTTCATCCATAAGCTAAATATATTCGTAGTGCTTTTCTTTTGCTTTTTTTTCTTAATCATCTAACTACCTTTATGCTAAGGGAGCTTTTTCAAAACTCAAAGATGAAGGTTAACGCGCGCTGTCGGAGGTGTGTTTAGTCGTTACGTTCAATAAAGTAGCGCTTAATCCCCTGTGCAAAGGGGGAGTCTGGATCTTTCCAGTCTAAGGCTCCTTCGGGCGATTTGATAAATAACTCGTCTGAGAAGTCAAGCTCAAGCATTCTGAGTCTGTTATGGTATTTTCTGTTTTCTAAAACGCCGTGAGAGAGAGAAACAATGTTAATGCCAGCTGCAGCTCCCATTTTATACGAATTCTTTTTTACTTCTTTTTCAATCCAGCGACAGAAGCTTTCCTTGTAAGTTTGTGGCGTCCATTTTGTTTTTTCTACAAGGTGATTTGTGTAGAGTGATTCGATATTTTCATGGGGATATTTGAGGGCAAAATACATGAGTCCCAAGTTAATGAGGTCACCACCTCCTACGATGGCGTAAGGATAAAATTCAAAAGACGCTAGAGCTCTTTGGGATAGTCCAATGCCATAACCTGGGCTACTAAGTACTTTGTCGTCAGAGTTTCTAATTTGAGACCTGTCGGAACATCCAATATTGTGGGCTTTTGAGAGTTCAACCACTTTTTGTAAATCCTGGATATAAGAGCCTGACATCTGGTAGCTGCGAACATTGCCAAACTCTTCAAATATTTGAATAATAGATTTACGCATATTCCAGGTTCCATCTTCATAAGCGTGAAGGCTGAGGTCCCAGGGGTGCAGTATCTCATAATAATCCAAGTGTTCTGAAATGAGTTTCAATGCACCTTTTTGTGGAAAATAGACATCGCCGTCTAGGCAAAGAACTTTTTTAAATCCCATCTTACGGGCTTCAAGGATCCCCCTTTGCCAAAGAGCTTCTTTTTGCCACAAGATACCGGCGTGAGGTATGGAGACGATGCTTTCATTAGCTTCAGGAGCTAAACGTGGGGTATTTTCTTTTTCTAAAGCAACAGTGATAAGAGGGATGTTTTCCTCGAGGATTTTTTTGCGAAACTTTGAGTAATTAATGCTGCGGGACACTCTTTCAAAAAAGTTAAAATACGCAGACACTACAACAATTGACATTCTATGGTTAGGATAAAGCTATGCTGACCCAAGAGCCAAGATATATTCCAACTTTTTCTTTAGCCCTCAAATCACATAACGAGTGTGTGGTGCATACAGATCTAAATCAGCAAGGGCAAAAGTTTCCGCTTTACTTTGCTAGCTTGTTAAGTAATTTATCTGAGGCTTGCACTTTGGGGTCTCTTTATGAACGAATGTTCAAGCGAAAACCTTTTGTTGAGCGCGTAGGATTGTTTTTGGATTTAATTCTTATGTGGAAAGTGCTTTGTGTTGGAGATGAAAAGTCGCCGCGTTTTGAGTGGCGCCCTCGTGTGCTTATAAAAGGGTGTCTTGATGCTCTTGTTCAGAGGGGTATTTTAATTCAAGAAAAAGTTCTTTTTGAAAAGCTGAAAAAAGAATTCCCCCTTGTTGAGATAAGTCAAAATGATAAAGGAACTGAGATCCGTTGGACCTTGCTTCATTCAGATAGGCCAGAAGAGCTTCATTCTTTTTTAACTGAGTTAACGCGTTTGTCGGAGAGAAGTCATTTAAAGGTTAAGCTCTTTGTTTTGGATGATTCTCGCAAGCCAGAGAATACAGAAGCGGCTTCTTTGGCTGTGGAAGAGGCTTTGACCTCGGGGTTTAAGGGTGAGGTTAAGTTTTTTGATCGTGAGGCGAGATTAAAGGCTTGCGATATGTTGGCGAAGAAGTCGGGATTGACGCTTGATCTCTTTCGTTTTGCCATGGGACTTGATGAGCCTCAGCTTAATAGTACTGGTGGACAACGTAACTTTTCTCTTCTTTTAAACGCGGGAACTATTTTTACTTCGAGTGATTCCGATGCTTTGCCCCAGTTTTATGCTCACAAGAGAATTCCAAATGACGTCTTCATGAAGATCGATAAGAATATTGATGAGCATGTATACCTTGAGCTTCATCCCGCGTTCAGTACAATTTTAGAAAAGGTTGAAGAGCAAAAGCTAGACTTTGCTGATCAACTAGGGAGTGTTGGGAAGTCGCTTCCCGAGGCATTAAGCCCATCAATAGAAAAGGAAAGCATAGACATTACTCGTTTCACAAAAAACGATACTGAACAGAAGTATTTTTCCAAACAAAATTCAGTAAAGTTAAAATTGTGGGGACTTATAGGTGATAGCGGATCTAATGAGAGATTGTCTCATTTTTATGTATCGCCGAGAATTTTAAAAAAATACTTTTCTAGTGTTGAAGCCTTTCAGCAGCTTTCAAGAAGCCGCCAAGTTATGAAACTTTATCCTGGAAATCTAATCACCCGTTCTTTTCGTTTTATGTCGACCTTTTTCACTTTAGATAATAGGGAGTTAAGTCCTTGCTTCTTTCCTTATTATAGAGGGAGCGATTCTTCTTTTGGCGCATCTTTGTACAGCTTTAATCCTCATGCCTTTGTTGAGTATGACAAGCACATGGTTGCTCATACACCCTCAACGTTGCGAGTAAGACCTCAGATAGCGGTTATGCCTTATTCTTTTTTTGAACCAATTCAACTCATTACGTACATTGCTACGCAAACACGTAATGCTAAAGAGTTTGCAGTGCAATTTAAAGAGTCGATGCTTAAAAAGCGAGACGAAACATTAAACCTATTGTCGATGCAGTTAAAGACAGAGGAGTTTCGGGAAATTAGTGGATTAAGCGCACTATTGAAAAATGAAAAAGAATATCCTTCACTCTGGGTGAGTGAGGCAAACCAAGCAATCTCTCGCTTAACTGAACAAACTAGAAAACCGTATCTTTTTGCACACAAAGACCTTTGGGAATTAGTGGGAAGAGACCGTATCAAAGCGGAGGCTAAGAATACAGAGCAAATGCTTAAGTTCGCAGATCTAAACATGCATTGGGAAGATATCTTTGCAGTTGCGAAGACAATTCGTTCCGAGTTAGAAGCTCTTGGTACGAAGTTAGGGACTCATTATTCCGAACACGACCAGGGTATGCCAGCTTTTGAAAATCCACTAAGTGATTTGTCTGCTCCATAATTAGAGGTGATATGTATGAGATTTGGTCGAATTCTTCGATTTAAAGTGATGCAATCTTCGTTCTTTCTGTTGGGACTTTCTTTTTCTGCTTTGTTACACTCACAGCAGAAAAAAAATACAAGTGCTGCAACTCCGACATCAGTAAATAGTAAATCTAAGCCCTCTTCTTCAAAGAATCCGAAAAAAGACAAGGTTGGAGTAAAATTTCCTAAATGTTCTCAGTCTAAAGTGGCCAGCCTGAAGAAAAGTGCCTCATCAGATAAAAGTTCAAAAAGCTTTGAAAAACTTTGTGCGTGTGGAGATTCTCCCAGTTGTGTTAAGGCCGCCATATTCTCTGCCATTAAAAAGGATAAGAAACGTGCTAAATATTTTTATAATGTGGGTTGCGACTTAGGTGATATTACCTCTTGCTATTTATATAGTGAGTCTTTTGAAAGAAAAAACATTAAACAACTTACTAATGAGTGTACTGGAGGAAAAAAAGCTAAGTCTTGCTTGTCCGTAGCACAGTATTTTTATGAGTTAGGCTATTTCAAGCGAGCAGCAGCTAATATGAGACAGGCCTGTCTTTTTAAAGACAAAACTGCTTGTAATTATGTTACATTTTTAGCCACATTACCAGAGACTAGAGAAACTCACTCAGTTGTTAAGCGACCTATAGATAAGCAATCGAAAACGACAAAGTCATCTTTAGTAACTAAGTCCTCGAGCTCGTCCTCCGTCACGACTCCAACTAATCCTAAAAAGAAACAATATGAGGAAAAAAAAGCGCTTAGTGATTTTCAAAAACAATGTCGCGAAGGTTCAGGCGAAGGTTGTTTTAATGCGGGTAAAATTTTAACGAGTCGTAAAAATCACGAAGAAGCTCGACGTATGTATGGGCGTGCCTGCTCAAAAAAAGTAGAAGGTGCGTGTGAATTGTTTAAGAAGCCTCTAAGTGATTTCTAAATAAGTATTTTTTTAAAGAAATTAATAAGATAAGTAGTGGCACATCTTCTAGATGCTTCGCTAAATCGATGACCTTCGTTGTCAAATTTAATTAATGTATGCTTTGCTCCAACTTTAAGGGCTTCCCGATCGAGCCGTTCTGCTTGGTCAAAGGGAACAACATTATCGAGTGTTCCAGATAGGCTCAATATTGGAGGACTTTCCTTTTTTAGGTATGTAACAGGACTCGCTTTCTTCATTGAACTGTTGTGATCAACAGAGCGAAATACTTTTTCAAGTAGTGAGTTTAACTTTGGGTTTGATACTTGAAGTGCATCTAGATCCGTTGGCCCCGATACACTTACAATTGCTTTTATAGAGGGCATGTCATTTCCCTCTAAGGTTAACCCAGCTAGGAGGGCTAGGTGTGCACCAGAGGAGCTTCCAGCTATGCCCATGCGTTTTGGATTTACCTTGTACTTTTTTCTGTTTTTATAAATCCATCTTAAAGCGCATTGAATATCTTCTATTTGATCTGAGTAAGAGTTTAATACAGCGCCTTTGTCATCTTTTGTATTTAGGCGATAATTTAGACTAAAAGTTACAAATCCCTGTCCCGCTAACTTGAGTTGAATTCCTTTCCATTCTTTCTTGTCTCCCTGGGACCATGCACCGCCATGTATGAATAAAAGGGCAGGGTTGGTCGTTTGGGCATTTGCTGGTGAAATAATGTCGACTTTTAGAACGTCTTTGTGGTGGGTGCAATAAGTAACATCTTCGAGCGACGAGGTTTTTTGGGCTGCTTTTAGCAAAGCATTTTCTTCACAGCTTGGAGTCATGATAGAAGCTCCGGAGGGGAGTGTGATAGCTGCTAAAATCCAAAAAAATAAGTGCCGTATAAACATAGATTCTCTAGGTTGCTCCCACTCATATTTTACTAGTTGAGAGCTATATCGAGGTGAATATTTAATTTAAAGAGATAAAAATGCGCCAACATTGTGACTCTTTTCCTATTGAAGCATGAAAAATGTGCAATCGTCTGATAATTGTTCAGGATTTTCTACACAAAGGTCGATCAGTTAAGGGTGGTCTGTGGCCACTAAAAGCAGAATTTATGGAATCAAAAGATTTGAAGGCTAAAGATTTGAGTGAATCTAAAAGTAAGTTCGAATTGAGCTCTTTTGGAAGCATTGTCTTGCCTTTTTCCTTGATTATTTTACAGATTTGGTTGTGTTTATATCTTTTTGATTTTTATGAATTTCATTCGAAGGCATTTTCAGTTGCATGCCAAGTCTTTTTAGGTGGAGCAGTTCTGAGTTGGATGTTGCCAAAAGAGAGACGAGCCGTAATGCTAATTTTCTCCGGACTTTTGGGAGCATTCTTTGTTTTTACGCCAATGACTGCAGCCGGAACAATTTTAGTGCTTTCAATATCAGCATACGTCTGCACAACAGAAATAAAGTTCAAGTTCAAGGTAACACTGTTATTTTTACTGGCTGCTTTATCAATTTTTGTCGCTGCGAAGATTAAGATAAGTGACGCTTGGTCCTTCGATAAACTATTTTTAACTTCTATAGGGAGTGTTTTTGCTTTTCGTTTAATTCTTTTATTGCGTTATATGAAGTATTCAAATGAAAAGCTTTCACTCCAAGATGCTTTTTCATATTTTTTGCTTCTTCCTAATTTAACGATGAGTTTTTCCCCCGTTCTAGATTTTGAATCATTTATAAATGATTTTAAAAAAGAGGAAGATTTTAAAGTCTATCAAGAGGGAATAGATAAAGTATTTGAAGGTATTCTCCAGCTTATAATTTATCGTGTTATTAAAAATGGTTTTAGTGAGCCCTTAGGTATGGTGATGAGCTACGGTGACTTGCTTAAGTTTATGCTTTTTAATTACATGACGTATTTGAGCGTCTCAGGTACCTTCCATATTGCTTTAGGAGCTTTAGCCCTTTATGGAATAAGTGTTAAGCGATCACATAATCAGTATCTTTTCGCTACAAGTTTTTTAGACTTTTGGAGAAGGATTAATATTTATTGGACTGATTTTATGACCAATGTGTTTTTCTACCCGACGTATTTTAAGATGAGGCGTTTGGGACATAGATTGAGTCTTGTTATTACAACTTCGATTGTTTTTGTGGTTACTTGTTTAATGCATAGTTATCAGTATTATTGGATCCACGGTAAATTTTCTCTTCAGATAAAGGATCTCCTATATTGGTTTATTATTGCTTCTTTTGTTGTCTGGGAAACCGTGCAAGAAGATAAGTTTGGTAAAAAGAGAGAGAACTATTCGTGGTCAATTCTTCCATTTTTAAAGCATGCTTTTCGAATCAGTATAATGTTGCTTCTGATAACAACACTTTGGGTTCTTTGGGCCTCTGAGAGTGTGTCTTCATTTGTAAGCGTTTACTATCGCTTAAGATTAGAGAATTTCAAAGAGTTTTTCTGGCTAGCGCCTTTTGTGTTTATTGGCCTCCTGGGTGCTTATCTTCCGAGATCCAAATGGATTTCACTTGAGAAAAGACTTCGTTTTTTTCCGTGGGCTCGCCGTAGAGATATTATAAATTCAGTTATTCTAGTTGGACTCTGTTTTATTGGAAGGTATTCTTTTGAGAAAAGTTTAAATGATGCCGACCGTAGAATTCTTAAAATTGTAAAAAGAGAAAGGTTTTATTATAAGCCAGAAAACTATAGAACCCTGCCCAATCTTTCCTTTTATGAGGCATTAAATACAAAAAAATCACATTTATCATCGAAAGAGGTAAATTTTACTCTCAAGAAAGCAAAAGAAGAAGATATTGGATATCCCATTGAGAAAAAGACAAATAGCCTTCGAGTTGCATTATTGGGATCATCTATGTCGAATGGATGGAACAACGGTGATGAAAAGATTTTAAGTTGGGCAAAGGGCGTACAAAAGTTTTTAAACAAAAAAGGGTATCCTCATATTGAATTCTTAAATTTTTCTGTGGCAGGGAACTCTTTGGCACAGTACCCATATCTTTTAGAGCAGCAGGTTATAGATTTTAACCCAGATATTTATGTCTTCGAGCTTGGTACTACTTCCTTTAAAATTTCCAAGAAAAATATAAGCCTAATGTTTAATTCTGGGGTTTTCCCATATCCTGATGCTTACGAGCTCTTTCATGTAAGGGACAAGTCGTCTATTGAAGCTTTAAATTATCCTGAAAATTTCCCTGATGATTTATTGATTAAGTATTTTGAATGGTCATTCAAGCGTAGTTCTGAATTAGTAAGTAAAACAAAGGGAAAACCTTTTTTACTTTTACTTCCTCAAGCGAATAGAAAGCCTATCCCAAGCTATGAGCGTCAAGACGAAGTTCTTAATATAGCTGCTAAGCACGGTTTTGAGAGTATTGACTTAAGGCGCGCATTCGATGGTTATAGGTACGACTGCTGTGCGAGACCTGATGGAAACCATTATAATGAAGAAGGCACAGATCTTGTATCAAAAGCGTTTCTTGAAAAGTTTTTACCTTATCTAGATAGAACACAAAAATTACGATCTTTAAGTTCGGTTTCAACAGGGAGGAAGGAAAAGTGAGTCAAATTAAAAGCAAAGTAAAGGATTACATTTTAGAGAACCTACTTAAGGGTGGAAAAAGTATTGAGATTACAGATCATACTCATTTATTAGAAAATGGTATTGTTGACTCCATAAGTACCTTGCATTTGGTCGTTTTTATTGAAAAAGAGTTTCAAGTTAAATTTGAACCACATGAAGTTAAAACGCAGAACTTACAAGATTTAGAGCATATCGAAAAATTTATATTGAATAAGGTAGCGGAAAAATGAGCGTAAAGTCTTTAAGTCCACAATATGAAGTACTTGAATTAAATTCTCTGGTAGAGCTTCTCCATCAGTCAGTTAGTTTATTCCCTGATAATAATGCCTTTACATCGAAAGCATTGTCGCAAGATATTTCTTATTCTGACTTGATGTTAGCGAGTGCTTCACTTCACACTCTATTGCAGCGCTATGATGTCAATGAGGGAGAAAAAGTTTTATTTTTTACAAAAAACAGCCCCATTTTCTTCCCGCTTCTTTTTGCGTGCGCTTCGAGGCGTTGTGTTTTGGTTCCTGTAAATCCAGAAAGTACACAATCTGAAATTAAAAACATTCTAAATGATTCGAAAGCAAAGCTTATCTTAAGAGTGGCTGAAGCTATTCCGCAAATGCCTACACATAAGCTTAATGAGGTTGATGTTTCCGGGGTGTTTGAGGAAGATCACGTTTTTTCAACTGAACTTCCATATCCTTCTACTCTGGATTCAAGGGATTCTCCAGTTTTGCTGATATATACTTCTGGAAGTACAAGTCTACCCAAAGGTGTTTTGTTAACTCAGAGAAACCTTTTTCATATGGCTGAATCTCTTTCTACATTTTATGAGATTAATTCAGAAGATAAGGTTCTGTGTGTACTCCCTTTTTATCATATTAATGCTCCTATGATTACGGGACTTAGTTGTTTAAAAGTAGGGGCGCATGTTGTGATCGCAGACATTTTTTCATTCCAGAATGCCTTGTCGTATTGGGAGTTGGTGAGTGAATATGGTGTGAGTATATTGAGCATTACTCCGTCGATTGCAGCGGCCCTTTTGAGTCTTGGCTCTAGAGATAAATCTTTAAATCTTAAGAGACTTCGCTTTGCAATGGTTGGAACTGCTCGTTTTGATCCGGTTTTGTGGAGAGATTTTGAAAAGACGTTTCAGATTCCCTGCTACCAAGGATATGGTTTAACCGAGACCACTACTTGGGCTACAATGACGCCTAAAGATGATCGTAAGCGATATGATACGGCGGGTATTCCAGTTAATTGTGAGATAAAAATTGATCAGAGTGCTATTCCCTCTGTCCCTGGGGAAAATTCCAAAATAGGAGAAATTCTTATTGGAGGCGATCTTGTAATGAAAGGGTATCACAATCAAAAGAAGCTCAATAAAGCTTCCTTGGTCGATTCTTTTTTTCGCACAGGTGACTTGGGATACCTTGATCATGATGGTCAACTCGTTATTACCGGAAGACTCAAAAATATTATTAAACGAAATGGAATTTTAATATTTCCAGATGAAATAGATGCTTTTTTGATTTCTCTGTCTTTTGTAAAGGAAGTAAAAACAATTGGAATAGGTGATCATTTTTCGGGTGAGAAAGTGATGTGTTGTGTTGTTTTCAAAGATGAAGAAAACGCTTACTTGGAAGAGACGATTCGGCAATTAAGATTAGAATTTTCTAGTCAAAAAGTTCCAGATTCTTATTATGTAATGAAATCTCTGCCGCGAAATCCAATTGGGAAAATTGATCAAAAGGCTTTATTGGAGCGACTGGATGGAACTCTTTGCGAGAAACTCGTGAGTAAGTTTGATCGTTATGAGTATCGTCGTGCGCACTCAGAGTCTTTGGATCAGGTTAAGTCCTTAATCCAAAAAGCACTTTTAAAACAAGAGAAACTGTATTTTGCGGGATTTTGGGGTGTTGGAAGTCGAAGTGAGCTTAAGGAGTGTGACTTTTTAGCCTTGAATCGCCTTGATAAGTTAATTTGCGAGCTCAATGAAATGTGTGGAGAGTCGCTGTTTGGAGTTAAACTTATACTTGCCGACGAGCATGCTCGCTGCAATCGCGTTCCTGATGATATTGCTAAATCCTATTTGTTGAAAATTAAAAACGAGGCAATTCATATGGGAATGGAATGTCTGTATTTAAGTGAAATTTGGAAGAAGTATTCTCTAAGTTTAACTGAGATTAAGCTTAGTGCTGAGCAGGAAAAAGATTTCATTGACCTTAAAGAGGATTTGCTTAGGCAGGCCAAAAAAAGAAGCTTTATAACTGAAGACCCAGAAGTAGCAGCTTTGAGGTATTTTACTCTTTGTTGTACTGAAAAAAAAGTTATAGGTGAGTTTTTAAAGGGAAATGTGTTTTTTACTTACAGTAGTCCACATTTTAAGAAGATTCTCCCTGAAATGCCCACGCTCTATTTTCATAGTATTAAGCCAGGAGTTGCAGAGAGGCCTTGGTTCATATGATGTTCTGTGACTCCAACAGCTGATTGAAATATTTCACTGTGTTTATGGCTAAAAGCTTTGAAGGTCCATTTGGCGTTTCGTCGCCAAAGAGTTTCTCCTATTTTTTCTATACTATCTGGATTTTGGTAAGCATGCTCAAGCATATCTTTGAGAGACGAGATTTTTTCGGGATTGTAAAATAGAGCTGAATTGTCTTTTAGCATCTCCTCAAAACAATCAAGCTGAGGGAGTATGACTGGTAGTTTGAAACTTTGCATGAGAGCTAAGGATCCTGAAGAGAAAACTGAGCGATAGGGGAGTATTCCAACATGAGAACGTGCAAAGACTTGGGGAACTTCTTCGTTACGAATATGTCGATTGATGAATGTAATTCTCTCGTCTCGTAAGCAGTATCCTTTGATTTTTTTCTCGTACTCTTTGTCGTGTGCTTTACCTACGACGAGTAAGCGAGACGGACCAACACAGGCACCAAAAAAAGCATCGAAAAGGTCCTCGAGGCCCTTGTAGGGGCGAATCATTCCCATAAAAAGAAAGGTAAATGCATTACTATCAAGGGCACGTTTAAGGTCACGTGATAAAGCAGAAGTTTTGCATCTACCAAAGACGCTCGCGTAGTGAGGGTGTTTTAGAACTATAAATTTTTCAGAAGAAACTTTAAGGCGCTTAGTTGCTATTTGAAGACCTGACTTATTGTGAATAATGATTTTGTGAGAGAAGAAAGCAAATATAAAGTTTCCGATATTATTAAGTAGAGGGAATTTGTTTTCATGGGGGTGTAGGTTGTGAAAGGTCCATATTATTTTGAGGCCTCTCATTTTGAGGCGAAGTAAAACGAGTGTGGCTTTAGAAAGACTTCTAACAGAGCTTGCCAGTCCTTCTTTTTGAACGAGCGGATCGACCCAATGCAGATGTATCAGGTCTGCTTTTTTTGATCGTTGAATGATATGGTGAAAGTCATTTTTTTTAATTCCAATGTATTCTATTCCTTGTTTTTTTAAATAATGTTTAAGTTCTGCTTGATAGGGGTTGGCTGAAGAATAACAAGGATAAAATATAACTTTCATTTCAAATTATTTAACCCCCTCATATTTTCCCAATATTCTGATCGGAAGATGAACTCATTTTTAGGAGAGCTGCTTTCTCAGTATCTCCGAATGTGGCTGTTTCGTAATTGTTGTTCTTGTCTATGACGGGCTCCATTGAAAAGAGTAAAGCTTCTTTATCAGGAACTACTTTTTGTATTTCTCTTAAATAGAGATGTGCCTTGGGGACTCCACCGGGGGGAACAATCATTTTGATTCTTACGTGGCGTTTTCTGCCGCTTTCTAAAAGCTGGATACGCTTTTCTGCGAGTTTGATAAGACGCTCTCTTAGTGGAGCAATTTTAAAAAATTCAAAGTGCAATGAAAGATTGATAGCAGAAACTTCAAGGAGTTTGCAGAGATAATCAGCACTTTTGGAGCCATTGGTATTTGTTACTATGATACAACGTCCACTGTATTGCTTACGTATCCATCCTAGAAACTCTAAGTAATGGGGGATTAAGGTGGGTTCTCCTCCGGTAAGGGTAAATTTAATTTTTTGTGTAGGAGCAATTTGTTCATAGAGTCTTTTAACTGTTTCCTTGAGGCTCTCAAGGCTAGGGTAGGGATCGGTTGCATTGTGTACGGAGTCGGGACAGTAGGAGCAGTCAAAGTTGCAGCGACGACCAACATTCCAATTGACGTTGAGAGTAGGGTTTTTCGTAAGATGCTCAGTTCCAGCTATTGCTGTAATAGAAAATTCTTCTTCTGTATAAGGAGTGGCTTCTCTTTCTAGATCTAAGAGCCTCTTGAGTTCTTTTGAATTAATAGCTTTTGGCATTTTCATGTCGTCTGCGCAATGACAATTACTACGCTCACATATACGAGGGCTTTGGAGGAGTTGAAAACCGGTATGAATATTTCCAATTTTTCCCCCGACTTTGCAGACAGAACCAAATACGTCACCATCATCTTCGATGATCAAATTGTTTTTTCCAACGAGGCAGGTCCAACCCTTCCATTTATTTTTAGCAAGGAGCTTAAGTTCTTGAATACTAGCTTCGGATTCTCGGTTGTTGCCAAGAACTTTCACCTCTTTGGGTTTAGTTGTGACTGCCATATGAAAATTTTCCTTCTCTTTGTCCCAATAAGCAAATTAATGGCAGGAGCAAAGTTTTGACACTACTTGTAAATCTAAGATTCTACTGGCCTCTGGTTGAGATTCTCGCTTTATCACTGAAGTGAGTAAATATGCTTTGTTTTTTTGTGCTGAATGGGGAGTGCCACGTTATACTTATGAGTGATGGAAAAGAATTTAGTCAGTCTTGAAAGCTTAGCCGGAGAACATGCTGAAGAGCTGACTGCTCTGCTTTCTACAGGCGAGCATCCGTCTGTATTTGAAGACTATGTTGATTTTCAGGTTCTATTAGTGAGAAAAATACTCATTGCAGACAATTCACTCTCATTTAGCACAGAAGCTTTTTTAATAAAAAAGCGCCATGTGTTTATCTATGAACGCTCGCAACGCGGATTTCTCGAGCTTAAAAAGGGTCATCAAGATATGCTTAAATTGCTAGAGGGGTATTATGTTGAAAATCAAAAAGTAATCAACGGGTATTCTGATGAAATTGAAAAGCTTGAGGACAGCCTTTTTGAAAGACAAGTGCCAAGTTATTTTATGGATGTTTGGTTTGACCTCAAAAAAGACCTCGCGAAAGTAGAAAACTTCTATTATCGAAATTTAGCCGTTTATAAAGAGTTTTATAAGAAGTGTGAATCGAGTTTTAATGAAAAAGCAGATGAGTTTAAGGATATAGAAGACCTTATAAACTTTCAAAGCTCTAATCTTGTTTCGACAAAGGTTCGAATGGACAGTCTTCATCATTATTACGATTCCATCAAAAGTGAACGACTTAATAAAACGCTACTTGCGTTAACATTAATTTCTGGAGTGTTTTTGCCCCTTAATTTAATCGTTGGTTTTTTTGGAATGAATACAAATGGGCTTTTTTTTAAAGAAGACCCGACAGGAACACAAAATGTTTTAGCTATCTTGATCGGAATTATTGTTTTAGCTCTTATTGGAATTCCTATCATCAAGCTCTTTGATAAATACTTTTTTAGGTTTCTTCTTGGCCGCTATGATTTTTATAAAAACATATCTAAAAAAATTGAGCATTTAGATGAGCACTTGAAAGTAAAGTAGGATAGAGGAGCTGTGATTTATTCTCTTACGGAGTCCGATCTTTGGATTGTAAATGATGAAAATTAGAGCACTTACTATTTATACTTTGTTTCCTTTGTTAGGTTTTCAGAGCGCACATGCACTTGCTCCAGAGTTAGCGTGTGCGATTCTTCTTAAACGTGCAAAGGTTAATTACGCCTGGAGAACGGGGCGTGACATGGGGGCTCATGTAGAAATTATAGGAGCTTTGCAAAAGTTTTTACGTGATGAAACTCTTACTCAAACTGACAAGGAAATGCTCGAGCTCCATAACTTGACTGACTTGATGGAGTATTGGAAGACGCAACCTAAGCTCAAGCAAAAAATGAGGTATTGGTTAGAGCTTTTTATAGTCAATCAAACAAAAGACTTTAAAGAAAATAAAGCTGCTTACCAGCAAGCAATAGCTGAGTTGAATTTAATGGATCGTACGGGCATGCTTGCAAGTCTTTTTATTGCACGCCACCCATTCTTTGTTTTTTATCTTACGGTTATTTTTGGCCCCTTCGCAGCGAACGCTTTATATGATGAGCCCGTTAGCTCAGAGGAAGCTGATGAAATATTAAAAACTCCTGTGCCCGATGACGAAATTGAGTATGTTTTTTACCCAAAACATGTTGGGATGAGAGTACGCGACCAGTTCTTCGACGTTGGTCCAAATAGACTCACGAAACTTGAATCTGCGCCAGAGCGACCACGCCTTGATGGCGTTACACTTATTCGTATTAAGGGTGATTCGGGTTTAGCGGATAGAGTCCTAGAGCGCGTTAAAAATTATCCTGTAGATAAGAAAGGTGTTTACAATACGTATAATAGCTCTTGTCTGGCGAATGCTAACGATTTAATCCGAGATGAGACGGGGCTATGTATACCTCCTGGTATTGCGACTCAACCTTCAGCGACAGAGGGATGGCTTAAGTTAAGGGAGTTTTTTGGGAGTGCAAAAATTACTCAGATAAAGACCCTGGCTCCTGATAAGAAGTATCGACAAACAGCCTATAATCCGCCTCCAGAGCGCACGCGGTTTTATAAAAATACGAAATACCTGCCAGAGACCACAGTGCTTTTTGGTGAACTTGCAATTCTCGACTTGCTACATGATTCAGCAGAAGTGAATTTTCCTAAACAAAAACAACAAGAGTAATAAGCTGGGTGCCCTCTGAGTCGTTTCTGCCTGAGCTACTTTAGAGCTTGGTACTGCTTAGATTTAATATAAGATCTAATTTATGTTTTCGTTGCATCGAAATTCGTTCATTGCTGTTGGTGCTCTATTAGGGATTTTATTAAATATTCTTCTCTTTTATGCCTTTGGAGTTAAATCTGAAGTCGCTAATATTCCGCTTTTTTTGACTCTAGCTTTTGGAGGATTCCCACTTGTTTACGGTCTCATTCGCAAGGCGCTAAAAAAAGAATTTGGCGCTGACCTCCTCGCCGGAATTTCTATTGTGACTTCTATCGTTCTGGGAGAGTACATGGCGGGGTCTATTGTTGTGCTTATGTTGGCCGGAGGGGAGACACTCGAGGATTATGCTCTGGCAAGTGCTTCGTCAGTGTTGAAAGCTCTTGCGAATAGAATACCTTCCTTTGCTCATAGGAAGAATGATAGCCAACTTGAAGAAGTGCCTTTGCAAGAGATCAAGGTAGATGATGTCATTGTCGTTTATCCTCATGAGACCTGTCCGGTTGATGGCCTTGTCCTAGAGGGGCACGGCTCGATGAATGAGGCTTATCTTACGGGTGAACCTTTTGAAATCAGTAAGACTCAGGGATCCACGGTTATTTCTGGAGCAATAAATGGAGCTTCTGCTTTGACTATTCGGACAACTCATAAAGCTATCGACTCACGTTACGCAAAAATTACGCGAGTCATGCAAGAGTCTGAGCAGAAGCGACCTCGTATACGGCGTATAGGTGATCAAATTGGTGCCTATTATACACCTTTCGCTTTGCTGCTAGCGCTTTTGGCATGGGGGCTAAGTGGTGATCCTCTTCGTTTTTTAGCTGTTCTGGTTGTTGCAACTCCTTGTCCTCTTCTTATTGCAATCCCAATTGCGATTATGGGGTCAATTTCACTTGCCGCTAGACGATCTATTATTATTAAAGATCCCGTAGTGCTTGAGCAGATTTCACAATGCCGGACAGCTATTTTCGATAAAACCGGAACTTTGACTTACGGCGAGCCTAATTTAGAAAAAATATCACTCGCTGTAGGTTTTGATGAAGATGTAGTTTTGCAACTTGTTGCAAGTATAGAGCGGTATTCAAAACATCCTCTTTCGAGAGCTATTTTAAAAAAAGCGAGTGAAAGGAATCTTGCACTCATAGAAGCGACTCAGGTAAAGGAGCCTCCAGGGCAGGGGATTAAAGCTCTTGTGAGTGGCAGGCAATTGCAGATCACAAGTCGCAGTAAATTGCTTAAGATGAATTTTGCAGAAATCTCTCTTTTACCACCACAAAGCGCAGGACTTGAGTGTGTTGTGTTGGTTGATGATAAATATGCTGCAACTTTTCAATTCTTTGACTCTCCACGAGTGGAGAGTAAATCTTTTCTTGCCCACTTGGGCTCTAAGCATAGCTTTGATCGAGTCATGATTATTTCAGGTGATAGAGAATCTGAAGTTCGTTACTTGGCAAAACAAGTTGGAGTGAAAGAAGTCTTTGCAGAAAAAACTCCAGAAGAAAAATTATCCTTAGTAAGAGCAGAAACTTTAAAGAGTAAGACGTTGTACGTGGGCGATGGAATTAATGACGCCCCAGCCATGATGGCTGCGACCGTAGGCATGGCTATCGGAGAAAATAGCGAGGTTACGAGTGAGGCGGCTCGCGTTGTGATTATGGATAACGATCTCAAGCGTGTTGATGAGTTTATGCATATCAGTCAGCACATGTTTAAGATTGTGCTCCAGAGTGCAATAGGAGGCATGCTACTTAGTTTAGTCGGAATGATATTCGCTGCCCTTGGTTATCTTTCACCGGTAAACGGCGCTATTTGCCAAGAGATCATTGATGTCTTTGCAATTCTAAATGCATTGCGAGCTGCATTTCCACCAAAGGTCCTTTCGGATTTTGAACGAAAAGCAAGTCTTCAATAAACACTCCTCAAATAGGGATTAATTGTCCCTAAGATTGGGGAAATTTACCCCACTTATAGGGAGCATCGTGTGGCTTGGTGCTTAAGCTCCAACACAAGTAACTTGTAGCTAGTTTAAGCTGGCTCGTATATTGCAACTCTTTAAAAGTATAAAAGGGGTAAACAGAATGAATACACAAAAAGCAAAAAAACTTACAACTAAAAGAGAATTCGACCTCATCGAAAAATCACGAGAAAATTTAGATAAGAGCCAGTTAAAGTCTCTTATTGATCGAACTCGAAAGCTGAGAAATAAATATCGAGATCTTTCAAAAAGTCAGGCTCGGAAAGATCTCAACAAATTTAGAATCCAAACAAGAACCGTAGAAAAGGCAGAGCTCTTTCAATGTCTTCTTGAACGTCTTGATTTGAAACTCAAAAATAAAAAATCTTCATCGAAATCTCAAAAAATGACTACGAAGCCTGTAAAGCAAAAAGCAATTAAAAAAAGTTCGAAGAATGAAGTATTGAATCAATCACATGAACTTCTACGAGATGATTTGGCTAAGCCTTTAAAATATTCAGAGAGTACACGTAAAAATCGAAAAGCTAAGAGATTTGCTGTAGCCTCTAGCGAGCGTATAGGTGGGCACATAAGCACGCAGAATAAGCGAAATCAAAAAAAGCGAGAAATTCAGAACGCGCATTAATGTATCGTGAAACAGGAATGCTATCTTTATAAGTCTGCGACAACAAAGTATCTGGGGTCTTCACAAAGATTCACTTCAATTGTTGATCCTGCTTTTGCTAGGAGTTTTCTGCAATCCGCGCTGAGGTGACGAAGGATTACCTTCTTGCCTAGTTTCGAGTAACGCTCAGTAACTTTTTGAACGGCTTCGATGCCGCTATGATCAACAATGCGAGATTCTTTAAAGTCAATTACGACCTGCTTAGGATCAGTATGAGGATTAAACTTTTCTTGAAATGTAGCGGTTGACGCAAAAAATAGAGGGCCATAGAGCGAATAATGTAAGGTCCCTTCATCGTCGACATGTTTGCGAGCTCGAATTCTAATTGCATTATCCCATGCAAAAACAAGTGCGGATACAATGACGCCCGAGATAACGGCAATAGCCAAGTCAAAAACAAGTGTAAGTACGGTTACTGTAATCATAACTAACGCGTCCGATTTGGGTATTTTGTTGAGAATGTTAAAGCTCGTCCATTCAAATGTTCCAATAGCAACCATGAACATGAGGCCGACAAGTGCGGCTACGGGAATTTGTTCAATCAAGCTTGAAGCAAATAAAATAAAACAAAGAAGCGATAGTGCTGCAACAATGCCCGAGAGTCGCGCTCTGCCGCCTGAACTTACGTTGATGATACTTTGCCCAATCATGGCACATCCACCCATGCCGCCAAAAAATCCAGTCACTACATTTGCCGCTCCTTGAGCGATGCATTCCTTATTGCTTTTTCCACGTGTTTCTGTGAGCTCATCTATCAGGGTGAGTGTAAGGAGTGATTCGATGAGGCCAATGCCTGCAAGAATTAGAGAATATGGAAAAATAATCTTTAATGTTTCAAAAGAAAAGGGAACTAGCGGAAGGTGGAATTGTGGAAGACCTCCCTTGATAGATGCAATATCGCCCACAGTTTTTGTATCGAGCCCAAATCCAATAACAAGTGCAGATACTGTAATGATGGCTGTCAACGAAGAAGGGATGACCTTTGTAAGTTTCGGTAAAAAATAGATTATTGCCATGGTCAGAGCAACCAATACAAGCATCAGAGAGAGCTGCGAATCTGAAAGCCAGTGCAGAGTTCCGCTCGCATCTTTGGTCTTAAAGTGACCGAACTGCGCCATGAAGATCACAATCGCCAAACCGTTTACGAAGCCAAATATGACAGGACTTGGAACAATTCGTATGAATTTACCGAGTCTTAAGCTGCCAAATGCAATTTGCAAAATACCCATCAATACAACAGTTGCAAAAAGATATTCCACACCATGTTTTGCTACAAGTGTGACCATCACGACCGCGAGAGCTCCCGTGGCGCCAGAGATCATTCCGGGTCTTCCGCCAAAGACCGAGGTAATAAGGGCGACCATAAATGCGGCATAAAGTCCTACGAGGGGTGCGACTCCCGCAACGAATGCAAATGCAACAGCTTCGGGCACAAGTGCCAGGGCAACGGTAAGTCCTGAGAGAATTTCGTTTTTATAATTGATGCCCTTTAGGGAGGCTTTAAAATTTAATATCATTAAGGATTGCCTTTCTCGTTGTTGACCAATGCTGCAGGGCTTGTGTGTGAAATATATATAGGGTTTTGACACTCAAGAAAGATAATTTTTGAGGTGAGACTCGTTCTATTTTCAAGGGCTAAACTTATAACATTTTTTAATGTCAGCAATAGGCAATATGGAAATAAGGTCTATACTCGTCTGCTTTTAGGGCGACAATGGTGCATGAGTTCGCAGGACCTGACACGGTGTGCCTTTCTGGGCTGCTTTCAGAAGCAATGTGGAGTGTAAAAACTATGTTTAGTGCTTTGGTGTTGACGATTTTAATTATCAAGCCTGCTTTTAGTAATTTTTGCCTTAAGTGAAATAAACAAACATATTGGGAATTCAGTTTTTACTGCACGCCCGCTGGGGGAACTTGTACGGTTACACTCCCATTCGCGTTCATGCTTACACCTGTTTGTGCTCCACTGTTACTAGCGTTGTTAGTATTTGTGTGTCCTATGTATGTGGGACCTGGGATGACGTCTCTTTGATTTGGAGTAGAAGAATTTGCAACTTTATCTGCAATACCATCAACAATTCCCTGAATGTAAACGTTTGAACCTGCTGCGTGGCCTTTTGTTATATTGAGCTCATTCATTGAATCAGCGTATTTCTCAATGGGGCCTCCCGATTTAGCAAGTCCAGCAACTTCTATATTAAACTTTCTCTGACTGGCTTTATCCATATTTTGGTATTCAGAGCTTTCTCTAAAAGTACTCACTTTGTTTTGTAATATAGTCCATGGATCGCTAGCCTGTGCCACATTGGCTGCATGTCCAGTGCTCTCGTTGTTCAATCTAGGAACTTCAGATGACGCTTGTCCAACTTCAGAATTTCCAACTAGGTGTAGAGGTGATTGCTCGGCTAGTTTTGCTTCAACAGCATCTTTTGCCAAAGTGTCTCTATATATCCCTTCAAGTTCGTTGCTATTGAACATATCGGTCAATGGAGCGCTAAAATCTGCAAAAGCTTTTCCTGTAAAGTTAGCACCCGTAAACGCTTCTAGTGCTAGTTTTCTCAAGTTTTCTTCGTTGTCCTTTGTAATTTTATTTCCAATACTCGGATCATTTTTAATAAGTTCTTCCCAGCTCTGCTCAAATACAACTTCATCTTGATTGGGCATCGAAGATGATCCTATTGGAAAAGGCTGAGGAGTTCCCGGAATTTTATGGTTGCGCTCACTCGCCACAACAGTGGCTATAATTACAAATTGAAATACATAAAATATTCTATTCATAAAACTCTCCTTTAAAAAATATCTTTCTTTAGAATAGTGTTTTGGTTCCACCTTCACGAGGAGCTAGGAATACTTGCCCTCTGGCTACTACGCCTGCAAGTTTTCCGGCGTTGTCATAAACTTTTCCAAAACTATCCACGATCCAACCTTTTTCTAGTCCGTAATTATCTTTGCTCATCATAATCCCCGTATAAGCGCCACCTCTGCCATCAGGTAGTCCGACGGGTAGACCCAGTTCGTTTCCAGTGACATCATAAAGAGTCCACTGCCCATCTTTTAACTGAGGCGTCAGGACTCCAAAGTTCCAATCAAATTGAGTGCGCTCAGCGAGAGGTCTATTTTTATAACTCTGGTTATAAACATTCTGATACCTTTCACCATCCACATGCTCTCGATCAATTCCATTAGTACTCATGCCGTAATTTGCAGCCATTTGCCCTGCGTTCATGTAGGCGCCATTTTTTGTTGCCTCATTAGATTGAGCATTTAAAGCATCGCTTCTCTCATCAAAGCCCAAAGCACGATTACCTACAGTTGCGCTATTCACCCCTTGAATGACAGCCTCTTTTGCTTGCTCAGGAGTGAGTTCCCCAATAGCACTCTTGCCTACTTGATCTATAGCCGCTGTATCTATTTTTTGTGGGGGGGTATTTTCTCTAAAATCCATTATCTTTGCATGCATAAACTCATTGGCTTCTTTATTTGTCCAATGTTCAAAGATTTCATCTGTTTCGAGATGCTTATAGGCACTCACTCCTTTTAAAGCACTCGCCTTTTGATAACTCATATCCATACTGTCAACGTATTTAGCTACTTCGGGACCAATGTCTTCGAAAAACTTTTTGTAGCGAGGATCCTCTTGTCGACTCCCCCATTCAGAAAATTTTTCCTCGAAAATCTTTTTGAGTTCTTCCTTCTTTTTTGAAACTTTTTCGTTGTAATCGTTTTCTTCTACATCTCCCTGGTTTACTCCGCTATTTGATCCGTCTTGTGGTGTGGGAACACTGGGTGAGCCATTTTGATGCTGACTTTGAGCAAGAGAATTGAATTGAATACCAAGAAAAAAAACACCCAATTTAAAAAGATTTCCCTTATTCATGTTTTTAGACTAACGAAATATTTACTAAGAATTTGTAAATCTTTTGTTAAGATTATGTAAATTTTGTAAACTATCTAAGCAATTCAGAAAACTCAACACTTCAAAGCTGTCCTGTTAATCTTAAATTAACATTTAATTAATTTTTAATTTACAACTCCACCTCTACAATAGACAAATGAGAACATTCTGCACGGTTTCCATTTGTTTCAGTCTTTCTACAATGAACAATCAAGCCCATGCATTTTTTAATCTTAAGCATAGCTCCTCTGATAGAAGCACAAATTCTAATCCCATTTCAGTCAGCCAAACAGATGTAGCTCAACAAAACTGCAAACCTAAAGACTCAACAGTTGAGTTAAATTACACAATGCCAAACGGAGAAAAAAAACAAGGAAGCGGCGGTATTGTCGAAATTGATGGTAAAAAATATGTTTTAACTGCAGGACATGTTGTTTCAGATTTAAATGGAAGTGATGGCAATAGAGAAGGGCAGCACAAAAAAAACATAGGTCAGCAAGTTAGCCTGAAAACAAATTTAGGAAAAATAGTTACCCTAGACCTTAGTAAAGCTAAGGTTCACAAAGCATTCGGTAACGAAACTGTAGCTATTCCCCTAGAAGAAGACATTGGAGTTCCCTCTCTAAAGATTGCAGAGAAACTCTCTAAAGGAACTTATACTCATACAGGATATTCCTCAAAAGATGGGTATAAAGAAACAAAGTCAGAAAGGGCTAGTGGATTTGGACAACACAACGGCTTTGCAGGGGCCACACGTAGCGGCGAGGTTGACCCTGGCATGTCGGGGGGCATGGTATTAGATGAAAACTGTAATGTTGTTGGTGTTAATTCTGAATCAACAACAATTGCGGGGAAGAATGCAAAAGGTATCAACTTTTCTAAGGTGAAAGGTGTTCTTTAAATGTCTTCTCTTAACTCAAAATTAACATCCTATTCACAAGGTCTTAATCTAAAGCCTGTTAAGGTTTAATTATGAATGTGTTTTTCAGGACGACTTTAGCTATACCGCTATTCGTTTTAAGTAATGCAATGTATGCTGTTACACCTGGCGTATTACAACAAATACAAGATGCATCACAATCAGTGTCACCAGGAGCGATAAATGGGGTTAAGATTCCTATGGCCTCTTTGAGTGGACCCGCTGGAACAGAAGTCGTTGTAGCAGGCGATAGTGAAACTAAGAAATTTGTTGATGAAATCAACGAAATACAACCACCACAAGCTCAAGAAAAAGTTAAAAGTGACATTCAAGCTGCCGCGCAAAAAGACGGAACCGTAGAAGCTTCGAAGGTAGATGAAATTCTCAGGAAAGCTAAACTCGAAATGGCGCAAGAAAAGCTAAAGGAACTCTCCAAGCCAGCGCCTAACACTAATGCAAACTCCACAGGAGGCGCTGCGGGAGGAAGTCCATCGGCCGGGGGGCATGGTGGTGGCTCGTCAGGAGTGGCAACTCGTAGTTCTGAGACTTATCTGCCTAGAACAAATCCTATTCAAAAAGATATAAACACTTATTCAAATGCCCTTGCGGATTATTCTAAAACAAGTGCCGGACTTCTTTCTAATAAAAGTCTTAATAGTATTCAAAGTTCGTTCATTGATTTTGCACGTAATTCTATTGATATGCCTCGCGGAAAAGAGAAGGCACTTTCCGAAAATGTCTTGTTTGGCTCACTCGGCCAGGACACACAAAACTCACTCAAAGATAGCTTCTTAGGATTAGTAAAAAACTCTGCAACAGGTGCTGCACCTGCTGATGATCTTCTTTATTTAAAAGATATCGTTGGCGACTCAAACTTTCAAAGCACAGCCGCTAAAGTTCTTGGTCCCGATAACTTGAGTTACTTGAATCTAGCAACAATCAGCGCTGACATCCTCAACGTTAAGGGGCTAACCGGTGCTGCCTATTCAGCTTATTTAAGTCTTTCAGAAGGTACAATCGCAGGCGGCAAAGCAAGTGCCAATGTTACGGAGTGGATGCAGGCCGCTAGCTTTTTATCTGGAAAAACTTTTTTAGACTCAGTAAAGGACGCCAATTTCGGAACTTTTATGCGAGCGGGATACTCTGAGCTCAACAACACATACAAAAAACTTGCAGCTTTAAAGTCACTTGATTTTTTAGACCTGCTTCAAAATTCTAAAGAATTAAAAATGAAAAAAATACTCGATGCGGGAGTTATCAACTCTATCGCTGCACTTAGACAAGCTAAGAGGTTAAAGGCCCGAGTCGGTTGGGATCCGGGAATTCTATCTAACTTCAACTATTTTCAACAACATATAAGAGAAACACTCGAAGCCTCTGCTAGGGTGACTTCAAGTCAGGAGTTACTTGTAGTTTACGATAAAGTACTATCTAATAACTCATTTCGAGCCTATTGGAGAAGTTTTGATTACCCTGGTTATTTTAAATTCAGACGATCCGTAGGAAGTGTTTACTTTGCAGTTAAATTCAGGGATTTTGATAAGTTCAGAATCACACCACAAACAGCGCCTGCTCTCACCTATAGGAGTGTTCCTAAGAATTATGCTACTAGTAATAATCCTATGTTCTTTATTACAGCTACGGCAATGCAATATGTGAAAAACCAAAAAGAACAAAGTAGACGAATTGCTGAACAGCAACGAACGGATGATAAACGGTACTCGGTTAAGCAATTAGCGGGCGACAAATATTACATCAACCTTGAAGACGAAACTGACTAGCTGAATCTATCAAGTAAGCTCAACTTAGCATAAAGAGGGTTGTGGTCGGAAAGTTTACTCCAGGGTTCTCCCAAAAGACAAAGCGCCTTGAGTGCTTTCATATTGCGAAAATATATTCGGTCGAGTTTTAAAAAAGGAGCAAAGCTAGGAAAAGATTTCGCGTGCTCTTTAAATTGATCTAGATAAACTTCATCTAAGTTGTTTTCTTTCTTAAGGAAAGAGCTTAGCTCTTCTTTCCAATCGTTAAAGTCTCCTGCTAGGACTAGGGCTTCTTCGCTTGGAATGTTTTGTTGAATATAATTGGCTATCGTTCTGCTTTGCCTCAGTCTTCCCTTTGCTAAGAGATTGAGGTGCGTTGTCATGACGTGTAAGTAGGTGTCTTCGGCGAGTTGTAGCTTAACGTGGAGTAATCCTCTTTGTTCCATAGCATTTGTTGAAATGTCTAGGTTGAGAGATTCCACAATAGGGTATTTGCTGAGAATAGCATTACCATGATGGCCGCTTTTGTATTCTGCATTCTTTCCGTAGGCATGATGAGGCCAGGCCCCATCTGCTAAAAACTCAAATTGTGTCTGCAGGGGATGAATCTTTTCTTTATGTGGGTGAAGGTTAAGGCCACAGACTTCTTGGAGGCATAGAATATCGCAGTTCGTCTCTTGGATTCCCTTTTTTATCAGTTCTAATGTGTATTGAGTGTTTCTAAGGTTAAATCCCTTGTGAATATTGTAGGAAAGAAAATTAAGCTTGGCTGATGCTCCTAAAGCTGGATAATGGGATAAGTCTTGGAGGAAGGAGCTTGCTTTGTGCGATTTATGCAAAAGAATCTGGTCACGTATTAAGTGGCTTTGCATGTTAAAGCCTCCTCATGCATTACCTGGAAGCATAAACTATTCCTTTGTAGATAGATTTACGCTTGTACATTTTTGCATTGGATCACTTTATGGACTCCTAGGCACGTCATTTGTTTTTGTTCTGCTTTTAGCCATAGGATGGGAACTCGTAGAGAATCCACTCAAGGTTTTGTTCCCAAAAGTTTTTCCTGAAGCAAGTGCCGACACCCTACAGAATTCAATAGGAGATACCTTAGCTGTATTGTCTGGATGGTGGGTATCTTTATCTATTGTCTTGGCCAAAAGTAGCTAAGGTCCACGGATTAACGAGCGCCCTGTACGTGTGCCTCAACAAACCAGAGATATTTGTCTACATCACGTGAAACTTGAGTCAGTAAATCGGCTGTGTCTACATCTGCTATCTCGTTAGCAAGAGGTACAGCTTTGCGAATTCCCTCACCGTATATTGCTAAACTATGCGAAAGGGCGTTTACGTGTTCGTGTCCCGATGAAATATTAAGTGGGTAATCGGGAAGTTGCGTTCGCTTACTGGCTGCTTTCAGTGTTTCTTCGGCTGTACCGCCAAGCTGTACGATTCGTTCAGCTATAAGGTCGATGTACTTCTCGGAACTTTCTGCAATTTTTTCGAAAAGCTCATGAAGTGCTATAAAGTCAGGTCCCTTCACGTTCCAGTGAGCTTGCTTGGCTTGCGCTGAGATATCGAGTGAGTTGGATAGATGGCCTTGAAGTAGGTCAATGGTTTGCTTTCGAACTTTTTCAGGAAGTGTATTTTTTGTAGTGAACATTATTTCCTTTCCTTTTCTTTCTTTGGTTGTTGCATAAAGCGAGCCACATTTTATTCGGACCCTTGGAAGATACAGAAGAACTTTTAAGACTTCACTCCTTAGATAATTTTTATGAAATATTAAATGAGGGAAGTGGTTATCAAATACGTCAAGAAAGATTAATGCCAATCCCTCCTGCAGATACCTTAAATAACATAATGAAGTATTCGTGGGTCTTGGGTTATTCAACGCACGTTTATCATAGCTTTCGACAGCTTCATGTCGTTAAGAGGTTAACTGCAGAGCTTTCTAGGGTAGCGGCATCGGATTTTAATAACTCACTTCGTGCTGAATCTATACGCTATCTCTACAACGTGGCGGCAAGAGAAGCGATAATTTTAGGAAAGTCTAATGATGCTGATAGATTGAAGTTTCTTCCCTCCCTATACGTTCAACTCCTGAGGCTTCAAAATTTTTTGGATCAATACGCACGAAATACGGGAAGCACTACACCCAAAGAGTAGTTGCCTTGTTAAGTAAAATTAAGCCATTTGTACTTTTTGTGGAGAACCACTATGATTGCTTGCGATTATGATTACGTCGGGTGCAAGAACTAAACTATTCGTATTATCTTTTTTATTCGCTGGATTTGTTTCTGCTAGGGGAGTTGATGTTCCCAAGGTAGGTAAGAGTGTTCAGGCATCTAGTCCAAGTGTAAAATTTACAGACGGCGAGGACAACGCTTCAGTGTCTGCAAGTGCTGCGTTTGAAAAATGTGAAACTTACCTCAATAACTTTACTGAAGTTGAATGGGCAAAAGCTTGTTTAAAAGTGATTCCAGATTCTAAAATAGCAGTTGATCTTAAAGTTGAAGCTCATTGTGAGTTTAAAGGCACCTCCGCAACTTTTTGGAATGGACACATCATTACTGAATACATTACGGCCTGTAGTTATCTTCCTTAGCATTTACGAAACGCCATTTTTGGGGCGATAATCGTATTTGATGGATCAAGAAGAGAAAGTCATACAAATTACAGGTAGTGGTGATGTGCTTTATGCCCTTAGTTCTAAGGGTAAGTTGTATATAGGTACAATGCATGGAGTGCATGGTTTTGAGTGGCGCATCTTGCCTGAGATCAATTTGGCGAAAGTAAAGCAAGTTCCCACTTTGGCTACAGATGATGACGAAGGTTCTCAACCTCAGTTCGCTACCCCCGAAGGCGGGGTTATCGAAACGGCTGCGCTCCTTCGAGAAGAAGAGAAGGTCGCAGAGGCCGCTCCCGAAGCAGAAGCTGAAAAAAAATAAATCCTAGTTTTGGACTTACGCTGCCAAAGTCGAAAAGTTTTAACCCTGAGTGGTGGATTTTTTAGAAAATGAAGTGAGCAAGGACGAGGGCTTTGTGTCTTACAAATTTCACACCAACAAAGAGCGCACAATTTTTACCAACTATGCAACATGGAAAAGTCAAAAACATTATGAGGACTACAAGGCAAAAACGGGCACCGTCACCGAGAGGGCTCGTAAGGTGATCGCCTTTAAACCCACGAGTCACGAAGTTTGGCACATTGAAAATTAAGCGACTCTAAAATATTTTTAGGGAAATTGTCTTAAAATTGCGGAGCGGAGTGGACGAATATCGAACATGGTGTTTGAGAAATCCGTAGATGACGCAGCATTTATTCGGCGTCGGCAGTGGTAATGTAACCTTAAGGTAAAAACATCATAACATGCTGTAATTAATATAAAAACTAGCGTATTTACATTTGCGTGGGGTAGGTGTTATACTGTACAAATGCTACAAGAAGTTTTTGCGGCTTTAGAGGAGTGGGCGAACGAACGTAGCCTAAAGTATCGCAATGAAGGTCTCATGCCTTTGGGTCACTGTTTAATTCAAGTTGTTGGACAGACAGCTTTGCTCGAAGCAAAGCTTGATATTCATCTTGCAGCAACTGCTGATGTTGATGTTCATCAACAAATTGAACATGTATTTCGTAAAAAGCTTGAAGAACTTTTGCAAGAAAAGGGTAAGTTCCTCGACCCCGTAGGACACGAAGCTTGGATGCCCGATGAAACTAAGTATAAAACAATTTTTAAAGGACGCTACGTTGAAGGAGCAATTGCCGAGCCAGAGTATGTGTTAATCTCTAAGGCACTAAAGGCTCCCAAACGAAATAAAGAATTGCTCATTGATTATCTCGCTAGCAATCCGAGTGACCTCTTTTATGCCTTAGCTAAAAAATACAAAATTTCACTTGAGGAATTTTTGAAATGAAACGAGCTGAATTAGAAAAACTAGCTCGAAAAAAAGCCGAGAAGCTACGCGCTAAATTTAGTGATCCTCGATACAAAAAAGTGATTGGCAAGTTTGTAGCCGCGGGTTTGCTTGAGCATAATAAAGTGGGAGCTTACCGGGGCCATATAACACTTGATGAAGTCATTTGGGTTGGTCAAATTGAGCCTAGGGTGCTTGAGCTGTTGCCAGCAATTATTTTACGACGGCCAAAACTTATAGATGTACGAAGTGAAATTCCAGAAGATCTGCGACTACTGCTTATTCAATTGCGTAAAGGACTTGCCATTGATGATTTTCGCGGAATAGCACCAGCTCTATATCTGCCTTGGGTAAATCGCTTGGGTAGAAAAGCTGCGGCACCTTCTGTTCTCAAAACTTTTCGCTTTCAACGCAAGGATATCGAGAAAATAAATGAACTAAAGAAGCGTACGGGGTTAAATGAAACTGAAATTATTCGGAAGGCTCTTCAGAGCCTTTAATGGCGGAGCGGAGTGGACGAATATTGAACATGGTGTCGGTCGAAAAGTGCATGACTAAGTGATTAGGTTTTGGCTTGAAAACTAGGGTAACAAAAAATTTTGAAGTAATCTTTAAAGAGAATTTCTTGAATTTTTAATTTCATATGAGCTTATCCAAGGCAACCCCAAGGCACCTTTTCTATATCTTAATTCGACAAAAACAGAATTTTCCTTGATCATATTTAAGCTTGGACATTTGCTGTCTTGGCATTCAAGATAAAAGTACTTTGTCGCGCTAATCATTCCCCCTCCAGTATCTTCAACTTTAATATAACTACCACTGCGCCGATGCTCGACTCCCAAAACACGAATTTTGCTCATGATAGGCTCTGAACTATCTAATGCTCCATTGACAAACATTACGAACCAAAGCAAGGCAACGAATATTAGAGCGCTAGCTATATTTTCGTCACGGTAAATATCGAAGTTTAACTTACTCAATTTTGAAATAAACTTTCTATAAATGGCCGTATAATTTAAAATATTAAATAAAATAAACAAAATAAAAACCCATACAAGAAAGTCAATTCCTTGCATTGGCTCGTAGACGTAGTATGTTTGGCCAACTCCAACCAAAGTACCTATAAAAAGTAAGCCAACAATAAAACTGCTAAGACCAAATGAAATTGTACTGTTTCGGGAACCCCTATCTAGCAAGACAAAGATAGTTGGCACTACAAAAAAATAAATAATGGTAAAAGTGGTAAGATTTTCCATTGACGGAGTAATGAATTCCCGGAGAGTCACTACACTTGAGTTTAACTTTCAAGGCGTGCAAAGTATAGTAACCTGTTTGACAAAGTAGCGCATAATCTAAATCCAATCATTGGCGAGCATTTATTGTTCATTAAGGCAGGAAGTTCTAGTTCCCACATAGGCTCTGTTATACGGCAAAAGTATAACCGCTTTAACGATTATAACTTTCCAAAAATCATAGAACGGAAAACCGCAAGAAGTCGTGCTGTTATATACTTAACGCTAGCGTTAAACGGTATAACGCTTTTTGGGTGAAGAAACTGCTCGCTTAATTCCAACTCTGATTCCAAAACGCCGTGATGTGCGGTGATCTGGAATCAAAAATAAAAATTCTGGAGTTCCGACCACGCGAAGCCCTGATTTAAAAGTCTTTTTTTGGTGAATCTGTAACTTATATGAATTGTTTTGAAATTTTGGACGCTGCTTTACAAAACAGGTCTTGGAATTTGAATTCGATATCGTGTATTGGTTTGGAACCCGATCAGTCGATCAGGCTTTAGGAAAATGGCGGGCCAGAGTGGACGATTATCGATCTTGGTGTTTATTAGAAATAACTTTGACGCAGCGTTTAGCCGCCGGCGGCAGTAATAAATTTTGATCCGATTATTCTAGTAGCATTAAGAAGAATGGTGACTCTTCTATTTTCGATCGTTGGCCTGATCTCGTGTGCGTTTTATCTCCATTATTCAGGTGTGGCCGAGGGATATGTTAGTCATAGATCAGTTCTGATATTTCCTATCTTAGTTTCTTATTTTGTTGGTTTCGCTTCACTCATAAAGATCGTTTGGATAAAATTCGTTAAAAAAAGAGTTATTGCGGGACCTAGGCTGTTAGCCATGGCGTTCGTTTTTTTTCTCGTTGGTATCTTTTTATTTAGAAACGGCAACCGCAGAGATTTCATGCTCATTGAAAAGACTCAAGTAGACGGTGATCGTATTATGGTGTGGGTTCTTGAATATAAAGAGAAATATGGGAATTTCCCTGATTCATTAAATGCTGTTGCTACAATGGGACGAGAAATTCCAGAATCATCGCTTCCTGGTTCTGAGTTCCAATATCGGGTGAGCGCAACGGGTGAACCTTCATTATCGTTCAACTCAACTATGTTTATGGACTGTTGGAGAACTCCAAAAACTGCATGGAAGTGTGACGACTAAAAATATCAGTTCTAGTCCCGTTAGCACTGGGCCAGATTTTTTCACTCAACTGCTTGATATTATAATGGGGTGAAAATGGCGGAGCCAACGGGACTCGAACCATCTAACAGCCCTTTGTAAGTATTTCCGATGCTTACAGAGAGCGTACGAATAGCACTATATCGAAATGTTCCAAAGGCTCTCACGAGCCCAGAAAAACCGTGGCGAACTCCACTTACGCCGCTTCGCATTAGAGCCCCCTAAGTGACACTACCTTTTGAGTAGGATCAATCGGAGGAAGAACGCTGATCTTATCTGTGACTCCCATCACTTCAATTCCTGCGTATCTTACATAGCGTTGCATGGTGGAAAGGTCGCGCCAACCACATACCTTCATTACTTTTACTGCTTCAACTCCTGATCGCAGGAGTTGGGTTGCAAAACAAGCTCTGAGGGTATGGAACCTAATAGAGGTAATTCCAATTTCCTTACAGAAGTTTCTGAGTACTTGGGCCTGAGTTCCGTTATCCCAATCCGAAAGTCTTGGAAGAACAAACTCCTCTTGTCCAGTTATGGGTTTTAGCTCTTCGAGTACTCTCATCAATTCGTCTCCAATGGGGACGTCACGCCAGTAACCAGCTTTTGTAGACTTGATGGTCTTCTTGGCTACTTCATACGACTTACTTACTCGAATCATGCGATTATCAAGATCAACATCTGGCCAACTTAGGGCTAATAGTTCTCCTGATCGCATACCTGTTAAAAGAGCCATGGCCCAAACGTGTCGCCAACGGTGCTTTCGTTTGATCGCCTCATCTACAAGCTTAAGGATCTCGTCAGTCGATAGGATTTCGGGCACGAATTCTTTGCTTCTTGCAAATTTGAACTCAGGGGATGGAATTTGTGTTCCTTTGGGAACAATTCCATACGCGATTCCAAATTCGTAGATACTTCGAATCATGCAGCGAAATTTAATTAGCTGACTGACGCTGTAGCCTTCAGCTCGTTTGCTTCTAGCAATCTCAGTAACCATATAAGCGGTTACAAAAGACGCTGGAGTACTGAGATGGGGTTTGAGCCAATCAAGCATTATGGATCTATAGCTCAGCACCATTCTTTCGCTCACTTCACCAGAAGTGACGCGAGTGTAGATAGTGTGCTTTGACCAACGATCTATAAGTGCAGACAGTCTTTGGCCATTCATCTCCTTTTCAGCCATCTTTTTCTCGCAAAAACGGAAAAGCTTCTTTTCTTCATTGACGGCTTCATCGTGGGTTTTGATACCTACGATCTGACGTCTGAATCGCAGATTAGGATTAAGGCGACCTCTGATGTTGATAACGACTCTGTAGAGAGTGTTGCCATCTGCATCTTTGTATACCGTAATCATGCCTACAGCCTTCGTTCGATCTTGGTGCTTTCAATAAGCTGATCGAGTTCACTGACTTTGAATCGGAGTAAGCGCCCCAGCTTATAGTATGGAACACGCTTCTCGTAAACAAAGTTGCGTAGAGAACAGACTGAGGAAAGCTTTAAGTAGGCTGTGGCCTCTTCGGCTGTAAGCCAAGAACTGTCACCTGACGTTTTCAGATCTCTGTTCGGAAAATTTTTGGGCAGATAGGTCTGCTGTTTCTTTGGTTCTATTTTCATATGAATCTCCTTTCAATTTTGGAGGATTCAAGTAACTGGTCGAGGTCACTGAGTTTGAACCTCAGTAGTCGACCTAGTTTGTAGTACGTAACCCGCTTCTCGTAGACGAAGTCATAGAGCACTCCGACTGACGATAGCCTAAGATAACGAGCAGCTTCATCTGCTGTAATCCACTTCGATATTTTCAAAGAACAATCTGAGTCTGAATTCTCTACTTCGGACTCATGCTCAGTTATAGACTTTAACTGAGATTCAATTTCATTGCTAGATTTTTTTTGGTTATAGCGCATAACGCGTTAACTCCTTGATAATTTACGGATTCGTAAATTATGGTTAATCATGAAGAAGTGAGGTATAAGGATTGGGTTGTGGAAAAGCGAAGAAAGTTAGACAAGGTTGATTCGTTTAAAGCTGAAATTTGCAGGCTTTTCGCAAACTATTTAGAAGAGCATCAAATGGAGCAGCGGGTATTGGCAAAAAAGCTAAAGCTAAATACGGCCCTAATGTGTCGCATAGTTCAGGGGCAATACGAGGGTTTTACGATTGATAGACTTCTAAGAATCTTGGGACCTCTGCGACCCGACTTAATTCCTGTTCTAAAAAAATCTAGCAAAGCGATAAAACAGAAAAGAAAAAACTTTTAAGTTTTTATCCATCATTGCCTTCTGTTACCTGTCCCCGTCCTAAAAAATTATACCTACTTCTTACCCCCGACCCCCGAAAATCATCAGTAAGTTGACCACTCTCTACCGTTGTATGTAATACATCATCTGCAAGATGAAGGGAGGGAGTGGTCAACTTACGGTTAAGTGATTTTCGGGGGTCGGGGGTAACTCAAGCCATTGAGTTTATAATTTTTTTCCTAATTCTCGGCGAACCTACACCGAGACCTGCTTGGTTTCGCCGACACCGAACTGAGCATTTCTCCTTTCAGTGTTTGCAGTCGTCATAAGCAATGTTGCCCAATCCCGAAACGCAATAGGTTTTGAAAGTAAGTTATATGCAGTTTCACTAATTCCATCGTGTTCAATTGGCTCATTTTGAAACAGCAAAAAGTTGTTACCGTACTGTTTGATACGAAGATTTTCTAGTAGTGTTTGATTGCTGAAAATATGTCGAGTCGACTCCATGATTTGCGAATGCGTTGAAATATAGACCACTCCATCAAGCAGGCTTTCAGTGGCGTATAGGTGAAGCTTGTCCATTATTCTTTGCTTAGACTTGAGGGCTTCTTCGATTTCAAAAGCTATGAAGCATTCACCATAATCGCGTGAAAGGTCTTCAAAGTGCAGCAAAACATCAGGGTAAACTCTACGTTCTGTGGCAAGACTCGGAAAAACTCTTTCTGTCATGCCATATTTATCTAGCTGGTAATCACGGTAAAGTTTTGCTTGTGGAAACATCCTTGCAAGTGAGTGATGGACTCTAGCGCATCGTTGCTCGTGCGGGAGTTCAAGGTGCCTCAAACATTCAAGTTTTAAATCATCTGCACTACATCCTAAAAGTTCTCCCATTAGCATGCGGCGGTCAAAGCGTGAGTCTAAGTAATAGTATGCGCCATTAGTGCTTTCATGTTTGTAGGCAATTTTTTGAATCAGTCCGAGTTTTGAAAGTCGCATGAGTGCAAGCTTCACTTTCGACGCTGAAGCCCCGTCCAATACAAACTTAAGACTTCGCGGAGATAATGGCCCATAAGTCTTCAGGGCGAGAAGAACCTCTCGCCCTGTTTTGAGTTGTCTTAAACTTTTATCAAATTGTTTGCTCACTTCTCGTTCCCCGGCTCAGCCTTAAGAAGTTTTTTTGATTCCTTTTTGCCCAGAACGCCTTTAAGCTCTGCCATGCTGGATATGATTTCTTCAACGCTAAGATCTTTGCGTTTTGCCAAATCCATCAGCGTTTTGCGAAGATCAGTATGTTTGAGACGGATGTCTGCGACCTGAACTTTTGAATTGAGAATCATCATTTCGATAACGTCTGAATAGTTGAGCTTTACCGTTGGGTGACCATCGACCGAAGCTTTATATGTTTTCTCGACTTGCTCAAAAGCACTATCAGAAAGAATAACCTGTAGTCGTTTTGACATTATTTCTTCCTCCTAGGTGCTACGGGCGGCATTATGAAAGGACTGGGTGGTAAGTCCCCGAAGTGCATCTGCGGAGTTTCACTCTCACTATAAGGTCGAGGTTCATCGGCCAAGGACTTATGAACTAAGTAACTTGTAAGAAGACCTAATCCCAATCCGACTCCAGCGCCGACAGCTACATCCTCAAGTTTTGCAGAGCGTCCCATTGATTGATGAGCAGAATAAGTGGCGGCAGCTCCTGAGATTGCCCCCATGCCCGCACCTAATTGCAAAGACTCTTTCATGGACGCACACGACGCCAAAGATACTAAGGTTAATAAAGATAAATGTTTCATTTTAATTTTCCTCCAATCGTGGAAACTTTATTTTGAAGACGTGTGATGCGCCTTCTTTGGTTTCTTCTCCGTGAGCCATGAGTACAGCAGCCATTCCAGTTGGGAGAGTTTTGAGTAGATCAGGGTTTGCGCGAAATTGGTGAGCCTCTCGACTCGATCCTTCTCCGACAAGTTCCCCATGTTCGTTAACATCGGTTTTGGTTATTCTTTGTGTAATCTTATTGATTAGTTTGGTGCCAAAGCTTTTAGCAAAGTAATCAGCGGTGTCGGGATCGTTGATACGCATTACGATCTTAGTTCCGGAGTTGTCGGTGATCTGACTCACAAATCCTTTATCTACATTCACTAAGTCACCAATACTTTGGTGTGAAAAGTGAAGCGCAAACTTGGCTGATCTCGCCATTGCAATGAGTGGCGCGAATTCAGGAGATGCAAAAGCAGCAAATTCATCAAGAAATATGGGCAGCAAGTCTCTCTTGTCCTGTGTGCCGTCTTCCTTTTCCGATCTATGGCTTTGGCCCGCAAGATAATTGATGTTGTTTAGGATGAGCTTACCCGCTGAAGCCACTGTTTGTGGAGACACCAAGCTTTGCAGCCTGAAGTAAATAACCTTTCCTGAAAGTGCCTCATTTAAGTCAATCTGCGGCTGATCCTTTTTAGGAGATAAGAGATTTTGCAGGTTGCCAAGGCTCAATGTCTTAACTTGATCGCAAAGTCCTGCGAGTTCCTTAAACATTTCCTCAAGTTCTTTTCGTTCTTTAGAATCAGAGGATATTTCACCTGAAAAGGTAGCCGCGTTGTAAAGCTTTCGACTTATTTCATGAATGGTCGGATTCTCATTGTGCCGCTTGTAGTGATTTTCAAATATGCGAAGCAAAGCGGTGAGTGCTTTTGACCCATAATAGCTTTCACTCCAAGTTAAGCTCGCATGGAGTCTGAGCGCAGCTTCATGAGGAGTTCCGTATCTAATTGGATCAAAGCTTTGGGAATTGCCGTTAGAGAGATCTAATATGAAGCCTGTCTTCTGGCAGCCATTTTTTTAGGTGCTTTTGGAAGCTATCGTCTCCTTTGGCATCAAGAATGATGGCACCTCTACCAAGGGCAATGTCTTGCTTAAGTAAGTTGAGGATTACGCTTTCGGTTTTTCCCGACCCCGTGGAACCCAAGATGTGAACGTGCCGACTTCTAATGCTATCTGGAAAGTATATTGGAACTGTTAGGTCGCAATCTTTCCCAAGAACTACGCTTCCCTTTTGAGGTGAGCGCAGAATTTCAGGAATCTCATCATAAACTTCTCTTCGTTGCTGTTTGTCTTTTGCATATTTGGAAAAATACGCAAACCATATGATCCCCAAAGTAAAGCAAACGACAAAAAGGCAAATAATGGCGATAAGTTTTGTAATTGTGGATATTGATCCAATCCACATATACAAGGGCAGGCCAAAGAGAATCGCCAGTGTGAGATAAGCCCACGTTAAATCCTCTGGTGCTTTTGCTTGTTGAGGGTTCATTTTGCACTTCCCGGAAAATAATCTATGAGTTCTGCGAAAAATTCCGTATTTGGTTTCAGCACAAGAAGGGCAGCGCGATTTCGTTCAACTCCTAATTCATTTCCAGCTTCATTTAAAAAGCCAGAAGAAATGGCTTTCATGAATATCTGCCGAATATCAAATGAATCCACCGCACCTTGAGCATCTTGAGTGAGTTTTGAACCTGCACCTAACGCAGTTCTAGCAAGCATTCCCTCTTTTTTTGTACCGTTTAGCCCCAGTGTCCCGTCTTTAGCTAAAGCACGAGCACGAATGGGAATCGGGATATTCATTCTTGAGGGATCACGAGCATAGTTAAAAGTAATCGTAACGCGATCAAGATTTTGATCTCCCGCTGCTTCTCCCAGAAGTGTTCCGCCCATGAGATTTCTTCCTAGAGCGCCATCAAGAATCTGTGCATGAACAGGAGCGTTTCCAGTGCCCTCAACAGAATTCAAAAGCTTAACTCTAACAAGTGTACCTGGGGCGCGTTTTACATATGCGCTATATTCACCCGAAGATGTTGTTATGCGAAAGTCGATGATCTGAGATCTTGAAGCATCTAGTTTGAAATCAGAGCTACGAGTGACAGTATTTCCACCTTTGCTGCCTTCACTGACTTTTACAAACATCAATGCAAGCGCGAAACCCGCAAGAGGCAACCCAATGTAAATTCCGCACCACTTGGAAAATACCTTTGGTTGAAATATCGGTTCGCCTTGAGGGAGATCGGGAGCGTACCAGTATTTTTCTGCAAACTTTTTCCAAAAGCCTTTCTGTTTGATACTTGAGCCAATTTTCTTCTCAGAAGCTGTCTTTTTATCTTCTTTGGCGCTCATCTACTTTCCTCCTCTCATGTTTATTCTTATTGGGCTCGCGTATCCCTGTACGGGAATTTGCAAATAGCTCTCAGCTAAGTTTTTTGAGATGTTTGGGCGCAAGAAAGTGAATCTAGCTTTTACGCTAGAATCCTTTTGAACGACCTGACGCTCGGCCCACATGGTTTTAGCTTTGATTACTTCTGCTTTATGGCGAAGCTCTACCCAATCCCAACGTGGAGAAATTGATTCTTTTGAATCAGCCGTAAGTAGTATCTCGACTGTAAAAAAGTCTTTTTTTGCATCAAATTTTGCAGAAATTAGTTTTGCTCCTTTCTTATAGGTGAAAGTTGGCTTTGTAGTTGATGGAGGAATTACCCTTAGAGCTTTCTTAAATATGCTCAAGTGAGTTGGAACAACTTCTTCTGATGCTGTTAAGGTAAAGAGCTTTACCTCTCCTGTTTTTAGGTAAACAAACATATTGCTTACCCCTGCTGAAGCTAATGTTCTGACTACGAGTGAGTTCTCAAGTTTTTCAACTTGGAAGCTCGTGGCATCACCCAATACAATGCGTGTGGGCGGGCTATCGAATTCAAGAACCGAGCTAAAGCCAAGCTTCAAGAAAACTGGAAAAGGTACAAGTGGAGTGTTTGAAGCGTATGCAGTGGAAAAAAGTAGTAGAGATAGAAAATATCTCATTTTTTTCCTTTCGTTTAAATTGTCTTTTAAGATCTAGTTTTTTCTTACGGGCAGCGATTTAGAGATATAAGCCTGACGTTTTTCATTAGTGTATTGAGCGGTTGCTTGAGCTACGGCTGCAATTTTTGGATTCGCAAGAGATGCGGCTCGAATGGCTCCACCTTTAATTTTTTCTCCGATACTTATGTTCACGCCCTCACAAAGTTGCGAAACAATGAACGGAGAAAATAGTAGAGCTATAGCGATAATAAGATTCAAAGTAATGATAGTGACGTATCCGCCTTCGCTTGAATAAGCATCTACAAAAGGAATCACTTTCAAGAAGGCAGATAATACTGCCCAGATTACAGGCCAAGCCGCCACTTGAAACATATTTTTAAACAGCCCTTTAGTTATTCCACTGGCAGATTCAAAAAGAGTTCCAAGTATAAGAAATGGGCCAAGTACTACGAGCAGAAGCCAGTAGAAGTGTTGAAAGGCAAGGAGCGCAAATCTTGCAATTACAAGAATCAGGTAACTAAGCAGAACAAATACCGCCATAACAAAATCGTTTCCAAGATTTAGTAGTCCTTGAAGATCAAGCGAGTAGCTTTCGGATCGTTTTTTTGCTGCATCCAGCACCATATCGATTCCGCTCATGTCATCTATGCTTTTTGCAACCTCTACTCCAATTATCTGCGAGAATTCCGCGATGGTTGGAAATGCAGCTAAAAGTAAAACAACAAGCACAAGTTTCTTCACTCTGGATAAGACAGATCCCGCAAGCCCCAAGTCACTGAAATAGGCCATT
The DNA here is from genome assembly GCA_041391385.1 of Bdellovibrionota bacterium. Lineage (GTDB taxonomy): Bacteria > Bdellovibrionota > UBA2428 > UBA2428 > UBA2428 > CANIGN01. The sequence goes on from JAWKOD010000005.1 coordinate 178,836, forward strand.
AAGCACGCTACAAGAAATAGCGGCAGCAAAAGTTGCCAAGCTAATTCATTCGTATGCGTGTAGAGAGCTTTAGCTACTGGAAGGAGTCTTTCGTACTCTTCAATTTGTGGGAGCGACATTACAGTACTCATGGCTCCATCCTTAATGGGACGACCAGAGTAGACATTTTCTTATCCTCTCCCTGCAATGCTTCGCCGAGATTTTTAAAACTGTTTCCAGTGGAGACAAGTTTTCGTGATTCTTTCTCGGCACCATCTGCCAGCATTTGAGTGAGCAGTGACACCATTTGACTTTGAGCTACCTGTGATTGAGCTTGCAGTGAGATCATCGTTCCCACTCCTGATGCGGTTAGTTTGGCTGCAACCCCAGGTGAAGCATCTGCACCACGCCGCTCTAGTTCTTTTCCAGAGTTAAAGGTGCTTTTTGCCTCTTCTGTCATCTTTGCGGCAAGTTCCATTGCCTTTGTCAATTCACTCTCAAAAGCATCAGCTTTTGGAGTGCGGTACTCGTCTGGGATGGTATAGTAGATTTCCCGTAGACGTCTTAATGCAACTACGGGATCTTTCCATTCGTTCCAGTTTGATGGATTTACTAGACGTTCGATGGTTCTAATGCGATTAATCTGATCCTTGATTCCATCCATTTGATCTTCAAGCAGTTCTGTTTGCTGTTGAAGCTGCATAAGTGTTTGAAGAGTATTGGCTACAATCTGGATAAGTAATGGAATATCGCCGCCCCATAGGTCGGCGCGAGCTGGTTTTGGGCCTATACATACTAAGAAGCAAATTATGTAACTAGCGGACTTCACCCTTTTGGCTATTGAATGTAGAATTGTTCTTGGAATGAAATTTTCCAAAGAACTAAAAGTTGATGTGCCGTTCGGGCGCGAATTCGTAGGCATATTTTTCATAGGTTTTATTTTTCTCCTTTTTAAAAATCCTGAGTTGTTTCCTGGGATTCTTCTGTGTTGGGTCGTTGTTGCTTGGCCTTTTGCATGGCTCGTTTTTGGTACCCAGAAGATTACATTGCTAGAAGATCGCCTTGAGATTCAGTACTGGGGAGCATTCCCCTTATATTTCAGAGTTTTCTCAGTTGAACCAAATAAGATAAGTAAGATCTCAGTTAAGCACGAAAGCCATAAGAAGTGGCACTCATTTGGATTTATGATGGCTTCACAGGGGAAGAATAACGTAGGTAGAATCAAAATCCTGTACCGCGATGAGAAAAAATGTTCCCAAAGCTTCCTATTTTGGATTATCCGATGATAGTTCAAAAATATCTGAAATAATGACTGAGCTAAGACAGCATCTTCCTAGCAAGTTTCAAGATTAGTTAAGATTCTCCTTATTTTGATTTGAAATATTTTCAGTATTAGCGAGAGCGTAGAGTTTGGGAGTTGGATAGAGGCGGAAGATTTGGCTCATATTAGGGCTGAGACAAAAGAATTCCGAGTAGTGAGGTTTTTTCGAGTGAACTGCAAGGGCGCGAGTTATGTCTGAATCGGGGAGATCGAAAGTCGACTTAAGGTATTCACCGCTAGCTCCGTTTTGAAGAAAAAGCTTAGTAAAACTGTTTGTAAAAAGCATTTTTGAAAAAGATTCATCCCCATAGTCAGCCAAGTTTTGCGTGATTGAGACAATCCCAGCGCGATACTTTCTTAGCGTTCGATACATCTCCTCAAGAAAGCCTTTGCTTTGTGCAAAGAATCTCCAGACTTCATCAAAGACAATAAGAGTGCGTGAATGATTTCCTTTTACTAAATCTCTCCACAGAAGTTCTGTGAGCACCAAGATTGTTGTTCTTTGCAAGATCGGTTCGCTATCAAGTTCTTTAAAGTCGAAAGCAGTCTTGGGATTTTTAATCAGCTTGCTAAGGTCGGCGGCACTTGCGGCATCAAACATAAGATGTGGGCCAAGCCAGTGAGCTATATCATGGAAGAACTTTTCGTTTTTTGAGTTTGCTAAGCTCATCATCGACTTAATTGAAAATTCTTTTCCTTCGCTCTCGCGCAGCAAAGCATCGATTGCCACTTTGTGCGAATGGGTGATGTGATTTCCTGATCCGCAAAGCGTTTCTATCAAAGTCTTATAGAATCCTGATGAATCTATGGGGTAAATCTTAAGAAAAGTCGAAATTAAGCTTTGAGCACTTTCGGGACTAAGGGTGACTGTTTCACCTCCCATGTGTGAAATGAGCTTTCTATAGCTGCCGCCCACGTCGAAAATACAAATTCTCCCCGTAGAATTGTCCTCACTGAAGCTAGATAGAATCGCCTGCATCAAAAAAGATTTGCCTGAACCCGATGCTCCACAGATAAAGGAGTTGTAGTTCAAGTTTTCTTTCGAAAAGAGATTCAGGTGACTTTTCTCTAGTGTTCTGGATGTAAGGGTAAGTGCCGAATCATCATTCTTACGAGAGTAGTCGTGTAGGAAGGGTACAATTTCAGCTAAGTTACCAGTTAGGATGGGGACTTTTCGTACGTTTAACATCTTTCCTGCTGGCAAGTGGCTTTGAAATACGGGAAGTGTTCCAAGTTCCTCAAGAAATACCCCTGCATTGCCAAGCCCAGCTCCTAAGCGCGAAAGCTCATTGGCTGTCTGTAGGGTTTTATCGGCATTCCCTCTAAGAATGATGCCAAGGGAAACTTCAAGAAGAGTTTCTTTTCCTACTAGGATTCGCTCTAAGCTTTCTTCGCTGCTGGACAATACGCTATTGCTCTCGATGTTCTTGACCTCAAGAGAACTCGTAATAGCCAGTGCGTGGCTCACGCGACGCTTGGTTTCTAGTTGACGTCTAATTTTATTCCTTTCAGGAACTATAATTTTTAGCGATGCTAGAAACTCATCTTCGTACTCGTAGAGTTTTTGAAAACACCCGTGCCATGTTACTTGTGGAAGCTCTGTGAGAGAAATCGCACGAACAACTTCATCTTTAAAGAGAAGGTGGTCGTTTTTCCACTCAAAATCTGGAAGACGGTAGTCGTTGACCGTGTTTCCAAAGTATTTCGATAGTAGTTTCTTCCACTCTTCCGCTTTAAGTTCACTGCACTCGATAGAAAGCTCATCAAGAACTGCCTTAAAGTGCGAAAAGCTCTCTGCTTTTTTTACGCACTCAAGTCCGTAAAGGGTGCTTTCAAATCGAAGGACTTCTCCTTGTACCTTTTCTCGTGAAAGAATTACGTGGAGTTCTGTATGATCTGGCAGCCTTGAGAAAAGTTCTGAGACTTTATTGAAAAATCCCGTAGATTTTTCTCCATCGAAACTTTCTTCTAAGTTTCCTGACTCTAACGGATAAAACTTGAAAATTTTCCACAATCGTCCGTCGGTTGTTTCGATAACACCAGTATCTAGAAATGAACTGCCTAATATGTTGGCTGTTAATGATACTTTCACAAATTCTCCTTTCTTCTGAGTCTGTGACCAAGAAATATGTGTGGTGAGGTGATGAATTTCACAAGCATTTCAAGGTGTCCTTGTTTTTGTCCATGAGACACCACTCGAAGAACAAGCAGGGTTCCGATCCCTAATCCCCATGAGACAAGGATCGGAGCGCCCACCATATTCAGTAGAATGTTGCTCATTGCTAGAACAACAAGGCTTGCGATAACGTGACTGACTTCAAAACCCCAGAACTTTGATCGGTTCATGTTTGATGTTGGGCACGACTTCATCGAACAATCCTTGCCATCATGTCTACGATTGCTTGAGCTCCGAAGATCACTGCGCAACCAATGAGCGCATACATCAAGTGTTGTTTGGCATTTGGGTTTCCAGTGAAGAAACTAAAACCCGCAAAACCAAGTCCAATTACTGCAAGCACAGGGAGAATTGACCCCAAAAGAACTGTCTTTAGTCCTAAGAGTGAACTCTCTACTGAAGCGTGAGCAAGGTTAGAAGTTAGGAGCGTAGCAAAGAGCAGCGCTCCAGCGCGAGTTTTGGGATTTCCAAGATCGAAAATGCCCTTCTTACAAAGAAGCGGTTTCATCGCTCTCTCCTTTGCTAAGTTTTTCTTCGCGGTTTTTTAGTTGAACAACGTAACGCTGCCCAGGTATCAAAAATAATTCAAAGCTTACGCTTTCTCCTGATCCTGAAATCCATGCGCGACCAACTTTGTTCCAAGCGGTACGTTTCTCGTCTTTTCCTGCGATTTTTATTGTGTATTCTTTAGCTACAACGACATCAAAAAATTTATTCATATATTAACTCCTCTAGGTTTTGGTAAAAAAAATGGTTTGAAATTTCTTCGGGCAATCGAAGCTGTCCGATTGACCATAAGTAGAACTGGTAACAATCAAGTGGGATCATGAGGCATCCTCTTCTTCTTGATTGCACTCAAGGTCTTTGAAGTAGCGTTTAAGTTCGTGTTCGCCTAAATGCGAGTCGCTCTCCTTGTCTTCAAAAAGCTCCTTGTAGTTCCTCTCGTTCTCTTGAAAGTTTTTTCCAGAAAAATGCTCAGCTTCGAGTTTCTTTTTAACCTCTAGCTTTGTGCTTAGTTCTGGGTAGTAGCCGCACTCCCAGCAGTGGGAGTGGGTGCGCAGATGTTCAAGTGTCATCTGTCCGCACCTTGGACATTGTCCGTATCCGTTCATTTTTTGCTCTCTTTCTGAGAACCAACCAGGTTGGTCTCAGTTATATAGGGAGCAAGAACGTACCTGTTTGTGCCAAGTCTCGGTAAGCACATGAAAACACGTTGTTTAACTTAAGTTTCCTGATACTTTTTTTTGCAAAAAAGCGTTCACAAATCGGAATAGTGAACGTTAGATGTTCTCTTTTATGAACACCCTAAATTAAAGCTTCTGAAAAGAAGTTACTGGAGATTAGCGACGCGTTCGCAATTGAACACGTACTGTAGATTGCTGCCTTGCTTGAATTTTTGCATACAAGTCTACTTGAGCCTCATGTTTTATCGTTACAACTACAGCGTAGCGTTGAGGGAAGCTTTCATCCTTAGCCCATTCACGTTGGCATCTCACAACTAGATAATATGTATCTCCGTAGTTTGTTGGATTTCGTTTCATCGTAAAAGTTGCGCGCTGAACAGTGCTGCCTTCTCTCTCGGTAGGGAGCGGTGACATCTTGCAATCAAATGGCCCTTTAATTCGGTCCATATCGCCGTCACCAGTTTTCTGGCGAAAAGCAGCAGTTACTTCATCGAGACTCTTGCCGCGAATTAGTCTGAAAGACATGGTTGTGCCTAGATAATCAAGGCGGCTGTGCCTCACGGGTGGATCGAAAGCTAACGTTACATCAATTTCACTTTTCCCTGTACTTGATAAATTTCAGAAGGAATTGGTACTTCATAAACATGAAAGCAATCAAATGGTAATGCATTTTCAGAATATAAAAGAACTCTATTAGTGTCGGAGTTTACAGCTTTATCTACTGACGGTACGCCGTAACCGCAAAGTTCTCTGACAGCTGACGAGCCGATGGGGCTTAGCAGAGTTCTGCATTCTGTTGGAACTTCTGCCGCACTTACGAGCAATGCGCGGACTAGATTTGCAGTAGCCTCTGGAAACGCATTGAGAATTCTAGCGGCTTTATTTGCAATAATAGGAGCCGCAAAGGAAGTTCCACGGCTGGTTTGGAATAAATTTTCAATGTAGTTTAAAGATGTAGAGACGACATCAGTTTCGGGAAAATTTCTCGAACGACGTAAAGTCCCATGATAAATTAGATTTCCGCCCACTTCCACTAATTCAGGTTTGATCGAACCCCCAATCCCCGGACCACTACGAGTGAAAGGGGACGGTTGGCTACCTTGGGCAATCGGCTTTAAATCAACATCATCAGGACTAACTGGACATGTAACTACTGGTGACGTTATCGCACCCACTGTTAAAACAATGCAACCTGTTGCAGGTTCAATTATTTTAGCTGGCGCATCTAATAGATATTTGGGGTATCCCGTTACATGATGATCGGAGTTGTTTGCGGGAGGCTCATGCTCATAATTACCTGCAGATACAACTATAACTATATCAAGTTCTCGCGATAAATGATCAAGTATCGAAGCCCATGGAGATAACTTACCACCATTGAATGGCATTCGGGGATCACCAAGGGATGCATTGAAAATTCGGCATCCATATGTATTTTTAAAGTATTCAATCGCGTTTCGCATTTGCGAAGTTATTAGCGATTCATCGTCGAATTCATTATTTGCATTTAAAACTCTTGCGCTGAACAAGCGCAGCTCTGGAATAAATCCCCCAGAATCAATGCCATTTTGAAGATTGCCGTACAGTGCCAATCCAGCTACCATCGTTCCATGCCCATTGGCATCAGAAGCATCCCCTAGGTGAGCTGGAACCGCTGTCGCTTCTCCAATTGCAGGACCTAGAAGAGGGTGCCCACTGTTAATACCGGAATCAAGAGTGCAAATTCCTTGAGCCGTTTGCGGAGGCGCGGGAGTGTCGGCAAGATCCGACAAAGTAGTTCTTAACATCTCCCCCATTCTGAAAAAGACCTTTGGTGGTAAGTCCACAACACAAACTGAATCTATGTGCAGCAACTGTTTAATAGCCGCGCCGCTTGATTTAATTCGAGCCAAAACAAGGGAAGAACCGACATATGTATCGGTGATACGACCATTATTCGCCTCTATAAACGTTCGAATTTCCGTCAATCGAGCAGTGCAATCATTCGAATCTCCCGTATGCCATAACTCTAAGTCCAAGACATACAGCGTATTATCAACGAAATGATTTAAATTAGTAATGCCCTCTTCTTTGAGTAGTCGCCCAATTCTATCCTCCGGCCTAAGTTTCCCCAATTCTTCAATGTTGTTAAAAACGCCATGGTAAGGCGCGTTCTTTTTTCCAACATCGGGTCCTTTGAGATATGATTCCAAACGATCATTGAACTCAACCATTTGCTGATCACTAGAAAAAAGCACCAGCGTTTGGTCATCGCTCTTTCCAACAAGCTGGAGACCAAATCGATTTAATGTTTCTTCGTCAATGGGATTGGTAATTTTTAGTCTAACAATTAGCGCAGGGTTAATGCCCGCAATAGAAGGAGAAGGTTGTAAGGTTTTGCTTACTTGTGTTTGGATTTTACTTCCATGCTGTTGAAAATCCTTGTTTGGAATTCTGCCATAGCCCGGCTTTTTTCTTCTCGGTGCTTCATGTTCGACTCTCTTTAGTGAGAGATGTGGAAGATTTGGCATAATTACCTATTTTTTCGACTAGGCGGCTTACTGGTGGCTTTAGTTCGTAATCTATTTTTCAATCGAATCAAAACTTCGTCGATAATAGATTGGCTAACGTTATCCTTACCCTGTAAAATTGCACTCTTAATAGCATCAAAGCAAAACCACTCAATGTCTGAATGCGAAAGTCCTGCCAGCTGCTTGGCTATGGAGCTGATGTCAGATTTATTATACGGAAAATTCTTCAATTTCTTCTCAATCACTAATCTAACCTCAGAAGGAGAAGGCCTGTTAAATACTACAACTTCATCAAACCTTCGCCATAAGGCATCATCTAACAAGCCTTCGTGATTTGTTGTAGCAATTATCAAGCTGTTACCATCAAAACTATCGAGAAGTTGAAGGAAGCTGTTTACTACCCTTTTTAATTCCCCATGATCAGTGGGATCGTTACGACTTTTACCAATGGCATCAAATTCATCGAGTATTACTACCCAAGTGCTGGAGCGAGCGTAATCAAAAAGTTGACGTAAATTTGAAGAAGTTTCTCCGAGATACGAAGAAATTATGGCGTCGAATCTTGTATAAAGAATAGGCAAATGAAGCTCAGTTGCAATAATCTCCGCAGTTAAAGTTTTGCCGCATCCTGGAGGCCCACAGAACAATAACTTAGATTTTGCTTTAAGGCCGTGAACACGCAATAATTCAGCTTTGCGAAACTCCTCCAATATACGAAATACTTGTGCCTGAGTGTTCTCACCTAAAACCGCATCAGAAAGTCTTTTTACTGGTTGGCGAATCTCGACCAATGGCGCATCCCGATCTTTATCGGTAGGAATTGGTTGAGAATAATTGAAAGTTACAGTCTTAGGTTCTTTAACAATACGACGAGTATCTAGTATCTTCATAAGGTCCTTTGCTAGAGCATGATTCTGTTTTTGTTGCTCCTCAGAAATAATTTCTAATGCAGTATTTCGAAAGCTGGTTTCATCGTGCCCGGAATAGCTAGAAAAAAGTTTCCTCAGTAATTCTCCTCTCGCCATTTTAGACACCCATGTCCTTAATCTTGATTGAAGATTGTGGAGTGATTTTATTCTTGGATTTGTTCGTAATTATGGGTGGTTGTGGATCACTGATATCAATTGCGCCACCAGCCCGTATCCACTCATCAACTTCGGATGGCTTGAACTTCCAGAGTCTACCAATTCTGTGAGCAGGTATTTTCATTCGGTCTAACCATCGATAAACCGTCTCTTTAGAAATCCCCAAGTGTAATGATATTTCTTCTACTGAAAACCACGGTTCAACGACGCAATTCTTATCTTTAGGCCTCTTGCTCACAAAAACAGTATCTAAACTTATTCTTGACCAGTAAATAGTGCCTAAAACTATTTAATCGATTTCATTAATGCGCAATTTTGTTAGTGGTTTATCCGTTTCATGTGATAGTGCAGCTCTTATTACGATGACAGGTGTGCCATAGTTTGAATCGCTTTCATTCGCAATATTTTAGTCCTACACAAATCTAAGGATCCGCACAAATATATGATTTTAAATAACAATATTCTTCAGTGTTCTGAAGCTAGGATGAAAGTGTTCTGATATCTGAACTTATTTTGTTCTAAAAAGAGCGCAATAAAGCTCTTTTTTATTGATTAACGCACAATGTCAGAATATGACAAAGCAGCGTGCTTGAAACAGAAACCCTAACTCAGTTGCCGGTCGCCCCAGAAGGCAAGGAAGGCAGGAAGCTGCCCATCCTTATTGTTGATGATGAATTCGATCAGCGTGCCCGCCTTAGACGTATATGCACGAAATTAGTGGGCATTGATTCAAGCTACATTCAGGAAGCTTCAACAATTTCTGAAGCAGAGGCTTTGTGTGAGGCTCACGACTTCCACGTGATCTTGTTAGATAAAATGGTTGGAAGTGAGAACGGCATTGCCGCAATTCCAGATCTATTAAATATCAGACCAAATTCCAAAATCCTCGTGGTTACTGGCAGTGAAGAAATTGATGACGTAGTTCGCGCTATGAAGATGGGCGCAGAGGGGTTCGTGGCCAAGCGTCACCCAAGGGACTTTGTATCCGAACAAATCGAGAAAGCTCTATGTTCGGCTAGATACAAACGTAACGAAGAACGCTTAAAAAGCGGCGAAGACGTCTTTCTCAGCGAAAGTATAGAAACAAAATCCCCACTCATGAAGCGAGTTCTTGAGGCTGCGCGCATGGTTGCGGAAAGCAATCGACCGTTGCTACTTCTTGGTGAATCTGGAGTTGGAAAAACTACAATTGCAAGATTTGTTCATCGCTATAGATCTCAACTTCTTAAAAATACCATACGAGAATTTGTTGAAGTAAACCTTACTTCTTTCCCTTCGAATCTTATTGAGTCTGAATTATTTGGACATGAGAAGGGCTCTTTTACCGGAGCTCTCGATCAAAAAATCGGTCATTTAGAAAAAGCCCATAATGGAACTTTATTTTTTGATGAGATTGGTGACATCTCTGGTGAGATTCAATCAAAAATTCTCAAGGTTGTGGAAGAAAAGAAGTTTTATCGAGTCGGTGGACGCAGAGAAATTCATTCTAACTTTAAGTTAATTTGCGCAACAAATCGCGACTTGGAGAAAATGGTCGAAGAAAAGAAGTTTCGCGACGACCTTTATTACAGAATTTCTGTATTCCCGCTTCAGATACCATCTCTACGAGAGAGAAGAGAAGATATTCCCGGCCTTCTCAAGAAAATACTTCCCTCCGTTTGTCGTGAAGAAAAGCGCTTCGTACAGTTTGAAGATTTACCTACTGATTTTGTTGATGCCTTGGTAAATAATCCCCCGAAGCAAAATATTCGCGGTCTCGAAATTGCCCTTTCTCAATTACTGACACTTTCAAAATCTGACCGTTCGGGGAGATTATTGCTTGATCGTTGGACTTCTATAACGGAACTCCGAGCTATGCTCGGAGTTGGACGCGTAAAGGGCACGATCCCTGCAACAGCAATAACGCTAGATGAGTTGATGAAGAGGCCATTTGCCCTCATCGATAATAATTTCCCGGGCTTAACACCTGTTCTCGACACGATTGAAAACAAGCTTGTGCTGGAGGCGTCCGGAAAAGCAGACAAAGCAAAGGAAATTCCGGAAATTCTGAAGGTTTCCCGCACTTGTGTGCATGGGAAAATGAAAAAGGCCAAGGAATGGCTAGCTACTCAGTCCAGTGGTGCAAAGTTACACAGCTCCGACAAAACAAAGAATACTGGAATGAGTCTTAAGGGAGTCGGTGCATGATCTCAGTAAAAGAAATTAAAGACTTAAAACACGAAATTGCAAAGGTGCTTGGTACACAAGATGAGATTGTGGACATTATACGCACAGAGATCAGTGACCCGAGTGTCATTGATCTTGCTACAGCAGTAAAAGATCGAATGGATAGTCTCAGGCTCGCTCTAATTGAGATTGAGAAAAGAGAAGAAAAGGTTTCATGATAAAACGCAGTCCGTTGAGGGAATACCTCCTTGTTTTTGCGTCTATTGGAGTGCTGCTAGCAGTGCTTTTTTATATGATGTCGATGCAGAGGAATGCGCTCAATCTCGTTTCTGACTTGAGCGGTGAATGGAAAGTTGCTTTCGGAAAAACATTTGCAGAAGTTAAAGAATCTGAATTCCAAAAAGTTAATCTTCCAAGCCAAAAGGATGTAGATCCAAAAGGGAAAGATTTTCACTGGATGCTTTATAAAAAAGCGTTCGTTACTCCGAGAAGCTGCACGCGCTATGAAGGTGAAAAATGCGCGATACTTATATCAGAGATTGGAGACTCTGCTGAAATCTACCTAAACGGAAAGCTTCTTCAGATTTCTGGTGGGCTTCCTCCTAACTTTTCATACGCAAAACATTATCCAGTGGTTGCGCTTCTTGATCCGAATTCGCTACGAAGAGAGAGGCCAAATGACCTTTTAATTCGAGTTTACGCGAGCAAGCAGCCTAGAAGTGGTCTTAGAAATGCACCCATTGGAATCGCAACCTATAAAGACGCTCGATATTATTACATCAGCACTGTGACATTTGACGTCGTAATTCCAATTGGAATCGCTGTTCTTTTGGCAGTATTTTCACTTCTGTTTTATCGACTCACAAGAAAAGCTAGAGAATCTCGGCCAATTATTGTGGCTTTTAGCCAGATGTGTATGGCCTATACGATATACTTAGTTTTCGTATCAAATATGCCACGAGAGTTTATGGCTCCTTGGTTGGCGGTTCACCTGCATGGTCTGTTTAGATTTTTATCTGATTGGACGCTTTTTGATGTAACTTGGAAGGCATTTTTCTAAAAAAGAACAAAGTTAAATCGGCTTTTAATTTTATCTTTGCAGCTATCGTAATCGCGCTAGGTGTATCGACGATCTATCAAGTTTTTACACCAATTGATCTACGTGAAACGGTTGGAACTCAGATTCCTTATACAATTTCAGGATATTTATTCTGGTTAGCGTTTGTCCCACCTGTGCTAGGCATTGTAGCAAGCTTTATTTCAAAAGCGCACGACAGGCCCAAGATTTGGACCGTGTTTTACCTTGCACTATTTTACTTTCAAATTAACGATACGTTGGTTTTCGTTGAAGCAATAAAGGGAATTTACTTTGTTAGATTTTATCCTTTGCTTGTATCTATCTTTCTAGGTCTTGAAGTTTTTGAACGGTACAGACGCGAAAACGAGAACAAAAAAATTGATGCAGCTAAAATGCAAGTGGCTTGGGATACTGCAAATCAGGTTGTTCATGACATTCAGTCTCCTCTATCTGCTTATCGAATTGCCCTAGACATCATTAAAGATGAACTTCCGGAAGAGAGACGCGTTCTGTTTAGAGATATTTATTCGCGTCTCAGCGGAATAACCGCATCGCTTTCAAAACAAATGAAGACTTCTAAGGGGAGCGTTGAAATCCCTGAACAGAGAAGCGTGCAGCCACTCTCTTCTCTATTGGATAGTCTTGTGGCTGAAAAGCGACTCGAATTTCAAGGAAAGCTCGATGTGAATATTCTTTTTGATATGACCAGCGAAAGTTATGGAGTTTTTTCCGCCGTAACTCCAAGTGATTTCAAGCGAGTTGTTTCAAACATTATTAATAACGGCATGGAAGCTACGGACAGTGGGAGCGTAACCATTACGCTTTCCAAAAGTGAGGGTTATGCCATTATCTCAATCAAAGATTCAGGCAAAGGCATGAGCAAAGACGAACTGAAGAAACTTGGTCTCAGAGGCGTTTCTTGGAAAGAAAATGGTAGTGGCCTTGGGTTTAGTTTTGCAAAGAAATGCGTAGAACAGTGGGGCGGCATGATTGATGTGGAATCAGAAGTGGGACAAGGAACTACCGTTCTCGTTAAACTCCCAGTTGCCAACTCTCCAGACTGGTTCATCGATAAAGTGAGAATATCAAAAGACACCACTGTAGTTGTTCTGGATGATGATCCCTCTATTCACTCAAGCTGGGACAATAAGCTAAAGGCATTTGGGAAAAGTATTTCTATCAAGCACTTCAGTGAGCCAGCTTCTCTAAAAGATTGGCTAGCAGACCGCACGCCAAAGAATGCCATTTATTTTATTGATTATGAGTTTCTAAATTCCACGGATAATGGGCTTAATTTCATCCGCGAGAACAAGCTTGAATCAAAATCAGTGCTTGTAACAAGTAGAGCAGATGAAGAAACGATAAAAGCGGCTTGCTCCACCTGCTGTGTAAAGCTCCTTCCCAAGGCGATGGTATCGAGCATTCCCATAGTTACCAGTGAACAGATTAAGCCTGATGCTGTTTTGGTTGAGGATGATGAGATGGTGATTTCTACATGGCTTCATTCAGCGAAACGCTACAATCGTGATCTAAGGGCCTTCTCCAACAGAGAAGACTTGCTTGCACAAGTAGATCGCTTCGATTCTGAAACCGCATTTTATCTGGACAGCCGATTAAAAGAAGATCGAGGCGAAGAAGTTGCTAAAATATTATATCTGAAAGGATTTAAAAAATTATATATCGCTTCTGGTAATTCAGACCTTGCTCCAGATGTAAATTTATTTGTTGAGGGCATAGCGGGGAAGTCGCCGCCGTGGATTCCCAGCAATCCTTAACAACCAAATGAACAGTTATAAATCAAGCGACTTTTTTGTTCTTAAGCCAACCAATTTCATTTGCCCAATACTCATAAATCATAACCATTGCGAAAGTATCTAGTTCGCAATACTTCAACAGTGCTCTAGTGACACGATCTGCTTCAAGATCACTCATTTCTGTAAACTGCATTCGAGCATAAGCTGTCATCGCAGCCCCACCATCAGCTAAAGAGTTTTCTGTAACTACAGAATCAAGCTCTTCGAGATCAAATTCAGTAAATACAGGGGGTAAAAGTTTATAAGGATCTAATACCTTTCCTTGAGTATTTTTTTTAATCCAAGACCAATTCTCATAGTTTTTGCTTCCAAACTGCGCGCCATAAATTGGCTTTGAATAGCGTTCTTGAATGAATGTAGAAGAGTTCAGGATTGCGGGAAGAACTTTTTTAATCGAATTAGACCCCTTGGTGAGCGGATTGTAATAAAATCTTTTCACCATTTCACACATATCAATCATATTGCGCGAACCTTCCCATTCGCCCTTCTTCTCGGTGATGCTTTCGATCCACGTGCAAAGTACATCCTTGTCAGTTTCGTTTGAACTCTGTAACTGTTCATGAATTTGGCAAAGCACAGTGTTTTCGTGGACGGCGAATCGGAAAATCGTCCCATTATTTTTCTCAAGAGCAGACTTAAGAGCTCTTACAAAATCAAAATTAGGAAAGTTACCCCGTTTTCTGTTTATGTATTCCGTTTTGTGCTCAATGCTACCATCTTTGTTCAAAATATGGTGCGAAAACTGGAAAGCTATTTGCTCATAAGGTCTTCGCCCTTTAGTAAAAGGTATTGCAACCATGGTAGTCTCGAAGTCTATAAAATTTAGAGGATAGATGAAGCTCGAAAACACATTCTTAAGTCCGGCTTCGTCTAGATATGCGGTATTATCGTTATTCAAAACCTTCTCGACCTGGAGCCACTGGCGTTCGGAAGTGTTAAGCCCTTCACTTTCTTTACCTTGGGTTTTGGGTAGCAAGTCTTCTCGACTTACTTGATCCATAAACACGATATTCTCACTTAAGAAATCGTCGGTTTTTCTTGAGTTCCATATCTCAAACGCAAAAGGTCTTTGAAAATCTGAATCTTTGAGTTTGAGCTGAACTTTCCAGCACTCTTCAAATCCACTTTTTAAGCCATCAGCTTTTAAGTCATTACTAATTCGGAACTCACAAGACTTGCACTTTGACCCAACTCCTTCAAAAACCTGCTGTCCTCGTGAGTAGGTATCTGAATAGTGCTCAATTAATTCCAAGAATTTCTTGTTTCCGAGCTTGTACTCGTGATTGATAAAGGCAACTTCAGAGGAGACATCAATTTGTTTCAATATCTGCGTTCCTAATTTGCTCCCGCTTAGTCGCTCTCTTGTTCTTGCACGACTTCTGCCATTATTTGTTTCTAGGAGAAAGTTCTGATTTAGTCCGTCAACGCTTGCCGTCGATTGTTTATCTGCAAGCATAAGAAAAGGCTTAAACTTCAGTTCTGGATGTGATTTTGATGCAACATGAGTTTGAAAAGCCACATCGAGCAAGTAAGGTTCCCATTCACTGTCTAATGCTCGACTTTTTTTCTTATAGAAGCTGTTTTCTTCTGTGTTAATACTCTTCGCTTTGACCTCTATAAGCTGAACGTCGGAGCCTGTTTTTCTAAGAATATCGACGCGAACAAAAAGAGATTCAAAATGAAAAGCAGCTTCGTAAATGACGACATTTGTTTGCTGTAAAAGCTTTTCTGTTTCGGCGACAGCTAGCTCATAGTCTAGTGTCTCAACTTCATGTCCATTCTCAAAGTATAGCTTGGCAAGCTCACCCACTTGGAAGCCGCCTTCTGCAAGGGACTTCAAAAAAGAGTCATCATTTTTGGAGTTTCCGTATTCTTTATTTCCTGTGAAATAGAGTTTGGTAATACATTCACAACCTAGTTTAAACCGTGACTTAGTCAGAAGTTTTCCAGAACTCATAATTGAGTTATCGGAGTGGCTATAAATAAACTTATGTTTTTACTTAGAAATCTCTTTTGAATTTTCAGGCGCGTTAATATCCAAATTACTGACGCAAACGCGGCGCAGCAATTTTTAACGTAATCTTCAAAATTTGTCGAAGCAAGAATCATGATGATTGGAAAGATTCTATGGTGGGACTCTAAAGACAATAATGGACTTATCAAGACTCCTGATGGTTCAAAATTCTATTTTGATAAATCGGTAATTGGTAACATAAAGTCTGATCGATTAAAGGCAGGCGCGTATGTTACTTTTGAGCAAAATCTAAAAATCAAAAATTGCCTTTGCGCAATGAATGTTAAATTAACTCCTGCCAAGTCCATCAAGCAAGTCACCAAAAAGTTTGAACAGGCACAACAACTAAATCTTTTGGAAGTTTCGGGTGCAGCATGAGTCGCTTAAATATAAAATTATCTTCCGTAGAAAAAGGCTTAGGAGATATTCCGCTCTATTATAAAAACGTAGGACTTTTTTCCGATCCTTTTTTAGAAGAACTTTTCAATGAACGTGTTAAAGAACCCGTTCTTTTGCGTGGAACGGCAACTGAAGGTTTGCCTGAGTTTAGTGCTGCATACGAATGGATGCTTCAATATTGGGATAAGTACAAAGACATGATTCCTAATTGGAGTGAAGCAGAATTGGAAGACAAATGGGTTCGACCAATACTTCAAAAACTTGGCTGGGTTTATCAAGCACAAGTTAGAGTCTCGCGTTATGGGAAAAGGAAATTCCGGACTATGCTTTGTTTGAATCCGAAAAAGTTATGAAAAAGCACGTACACCGTATGAGAATGAAAATTACGATGCATTTTTCGAGCATGTAATTGCCGTTGCCGATGCTAAAAAGTGTGGTGTCCCATTAGATGGTTCCAAGCAGAATAATTCGAACCCGAGCTATCAAATTGTTTGGTATCAAAAGATCACTGGTAAAAAATGGGGAATTCTCACGGACGGGGTCTATTGGAGATTGTACTCTGCTGAGTCAAAAAACAAGTTCTCTGCTTACTATGAGGTAAACATCTCTAAATTTCTTGAGGAAAGAGATGATGATGCTTTCAAAGCTTTTTATAACTTCTTCCGTAAAGAAGCATTTATTCCTGATTCTACTTCATCTCAAAGTTATTTGGATGTCGTTTTCTTAAATGGTGAAACGTATGCCGCTGAAGTTGAGAAAAAACTAAAAAACAGGGCATTCCATCTTGTTGAACTTATTGCACAAGGTTTTGCTGAAAGTAACGATGGTTTGACTGAGAAAGATCTTGAGCCGATTTATCACCACAGCCTTTTTTATCTTTTCCGACTGCTATTCATCTTAAATGCAGAGGCCAAAGGATTGTTGAATGTTGGAAACCAATCTGACTATTATCCATATTCACTTCGTAAACTATGCGAAGAAATTAGGTCAGAAAAAGAACTAAATACTAGATGGCCTTCAATTTCTTCTTCTTATAATAAAATTGATGAACTTATCACTCTTATTCAAAAAGGAGATTCCAACATTGGAATTCATGCCTTCGGGAATGAAATATTTTCCTCTGGCGACGCTAGGTTTTTTAAAAACTACAAGATTTCAGACAAAGTTCTGAAGCAGGTTTTGCTTGAACTGTCTTGCTTGCAGGGGAAAGATAGCAAGTGGAGATTTGTCGATTATAAGCGGTTATCTTCAGACCACCTAGGATCAATTTTTGAAGGTCTTCTTGAGTTTTCTTTATTGAAGAAAAGTAAAACCGTTGAATTGGTTAATGCTGACGGTAAGCGCGAGGCACAAGGTGCATATTACACGCCTGACTACATCGTTGACTACATTGTGGAAAGCACGCTTGCTCCATTAGTAAAAAATAAGACTCCTGAAGAAATGCTCCAGATTAAAGTAGCGGACATTGCAATGGGATCAGGACACTTTTTATTAGGAGTGGTACGGTATCTAGAATCATGTATTTTAGAAGCCTTATCTGAATCTGAGAATTCGGAAATTGATCCTTCTGAAGTTAAATGGCTAGTTCTTCATAATTGTATCTATGGTTTTGATATTAACCCTATAGCAGTCGAACTCGCTAAGTATTCAATGTGGATATTCTCTGCACGGCAAGGGATGGAGTTGGAACCACTGTCGGATCAAATGATTCAAACAGACTCTCTGCTAGAGCTTCCAAAAAATAAAACCTTCAGAGAAAAGATTCACGCAATTGTTGGCAATCCTCCATATGTCCGCTCACACAAACAATCTGCAAGTTATAAAGAAAGATTAAAGGATAAGTATCGTTGGATTGAGGGTGACTTTGATATTTACCCACTTTTCTTCCACTCGGGATTCGAGATGCTGTGTAATAATGGAAGATTAGGCTTCATCGTACCCAATAAACTATTTAGTAGAGAATATGCTTTCGAGACGCGTAAGTTTTTAGCAGAAGACACTACTATAACGGACATAGTCGATCTTGGAAAAGCAACCGATGTATTTGAAGTTGCCACTTATACCTGTCTTTTGATGGCTACAAAGTCTAAACCAAAAGCAACAGGTAAAATCAAAACTCTTCAAGTAGGCGTATCCGCAGTTGAGGATCTTCCAGAATTTGCTTCTACTGCAATTGAACTCAAGCAAAGTGAACTTAAAAACGAGAAATGGATACTTCCCACAAAAGATGATGATCTTTTAACTTTGGTCGAAGATAAGCTAGGCACAATAAGTAACTTAAGTGAGCTTTTTAAGTTTGATTTGTTCTGCGGTACTCCTAGAGCGAAAGATTACTATGAGTGGGCGAATTATCTAAGCGACAACAAAAACCCTAACTCTAAGAAGCTTAAATATTTTGTTTGTAAGTCTATTACGCCTTTTTGCCTAAATTGGGGTCCAAAAATCTCTTCGTTAAAGAAGAAACTAGAAAATCCTACTTTTGATGTCAGCAAAGCTGATCTTTCAGCAAACCTGGAATCTAATTTCAGAACAAAACCCAAGTTACTAATCAGGGGTAATGATTACAGAATGACTGCTGCTCTGGATGAAGAGGGATCTGTTTTTGTTGGGGTATATGGTCTAATTCCTAGCAAGCAAAGTGAATTGTCAATTTTAGAAGCGTGGCTTAATTCCTCAATTGGAAACTTCATCTTTAAAGTTAAGAACCCATCGCTTGGTTTATCGGGTGGCTATTTTAGTATCAATAGTCCACATATCGAGCAGTTTCCCACGCCAGAAAGGATCTCTAAGATAGCTTCTAAATTTGATTCAAGCTCTTTCAAGAAGTCCAAATCCGACTCCGTAAATGCCCAAGTTTTTGTAGACAAATTTTTTGCTAAAGAGCTTGGAATTTCT
This sequence comes from Bdellovibrionota bacterium, assembly GCA_041391385.1. Lineage (GTDB taxonomy): Bacteria > Bdellovibrionota > UBA2428 > UBA2428 > UBA2428 > CANIGN01. The sequence goes on from JAWKOD010000005.1 coordinate 197,457, forward strand.
GATGAAATTATGGCTCAAATATACGAAGTTCTTGGAGAAAAAAGCGTTGCTGTGATGGAAAAGTACGGTCTTTCAAAGAAGGGCAAGGGGAAGAAGGCAGCATAGCTCTGGCCGCTTTTGTTTGACTTTTGAAGCTCTAAAAAATAACACAATTTCACACATTGTATGGGAAATTGTTACAAGACCTTCCGTGTCTCAAAAAAAGAAGAGCTTCTTATAAAAAAGTTTCTTAAGGCCAATCCTTTGCTGGATTTTTCTACATTAGCTAGAGCTGCGGTACTTTCTTTTATCAAGGAACCAGATTTAAAGTTAAAGGGTATTGCTGCGAAAAAGGATTTAGTTTCTCGGAGAGATATTAAGAAAACTTTAAACGAAGTTGGTGCTACATCATGAGCATTCATACTTCTGTTTCTCAGACTACAAACGTTATTCAATTTCCAAAGCAGTCAACTTCATTGCCAGTAACTAATTCACTGATGCTTGAGGCCTTAGAGCTGGACAGGTTATCTAAGTATCCTTGTAGCTTTGACTATTCTATATACGAATCGCTAGAGAGAAGGTATTTAGATCGTAAGATACATGGCGGCCTACTTTTTAAGAGCCCATTAAGACTTCCAAATGCTCATCCTACCTGCCAACAATGTTTATACACATTTGAGATAGATACTTATGGTAGAGGATGTATTCATGACTGTGCATATTGCTACGCTAAGGCAGAATTAACTGTGCATGGCATGTGGAATAACCCAATGCCAATGCCCGCAGACATTAATACTATTAGGAAAACTTTCTATACTGTTTTCGAAACAGACAAGCGCTCTAAATGGCGTTCGATCATGGAAAGGCGCATTCCACTTAGAATAGGGTCAATGTCTGATTCATTTATGTTTATGGATAAAAAGTACAAGATAACTCAGGAGTTGCTGAAAATTCTTGATTTTTACAATTACCCGTACCTTGTATTCACGCATTCGGATTTAGTTGGAACAGATGAGTATATGTCACTAATCAGAAAAGACCTCTGCTCTGTCCAAATGAGTATTTCTTCAATCGACGATGATTTAAATCGAAAGTTGGAACCGGGGCTCCTTCAGCAAAAAGGCGGCTTGAGGCTTTGAAGAAATTATCAAACGAGGGTTATTGGACTACTGTTCGTGTAAATCCTCTTTTCCCAACTCATCCAGATGGATTTTTTACCAACCCTAATTTCAAATGGAGTGGAGATGTCCCCGTTTTCAATTATTCGACTACAGATTTGATTGATGCTGTTGCAGATCACAATGTTCCAGCTATTTTGGTTGGCTTTGCTCGGTTAAGTTCATTGAGTCTAAAATGCAATCGAAAAAGCGTTGGGAGTGAACCTTCGCCAGTTTTTCGACAAAGTAAACGTGTAAATCTCCGAGGGACTGGCATTATTCCGACAAAGAAATTTTTCATTATTATAATAAATGGAAGCTCAGAAGTTTAGAGAAAGGCGTGCAGTTTACAACTTGTTATATTGGGAATGGAGAGGGTCACTTCTGGAATTTTCAGAACACTTGGTCAAATAAAGCTGATTGCTGCAATGTAAAAGGACGCTTAGGTGCCTTTGTGACTGATGCACGTTCGATACCTTTTGAAGAAAGATTAAAACATTCCGGTAAAAAATATGAGCCAACATCAATGAGGCTGCATGATAAACTTGATGTTGTGCTTACTAATGATGAGCCTACAAATTCACTTCAACCAGAGCTATGACTGAAAAATATACTGGTTTAAATATACAATTCCCGATCACTGAAGAAATCTTGAGTGGGAAAAAACAATAGAGACTCGTACCTATCCTCTACCGAAGAATTACATTGGGCAAGACCTTTGTTGATTGAAACTCCTGGCAAATTGGGAAAGTTCAAATCACGGGCAGTTGCTATCATTTGTTTCGAAAAGGTTTTTAAATACGCATCAAAGAAAGCGTTCTATCAAGATGTCACAAGGCATTTAGTTGATAGAAATTCTCCGTGGTCGTGGAAGGACAAGGCTAAGTGGGGCTGGGTCATCTCTAAAGTGGTTCCTTTAAAGTCTCCTTTTCCGGTAACTAATATTGGGATTCGATATACTAAAAATATTAGCTTGAAGAGCTAGAGGCTCAGATCTCCAGTTAATTGTGCATTAGCACCTGAAGTCCTTTAAGTTGGCTCAGTTTTGACTATAATCATTTTCGGGGCATTGAAAATGATTGGATCAAATAAGGAAAAACACTGGTGGGCACTAATTTTTGTCGGACTTTTTTTTATCTCGTTCGGACTCTATTTGGTGGTTTGTAAAGATAATGAATTTACAGCTCCTATCTTGGGACTTTTTACTCTGGGATTCGTTTGCTTTCTGTTTTGGGTTATGAAGCCAAGTAGGATTTCATTTCAAGAAACCTCAATTGAGGCTGAATTGGAGAAAATCGAAAAATCGCTTAGACCGTATGCAATTATTAAAGATAAAGGAAACTTGCTTCACTCAACATTTGATCCCTCTGACTTTAAACTTATTTCCTCAGAAGTCAGTGAGAAGAACCACGCCGTAGACTTCTCTTTGGCAAAAATCCCTAAATTTATTGAAATTAGGTCTACTTCGGGAGGAGATTTTTCAATTGACGTCAGCGTGGTTGATGGAATGCAAGTGTATAAGTGCAGAAAAAATGCTGGATTTTTTAATGATACCGATTCCTTAATCGTGGAAGCATACTTTAAATAGATTATTTTACATCCCAATTGAGTCCGTCAGTGCATCACACTAGAGTTTACTCACACAGCTATGATTGAGAGTTGGCGATTATAGCCTACGCTCTGAGAGGCCCAAATGAAGTATGCGCTTATAGATAACGAAAGACACGAGGCTAAACCAGAAAGTAAAGGCACTTGTCCAAGTTGTGGTGACGCAATGGTGGCAAAATGTGGCGAGGTAAAGATTTGGCATTGGGCGCATCGGGGTAAGCGCATTTGCGATCATTGGTGGGAAAATGAGACGGAATGGCACCGATCATGGAAGTCCAATTTTCCCGTTGAGTGGCAAGAGTGCATTCATCACGCTAGCGATGGTGAGAGGCATATTGCTGATGTGAAAACCTCTGACAATTGGGTCTTGGAGTTCCAACATTCTTTTTTGAATTCAGAGGAGAGACGAATTCGGTCTAATTTCTACGAAAAGCTGTCGTGGGTTGTTAATGGCCAAAGGCGCAAAAAAATGATAAAAAGCAATTCTTTAAGTGTTTTGAAAATTTAAATCCAGTTTTTAATCAACCGCATACGCGCATTTGGAGAGTATTTATAGACGATTGCTCAATTATTAAAGAGTGGAGTGGTTGTGGTGCACCCGTTTTTTTTGATTTTGGAGAAGAGGTTCCGCTTGGGCTCTTAATTCCAAGTAGCCATCAAAGTTGGGCATTTATTACGCCTTTTGTTCGAGCTAATTTTATCAGGCATCATCTGGTAAAACAAAGTTCAGAAACATCCAGTTTTTCTCAGCTTATGGACGCGTATAAACAGTTTGTTGTCGATTACATTGCACATCAAGAACGCGTATCCAAGCAGACCCCACTAAGTGGTTATCGACAATTTCAGGTACGTCAGAATCGTTCGCGCAGGTTCTGAATATAGGAACCCTAGTTTGCAAGCAAACTAGGGTTGAAAACATTTGAATCGGAGAATGCGTAGAGTGTTAGAGGTTGTCTTTCTGCCCAAGTAAACGTATTGAAAAAAATTGTAAAATACATCGAAGCAAGAAATAAAGAGCTGCTGAAATGTAGATCCAGAACGAAGTGTGGGTTCGCTCCTGAAGATCTTTAATGGCCTCCTCTTCGCTTGAAATTTCGTTTTTAATATTTTCCGAAGAATCTTTGAGTGTCTTCGATACTATCTCAAACGAATTAGTTCCACTCGTTATGTACCCGTACTGATGGGATAGTCCTAAGCGTTTTAGATTATCTTTTGAGGCAATCGCTTGCTCGATGAGCTGTTGTTTTAAAGTGCGGAGTCGTTCCTCTTTGCCTTCGACTTTGGCAAGATTGTTTTTCACTGCTTTTGTTTTGCGGAAAGCAGCGTCTACTTCCATTAATCCGAAAATTAAAATGTTGTAGATAAAGAGAGCATAAGCAATACGTCTTAGGTCAGCGCGGGAGCTCATAGATGCGCAAACAATGCAAAGTTCAACAAGAATTGCGGATTGCCATGCCATTAGCGGCGAGGCACCTTTGTTCAAGTAGACGTTTGCAACGTCTATTAGCAGAAACCCTGAGATCCAAATTCCTAAACCGAGTTTAGCAAGCCTAAGACGATCAACTTTTACCTCTGTAGGTGACGTCTGAGCTGACCGAGAAACTACTGCTCTTTTGGACTCAGAATTTCTGGTTGATGGTTGTTTCACACCCTTGCGAATTTGGTACCGAATTGCGTCCTTTTCGCGTCTCGATAACACTCGAAATCCCTCATTGGAGTTAAAGTTTTCACGCGTAAGCTTGTGAGTGAAAATGAAGTTCACGGCCCATTCGCTGAGGGGTGTATAATGTTCGATGTTATTGATTCCACTGGTGAAATTTACAATGCTCATAATTCCTCCTCCAGTTACTTCGCTTCACCGAATTGAGTTTTATACCAATCCGCAATGGCAAGTTTTCGTGCAATGTTTGGGCTGGGCTTTATGCTCTTGCATCTCCACCGCTGCTCCATGAACCTAGAAATGAAATTCAGCTGAGCTTCTTCGCTGGGAAATGCTTTCGCGAAACACTCTTGGGAATGGCTTTCGCGTTCTCGTCGCTGTTGCTCTAGGGCTTGATGCTGGGCCTCTTCTTGCACAAAAGCCTGCGTGAGAAGTTGCTTTCTCTGCGCTTCGGATGCTTGTTTTTCGATGATCCCTAAAACAGTATCCATGCTCGAATCGGTGGCGAGATACTTTAACGGCATGAGGATTTTTTGCCCTGAGGTGGTTCCGTTTTTTAACAAGTATTCCAGCGAGTTTTCGATTTGAGCTACCGAGTAACGGCCCTCCAATTGGGAAAGACTTTGCTTTTCGGCCCTTCTCTGAAAGGCTTGGGGCATTGATTCCAAATGTTTTTGAAGTTTTGGAGAAACAGAAGAAGATCTTTCTTTTTCTTCTTTCTTATTCTTTGTAATCAAACTGATTACGCCACGTAATCGTTCTGATGACGCCTCGTAATCAAGTTGATTACGCTCCGTAATCATTTTGATTACACCTTGGGTGTTCTCAGATTGATTACACTTAGGGGGTTGAGTGTAATCACTTTGATTACGCGTCATTTCTGATTCAGACCAAAAGTTGATCTTAAAAACATCGCCGTGCTTAAGATTTGACTCTGGTAAACGCTCTACGAGCCCTTTAGAAATAAGCCCCTCGATGCCTCTGCCGACGTTTTGATGCTGAAGACCTGTCCAAGTAGAAATGAATCTTCGGCTAAGCGTACATCGGCTGCGATTAAATCCAACGGAGTAGCGAAGGATTGTCATGTAAACAACTAGTTCTGTTTTTGTGTCGCAGCTTTGAATAGCACGCTGAAGCAAGTGACTTGGTATTTCAAGAATACACTCGTACTGCTCGCTAAGATTTATTTTTTTGTTCTGTTTTGCAGGGGTTTCTGGATTTTTAAGAGTGAAAATTATAGGATTTAATGCAGACATGACGGCCTCCTTGTAAGGTCGATGTGTTTAGAGAGCTAGAGAAGGCTTCAACTTCTCTAGCTTTTGTTTTTTGAGTTTGAATGTCTTGATGTTGGTTCATTGGAAGCGTTTAGCCTCCTTGGGAAACACGCTTACGGGTTTCCAATCGATTTTTATCAACTCAATCATTCTGTATTGAGATCTGATCGACCACTCGGCAAATTCGAGCCTTGAGGAAACTTTAGTAAGATCCGATGTCATTTGAAAGAATTCTTGCCCACCTTTGGGCCACCAAGAGCCATTGCTAAAATGAAGATCCCACCTAGTTGTGTTCCTCGTGCAAACATTGAGTTTATAAAGTTTGAATGTTGGAGCCTCATGATTTCTCTCCACTCTTTTTAGGCTTCGATGTTTTGAGTGTCTGAACGATGGGCAACAGAGCTTCAATGTGTTGGTCGGGTAGGTCGTGGATCGTATCTAAACATTCTTTTCTTGCGGGTGAATCTACATACGCATTGCCATTGAGATACGCTTGAAAGCTTTTTGATGTCTGGCCATAAGCAGGAATGAGAATCTTTAAGTGATCCTCAGTGACATTCATTCGGCCATTTTCGACATGGCTTATCCAAGCAACAGATTTGCCAGCGATTTCAGCCGCCTCGCTCATCGAAAGATTGCGGGACACGCGAAGTCGCTTCAGCAACTCTGCCTCTGGGGTTATATTTTTAAATTTCGTTCGGTGCATACATTTCCCTTCTGCGGCTGTGCCGCTTAACTTGCTTGAAAATGTCGAAGGGAAAACAGCGAGAATTCGCTCTGTTAAATACTTAACGCTGGCGTTAAACCTTATAACGCTTTTTTGGACGAAAAATTCTTTGATGTATCCAAAACAAACCACGAGTTGCCCCGAATTGTGGCGAATCTCAGTGTTGGTTGTGAAAACAGGGGTTCGATACACTTGAATCCCAACGGACGTTGGTTGTTGTTTTTGTGTAGCGTAACATATTGAAATTACTTAATTAGGATGCGCTCATGCGCGGAAAAATTTTAAATTTTTTGGTTTTTTGTATTTTGGAAAATCTGATTCGATACAGTGTCTGAAACGTAACGTAAAATGGCGGAGCGGACGGGACTCGAACCCGCGGCCTCCGGCGTGACAGGCCGGCGTTATAACCAACTTAACTACCACTCCAACCGGTAGACCACTTGAGTTGTAATAGGGGTCTTGATGAGGGTCAAGAAGCTCGGAGGAAATATTCATCAATTTTTCTATTCACTTGGGGTCTAGGGCGCCGCTCCTAAAAAGGCCTTAATCTGGCAGCTAGCAGGGCTTCCATCCTGGCCGGATGGGGGTATATGGGGCTATAAAAGTTGCCAATGACTGCTTCTGCTCAAAGTACTGAAAATCTTAAGTTAACGACAACCACTCATGCTGAGCTTCTTGAATGGGTTCAAAAAGTGGTAACTCTTTGCCAGCCCGAATCGGTGCATTGGTGCACGGGGAGTGAAGAGGAAAACAAGGAGCTTTGTCAGCTTTTGGTTGAGCGAGGGATTTTTGTTCAGCTTAATCCGAAGATTCGTCCCAATTCTTATTTAGCAAGGTCTTCGGCTTCGGATGTAGCTCGAGTAGAGAGCCGCACGTATATTTGTTCCAACCGTAAAAACGACGCAGGTTCCACCAATAATTGGATGGCACCCGCTGAGATGAAAAAAATTCTCGATAAAAAATTTGAAGGCTGTATGAAGGGTCGCACTCTTTATGTCATTCCTTTTTGTATGGGTCCTTTGGATTCTCCTTTGGCGCAAATCGGGGTGGAGTTCTCGGATAGTCCCTACGTGGTTGTAAATATGCGAATCATGGCGCATATGGGAGCACATGTTTTAAAACGTCTCGAAGACGAAGCATCAGGGGCGGCTCCCAAAAAGAGAATGGCTCATGGTACTTTTATTCCGTGTGTGCACTCTGTGGGAATGCCTTTGGCTCCTGGGCAAAAGGATTCTTCTTGGCCTTGTAATGACGACAAGTACATTGTGCATTTTCCTGAGACTAAACAAATTTGGTCTTTTGGTTCTGGGTACGGCGGTAATGCACTTCTTGGTAAAAAATGTTTAGCACTTAGGATTGCATCTAACGAAGCTCGCGACAACGATTGGATGGCTGAGCATATGTTGATCTTGGGGATTCACACACCAAGTGGCGAAAAGACTTATGTTACAGCGGCGTTTCCCTCAGCATGTGGAAAAACAAATTTGGCTATGATCGTTCCGCCCGAAAAATATCGCAAAGAAGGGTGGCGCACTACTATTGTGGGTGATGATATCGCGTGGCTTTGGCCTCACGAAGACGGCACATTGCATGCTATCAATCCTGAGACTGGATTCTTTGGAGTTGCTCCCGGCACCAGTGTTGAAACAAATCCCATCGCAATGGATTCCATGAAGGAAAATACCATTTTTACAAACGTCGCCCTTACGGACGAGGGTGATGTGTGGTGGGAGGGCATGACGGCTACTCCTCCAAAGCATCTTATTGATTGGACGGGCCAAGATTGGACTCCGGAGTGTGGGCGCAAGGCTTCGCACCCGAATGCTCGATTTACAGCACCTGCTAGGCAGTGCCCAACGATTGATCCCGACTGGCAAAACCCCGATGGGGTGCCAATTTCAGCGATTGTATTTGGTGGGCGAAGGCCTAGTACCATGCCTTTGGTGTACCAGGCTTTTCACTGGGGACACGGTGTTTACATGGGGGCTACTATGGGAAGTGAAACCACTGCAGCCGCTGCTGGCTTGGCAAGTGGAGTAAGACGCGATCCCATGGCGATGTTGCCTTTTTGTGGATACAACATGGGTGATTACTTCCATCACTGGTTGTCGATGCGAAAGAAAGTTGTAAACCTTCCACGATTTTTTCATGTGAACTGGTTTAGAAAAGACGAGAATGGAAAATTCTTATGGCCAGGATACGGCGAGAACATGCGCGTATTGAACTGGATTATCGACCGATGTCATGGTCGTGCTATGGGGCATGAGTCGCACATTGGTTGGGTTCCCAAATACAAAGAAATGAACTTTGAGGGTATTCCTAACTTTACAGAAAAGGACTTCGAAAAGGTGATGGCTTTTGTTCACGAAGAGTGGAGAGCTGAGGTTCTTTCTCAGGATGAGTTGTTCTTTAACTTGTATAACGAATTGCCTAAGGAGTTAGTGTTTCAAAAAGAGCTCTTGGCCGCACGCTTGAGTTGAGTTGATTTGTTTTTAGACAGCACCTGAGTGGTCATTGTGGTCGCCTTCAAAGAACACGTGATCGCGACCCAGAAAAGCATAGTTGTGTTTAAAGTTTTCAACTTTTTTTTCGGCCATAAGATAAAGTTCAACGAGTAGTTCTTGTGTTTTATTCACTTTGTCCTGAATTTCAGCATCCAAGCGTTCAGAGTGGAGCTCTTGAAATTTTTCAATAATATTAACTATTTGATTGTTAAGGCTAAGGTTTTTAGTGGCATGTATGGCTCTCCTAAGAGCTGCACCCTAGCAAGATATGACGCGGTGCCACATACATTTACTTAACAATGGTTGAGACTATATTTTCGAATTTTTCTGAAGCCTTGATTGATCGATTGGTAATAATAAGAATGGTACTCGCTACTGGACTCGAACCAGTGACCCCTTCCATGTCAAGGAAGTACTCTAACCAACTGAGCTAAGCGAGCCTTGGTTATGAACTTAAAATTAGCTAAGGGGCTACGGCTCTTCAAGCAAAAAGATTAGGGTTCTGAGATTGTTTCATTGAAGACGTTTTTGAGTGTCCACACATAGACGGCATTGGTCCAAAGGAAGCCTTTTTGATTGGGATATTTTCCAGATTTATCTACAGGGAGATCTCCGTTTACACCATCCAACTTTTCATACATAAAGCCCGTTTCGTCGTAAACTTTTTCAATTGCTCCGGTCCACTGAGAGGCAATGCCTTTGGCGGCCTCTGTTTGGCCGCTTTGCATGAGACCTTGAATGGCAAAGAACTGGTGAGGGGCCCATGCATAGGGGGCATCCCATTGTTTTCCAGTGGGCTTGGCAGAAGAAACTATGCCACCTTTTCCATGCAAGGCTTGCGCGCTCTCGTTAAACGCTTGCATTCTTTCTGGTGGCACAAGTCCAGCCCATAGAGCCGCATACACATCGGCGGTGAGCATGTCGGCGTGTTGCCCAGTTTCAAAATTGTAATCAAAATAGTTCCCACGTTTTTTGTCCCAAAGAATTTTATTAAACGTATCGTAACGTTTTTTAGCAGCCGCTTCGTATTTCCTAACACCAGCAGGATTTCCAACTAGATTGTGCAAGTAAACTAAATCCCTTTCGTATTTATAGAGAATAGAATTCAGCATCACGGGATTGTGTTTTGTGATTTCACCTTTAAATGCGCCTGTAAAATCTTTGCCGCTTTCCGCCTCGGCTCTTACGTCACGATAAGTTTCTCCAAGTTTTGAGTCATCATCTTCGCCCCAGCGTTCAGGACGTTCTTGGTCTACCTTGTCCCAGTGGCGATTGAGCCCTGTTTCACTTATATAGCGTTCACCGTCTTTCATCCAAAATTGTGAGTAGTCTTTTTCTAAAGCATTTAAGGCATCTGCCGCCCATGCTTTATCTTTTGCAGTAATTCTGGGAAGGCTTTTCATGTAATCCACCACCATAGAGGAAATCATGGGGGGTTGAGATCTCGAGAGGTAATAAGTTCTTATTCCATTGGGAATAAGTCCGTAATTTTTAATGAGGTAGAGAAAGTTATCTATTTGCATTTTGGCAACTTTGCGACGGCCTGTTGCCAAGAGGCCCTGAAGCCCAAAATAGGAATCCCAATAATAAGATTCCATAAAACGTTGCCCCGCTATGAAAAAGGGATGAGGCACTGGTATGAGAGAGTTACTGGTTTCTTTGGGGGTTTCTTTCCAAAGATTTTTCCACATTCTTTCAGTATAAAAAAAAGCTCGTCTACGCAGGGAGTGGCCCGTGACTTTTCGTATCCCACCTAGGTGTTTGGGGTCTGCTGTCTTGAGTGGTTTTTCGCGTTTGTAGAGTGCTGCTATGAGATAGCTGACTCTAGCCTTTTCGTTTTCTACTCCAGGGAATTTTCTTTCAGCCTTGGATTCAAGTTTTTGACGAAGTTCATCCGAGATCTCACGAGGAATGAGATCGGCAAGTGTTTTAAAATCTTCGGTAATGTGTAAGTCGCGAGCTCGGGCAATCAAGGGGTCTTCTGTGCTTTGATCGTAAGGTTTTTTAATTACACTGCTGCGAGACCTCGAGCGTGGCATAGAGACGAGCAAGTCTTGACCTTGTAGTTCTTCTCGACAGTGTGAATAGCTCACTTGAGTACTTGCGAATATTGCAAGTAATAAAAGAAAACGCACCTAGCTGATTATAATTCAAAAAATCTAAAATTGAGTGCTTATTTTTATTAAGAAATTTGGCATTCTACTAAGAATTATTTCTTCAACGTACTCCAATGTTCCGCTAAGTATGAGGAGGCCTAATACGAGCGATATAGCACCTGTGAGCAGGTTGATGCTTTTTCCAAATCTTAATAATTTTATTCTGAGAAAAATAAACTTTTTAAGTAAAAATCCAAGTGCTAATAGGCCAATGCCTGCTCCCATGCCAAAACAAAAAAATACGAAGGCTGATCCCAATACATTTTCAGATTTACTGGCGAGTGCAATAGCAAGTCCGAGTGTGGGGCCGGTGCAGGGGCTCCATATCATTCCTAAAAGTGCACCTGAGGAAAACTCATAAAGAGGATCTTGGTTGGAGATTTTACTTTGAAGTGAACTTCCCAGATTGCTTATTTTTAGAAAAATTCCAGAGGATATTAATTTTAATCCAGGAATTAAAAAAAATAACCCGACAAGCACTAGAATCATTGCGCCTATTTTTTGAATCACGTCAGGATCAAAAATGCTCGCAAAGGTAGTGGTCAGTATTCCAAAAACTGTAAAAGATAAAGTGAGTCCAAGGGCACTTAAGAGTGGGCCAAACTTTGAAGACTTAAGTGATGAACTGATAATAAGTGGGAGTATGGGTAAGACGCAGGGGGCGAGCAGACTCAGCCCCCCAGCAAAAAATCCCAAGTAATACTGGGAATACATGTTAACTCCTAATTTAATCCGCTTACGAAACTTTGAATTTGATTTTCGTTTGTGGTGCCTGGAGCAAGTCTTGCAATTTCTTTTCCGTTTTTTAGAGCTACGAGAGCTGACCATTGTCTTTTATTAAAGCCATATTTTTCGTAAACATTTTCAAGAGAAGAGTCGTTTCTTTCTACTCTAAGGGCAAGGATATTCGCGTTGTTGATTCCTGCTTTTTCTAAAGCGGCGTCTTGAGTATCGCAGGTTGGGCAACCTCGTTTGTGAAACCCAAGGACTACGGTCTTAGCTTGCTTTTCAGCGTTCTGGAGGGCAGCTGAGCTGTAAGGCTGCCAGTTAACTTTTGCGAATGCGTTTTGGCTCAAGCAAAATCCAATAAGAGCTGTCGAAAGTGTTAGGGTTTTAAGTAAGTTTTTCATTAAGTTGAGGTCTCCTTCTATACATGTCTATTCGTGCCTTTAAGGGAGTGGGTTACAGGGGTAAAATATTTTTTGTACATCGTGTAACAATTAAGACCTTTTACACGAATACAGTTATAAGAGAGTGTAGTGTACAAAGTTGATTGGAGGCCATTAGAGCTTCTGGCTAGTCAGGCTCTGAGCGGAGATAAGAGGGCTTATGCAGATTTGCTGACGCAAATATCTCATGTTCTTAAGCCTCGATTTGAGCGCAGTCTTCCGTCTGCCTATGTAGAAGATGCTCTCCAGGAGACACTTATGGCGATACACAAATCGATTCACACGCTGGATTTGAGTAAGTCTCTTGCGGCCTGGGTTTATGCAATCGCTCGGTATAAAACTCAAGATCAGTTAAGACATATTTACAAGCATGCGGTTGTTGATGAGTTAGACGAGGGAGCTTTGTTGGGAGCTTCTCAATTGAATCAGGTGGAGGCGTCTCAGCTTGATGTTCTTTTAAAATCATTAAATGAGCGAGAAAGTCGTATTATTGTTTTGCTTAAGGTCGAAGAGTTTTCAGTCAACGAAATAGCAAATGAGTTAAAAATGACGCCCTCTAATGTTAAGGTCACAGCATTCAGGGCAATACGAAAATTAAGAGAAGCTCTTGTGGAGGAGGATTTTTATGAAAACAGATGATTTGATTTCTAAGTTGTCCTCTGAGCATAAAAGAGTAGAAGTTCTTCCGCCTTTTTGGAAGCGTTATTTGCGGTGGTCTCTGATTTCGGTTCTTTGTGTCTTTACAGGTGTTTCGCTTGTAGGGATTCGCGAGGATTGGGTTGAGCTGTTTAAATCGACATCAATGCTATTGCAGAATTTGGCAATACTCTTGGGTGCTCTTTTGGCCTCGGCCCTTGCTCTTTTATTGAGTGTGCCTGGCAGTGAAAAAAATAAACTTCTTAGGTATCTTGTTCCGCTTCCTTTTGTTCTTTGGGCGATAGTACTTCTGGTGAGGGGATTAGAAGCCCCTTCTTTTTATCCTGGTATTGCAATGGGCTGTGCTGCGGAGATTTTTTCTCTAGGATTTATCCCCGGTATTTTACTTCTTGTAATCGTGCGGCGCGGAGCTACCTTGCATCGTGGAAAGGCTTCATTTTTTGTGTTTATGGCAGCTGCCGCTCTTGGAGCTTTCGGGGCCCAATTTAGTTGTCATAATGACGATCCCTTTCATCTCTTATTCTGGCATTTTATGCCGGTCCTCATCATCGGGATTTTGGGAGTAGCATTAGCTAAAAAGCTATTGAAAAAAGTTTAGAGGTAAAAAGCGTTACTCTTTTAGGATTACTTTTAGATAATCAAACCCAATTTTGTACATATTGCCGTCGTAATAACGCTCTAAGTTTTTATCTACGTCTTCGCCCAGTGCTTCTAGTTCTTTGAGGAAGGAATTTCGACTCTCCTCGCTGCTATCGTAATTTTCCCTGTAGATGAGTATTTCGTCAGGAAATATTATGAGGGGAGCTAGAAATTCAAATTCTTTGGGGAATCCTGTTGCAATATTTGGAAACAACCGTCTCTTGTCAATTCTTAGTGCAAGAAGGCTTCCAGCGGGCCCTTCAATGCGTTGCCCGCCACTTACAAAACTTTCTGCAACATTGAAATCTGGGCTTAAAGAAAGAAAAATAGATAAGCCACTGTCTGCTTCAGAATGTGAATGCATCATGTCAGTGATTTTAGCTACACTTTCTACGCTGGAAGCAGCGATTTTAGTTTGATCTCGGTCACCGAATGAAATTCTCTTTTTAGGGTAATCGCGTATATTCTTATCTATTTTTTCGAAATCTCTATTTAGAAACGGTGAAAGAAATATTTTTGCTTTCCCATGGGCTCTGTCTTTAGTCATGCCGATTTCTCTATGTGAAATACCTCTAAAGGCTAATACCGTTGAAGTGGGGTCTGGATGCTCTATGGCTTCGATCCAAAGATTCCACGCATTTATTTCAGCTTTTTGCATAAGTTTCCAAGGAAGTATGTTTCGGAGGTATTTTGCAACTCCTGCTCGGTCGTTGCTAAGTCGTAATTCTTCAAATGAATCTGTGTTCATTGCTTGGTTTTGGGTAAATTCTTCTAGGTTGTTTCTCTCTGAGTTTATGGCTTTTACTAATGTTTCTTTAAGCTGTTTTTCTTTAATATTCAGCAGTTCTTCTAAGTAGCTACGAGTTCCCGGAAACTGTTCTTCAAACTCGTTTGTTACAGACATTTGTTTAAGAAGGTCTATTCTCCAGCGCAATAATCGGGCTTGTGCTGAGGGATCGTCGTTTTTTGCGTCATAAAACAACTCGCTCATCGCATAAACGGATGTCGTGCTACCAAGTTCTTGAATGAGCCCCGTTGTGTTATTTTCAATTCCTTTCATTTCAATACATCCAGGAAACTTTAAGCATCCAAAGAACACCGCATCAGGTAAAAGAAGTTTGGGGTTGGCGAGAGCTTCAGCATCATACAAAAGCTGGAGGGTGAGTTTGTGTGATTTAATAATAAAATTTAAGTTGGTGTGAGTGTCTGTTTCTACGACCGGTAATTGTTTAGTTTCGAGTCCAAATCGTGGACGTTCCTCGGCTTCGTCAAAATGTGTAAGGACTTTGAGGATGTCTCTTTCGACGTTAAACAATGGTGTTTGGGCGAATGTGAGGCTCGTATTTAACAAAAAGAAGGTAACTAAAATTGTTCTAAGAGATCCAAGCAAGGAACAAGTGATGAGGCTTATTGAGGAGAAAAAAGTTGAGTTAGCTAATGAATCAAAGGCTCAAGTTCTTCAACGAAGGCAAGATGCTTTGGTGCTATTGGAAGAGAGTCAGAGACTCGATTTAAGTGATTTCGCCGTATCAAAGCACGAAATTTTTCAAGGGTTAGAAGATTCCGAGTTAAGAGCTCTCTTTAAGCATAGCTTTAGTATTTTTAAAATTGTTAAAACTCTTCATAGAAAAGACCACCCTGGCATTAATAGATCGCCTATGAATGGCGAAGTACTTGTAAAATATTGGCCCGAGGCGGCTCGTATTCATATGCAAAAGGTTTTTGGCGAAAATACCTCACATGCCAAAGAGCGTGATTTTCAAGAGATGACGCTAGCCACGATTGTAGCTTTTGCGGATGATATGAAAAATAGTAATCAGATCTACGCTAAAAAAATAGGAGATCTCTTAGAGGCCTATAAGGAGGCCATGGATTATTTGGCCGTTAAGGGGGAGCCTGAGGATTTGGATTCTCTACTAAAGGTTTACGTTCAACCATTAAAAATTGAAGGTGTAGATGATACCGATTACATGGCAATAAAAACCTTTTATCATCGCCGAAACGATGGCACTTATCTTGAGGGGCAAAGTTGGAAAGAAGATTTCTCTTGGGTAGACGACAAGCAAGGTCAGCTTCGAGCCGCAATATTGGGAATTCTTTTTAGAAATATTTCTATGGTCACTGATGAAAAAGGAAATATTAGCTCGGTGAAGTTGTCGCCCGCTATAAAGGAATATTTGTCCTATAATCCTATAGCTCTAAGAAATATGTATGGGCTCATACATCTGCACGTTGGGGGTTATGCACTCATATTAGAAGCTTTGGGATTAGAGTCTCCTCGCTAATGTTTATTTTTCATGCATTTCTTAACAAAGTGTTTATTTTTTAGTGAGAGAACTTAACGTATTTGCCTAAGGAATACTCACGAAGGAGTTTATCCTGAGAGAGCTATGTTAAAAAATAAGGGGACGTTACTTTTTTTAATACTCATGAGTTCTTGTAAAACGGTAGATCGATCTGATTATGTTCCTCTATCTACTCAACGAGAAACACCAAGATCATCCGAACACACAAATCCAGTAGCCAAGACTCTTCCTGTTCAGAGACCTGTAGAAGCTCAAAAGACTAAGCCTGCGGAACCCGTGCCTACTAAAGTGGTGGCACTTCCTACTCAAGAAGTAGGGAGAGTGAGTGATAACTGCCCGAAGTCACTAAGTCCAAATCAAACCTACTGCAATATTTTCCCCGAAGGGTGTTTATACGTTCCAAGTGCTGTAACGAGTCAGCCTTTAATCTATATTAGAGGACTCATTCAAGAGTCTCCTCGTTCTGCTCCTGAGAGTACAAAGTATTTGTTTGATTCGCATGGGACTTATCACTTGAACAGTGTAGCCACAGCTAATAGTCAAATGATCTTAGCGACTCACTCTCATACAACAAAAATAAGTAGCTCTACTTTGGCTTGTTTAAAGACTATGAATGCAACGTCAAAAGTCGACGTGGCAGCACACAGTGCGGGTTATAGCGGTCTCAATGCGAGTGCAGGTGTCTTAAGGGGATCTGTTAATAAACTAAGTCTGCTTGATTGTTTTTATAACACGGAGATGCTTTTAGAGGCTTATAACACAATAGGAGCAAGGCACTGCTCTGGTTTTTACACGGATCACACGACAAGAAGTGGGCAGTCTATTGTAAGTAATGCTCGGTCAGTGGTGAGTAAAACGGGGTGCGATTTAGAGTCTAGAACTGGACATGTATCAAGCGTTAGACCTGTCTTGGAGCGGGCTTTTGGAGATACGCGTCTGGTAAATGGATCGACTCAGCACAAGAATGGCAGTGCGATTTAAGACTTTGTTGGCCTTGGCTTATTTTAAAGATAGGCTAATGAAGCGGTGGCTAGAAAAAAAATCATCAAAATCCTTCTCGTAGTTGCTGTTGTGGGCTTAGTATACTTTGCGAAAGTTCAAGGATATCTTTCACTGCTCACGCTTGAGAATTTAAAGGCTCAGCAAGACTCACTTCGTTTATTAATAGCTGAGAAGCCTCTTTTTTATCGAAGCGCTTATTTTATTATTTATGTACTTGTAACCGCACTTTCTATACCAGGTGCTACCATTATGACATTAGCCGGTGGAGCCTTGTTCGGACTATTTGAAGGCACCCTTATTGTTTCTTTTGCGAGCACGCTAGGAGCTACCTCGGCGTTTCTCTTGTCTCGTTTCTTTCTCAAAGATTGGGTCGAGAAAAAATACAAATCTCGAATTCAATCTATCCAAGATGGTTTTAAAAAAGATGGAGCCTTCTTTCTTTTTTCAATGAGATTGGTTCCTGTTTTTCCGTTTTTTTTAATTAATCTACTTACGGCTTTGACTCCCATGAAGGTGATTACCTTTTATCTTGTAAGCCAAATTGGCATGCTTCCTGGCACGATTGCCTATGTGAACGCTGGCACTGAGCTTTCACAAATTAATTCGCTTTCTGGCATTTTAAGTCCAAGTCTAATTGCGGCTTTTGCTTTTTTAGGACTGCTGCCCTTGATTTCTAAGTTCATTCTTTCATTTTTAAAAAGTCGAAAAGTTTATAAAGCTTTCAAAAAACCAAAAACTTTTGATTACAATGTTTTAGTTGTTGGAGCAGGTTCTGCGGGACTCGTTACTTCCTACATTGCTGCGGCTGTGAAAGCTAAAGTTGCGCTTATCGAAAAACATAAAATGGGCGGGGATTGTTTAAACACGGGTTGTGTTCCAAGCAAGGCCATTATTAAAAGTGCAAAAGTTGCTAAGATTCTCAAGGATTCAAGTGATATAAGTCGTTATGGCGTGAAGTCCTCTGGCTTTGAAGTTTCTTTTCCCGATGTCATGAAGCGAATCTCTGGAGTGATTAAAGAAATTGAGCCTCATGACTCTGTAGAGCGCTACTCAAAACTAGGTGTGGAGTGTATTCAAGGTGAAGCCAAAATTTTAAGTCCTTATGAAGTGCAGGTGAATGGAAAAACTCTTACGACCAAGAATATCGTGATTGCTACGGGGGCTCGTCCCTTGGTTCCAAAGATTACAGGGCTTGATAAAATTCCATTTCTTACAAGTGATAATGTTTGGTCGTTAAATGAATTACCTAAGAAACTTTTAGTTCTAGGTGGAGGACCCATTGGATGTGAGTTAGCGCAATCTTTTGCAAGACTGGGCTCCGAGGTGACATTGGTAGAAATGGCGCCGCGATTGATGGCGAGAGAAGATGAGGAAGTTTCTCAACATATTGAGAAGCAGTTTAAAAAAGAAGGAATGCATGTATTGACCTCACATAAGGCGGTTGAGTTCTCAGCAGGCGCAAATGGCATGAATACTTTGAAATGTGATCATAATGGTAAAGATGTCGTTCTTGAATTCGATCAAGTTCTAGTTGCCCTGGGGAGGGCGGCGAATACGAAAGGTTTTGGATTAGAGAATATTGGAGTTGAGGTTTCTAATAAAGGAACCTTAAGCCATGATCCTTTTTTAAGAACAAAATATCCAAACGTCTATGTTTGCGGTGATGTCGCAGGCCCCTATCAGTTTACACATACGGCGGCTCACCAAGCATGGTTTGCAGCGGTAAATGCCTTATTTTCACCTATTGTAAAATTCAAAGCAGACTATAGAGTTATTCCTTGGTGTACCTTCACCGATCCTGAGGTTGCACGAGTAGGCATGAATGAAAGTGAAGCTAAATCCTCTAATGTTGACTTCGATGTCACTCGTTATGGGATTGATGATTTAGATAGGGCCATTGCTGATTCTGATGCCAAAGGATTTGTAAAAGTCATTACAGCAAAGGGTTCGGATAAAATTCTTGGTGCAACAATTGTGAGTGCCCATGCGGGTGACATGATTACAGAATTTATTACGGCTATGAAGTATAACTTGGGTCTAAATAAAATACTCGGCACAATTCATATTTATCCTACGTTTTCTGAAGCAAATAAATATGCCGCGGGACTTTGGAAACAAGCCAATAAGCCTGAGGCGTTGTTGAAATGGGTTGAGAAGTTTCACACTTGGAGGAGATCTTAAGAGTTATGACAGCAAGTTTTAAAGAGCGCTTGTCTGCCGACTCCTTGGAGTTAAAAAGAAATTCTGTAAGTACTCTTCAGATTAATTTAGGCAAACTTTGTAATCAAGCCTGTCGGCATTGCCATGTAGAAGCGGGTCCTACGAAGACGGCTGAAAACATGGATGAGAAGACAGCTCTTCATCTTATTCGTTTGATTGAAAAAAGCTCTCTGATAAAAACGTTGGATATTACGGGTGGGGCACCAGAGCTTAATCCCTATTTCAGAGAATTCGTAAAAGTGGGAAAGAAGAAAAATATTGAAGTGATTGATCGGTGCAATCTAACAGTTCTCTTTGAAAAGGGACAAGAAGACACGGCTCAATTCTTAGCAGATAACGAAGTGACCGTTGTGGCTTCGCTTCCTTGTTACTCTCGAACAAACGTAGACAAACAAAGAGGAAACGGAGTCTTTGATAAAAGTATTCGAGCTCTTCAGCAATTAAATCAATTGGGTTACGCAAAAAGCGATAAGCTTAAACTAAGTCTTGTGTACAACCCCTTAGGGCCTACGCTTCCTCCTGATCAAAATAAGCTCCAAGAGCAGTATAAGGTTGAGTTGATGGAGGATTTTGGAATTCAGTTTAATAAACTTTATACCATTACGAATATGCCCATTAAGAGATTTCTTACAGATCTACTTCGTCAGAATAAATTAGATGAATATATGTCACTTCTGGCAAATAGTTTTAATGTGAGGGCATTTGATAATGTCATGTGCAAAGAATTTATTTCCATTTCTTGGGATGGTCGGATTTATGATTGTGATTTTAACCAGATGTTGGGTATTGAAGTAGCCTCTTCATTACCTCGAAGTGTTTGGGACATAAATAGTTTTGAAACTTATAAGGCGTCGCCTATACAAGTGGCGAATCATTGTTTTGGTTGTACGGCAGGGGCAGGAAGCTCATGCACGGGATCACTCAGTGCAAGTTAGTTAAGAATTAAGGAGAAGATTTTATGAGTCAGGAAAATTTTACATTGGAATCAGTTAAGGAATATTACGGGAAAGTCTTAAGCGGGAGCAAAGATTTAAAAACAAGTGCCTGCTGTATCAGTGGTAATGTTCCTAGTTATCAAAAGGAAGTTCTTTCTAAAATTCACTCTGAAGTTTTAGAAAAGTTTTATGGATGCGGGTCTCCGATTCCTTTGGCATTAAAGGGAAAAACGGTTCTCGATTTGGGAAGTGGCTCTGGTCGAGATGTCTATCTCATCGCAGGTCTTGCGGGTAAGGGCTCACGGGTTATCGGAATTGATATGACCGACGAGCAATTGAGCGTAGCAAAAGCCCATTTGAGCTATCATGAGAAGGCTTTTGGACTTGAAAGTGGAAGCATCAGTTTTAGAAAAGGCTTCATTGAAGATTTAATAACTGCAGATATTGCAGATAATTCTGTGGATGTTGTGGTATCAAATTGTGTTATTAATCTTTCACCCAATAAGAAAAAAGTATTTCAAGAAATAATGAGAGTTCTTAAGCCAGGCGGTGAATTACTCTTTTCAGATGTGTTTTGCTCCAGACGACTCCCTAAGGAGTTTTCACAAGATCCCGTCTTATTGGGTGAGTGTTTAGGCGGAGCGCTTTATACAGAAGATATGCGACGTATTTTTTCAGAACTGGGAGTAAAGGATTTTAGAGTTTTATCTAATTCTAAACTTATTATTTCAGATGAGGCCATTGCTAGAAAGCTTGAAGGCTATACCTTTAGCTCTACAACTCTGAGAGCTTTTAAACTAGATTTAGAAGATCGCTGCGAAGATTTTGGTCAAGTGGCTAATTACAAAGGTGGAATTCCAAACTCAGAAAGGTTTTTTGTTCTAGATGATCACCATGTCTTTGAACAGGGCAAGCCTATGCTTGTATGTGGCAACACTGCGGATATGCTTTCTCAAACACGCTTTGGGGAATATTTTCAAGTTACGGGTGATAAGTCTAAACACTTTGGACTTTTTGATTGTGCTCCTGCTCCGACGCTTGTAGATACAAAAGTTGATGCTAAAACTCCACAAGGAGCTTGTTGCTAATGCTCGCTGTTGTTGGTGGCACGGGCCTTTATAAAATACCTAACCTTGAGATATTAGAAGAACGACTTGTGGAAGGCCCTTTTGGTGCGCCCTCAGGACCCGTGCTCCGAGGTAAAATCGCTTCTAAAGAAATTCTTTTTCTCGCTCGTCATGGAGGCGGACATAGCTTCTTGCCCCATGAAATAAATTACCGTGCAAATATTTATGCGCTTAAATCTATGGGTGCGAAAGCTCTCTTGTCCGTATCAGCCGTAGGAAGTTTAAGAGAAAACTATAAGCCAGGAGATCTTGTGGCGATTGATCAATATATTGATCTCACCAAGGGATTAAGAAAACATACCTATTTTGGAGATGGTATTGCAGCTCATTTGACGAGTGCTCATCCCGTTTCGCAAAAGTTAAAGGAAGCTCTTACATCGGCAGCCACTCAAGTTAAACTCACAAATAGAAGGATCCACTCCTCTGAAAAATCCGCTGTAACTTATGCGTGCGTGGAGGGCCCAAGGCTCGGTACGCGTGCTGAGAGTTTGATGCTTAGAAACATGGGGGCTGACCTCGTGGGAATGACAAATGTCCCTGAAGTCTTTTGGCTCGTGAAGCTCAAATTGCTTATTTAAGTTTAGCTATTGTTACAGATTACGATAGTTGGATGGAGGATAATTCCAAGCATGTTGAAATCAGTAAAATATTTGAACTTTATAATGAAAGCTTACAGGATGTTTTAAGTCTTATTCAGCAAGTTGTTAAGAATTACTCTTCCGAGGAAATTGAAACGTGCCCAAGTCGTAAAGCTTTAATGGGTTCGGTCATAACTCCGGACACTAAATTAAATTCTAATCAGAAAAAATTATTGGAGCTCTTAAGGTTGTGAGTCAGGGAGCGGGAACTTTTAAGCTTGCAGTGATTATACCTGTAAGTGGAGAAGAGCCACTTTTGCCCGCTCTTTTAACCATTTTGAACCGTTTTTTTGAGTTAAATGCTTTAGCCTTTGAAATTCTTGTGGTGACTGCACCCAACACATCTCTTCCAGAAATTGATTGTACAATTATTCAGTCTGCTAAAAATTCTCGGGCGCATCAAATGAATTTAGGTGCTCAAGACATAGACGCTGATTATCTTTGGTTTGTTCATGCAGATAGCACTTTGACGAAAGAACTTTGCACTAAAGTTCATGAAATCGTTACTACAGAAGTGAAGGCTTCAAGAAAAATATACTTTTTTGATTTAGCGTTTGATGCTGCTTCGCCCTTTATGTGTCGTTTAAATGCTTTTAGTGCAAATATTCGGGCAAAGTATTTTGCGACTCCATTTGGCGATCAGTCCTATTTAATGACGAGGGATACATTTTTGGGGCTAGGCGGATTTCCTGAGAGTTTTTTTTCGGGCGAAGATCATGCCTTTATACAAAAGGCTAAGGAAAAAAACATTCAAGTAATCTCTGCAAATGAAACAATAATTACAAGTGGCCGAAAGTATTCTCGTGAAGGTTGGTTAAAGACTACGCTTTTGCATATTTATCTTACACTCAAGCAAGAAATTAAGGGACGAGACTAAAGTGAATAAGCTTGGCCTTGCTATATTCGTTAAAACACCTGAGTTAAGTCCCGTTAAAACTCGACTGGCAAAAGATATTGGTCAAGAAAAAGCCTTAAGGGCCTATGAGTGGTGTCTTAAAACAGTTGAGGAAACCTATAAGGCTCTTCAATCGATGTTGCCTCAATCGTTAGATGTCTATTGGGCAGTTGCCGAAAAAGAAGCCCTTAATTGTAACCGATGGAGAGGATTTCCGAATATATATCAGGGGGAGGGAGCTTTGGGAGATCGTCTCCATACCGTTACTAGCGTGCTGACAAAAAAATATCAAAATTTTGTCGTGGTTGGAGCTGATACGCCAATTCTTCCTCTCTCTTTAGTTACTCATTCTCTTGAGTTTTTACTCAATACTCCTAACTCTTATGTCTTAGGACCTGCAGAGGATGGTGGATTTTATTTGTTTGGTGCGAACATTAAAGTTCCCGATAATTTTTGGAATTCATTAACATATAGTCAGAGTCAAACGGCTAATGATCTTGTTGCGTTACTTCCAAATGGTCTTAACAAAAATTATCTCCCACAAATGTGGGATTTAGATACAGTAGAAACTTACGAGAAGCTTCTCTTTGAGAATGAAAGTTTTAGAGAGTGGATGGATTGTTAGCGGACTTTCTTCGTTTGATAAGTGTATGAGGCCACTTGAGCGGCTTATGTGCGGGTAGCTTAAGCAAGTCCCAAAGCGCTACATCTTTTGGGTAAGCAGGATTGCCTATGGTGACATCAAAGATATTTTTATGAAAAGTTTTGTGAAGTTTATCCCATAGAATAAAAATAGCTCCGTAGTTTGAATTGGTTTCTTCTAAGTAGTGCGAATGGTGGGTTTGATGGTATAGGGGCGTGATTATTATTCGAGATAGATGTTTTTCGACGAATTGCGGAAGTCTTGTATTACTATGATGAAAGAGGATGCTTGCTGTGAGTATGATTTCGAAAAAAAGTAAACTTTGAAGGCTAAAGCCAATAAAGAGAGCAAGAGCGGCTCTTATGCAATTAGATAAGATAAGTTCACCCATATGAAAACGCAAAGCAGTAGAAGCGTCCATGTCGATGTCTATGTGATGCACATTGTGAAAGCGCCATAAAAAAGGGATTTTATGATTAGCCCAATGCCAAAGGTAAAGAGTGTAATCTAAAAGCAAAAAAGAAAGTATGAAGCTAAGGTTTTTGTTGGCGTCAATGAGGTGAATCAAGCCAATTTGCTTTACTTCTGAATAGTGAATTGCAGCTAGCACAAGAGGGAAGCTCAAAAACCTACTTGCGATCGCAGAAATCATAAAAAGAGAGAAGTTCTTAAGTTGCCGTCCTGATTTTGAGGTTTTGAGCTCGCGTAAGGGATAATAGGTTTCAGCAACCGTAAGTGTTAAGTAAACAGCAAAAAGAACAAGAACACTCAGTTTTAGTTCCATAAATATTTATTTTTTAATGGATATTTTTTTTACTTCTTCAATAAGTGTCAGGGTCTCGGCACGTTTTTTATAATCAACATCCATAAAGGAGTAAGTAATGATGCCTTGAGGGTTTACGACATAAGAAGCTGCTACGGGGAGCTCCCAGTCGTTGTTACCATTTGCTTTTGCAAGATCTAGGCCCATGCTTTGATAAAGCTTTTTAAGATCGTCGGGAAGTTTAAAGACCAGTCCAAACTTCTTGCCAATGACAGAGCCGACATCACTTAAGACTATGATGTCGAGGCTGTTTTTTTGAACTGTTGAAAGTGAGTTGTCAGGAGTTTGAGGAGAAATAGCGACGACTTCGGCTCCGAGTGTGTGGAAAGCTTCAATGTTGGATTGAAGACTGTTAAGTTGTAAATTGCAGTAGGGGCACCAGGCACCTCTGTAGAATGTTAAAACAATAGGGCCTTTTTTAAGAAGCTCAGTGGTAGATATTTCTTTTCCGTTAGAATCAGGAAGACTAAATGCGGGAATCTTGTCTCCCATTTTAAGTGCATTTTTGAGAATTTCTGATTTCCTTAGCTTCTCGGTGGCTCCGTTCATTATTGCAGCCTTTTCGGGAGTTGATTTGGCTTTTGCTTTGTCGGCCAAGGCTTGAAGTTCTTGAGTGAGCGTAGAGGGAGGGTTTTTGTCTGCTTTGTTTGCTGCAAAAGAAAAGGGAGGGCTGAGTAGAAGAGTAAGTAGGATTATGCGGTAAAAGTTTTTCATGCTTAAGAATCTAACATGCTTTAGGTGAAACGCTAAATTCTTAACGGCCCCAGCGGCGATGTCCGTAGTTTATGCACGGGCGCTCAATAATAGTAAAGCTGAGATAGCTCAATCCTACACTTATGAGGAGCGTTAAAATTCCAGAGGCAAAAGCACTCATACCTGTGGCTCTGATGTAGATGAGAATAGGAAAGTGAATGAGGTAAAAAGAGTAGCTCAAGTTTCCTAAAAAAATGACGACTCGATTTTCAAAGAGCCATTTGCTTAAGGAAGAACGTGAGTTGGCTGCAATTATGATGGCCCCGGTCCATAGAGTAATAAACTCTTCATGATGACCTGCACCTGTGCTTATGTAGACTAAAAGAAGCAAAAATAACTGTGCGAGCATTACGCTACTTAACTGAGGGAGTAGGGACTTATGGTCCTTAATAATGTGATGTAGGATTGTTCCCGTGGAAAAGCTGAAAAGATACTTGGTAACTGACCAGTGATAGGTTTGGTCGGTTGGTATAAATACTGGAAGTATCAAAACAACGCATAAGCTGAGTAGAAAGAGTTGTATCCCAAATCCTCTTATTTTTTTGAAAGCCACAAAGAAGTAAGGCAGAAGTAAATAGTAGAAAAGCTCGATTGGAACAGACCACTCAACGCCAAGAAGGTTGTTGCGATATTTAGTTTGGAAAAGGTTTATAAAGCTAAGGTGAGCAAAAAGATTGTACCAAGAATTTGTTACCTGATGGGCCTTGAAATAGTCTGGAATACCGCCATATGCAAAGGCAATAAGTATCATGAGATAATACATCGGCAGGATTCGCAATAAGCGACGAGCTATGTATGGAATGAATTGGAATTTACTTGAGCGCTGTAGGCTCAAGGCAATTGTATAAGCTGAGAGTACAAAAAATACGATGACTCCGTATTTTCCGAAGTTAATCATGTTGTTTAGAAAGCGAAGGACAATGGGAGTTTTCCATTCAAGATTTCTTAATCCCAATCCTTCGGAATGAATAAAAAATACGGATAAAGCTGCATATGCCCGTAACCCTGTAAGAAACTGGGTGTTCATAAATTCAGTCGAAGGTAATTTGTTGAGAGACATACGGTCCTCTAATTAGGACACAAATACAGGAAAAATTAAAGGCTTTATCTTGCGTATTCGGCGAGTGATTCGAACAATTCTTTGCGCGGTAATATATTTAAATTTCCATGTGTTCCAATCCCTTCGTTTCCATGGGACAGCGCAATGCCCCAATGATGAGTCGCTAGAGTTCCTGGCTCTTC
Source organism: Bdellovibrionota bacterium (assembly GCA_041391385.1). Classification (GTDB taxonomy): domain Bacteria; phylum Bdellovibrionota; class UBA2428; order UBA2428; family UBA2428; genus CANIGN01. The sequence continues at coordinate 223,571 of JAWKOD010000005.1, forward strand.
TATTTTTAAGATCTCAGCTTGGGCAAGGTTTAGGGAATAAATCTTTTCAAGATTAAAACGAGATTTTGCTACTTTAACTTATCTGTCGTTAAATGAGTTGATTGCAAAGTTGCTGAGAATCTCGTTCGAAGTATACAAAGATTTGTCATCGGCAGATGGGAAGTTGTAACAAAAACTATATTCAAAAAGATTAGATTGTGGAATGGGCTGTTGTTGGCCCCAAGCTCTTTAACTTTAGCTTCGTTTTCGGATTTAGATTTATTTGATCTTACAAAAACTTCAGAAAATGCGGGTGTATCAATCACCTTAGTAAAAATTACTGGGATGAGAACAACGTTGACTTGGTATTGGGTGGTAAGTGCTTCATTGATCACTGTGTCGCCAACAATGGAGTTTGTGTGCCATGTTCTGTCGCTTGAGAGCTCTGGCTAGTTTTGGACAATCCCATCAGATAAGAAATCTTGAAAATTTAAAGGAATCGAGAAAAGTACTTTAGAAATAAAATAAAAGAATGAGGGGTATTTTTGTTTTGTTAACGGGCTAACTTAAGGGACACAATCTGGTCCCAATGCTACATTGCGCCAACGCTTGGGTTTTGCCTTAAAAAATGCGCACGATGTATTCCCAATCGAAGGAAATCTCTCTTGAGAGATACTCGTATTTGCCGTTTTTGCGCAGGCGTAAGTCGTCTGTGTCGAATGAATAATATTCGTTCGCTGAATCTGCCACGTAAAAGGTGTAGCTGCCGTCTGAGTGTAGATTGGCGTAGTGAATAATTGCGACGTGTCCTTGCCTAGACCCAAACGTGGAGTTGCTCATGTCAGTAACCATAGCGACTACCTTATTGTTTTGAAGGTCGCTATAGACTTGCTTAAAATTAACAGCTTGTCGGATAGTTTTTACTCCAAATTGAGCGAGCGCATTTTCGATATAGTCACCCTTATTGCAGTGGTCGGTAACATTTTGCTGAACGCTGCAGCAGTTGTTTAATTTTTTTGTTTTCGAGACGATTTCGCAAACAGATATCTTCTTATTGCGAGTGTTGTACAAGACGCTTTTTGCAGCAAGTGCCCAGCAAATGTTCTCCCCGCTGAATTGCCTATAGGTGACATAGCGTTTGCGTCCAGCGCTTTGAATGATTTTGGCGTCAGCCAAAAAACCTATAAAAATGAACGAAAAAAAGAACGACGAAAAAAATGAACGAAGATTGCACCTCATACCCCTAGAACTCCTCGTGCTTCTGTTTAGGGGCTTTGTTCCTGTGGGGCTAATTAAATTCTCTTAAGAAAAAAGCGCGCAGAGTCAAGTTGCTATCTTTATTTGGATTATTTTTGGATTGAATCTCTACCTTCTTAGAAGCACACTAGGGGTTATGCAAAATAATCTCTTTGGATCGAAGCCAGTTACTTTAAGTCCTGCCATGGTGAGCGCACAAGCGAGCTTCATGAGTAAGGTTTATATGTGGATGTCTATGGGGATCCTTACCACAGGACTTGTGTCTTACGCGATAGGAACAAACGAAGAGCTTGCGATGACTATCGCCAGTAATCGCGGGTTGTTTTGGGTGCTTTTTTTAGCACAAATTGGAGCGGTTATTTTTCTATCAGCTGCCATGAAAAAGATTTCTGCCTTTACCGCTACTGTGACCTTTGGTCTTTATGCCGCACTCACAGGTGTGACCATGTCGATAATATTTTTGATTTATACTCAGCAAAGTATTTTTCAAGTTTTCGCACTCACTAGCTTTGCCTTTGCGGGGCTCAGTGCCTTTGGTTATTTTACGAAAAAAGATTTAGGCCCCATCGGATCTTTTTGCATGATGGGTTTATGGGGGCTTATTGGAATGGCGATTGCATCAATTTTCTTTCCTTCTCTAATGGGTGGCCAGATGGGCATGATTGTTTCTCTTCTGGGTATTTTAATTTTCAGCGGACTTACAGCTTATGATACGCAAAAAATTAAAAACATGTATCACACTGAAAGTCGTCCTGGAGAAGCTATGGAAAAAGCCGCTATCTTTGGCGCTTTGATTCTCTATCTCGATTTCATTAACTTGTTTATGTATCTCTTGCGTTTTACCGGCGATCGTAGGAAGTAGTTAAGAAAACTCCTTACTCGTTAGATTCTAAATAAGTCTTTTTTATGCGCTCAATGTCTTCGCTACGACCTCGTACGAAGTAACGAACACCAGCTTCTTCGAATTCTTCTTTCAGTACGCGCGTGTTTGCTCGAATTTCTCCAACGATACCTTTGACGACATAGGGAGCGAAAATTTCTTCGTCTACCATGTCCTTTTCGAATACTTTTAAAATTTTATCGCGTAATAATTTGATGTCATCTTTATTCCGCGTGGAAATGATGAGTGCCAAGGGAAATTCGCGCTTGAGGCTATTCTTTTCCTGCTCGCTCAGCATATCGGCCTTGTTGAGAACTACGAAGCTTGGAGTATCTTCTACTCCCACGTCTTTTAAAACTTCGCGAGTTGTTTCAAGTTGAGAGGGAAAAGTAGGGTCTGCTCCATCCACTACATAGAGCAAAAGCGAAGCATGTAAGGCCTCGTCGAGAGTGGAGCGGAAGGAGGCCACTAAGTCGTGAGGAAGTTTTTTGATGAACCCCACAGTGTCTGAAACTAAAATGCGTGGGTGAGTTTCGGGTTGCATGGCTCGCACCGTGGTGTCGAGCGTTGCAAAGAGTTTGTTCTCAACTAAGACTTCGCTTCCGGTTAAGGCTCTCATGGTCGAAGACTTCCCCGCATTTGTATATCCCACTAAAGCTACTGTTAATTGGTTCTCGCGTTTTGACCTGCGATTGATTTGTTCTTTTTGAACTGCTGCAAGTTCTGCCTTGAGTTCAGCTTGGCGATCGCGAATTTTGCGTCGATCCATTTCAAGGTCGCTTTCGCCTGAGCCTCGTCCTGCTTGCCGCTCACTCGCCTGACCTGTTTCACGCAATCGAGGTGCTAGATAATTTAAACGAGCAATCTCTACTTGTAAGCGAGCCGATCGCGTTTTTGCATGCCGACTAAAGATTTCAATAATCACTCCGGTTCGGTCCATGACTTCGACGCCCAAGGCATTTTCGACATTTCGTAATTGCGATGGAGTGAGATCGCAATCAAAGACCACCACGTCGGCCATTTCTTCGGGAGTTATTTCTTTTGACTCTTCTGCGTTTTCATTTGCATAGAAGGGGAGTTCTACTACCTCTTCGTCTTTGTCTTCTTCGATTTCATCAAATTTTTCAGAAGCTTTCGATCTTTTGCCAAATGAAGCGCGCTCTAAGCTACCTTTGCCGCCCGTATAGCGAGCTAAAAATTCTAACTTACCTTGTCCAACTACAGTGCCGCCAGTAAGGGAGGGGCGTTTTTGGTATTCACGTGCAACGACTTTAAGCCCAAGTGTAGTTACGAGCCGTTCGAGTTCAGCGAGAGATTCTTCGGCGGCGATTGCAGTAATGTCTGGGGTCACTATCGATATTAATAAAGCTTTATTTTTTTCTTCGGCTACAATCACAGGATTAGATTAGAGAATCTGAGGCTATTGTACGAGCTTAATAAGTTTGGGTATAGAGGAGTGAGGGGAGGGGGTGCAGGCTTGAGCTTCGCTTTGCGAGGCGGCTTCGAAGATATTGTTTGATTTTAAAGGTCAATCCGAAGCTCCCGCTTCGGACCTAGGTATCGTCATTTTGTGTACCACACTTAGATAACCAAATTCACTCTCTACGACTTCGTCGTAAAGACTGAATTTGGTAGCTGAGGGCGGGTTCGAACCGCCGACCTGTGCGTTATGAATGCACCGCTCTCACCAACTGAGCTACCCAGCCACGGGATGTCCTTCAGACACGAAGCATAATACCGCTACCTGAGCGCACGAGCAAGTCTACAAAAACGTGTTAGCCTTTTTTATCAAGGAGGGGAAAAAATGAAAGTATTATTTCCTTGGGCAATTGCAGTGGGGGCTCTCGTATGGGCACCTGCACATTCAGAAGATCTTGTTAAAGTGGGCGGCGTGGTGAGCGGCTTTAGTGGGATAAAAAGTGACGATACCGTGGATGGGGCTTTGGTTATTCCAACCGTATCTGCAGAAGACTTGTTTCAGTTTAATGTGGACCAGTTTATGGGTCCTAGTGAGAAAATGACTGTAGGGGGGCTGTTTAGCGCTGAGGTTCCCTCAAATTTGTACTTTCCTAAGCAAAGAGAGTGGTGGGGGATTATCCCCGTTAATTTTGGAAAAGAGCAATTCTCGATAATGGCTGAAAAGGGCGATTCTAGAGAGCTTGTTTGTGCTTGGTTTAAGCTTCCTTTCGATAAAATGGTCGAAATCAATAACAGTGGGGCACCTGGAACTGCGCTTCTGCCGCTTATGACAATCCACAAACATGGCTTCTTGGCTGAAAAAGACTGGTCGACCGTTAAGAGAATCGACATGAAAGTTGATAAAGCTTTGGGGACTAAGATGAATTACTCTTGGGACAGAGCAGCAACAACAGGCACTGATATGGACGGTGTCTTTATGTTTCAAGCCACAAAAACAAATCGCTGGGCTTTTGTGAACCTCAAGGGAGCTCCTTCAAAAACAGGCACAATTGAGAGCATGAGCGGTTTGGAGAATAACTTTAAAGTTCTCTTCATGCGCACACATAACACAGATAAGGATGTGACTTCGGCTGAGGGGCATATCCGTGGTGCAACTCTCCAAGATAAAGTTACTGTGACTGGAGTGCCTGCTCCCTTGGAGGCCCAAATTGCTTCTTCTAAAATCACATGGACTCCAATTGAAAGCCCAGGATGGATGACTTTGGTTATTCAAGCTCGGGAAACAGCTGCTGAAAATGTGCTCTTTAAGATTGATAATCTTTTTGGAGGCTTCTTTGCTGCGGCCGAAGACTCTCTTCAGCTTTGGTTAGATCCAAAGGAAGGTTCGACTTCGCCTCTGAATTCAAATTCTTTGAAGGATAGCGACATCATATTGTCGTTTATTGGAACAACAGAAGCGGTGCCTATGCCTGAAGATGGACAAGATAACTCAGCTTTTCTTGATGTCGCTTCAGAAATTAGGATGAAGAAGCTACAATAAAACATATGCAACGTGGGATCTGGCTTGGAATACTTTTCGCTTTCACATCATGTATTTCTTCTAGGCCAGCCCCACGTCCATTAGATCTTCCATACAGTTTTATTTTTGAAGGTCGCTTTGATGATGTTTGGAAGTCTACGGTAGCAGTTTTAGAAAGCTACACCATCACAGTAGCAAACCGCGATGCCGGGCTTTTGCAAACAGACTGGGAAAGTCAGCGCTATAATCCAGATCTCTATGAACATCCAGAAATTCCAACGCTCTTAGAAGAGGTGAGAAGTCGTTTGAAAATTAAACTTTCTAAAGCGGTTATGAACGACACGGGCGCACCTGCGGTGCGTGTTCAAATCAACAAAGAGTTTGAGGTTTTTAAAAACTTTTTTTCTGATTGGGAACGCTATCCTACTGATGGATACGAGGAGCAGGTTTTGCTTTATCGTATTAATCAAAATCTCAAAATAATTAGCGTTAAAAAAAGAAAGAGTCTTGGAGCATCGTCTAAGCGTAAGAATTAGTTGGATCTAATGTTCAATAAATTTTCTAAACGAGAAGCCAAAGTATTAATCCCTCAAAGAAAAGCGAATGCCAATAAGGCTAATTCTGGTCGGGCTTTGATTATTGCAGGATCAAGTGGAATGTTTGGGGCAGCAATTTTGAGTGCTACTGCAGCCGCTCGTGCAGGCGCGGGATATGTGTTGCTGATGACTGATTTGAAGAAGTTTTCTGTTACAAAAAATCCTGATTTTTTGACTGTTGATAGTTCTAAAGCGAGGATTTCTGAGCTTCATTTTGATTCTGCGGCTATAGGTCCTGGACTGGGGATGTCTTTAAGATCTAAGGGACTTCTCTTAAGTTTAATGAAGTTTCCTCATTCTAAGGTTGTTGTGGATGCAGATGCTTTGAATTTATGTGCGAAGTATAAATTGGCGATACCCTCGCATTGGATTGTGACCCCACATGAGGCTGAGTTAGCTCGGCTTATAAATATTAGCTCTCAGGAGATTAAGAAAAAAAGAAAATACTATGTTCGATATGCTCAAAAGAAATTGGGTTGCATTGTTTTGCTGAAAGGGCACAAGACATTGATAGCTTCAGCCTCCTCGTTAACAGAAGTTCAATCAGGAAATCCGGCTCTTGCTAAGGCTGGTACGGGAGATGTCCTAACGGGAATCATCAGTGGTTTTTTGGCTCAAGGCCTTGCTCCTGTTAAAGCCGCCTCTTTGGGGGCTTTTCTTCACGGGTATATGGCCGATCAATGGATTAAGGACGAGAATGACCTTTTGTCTCTTATGGCAAGCGATTTGCTGAATATGCTTCCGAAGGCGATTCGTAAAATTAGAGGCTAAGCGCCTCAGAAATGGATTGCTTAGGCTTAAATTTTGACTCTTGTATTGCTCTCAACTGACGAAAAGGAGGAGTATGACAGGTTTTCCTTTCCCAAATTCTTCGAATAAATGGACGGGCATGGCTGAGGCCAAGCACCCTCTTATTCAAGATTTAATTAAGCTGTGGGAGGAGAGTCCGGGATATATTTTGCCTCAGAGTTCTTTTATTAAAGACCGAACTAAACTCGAGGCCTTTATTGATTCATTGATTGAAGCTCAAAAACAAAAGAGCCTGGCACCTGTAAAAACACCTGCACCACAAAAAGCAAAAATGCCTGAGCCAGCAGAAAAGAAAAGCGACGAAGATTGGGAAAAGAATTTAGCTTCTGCATTGGCACTCACCAAGGTTGAGCTCAAAAAAAACGAAGGAAGACCCTCTGTACATACAAATCCCATCCCTGCAAATACAGGCGAGTTTTTAAAAGTACCTCTTAAAGCGCAGGAAAAACTAGCAGCTCTTAAAATCGTTGAAACACTTCCGCCAGTTGATACGAATGCTCCCAAAGTATTCAATTATCATTTAATTATACTCTACGCAGTAAGCATGAGTGCCTTCATCTTGTCTCTTGTTGCTTTGAAGCGTTAGTTGTTTAATGAAGCTCGTGACATCTTAAGCGAAAAGATTTTTCTGTAGAAAGAGACCACGTTGCCTTTTGTGCCCCCTGCATTATTTGACTACTTATTGCGCCATTTTTAACAATTAGTGTTTGAAGCGTGAGGATTATTTCTGCTTCCTTATAAGTAGGCCTTAAGGTGGCTTTTGGATTGTAAGATTGTTCAATGTTTAGGTCCGAATAAAAAGTGCTATCTGCAAAGAGTTCTTGGTCTGGGATATGGACTCTTCCGCTTCCAGGCGCCAGTAGAGCGTCTATGTTTGAGTTCACCCTTTCTTTGCTGCGAAAAGTTTTAAGTTCCCCAATATCTCCCCATTGAGTTCTTATGGTTAACTCCGTACTTTTATTTAGCGTGGTATCAGATTTTTTTGATGTATGTACTAATTTTTCGACGACTAGTTCAAGGCCACGGGGTGCTTCAATAATACTGATGACATCGCAAGAGTACTTTTGGATAATTTCCACATCATCCGCAATGAGTGGCCCATGTACGATCAGAAAAGAAAAAAACAAACTAATATAATTATTCATATAAAATCGCCTATTCTAAAATTAAAAAACTCATTCCACTGGACTTGCTTTTATAGCCAAGGTGAAAAACCTCAATACTTTGCTTTATCTTAGAGAGCAGGGGGTGCTTGGGGTAAAGGTACTTTAGTGATTGAACATAATCGAAGCTATTTTCGTAAGGGCTATACTCAAGTAATTTAAAGATGCGCCTCGTAGGCTCATTGTCGCCAAATTTTGAAAGAAGGGCTGCAGCATATCTCGCAGAAAGTCCTCTTGTGCTTCTAAGCTGCATACGCTTATCTAGCGACATTTCTATTATGTCTTTTTTCATCTCTTGGGCTAGTAGGTTTAGTTCATGAGTTATAGCTCGGTTTGGAGAATGAAAAAGAGTAACGGGATACTCTCCTCTAGCTTCTTCTATATTGAATGTATTTTCAAATCGATTCATGATTGCATGTGCAATGTATCGCGCACGTTGGAGATTGGTTTTATGTAGAAAATGAACGCTCTTGACCCAGGAAAAATCAAAACCTGTAATTTCTCTTTCAACTATAAGATGTTGAGGTGCAATAATCCAATCAGCATAAGGAGAAAGCTCAAGGAAATTTTCTAAATAAGCAGATTCGCACGCGGCAAGGACTATTCCGCGTAGATGTTGTCCTGATTCCTTTATGGATTTTGCGAGGTCCTTTATGTTGTAGCGCAAATTTAGGTTACTTAAATCAAATACCCCAGTAAGGCTTTTTGTTGGAGGAATCGTGTGTCCACGATAGATAAAATATGGATCAGCGCCCAGGCCATTTCTATGTGGAAAAGATAAGAGCTCAGCTAGAAAACTGCTTTCTTGTACGGAGCTTTCTGGTTGGCGTCTGCTCAAAACTAAATGTCCATTTATATACACCCAAAAACGACTCGATTGCTTATTTCGCAACTTCCACCAAGTATCGCTACCACGAGGGTCGTGGTAGATGAGCACATTGCAGTCGTGGCACTGTTTCGCGTAGATGTGGATGCGTGCTACATCAATTTGGTCGATGTTTACAAAGCGAGAATCAGAAAGTGATTTACTTACAAAATGTTCTGCATCTCCATGGACCCAGAAAATATAGGTAGTGCTAGCGGCTTGGGTCTTGAGTTGTTGTAGTTCCTCGGCAGCTTTAAAGAGATCTGAATCAGCCGCAAAACATGTAGTCAGCCCTAATGCCAAGTAAAGCAAGAGGGCTAAGCTTTTCCAAAAAAAGTTCATAAACTTAGAGGGACATGAGCAAGAGGGCGGGTATGTAAATGGGGAGTATGGCAAAGTCTACAACAAGCGCTACGGGTAAAAGAATAATACCGGGCCCGCTTCCTAAAAAAGCACCCGTAATCGGAAAGAGTAGACTTTCACTCGCAAACTCAGCAGCAAAGCTAGATTCTAGACTGTCGCGAGTTTGATTTTCTAGCTGAATAACTTCAGAAACAGATAGGGCTTCATTCGTGCGTTGTAAGTACTTTTGCATGCTGCGTGCGTATTTTTCTGCGGCACTTTCATTTTGAGCTACTAAATTCTGAAAGTTTTTTTGGTAGGTTTTTTGAATGTCTATTTTTACTTCCTCTAAGGTCATTTTTTCATGACGAGATATCGTCTTTGCAAGAGAGCGAACGAGTGTCTTTTTAAATTTCTTTTGTCGTAGAGCCTCTAAGCTTGATTCTTTGTTTTGCTTAGTCGCAGTTGGCTTGGCCTCTAGATGAAATGTAAAGAGACAGATGATGAGGGGAACTGTTTTTTTAAACATATAATATGCACTCCTTTTGAACGAACAGTAATCTGTTGTTATTCGGAGCAGCAAGATATTAGGACTAAAGTGTTCGCTAAACAGCGAAGTTTCCACGATGACTAAAAAACTGCAAGTTGATTTGGTAGAGGTCAGTGCAAGGACCTTCCATAAGGTAGTCAGCGACTTCTCGTAGTGCTTTATTGAGTTTTTCTTTAGCCACAGGAATTCTTTCTGGATTGCAACTAATGGTCATTCCACTAATGAGCCGCTTTTGAAAGGAATTGGTGTCAGGCTTCGTGTTAAGTTCTTGAAGGGCTCTGTGAATCATTTGTGAGTGAAAGCTTCTAATTAGTGGAAGTGATTGCTGAGTGGGGAAGTGTATCTTTTTTTTACTTTTAACCCAACGGTTTGACTTTTGGACTAAAAAACCGTGTCGCAATAAAAAAGCTACAGCATCATTAACTTCATTTTGGGGGAGACCAGTAGCTTGAGCAATCCAATGCGCAGTGCTTTGAAAATCATCGCAAGTACTTAGATCGAGAATGACAACATAATACCAACGCTGAAGGAGTACAAAGCTTTGTAGGCTTTCGAGTATCCATTTGTCGGTATTCCTTGCAATTGATTGTGATGTTTCCGGGAAGATTTCTTCGATAAAACTTCTTTCTAATAATTGTTTGCCATGTGTGTCCAGGTCTAGCGCCGAAACGATTTTCCTAAGTAGAACAGGAGAGGGACGTTTCTTGCCAGAAAATATCTCACTTAAATATGAGGGGGATATTTTGAGCCTTCTGGCTAAAGCCCTCATGGAGTAACTTTTCTTAAGATGTTGCTTTTCTTTGAAGTAAAATTTTAGAATTTCAGATGCTACTTTGAAACTCATGGGATTTGTTCCTCTAGTCGCTTTTGCACATGATTTAAGAGTAGAATTTTAAATTGATCATCACTTTGCCAGTCAGAAGCGCGAAACATAAAATGAAACTTGTTGCCGGACATTCCTTGCTTGTATCCGTTCTTTTCTTGAATCGTGTTTTGGTTGTCTACTTCAATTCTTGCATTCAGAACTTCTTTTGCGAAAGCTACAGCTTGAGTGTGTTTCATGGCTCTTATTAGGAGGTGGTATTTTACATCAATGGGATCAGGTTCTCCTCCTCCACCTACGCTTGTGCCACCGGAATCTGCAAGGTACCCGCGGTTTGCTGTTATGTACTTTGCACTTTCAATTTGATCTCGAAATAGTTTTTGGAGTTCAGGAGTTGTATTCACTTGAAGTTCTTTTCTGACAAGAAATTCGAGGCTTAAACTAACGGCATAATCTTCATCATTAAGTCCAAGGGCGCTAAGTCCTTCGTGAACAATAAAAACACGTAATATCCCATTTGGTGTCGATTCCAGGGCGGAGGGTCTATAAAGCACACTGTTCTCGTTATAGAGGGTTAGCCCTGCTGATCGTAATCCGCCTGACGCTTGCCAAAAACATCGAGTGGAACCCATTTAGTTTTTTGTGACTCTCTAAGCAATTTTGAGATTTCTTTTGAGCCCATTTTTTTTAAACCTAAAGCGGCTAAACTTGTGAGATTTGTAGCTACAGTTTTTTTAAAGAGTTCTTGCGCTTGCTCAGCATGGGCAGGTATGAATATGAGGCCAATAAAAACCATAAAAAACAAGCTGATACGAGACTTTGGGGGAAACACTCGCCCACCATAACACAGCGCGTAATCGTCGGCAATAAAGAAGTTTTTGGACGTTCAAAACTAGTAATTAAGCCTTAATTTCTAGTTGGGCCGAAACATATAGTTTGGAGGTGTGTCCGTGATCTCTTTATATCCAAGTATTTGTGATGGGGGCATTTGGGTCCATGAAAATATTTCAATTCCAGGATCTGAGGCAGCGTATCGTATGTCTCCAACTTGAAAAGTTATGTTTTCGTTTTCACTGTCTTTACTTAGGAGACCTGTTTCGTAAATAAGGTCTAGTTGCGGGATTTCAAGTTCAAAAAGGTAAAGTTTTTTAGCATCTTCATGTGCTTGAGGATTGCTGTGGTACGCGACAGAGGCAGCAACTTCTGGGTAAAGAGAGTGTGACATTAGAATTGAGCCGCCACTTACATTGACTCTCCCGTTACGTTTGTAGATTGCAGCGTGTGGTGAGTCTTGAGGAATAGCTGCGGTGTGGGGGGACGGGGAGAAGAGATGAAAGTATATGTCACTTCTAACTTTTACTGCGTTCGCGGTTGAATTCATCCCATTTTCTTTGATCTTGATGGCTTCATTTGGGCTTAATAGCAGGGCTCTGTAGACGTGAGCTTTGCCTAAGTTGTTAGAGAACAAATTTCTCATTTCGAGAGATGATATAGAAGGGTTTTTTCTATACTCCTCTTGTGCGAATTTTAAAAATTCAGGAGATCGGGCTGCTATTCCTGGATCTATAAAGAGGCTTAGTAGGCGTGATGGCAGTACTGTGCGAGCAATTTCGAAATTGTCGAATACGGCAGCGACTTCTTTGGGATGATGCTTTTTTTGATCAGCGTACCATCTGTTCAAAGTTGTACTGAGTTCTTGGGTATTGTTAGCGAAGTATTCGTAGATCTCTGGATTTTGAAAAGGACTTGTGTCTCTTTGTGCAAGAATGTCAGCGAGCTTGCGTCTTGGGATCCCATTAGGGTCTAGGGTTGTGACTGCTGCTTGAGTTAATTCTTTGGGGTCACGCTTAAGCTCTTGGGGGTCTGTGATTTTGACGATAATTGATCGCGTATTTGCAAGATCTATTTCATGTGTGACACCGTTCGGAGCTTGAATTCTAATTGCGTTCGTACCATAGGGAGTTTTTTGTAGGGTCGCTGTACCGTAAAGTTCTCTGAGTTTGTCATCTAGCATGTAAATGATTTTATAAGTTGAACCCGTTTGTTTGCTTAACTCATCAATAATCTGATTTTCACCGCGAGCGGAATCCGCATAGGGGTTATTTGTGACTTCTATTTCAGGAGTACGCGATACGAGGCGACTGATGGCCTTTTTGATTGCAGTGAGGCATCTGGCTTCTGCATTGGATATGGCGCTTAGTGCGATAAGAGCGGCGAGCAGAATGCGCATAAGGAAATTATAACTTAAAATTTCACTGAATTTATAAAGAAACGAGAACACCTAAAGATAACTTAGGTGTTCTCGTTTTGAGTCTTAGTACTTAACGGAGCAGCCGTAAGGTTTGTTGCTGGCGAGTTCAATTTTCTTGCCAGCAAGTGCAGACTCTAAAGCCAATTTAAAGAGAGGTTTCGCCTTAGCTATGTCGTCTGTATTTGTCGTAGCTTTGTCGTCGATAGCGCCATTGTAAACAACTTTCCCTTCAGGGTTAATGATGTACATGTGGGGAGTCACTTTGGCATCATAAGTTTTTCCTACTTTCCCATCTGCATCGATAAGAACTGCTGTAGCGACTGATTTCTTTTCTTTTTGAGTACTAAGCGTATCAGCTGGAGTCATATAGCCTTGCTTGCCTTTTGCTCCAGAATTAACCGAATACCAAACTACACCTTTGTCCGTGAATTCTTTTGAAGTGCTTGCATGTTGCCTGATTCATAATGTTTCTTCTACAAAAGGACATCCGTGGTTAAGCCATTCAAGAACGACATATTTACCTTTGGCAGCAGAAAGTTTAACTTCTGTTCCGTCGCCTGCTTTTAAGGTGAAGTCAGGAGCGGTCGCTCCAACCTTCACTGCGTGTGCACTAAAGCTAAGCGCACTTAATCCTAGACATAGAATTGTTTTCTGAAATTTTTGTTTGAGCTTCATTCGTTTTTCTCCTTATTTACTTTTTCAATTGTAGATTTCAACACATTCATGTTGAGTAACTCCGGAAGTAGTGTGGCCTTGCTTTGGCCTGGACCATAATACGCATAAACGGGTACGCTCTGACGTCCTAATTCGCTGAGTGCACGAGTAATAATTGGGTCGTAGTGAGTCCAGTCGGCGCGCATTCGTACGATGTTATTTTCCTTAAAAAAAGCGTCAGCTTCTGAAGTGTTAAGAACTAGCTTTTTATTCACTTGGCAACTGAGGCACCAAGATGCCGTGAAGTCGATAAAGACAGCTTTGTTATTTTGAATGTAGCCTTGTAGTGTTTCTGGGTTAAAGCTTTCCCAGCTAGATTTTTGAGAGGAAGTTGTATTTTGCTTGTTTTCATTGAGCGTAGATCTAAAAGAACTCTGCATGGCCCAGGCACAGAGAAAGAGAATCAGATACTTTAAGGGTCTGTATCCAAGTCTCAGGCTCCATAGCGCAATTGAGAGTGCGAATGCAGCAGTGAGTGCATAGAAAATACTTTCAATATTCTGTTGTGTGCTCAATACCCACAACAACCAAAGGGATGTTCCAAGCAAAGTAAAACCAAAAAATTGTTTGAGATGGTCCATCCATTGCCCAGGCTTGGGTATCCATGAGACGAGTGATGGAATGTAAGCTAGCAATATAAAGGGAAATGCGAGACCTGCACCCAGTAAGAAGAAAATAGGGAAGGCTTCCCAGCTTTGCCGGGTCAGTGCATATCCAACGGCACTTCCCATGAAGGGAGCGCTGCAGGGTGTGGCAACCAGAGTTGCTAAAACACCCGTAAAAAAAGAACCCTTCGTACCAGATTTTTCGGTCAGAGACTGTCCTGCACCCGTAAAAGCGCCACTTATTTCGTAAACGCCTAAGAGAGATAGGGCGAGAGCAACAAACAGTAAAAAGGCAAAGAAGATAAAGCTACTGTTTTGTAACTGAAATCCCCAACCAACAGCAATACCACTCTTTTTTAAGAGTAAAAGTAAAGTTGCAAGTAATAAAAAGGAAGAAATAACCCCAGCCCCGTAAGCCCAAGCTTGAAGTTTTTTTTGAGCTGCGGCGAGCGTATTGTTTTTACTGAGTGAGTAGAGCTTTAAAAAGAGTACGGGAAAAACACAGGGCATAAGGTTTAGGATCAAGCCGCCAAGGAAGCTAAAAAGCAGGCTGATGAGAAAAGTTTTCCATGAAAATGGAGTGCTCGTTGTTTGCTTAGCGACAAGTTCAAGGCTTAGGCGTGTTCCATCTGCTTTTGTAAGCTCAAGTACTCCCTCTAGTTGATTCTTGGTGTCGTCGTCGTTTTCATCTCTCTGTATTGTCAGTATGAGCGTCTTTGGGGTTTGAATCTCTAGGTTCTGTGAAGCTGCATGGGTAACTCTGAGGCCTTCACTGCTATAGAAATACGCCTCGCTTAGATTTTCAAAGAGACCAGATGCTTGGCTTTCAAATCTCATTACAAAAGAGTTTTTGTCTTGAATGTAGCTTGAATTAATTCCAGGAACTATTTGTGGAACTTGAGAAAGCGCTTTTTGTATGAGCGCTGATTCCCCCGAAAGCATTTCAGACTCATTAGAATTTAGAGTGATTGTGAAGTCTTGATTTTCAGGAATACATTCTACTTTGCAAACAAGCCATTCTGCTCTGAGCTTAAGCTTGAGGGGAGTTGTAAACTCTTTTTCAAGCTGAATCTGCAGAGGAAGGACAACTTGCCCCTCATAGCCATAACTCATGAGAGGCTCTAGGGGAATGCGATGAGGAGCAGGCCAAATAATAGAGGAGCTTTCAACAGCAGATGGGGCATCTATAAGGTTGACTGAAGGAGGGGTTCCGGAATCTCCTGTGTTCTTCCAGTAGATATGCCAATGAGGAGTTAAATCAAAGTTCAGGGCTAAGTAAAAGCTTCGAGTTTCTGGAGAGATTGTGTCGATTGAAGAGATAACATCGACTTGAGTTCTTTCGCTTTTAAACTTTTCTGTTGAACGAAGTGCCCAGCTAGGAAGGGTGCAGAATAAAAGGAAGATTTTTAGAAGAAAAGTCTTTCCAGTTATACGCACTTTTATAATCTAAGTGTAAATGGCTTGAGGATAAAGCTGTAGTTCTAAAATGATGAAAATTTTATTTTCGTGATCGTATCATCTAGATTGGATGTCTCTAATCGAGGTTTGCTTTAAGAAATTTCATAACATTCTGGGCTATGATTTTGTAACCTGCTGCATTGGGGTGAATCTGATCGTCAAGATTTAAGTTTGGGTTGGCGGCCACTCCTTCGAGCAGGAAGGGAAGAAAGGGAAGATTCTTTTTCTTTGCAATCTTCTTGTAGGCTTCTGAAAAATCACTTCTATAGGAGCGATAGAGATTGCTTGGTAGTTCCATTCCGATGAGCAGGACTTTTGTACCAGCGGCTTCAAACTTTTCGATGATTTGCAAAAGATTTTTCTCCATGTTTGCTACCGGAAGCTGTCTGAGTCCGTCATTAGCGCCTAGGCAGAGGAGCACGATGTCGTAGCTTCCTTGCTTAAGGGCCCAATCTACGCGTTTAAGGCCTTGTTCAGAGGTGTCGCCACTTACACCAGCATTGGTAATTTTTAATTTATAACCCTCTTGGGTCATTATTTGCTCAAGTTGAGCAGGGAAGGATTCACTCGCGGGTAGTTGATAACCGGCTGTTAGGGAATCGCCAAAAGCGAGGATTTTATAATTTTTGTTTTTACTCGCTTCTGATGTGCAGCTTACAAGTGCAAAGATGCAGGCTAGAACTAGATGTGTGATTGAAGTATTGAATCTCAAAAAAAGCTTTGCTCTTCCCATGTCTGAGAAAGATTCTATCACAGTCCTTTCTGATTTAAATTTCGTAATTGAAAAGTCGACTTGGACATCCTTAGTGGGGGCTTCTGGAAGTGGAAAGTCAACTTTGTTGACTCTTTTGGCAGGTCTTGATGTGCCGACTTCGGGAGATGTCCGGATTGAGGGACAAAGCCTTTCAAGTTTAAACGAAGATGATAGAAGCGATTTTAGAGCCCAGCATATGGGATTTATTTTTCAAAACTTTCGCCTCCTTCCACATTTAACAGCTTTGGAAAATGTTGTTATTCCTCTGGAGATTTTAAATAAAGAGAGAGCTAAAGAAAAGGCAAGGGAAATGTTGGAGCGTGTTGGGCTTGGATCGCGATTAAATAACTTGCCCAGTCAGCTTTCAGGGGGTGAACAACAGCGAGTGGCCGTAGCTCGTGCTTTTATCTCTCAGCCGCGTATCCTATTTGCCGATGAACCTACGGGCAATTTAGATTCAAAAAATGGAGCCGCTATTTTAGATATTATGAAAGAGTTGCATGAGGAATATAAGTCGACACTCATAGTTGTTACACATGATCCTCATGTTTCTTCTCTTGGTCAGAGGCAATTGTTCTTAAAGGATGGAAAGCTTGTTGAGGGCCTTTAAGTGTTAACTCGTCTAACTCAGTTTCTTTATTCGAAAGAGGCAAAGGTCGATAAAAGTTTATTTTTGTTGGCTTTGAGTTTGTCGTGTGGAATTGCAGCGCTGGTAGCTCTGGAAACTTTTTCGAGAAGAGTTGAGGGAACAGTAAATCGTGACTCTAAAAAAGTTTTAGCTGCAGATTATCAAATTCGTTCATGGCGTCCTTTTGACGAGAAAGTTATGGCTGCCATCAAAGAGGAGAGGGAAAGTTCTCGGACAGTCCTCTTAAAAGATTTTGTTTCTTCACTTCGTTATGATGTTGCTGGTACTGCGCAGACAACAACGGTCTCTGTGCGTTCTATAGAGGGTGATGCTTATCCCTTTTATGGGGATTATGTTACAGAGCCTGTATTAAGTATGCGCTCTTTGCGAGAGCAGGGGGGCGTTGTTTTAGATAAAAGCTTTAGGGCAAGAGGGGTGGCTCTGGGGGATTTTGTCGAACTTGGCGAAGCAAGGTTAAAAGTCGTGGCTTTTTTAGAGGAAGAACCTCAAGCAGTAATGGGAGCATTTTCCTTGGGGCCTCGAGTTATTCTTCCAGCGAATCTTTTAGAATCCACAAATCTTTTAAGAACGGGATCAAGAGTGCTTCACCAAATGTTAGTAAAGTCTGACTTGGATTCAGCAACTTTTGAAAAGAAATTTCGTTCTGTTGCATCAGATTTGCATTGGAGACTTATAACTCCCGAGAAATCAAATCGACAAGTTGAACGCGTATTAGACCGTATGCGTGGTTTTCTTTCATTTGTGGGTATCGCAAGTTTGTTTTTAGGGGCCATGGGTCTTTTTATGGTTTTCCGCTCGCAGTTCTTACAAAAACTTCCATCATATTTAACCTTGAGGTGTATTGGCGCTAAACGTAAAGACATTGTCCAGTTGGCCCTTATGTCTTCAATGCAAGTTGCTTTTTACGGTTCCTTTATCGGTATTTTTTTAGGATTAAGTGTAGAGTTCTTGTTGGTCTTCGTTGCTAAAAGGTATTTTCAGGTAGATTTGGGCTCGGCCTCCTGGGTTCCTTCTTTTGCCTGGGGCTTTTTGTTGTCGCTGCTCTCGGTGGGAGTTGCTGTTTTATTGCCGCTTCGTGAGCTTTTGCGCGTTCCGGTATCAAATGCAATTCGGCAAGAAGAAGCAAGTTCAAGTACTTTAAAAGGCAGTGATGCTTTTATAGCTTTCTTGGTAGCCACTCTGGTTGTGTTTTTAGTCGGTCCAAAATTTGAGATGAGTTTAGCTATCCTACTGGGGATAGTCGTAGCTTCTTTTTTGCTTTTAGTGTCATCTGCTGGAATTCTTGCCATGTTGTGGACCATGGCAAGAACATTTGTTTTGAAGCATGCTTATCTGCAGCTTCAGCGCAAAAAGAGTCGAACCCAACTTCTGATTTTGAGCTTTGGAATGTCTCTATTTTTTCTCTATCTTGTATTGTTTTTAGGTGCTTCTTTAAGGTCTCAGCTTGAAAGTGTGCAACGTAAAGATATTCCGAATGTCTTTGCTCTAAACGTATCTGCGGAGGCTCAAGATAAGTTATCGAAAATTTTACCCGAGGCAATCTTTGTCCCAGTTGCGCAGGCAAGGATCGTTGAGCTTAAAGGAAAAGAATTACTTGAGCGCGAGGTGCCAGATGAAGGAGCGGAGCGTTTCTACCAGACGCGCGAGTATGTCGTGACGAAACGAGCTGAGCTTTCTAATGGAGAAGAACTTTTGGCTGCTAATACACTTTTTGGGGAGCCGATAAAGGATCGAGTAAGAATATCTGTCGAGCAAAATTTTGCAGATCGACTTAAGGTGACTGTTGGGGACGAGCTCAAGTTAGATTTTGCAGGAGTTCGTCTGAGTGCAGTTATTCGAAGTATTCGAAAGGTCAACTGGTTTAATTTTCAACCTAACTTCTTCATAGTATTTTCACCGGAAGATATTGAAGGTGCTCCCATGGATTTTGTTGCTCTGTCACGAGTGCCGAGTGCTGAAATTGCTGCCTATCAAATGAGAGTTGCTAAGGAGTTGCCCCAAGTATCGCTTGTTGATGGAGAGGCTTTGGCGTCTCGTCTAACTCGTATTATTTCTCAGCTATCGCTAGCGGTTTATTCTGTAACTCTTTTTAGTATAGTAGCTTGTTTTTTTGTTTTCGTAGGAATATTTTTAGCTAGGAAAAAAGAACTTATTAAAGAATTAGCACTCTGGCGTTGTTTGGGCCTAAGGCGTGGACGCATTCAGGGGATATACGTAGCTGAATCCTTGTTTGTCGGGCTCTTAGCTTCGTTGACAGCTTTATTTTCAGCCTCACTTGTAGTGACTGTTTTATGTAAGTGGGTAATCGATATTCCTGTTCACTTTGCAAGTACTTCATTGCTAGTGAGTTTGTTGATTCTGCCTGCTTTGTTTTGTGTGCTCGGGGTGTGGCTTTTGTTGCGCGGAAGTTTATCTCAGTCTACCCAAGCACTCTTTCGTTTGGCTGAGGAGTCTTACTAGTTAAATTTTTTAAGTTTGGGAAAGTAGTTTGAAAGTGAGTACTTTCCACCACCTAAAAAGATAAGCGCTAAATACATGCCTGAGTATATGAGTGCGAGTTCCTTTTTTTGTAAAGGATCCGCTCCATGAACTAAAAAGGCAGCTACGAGCATTGTGAAAAGAAGAGGGACGGCTGCTAGTCGTGTAGCAAGGCCCAGTACGAGCAATAGAGCGCAAAAGAATTCGGCACCAACCGCGCCTGCAAGGCTTAGGGTCGATCCAATTCCAAGTGGGTCGGGAAAGGAGCCTGAGAGAGAGTACCAGTTTTGAAGTTTGGGAAAACCGTGACTTAACATAAGGCCACCGGAGCAAATGCGTAGAAAAAGGAGTCCGAGATCATTTTGAGTTGAACCTTTTATCGCCATAGATAAAAATCATAATCATAGAATGAAGATTACGAAAGCTTTCCTTTTATTCTTTTTCATCACTGCAGGCTTGAGTCTAAAAGCGCAAAATAGACAAAAGGAGATGCTCAATCTGGGGTATGTTTGGAATCCGAATGGTTACTTTTCTGCTTTGGATGCTAAAGCGGCTTATCAGTTTTTTAAGTATCCCAGTGGCGCTTGGTCTGCTTCTTTAAGTGTTCGCGAAGCCGATCTTGAGTTGAATAAGGTTAACTCTTCGCTTCACCTGAAAAATTATCGCTTAAGTTTACCTTTTGTATCAAGGCTTTCGCCAGCTTGGATGTCTATAGTTTCTCCTTCGGTCTCTGTTCGTAATAGCTCCCACTCCATGGTTATTGAGGATCAGAGTCTTTTTTATTCGGGATTTTTGCTGGCAACTTATCGAGAGCCAAGGCCAGATACGAAGTGGTCTTGGAGTATTGGAGCCATTTATTCTAGAGAGATAGAAAAGAATTTCTTTTTACCGATCGTTTCGGCGAACTATATGAGTCCACCCATTCGCCTCAATTTAGGTTTTCCAAATTTATCACTTTTATATCAAGTAAAGCCTTCATGGGAGATTGGGTTAAAGGTTAATTATGATTCATCTACTTATGCACTTTCGGATTCAGAACCGATAGGCAAGTCACTTTATCCGGGTTTTAGATTGCGTATTATTGATATTGGACCTGCATTTAATTTCAGGGTTGATAAGCATATTTGGGTTAATACGAACTTAGGTGTGGTGGCTCTGGCAGAGGGACAGACTGTGTCCGCTCGTGGATCTTCCAAGGACCTCGTTTATAGGGGCGATAATTCTATCTTTATGCGAGTTTCTTTGAGTTACTACCCTGTTTTGCAGTAGGGTTTTCCCGTGGATAAACAAGAAGGTGTTCGAATCAATCGTTACATCAGCGATAAGGGGTTGTGTTCGCGCCGTGAAGCCGACAAGTGGATAGAGGCTGGTAGGGTTTATATCAATTCGAAAAAAGCGACTCTAGGTGACCGTGTTCTTGAGGGAGATATTGTTAAGGTCGATTCAAAGCCAATTCCTCAAAAACGCACCCAAAGTATAGTGATTGCTTACAACAAACCTGTTGGGGTGGAGTGCACAACGAATTTAAATATTGAAGATAACATCATTGACGCGATTGCTTTTGAAGAGCGGATTTTTCCCATTGGTCGTCTTGATAAGATGTCCGAAGGTCTCATCTTACTTACGAATGTGGGCGATTTAGTGAACAAGGTTTTGCGTTCTGAAAATAATCACGAAAAAGAATATATCGTTTACTTGAATAATGAAATTACTGATTCTGCTATTGAGAAAATGCGCAAGGGTATGTGGTTAGAAATTGCAGGAGAACGAGTAAAGACAAAGGCGTGTGTCGTTGAGCGTATTCGAGAAGACTGTATTCGGATGATTTTAACTGAAGGCAAAAATAGACAGATTAGAAGAATGCTTGAGAAATTTGAGTTACGGGCCAAGAGACTTAAGAGGGTTAGGGTGCTGAAGGTGGCTTTAGGGGATTTAGCTCCCGGTAAGTGGCGGTATCTCAGCGCAAAAGAAAAAACGGCATTATTCTCGCTACTTAGCACCTAATGCTCATATTGTTGTTGTGGTTTAAGCTTTCTGTATAAGTGCCGAAAAAGCCATATGGCTAAAAATAAGAGAAAAGTTCTTCTTATCAATCCTAATTTTCAGCTCAAGTTTTTAAGAAATTTAGTTTATTTAAATGTTTTAGTTTGCACAGCTTTTTATTGTGCGCAGTTGTATTTTTTTTGGCAAAGCAGAGAGTTGGGGAGGGGAATAGCTCTTCCGCCTGATCACGTTTTCTTTCAGTTTATTGATGAGCAGCAACGCAGTATGACCTGGATGTCTATAGGCACTATTAGTTTTGTGAGTATGTTGATTTGCGGATTTGGACTTTTATATTCGCATCGTATAGCTGGCCCTATTTATAGATTACAAACGTATTTAAAAGGGCGATCTGAGGGAGTTGAAAAGGGGCCTCTAAAGTTCAGGGATGCAGATTATTTTCCCGAATTAGCTGAAGCTGTAAACAATTTTATTGAATCAGATCTTGAGAAAAAACATAAGACGAAGCACAAGAAAGCGGCATGAGGGTTTTAGTTGAGAGCTCTCTTAATGGCCGTAAGTTTTCTCGGCTTTGCGTTTATTGCATTAATAAAAAGAGCCACACATCGTCCCTATGACTACAGGCCCGCACTGTTGGTTGATAGTCGGGAGGAAGCTTCTTTAGGTGCTGCTTTTGAAAAAGCCCTTCTACACAAACAAACTCTTAAGGACAAAGCTGCTAGCGTTGAACGCGTGATTCCAAGATAAGATCGCCCACTTCGAGTTGGTCAATAATTTCGAGTCCATTTACAACTTTCCCAAAAACAGTGTATTGCCCGTCAAGATGAGGCGTGGGTATATGGTTTATAAAAAATTGAACGCCACCTGTATCAAAGCCCGTTGATCGAGGCATTCCAAGGCATCCTCTTTGAAAATTTAGAGGATTGATCTCGGCTCTTAAGCTGTAGCCCGCGGAACCCCATCCTGTTTTATCAGGATCGCCTCCTTGAACCACAAAATTGCTTACAACTCTGTGAATGGGAAGGCCGTTGTATTTTTTATCTTCTGCAAAGCCAACTATATTTGCAACGTGTATGGGGGCTTCGCGAGGGAAGAGTTCTATTTTGACTTCGCCTTTTGTGGTTTTAAAATAAAGCATAGGGTTTCTCTTAAAACTTAGGCTTCGGTAAGGGCTATAGCTTAACTTTTCTTGAGTGTTGGGAGTGGGGAAATCATGAACATCTCTTTCTTCAAGTACTTGAGCCGCAAGACGAGCTACTGAAGAGTTCGGGTCGCGAGTCGCTTCTTTGAGGTATTCATTTGTTTCATGGCTGACCTCAGAGGCCCACAATCCAACGAGCTCTTCTCTGAGCTCTGTCCACTTTTCGCTTAAGCTGTTTTTGTAACAATTGAAGCTAAGTTCAAGTCGGTCGCTTTCTTTTCTATTTTTTAGAGCTGAGGCAGCAGTTCCTCTCTCTGAAAGCTCTTCCGACTGAAGTGCTTTTTTAAGAGCATCGTAAGCGAAGGTCTCTTCTATTGTTGCTAAGATTTCAAGAGCGCTCACTCGAACACGTTTGTCTTTGTCGGTTAGGGCAATGAGGAGAAGTTTTTTTCGTTCACCTTCTTCAAGGTATTGTGTCGATTCAGTTGCAGCAGAGCGAATAACCCAAGATTTACTTTTGAGTTCTTGCTCTAAGTGTAAACTGAGTTTTGGTGGAGAATGGGCACTAAAGGCTTTAAGCGCTTCGGCTCTCACGCTTATTCGTGAGTCGAGCATAAGCTCTTTAAGTTTCTCTACCGCTTCTGGGTCGTCTTGTGCAGTTCCAAGGGCCTGGGCATAAGCCATTCGAACATGAAATGAGGGGTCTCCTCTCAGTGAGTGGTCTAAAAGATGTACTTCTTTAAGGGTACTTATTCCTTGGATAGCGGCTGTGCGAATCTTGTCATCTAAATCCGATGTAGCTCGCTGTAGTTGCTCAAGGCTTTCTTGCGAAGCATATTTTCCAAGAGCATTTACGGCATAAAAGCGAGTCCAAGTGTTCTTGTCTTTGCTGAGTTCAAGAAGTGCCTTTAGTCCCCTTGTATCTTTTACTCGCATAAAATAATAAGCAAGCTTTTCTCTTACGAGTGATGAGGGGTCTTTGCTAAGTGATGCGAGAATATTTACAGTTTCATCGCTTAAGAGAGGGGGCTCCGTGTTTGGATCTCTGAGCCTCATTATGAGTCGATAGCGATAAAGTGAAAGAATAGCCTCAGCTCGTAGCTCGGGATTTGGATTCTTTAAGAAAGGGAGCGTGTATTTGGGGGTTTTTAAAAGTGCAATTTTTCCTAAGGCTTCAATAGCGAAGCGGATTACGGAATTACTTTTAGAAGTTAGTTTTTTAGCGATTTTTTGTGAAATTTCTTCTTCTCGTCCATTAGAGAAACTTTTGGCCCAAGCATATTGACCGAGGGCAAAGATGGCTTCGTTTTGAACGGATATGTTGGAGTCTTCAAGGAGTAATAAGAGTGGGTCGACTGCAGCTGCTTGTTGAATTCTTCCAAGAGCTCGAGCTGCGCGCGCTCTTTCTTGGGGGTGCGTGCTGTGAGTGGCTTGAAAGAGGGCTGCTGAGTGTGGATCCCTGTTGTCTTCAGCTTCTTTGAGGGCATCGAGTGCAAAAAGCTTGGTATTGGAAAATATACAGGTTGCGCTGGCTAATATTATTTTGAGGAGCAGTGGCTTGAGTCGCATAAAGCTGGGTTTAATGAGTTTGTAATCCAAGTGCAAGATTGGCCTTAATTCTTCTCTTAGAAAACTAATTTAAGGTGCGCAGGCTTGGCCTTGGGCGTTATACCTTTTGAATGCTTTGGCGCATTTCGGCTCTCGTATTTTTCATGTCTATGAGTCATGCCCTAGAGGCTCAATTATGGACAGATCGTTATAAAGAGCAATTCTTATGGGGAAATCAAGTATTCGATACTGATCAGATGCAGCGAGTACTTCAGAGTTTTTCGGAGCAAACTCAGGGGCATGCATTTAGGTATTTAGGAGATTCTCAAGACTTTTTTCATGGTCATTTTTTATATGCTGACCGCGCCTTTGATCCTACACAAGAAAAACTTCTTCCCTTTGCGATTTTGTACCATACCCAAGAAGAGGCATCTTCCCATCACAAAAAAGATCCAGGCTCTCAATACGACTATTTAAATCGCAATACTCGAAGTTGGGTTCAGTTTTTAGATTATGAAGATGAACAGGCACCTATTATCAATGCCTATTCCCTTATGTTTGATTTTTTTCCACTTACTCAAGAGTTCATTCGTTCCCTTGAGTCTACAAGGTCAAACTATACTGTGTTTAGTGAGCAGTTGGACTTTAGAAAGTTTCCAAAGGCATATCAAAAAAACATTATTGCGAGCATGCAATTTAATTTTAACACCTGTGGGAGTGAGGAAGCTGAGCGCGGGCGTAGTTTAATGTGGGTCAATGGTGGAACTGTGCATGTTTGGGACCGAGCGGCGAGTGCTGATACGTGTTTGCAACTCCAGTTGCTGAATACTTACAGGCCTCAAAGGTCACATGATCCAAGTCAAGAAGAGGCAACTTTAAGGAACAATGCTCGACCTCAGTTTTTCGAACAAGACTCTTTAAGCTCTATTACCCAGGCAGATAGATAAAAATAAAAGTTTTAATTGCCCGAGGCCTCGCGACTTAAAGAAAGCTTGTTAAGCTAAAGTCGTGGCAAAGTATAAGTGGCATTTATGGGGCTTTTGTTTCTTGGTTATTCTTAGCGTAGTTCTTCGCTATCCTCTTTGGAATAAACTTAATTACGCGGACCTTCATTGGTGGAGCGCCGATGTCCTTAATTTTTCTGGAAGTTGGTTTGAGGAAGGCTATTCATACTTGCGCGGTGTTTTGTATAATCAGCCGGCCACCGTTGAGTTTGCTGACACTTTGGGAAGAAGTGCCTTTTATACATTTAATTTTGCTTTTATACTTCCCGTTTTTTGGATCTCAAAACTTATGAATGAGTTTCCAAACATACAAATGATTAACGGCTTCAGCTTTTTGCTCCATGTTTCGTTTGCCTATTTAGCGGGCATGCTCGCTTATAACTTTATTAAGGATTCAAAAGAGAATCTAAGGCGTATGGCTTTCTTAATGACGGCCTTTGCGACCCTTTTCTGTACTCAAGTTTTTTTGTTTTACTCAGTCACTTACTGGTCAGATTTATTAGTTATGCCACTTATTTGCGGTATCTTTCTTATAGATCAGTACATCCATGTAAAAGATAAATCTTTAAAGCTTCTTTACTGGCAACAGCTCATCGTCTTTTTGGCTTGTTTGGCAGATCCTTATGGGATTATTTTTTCATGTACCTTAGCTGCTTATTACCTCGTTAAGAAGGATTTTAAAAGATCAGCCTATCTAGGAGTTCCTATTCTTATTGCCTTAATGATTGATGTTAACTATGTGTCGAAGATTGGGAATTGGGCCCTGATCAAGGGACAAGTGCTATCGGAACTCGGAGTGACTTTGACTCCAGATTTAACATTAGGGAGTTTCTTTTCTGGAATATTTGTTAAACATTTGGGCTTTTATGCGTTAGGTTTTTTGCTTTCATTTGGTATTGCCGAGGCCTTGCATAGGAGGAAGTTGTTTTTATCTAAAAATTTAATTTTACTTTTTGTACCACCTATTCTTTATGCTTTTGTGTTTGCAAACA
This sequence comes from Bdellovibrionota bacterium, assembly GCA_041391385.1. Classification (GTDB taxonomy): domain Bacteria; phylum Bdellovibrionota; class UBA2428; order UBA2428; family UBA2428; genus CANIGN01. The sequence continues at coordinate 249,369 of JAWKOD010000005.1, forward strand.
AAAGCTTGAGTAGTAGTTTTTCGGCACTAAAATTTTACTTGCCCGTTTTTGTTTGTTTTTTTGGAATACTTCCAGCTTTTTTGTTTTTGCAATCTAGTGAGATGCCTAAGAAAAAGAAAAGAGAGAAGACTTTGTTTGCTTCTTTGTCTTTTTTGCCTGTAGTTTTGGTTGCCACAGTCTTTGCGTTTTCCTACCCACAACTTTTATCTGAAAATGTGAAAGATCTTGATATGGTAAAACGTCTTCAGTGGATAAGGGAGATTACGCGTCCCGAGCAGGTTATTTTCTCAAATCAAATAGCTCTGAACTACTATCCTCCGCAGGGAATGTATTATTTGCGTAAGCCAATTTGGCGTTTTGGAGGAGCAACGGGATTAAAAACATGGAAATTTGTATTTAAAGAGGCTGTGGATTATCCCTTGCTTTGGCTTGAGAAAAAAAGTGTAAATAGCGCAGACTGTATTCGTCTTTATAGGGAAAATGCGGCACAAGATGTGGCTTCTTATGAAGATATTGACGCGTATTTGTTTCCAAGTGTCTCAGCGTTCTTGTCCATACCAGCGGATAAAATTGAGAAATGTTTGTAAGCAATGGCAGCTCGGAGTTTAAATCTCCACGCTGCCTATAACGGGAAAAAATATGTTAAGAGCGGGGGGACAACTTTATTCTTTACTCACAGAAACTTCTAAATTCTCTAAATAGACGTTTGTAGAATCTGTTACTTTAATCGTGATCAAAACATTTTGCTCTTTGACAACACCTTCAGCATCTAAGTTATTTCTTGTGCCTTTAGCAAAGATGTAGAATCCTGCACTTGAGTTATTCGCGTTGACCCATTTGCCCTCTACGCTTGCAACGCTGTTTAAGCCTTCGGTTCCAACCTTGTGAATAGGTAGTGGGTTATCGTCGCTTTCGTCTGACTCAGAAGAAATAATAATATCACTCAAGGGGTTGGATGCGCTTCCGTTAGCAATAATGGCTACTTTGAGTGTTGCTGTTAAGGGTTCTTCGGCTGTATCTGGATCGCTTTTTTGAGTTTCAAGAAGTTGTTCAACTTTAAACAACTGGTCAACGCTTGCGGCTCCAAGGTCGCGTTCTTCAGTTGTTTGGGTGATCTTAGTCTCGTCAGATTTAAGCAATGGACAAAGAGTTAAAAGGGATAGGATTAAGAGGGTTTTTTTCATTAGGTTCTCCTTTCAAAGAAAAGCCGTGGCTAGAAATAGCACGACGCATTCTTTCTTGGAAGCGCCTCGTTATATACAGGCTCCTTACACGGTTTCTTGTGATGTTCCGCTAAGTGGGCTGTGGATTAGTCTTTGTTGTAGTGAAGTACGAAACGTGCAACGCCTTTGCGTATTTCGTTGCCGATTTCATTGTCATCTTTTAGGTGTAATGTGTGCGGTACTTTTTTTTCTTTGGGGTAACTAAAGACTCTTACATCAAAAAAACTATCTGTTAAAAAGCCCCGGGTTTCCTCCCAGTCAGTGGCGCTATCTGATTGGCTATAGTCAAGGCTTACCGGAAGCGGGTGTAGGTCAAAGCGTCGTTTACTTTCCTTTAGTATTTTAGAAAGCGTGTGTAGGTTTTTTCCTACATAAACAGGAAAGTATTGGTTGTATTTTTTAGGCTCTTTCATCATTTCAACTATGTCAGGATCATTTTTGATTTTTGAAATAAGCCAAAATGGAACGGAGTCAGCAAAGAGTAGGGTAATATTGGCCTTTAGTGGAACAAAACTTTCTGCAGGTTGAATGGCTGGTGAAAGGAGAAGGAGGGAGTTAAGTCGAGCGACTTTATTTTTGTCTTGATACTCTGTATAGCGATTTAGGGTAAAGTCAGTAGCGAGTGCACCTCCAAGTGAAAAGCCGATGAGAGAAAAGTTAGAAAAGCATTTTGAGAGGCTTAGTGCATGGTAGTCTACGCTATTCTGCCAAGCTTCAACACTTCCGGCATTCGCGACTTTTACAGTGGCACCAAACCCAGTAATGAGTGGGGCCAGGACAGTCATCCCCAGCTTATTGAACTCTATGGCCAGCTTTCTGAGCGCGTCGGGTGAGCTGAGAATTCCATGCAAAAGCAAAACAGCACCTCCATCTAGATTGCCCCTAAGGAGGTAACTTTTGTTTTCTGGAGATATTTGATGGAAATATTGAGGGTCCGTTTTTGCGTAGGCAGTTTCTAGGTTTTGAGTTCTTATTTGCATGTCTTGATCTATGAGGCCAAGACACTTCTGAAACATTGCTTCTCGTGCGTTAGTTTCGTTATTTTTATTTGAAGACTTACAGCTAGAGAGCAATAATACTGCGAGTGCGAATATTTTGGCATTGTTGTTTCGCAGTCGCTTAGTTTGAGATTTTTGCACCTGGACCTTAACTAACAGAGCTTTGAGGCTGAGAAATCCCTCGTTTTTACGTGAAAGAATATTTTAGAGTTTGAGCCTTTTGCGTCCGGCCTATTTGGGGGCAGTTGAGGGTGTTCCGTGGTTGTTCGCTTCTTAACGCTTTCTTAACATGAGTTGGATTATTAAATAGAGGGCTCAAGAAGCCCTCTAAAGAGTCGAAAAGAGGGTGATGGTATACGGGCCGAAGAATCCTCGTGGAGGACAGATGTTAGTGGTTGTTATGATGATGATAACAACTGTTATTATCATGTTCGGCATGACGGTTTCGGTGGGCCATCTAGTTCAAAGTAAAATCAATCTTCAAAATTCAGTCGATTTAGCTTCTATGAGTGCTGCCTCTTATCAGGCGCGACATTTAAATGCCCTTTCAGTCGCTAACTATCGCATTCGTTCTGTTTTGAAATTTTTTCTATTGGATTCTTATGTCACTCAAGCACGTTTTAATAATAAATTTTACACTGATGTCTTGAGTGGTGGGAGCGGAACGGTTTCTGATCCCATTGGTACTTTTTCGGTTTGCGAGCAAGCCAAAAACTTTGATCCAGTAGGTGCAATTGGTGAAGGGGGACGTGGCGTTGATTCAAGTACGAACGTTTGTCGCAATTTTTTAGGCGATGGGCAATCTAAGATAATAACCCCACTTATTGCGTCGCCTTTTCCAGGCTTTAACCCGATTTATATATTTATTAACATTACACTTTTGCAGATTGCAGCGGAGTTCGAAAAAAGTTGCACTGAATGGCAAGGCCAAAATAAAGTTTGGGTTGATTGGGCTGTAAGTCGTGCGGCTGCTGATACGGCTCAACAAGCAGATCAGGTTACTAAGGTAATAAATTCTTTTAAATCGGATATGGCCGCTTCAGGTGACTCTGTCATGTTAGGGTCCGCTGGTCGTGCGGCTCAGTCAGCGGTTGCTACTTTTCAATCAAACTTAGTGGGATCCATTTCTGCAAGTGGGAGTGATTTAAATTCACTTCTTTATTTAAATAGTGGGAGTGATCGTTATTTGGAGATGAGTGAGCTTCAGGAGTCCCAAAAAGCTTTTGGCTTATCTTATGTTGAACCTCGCTGGAATTCAGGTTGTGAGATTATAAACAATGCAGGCGGTGCAAATGCGACCGCGCGTTCAATGGTCCAGGGCTTTTCTAAGCGTCCACCAGAGTCAGGTGGTAAAACTATAGCAGTTGGCTTAGTTGCAAACGCAGATGCCCCCGCAATTCTTTTTTGGCCTCAGGGAATTGAACCAGCCATGGTTGCTATAGCGGCCGCAAAGCCATTCGGTAGTCGTGTGGGTCCGCCCGCTAGTTTCTTTGCAGCAGAAGGTGGAAATGGTTGGGGGAACGTGAGTACTTTTGCTGGAGATCGCGCTGGAGATCTCTCTCAGGGTGGTTTTGGACATAAGGAAATACTCCGTTATGCTTTTGCACAGCTACCCGCTCCGGGGAGTGGTGTGGCCTCAAGTCGACCTAAAGATGAACTTGCGATTGTTGCTTATGCGCCAACAATTTTTGATAGCATGTATTACAGTATATTCCCTCCCGGGACTCCTTTTGCGCCAACAGATGTCATTCCAAATTTAACAATTAATTCTCCTTTGCAAGATAGGGGTGGGTCTTTGCCCGATCCTTATTCTTGGTCGATGCCACCACTTGGTGAATTTTATAAGCCGAGTGCAATGAATTCTGCTTGGTCTCCTGATACAGAGCCTAGAAGTGGCTATCAAATTAAAATGATTTCGATTGATGAACTCTGTAATATCTCCACCGCACCTAGGTTGGGAAGTTTTTGTGCAAAAGAAGGAACCCGTTTGTTATGAGCGCTCTTAAAAAACCCAAAAAAATTAGCGAAAATGAAAACACCAGTACCCGCACGGCTTTAGCCGAGCCAGGTGACTCGATGATTGAGGATCTTTTGAATGAATCAAAAAAATTAGACCCTGCCCTTGTGGTGATACAAGGTGACCAGTTGGGCCAAGTCTTTCATTTGAAGAAAGAGGGCACTACAACGCTTGGGCGGCACCCTGATTGCGATATTATTGTTAAGCAACGTGCAGTGAGCAGTATTCATGCAGAGTTTCGCATTACGGATACAAGTGAGGTGACGCTTAACGATTTGGGAAGCACAAATGGAACAATATTAAATAATAATAAGATCGATAGGCCAGTCATTTTAAGAGGTGGGGACCTTATTAAAATTGGCACACAAGTTTTAAAATATTTTGATAAAAAAGCAGATACAAAACTTTTAGAAAAACTTGGGCATCAAAGTAAAACGGATTCACTTACAGGCGTTTGGAACAAGGGACATTTGATGCAAGCTTTGAATTCTGGATTTGATATCGCTCGTAGGGGTTATCCATTGAGTGTTATCTTGTTTGATATTGATCATTTTAAAAAAATTAATGATAGCTATGGGCATTTGGCAGGAGATTATGTTCTCAAGGAATTGTGTAAAATGCTTAAGGAAACAGTTTTAAGAACGGAAGATGTTTTCGGTCGATTCGGAGGAGAAGAGTTTATGCTCATACTCCCAGATAGTCCTCTTAAAGTTGGCCTTTCAATTGCTGAACGGCTTCGGCAGGGAATTGAAAAGCATCCCTTTATTCATGAGTCACGTCCAATCAAAGTGACTTCTTCGTTCGGTGTAGAAGAATGGAACGAGAAACATAAGCTCCCAGAAGATATTCTAGAAGCTTGTGACAAGGCGCTTTACAAGGCAAAAAGCGAAGGTAGAAACTGCGTTTGTACTTTGGCTCTGACCTAGTGAGGCAAGTCTTAAAAATTTCTATTTGCGGCATTGCCCCAAGCACATTAAATGGGCGAATTTGGACTCATGAAATTAGCTTGCCTAAAGTCGCTGCTTTTTTTGAGTGTTCTCTGTTTCGCTCATTCGTCTGAGGAGGGTTATCCTCCCGAATGGTGGGCTCCAGTTGATCCCACAGATGCCCCTTCGTGGGAGATTCTTCCTCAGGACGCAGGACCAGGTGAGGTTATTCTTTCGAAAAGAACAGAGCTTGGAATTTTTTCTAATTTTGCAGCCACAGAATTTTTGTTTGAAGATTTTACCTATGCAAGCGTTGAGGGGTTTTGGCAGATGATGAAATATCCAGATTCGCTTTTGAGGAAAGATCCCCGTAAAAATCCGAAGTATGAATGGGATTATTCTCGTTTAGAAGTGGCTGCTCTTTCGGGCTTTGTGGCAAAAGATGCGGGTAACGCCGGCTCTAGAGTGATGACTGATCTTGATATCAATTGGGTTTCTTATAAGGGTAAGAAAATGCCTTACCGCACAAGTGAAAAAGGCGAGCACTATGATCTTATTCGAAAGGCAATGAGGGCCAAGTTAGATCAGCACGAAGAAATTAAAAATCTACTTATAAAAACGGGTGATTTAGTTTTGCGTCCCGATCACGATCAGGGCGCGAATCCTCCACCTGCTTGGGAATACTTTAAAATATGGATGGAGTTTCGTTCAGAGCTCTTAGCGACTCATTAATGAGAGAATAGTAGGCATAGTAATCCGAGAGCTGCCGGTAGGGCTTGTATAACAAAAATACGAGGTCCCACTTTGGGTCCTGTTGTTAGCGATCCATAAATTCCTGCAAGTAATACACTTGCTAAGAAGAAAAGTTGAAAGCTTAATCGGATGTCTGCAGAGTTAAAGAAGTAGCTTGCAATCAGCCCCATAGATAAAAAACCGTTGTAGAGGCCTTGATTAGCAGCAAGTGTAGCGGAGGTTTTTGCATCTTCTTGAGTGTGACCAAAAACCTTGAGTCCTAAAGGTTTTGTCCAGAAAAACATTTCAAGAGCTAAAACGTAGATGTGAATGAGTGCAACAAGGCCAACGAGGATTTGCGAAGTTGTGTGTAACATTTTTTTTATTCCTATTTCTTAATTGAACTTGAGGAGCTTGAAGAAGAGCCTTGAAGCGTTACGGGGGCCGGATTGAGGCAATCTTCAGGGCAGTTGCACTTGTCTTCCCACTGGGTATCACAGATGTTGTTTCCGCAGGGGGCGCATATTCCAGCAAAGCCAACGAGGCCTGTTCTTTCACATGCTTCTTTGTCAATAATGATGATATTGTCCTTGCAGCAAAATTTAGGGTCAGAGTAACCGGGTCCAACTATAGGAGGTGCTACTCCAGAGGGTGTGCAGATTTTGGCAACCGGTGCAGTTGTTTTTTTAAGTGGAGTTTTTTTTGTCTGAGGAGGGCTTTCAGCAAGAGCGAAGCTTGAAAGGAGAAGCAGGTTTAGAGCAAAAGAATATTTTTTAATCACAAGGGATAGAATAGGTGCCTTTTTCTAAATTGTCTTTTGTGAGGCCTAATTTATTTGCCAAGGAGCGCGCCTGAGGGCCGCCTTCATGCAATGAGAACCAGCAGCCACAGTAGTCTTGTCGGTAAATGTCGTGCTCTTCAGTAAAGCGAACACTGTCTTTAAATCCATCTTCTTTCATGAAATTGCGGGCTAAATAAGGGACGCCTATTTTTTGAGCTAATTTTTTGCCAAGAACTGCGAGTTTTTGCTGAACTTTGTGCGGTGAAATGGCAAGAGTTGTTGAGAATAGGTCACAGTTTTGTTTCTGAGCTTCATGAGCTGAGCGCTCGAGTCTCATATCATAGCAAAGAGTGCATTTGGCGCCTTGTTCGGGACTCGATTCAAGGCCAGATATTTTATCAAGAAATTCTTTTACGTCGTACTCGCCTATGATTGTTTTTACTTCAAAGTGCTGGGTAACTTTTAAAAAAGCTTGAAGGCGTAAATCATATTCTGATTGAGGTTGAATATTGGGGTCATACCAAAAGCACGTTAAATCAAACTCATCTTTAAGTTGTTCGATAACACCCGCGGCGTCAGGTCCGCAGCAAACATGTAAGAGCAGCTTTCTTTTTCTATCGTGTTCCAGGATGATTTTCTTAATGGCTGGATCACTTAAGTCGTAAAAACGTCTCAAGCTTTTTATGGATAGCGCTTGGGTGTGATTTTCAATGTTGAAATCATTCCAGGGAATACTGGGAGCGAGTAGCTTTCTTTCTTGGAGTTTGAGCATGAGGAAGTTACTGGCAAATAGTTTTGCTGCTTCAATTTCTGGAGGGAGTTTTTCTTTAGGTGTAGGGAGTGGCCGCATTCCCAGGAAGGACCACTCGGTGGGATTGTTCCTGTGGTCAAAGATAGCTTTGCATTCTGTATCTTGAGGGAGCTTGTCTTTTAGTTCTTGAGCGAGTGAAGCAATGGAGTCACTACAAATTGAGTTTGTTTTAGTTTCTCCCTTTCGCTTGATGTACACCATTTGAATGTTGGAGAATGCTTTGGAATCTTTTGCAGCTTCGTAGGGGACTGCAAGCATCAAAAGGTAACTCTTTCCTACAAAGTTGGGACTCTTAAAAAAGAGAAAGTCTTCAGAATCAAAGAGACAAAACTTGTAGAGTTTCATGGGTAGATTAGGGTTATAGTTTTATGTTCTGTGAGCGACAACCTAATTTGTACAGGGCTATTGAGGGCTTTGTTTTTGACAGGATCATGTTTGACTCATAAGTCACTAGAATACGGAGGTTTTATGCGTGCAAATTGTCAAAATATATCATTAAAAAAAATGAAGTTTGGAGTGCTTTTACTGGGGGCTCTCTCTTGTTTATCCTCGGCTTGGGCCTATAGAGTTGATCCAGCAAATGAAGTCTTGCGCTCTGCAAATCATAAGTCTGAAATTTGTAAGGACATCGTTGGTAAGTATTTGGGCTTTTTATCTCAAGCGGACTGTAGATCAGCAGAATTTAAAGTGACTCAAAAATACTATGATACGTTACCTGGAGAGGTCGCTGAAAAAGCCACAGGTTATTCTTGGACTTTTGCAAAAGGGGAGTTGGCTTGTAATGGAAGTGTTACCTTAAACATTAAGAAGCCTTATGTGGATAATGAGGGTCGAGTTAAATACCTTGAGCCTTCTACGAAGTGGTCTTTTAGCGTTGCTTCTTGTGGATCTGAAGCCCTAAATGTTTTGAAGGATGCAGACATCTACGCAGATAATGTTCAGCAGGTGGGTTTATACTACGATTCAGAATTTCCATGGGAAGATGATGCCCCTGATGCCGAAGATGAAGTTTTAGCTTCTGAAATTCCTAAGGCTGTATTCAAGAAAATGAGTGAAGAGCTTTCATTGCTCACGGATCAACCCGATTTTAATTGGGTAAAAACGGAGTATTATGTTGTTCGCGATCCAGATAGCAATAAAGTCATTGGATATATTGGTGTAGAGGATATGCACAATACGAATGATAGCGAAGACTATAGTTTTGATACTTTAGCTCATCTTGTTTTCGACCTTGAAGGAAATGTGGTTGCTGACAAGACAGACATCTAGGAGTTTAGCTGTAGAGCGTTGACGCCTCGCATTAATTGATGTTAAGGGTATGTGGGTAATGACACATACCCCACTAATAACTAATGATGCGGTTGTATTGGGAATCCTATGTTCTTTGCTCGCTTTTATTTTTAAAATGGCTTCGAGCTCTAATCCCTTTTGGAAGAAATTTTATAAATATTGTCCCTCCTTGTTGCTCTGCTATTTTCTTCCTTCTTTGTTGAGCACTGCGGGGATTATTTCTCCTCATGAATCTAAATTGTATTTTGTCACTTCAAGGTATTTGTTACCTGCAAGTTTGGTCCTTTTAACTTTAAGTATTGATTTAAAAGAATTGCTAAAGCTTGGACCTAAAGCTTTGGTGATGTTTTTTGTGGGAACTATTGGAGTCATCCTGGGTGGGCCACTCGCTATTTTTGTAACTTCTTTTATTGCTCCCTCGGTTGTGAGTGGTGCGGGTGCCGATGAGGTTTGGCGTGGAATGGCCGCTTTGGCTGGGAGTTGGATTGGTGGCGGAGCTAACATGGCCGCTATGAAAGAAGTCTTTGGCGCGAGCGATGCGTTGTTTTCTGCAATGATAGCTGTCGATGTTTTGGTGGCTTCAGTTTGGATGGGTATTTTGCTCTATGCAGCTGGTGTAAGTGATTTAGTAGATAAGAAATTCCTGAAGGCCGATAATTCAACTATTAAAAGCCTAGAGAAAAAATGCATGAATATCAACTCCAGCATTCGAAGATTCCAAAGTTGCCAGATTTCATGTTGATCATTGAGTCGCATTTGCAGCTACGGGATTAGCGCATTTGGGAGCAGACACTATCGCACCTTACGTTACGGCAAACTATCCATACTTGAGTAAGTATAGTTTAACCTCTGGCTTCTTTTGGATTGTCGTCATCTCTACAACTATAGGTCTTTTGTTATCTTTTACATCTGCAAGAAAATTAGAAGGCTATGGCGCTTCGCGAATCGGAAGTGTTTTTCTATATCTTCTTGTAGCCGCTATCGGTATGGAGATGGATATCTCTGCAGTGTTTAGTAATCCGGGTATTTTCTTTGTGGGGAGTGTTTGGTTAGGTTTTCATGGGCTTCTTCTTCTCATAACAGCGCGCTTGATAAAAGCACCACTGTTTCTGCTCGCTGTTGGAAGTCGAGCTAATATTGGTGCCGCAGCCTCTGCTCCTATTATGGCGTCTGCCTTTAATCCCGTACTTGCGCCTATTGGCGTACTTATGGCCGTGCTTGGTTATGCCATAGGAACCTATGGAGCGTGGCTCTGCGGAATATTGATGCAAATGACGAGTAAAGCTTTAGGGCTTATCTCGTAGAAAGTTCTGTAAGTTTATTTCTTATGTTCCGTGATGGTATATTTAGATTGACGCACTGTAGCGCCCTTCTTAGGCTGCCCCATAATGGTGAAAAAATATTTGTTATTTTCTTTGATAATTAATGCTCTTAACGTTGTACATGCTGAAGAGTCGCTTGCAACTCGCGTGTTGGGTACGTGGAGTCTGAAGTCATTCTTATGTGCAGATGGGCATTCACTAAAAGGAGACTTTGAAACTGTTTCTTCGAAAATGGTTTTGGCAGAGAATGCTAAAATTACAGAGGATTATACTTACATACAGGAAGCTAAGGAGCATCTTCTTACTTCAGAGGGTGAGTTTATACTAAGAACCTATAAGGGGCTTCCTAGCTTTGATGCAACAGTTATTGATACCGTTGACGGGCTCATTTCAAATTCTAAAAGAGTTATGGAGAATCATTTCATAAGCATTTCAGATGACAATAAAACACTTACACTTACCCAAGCTCAAGAAGAGGCCTTAGGCGTTGACGATGGGCCATGTCCTCGAAATGTTCCATACATTCTAACTTGGGAACGAGTCGTTGAAGCTAAGTAGCTTTATCTCGTAGAAAGTTCTGTAACTTTTCTTTCGCTCTTACCGATGTAATTACTCAAGGGTCTGATGAGCCTGTTGTTGGCCGTTTGTTCCATGATGTGTGCGGTCCATCCAGTTATGCGGCTCATAACAAATATGGGTGTGAACATATCGATATCAAAACCCATGAGATAGTAAGCCGGACCTGCAGGGAAATCGAGATTGGGATAAATATTCTTTTTCTCGATCATGACCTTTTCAAGCGCTGCAGAAATGTCGTGCCATTTTGTATCACCTTTGATTTTTGCGACTTGCAGTCCGTATTTGTTCATTGTGGGCGCACGTGAGTCGCCTTTTTTATAAACGCGGTGACCAAAGCCCATGACTTTCTTTTTATTTGCTAGAGCATCGAGCATCCAGGCTTCTGCTTTGGAAACTTCTCCAACTTCTTGAAGCATGTACATAACTTGCTCATTGGCTCCACCGTGAAGGGGGCCTTTGAGGGAGCCGATGGCTCCAACTACGGCACTGTAGAGATCAGTAGTGGTTGATGTGATTACACGCGCAGCAAATGTCGATGCATTGAAGCTATGTTCAGCGTAAAGTGTGAGAGAAGCATCGAAGGCTTTTACAACATCTTGGTGAGGGACTTCGCCAAAACACATATGAAAAAAGTTTTCTGCGAATGTGAGGTCTTCTTTGGGTTCAATAATTTTAAGGCCTTTTTTGAGGCGGTAATCGTAGGCAATAAGAGTAGGGATTTTTGCCATAAGACTCAGTGATTTGTCGTAGTTTGTTTGAGGGGAGTTATCCCAAATACGTTCATCTTCGAGTCCTAGGTAGCTCACTCCAGTACGAAGAGTATCCATGGGGTGTGCGTGTTTGGGGAAAAGTTCTACAACTTGAGTGCAGTCGCCAGAGATTTTTCTTCGGCTACGTTCTTCTTTTTGAAAGGCTGAGAGTTGAGCTTTGTTGGGAAGTTCGCCGTGCCACATAAGGTAGGCAACTTCTTCAAAGCTGCATTTGTCAGCAAGGTCCTGTACAGGGTAGCCGTGATATACAAGGGCATTGATATCGGGCATTACTTTGCTGATAGCGGTGTCGTCTACAACAACACCTTCGAGGCCTTTTTTTACTGTCATTTCGCTCATATGGGTTGAAAGCCTATACGAAAATGTGAAAAGCAGCTAGCGGTGTTTTCATCAGAACTGACAGCTTTTCCCAAGGGCGTCAGAGACCTTTTGGGATACTGCGATGCGCGATTATTTATGTTCTTGATCGGGGATTGAACTTTCGCTCGAGGCGGAGGTGGGGGTCCCTGTTCCATATTTTATCTGCATGAGCTCTCGGTTTTCTAGTGGGTTTATCTTCTTGTTGTCGTCTTTGGCCCGGAGTAGGGCTTCTCGTTCAGATTTTCCCTGTTCTAAGTATTTGAGTTCGTCGAGTTCCATATCACTTAGGCCCTTGTCGTATTTTCTTCGGGCCAGCTCGGCTTCTCGCTGAGTCCCTCCACGTTTTAAGACGCTAAGTTCTGCGTCTTGGCCAGGGCTTCGGTAACGGTTTCTAAGAAGAGCTTCAATTTTGCTTTTTGTTTGTTTTTGTTGAAGAGCCTGATTGAGTATTTCACTATCTGTAACAGAAGAGTTGGCCGGAGTGCCTTTGGAAACGGAACTGCATTGGTAGCTAAGTAATAGGGCAAAGGTGAGCAAAGCAAAACGCATAGGTAAATCTATTTTATGCCTAAAAGTAGCGGGTGGGTGCCAAAAAGGTCTCTGACGCTTTTTAGACTTTAAAGCTAAGAGGTTTTGGTCAAAGGAATTGTACTTGTCGTACTCAAGCACTTCGTAGAGACGTTTTCGAGTTTGCATTTTGTCGAGTAAGCCTTCTTGAGTTCCTTTTTCGTGAATTTCCTTAAGAGCATTTTCGATTGCACCCATTGCAATGCGGAAAGTGGTCATGGGGTAAATCACCATATTGTATCCGAGATTGCTTAATTCTTGAGTCGTAAAGAGGCGTGATTTTCCGAATTCCGTCATGTTGGAAAGAAGAGGAACTTTGATTTCTTTTCTGAATTTTTCAAATTCTTTTTCATCCGCAAGTGCTTCGGGGAATATCATATCGGCACCTGCATCAACATAAGCCTTTGCTCTTTCGATAGCTTTGTCTAAGCCTTCTACTCCACGTGCGTCGGTGCGTGCGCAGATGACAAAATCGGGGTTACTACGACTTTTAGCCGCTGCTCTTAATTTTTGAACCATAGCTTCTGTTGAAACAAGGTCTTTATTGTCGAGGTGCCCACAGCGCTTGGGGTTGACTTGATCTTCCATGTGACAGGCGCTTATGCCTGCTTCTTCTAATTCTCGAATAGAACGTGCAACATTCATGGTTTCACCAAAGCCTGTGTCAGCGTCAATGAGCGTGGGAAGAGTCGTGCAGCGAGCAATAGCGCGTCCGCGAGCAGCGACTTCAGAGAGTGTTGTAAGGCCGATATCGGGGAGGCCGAGATCGTTCGCAATTCCTGCGCCAGAAATATAAACTCCGTCAAACTGAAGTTTTTCTACCATGAGGGCTATGTAAGGAGACCAGGCACCTACAAATCGCAAGAGCTTTCCGGATGCGAGCATTTTTTTGAATGAGGTATTAGTTTGATTTTTACTGTTTTCTTCGCGGACCAACCATGTCATGGCCCATAATCTAGCAGAGTCTTCAGTGCTGACAAGCATTCGAAGGGGCTATAGGCTAAACCTATGTGGAACTAAGACTTCCACGGCAACCGGTGAGTTTCCTGAAGCCCCTTGCCCTCGTGGGACCTTGATCTGGGGTAATCTCAACTTTTTTATGGGTACCAGGTTCTGCCGAATACATGCGGTCTCCGGTATAACCTTCTAGGGTTTTCTCTAAGGTAGCTAAGTGGCTTTTGTGGGCTGAAATCTGCGACTCGATTATAGCTTTATTGTGATCATCAGAAGCAACTGAGTGTCTTGCTTCGAGATTCGCTATGCTTTGCCGAGCTTCTTGAATCTTACGCTCTAGCTCTCGTGTGCGAGAGTCGCTTTCAACTGCGATACGTCTTTGATTTTTTCTGCGGGCTATTTCATGAGCTTTGCTTTGTGCCTTTACGACTTTTAAAGCTTTTCTAAGAATATCAAGCTTCGCATCGTCTTCGGATGAAAGCTGACCATCATAAGAGTTAAATGTAGCATTCGTTTGTTGTAAAAAACGTTGGATCTTTAGGTTTTCTTGAGGATTTTCGTTTATGCGTTTCAAAAGGGCTTCAATTACTGATTTTCTTTCTCTTGTGTTTGTTCCTTCGTAAAGGCTTGCTTCGTTTGAGCTCAAGGGAATACCTAAGACTGCTTGAAGGCTTTCAATGAGCCAAATCTCAGATCTTATCTGTGAACTTAGGCGAGTATTTTTAAGTCGAGCCTCTAGGATTTTGTCAACGTTGTATTGAGGCGTTTGGCGAAGTTCGTTCAATAGCTTTTTGTTGTTTCCCATAGCACCTCCAGTTAGAAGATTGTTGAGTGGGATTTGTTTAATTACAGAGGCTGCTCTAAGGGGATCTTCGCGAAGAAGTTGGTGTATCTCAGCTCCGAGTTGTCCTGTCCTTAAGGCATTCTGAATAAGGTCAGGGGCTATGGGATGTTCCGCAGCTGTTCTGCTCAAAGCAACGGTGATATGTGAATCGCTATAGCTACTGGGAGCGATTCTTCGCTCAGGGCCATTTTGAATCTTTGCTCGAAAGTTTTTATCAGCAGTTAAGGTTGCAGGCTTGATACTCTTAAGTGTGCTGGAGATAAAAGCTTTTTCTTTGTTCTCAAGCGTTAACGGCAAATATGAAACTTTTTGGGATTTTAGATCAGTTCTTTTCTCTGCGAGAAGTTCTGAAATTACAAGGGCATTTTTTTCATCACTTTTAATTAGCTCCTGAAGTTTTGATGCATCTTGGGTTTTTATTGCTTCTTGAACGAAAGGACTTATCTCAGCACGCTTTTCTTCTACGAGTTGAGAAATTAGAAAGTCGACTGCCTCTGAAACTTCTGAGCCTTCAGGGTCTGTGAGTGAAGCTGTAAACTCGGGCTTGCTTTCGAGAACTAAGGAATTGCTGTCCGCTGAAACGAGCGAGCGATCTAGAAATGTCGCTAATTCTCTAGCGGCGTCTTCTTGAGCTTTAATATGAGCAGATTCTGAAAGATCGCTCACACGACTTTCTGTTTCTTGTTCACGTTGTTGTGCTTCTTGTATGAGACGGTTTTCTCTTTCATCGAGTCTACGGAGAGCAGCTTGTTCGTCGCTCAAGGCGTGGTCGACTGGACTGTTGCCAAAATCGGCAATTTTCTCTCTAGCCTTATCTGCTGCTTCGTTTTCTCTTTGGGTACGTGTTTCAGCAAGGGCCCTGCGAGCGTTCTCTTGTTGGGGAGTTATCTCCTCTATTTGAGCGGCTAGTTTGTTGATTTCAGTCAATCGATCAGCAGATTTTTCTTTTTCACTCTTAATAGTTCCCTGAAGTCTATTTGTAGGACCATAGGCTTTAAGTTTGCTTTTACTAATTTCGATTGAGTGTTGTATAGCTTCAATTTCTGATTGGAGAGTTTGAGCTTTTTGTTGAGCTTGTATAAGAAGACGTTTCTTGATTGATCCTTCAGGGCTAGGAATTTTGTTTTCGACAGCATTAAGTGCTGCGAGTGCGATTTCTTGGCGCTTAAGAGCGCCTTTTTTTTGGCCGAGTGTTTTTTCGTGTCCCTTAAGTTCGGCCCATATTCTTTTCTCATTATCGTCTACGTTGCCAAAACCTAAGTAGAGATCGATTTCTTTGGGTGAGGGTTTTTCCCCTCCGTTAAGATAGGGTGTGATTTTGGGGAGTAGTTTTTCGGCTTGTTGAATTCGTTCTTCGCTTTTTGCACGTTCGTCTCGAGCAGTTTCAAGGGTATGATTTAAAGCCCCTCTTTCTCTTTTTTGCTCTTGGGTTAAATTTTTCTCTTCAAGGGCTCCACCTTTTTGAATTGTGTTGAAGTCGTTTAGTTCTTGATTAGAATTCCTCAGTAGCTTTTGGCCTATTGAGTATACGAGTTCAGTTCTTTGCTGGGCTATCTCACGAAGCCTAAAAGCAAGATCTTTTTGACTCTTTTCAATTTCAAGTTGAGCGGCAGCAAGTTTCTGACCAGTAACTTTTTTGTAGGCTATTCTTAGTCTGTCTCCTGCAGCAGAGCTTCTAATCGTAAGGCCCATTTGAGCGAGTCTATTTTCAATCCAACTGTATTGTGATCGGAGGTAAGAGAGGTTTGATTTAAGTTTCTCTAGCTCACCTGTAATTTTTCCACGGTTGTTGTTTTTGTGGTATTCCTCAATTTTTTGATCGTACCATTTGATTAGTTGCTGCAGGCTAGTGGCAAGCAGAATGCTTGTCGCTATGCCGCCAGCTCCTATAAGAGCCAGCTGTTCATTGCTTAATGTTTGATTCTCGTCTTCGGGTTCAAAATCTATTTTCCCGACACCTTCTTGTACGGCTAGCTCTTCGATTATTTTCGTATCTTCCTGATCTACGGGTATGGCTTTTTTAGCGTTGAGTACGAGTCTTTCGATTTCTGCCTTTTCTGCTTCTGTTAGAGGATTTTCTTGAGCCAGGTTGAGTCCCCTGGGAAGTTCATCCTCACTTACGATAGTAGCTCTTGGAGCAGTAGTGGGAGTTTCTTTTCTGAGCACAGGAACAGCTGTTCGAGTGGGAATTTCAGTAGAAATAGGTGTGACTGCTTTGCTAGTAGGTAATTCTACGGGGATAGCTTTGGGGATCGCAATTTCTTCTACGGGAATAGCTTTGGGTGGAACTGCTTCAGGAGTCGGGGTGGGTGCTTCAATTTCTGCTTGAAGTTCAGTTTGTTGGGGAGCGGGAACTTCTTTTTTGAATCCCAGAAATCCCAACACACCTTCTCGTTTAACTTTGATTGTTTCTACTTCATCTTGCGCTTGAGGCGCTTTGTCTTTTTTTCCAAAAAATGAGAAAAGGGGTTTTCTTGCACCTTTTTCTGCGCTGTTTGCCGGAATGCCAGCTCCCATACTTATTACGGTAATAAGTAAAATTTGAAGCCTTCTCAGCAGCCCTTTCGACAAATACGACATGCTTAAATTTTATACCGATTAAAGCTTTGGCTTTGGCCTAAAAGCCCTTATCATTCCAAAATAAGCGTAGATAACTTATAACAGCCGTCTAAAAACTAGACGGCTGTTAATATATTAAGATTCTGTTAAGGGCTTCTTTTTAAAAAATACCGCGTGTGTCGCGTGAGGAATTTTCTAACTTATTGAGTGGCGCTACTACGTTGAGTTGGCAAATATCTTCCCATCCCAGTTTTGGCAATTTCTCAATAAGAGCTAGAAAACGCTCTTGTTCTTTAGCGTCAACAATAGCATCCGTAAGAGTTTTAAATTTGTGGATGTAGTTGGGACGAGTAAAGGGCTTAGCACCCGCAGGGTGAGCGTTTGCACGCGCTAGTTCATCTACGATTTTCTCACCATTTTTAAGTACAATTTCAACACGTGCACCGAAAGCTTTTTGAGCAGGGTCGGGGTCGTGGTAACGCTTGGTCCATTCGGCATCTTCTTGGGTTGAAATCTTATTCCACAAAGCTACAGTAGCGGGACGATTTGCTCGCGCAGGGGAGTAGCTGTCTACGTGGTGCCATTTTCCATCTTCAAGTGCCACAGCGAAAATATACATAATACTGTGATCAAGAGTTTCTCTTGAAGCTTTGGGATCAAACTTTTGAGGATCGTTTGCACCAGTGCCAATGACATAGTGTGTGTGGTGACTTGTGTGAAGCACTATAGAGTCAATTTCTTCTGTGTTCTTAATGCGTTCTCTCATTTTAAAAGCAAGGTCGATCAGGGCCTGTGCTTGATACTCTGCAGAGTGTTCTTTTGTATAGGTTTCTAAGATGGCAAGTTTTGCTTCGCCTGCTTCAGGCAACGGAACGTTATAGCTTGCGTTAGGCCCGCCAAGCATCCAGCTAATTACAGAGTCTTCTCCTTCGTAAATGGGAGAGGGGCTTTTTTCTCCGCGCATTGCGCGGTCAACAGCCTCAAGAGCAAGTTTTGTTCCGTGAGCAGGAGCATAAGCTTTCCAACTAGAGATCTCACCTTTTCGTGATTGTCGTGTAGCAAATGAAACGTGAACAGCTTGTTGAATGGCTTGATAGGTAACTTCTGTGCTTAATCCAAGCATGGTGCAAATGCCTGCAGCGGCTGCTGGGGCTAAGTGCGCAATGTGATCTTTTTTGTATTCATGTAAGCAGATGGCTTTTACAAGATTCACGTGAAGTTCGTAGGCAGTTGCAATTCCGCGCAACATATCTTGTCCACCTTTTCCACATTGTTGTGCAACTGCAAGAATTGCGGGAATGCTATCTCCTGGGTGCGAGTAGTCAGCAGCGAGAAAAGTATCGTGCATGTCGAGTTCGCGAACGGCAGTGCCATTGGCCCATGTCGCCCATTCAGCATCAAAAGTTTGGTTATTTGAGATACCAAACACGGTTGCACCTTTTGCTCTTGGGTGAGCGAGGGCTTGGCTGCGTGCATTGGCAACAGGTTTGCGGTTAATGGCTGCAAGAGCAACTGAGGCATTGTCGATGATACGATTACCGATCATCGTTACGACGTCAGAGTTGAGAGCAACAGGATCCGTGGCAACTTCGGCCATTTTCCAGGCGAGTTGTTCTTCGCGAGGGAGGGGAACTTTTGACGGATAAACTTTTACGTTATGAAGCTTCATGGGTTCTTTTGTAGCTGAGAGTGAGTAGTGCTGCAATCTTGAAGGCGCAGCAAAAATCATGAGTTTGAGTTGTGGAGGATTGAAGGTGTTACGCGCGTGGTCATTCCCGAGTATAAGTCACAATGTTGGGGTGCCCCTATCAGAAGCTATTGCTAAGATAAGAGAGTGCTTCAGCGAGTCTGTCTTATTCTTTTATTACTAGCGTCATGCTCTATAAGTGGACCCTTAAGAGTTGATAAGTCGGCGAGCGGTTATTTCTTTCCTCCACCCGAAGCGGGATGGACGCAATTGGCTCCTCAAGAGGGAGCTGAAGTTTTGTACCAGAATAAAAATGGGGCTTTGTTAAGCGTAAGTTCTATTTGCGAGCGTTATGAAGAATCAAGTCTGGAATCTTTAGCACGCTCCGCGCTCACTCCAATTAAGCATTTTAAAGATAAGGATGCAGGACGTTTTCAACTCGACGGTCGAGAGGCTTTTCAGGTTTATGGTGCGGGTAAGGTAGATGGCGTCGAAGTCGAAATTGACTTTGTAGCTTGGAGAAAAGACGAGTGTCTTTTTGATTTTTCTGTTCAAGCTTCTCCATCTTTAAATTCTTCAACGAGGGCGAGCTTTCTTAAGATGCTTAAGAAGTTTCGTTATCCCAAGTGAGTAAATTTCTATGAAGTTGCTTGTTTCTTGGAAGCGAAGCTTTGTAAGTACTGCTGAAAATCTCTTTATGGAGGTTGGTTCGTATTCGATGATGGTCGCACAGAGTTTTATGGTTTGGGTGCGTAGGCCTCCTAGCTTTAGTCAGTTGACATACGAAGTGAATTCACTCGGAGTTCAATCCTTCTTAATTGTCTTTGTTGCAGCCTTGTCGACAGGCTTAGTGTTAGCCATTCAGTTCGGTTTTGGTTTGGAGCGATTTGGAGCAAAATATTATGTTCCAAAAATTGTTTCAATTTCCTTGTGCCGAGAATTGGGACCTATTTTTACAGCGCTTATGCTCTCGGGTCGCGTAGGAGCAGGGATGGCTGCTGAGATTGCTTCGATGAAAGTAACACAGCAAATAGATGCCGTAAGAGCTCTTGGAACAGATCCTATCCGACGAATAGTTGCACCCAAGATTTTAGCGCTCATTATTGCAACTCCTTTTCTGACTTTGCTTGCTGATATGGTGGGAATTTTTGGAGGGATGCTCGCATCTTCTTCGCAATTGGGTTTAGCTCCACATGATTATTTTTTTAAATCCTTTGAAATTATCACGTGGCGTGACGTCGTGGGTGGTTTAGTGAAGGGTGGTTTTTTTGGTTTTATTATTGCTTCTGTAAGTTGCCATGAAGGAATGAACGCTAAAGGTGGAACCTTGGGCGTGGGCTTAGCAACTACAAATGCGGTTGTGAAATCTTCAATTGTAGTTCTTATTTTTGATTTTATTTTAACCAAGCTGCTCTGGTTGGCTGAGCACGCCATGACAAAGGGATAGCAAATGGATTTCTTGGTTGATGTGAAAAACTTTAAAAAATCTTTTGGTGATAAAGTTGTGCATAAAGACGTATCCTTTCATCTTGAGCCAGGAGAGATTGTTTGTCTTCTCGGCGCCAGTGGCTCGGGCAAGAGTGTTTTCTTGAGGGCCCTCATCGGTTTGGAAAAACCAGATTCAGGCACAATGACATATAAGGGGAAAAGCCTTGTGGGGCTTCATGAACAAGACTGGTTCTCGATTCGAAAAGAGATTGCCTATGCATTTCAGGGCGGAGCGCTTTTTGATTCTTTTACCGTTGAAGAGAATTTAATGTATCCCCTCGATGCTCACACGAAGCTCAGCAAAAAAGAAAAGAAGAGGCAGATTTCTGAGATTCTTGAGTTGATTGGCTTGAGCGGTACGGAGCATCTCCTGCCGTCGGATCTTTCGGGTGGTATGCAAAAACGTGCGGGTTTGGCGCGCTCAATTATTCTCGGCCCAGAGGTTATTTTATATGATGAACCAACAGCGGGACTTGATCCTTATAATACGCGAGTCATTCAAGATATTCTCATTGACCTCAAAAAAAGAGGGCGTTCTGGAATTTTAGTGACCCATGACATGCCTACAGCATTGGCTGTCTCAGACAGAATATCGCTTTTAGAGAACGGTACTATTGCAGTCTCTGGTAAAGCAAAAGAAGTACAAAATAATCCTCGGATTAAAAAGTTTATGGATGGAGAAATGAATGGAATCACCTAACGCTAAAGGCCAGTCACATCTTATTGTTGGACTCTTTGTCTTTGTTTCACTTGTTGTTGCTGGAGGCTTTGTTATTTTTATGGGCGGCAGTGGCATTTTTAGTAGCGAGATAAAAGTTGGAACTGTCTTCCCCGATGCTCGTGGCTTGAATGTAGGCGCACCCGTATATTTAGCGGGCGTGAATATCGGTCGTGTTTTAGGTAAGGAACTTCCGCCCGACGAAGAGCGAGGTGTCTTGGTAAGCTTTTCGATTGATGGGAGTTTTTTAGACAGGGTGAAGAGTAATTCTTCTGTCACCATTTCTTCTGCTGGGATGTTGGGAGACAAAACACTAGTAGTCTTAGAGGGAGATGGGGGCGATCGTTTGTCGAATGGATCACTTTGCCGGCAAAAGTAGACCAGGGTCTTGAATCCTATTTGGATCAAGTGGACAAGCAATTTTGAACATTAAAGAAATTACTGAAAACTTAGCGTTGATATTTAAAGACGGAAAGACAGGGAAGCGCATTGATAAAATTTTAGAAAACTTAGAGCGCGCATCAGATAACTTAAAGAAGAACACTGAGGGGAATTGGGGAACAAGCATAGACAAGACCTTGGCTCGTCTTGAGTCAGTCGTGACAAAAATTGATAAAGGCCAAGGGACTCTGGGAGCGCTTGTGAACGATAGTTCTCTTCATGAAGATATGCGGGTGTTGTTGGGAGGGGCGAAGAGATCTAAGATTGTACGCTTTCTTGTGAAGCAAGCTATTTCTAACAGCGATGAAAAAGGCGGAAGTGACCAAGCCGCCCCTCGCGCACAGTAATTGTCACCTAAAAGGTACCTAGTTACTTTTTACGTGTACCCGCTACCTTTCTGCACACACCCGCTACCTTTTGGTAGCTTAGTGGAGAAAGTATCCAGGTGTGTGGAGAAAAGAGCTAGGCACCTTTTGGTTTTTTTGCTTTAATGCAGACATGAGCTCATTTGGGACATTTCTAAAAGTTTCTTTTCTTTCTATACTTTTATCTTCATGCGGGATTCAAAGTATTCCTCAGCAGCTAAATGAAGTTGAAGCTTCTTGGGCTGAGGTTCAAAACCAATATCAGCGTCGAAGTGATTTAGTGCCTAATTTGGTAAATACCGTAAAGGGCTATGCAAAGCATGAGTCTGAAACATTACAAAACGTCATAGAGGCACGAGCTGCAGCAACTCAGATTAAATTTGATGCAAAAGATTTAAACGAAGCGAATCTAAAAAAGTTTCAAGCCGCACAAGGTTCCTTGGGATCTGCATTGGGACGCTTATTGGCAGTTTCTGAGAACTATCCCAATCTAAAAGCTGACCAACAGTTTAGAGATCTTCAAGTACAGCTTGAGGGCACTGAAAATCGTATTGCTGTTGCTCGAAACAATTATATTGAATCTGTGAAGCGATTTAACAATCTCGTCACTGTGTTTCCCACAAGTATCACTAACAGCCTAATGTTTAAGCATGAGAAAAAAGCACAGTTTTCAGTCAGTGAAGAAGCTACAAAAAATCCTGAGGTTAGTTTCTAGTTTTGATAGCACTCCATAGACTTAGTCTTCATTTTTGTTTTTTGTGCCTCTTTCTCCCTTCTGTTGCATTTGCAGCTAAGGCAATACCTTATCTGAGTGGCCCTGTTATAGATGAGGTCGGACTTTTATCTGCTTCTGAGCAGAATGAGATTTCAACTTATATCCGTTCGCATAAAGAACTTTTACAAATGCAAGTTTGGATCGCCACACTTGAAGGCGAGAGTATAGAGACACTTTCTTATCGAGCTGCAAAACAATGGGCTTTGGGCACGGAGAAACGTGATAACGGGGTCCTATTGTTAGTTGCACCTTCAGAAAAGCGTATGCGAATCGAAGTGGGGCGAGGCCTTGAGGGCGACATCCCAGATATTTTAGCTGGAAGAATTCTGGACCACATTCTAAGACCAGATTTTCGGCAAGGTCGTTTTGCTGAGGGAATAAAAAAAGCACTTGAAACATGTGTGACACTTGCTTCGAAAGGTCCTCAAGCTGAGGCTGCCAAGAAAGCTCTGCAGGCGAGTCCTAATAAGAGACGGCCAAGTTCATTTGCTTATGTTGTGTTTATGCTTCTGTTCTTTGTATTTTCCATCTTTGGTGGAAGACGCAGGAGGCATGGGAGTATTTGGTACGGCGGCATGGGAGGCGGCGGCTGGGGCAGTGGCGGCGGTAGTGGCTGGAGCGGTGGCGGCGGTTCTTTTGGTGGTGGAGGCTCAAGTAGTTCATGGTGAATCTAAGTATAGAATTCGAAGAAAAACTTAAGGCTTATATTTCGGAAATTGAGGACAAGAGTCCTATTGAGATTGTTCCCGTTATTGTTAAAAAGGCTGATTCATATACAAAGGTATCTTTTGTTGGGGGACTTCTACTTGCTTACATGCCTTCACTTTTTTTAGCTTCTTTTTTGCCTCTTTGGGACTCTCTTGTTTACGGTATTGATTTTGCGATCTGGTTTTTCTTGTCGTTGCTATTTAGTTTTGTTTTGAGGAAATTGCCGTTTTTTTCTTTCTTCGTTCCTAAATTTATTCAGCAACAAAAGGTTTTGCAAAAAGCTGAAAGCTTATTCCTACATGAAGGTGTTTTTGAAACTCAAGAACGCTTGGGGATACTCGTTGCAGTTTTTGAGTTTGAGCGATCCGTCATGGTACTCGCTGATAAGGGTTTTAATGGGCATGTTGAAAGCGGCTATTGGTCCAAATTGGGAGCCACACTCGCCAACGACTTTAATCATAAAAATTACGGCGAAGAATTTTTTAAAGCCCTCAGAGAAATTGACCGCGAAATTACTCCTAAGTTCAAACATAGCGGGGATAATCCCAACGAGCTTTCTGACGACTTAAGAAAGCGATAATGTTTTTACTGTCACTTAAAGCTTTGCTGTTAAGTACACGTAATCGTTGCGTTTTCTGCCACAAGCTTTTTTTGGTGCTACCTAGACTCAAGCCTGTAGGGTGATACAAAATCATAAATGGCCAAGTCGACTCTCTATTATGTATTTGCGGACCAGAGCTGGCCTGCTGAGAGTCTCACGACAATTTTACCCACACGTTCTTCCTTGGGGCTTTGGATTCAGGGACGTGGTTGGTTGATGACTCCCAATAACGGTTCCTCTTTTGAAGGTCGTTCCGTTGAATCTCCAAAGTTAGCGGTTGAAGAATGTAAGTTGCCTGAACCTGGTGAGCGCAGTGTTGTTGCCATTTTGGGTTTTGAAAATGTAGAAATTGCAGATGAAGTAGAAGCTGCATTAAAGCAGCGCAATTCTAAACTTCAGGTATTACGATTAGGTGCAAAAAGCTCGAGAGTTGCTGCGAAGAAAATAAAAAGAAGTGTCGCGTGGAAAGACCTCATGGAAGAGGGGTTTGCACATGAACTTGAACTCTTGGCGATTCAATCTAAAATTGTAGGACTTCAAAGTGTTCTGCAAGATTCAGATGAAGTTGCTATCTTGCTTCAGGATGATCCCGATCCCGACGGCTTAGCTGGAGCTTTGGCTTTAAGGAAAATTTTGGGTCGTAATGCTCAAACTGCACCGATTGTGTCCTTTGGTCGTATTTCGCGCCCTGAGAACCTGGCAATGGTGAGACTTTTAGAGATTGAGATTGAGCGAGTTACAGAGAAAACAATTAAAAATTACGACAAGGTTGTTTTTGTAGACTGCCAGCCCTCATTTTTTAAAGATAGAGAAGTACAGTGTGATGTGGTGATAGACCATCATCCACGTGTTGATACTCCTGCGTTAGAGGCTTGTGATTGGGTCGAAATCGATGAAGAGTTGGGTTCGATATCTACTCTCTTTACATTGTATCTCGAGGCAGCAGGTGTTGAAATTAGTCAGCGCCTTGCAACAGCTCTTCACTATGGCATTAAGTCCGATACGCTCTTTTTTAATCGAGGTGTGTCTGAGCGCGATTTAGAAGCTTATGTTTCTCTTTATCCTCGTGTGAATGCTGCATTGATGCGTAAGATTGAAAGACCAGAGCTTCCGCTGGAATACATCGATAATTTAAGACGCGCTCTTAAAGATTTTAAAACAAAAATGGAGTGGGAGTTTTAGTGCTTCCTGAAGTTGGCAGTGAGGATTGGATTCCTCAAGCAGCTGATTTCGTTTCTCAAATTGAGGGCGTGCAAGTGGCAGCCGCCGCGGGTGTTGTTGATGGAAACATCGTCATTTCTGGTCGCAATTGGGAAAGTGATTTAAATTGCGGAGAAATCTTTAAAGAGAATTTCGATAAGCTTGGCTCTGCAGGAGGCCACAAGAGTATGGCAAAGGCGGTTATTCCTGAGGATAACTGGCTTGATCATTTTGGCGCAAAGTCGCTCACCGCTACAAAGGCAAAGCTCCTCATTCAAAAGATCATAGTTAAAGGCGTCGCAAAACAAAGCGCTTAGCTTTACTTCGCTCGCTTAGGTTGAATTACAGTTAGAGAATTACCGACATTTGTTGAAGGTGATGGAGTTCTTGCAACTCAGATCAAGGCAGCTGCTATTACTTGTACGGCAAACTACTAAGACTTTTTTGAGTTAAGGTCTGTAGAGGTTGTTTAAACTTGATACTCTCTCTACAGACCAATCGTTTTTAACTTCGAGTATGGGTTCATTAAAAGTTAATGTTTTTCCTCCTCGTATAACTTCCACTGGAAGTGATTTTTTTCCTGTGGTCCATAAAGAAAAAATGTTTTTTCGAATTGCATAGTTTGATGTAATTGCTTGCCCGTTAACTTTTGTAACTAGGTCGCCAACCGCAAAAAAAGTAGGGGCTTTGGCGTTCGTGTCTTCTACTTCTTCAGCAAGAGTATTCTCAAGAACCCTAGGCTTGGCAGTAAAAGTAATGTTAATAGCTGGCATGAGCGCTTTATCAAAACAAAGCCCTAACACTTTTGTGATTTGGTTTTGTCCTTCGGCTTTTACTAGAACTTCGCCAGAAATATCGAAATAAGGTTTGTTGATTCCTTTGCAGGCCTTGGCTGCAGCAATGACGAGATGACGACGTCTAAATTTGCGATCTTCAGTGTGAAAAAAAGGGGGAAATTTTCTTAAACATCTTCATTGAGGTAATGAGTTAACATGTCTTTAGCCAAATTTGCTATCAAAATAGTTTAAGAGTGCCTTCTCTGAGACTTTGCGGCCAATTATTTTGTGCATACATTCAGGAGAGTCGTAGTGGAAGGCAAGGGGATAAACTTTTTGCGCCATGAAATCTCTTACGAATTTTAACTCGCCCTTGCGGACTCTATCTTCCCAGTCAGGGTGAGTTTTTTTAAATTCAGCAAAGAGCTCAGCAGAGAACATATTTCCAAGACTGTAGCTTGGAAAATATCCAAAAGCGCCAGAGTACCAATGTGTATCTTGAAGACAGCCCAAGGAGTCTTTTTCAACGGTGAGCCCCATGAGTTCTTTGAACCGAGAGTTCCAGCGCTCAGGGAGATCTTTCACTTCAAGTTTTCCCTCCATCAGATCGCGCTCGATTTCAAATCGAAGCATGATGTGGAGGTTGTAGGTAACCTCGTCGGAGTCGACACGTATAAAACCAATCTTAAGAGGATTAAGTGCGTTGAATAAATTCTCGGAGCCTGTCTCAAGTTTGCTTGCAATTGAATCGCAAAAGGCTTGGCTTCTTCCGATAATGTTTTCGATAAAACGGCTTTGTGATTCGTGCACGCCCATGGAGCAGTGCTTGCCGCTGGGTTCATAAATCGTTTCTGCAGGGAGTCCTTGCTCGTAAAGCGCGTGCCCCACTTCGTGAAGAGTGCTTAGAAGATCTTCGAGAGGATCTTGAGATTCTTTTCTTACGGTAATGCGCACATCTCCAGGGTATCCACCGCTAAAGGGGTGGGCGCTGCTATCGAGTCGACCGTGATTAAAATCAAAGCCAATAGTGCGCATAAGAGCTTCGCAGAAATCACGGTTAATAAGTTGTGTGTTGATAGGCTTAAGTTCGGCGCGCTTTTTGGTGTTTTCTATGTACTGTGGAAGTTTCTTTTTTGTTTCTTCGCAAAGATCAGAAAGTAGAGTCTGCATCTCAGCAAGAGGCATTCCGGGCTCATATTGATCAAAGGAAATTTCGTAAAGGGATTTGTCGGCATAGAGTTCTTTAAGTGCTGGATTGGCTTTGATGCGCTGAAGTTGCTCGCGGCTAAGGTCTACAAGTTCCTTGAGTAAGTCTTTAACTTCAGAAAAATTAGAATTTGCTTTTGCCGAGCGCCACTTGTGATTGCATTCGCTACTAACGCGAGTGAAGCGATCGAGGAGTTTTGTATCTATAGAGCTACTGACTAGAATTCCTTTTTTCCAAAGAGCTAGGTTTCTTTTTTCGATAGCGTTTTGAGGTGTGACTTTGTCAGAGAGAATAGTTTCGGTGAAGTTTTTATCATTGACCCAGCTGTGTTCGAGTTGTGCAGCTAAGGAGAGTTGTTCTTGTCTCAGGCCAATAGAGCCGTCGGGCATATAGGTCTCCATGTCCCAGTGGAGGACTCCTACTGTAGAGCGAAGGACTTCGATTTTTTTCCAGTGGCGTAGCAATTCAGAGTAATTTTGCATGAAGCAAGCTTAGTCGAAAATTCTTAAACGAGCTAGTTGGCTTATTCGCTGAGATTTAATTCGCGAATATCATGACCAGGTTCTATCGTTTTTAGTTGTCGAGGCCTAAGTGGGAGGTTTTTTAAGTCAAATAATGGGTATTGAAGCCAGGATTGAGGGCAGCTTTTGCCTACGGAAACGGCGGGTAATCCACTTTGGTCTAAGTTTGCAAAATACTCTTCAATACTCACTAGACCATCTTTGTTTAAGTCGAGGCCAGGTATATCTCTATTGTAGAGGTTGACTGTAAGTTCGCCTACAAAGTTTTCAGGCTTGTCGATTTCTCTCTTAAATATTTCTAGTTCAGTTGCTCTTTGTGCCATGAAGGGTTTTATTTTTTCACGCATACGGTCGCGGTCTTTTTTTTCTGGAAGCATTTCGCTGAGTATTTTTTCAAGCGTTGGACTTTTAGCATTTGAGGGGTCTCCTTTAAACTCACTAAATTCTAAAGAGACTTGATCTACCCAAGGAGCATAGTTGGGCTTTTCTGAGCTTTTGTTTTGTTTTTTAGCATAGGCAATGAAGAATTGATTGACTTCTTCAGCATGAGCAGATTGTAAACAAGCGACTTCTTCTGCACAAATGGCATTGATCCTCTCCTCTTCTTCTTGAGTAAATAGATTGTATTCGGCTGATTCACTTTCTGCAGGGGCTGCAGCAGCTATGATGTGTTGTGGGTTCTGATTTTTATCGCAAATTGCTCCAGAATGACAAGAGTCAGCTAGAACTAAGACATTCTTACCGTTGGCGGCTTTGCTGATTTCTTCATATGTTAAAAAGGAACCTGCACATAAAAAGTTAAATCGAATCATGAAGGGGTCCGGCTTTTTGCTAGCAAGTTCTTTTTCTGTTTCTTGAATCCCCTTGCTTTTAATTTTATCTTTTATATCGTTAAAGTAATTGATACAGGGGTAGGGAATGCTTTCTTTGTTGAGCAGGAGTGCCCATTTCATTCCGATAAATTTTCCATCTTTCAGGATAGGCACAAAACCGCCGTGCGAAGATATTCCCGCAAAAAGATATTGAACGTTGTCATTTGCTAGAGCTCTTATCCTTTTTAGAATCTCAGTTTTACTTGCGTTTTCTGCGCAAAGATTGGGGATCTCGGAGATTCCAAATTCTTTTGCTATATATTGGTAAAAAGCACTGTCAGTTTGAGTTCCTTTGAGTGCTGGAATAATAAGTTTTTTTCCTTTTTTAATGAGCTCAGGATCTTGAGTTACTTCAGTGTTGGAATAATCGCATGCGAGAATGAATCCCGATATGTTTTTCCCTTTTTGAGGGCGCGGGCAGACTTCACTTTGTGCGTTTTGAGCAAAATTAAGTGTTGTAACAAGAAGGAGCATCCTCCGAATAAAAGCCCATCCCACCTTATGATAGAGTATCATAAGCAGTTTATGTGTTGGGGGTCTTAACAAAATTTTAGAGTCTAAGGGGCTCTTTATTTGGGTTTATAAAAAGTTTTATAAGGCGCGCTGAATTCCCAGGATGTTTTGGGGCACTCTGCTCCTAGCCCCGCGAGACCGCGTCCGCCATAGGGGAGGTCGTCAATTCGCACTGAGCTTGTTGCGTTTAAGCTCACACCGCCAAAATCTAAAAGTCGAGCTTTTTTAAGAGTGCTTTCTTCTTGTGAAAATACGGCACATTGGAGCCTGTGCGAGAGCTTGTTGGCAAAACTTTGGAACTCTGCAAAGTCTTTAACTTTTTGAAGGCAAAGAACAGGAGCAAATATCTCCTCAGTTAAAAGTTCTTCGTTAGCTTTTTCAACAAGTGTGGGTGCTACAAAGTTTGGAATATCAAGTTGCACTGTACGATGTAAAGTTGCTCCCGCCTTTTCTGCTTTTTTGAGTGACTTTTCAATTCTCTCCTGAGCAGCTTCGTCGATAACACTAGAGCATAAAGTGTTTTCATCCCAAGTTTTACCAATTTTAAAAGATTTTGTTTCTTCTATGAGTATCTTTTTGGCTTCTTCAAAAATATCTTCATGAATGTGCACGCTTTGAGTAGATATGCAGCTTTGACCTGCAAATGAGTAAGCACTTGCAAGAATAGACTTGAGAGCTTTACGAAGCTCGTCTCCTTTTATATTTTCAACATAGGTGGGGGCTGAACCTCCAAGTTCTAAAATGCTAGGGCCTCGGAATTTCTTTTGAAGCTCCCATCCAACAGCGGCTGATCCTGTAAAGCTAATGGCTTCAATTCTTGAATCCTTCAGCACTTCCCAAAAGCATTCGTTCGTCATGGGGAGATACGCTATGAGCCCTGCGGGGACTTTTGCTGCGTGAAGAATGTCAATGAGCGCAAGACCGGAGAGTTGTCCTTTTTGGGAAGGTCTCCAGATCATGGGGGCTCCAGCAAGGAGTGCGGGGGCAATTTTGTGAAGGCTTAAGTTGAGGGGGAAGTTAAAAGGGGTAATTCCAAATATGAGTCTTCTGGGTTGGGGTGAGCTTTCACCACTTAGCTGTGTATTTACCTGTGTGCCAAGAGTGGCTTTCATAAGGGGTGGGTCTTTGAGAAGCTCACGGCCCAAATCAATGCTGCCTTGAAGGGTGAGGAGACAACGCTCGCATTCGGCTTTTGCTAGAGAAAGTGGCTTGTGAACCTCCATAGAAAGTATTTGCGCTAAGTTGTTGAAATTTTTAGAGAACTCAACTTTGACCCTTTCGAGGCACTCGACTCGTTCGCTGAGTGGAAAGAATCCACCCAAAATTTGCTCGTGTGTAATGCTCATTCCTTCAAGGCTTTGCTCAATAATCTTTAAGTCCTCTGTTGAAGTGCTGAGTTGGCTGAGCTCCCAGCTCTCATAGTTTTCAAGAAGCGGATTCCAGAGTTTTTTTAAATAATAGCTCTGAGCTCCTGAGAGGCTCATAAAATGACCAAGGGTGTAGATTCCTAAGCGTCTTGCCATACGATGGATATAAGCCTTAGTGAGCGCTCATTACAAACAATAGATCCCTGCTCCTTGGCTAGATGTTTAATCAAAAATGACCCCGGGACTTATACTCCTAGATAAATAGGCGATATCGCGATAAAATACACCTTAGGCCAATTCATGCTAGCACCCGATACTCTCGAGAAAACTCTCGAATCACTTACAGCGTTTTTGAAAAAAGTAGAGGACCCTTCTAAAGATGATTGGGACCCTATTGAGCTTGGGATGTGGGTTGCGAAACTTGAGTACCCCGCTCTTGATGTGCAGGCACAGGTAAAAATATTTCAGGAAACTTTAAAATCTGCCTTGGCGGAATTTCCTAAAAACGCGAGTGTTCGCGAAAAGTCGAAGTTTTTACTTACCATCTATAGAGAAATTTTAGGCTTTCAGGGCGATACAACAAATTATTACAACGTTAAGAACTCCTTTATGAACGATGTTCTCGTTCGCCGTAAGGGAATTCCTATTACGTTAAGTCTCGTATTTATGCAGCTTTGCCGTTCTGTTGAATTGAAAGCCGCAGGGATTAGTTTTCCCGGACATTTTTTAGTGAAGGTTTTGGATCAAGATAAAGAAAAAGATCACAACGAAGAATGGTTTGTGGATACTTTTGATGGCGCAAAGATCTTAAGTCTTGAAGAGTGCAAAGAGCGCTTAGAAACTTGGACAAAGGGCATGATACCATTTGGTCCAGAAGCTCTTAAAGTTGCTCACCCGCGTGAAATTATTTCGCGTATGTTGAGAAACTTGCGAGCCATTTATTTTGAAAAAGAAGATCTGACTCGTTTGTACTGGGTGTTGACTGCTCTTGCTGAGCTTTGTCCCCAGGAACGAGTTGAGTCACTTCGTGAGAGAGCTTTTTTGTTTGCACGTATGGGGCGCTACCGCGCAGCTATACAAGACTTGCGAACAGTGATTAAGTCTTCTTCAAGTTTGCACAATCGGGATCACCTCGAAAAAATTCTCAGATACTTTGAACTTCAAAAAGAAGTGACAAACTAATAAGTTTTATTCTTTAATAAATTCGCTAAAAGAGAGCATTTAGATTTTTTAAGACGCATTTCTATGGCGTGAGCGAATCTCGCTTGTTATGCATGTGGTCAAGGAGATCGTTTATGTTTAAAAAAATATTCCTCTTGTCTTTTGTGTGTGCAGTTACTCTTTCCGCTTCAGAGCTTAGAAGTAAAGAAGCAAAAGAAGTTTTTTGTAAAGAAGTTAAAAATCAGTTTGGAGATTTGGCTGGGCGCGAAGAGCTTTGCTTGTCGGCTGTTGTTAGCGTTAATGATAGTGAGAATACTTCAGTTAAAATTGGCGATGATAAAGTTCTTACTTCATTAAGCGTTCAGACCACTCTCAATGAGTTAAGTGTGAAAGGTAAAATCTTACGTCGACTCGTCGTGAATGAAGATGGTTCTGTTAAACCTGCTGGATGGGCTTCAGCTATTGTTTATGATTCAAGCCTCAGTGCTCTTGGGCTTATTTTAAACTCATGGACAACCTCAGATAACGTTTCTGAACTTGAAAGCATCGGAGAAGGACATCAAGCGCTTAAGAAATTTGTTAAAGATAATTTAGACCCAGATGCAGATGAGTCTTATGCGACTTATTACGAGATCCGCGAAAGCACCTCGTCTACCAAAGTTGTAGGTTACATCATAACTATTTGGTCCGAGAACGAAGAGGAAGATATTAAGTCGTTGAGTACAAGCAAATTTGATCTTTCCGAAAAACAAGTAGGCGAGACATCAGAGGAGTCTTGGGGTTATAACGAATAGTTAGAGATGCTTAAGATTTTTAGAATTGTAGCCTTCCTCGAAGGCCTATCTTTTTTGTTACTTCTTTTTGTGGGGGTGCCTGTTAAGTATTTAATGGGCAACCCTGTTCTAGTTAAAGCATTGGGAATGCCTCATGGGCTTTTGTTTGTGGGCTACGTTGTTCTAGCTGTGAATCTTTACGTAGAATTTGATTGGCCCAAAAAGAAGCTCGGGTGGGCATTGTTAGCGTCGATCCTTCCGTTTGGGACTTTTGTTTTTGACAGAAAGTATTTGGCCCACCCTAAGGGGTAATTAATTTTCGAACGAGGCTTAACATCAAAATGATTACGACGACTACGAGAGTAGGACGTACGAGTTTGAGCGTGTGTTTGCTGGCGGCTTTACTTCCTATAAACGCACCCACAATCATGGCAGTTCCTGTGATGAGACCTAATCTCCAGTGAACATATCCTCCGATTGCAAAACTAACGAGTGAGGTGCCTGCTGAAAAGGTATTTGCTAATTTGGAAAGAGTCAGTGCGTGGAGAAGGGGAAGTTTAGCTACGAGCAATAGGGCTAAGAGCATAAAGGTGCCACCACCTGGGCCAAATCCGCCGTCATAAATCCCCACAAGAAAAGCACTCGCAAAAGCCGCGAGGCTTAAGTTTTTGTGAAAGCGAAGACGTTCTTTAATGAGTAAGTCTTTTTGCAAGATAACCCACAAAATAAGAGGACTCATTACAAGTAATACCCAAGTAAAATATTCGCTCGGAATGTGAGGTGTGATCTTAGATCCCGTCCAACTACCGGCTGCTACAGTAAGGCAAAAAGAAAGACCTTCTTTTAAGTTCGTTTTGTGAGCGCGCTGATAAATAAGAAAAGCTGTTAGGGCTCCAAGGCCCCCAATTATTTTGTTTGTCCCCACTGCGTGTGCGGGATCAATCAACTCAAGTGTTAGATAGGGAAGCGTAATGAGCCCGCCACCACCAGCAATTGAATCAATGAGGCCTGCGATGAGACCTACAAGAAGAGCCGTGAGCATATAGAGGTGTTGCTTTCAGTTAATCGTTATTGAGCGGGCACAGGGTTGAGTAATGGTGCTGCTGCTGGCTCTGGCTCTGGTGCCGCCGGAGTTGCCTCTGGGGCTGGCTGAGCAGGAACGGGCTCTGGGGTAGCTGCAGCAGCCTGAGGTGTTTCTTCTCTAGCATTGTCACCAATTTCGTCGAGAGTATCGGGCTTAACTTGGGGTGCGGGAACCTCTAGACCGTTTTCATTTATAACTTCTTGGCTAGGTTCAAGATCGGGACCCATCCCAAAGAAGTCTTTTATCTCGCTCCAAAAAGCATTTCTAACTCTGTTGTCGAGCTCTTCGTCTTCGTCTCCATAAAATTGGTAGTAACCTATGCCGACAACCCAAACCAAAACGGCTGCAGTTTGAGACGGTGACCAATAAGAAGTTTGAATTGAAACGGGAACTCCAGACTTTTCAGCAGCGAGGTCTGCGGTATCCATCATTTTAGCAAGGTCGGGATAGTAGGAACCTTCTTTTTTGCAATGTTCGCGAATCTCTCTCCACACAATACGAGCATTGAGGTCAGAGTAAGAAGCAAAGAGTTCTAAGAAATATTGACCAGTTCGAGGGTTACCCGCGTAATTTGCTAGGTTAGATGCTTTATTGGGAATGTCTTCGCTCGATTCAACCAGTTCTTGAATATCTTTTAGGATGAGTGATTTTTTTGCTTTGAGGGACCATTCCTTAAGTGCATTTAGAGCACGACGTAATTTTCCAGGACCACTTAAGACTTGGCTCATGAGGGGACGAACTACAGCTCCGACAAGTGATAGGTCTACGAGTTGTGTGATCGTAGATGTCCATATCTCTTGATAGGCGGCACCTCTGTTGTGAGCGAGTCGAGCCGAGTTACTTTGATTGTAATAAGCTCGTATCTCAGAAAGCGTAGGGACAGGAGAGTCTTCCATTCCTGGAAAGCGTTGACCCATGTCATCGTTCCAGCCAACGCGGGTCTTGAGTCGTTTTACGTTTTGTTCCCACTTCGCTTTTCTTGTAGCAGAGATATTTGCATTTGATTCGATAGCTACAGTATCTGGAGTAGTTGACTCTAAGGCAAAGGCTGAAGGGCTTACAATCTGATCAATACTTTCGGTTCGAACGGAGTAGGCGATATGTCGATCTTCGTAGGAAGATTCTAGGTAGCTTTTGAGCATTTCATAGGTCGTGAGGTGTTTTCCAATTTGGTAAGCAAAAGCATCTTCTTGAGACTTCATCCAGTTTTCAAGACCTTCAACAAATTGAATGATTTTAGCTCTATCAATGGGTTTGTCTCCGCGCTTGCTAAACATTTCTTCGAGGAGACGTACGGTGCCTACGGCTTTGCGCTGACGACTCAAAAGAGGATAAGACGAAGTGGGTGCATAGGCATCTCCAATTCCTAAAAATCCTTCTTCAAGATGAGCTATTTCTTGAGGCTCTAAGTTTTTTGAGCTTTTAGAGGAGAGTTCTTTTGCGAGGTCATGAAAGATTTTACGCATAGGCTGCACATGATCTTTGATAAGCCTGAAGGCGACTTCGACAGCTTCCATGTGAGAGCGAGTTTGGTGAACGGCTTCGGCGAGTCGGTCGTCATGCAGAAGGTTTTCTTCTAATCTCGCCAGAGTATTTTGGGCTTTTTCGACTTCTGCGGGGACGCTTTCATTTCTCCACCAGCGGGCAGCGTTTGCCGCCTCGACGTTTACCTGGTTCTTCAGGGTTGCTGTGATTTGTGAGGATATCGCCGCTTGTTCGGCGAGGCTGAGTTTGCAGCCAGCATGAGCAGAAAAACTCAGCGAGGCTAAAAAGGCAATAAGGAGGGTTCTTTTCATGATTGCACCTATCATGGGGTAATGTCTTAAGCAGAAATTGAAATTAACTCGACAGAAATAAGCAGAATGGCTACGTTTTAAGTCGTTTTATGGCAATAAAATCTAAGGCAAAAAAGTCTCCTAAATCATTGAAAAAGCCTGCTCAAAAAGCAGCCCAAGCTCAGCTTTTAGTTCCTAGCTTTGAACTAAAAGTAGGCTTAGCGGAAATGTTGCGAGGCGGAGTGATTATGGATGTCGTTACTCCTGAACAAGCTAAGATTGCAGAAGCATCAGGTGCAGTGGCAGTTATGGCTTTAGAGAGAGTCCCTTCGGATATTCGTCGCGAAGGTGGAGTGGCTCGCATGAGTCCTCCTGAGCTTGTAGAAAAAATAATGAAAACAGTGAGTATCCCCGTTATGGCAAAATGTCGTATCGGGCACTTTGCAGAAGCACAAGTATTAGAGGCTATTGGCGTAGACTTTATCGATGAGAGTGAAGTTCTTACACCTGCGGATGAGGAATTCCATATTGCTAAAAGTAGCTTTAGAGTTCCCTTTGTTTGTGGATGTAAAAACTTAGGCGAAGCGCTTCGTCGTATTGGCGAGGGTGCAGCACTTATTCGTACAAAGGGTGAGCCCGGAACTGGAAATGTTGTTGAAGCTGTTCGCCATTTGAGACAAATCAATCAAGATATCAAACGCATTATGTTTTTGGATGAAGCAGAGTTGATGACGGAAGCTAAAAATATGGGAGCTCCGTATGAGCTTCTTCTTAAAGTTAGAAAATTTGGAAAACTTCCCGTACCTAATTTTGCAGCAGGTGGCGTAGCGACTCCTGCGGATGCGGCACTTTGCATGCAGTTAGGTGCTGAAACAGTATTTGTAGGATCTGGAATTTTTAAATCAGATTCGCCCGAGAAATTTGCTCGGGCCATCGTGAGAGCCGTTGCAGGCTTTGATAGGCCTACAGAAGTTTTAGCTGCTTCTAAGGGCTTGGCTTCAGCAATGCGAGGACTTGAAATTAAAACAATTCCCGAAGCTGAAAAAATGTCCGAACGTGGCTGGTAAAAAGAAAACTTTTTATTTGGGTGTTCAATAGATATGCGCGTTGGAATTCTTGCTGTTCAAGGATGCGTTGAACCTCATCGTAAACATGTCGAAGCGCTTGGAGCTGAACTCGTAGAAGTTCGCCGGAGTGAAGAATTTAAAAGTATTGATGCCTTAATTTTACCAGGTGGTGAAAGCACCACGATGCTTAAACTCATTGAACACTTTGGTATTTGGGAAGACCTCCTTAAATCTTCAAAGAAAATTCCCTTTTGGGGTATCTGTGCAGGCAGTATTCTTATGGCTAAAAAAGTCGCAAACCCTACTCAAAAATCATTAGGAATTCTGGATATTGATATTCAGAGAAATGGATATGGGCGCCAACTCGACAGTTTAGAAGTGGCCATTCAAAATTACAAAGTCGCTTTTATCCGAGCTCCGATACTTACAAGAGTTGGAAAATCATGTGAGGTATTGGCGGATTTTGAAAAGAAGCCTGTTTGGGTAAAGCAAGGGCGGCATATGCTCACAACTTTTCATTCTGAATTGAATCCTCAGGTGCCTTCGCCTTTTCACCGTGCATTTTTAGGTACTTAGAGTTTATTATTTTGCTTACCTGGGCTTGATAACGCTGCGCGGTATTGGTAAGGTGCCTCTTCATGGTGCAAGCACAAAGTAAATTTCAAAAGTTATTCTTTGCCTTCATGTTGTCAGTTGTTATTAGCGTTCACGCTGAAGAGCCTCGAATTCAGATAGAGCAAGGTCGTCTAGGTGATTACCCCGAGATTCTTAAAAAAGCTCAAGAAGCGGCATCAAATCAAGTACTCGCTTTTACGGACAAGTTTATCCATAGCGTATGGGCTTATTTAGCAACTGGGAATAGAGCTGTTTTTTTAAACTCTTTGGCTGAGCCGCTTAAGACTAAACTTAGCGACCCTAAGGCTTATACTGATTTTATTAAATCGATGAGTCTAGAGGCTGCTGATGGCCCTGAAATGACACACATTGCAGGGATCGATCTTAAGAATAAAAAGCTCAATATTTTTTTAATAGTTACTTTTCAACCTGATGCTAAAAAAGGCAGTGAAGTGTATTACCGAATTCTTCTTGAATCTCCGGGACTCGATATTGAGGGGCAAGAGGCAGTGAACGAAGTACAGGCTATTGAAGCTTTAAGTATGAGTACTTTAAAGATTGCTCAAATTAAAAAAGCTGCGGCTTCGGATGCTTTGGATGCGCTTGAATTAGATATTTTAGATAATGATGGCATTGAAGGGTTAGAGGATATGCCATTATTGAACATAAGTCCCAAATCTTTGAATGAGCAAAAGTCTGAGAAGCCTGCTTCAACTCCTCCTGATGCAATATGAGTATTCTTATCAATTAAAAATAAAACTTAAGTAAAGCTTTGCTGAAAACACCTTGAAGGTAGTCGGCTTGATCTACACGTGTGCCATCACTGGGAAAAGTGTAGGTTTTTTTTCCAAGTTGGTTCATTGCGTAGCCAATCTGAAAATGTAGAGATGCATTTTCTCCCCAACTAAAAGCAGTTCCTCCGGCAATGTGTCCTCTGTAAAAGGGCCCATTTTCTTTGATGGTTTCGCGAGGAGCTTTGTAAGCAGTGATAGTGACATCACCAAAGGCTGCACCTAAGCCAATCTCTGCTTCAGGAGCCCAGTATTTTTTAGGCCATCGGTAGCGAAAGATACCCATTACTGGATAGAGGCGATACTTAGCTTCGTCATAAATTTTTGTGCCACCAACTCCGAAGTCTCTAAAGTTTTGTGTTTTAAAATAGTCAAAGCTGCTGTGAGCGAGACTTCCATATGTCGAGAAATTCCATACGAAGCTTCAAGTCCAAAGCCCAGTGGAATTTGAAAGCGCATGTCTTCTTTTCCAGTAGCGGTATCTGAAGAGTAGGGCCTTGAGAGTGGATAGATGGTTTCTGTGTAGAAGCCTACTCCAATGGAGTGTTTCCCACCTATAGGAGAAATCGCATCAGCAGCATTTGCAGTTGTATGAAAGCGAGGGGTTTCGTCTGACCACGCTATTGTCATTACGAGAATACTTAAGAGTGCAATTTCTCTACGTAAAATGGTCATGACTCAAGGATACGGCATGCAGAGAGAGAGGGCACGATGTGACTTG
The DNA here is from genome assembly GCA_041391385.1 of Bdellovibrionota bacterium. Taxonomy (GTDB): domain Bacteria; phylum Bdellovibrionota; class UBA2428; order UBA2428; family UBA2428; genus CANIGN01. The sequence goes on from JAWKOD010000005.1 coordinate 287,328, forward strand.
TCATGAATTTGTCACAAAAGGTGCCATAGGTGTGCCCAAAAGGTCTCTGACGCCTTTTAGGACAAAAAACGTAGACAGTGTTTAAAGTCTATACGCTTAGCTTTCGCTGAGCTGATCGAATTTTTGGCGGAGCCGCTGTTATCTTGTTGGTATTCTTCTTGCTTATAAAGGGCTATGAAAAAGTTGCCCGTACGTAGAACGACCACAAAGAGCAAAGATCAATACGCACTTCGCGTATCTTCTGGTTTTAACCAGGGAGCATTGATTACACTTTCTAGAAAAAAATCTATTCTGGGTCGTAGCTTTAAGGCAGCCATTCCTCTCGAAGATGAAAAAGCGTCACGAGAACATACTTCCATTATAAAAGAAAAGGATCGGTTTTTTCTTCAAGATATGGGTTCAACGAACGGAACATATTTGAACGACGAACTTGTGCATTCCAAAAGAGAGCTTAGCCATGGAGATTTAATCCGCATTGGCAGTAGTGTGTTTCGATTCGAGGTCTTAAGAGCTAAGGGTGTTGAGCTCGGCGAAAGATGGAAAAATGCTACCTGTGTTATTCCAAGAGCACATTTTAGTTTTGAAGAGCTTTCAAAAATACAGCCCGATAAGTATCGAATGTTTAAAAAAGGCATGAAAAAACTCAAGAGAGTCACAGCCTATTTTCAGAGCATAACTTTACGAGAAGTAGAGTTATTTTTTACAAAGCTTGAACTCCATGCCACTAAGATTTTCTTTAGATTTCATAAGGCTATAGAGCGTACAAGATTCATAAAATAGATCCTCTTTGACCAAGCGTCTTGGTGAATGGCGTTGTTCCGTGTGCGTACGTGAGCCATTAAAGCTCTTTATGCGTTGCGTCTATGGTGATACTTCTATTCTTCAATGAAAAATACTGTTCTTCTTAATGCACTTTCTTTGGTTTTTATGACTCAAGTTGCCTTTGCTGAAAAGGGACTGGGAACGCCAATTGAGGAGCTCAGTCGCATAAAAGCTCGTGTTTATGTAGACAGGGCTACAGATAAGAAGCAATCAGATTATTCTAGAAAGCTTAACAATGGGCTTCCTCCTCCTACATCCTTTTTGAGTTATTGGGACTCACAGACATATGAAGTACATAAGATGTTTGATCAAGATCAATACTCGGTTGTCTTTACTCGATTTAGTGGAGCTTTTCTTGGTTCAACCCTGTCAGTCGTTATTAATGGGAGATCGTGTTTAGAGCGCTTTGTCGAAGACATATTAGAGAATCCTAAGTCGACAATACATTACAAATTTGAGTTTCTTGATCGCTATTCTTATAACAGAACCTCGATAGCAACTGGTTTAGTCAAACAAGATGTGTATTTTAGTAACAGCTTTTTTTATAAGCCCTCGCGATTGCCATCAACCGACACACTTTTAAATGAAGAATGCCATCGGAGCGGGCACACTCCTAGCTCATCAGTGTATCTTGGATCCTACGGCATATTAAGTCGTGATTTATGGGTAGCTTACGCTGATAGCACTGAAATCAAAGAAGCTGTTAACTTAGATACCTTTTGCATACAGAGAGAGTGATTGAGCTATTGCTTAAGCTGGAACTTCTTCACATTTTTATCGTGATCTTTGTAAGATTCAGCAAAAATATGTGATCCATCACCACGGCTTACAAAATACAGGTAGGGCGTAGCTGCGGGACTTAAGACGGCTCTAAGAGCTTTCTCTCCAGGATTGCAAATGGGTCCAACTGGAAGCTCTGGAATCTTATAGGTATTAAAAATTCCGAATGTAGTGAGGTGAATCCGCTTTAGGTTTCCATCAAAGTTAGGCATGAGGCCATAAATTGTTGTCGGATCGGATTGGAGTCGCATTTTTTTGTTGAGCCGATTCCAAAAAACAGAAGCTACAAGGGGCTGTTCTTCTCCGTTGCCACTTTCTTTTTCAACGATTGAAGCTAAGGTTAGAAGCCTATAAAAACCTAAATCACTTTGCGACCATGGGTGTTTGTTTAGAATGTCGCGTGCACGTCCATCAAACTGTAGGAGCATTTCTGCGATAACACTTCTCATACTGTCGTACTTTTGAATCGAGTAAGTTTCAGGGAACATGTAGCCTTCAAGGGAGCGAAAATTCTTTGCGTTTGTCATATTTAGATTTGAGGCTGTTAGAATTGAAGCCTCGCTTGGAATCTTGGCTTTCTCTATAAGCTCAGGATCAACAACTAATTTGTTGAACTCGAGAGAATTAAAATAGGGAAGTGCTTGCCAGGTGTTTTGAATGTCCCATCGATTGTAGCCTTCTTTAATGAGGAGGTTCCTTAATATACTTTTTCCGTTGGTGATTTTTTTTAAAATCTCAAGGGAAGATAATGGGGGCGTGATTCTGTACTCGCCGATGTGAATTTTTTTATCAAGTTCAAAGATGCGTGCTGCAATTTTTGCAGGAATTTCTGGAATATCAACTTTTTGCTCTTTCAAGCTATTGAGTATTCCCTTAAAGGAAGTTTTTGGGGCCACATCTACAATAATTTCCTGAGTAAGTGTAGGGTTAGGTTCAGAGACAAATTCGTAATAGAAGTATCCCAGTCCTAAAGTGACGACTAAAAGCAGAAAGAAAATTATTTTTTTCATGGCATTTCTCCAACTCTAAAGTAGTTCTGTAAGATAAGAGCAGCGGCTTGCGCATGGTTATCTTTTCCTTTGGATTCCCAACTAGTGAGACGCTCGTCGACAAGCCCAACTTGGATATTGAAGTGTTCTTCAATCATTGTCCGAAGCCCTCGCGCGTTTATTGAGGCTGGAGACTCTCCACCATCTGCCCTGAGGGGAAGCCCAAGAAGTAGTTTTTCGACTTCCCATTCTTCAATAATTTTCTCTAAAGAGAGAATGTCATTGCGAGTAAGTACCCAAGTGTTGGCTTTGCCAACTTTGCGTTCAAAAAAACCTCTTGGAGTAATAACCACTCCATTGGGGTCGGAGCTCGCGTAACCCACAAAACGTTGTCCCCAGTCTAGAGCTATTAAACTCATAAGAGCTTCTCTATTTGAAGAGACCTATAATGGGTGCAAAAACATTTAGTTTCACAATGTCATTAAAGGTTACAAAGAGGGCCAAGCTTATAAGTAAAAAGAATCCACTCGTCGCCCAAATCTCTACAAACTTCATCGGCATGGGTCTACGTGTAATACCTTCAATCATAAAGAGAAGAATATGACCGCCGTCTAGAACGGGTAAGGGAATGAGGTTCATAATCGCTAAGTTTAGAGATATAAAAGCAAGCATTTTAAGAAAGTAATCCATACCGAGCTTGAGACTATCTCCAGCAATTTTTCCAATCATGACAGGTCCGCCCATAGCCTTCATTGAAACTTTTCCAGTAATGAGGAGGCTAAAGCTTTCAACAATCGAGCCTGACATGGCAATGGTCTTGTCCCATGCCAAACTGATTCCGTCTAAAAAGCCTTTAGCTTTTACTTTTTCAAAGCTTGCTTCTGAAAAGCCAACAAACATAGCACCGAGTTGGAACTTCTTCTCTTTGAGTTGAGTTACCGGGTTTTCTCGGTCAATGTGTTGAGGAATAAAAACTCCCTGCATTGTTTTGCCATCGCGTAGCCATCTAAGAGTTAAGTTTTCGTCTTTAGCTGCAAATTCTTGGAGTTGGTTTCGAAATTGGGAGAAGGTCCACATGGGAGTTCCATTGAGCTCTTGGATAAGATCTCCTTTTTGGAGGCCAAGAGTATAGGCTGCAGAACCCTCAAGGACTTGGGTAATGAGCAAGTGCGCGGGGATGAATCCAAACTCTGAAAAGCTTAAGTTTTCAGCAGAAAGTTCTACCGTCCTTGGTTCTGAGATTTTTGAATCAGCTTCGAGAGAAATAGCACGCACACTGAGCTTTAGTGTTTGTTTTTCTGCTAGAGCTGCTGCAAATGCTTTTTGAACTTCATAACTCGAGCTAAGTTCTGGTTTTTTTGTTTCACCGAACTCTAGAGAATCAATAACAAAGAAGGGGTCAGGTATAAGCTTTTCTAATTCAGAACCTTTGGCAGCCGTATAAATCGGAGGGTAAGATTGAAACTCTATTCCCGGCATGGTGAGAGATTCTCTGTCGAGCCCTGTCATAGGGTCTGTGAGTTTTCCTTGAATAGCATCAACAGTGATTTGTTGGCGAATACCGTCACGGTCAATGTCGAGAACTGCGCTTGTAGCAGTATGAGTTCTTAGGAAGCGCTGAAGGTCTTGTAGTTCTCTTACCTCTGCTTCTTTGTCACCTACTTTAATGTGTAGGATCTTATCGCCGGCTTGAATGCCTGCGACTTGAGCGGGGCTACCCGGGTGAACAAAGTGAATTGTGGCACTTGGGCTTGGAAAGCCTTTAGCGAAGAGTGCCCAAAAAACAAAAAAAGCGAGTATGAAGTTTGCTGCGGGACCTGCGATAACAACCGCGAAGCGCTTCCAAATTGGCATTTTACTAAAGCTTCGGTGTTGTTCTTCGGGGGCAACTTCTTCTCTTGGATCTTGACCTAGAATTTTTACGTAGCCACCAAATGGAATCCAGCTCAATACATATTCTGTTTCTCCGCGAACAAATCTAAATATTTTATGGCCCATTCCTATGGAAAAAGTTTGAACTTTCATCCCGCAAAGCTTTGCGACATAAAAATGTCCGAATTCGTGGATAAATATTAAAATTCCGAGAAGTAGAAGTATCCCAACTATGTAATACATTATTCCTTATCATAGCGGAGCCTGACATATTAGCAAAGTTCACAGGGGACCCAAATGAGACTTCTTTGAGTCGATTAAACGAAAATAAAATAGGCGAGAGGAAGCGTGAACGCGAGACCGTCAATACGGTCTAAAAGTCCACCGTGACCTGGCAATAGGTTTCCAGAATCTTTGACCCTGAGACTCGCTTAAAGAAGCTTTCTAGAAAATCTCCGCCTTGAGCGAGGGGTGCGGCAAATAGTGTAAAGAGGAATATTTTTGAAAAAGGTATAGGGTCAAGTTTTAGTGAGTGCCAAGCAATTGTGAAAATCGCCGCAGCAATAGAAGAGCCGATGAGACCAGCATAAGCGCCCTCAATTGTTTTTTTAGGTGAAACAAGAGGCCAGAGAGGCGTTTTGCCGTAGCGTCTTCCCCAGATATAAGCTGCAATATCGCCAAAGAAAACAACTACCAGAGTAAGGAGGATGACCCCTTTTCCATAGCTTGAAGTTGCCTTTGTAAGAAGAGGCGCAATGAATCCGAATAAAAAGAATATATAGAGAAGCCCTGCAAAGTAGAAGCTGTACTCTCTTAACATAGAGGAGAGGTCTTTATCGTCTTTGCTTTTGTGGGTCGCCATTGCGTCTATTACTAAAAAGAAGAGTGAGAGAACCCAAAAGAACCAAATCCATTTAATTCCAACAGCACCTTTTAAGAAGCTATCAATAATGGCTAAGCAGATGGCAGCAATGCCCATGATGCCTCTCAGGGAGCGAGGTCGAATTGCAAAAATTCTTAAGTATTCTACCCAGCCTCTAAAAGAAAGAACGCAAAGAAAGGCAACAAGTACTGGCGCTGGCATTCCAAAAAGAATCCAGAGTACAAGTACAGCGAGTGAAACTCCTACAAGGGTACGCGTTCTTGTTTCTGCACTCATGGGTTGAGGTCTCCAGTTTCTTTTACTTTTCCAAAGCGACGTTCTCTTGTGGCAAAATGATCGCAGGCTTCAAAAGGTCTTTTTTGTAAAATCTGGCCAAAATTTGGGAGATACATAGAATTCGGAATAGGCCGCCTGCCAAAGCATGAAATTAGAAATTCTAAATTCTCCACTTGTGCGAATAATGAGGTCAGGGTCGTCTAGCTCGCTCGTATGAAGAGCTTTCGAGAAAGTGTTCTCGTTGATGTCTTCTATTGAGATTTCTCCACTCAAAACCTTTTCTGAGAGTTTACGAGTCGCTTGAAGGATGTCGTCCCTGCCACCGTAACTCATCATAAAGTTTAGGTTGAGGCCGTTGTTTGTTTGGGTAATTTCTACACAGTTTTTGAGTTTTTCTCTTAAGAGCGAGGGCGCTTTGTCCATATCGCCCAAAACTCTAACTCGAACATTGTTTGTTATGAGTCTTTGAAGCTGCTTATCGAGAAACTTGTACATGAGGTCCATAAGAACCTGAATCTCAGTTATGGGGCGTTTCCAGTTCTCAGTTGAAAAACAAAAGAGGGAAAGTGTCTTAATCTCAGTTTCAAGGACTGCTTCGATAATGCTGATAACCTTATCGGCTCCTTGCATGTGGCCTTGGAGTCTTTTCCAGCCACGCGACTGAGCCCAGCGCCCATTCCCATCCATAATGATGCCTACGTGACGTGGCCACTGAGATTCGGTCATTTATTAAACTGTTAAAACTTCCTTGCTTTTAGCTTCTACGACAGAATCTACTTGCGCAACAAAGTCGTCAGTTAATTTTTGAATTTTATCTTGGTTGGATTTTTGAAGGTCTTCACCTTGAGTTTTGTCAGCTTTGATATGATCGTTGGCATCTTTGCGGGCGCCGCGAATAGCAACTTTGCAATCTTCGCCAAGCTTCTTAACCGTTTTAACAATATCTTTGCGACGATCTTCGCTGAGTGCCGGTACGTTGAGACGAATAAGTTTACCGTCTACTTGTGGCGTGAGTCCAATGTTGGCAGCAACAATTGCTTTTTCAACAAGAGGAATTGCTGATTGGTCCCAGCATGAAATTTGAAGAGTTTTTGCGTCAGGGACTGCTACTTGAGCAATCTGTTTTAAGGGAGTGGGCGTGCCGTAATAATCAACACGAACGTTGTCTACGAGGCTAGGAGAGGCTCTTCCAGTACGAAGCTTCACAAGCTCGTTCTTAAGACTTACGAGGGCTTTTTCCATTTTGTCTTTTGAATCACTAAAAATTAAATCGCTCATTTTTTCTTTTTCCCCTTAGATTCTTTCTTGTTTTTTGAATCAGTTTTTTTTACGCGTACAAATTCACTCTCGCAGTCTGTGCTGACAAGTGTGCCGATTTTTTTGCCTTTTAAGAAGTCTGAAATGGAGCCAGGAGTGCGGATGTTGAGAATTTGAATAGGAAGCTTGTTGTCCATGCAAAGACTAATGGCCGTACTGTCCATAACTTGTAAATTACGGTTGAGCACATCGATGTAGTTGATGTGCTTGAGCATAACGGCTTCTTTGTTTTTGCGTGGGTCCGCATCATAAACACCGTCCACATTTGTAGCTTTGATAAGGATGTCGGCTTCGACTTCCATGGCTCTTAATGAGGCAGCGGTATCTGTTGAAAAATAAGGATTACCTGTTCCACTTGCAAAAATAACAACGCGTCCTTTTTCAAGGTGGCGCGTAGCTCTTCTTCGAATGTAGGGCTCAACAACTTGTTCCATGCGAATGGCACTTTGAACTCGTGTGTAGATATTTCTACGCTCAAGGGCGTCTTGCAGTGCAAGTGCATTAATGCACGTAGCGAGCATTCCCATGTAGTCGCCTGTCGCTCGGTCCATGCCTTTTTCGGAGCCTTGAATGCCTCTGAATATATTTCCACCACCGACAACGATGGCAATTTGGACGTCCATCTTTAATACGGCTTCAATTTGGTCAGCCATAAAATCGAGGGTTAGGGCATCAAGCCCAAACTCTCGGTTTCCGGCGAGTGCCTCACCAGAGAGTTTGAGCAGGATACGTTTATAACTTTTTCCAGATGCTACAGGTGTCATGCTTAACAGCAGCTTAGTTCATGCCAGCTTGAGCGGCTACTTCAGCAGCAAAATCATTTGATTTTTTCTCAAGACCTTCGCCAAGCTCCCATCGTACAAAACGACGCACCTTGATATTCTCGCCAATCTTAGCAACCATTTCTTGTAAAACAGTACCTACTGTTTTGTCTGGGTCCTTGAGGAAAGATTGCTTTAATAAACAAACTTCATCGAAGTATTTAGACATTTTGCCTTCGACGATTTTTTCGGCAACCGCTTGGGGCTTGCCTGATTTAATAGCTTGATCGAGAGCAATTTCTTTCTCTTTTGCTAAGACTTCAGCGGGAACTTCTTCGGGCTCAATGTAAGAAGGTTTGTTTGCAGCAATGTGCAAACAAACATCTTTGATAAAAGCTTGAAACATTTCATTTTTAGCTACGAAGTCTGTTTCGCTGTTTACTTCTACAAGGACTCCGATGTTTCCACCTGCGTGGATGTAGGAGCCAATTGCGCCTTCAGTCGCAATACGACCTGATTTTTTAGCGGCAGAAGCGAGGCCTTTTTTACGAAGAGCAACAATGGCTTTTTCCATATCACCACCTGTTTCTTCGAGAGCTTTTTTACAATCTAACATTCCAGCGCCTGTCTTTTGGCGCAATTCACTTACCATTCCTGCGGTAACAGCCATTCTAGTTTTCCTCGCTTGTGTTTTTGATGCTACGACGTTTTTCGACGTTAATAGTGCGGCCTTCTCTGTCAGTTGTTGATTTCATATCTTCAACAGGTTTTGAAATAGAAGGGGTAGGAGCTGCTGCTACTGGAGCAGGAGCGGCTTCTCTTTTGTCAGAGAAAGCTCTTACTTTTTCTTCGTGAATACGTGCGCCATCTAAGAAAGCATCTGCAACAGCTGCAGCGAAAAGCTTGATAGATTTCAAGGCGTCGTCATTTCCAGGGATTACAAAGCTTACGTCATCGGGGTCACAGTTTGTATCTGTAATCGCGATGATTGGAATTCCCAATTTTTTAGCTTCTTTAACAGCATTGTGTTCTTTCATGGGGTCAATGATGAAGATCGCTCCTGGACGGTCTTTCATAGTGCGCACACCACCCAAGTTACGAACGAGTCGCTCGTGTTCTTTGTCGAAAGCAGATCTCTCTTTAGCAGAAAGTTGATCGGCAAGACCGGAAGCGATTTTGTCGTCGTGCTTTTGAAGTGAATCAAGACATGTTTGAATTGTCGGGAAGTTCGTAAGAGTTCCACCCAACCAACGCTCGTTTACGTAGGGGCATCCAGCTCTTTCAGCTTCTTCTTTTACGACGTCTTTACATTGAGTTTTCGTTCCAACAAAAAGAATTTTTTTGCCTTTTGCAGAAAGCTGAGTGACGAACGTTAAAGCTTCGCGAGTCAAGTGAACGGTTTTTTGAAGGTCGATGATGTAAATACCGTTTCTGTCGCCGAAGATGTAGGGTTTCATTTTGGGGTTCCAACGGCTCTTTTGGTGACCGAAGTGTACGCCTGCCTCGAGGAGGTCTTTCATTGTGATTTGAGTTGCCATTTTTCTTTTCCTTTTATGTCTCTGACATGCGAATTTCAGATTTAAATCCTAAAAATTGCAAACAGAGGTCTCTTACTACGTCCCGATTGTCCTCCGCCAGGTTAACAGGTGGGGCCTCAAATTCAGGCGAATTTAGGGCTTGTCCAACTGCTCGGGTCGTATTCTATTTTTGTCCCGGCGTGTGTTGTCTTGCCCCTATATCTAGCTGAGAGTGGGAAGGGGGTCAATTGCCGAAAATCGCTAATAGTTTAGAGGTTTAAGGGTCATAATTACCAACAAAGGCAAAGGATTGGAAGGGAGGTCCCGATTGAGCAATTGGAGGCTACCCCTGAGTTCCAGCTTCCAGGGGTTACGGCTGCGTTAATTTGTGAAGCTTTGCCTACTTCTCCTCCAGAGCTTGAGATCCAATCCAAACAATTGACCTCAGCAACTCCATTGGAGTTGAATCCCGTCCACACGAGATTACCTGTCATTCCGGTGCCTTCCATAGTGATGTCGCGATCGTCAATCAAGTCAGACCAGTTAGAGGCTATTTCAACATCGTCTAGACTGACAAAGGGGACATCTGTGGGGACGCCGTAGTTTGTGGGTAGGTCTACAATTCCGTTATCAGTAGAGTAACCCAAAAGTGAAACGAAGTTTGTACAACTTATACCCCAAGCCACTTGATTTGTTGTATAGGTGTCCTCGCAAAAGCTGTTTGAATTTGTGCGGTTTCCAATCACGGCATTTCCATAACTATTATCTGTTTGGTAGATATTCACTTCTTCAACGGAAACGCCTGCAGCTGCGCTCGAAGAAGAATTTTTACAAGTGCTTAAGAACATAAAACTTGGAATAACAAGAAATAGGGGGAGCTTCTTTAACTCAAATGCACTTAGTTTCATAGGTAGCTATAGGATACGAGAAAAAATCCATAAATAAAGCTCTTTGTCCAAAATAGAAGGTTCATCGCAGTTTTTATGATGTCTTTAGTCAAGTTGCCCGAATAGTTAAGAACGCGCTATTCTACACGTATGCAGAAGCCCCTCTTTGAAGAATTTATTGCTTCTGCTCCCAAGACTCCCGGTTGCTATGTGATGAAAGATGAAGCGGGAGCGATCATTTACGTTGGAAAAGCGAAGAATATTCGAAGTCGAGTCATGAGTTATTTTCGCTCACGCGTCGATAGTCCCAAAACCGTGGTGCTGGTTTCCAAAATTAAAAGCATGGAGTTCTTGGAGACAGAGTCTGAAGTCGAAGCGCTATTGCTTGAAAATACACTCATTAAAAAGCATCGCCCTCGCTACAACATTAGGCTCAAAGACGATAAGACTTATCCCTATATTTGGATTGATACGAATCATGAATTTCCTCGTGCTTATTTCGCACGTAAGCCTAAAGTTAATGCCGGCGGACTCTACTTTGGTCCCTATCCCAGTCCCTTTGCCTTAAGGCAACTTTTGCAGCTGGCTTCAAAGGCTTTTTTGCTCAGGGATTGTAGAGATACCGAGTTTGCCAATCGCTCTCGACCTTGTTTGAGCTATCAAATTGGTCAGTGCACAGCTCCCTGTGTGGAGTATGTTGATCGCAAAGAATATCAAACACAGGTGAATGAATTTTTGCGTTTTCTCAAGGGTGAAAACGAAATGCTGCGCGATCTTTGGCAAGCGCAAATGGAAAAAGCATCTGAAACAATGAATTTTGAAGAAGCTGCGCGCTTTCGAGATCGCTTGCAAGCTCTAGAGGATTTGCAGCGCGATCAGCGTGCTGTGGATCTCAACGACATGAAGAGTCGCGATGTGTGGTGCTATTGGCCCTTTGACTTTTTTAGCTCTCAAAATGCTGAAAAAACAGATTTCGATTTATTGCTACTTCAATTTAGAGATGGAAAATGGTGGGGGCGGCAGCATTTTCCAATTCTATTGGAAGACATGGACTTAGATCGCGAAGATTTTATAAGCCTCTTATCGCGCTATTATTTAAAAGCAGATATCCCAACAGAGGTTATTGTCCCTCCCGATTTTTCTCCTGCAGAGACAATAGCTCTGCGAGATTTGCTCCACAGAGAAAGTGAAGCACGCCAGAACTTACCCTTTGAGTTTGAAAAAGTTTCAAGTGTTCAGACTGGAGACAAGCTTTGGAAGATATGGGATTTGGCTTTATCAAATGCAAGATCACTAGGTGAAGAGCAGTCAAAGTTACGCGACCGCAGAAGAGACTCTGTTCAGCAGTTATCAAAGTTTCTAAAATTAAAACAAAAACTCGAGCGAATTGAGTGCTTGGATATTTCTAATTTCCAAGGTGCTGAGAATGTGGGAGCTTGTGTCGTTTTTTTGAATGGCAAAAAAGCCCTCGAAGAATATCGAAATTTCATAGTGAAGAGCGTTCAGGGCCAGGATGATTTTGGAAGTCTGCAAGAAATTGTGCGACGTCGCTATGGAAAGTCGGATAGCCCCCGACCCGATTTGCTCATTGTGGATGGAGGAAGAGCACAGCTTGAGAGTGTGATGGCTGCTATGAAAGAAGTCGCTGTAAGCTTCCCAGTTGTCGGTCTCGCTAAATCTCGAACGACACGAGATTTTAGTTCCTCTGAAGTAGAGACAAGCTCGGAGCGATTTTTTCTGCCGGGACAAAAGAATCCAAAAATTATCAAGGAGCCCTCAGTTCTTCGCCTTGTTACTGAGATTCGCGATGAAGCTCATCGCTTTGCTATTAGCTTTCACCGCAAGCGACGCGACCAAATTGAAGAGTGACTGCCACCGATGATGGAGAAAGTATCCAGGTGAGTGGAGAAAGGGGATAGGCACCTTTTTGCGGGCACCTTTTTGCGACGCTCTGCGCACTGACACAAATGAAAGTTTTTTACAGTATTTTTTGCACAGGTGAGAGAGTTTCTTTGCTAGAAGTATCCGTGGAGGAATTAGAGGGGTATGAAAAAGTTAAAACGCCTTATGGTGCAGATGTTCATAAAATTAGTTGTTTAGTTTAAGTTTTTTATCTTAAGGCTAAACTTGCCAAGAGACTGCGAGCGAGATCTTGAGGGTTGAATGAGGGGTCAAGATCGGAGTAGCGGTTGCGTTCAGCTTCGTTCCAAGAACTTTTATGTTTTTCACGCCACCAGTATTTGTGTAAATTTTGAGCTGCCGTGGGATTTGTTACACTTAAGTTGGCCAAGCTTTCAAGAAGCCGTTCTTTCATGGGGTAGTCGAGTGTTTTAAAAACAGGAAGAAGCTCTTCTACATTTCTAACCCGAGAGTCATATTGTGTTTCTGTAATATGCCATGCTGCTTCGGGCGAGGCGCCATAGGCAGCGCGGTTTGCTCTATATTCACGACTTAACTGATTAATGGGATTGTTTAAGGTTTCCGTATCTGAAAAATCTGAAGCAGGATGTCCTTCCGTAATGTCTTTTGCGTGCCATAACTCATGGAAGAAGGAATGTGCGGGACTGTCACTTTGAGTTGCTCCTTTTGAGTTAATATTTACAGCTTGAGGCTCGTTCTTGAGAAAAATACTTACAGTTTTAGTGCTTGGGTCACATACGTTTGAGCCTTCGCGATCTATTGCAACAAGCTTCCATCCCTCAGAAGCGGGGCTATCGAGAAACGCCATTAGGCTTTTAAATTCGGCTGTGTTTGTTGGGGCGTAAGCTTCAAGTGAGGCTCTGAGTTTAGCTTTAGCTTCGTCTCTTCCTGAAAACCTTTGAAGAACTGGCTCCCAGTTTACATTATTCCGTTTTATGGGGGCTTGGGGGACGTGAGCCAAAGCAGTTTCTTGAGGGGTTTCTCTTCTGGTTAACCATGTAAAGCAGGACAAGCGTGCATTTCCCTCTTGGACTATAAGAACTGCTAAAAAAAGAAGTGTGCGCACTCTTTAAGTATAAGGCTTTTTGTGCACTTTAGTAATTGTAACTGACCATACCGAGAACGGTGAAATAGTTCCCGTCTCTGCCGAGGCTCCCTACGAGCGTATCCGCATCTGGCCAAAAGAGGATATGGTAGCGAACATCGAGCCCTAGAAATACAGTATTCTTGTAAACGTCAAACTCAAAGCCACCCCCAATACTGGCTCCAAAGGCAGTAGTACTGACAACACTGCCAGCTGCAAACTTGTCTCTTACGCTGGCATCAATTCCACCTGTGGTTGGAGAGCCTTTTACGCCTTCACTGCGAAAAACAATTTCTCCGTTAAGTGCAAGGTAGGGGTTCATGAGTGAAATACCTCGGGGTAGATTATCCCGATCAAAGGCATAGCGAATTCCGAGAGATACTGGGATCATAACGGTGTCCATGCTTACGTCGATATTGGCCGTATTTGTATTTTCAGAGTTATAAGTGGTTTTGTGGCCATAGTATCCAAGGCCAAGCTCACCGCCCCACATTTTATCGAAGTAGAATACAAAGCGAAGTCCTAGGTTAAAGCCAGCTGAGTTAGCAGCACCTAGGTCACCTGTAAAAAGGCCTGTTCCAATAAGGAAATTTGTTTGAAAAAAACGACCAAAGTAACGACTCACTTCTTCGTCGAGTTGAACAGGGTCGCTTTCAAAAGCACTGTAATCATCGTAAATGTTCGAGTTAATGCTATCTTGAGCTCGGGCGAGAGGTGCCCCTAAAAACGTAGTGGCCACTAAAACGGTGCAAGCGCTGTTGAAAAATCTCCCTAAACCCATAGAAACAGTATATCCGTCTTAACCGAAGACCCAAAATCTGGAAGGCGCTTTGCGTGTAAATTCATAAAGTCAGGGTATAAAGGCCGATTTTGTCGTGATAGCGTCTGATTTATGGACAAGGAACTGACACCTTTTCAATCTAACGTACTAGAAATTTTAGAAAATCGTCGATTTTGGACTCTCCTAGCTGGCGGGGCCTTTATCGTTTTAGCTGTGGGCTTTGGGCGATATTATGGCCAACAGAGTTCAAAAAAACAAGAGAGAGCTGCTTCAGATAAGCTCTATGCTGTTGAGAAGCTTGAGGTGGCGGGGATCGAACCTAATCCAAGTATTTTCACTCAAGATTTCATGAAGAAACGTTTGGAGTGGGATGCTGCTAAAAAAGAAAAAATTCAAAAAGAATTGGCTTCTCTCATTGCGGAGTATCCTTCAACTGCTTCCGCGCAGTCGGCAAGAATTCGCCTAGCTGCGATGGCATATCAGGATACACAGTACGATCAAGCCCTTAAATATTTTGATGATGTTGTTTCAAATGGAACGACAGCGCTTGAAGACATTCCATACTGGAGCGCAAAATTGGGGAGAGGCTATATTTTCGAGTCTCAGAAAAAATTTGACGAAGCTCTCAAGGCCTACACTGAAGTCGGTGCTAACTTGAAGAATCCCTTGGCTGCAGAAGCTTTGTTGTCTCAGCTTCGTGTTTCAAAACTTACAGCAAAGAACGCTGATATGCCTGCATTAATCGAAAAGATTAAAACTGAATTTGCAGGTACTTACTACGAATCAGCAGCTAGGGCTTACGAAAGCGCTCGCTAAGGGGGACTATGAAGTCTTTATTCTATTTTTCTCTTTCTCTTATTGTTGCTTCATGTACAACTCTTCCAAAATCTCAGGTTGATCATTCCCGTTTTATCGGAATGGGTATGGTTGAGATTGAGCGCAATCCTCGTTTTGATCGGGGTGCAGCTCTAGGATCTTTTGCTTATCCCATACGCTTTAGCGAAAGCGACTATTTTGTTGGGACTTTGGGCGGTACTTTTGGACGCTTTCATACACCCAGCGGCAGTTTTAAATGGAAAAAAACCTTTCAGATCGGAGTTACTTCTCGTCCAGCGATTCGTGGGAACAGAGTTTATATCGGGGCAATGAATGGTTTTGTCTATTGCTATGATCTGAATAACGGAAAAGAAGTTTGGAAGAAAAAGCTAAGTGCTGAATCGCTAGGCAATCTGGTGATGGGTGAAGAGTATCTTTATGTAGCCACTTCTGACAATGTATTGTGGGCTTTGAATATACAAACGGGCGATGAGCAATGGACGTTAAGGAGACCTTCTCCCAACGCAGCCTATTACTGGTCTTTACGTGGAAATACGTCTGGCGTGCTAAGTCCCAATAAAAAGATTCTTTATCTTGGTTTTTCAGATGGCGTTGTTGTTGCGGTGAAGGCTCTCTCAGGTGAGTCACTGTGGGAACGCAGCTTTACTCGCCCAGGCCGATTTCAAGATGCAGATACGGAACCTGTACTTTCTCCAAACGGTTCAACTCTTTATGTTGCGCTACCAGATCACTCTATTCAAGTTTTGAGAACTTCGGATGGAGCTTCGGTCGATAGTTTTTCGGAATCCTCTGGCTTTGTTCCACTCTTAAATTTTAAAGAAGATACGATTACTTACACAACTGTTAATGGGAGTGTGAGAAAGTATTCCCTTTCTACTAAAAAACTTTTGTGGCAACTGGATTTAAAAAATCGCGGTATGGGTGTTGAATTTTATGATCTCGGAAATGGAGAGCTCTTGATGACCTCGACTCATTACGGTCTTCATTTGATTGATGCAAAAAAGGGAACTCTTATAGATGAGCATTATCTTGGTGAAGGTGTTTTATCTCGCCCTGTTTCGGATGGATCTCGTATCTTTGTGATGACTGGGCGTGGACGTTTAGCTTTTATAAAATTGAAGAATAAGACATAGAAAAAAATTGAGAGGGGTTGTTATGAACCAAGTTATGAAAGCCTTATTGTTTTTAAGTATACTTTCTTTTGCACGTGCTGAAAGTGATTCCGAAACAATTCAAAATTGTTTGAATGCATGGGGAAATCATCCCTTTGCAAAAGATAAGAGAATTGCTGATAAGGTTTTGAGTCCTAGTGTGAAGGTTCTCGGGATTGGTGGTCGCAATATTGACGATTCTAAAAAGACCTCAAAGCCTTCTTTAGTCCTTGTTAAGCCAAGTGTGAGTGTCTTGAGTAAGTCAGTATTTCGACTTGCGAATCCTAATGGTTGGTATTGCCTTAAGGGAACCGTAGCTGTTTTAGGTAAAACAGAGTTTGAGTTAGATTGTCATGCAAAAATGGCTTCTAATAATGGAGACGTAGCCGTGCTTGGTGCCAATGATAATCAAGAAGGTGGCGTTGCTGTATTGGGCTCTATTCGTTTAAAAAGTATTGGCAATTGTAGTAAATAACCCTCAATATTTTCGTGTTAAACTATTTTTATGATAGAGAGTGGAACGGGTTGGGCAGGGAAGCTTGACGATCGTCCTTCACATATAGTTGCTTGGGGACGGAGTAAGGCGAGTCCCTCTTTATTCTATGACTTAGCGTCGCTCACTAAGGTTGTTGTTACAAATAGCTTAATCTTGGACTTGTGTGTGGATTTAAAGAAAAGCATTGGAGAATTTAGAAAACTAAGTTTAAAAGACCTCCTTCCCTCCGCTCCACAGGGCTTGCTTCCGTTAAAGATCTCATCTATTTGGGATCACAGAGCGGGCTTGAAATCTCATTTTCTTCTTGATCCATTAAAGTCGCGACAAGCCTTCAAGGGGTCACGCGAGGAACTATGGGATTTTGTTTTAAAACAAGTTGCTGCTGAGGGAATTTCACATGGTGATGAAACCGTGTATTCGGATCTAGATTATTGGGTCTTAGGAGCTGTACTTGAAACATATTACAAAAAAAACCTAAGTGAGTTATGGCAACTTTATAAAAAGAAATATGCACTTCCCTCTAATGACCTTATTTTAGGTTCAGTAGCTCCGGAAGCTGCAGTCCCCACAGAATCAAGACATCCCTCGGGAGTTGTTAACGATGACAATGCTTTTTTTATGCAGGGGATTGCTCCTCATGCCGGACTTTTTTCTACCGCAGAGGCTCTTTGGGATTGGATGAGGTTGATGCAAAACTTCTATGACAAAAATCCAGAATTCAAAGAGTATTTTATTCCTGTGACCGAAACGAGATTTTGGTGTGGTTGGGATCGTCCGAGTGAAGCTAAAACTCAGGCCGGAGAGGGCGCCTCTAGGGAAGAGGTACTTGGGCATCTTGGGTTTACAGGAACGGCCTTGTGGTGGAATCCTCTTAATAAATGGGGAGCTTTGCTCTTAACAAATCGAGTTCATCCTTCACACAGTGAAGAGAGTCGTCAGGAAATAGGGGACTTACGAGTAAAATTCTTTTCTATGCTTTGGCATGTGAATCGTGAAGAACTTTTTAATGCCTTTGAAATAGATAAGGTACAATAAAAAGAGAGAGCTATGGCAACAAATACACTTTTGAAGCAAACACTTAAAGATCACTGGGTCCATTTCGTAGCCATAGGTGGCACGGGAATGGGGGCATTGGCTGGTCTTTTTAAATCAATGGGCGCAAAAGTTACGGGAAGCGATGGGCCTATTTATCCTCCCATGAGTCTTTTTCTTGAAGCCCAAAAAATACCCTTGGCTCAGAACTATACGCCTCAAAATTTAGAGGGGGCTACTTGGGGCTTTTCTGAGAAGCATCCACATTTGGTTATTATTGGAAATGCTATTTCAAAAACAAACGAAGAAGCTCAGGCAGTCGAAGGACTTGCAGCAGAGAACAAATTAAGAAGAATGAGTTTTCCAGAAGCCATAGGCGAATTTATGATTCAAGATCGCCAGAGCTTTGTGGTCGCAGGAACACACGGAAAAACCACAACAACATCGCTTATGGCTTGGGCCTGTGAAGTGCTTGGTGCAGATCCAGGCTTTTTTATTGGAGGAATACCTAAAAACTTTGAATGCGGATCGCGTATGGGAACCGGAGTATTTGTAAGCGAAGGTGATGAGTACGACACTGCTTATTGGGATAAGGGTTCTAAGTTTTTGCACTATCGTCCTACTTGGGTCCTGGGGACGGGAATTGAATTTGATCATGTCGATATTTATTCCTCTCTTGATCAAATTGAAGCGAGCTTCTTAAAGCTAACAGAAAAAACTTCTGAAGGTTGGTTATTAATCGATCGTGTTTCCGCTCCAAAAGCATCAAGTGTTGAAAAAATTGAACACTCTCTTAATAAATTAAATAAAAAATGTTTCCGTTATGGAGAAGATCCTGAATCTGCTTACGCTCTTTTAGGGTGGGAGCGCTGTGCGCTACCTTGGAACGAGCGTAGCTTTGGCTTGAAGTTTGAAGTTTCATTACAAGGCGAAAAACATTCTTTTGTTACGCCTATGATAGGTCATCACAATCTTTTGAACGCATTGGGAGTCTTAGGCGTTTTACATGCTTCGGGATCGATTAAGAAAATCGAAGATTTCCAAGAAGTTCTAAAAACCTTTAAGGGAATTACGCGAAGGCAAGATATCCTTCATGAATCCAACGATTTTGTTTTGGTAGATGATTTTGCACATCACCCGACTGCGATTAAAGAAACAGTTGCTGCCATTAAAGAACGTTTTCCACAGTACTCCCTGGCGGCTTTTTTTGAACCGCGCTCGGCTACTTCTGCGAGAAATACACTCTATGCTGATTTCGTTAAATCATTTGTGGCTGCCGATGCCGTATTTATTCAAGAGGCTACAAAGAAGAATGTGCCTGAGAACGAACGTCTCAAAGTTCATGATCTTGTCAAAGAAGTTGTCGAACGAGGGCATACGGAATTCGCGACTACTAAAAAGACAGTTGAAGAGCTCGTATCAGAGTTTTTAACTTGGAAAAATAAAAAAGAACGAGTTTTAGCCTTAGTGATGTCGAATGGTTCTTTTTCGGATTTAAATAAAAAACTACTTCAGGCCGTAAAGAAGTAGGAGTGTGTATTTGAAGGGGGATTCTTTTATGTCCCTAAGGGGATCTAAGCTTGGGCAAGGAACTCTCGAGTATATTTTATTAACAACTCTTGTGGTTGGTATTGTTTTGACCATTTTTAATGGTCCCCTAAAAAGATTTTTAGCAAGTTATACGTCTCGCAAAACAGAATACACAAATGTTGTCGCTCAGAGAAATATGGGAATTCCGTTGAAGTGGTTTGGAGGAGACTTTAAAAACCCTGATGCTTCTGCCGGCGGTGGGGCTACAACTGGCGGGGCTACTGCGGGTGATGGTTCAGAAGATCCAAGTTCTGGTGCTCCTGACGCTGTGAATGGTCCCAACGATCCTCAGGCTCCTGGTGCTTCGGATCCCGATGGAAATTCTCCTGAAGGGGGAAGTCCTCCTGGTCGGGGTGGAGGGGCAAATGGCCCTGGAAGCAACAATTCACTTTTAAGTCCTGGAAGTAGCGGTTCGAACAGTAATAATAGAGGAAGCACACGTACAAGAACTTCGGGTAGAGAGCGTGATGATGGCGAAGCTGATGGCTCGTCAGGCACGATAACCGGAGGAAGGGGCTCAGGTGTTCAGGGGCCTGGAGAGGGATCGCTTGGAGAAGATCCTCCTGCAAACGAAACAGAAGAAGAAAAAGAAACGCGTATAAAGAAAAAGGAATCTGGAGATACCTTACGACAAGAAAGGGAACTTTTTGGTTCAAATACCCGACGGGTTCGAGAGGGATCGTGTGGGAATTTAGATTTAAAAGTCATCTTACAGATAGCTTTTGTTTTAGGTCTTTTGTTTATGCTAGCAAGTTTACTCTTTCAAAAACGTGGAGATGATTAGTCATTTATATCTAGGGTGATGCTGCTTGGCGATGAGTAGACGCTTGCTAACGAATTGAAAGTCTTAGACAATAAAAGCTGAGGAGATAGTCGTGAGTAAAATTTTAACTTTATTTTTTGTTTTTAGTGTTTTGAGTTTTGCGAAAGCTGAAGAAAAAAAAGGAGATACAGGCGATGGCTTTGCAAAGGCTAAAGCTCGTTCTTTGAGCATGATGGAAGAGCGGATTAAAGCTCTTGAGACTACAAAGGCTTGTATTAAGGGTGCTGCAAACCGAGAAGCTTTAAAAAAGTGTCATGAAGCTGCTCGAGCTGCACAAAAGAATATGAGGGACGATAGAAAAGATATGCGCAAAGAGCGCCGTGAAGAACGAAAAGGCAAGAGAAGCTCTAGACGTGAAGAACGTAGAGGCAAAAGGGGTAACGATGCTCCTCCACCGCCGCCACCTGAAAACGAAGATGAAGGCGAAGAATAGACTACGTTTTATTAAGGTTAATTAAATTCATAAAAAAGGCAGCTGAGATAATACCTCAGCTGCCTTTTTTATTATTTGTACGATAGCTTCTTAGGCAAGGTGAATTTTTTTAGCACTCACATCGAGGGCCCAAAAACAGATATCTTCTGGAGCTTTTGAGTGTTTTTCGTGTCGTTCAAAATTAAAAAGAAAAGAATTAAAGTCCTCTTTGAGTTCTTCGGAGAGAGGATTGAGTTCGATATCCTTCAAGAGGCTTTGGTTACTTTCTTTGTTTAAAAAGAAGAGGCGACTGCCGGGAGAAATTTGCATGGATTTGCGAGATCCAGCTTCAATGACTTCGGGGGGGCTCCACTGGCGCCGTTCAAAGTTTCGAGTAAAGAGTAAAGGGGCGGCACCATAATTTGCTTCTTCCCATTTAAGTGTTGAAATATGCAAGTTTGCAATAAAGATGCGCGCTTTGGGGTCTTCGGCAGGCGAGAATTCTTCGAGTATTTTCGCAAGAGCTAGTTCAGGGGTACTTCCAGACTTGTCAAAAAAAGTTCGACCTTGAAGAAGGAGATAGGTCTGAAAAAGGGCCGTACTAAGCCCATAGGAATGAACACTAAAATAAAAAAGCCATAGATTTGTTTCGTTAGAATTTAAAAAAAAGTCAAAACCTTCAGCTCTATTTTGTTCTCCGGGAATATAGCGACTCAAGAATTCAATCCCTTGAATTTGCGGAAAGCGATTCTGAGTTACGAGTCCTTGTATTTGTTTAGCTATTTTCTCAGTAACGCTGAGTTCTTTTTGGAGGCTAAGGAGTTTGGTCTCTAAAGTCTTAAGGCGTTGTTCTAGTTCGTCTGAATCAAAACTCATTCTTTTATAATAACCCAGCCTGTGATTTCTTCAGAATTATCTTCGCTAAGTTTGGAATGAAAAGATGGCGTAGAGTTTAAGATTTTGTTGATATGTTGAACTTCTGACGGATCACTACTGCATATTGAGGCAAAGATGAGCCCGTTTTTTGTCAGACACTGGGTGGCATTTGTAAGAATTCTTTCTTGTATACGAAAAAGGTTTTTGTCATCTTGTCGCCAATCCTTAATAAGTAAGTCTGGTCTAGATGCAAGAGTGCCTAATCCCGTGCAAGGAAGATCTGCAATAACTACGTTAAAATCTGTTTCGATCGATGGATGTTGGTCGCTCCAATCGTGGAGGATGGTTTGAGCTTTGTCTCCGTGTCCCCATAAGGCAAGATTATCTTTTAAACGTTCAATGCGTTTAAATTTAGCGTCTACAGCTAAAGCTTTTTCAATTTTTGGAACGGCATTTAAGGTTGCTATGAGTTTGCCACCGGGAGCGGCACACGCATCTAAAAGCTTAATGCTGTCTAAGGATTTAATGCGAGCAATGATTTCAGCTGTCCAAAGGGCTGAAGCCTTGCTGATGGCTAAATGAGTTCCAGCTCGAAATGTTTTTGAATCAACAAGCTGCCAAACAGAGTTTTTATCTAAACATGCAATGCCGGGATCGGGACGACGAATGATCCGGGCTGCGAATCTTTTTTGCAATTCGGGCTGAGTGTGCCACCGTTGCGAGAGACTAGGGCCTATTATGTCTTGAGGTTGCGCTTCTAAGAGAATGCGACTCTTTTCACGAAGAGCTTTTCGCAAGAATGCGTTCGAGAGGGAAGCCGTAAAAGGTCCAAAGAACTCTTTCGAGGCTTCTACCCACGCGTGTGTAAGTTGTGCAATTGAGTCTTCGTTACGAGTTAAGAGTGATGCAAATGCCATTCGCCATAGGTCTGTGAGCTCTTCCGGTTTAAGGGGTTTCTGTAGGAATTCTTTTAAGAATTTTTGAAAGATATGCTCAAAGCGATAAGCCATGAGTAAAAAATCAAGTTCTGAGGCACTTAATTCATGAAGTTTTCGGTAGTCGTCAATCAATTCATCGAGAGTTAGCTGCAGAGTTCTTTTCTCTTTGATTCGATGCTGAGGCAGCAGATTTAGGAGCGATTTAGAGATGACGGACTTGGGCATTACTTTTTATACATCAGATTCGAGATCTGAGCCCGAAACAATGCGCTGTTTGGCAATGCTTTCAGGGGCACTTTGCTTCTGGAGAGCACGCTCCATTTTTTTATTTACTCTACGCAAAACGATATTTTTGGATTCAAGGACGATCATCTCAATAATGAAGAATAAAGCAGAAAGAATTGCGCCTGCGAGTGCAGCTAAGAGGAGTATCTGCCATTTAGGAGTCGGCTCTGTTGTGTAATTGATGAGGTTAACGGTCATCAGGTCGTTGTTTTGAGTTGCAAAAGTAACACAAAAAGAAACGATTCCGATGAATAGGAGGGCCCAAAACCCCAGTTTGAGAGCTTTCATGTCTTTGATTCTAGCATGTTCATCTAAAGATAGGCTTTAAGGTAGGTGTCAAAATCTTTAAAATATTTCATTAATTCATTAAATATTGTGAGATTGTGAGCCGGAATCATTTTAGCTTCAGCGAGTATGGGCATAAAGTTTGTGTCCCCGCCCCATCGCGGCAATACATGAAAGTGTAAGTGTTCATGAATGCTTGCGCCGCCTGCTTTGCCTATGTTTAAGCCTATATTGAGTCCCTGTGGCTTAATTTTATCCATGAGTAAGTCGACACTGGCCTTCATACAGCTTTGAAGATCGTTCCAGGCTTCACCTTTTACATCTGTAAGCATTGCGATGTGTCCATTTGGAATAATCAGAAGGTGATTGGGGTTATACGGAAAACGGTTCATCACCACAAAGCAATGTTTAGACTGATAAAGCTTTAGGGAGTTCTCGTCACAAGGCATTTTCGAAAGTTCACAGAATACGCATTCTGCATCGTCTGCTTTTTGCGCATGCTTACGAATATGTTCGAGGCGCCAAGGGGCCCAGAGGCGTTCAATTTTGTGTGAGTCGTCCATCAGTAATTATCTTACTTCCGAATTTGATTTTTGAAATTGATAATGTGAAGGAAGAAGCATGGGAACCATGCCTTGAAAGGGATGCAGCTGGTCGAAAATTCGCTCCATAGGAGTCGACGACTCAGTAGCTAGTTTTCCTAAAATGCCTCCGATATTTCGTTTAGGGTAGGGGAGACGCACAATCTTGAGGTCACCAAGTTTTTTGTCCTCTTTAAGCCATTTGATAGCATCTTTGGGGCCGCCACTTTTGTCGACCAAGCCTAGGTTCAAAGCTTGTTCTCCAGTAAAGATACGTCCATCTGCAACTTCTCTTAATTTTTCGAGTGGTATTTTTTCAGAGCGAATTTTAGCGATATCCATGATGAATTGCTCGTGGACTTCTTTGAGTAAATTTTCAAGATAAGCGCGTTCTTCGGGAGCTAGTTCTCTAAAGGGAGATCCCACATCTTTCATCTTGCCTGCTTTTATAGTGACAGGCTTGATCTTGGCCCAGCTCACAAGATTTTCAAGATTAAAAAATTGGAAGATAACGCCAATGGATCCAGTTGTTGTGCCTGGAAGTGCGTAGATTTCATCACAGGCCGCCGCTAAGTAGTAGCCACCACTCGCTGCGACATCACCCATGCTGCAAACAACAGGAATTTTTGTTTTTAACTCTAAAACTCGGGCAAAAAGGTCTTGTGTAGGAGCGACAGATCCTCCAGGTGAATTGATAAACAACAAGAGCCCTTTTACTTTGTCTTCTTTCACGCCTTCTTCGATTTCTTCGAGTGAATCAAAAATATCTTCGCGAGAGCCCATAATGACACCTGTAATGTTGAGTTGGGCAATAACTTTGTCCGAAGATTTAAGGGTGTTGCTGCGAATAATTTTTGGATCAAAGCTTTCGAAAAAACTAAAAGTTCGGTCGAGACTATAGTAGGTCGTAAGGGAGCATGATCCAACGACTAGAAGAGTGATGAGACCTACAAATATCCAAGGGAGTATTCTTGGGCGTTCGGGTGAAGCATTATTGTACATGGCTTAAAAATAGCCCGTCCTGATGTCAGATACAAATGCTTACAAAAAAAGCCGCCTCTCGTTAGAGAAGCGGCTTTTTTTTTTAGTTTTTAACTTTTAAAGAATCTATTCTTCGTCTTTAGCTTCTTCTTTTTTAGCACCGCCAAGCATTGCTGCTAGCTTAGCTGCCATTTCAGGGCTCATTGTATCGCTGAACGAAGAGCGAGAGTCTGACTTCTGGTAAGAAGCCATTGCTTCGCGTTCTTCTTTGCGGTTCAAGCTCTTAACAGAAAGACTGATCTTTCTTTCTTTAAGGTTAATGTTGATGATTTCAGCTTTCACAACGTCACCAACTTTAACAATGCTTTCAGGGTGAACAATGCGCTCATCTGAAAGTTCAGAAACGTGGATCATTCCTTCGATGTTTTTAGCAAGTTCAACAAAGGCTCCGAAGTTAGCAAGTTTTGTAACTGTGCCATCTACCGTTACACCTTGAGGGTGAGTTCCAACATATTCCTGCCAAGGATCACCTTGAAGAAGTTTAACGCTGAGAGAAACTCTCTCGTTTTCGCGGTCAACGTTTAGAACAACTGCGTCTAAGGTGTCACCTTTTTGGTAATGGTCAGCAGGGTTAGAGATTTTAGCATCCCAACTCAAGTCAGATACGTGTACAAGGCCATCAATACCTTCCTCGATTTCAACAAAGAGTCCGAAGTCAGTGATGTTTTTAATAACACCTTTGATACGTGTGCCAGCAGGGTACTTGTGTTCCAAGCTATCCCATGGGTTGGGGTTTACTTGTTTAAGGCCTAGGCTCATGCGGCGATTTTCAAGATCGATATCAAGGATAACAGCTTCTGTTTCTTCTCCGATGTTAACGAGTTTACGAGGGTCTTTGATTTTTTGCGTCCAGCTCATTTCTGAAACGTGAATCAATCCTTCAATTCCAGATTCAACTTCGATGAAAGCTCCGTAATCGACAACGCTTACTACAACACCTTTAACGCGTTGGCCGGGAATGAATCTTTCTTGAATGGTCATCCAAGGATCAGGTTGAGTTTGTTTAAGGCCAAGGGAAATTCTTTCTTTCTCAGCATCAAACTTTAAGACACGCACGTTAATCTCTTGTCCAACTTGAATGATGTCAGAGGGGTGTTTAACGCGCCCCCAGCTCATGTCAGTTACATGCAAGAGACCGTCCATGCCACCAAGATCTACGAAAGCACCATAATCGGTAACATTTTTTACAATGCCACGAACAACAGCACCTACTTTAAGAATTTTGATTGTCTCACCTTTGAGACGTTCTTTTTCAGTTTCGAGGACAGCTTTACGGGAAACGACAACGTTTCCTTTGCGAGGATCAAATTTGATAACTCGAATTTTCATAGCTTTGCCTACGAATTGTTCGAGGTTTTTTACGGGGCGTATATCAATTTGGCTGCTAGGAAGAAAGGCTTTCACGCCTATGTCTACCAAGAGGCCGCCTTTGATTACGCTTGTAGCCGTACCTTCGAGAATAGCGTTGCTTTCGCAAGCTTCAGTGATTTCGTCCCAAGCATGTGCTCGGTCGGCTTTTTCTTTAGATACACGAATATGTCCAGCTTCATTGCGTTCAATGAAGACCTCAACCATATCGCCAACTTTGATTTCAAGTTCACCCTCAGGATTTTTAAACTGAGCAATGGGCACTTCACCTTCCGATTTGAGGCCTATGTCGATAAGGACAACGTCGCTTCCAATGGAGACAACTTTGCCTTCGGCAAGGCGACCTTCGCCAATAGGGGCGTTTTCTGCGCTCGACTCAAAAAGCTCTTCAAAAGACTTTCCATCTTCTGTGTAACTATTGGGTTCAAGCTCATCTTCTTCGTGAAAGAGTCTGCGGATTTGTGAGGAGTTTTGTGTTGATGATCGGGTTACGGACATTCGTTTTTTTTCCACCTTAAGTTGGGCTCTAAGTGCTCAAAAACTAGGGTATTTGTCTCTCTTAGTCAAACTTATGTGGATAAAAAAGAAAAGCAGCTAAGCCGCACCTCTAAGGCGGGCTGAAGCTGCTTTTAAGCACAGTTTCTATTCTAGGGCTCTTTAAGGTGGCCCTGCTTCACTTACATTGCGATATTCGTGTCTTCTGTAGACTATTCGACTGTTCATATTCTATCTCCTCTTACGTTCTACTGGGTTGAGATCTAGAGCTGAGGCCCTCCCTAGGAAGGCGGCTTTATAGCCTAATGGCTACCAGACTCCCCTTCCGATGGGTCTTGGGAATCTGTAGATCTTCGCGGGAGCCTACGCTTTTCTATCTTGACCGAGTTTTTATCGGCAGACACCGCATTCCATGAGGGCTCATCTTCCTTCTAAGCGAACTCCTCTGGTTTTGGCGGACTCCAAAATTTCCAGGCTTTTGTGAAAGCTGATTTAAAGCTTTCTTTTCTTAAGGGTTTGTCTATGAGGGAGAAATCTCCTTTGAGAATCTCATTGAGGTTTCTTCTCATGGGTTCGGTAGCCATACCTGAAATAGGGACAATGCCCATATTTGGGTAGCGTGATCTAAAATTTCTTATGAGGTCTATGCCTGTTACTTGTGGCAAAAGGAGGTCGACGACTGCGACTCGAACATTTGAAAGATCTGATTGGAGCAAGTCCCATCCTCTGTCTAGAATCCGAATCCTAGGTTTTACTCCCCCTAAGCTGGGTATAACGCTGCTTTCGAGATATCTCAAAATCAGAGCACTCATGAGGTCCTCGTCTTCAACGACAAGAATTTCAATTTCCTCTTCCTCTGGTTTTAGCTCGAGATGTATGTTCCGCGGCGATAGCTGTGCTGTCATGTTTTTGCCTCCATATTCAATATGGCAGAATGATGGCGCATACGGGGTTAATTTTCGTCTAAGCACACGTTAATATTTAGAGAGGACAACATGGCAAAACGCTGGGGACGACTATTACTTGGAGCAGGCTTTTTTTATTTTTCTTTCGCCTCAGCGCAAGTAGCTATTCGCGTAGAGCGACCCGCAAAGCTTTTTGCACAACCTTCTGAAAGATCAATGATTTTAACTGAGATTGGTGGACGCTCTTCTTTTAGAGCCCTTGAGCAAAGTGCAGACAAGAAGTGGGTTTTTATTTCAGATGGTTTGCGCTACGGCTGGATTCGTAAAGTTTTTGTTAAGGCTGTTGATGAAGCCTCTGCGGTGATGAGTGAGATGAGCAGTGGTTTAGAATCACGTGAATCGGCTATCGCTGATTCCTTGCCTCCCGATGCGGATCTTCCAGTAGACGAAGACTTGGATGATGCCCCAGCGGCAGTGGGACAAGAAGATGCCGAGGGCGATGATTTTGATTCTACGTCTACTTCTTATGTCGTTAAGCAACCGACGCCCTTCTATGATCAACCTAAGCGAAATGCTCAAAAATTTGGAAAACTTTTACCCAATGACGAAGTTCAATTACTCAGCTCAAGTCAGGATTCTTTGTGGGCGCGTATTCGCTTAGTGGAAACGGGTGAAGAGGGGTGGATTCCTCAGTCTCGTATGGGGCGAAAAATGCTTCGTAGTGAATTGAGACAACTAGAGGCACCCTCAGGAAAATTAACTCACTTAGGATTGTCGGGTGTGCTTGCACCAGATCCTTGGAATTATGGTTTCTTAGCGTTTATTCGTCGGGGATTTCCTTCTCTATCCATTGGAACAACTCCAGTGGAAATTGCATTCGGTGGTGGAATTAACGTTGGTAAGGAAGAGGAGCAGTTAAATAATTCAGTAAAAGTTTCATATATTGATTTAAGGCTTTATGCCCACTGGGAGCCTTTGCTCTCGCCGCGTTGGGGGCTACCAGTAGAGATGGGGATGTTGTATAAGTACGGATCTATAGTTACAGAGCTTTCTCCTGAGCAATTCGACTCCATAAATACGCGTATCTTAGAGAGTGAATTTGGGGGCTTTATTGGAGTCGGTGTGACTTATTTCGTATTAGACTCTCTTCGTTTAGAATTTATTCCACAAGTTCAGTTGACGAGTTCTGTTGATCTTGTGCTCAACGCTGGCGCCGTATTTTCTTTCTAGGAACTTTAAATTTTATAGCGCGTTCCTTTGAGTGTCCCCGTAGTCTTGAGTTGTGGAATCCCTTTAAGGATTCGAAGTACTTGACGTTTTGAGAGAGAGACCTTTGAGGTCTCCAGAAGCTCAGAAAGAGTCATCCATGACTTGTTTGATTCAAGAGTTTTTATCAATCGAAGCTTGAGGGTTCTTCGATTGCTGAGTTCTTTTCTGTTAGTAGAGTCAATTTTTAAATACTTGAGTAAGTCTTCTGAGTACGGGGCACTTAAGCTGCAATAGAAATGCCTATCCCAAATTCGGAGATTGTTTTGAATGGCATATGGAGTGAGCTTAGAAAAAGGATTTTTCGAATCGAAATAATAACTTTCAA
Source organism: Bdellovibrionota bacterium (assembly GCA_041391385.1). Classification (GTDB taxonomy): domain Bacteria; phylum Bdellovibrionota; class UBA2428; order UBA2428; family UBA2428; genus CANIGN01. The sequence goes on from JAWKOD010000005.1 coordinate 315,926, forward strand.
AATTTTTATTTTTATCTGCTAAATGTGCCTCACGTTTAATTAAGGGATAAAAAATGTGAATTAGACTTTTCTTTTGGGTTAGTGATTTTGCAAAATCAAAAAGTACTGATGCACTTCGGGGCCAAGGAAGTTTTGAAATTTTGGGAATGAAGAAATTAAAGTCGATATTGTTTTCGAGCAAAAGCATTCTTTCAATACACGACTCCGCTATGCGAGGATCGTAGCGAGAAAACTCAATGCGCTTCAAAAGGTCTTGGGTGAAAGGTGCCCTAGGTTGCTTTTTCCAGAATCGCAAAGAGTTGGGAACTCTCAAGAGATCATCTCTAAGGAGCTCTTGTTGTTCTAAAAGAGAAAGGGGTTTTGGCTTTTCTTTCATAGGCTAAGTTTAGTGTGGTTCGCTTGGCGTTATAAGTCAAAAATTTATGACTAAAAAATTAAATTTATTATTTAAATACAGTAATTTACCACTAATAAATTTCGTAAAATATAGATTTCGGCTTCTTCATGTAAAGATAACCTTTAAGGTGCCTAAAAAGAGGCGATAATAAGAGTACTATATGTCTGCAAATGCCAGGCACCTGTTTCCGAAACCTGTACTTGGTTTCACTATGGTCGAGCTGTTGCTCGTCATAACTACGGTGGGGATTATCTCCATAGTAGCCCTGCCTAAGTTTTTAGATTTTAGGACAGAAGCCAGGGTAGCGACGGCTCAAAATTATATCAATCATGCTCGTTCAGCCTTAGCTAACAAGAAAACACAAATGGCCCTTCGATGTGGATCAACAACTTGGCCACGATTAGAGGCAATTTTGATGAACGATATTACGGAGGGAGGCGCGCCAGGCGCATCGTGTACGCCGGAGCAACTACCAGATGGAGAAGAACGAAAGTTTTTTGCGCAGGCGAGCATTACACCACCGATGAATCCATATAATTTATTAGATTCGGTTGTGGCTACAAGCTGTACGGATTTTTGTTCGTGCACAGATGAGGGTGGCTTTTTATACAATCAGTCTACGGGAGAATTTGGACATCCACTTTTGTTAGAAGAGTGTCGCGGGAGGCTTCCGGCCTCAGAGTCGAGTGATTCTTCAGAGAGTTCGTCAGAGAATGCCTCAAGTGAATCGAGTGAGTTGAGTGAGGACAGTAGCAGTAGTGGTCCATGTGAACCAAGTTATGCTATGGATGAAGAACTTAATCTTTGCCAAGATATTTTATGTGGAGAAGGGTATGTCGATCTTTCATATTGCGATGGTGGCAGTGTAAGTTGCGATCCTAGTGAAACAAATATTGAGGGCGAATGTATTACAACATGTGATTGCTCGAATTTGGGAGTTTCCGTGTGTGCATATGATGGACAGACAATGGATGGGTATACCTTTGCAAATAGCTATCCTGATGTATGTTCTTCCAGCTCGGCTGAAGAGTGCCAGCCAGGCTATTCTTGGAGTGATGCTTACAATGGCGGTATGTGCGTATGCACAGATCCCTCATATGCTTCTAGCAACTATGAGTGGGGTGGCTCGTGTGAGTGTGGAGTCAATGCTGATAACTGTGATGGGATGGGGCAAACGGGAGTCATGTGGGGATATGATCCTCAGGAGTGTGTGAATTCCATTGGTGAATGCCCTAGTGGTGGTGAGGGTTACGGAGGCTGCACAGATGCTGCTGCTAATAACTACGATTCAGGAGCAGGCTATGACGATGGATCGTGCACGTATGATGAGGGTTACGGAGGCTGCACAGACGGTGGTGCCAATAACTATGATTCAGGAGCAAGCTATGATGATGGCTCGTGCACATACGATGATTCTGGGTACGGCGGCTGCACAGATGGTGGTGCTAATAACTATGATTCAGGAGCAAGTTATGATGATGGCTCATGCACATACGATGATTCTGGATACGGCGGCTGCACAGACGGTGGTGCTAGCAACTACGATTCAGGAGCAAGTTATGATGATGGCTCTTGCACATATGATGAGGTCTATGGGGGAGATTCAGAGTGTCCTTATAGCCACAATGATGGTTCGTGTGATTCTCTTCCGGAGTGTCCAGGGTTGGATTATGGAAATATTTATTACTCATTCAAGAGTGGTATTTCGGGAAGTACAACTTTTGCTTACTGGGGTTATACCGTAACAGGTTGTAGCACAACAGTAGGAGTCAATTGTTCGTGCAGTGGTGGGTCTTGTACTCTTTCTTGGAACGGAAGTGAAGATGGTGGAAGTGGGTCGATATCGCTTTATGGTGATGGATGTGTTCGAAAAGATTTCCTTTACCAGCAATAGCTATTTTGTGAATTGTAAAAGGAGTGGAGTGAAAAGCAAAACAAAAATAGAGGGTACACTTAACGCAAAGAGTGGAAGGAGCAATAAATAGCTCAGTCTTTCACTTTTTTTTGTCATCACATGTGTGAACTCGTTTTCTTGCATTTTAATGAGTTTGTTTATGAGTTCAACTTGGGGAAGTCCCTCTTGGTAATTTCGACAAAGCGTTATCCATGATCTCTCGGCTAAGTTCCAGAGATGATTTTTATCAGAATGAGATTCCAATGCCTTGTTAGAGTTTATCGCTTGAAGTGAAATTTTTTTCGAAAATGGGAGCAAGTTTAGCATTTTTTTGTTGGGCATGTGCTCAGAGAGTGCTTGTGGAAATGTGCTCCCACATTGAAGCGATAGCGAGATGGATTTAGAAAACGAAATCCATTCGAGAAAGAACAAATCTTTTTCAAAGTTTTTAAGAAAGAACTTCATGACTAAAAGTGAGGCTATGTTTAATGAAATGCAGGTTAGAAGGATGCTTGGGCTTGCGCGAATTGAATCTGGAAACAAAAATTGTGATGAAAGTATAAGAACAAGAATGATTCCCGAGCTGAGGTAGGCTTGAATTCTTGCAGAGAGAGTTTTTTGAGATGCAAGGTTTAAGAGATTGTTCTGAGATTCTATTTGCTGCGCAAAATGTTCAACCCCCTTTGCGGGACTTACTCTTCCTTCGATCATCAGCTCAGAAAGTCGACCCCATTGAGTTAAGAATTCTTGAGAGCCTTTGAGTGGGCTGCCCATGCTTTGGAGACATTGAATAATTGATTCACCAGATTCCAGGCGGTTTTTTAAAATATGAAGCTCGCAGAGGATCTTTTTATCCACGTATTTCATGAATATGTCGCTCTCCTTTCGGGCCAAGTTGAATGTGGAGAACCAGGTCCCAGTGTTCTTTGCTTTCGAATGTAGAGTGTGCTTGTTTGCCCTGAACAAGCTGATCAAAGCGTTTGAGTGCCTCATTACATGAGCCTGCGTGAATAGAGGTCATAATGCCTTTGTGTCCCGTCATAAGGGCCTGCGAAATGGCTTTGGCTTCTGGCCCACGACACTCACCAACGATAATTCTGTCAGGACGCATTCTTAGGCTTTCAAAAACTAAATGACTTAAATCCCACTCGGCTCCCTCTCTAAATCCAAAGCGATTGGCGCGCGCAAGTAATTTTGAACTTAAAGGGGTAGGTAATGGCAGCTCGGGGCTATCTTCTAAAATAAGAACACGTTCTTGGTTCGGGATGAGGTTCATAAGCGCAGAGAGGAGTGAGGATTTTCCAGCTCCTGTCGCTCCAGCGACAAGAACGGATTTTTTATTGAGAACAGCGCTTACAAGCGAGTTCTGTAATTTTTCATCTGATGTAAAGTGAGAGATTGAAAACTGCTGCGTGTGTCTGATTCTTCGCAGAGTGATTTCAGTTCCATTAAGTGACATGGGCGAAACGACAACATGCGCTCGAAACAAGTGATCACCGTTAAAATCTATAAAAGAATCTGCTGAGGGTTGAGTGAGTCCGAGAGTGATGTTGGCGCGATCTGCTATTTTACGTGAAAGGATAAAGAGGTTCTTTTCATTGCAGATGACGTCTTTAAGGGGACCCGTCCATTTTGCATTTTTAAAATAACTCAATCCCTGCGTGCTTAAAATAATATCTTCTATTTCGTTGTTTTGAAGAATTTCTTCGAGGAAGGGGCTCATAATGAATTAGCGTATTTTAAGTTTCGTTGAGTGTTGCGGGTGGGAATCTCCTCCCAAGTGGGCCTGAGAGCAAACCAAAGTTCTGAATTGGTGTTAAGTTTTGACTCTTGTGAAAAGAGTAAGCTTAAAAGAGGCACTTGATTGAGGAAAGCGAGTCCCGCCTTTGATTTTCCTTCTCGGAGGGTGATCATACTTGTAAGAATCGTGAGTTCATTTGTTCTTAAATCGAATCTACTTTCGAGCTTTCTTTGAAAAAGTGAAGGTGTACCATCAACGGCATGTTCCATGTTGGGTTCGGAAAACTCAAAGTTAAAGTCCACTGCGACTTCTGTATCGCCTGTTTTAGCTTCGGCACTTGGGGTGAGGGATATTTTTAATCCGTAACTTTTCCAGGTGGTTGCCGAATGGAAAGTATTGCTGCTTTTCACAGGGAATTCGCCACCCGAGAGAAATTTACTCTCAAGCCCGGGCTGCGTCCGCAAAGTCGGTTGAGCAATGACTTTTCCAACGCCCTGGCTTTCACCGAAGTCTGCTTCAAGTGCGAGTTCTTCTGCTTGCTCTCCGCCCGTGTTCATAAGGTTAAGTTGCGCTTTCCCTAAACGATCAAGAGAGAGAAGCGATACATGCTGTGGCCACTTGAGACCAAGTTTACGCGCTTGGTTTCTAGAGAATTCAAAAAGTGTGAGTTCAAAAATCAGATTTTTTCCAGGAAGGATTTTGTTTCTTAGCTCGATTTCGAAAAAGGCTCTTTGCTTGAGAGGAATTTTTGAAAGAATTTCGTTCTCGCCAACTGCAGTGCTAATTTCTATGTGTCTTTTTCCATTTTGCCAGTAAGATCCTGTGATTTTTAAGCCACTTTGCTCAAGTTTTTTTTCAGTTGAGAGAAATTGAGAGTTAATTTCTGAAAATTTGAGATTGTTTTTGTAAGTTTCAAAATTAAAAGCAAGGTCGTCAAAAGCACAATTTTCGAGAAGTGAATCATAGTCAGTGGGGTTTATTTTTAGTTTTTTGTGAATAATTTCTAGCGATTTTAAGTTGGCACATCTTTTGAGTGCCAATGAATTGGCGCTCGTGGTGATGAGGGCGGGTGTCGGATCGGATTTTCCGAGATTGAAACCACTTAAATAAATAAAATCTTTTTTAACTGGAAAGAGAATTGTCTTCTCTACTTGGCTTTGGACTTTGACACTTTCTCTTGTTGAGAGCCAAAGAACTCCTCCGTTGGGCTTGAGACTTGTTGGGTGCCCAAGCGTAAGTATAAGAATTCCCTTCCAAATTTGTGGGCTTAACATAATCTTAACCTTGCAAAATGAATGCCGAGATTCTCAGTGTTTGATGCGCAGTGAATTGTTGCATTTTAGCGACGGATTTTTGAGCCCTAATTTCACGATATTAACGGGATTTTTCTTAAACATCTCAGCAACATAGTCGAAGATAAAGGTAGGAGTAGTAGGCGCGGAATGCAGAATGTATTTCGAAGGTTGCAGGTGGGATTCCTATTGTGCAACTGGAGATTCTTTTTAATATTCTTAGTGGGGTTTGGGGGAATAGTATTTTCTTCTAATGCTGCAACGCCTGCAAACACGCTCATTGAAAATTTTGCAACGGTCGACTACGTAATTTCTGGAACTCCCGGAACAACAGTTTCAAATACAGATTCATTTCGCGTTGATGAAATAATTTCTTTTACATTGGTTTCGAATAATCCTTCGGGACTTTCAGTGTTGAGTCCCCAGACAAATGCTCCGCTTTCATTTACTCTCACGAACCAAGGTAACGGCACTGAATCTTTCTCACTAGCTCATACTCAATCTGTTACAGATGATTTTGATCCCAGCTCAAGCGTTATTTACCTCGATACAAATGCAAATGGAATTTACGATGACGGTACAGATCTTGTTTACAATCTCGGTGTAAACGATCCGGCTCTTGGGACAGGTGAGTCTCTGGTCTTGTTTGTCGTTTCAGATATTCAAGCATCTCTGAGTGCGAGCGATGAAGCCGAAATTAATTTCACAGCAACTTCTAAAACAGGTGCGGGTCCGAGTGGGACTGCTTACAACGGTTTGGGTGACTCTGGCGTGGATGCACTCATGGGCACTCAAGGTGGTGTTGTTACCACACTCGGAAAATATGTAGTCGCTACAGCGGCTGCAACTCTTGTGAAGTCACAAAGTATTCTTGATCCGAATGGCGGAACGGCTCCCATTCAAGATGCCGTTATAACTTATACCTTAACTCTCGATGCAACCGGTACGGGAAATCTTACAAGTGTTGTTATCGATGATCCTATTCCTGCAGGAACTACTTATGAAGTAGGTACCTTGCAGCTTAATTCTTTGCCACTTACAGACGCTGTCGATGCAGACGCGGGCGTCTTTAATGGAACTGCGGTCCAAGTAGATTTGGGAACAGTGGTAGCGCCTACTACTCATACTGTTCAATTCAAAGTGAGGATCCAGTAATGAAAAAAATTAACAGTCTGTTTTTTATAAAGGAGGAAAGAAATATGAAACAGTTTACGAAAACGGGATTCATTCTTTTTTTCTTCTTAAACGCATTTGCTCTTCAGGCCAAAAGTATAGATCTGAAGAACGAAGCTTTTAAGGAGATAGAAGAAGTTTCCAAGGATGGGAAGAAAGTTAAAAAAATGGTGCCAGCGAAATCGGTTGTGCCCGGAGAGGTGGTTATATACGTCATTACCTACAAAAACGTAGGTAAAGAAGCAGCAACAGATATTGTGGTTACGAACCCAATTCCTAAGAACATGACATACAAGGCGGCAGAATCAGAAGCGAAAGCGAATGCCGAAGTATCAGTCGATGGCGGAAAAGTATTTGGTGAACTTGAGAAATTAAAAATTACTGACAAGTTACGCAAAACACGTCCCGCTTTAGCAAGTGATGTCACTCATGTTCGTTGGAAAGTAGCCGGCGCTGTTCAGCCCAATGCCACTGGCATCGTCAAGTTGAGAGCGATTTTAAATTAAGAATTTAAGTGAAAGGAACGTTATATGACACTTAAGAAACTAGAAAATAAAAAAGAAACTAAGAAACAGTCAACTAACAAAATAACAAGAAAAGGAAATAGAGGAGAAATGAAAATGAAGAACGTAAACAAATTATTAACCCTAGGTGTGGGCTTTGCCCTTGCCTACTCTGCCAACGCAGCCGGTACCACCGCCGGTACGGATATTGATAACACCGCAACCGCTAGTTTTAGCGTGGGTGGTATTGCTCAAGATGACGTTGATAGTAACCTTGAGACCTTTGTGGTCGACCGCAAGGTTATTTTTACCGTGACCACCGCCGGAGACACAAACGTCATTCCGAATGCAACAGCAAAAGTCCTTCAGTTTACAGTTAACCACACAGGTAACTATGTAGCTGACTTTGCATTAGCTGGGACTAACGCTGCATCGGGTGACGACTTTGATGCTTCTGGAATTTCTGTTTTCGTAGAAGATGGAACTAATCCAGGTTATCAGTCAGGTGAAGACACCGAGACTTATATTGATGAATTACCTGCCAATGGAAGTGCGATTGTTTACATCGTAAGTAATATTCCAGGGACTCCAGTGAACACTAACGTTGCAACCATGCACTTAGCGGCTACTGCGGCTGCAGGTGGCGGTGCTTCAAGTTTGGGTTCAACTTTGTCGGATGATTCAGGAAGTGCTGACGTAGCAGGTACTGTGCAAAACGTGTTTGCTGACGGCGCGGGTTCTGCATCAGGTGATGTGGCTAATGACGGTGTGCATAGTGATAGCGGTGATTACAACGTAGTTTCTGCAAATATCTCTGTTGCGAAGTCGTCTACAGTAATAAGTGATCCCGTAAGTGGTGGTACGAATCCTAAACGTATTCCCGGAGCAGTCATTGAGTATACTATCGTTGTTAGTAACACAGGTGCTTCAACTGCCGACAGTGTAGCGATCAGTGATACTTTGGATGCAAATACTACTTTCAGTAGCATTGTATCTGACGATAGTGCTGATACTCCTGCGGCTCATTCGCTTGGTGTTGTTTCAGCTGGATGGACCTCAATTGCAGCAGCAGCTTCTAAGACACTCGTATTTCGCGTAACAGTTAACTAAGTCTTCTCGAGTTTAGCGGGACGTTTATGCTGAGAAGAGCTTTAAATTTTAGAAGAGGGCTACTTGTAGCCTTCTTTTGTCTTTTGAAGCCTGCTCATGCCTCAACGACGATATCAAACACTGCAACGGTGAATTATATCGATCCCGCATCTCAAGCTCAAAGCCTGGATTCCAATACCGTTCAATCAACCGTTCTTCCAAATCCAACTCCCGCAACGATTAGCTTCTTAAGATACACAACACCTTCGGGTGACGAGACTCTCCGTGCGGATGGAACTCAATGCTACAACGGCTCTTCATATGATCCCGCGCCAGCGCCTACTACCTTAGGCGGGGGATCCATTGATACGAGCAGTGCTTTGCCGTTTTCTGCATCGAGTGCCATCCGTGCGGGAGAGCCCGTGTTTTTGAAAGTGAACGATTTGAACCGTAACAAGGATCCTTTGCTGAGAGAATCCGTGATGATTGTTGTCACGACTCAAAGTGGTGATCAAGAAAGACTAAAATTAAATGAAACTGATATTGATACAGGGGTTTTCGTGGGTGCTATCAACAGCCAGAGAACCCCTCCGAGTGCGACTGCATTTGATTGCTCTTTGTCCCTAAATGTTGGAGATAAGTTAAGCGTTGATTACGTGGATGCAGATTTTCCAACGGATACTGCAGACGCAAATGTTTTAATTGACCCATATGGAGTTGTTTTCAACTCCACAACAGGAGCACCCATTGATGGTGTTGTTGTTTCTATAGTTCATGCTGGATCTGGTTTACCGGCGAGCGTCTTTGATGACGACGGCGTTACACCTTATCCTTCTGTCATTACGACAGGTGGTAGTGTGACTGCTGGCTCAAATACTTATATGATGCCTGCTGGTTCCTTCCGATTTCCTCTAATGCCTGCGGGTCAGTATCGCTTAGTGATAAGTGGTCTGCCTTCGAGTTCATCTTGGCCCACAAGTATTCCTCTCGGGACTCTCGATGATTTAACGAATCCTGCTACTCTTTTACCTTTCTCTCTTCTTACAGGTTATGACGGTTCTGCCTTTAATCTGGTTGATGGTCCTCCTTTAAATATAGATATTCCGGTTGATGTGGCCGGTGACACAGATCTTTTACTTTCAAAATCCGTATCGAAATCGGAAGCAAGTTATGGTGATTTTCTTCGATACGAAATTATTTTCAAAAACATTTCTGCAGCTCAGGCGGATGGCGTTGTTGTTGTGGATACGCTTCCTGTAGGTTTAAAATATAAAACAAATTCTCTTCGCATTGAAGGCTTAAAGTCTTCTAATCTTACTGTTTCAGGTGATGGACGCACCTTGAATATTACTCTGGGTGATGTGCCAGCAACGTCTCAGCGTACAATTTCTTATGTGACTGAAGTGAGTGCAGGAGCCAATATTGGCCCAGCCATTAACTACGCTCAGGCAACGCGTACAAATGGTGCTCCTTCTAACGTGGCCGAAGCCACGGTTATTTTACGAGAAGCTTTCTTCGCAAGTCACGCCACATTGATTGGTCGCGTGTTGAATGTCCCTCACTGTGATGTCGATATGAGAGACACAAAGGCTGTGAAGGGTGTTCCAAAGGTGAGAGTCCTTATGGAGGATGGCACCTACGCAGCAACAGATGAGGAGGGGCGTTTCCACTTTGAAAAAGTCACTCCGGGTACACACGTCGTACAAATTGATCAATCCTCTATTCCAAACGGAATGGAACTTGCTGCATGTGATAAAAACACACGCTTTGCCGGAAGAGCCAATTCACAGTTTGTGGATGTTGCAGGTGGAACTCTCTGGAGAACAGATTTCTATCTTAAAAAACGCGAAATACCTAAAGGTGCAATAGATCTTAAGTTTAGCGGCAGGATCGGACTCGTTGAGGGATCTCTTTTGCCCGAAGCTCTTTATGTCGTTGATGTTGCAGCACTTAAGGATACGAAAAATGTAAAAATAGGAATGTCTCTACCCCAAGACTTTTCTTATTTACCTTTGAGTGCTCTTTGGAAAGATCAGCCAGTGGATCTTGAACTTGAAGGCACAAAAGTTGTATTCAAAATCCCTACTCTCAGTGAGGGGGAACGGGGAGTTTTAACTTTCCGAGCTCTTCCTCAGGGAGATGAGCTTCTTCTTCCTGATTCTTGCTTGAAGGAAACCTATGTGGCCAATCTTGATGCTCGTTATGAGGTTGCGGGATACGCGGGACAAGCAATTATCTACACCCAAACACCTTCTTGTGGACAAGAAGAACCTAAGGTTACAGAAGGTCGTCTTAATCTGCCTGCGCCTAAGGGCGTGGTAGAGGAAGATCAGGTTTTAAGTGATATAGAAGTTTCTGGTGCAGGTCGTAACTGGGTTAAAGATCAGGTGCCTGGTGTGGCGATACTCTTCCCCGAAACTACTTACAATCCGAGGGCACCTTCTTCACGTATTGTCATTAAACACGGAAAAAATCAAACGGTTGATTTACGTGTGAATGGAGAAGCCGTCAGTCAGCTTCTTTTTGAACGTGTTCATTCGAATGCGGATAAGAGTGTTAATGCGAGTGAGTGGAGAGGGGTGCCACTTAAAGAAGGTGATAACGTAATTGAGGCTGGAATTATCGCGGCTGATGGAAGTGTTGTTCAACTGCTTAAACGCACAATTCACTATTCGAATATACCTGAGCGTATTGTGTATGTGCCTGAGAAATCTAGACTTAAGGCTAACGGTATTGATAAGCCTCGCATTGCGATTAGGGTTCTAGATAGAGCGGGCAAACCTGTTCGAAAAGGTATTCGAGGAAGCTTTACTCTCAATAATCCATACGTTCCTGCACAGTTTGAAGATTATGCGAAGCGAAGACAGCTCAGTGCTCTTGATCGATTTGAGCCTGAGTACTTTGTAGAGACTGACGATGGTGTTGCCTATATTGATTTGGCACCTACGAATGAAGCCGGCGAAGTGAAAGTGAAGCTTTACTTAGATGAGCGCAGAACGATAGATATAGCTACTTGGCTTGAACCTGCTGTAGAGGATTGGGTCGTTGTTGGATTTGCAGAAGGCACTGCGGGTTACGAAACTCTTAAAGGCAATATGACGGGAGTTAAGGGTGCCGATAAAAACAAAGAACTCAATATTGATGATCAATATAAACTTTATGCTAAGGGACGAGTGAGTGGTCAGTGGATTGCAACTGTAGCCTATGACAGCGCGAAAACAAAAGATGCGAAGAACTCTGATTTCAAAAACATTGTAAATCCTAATGAGTTCTATACACTTTACGGCGACAATACGACTCAACGAAATGATGCTCCAAGTAGCGACAAGTTGTACTTAAAATTAGAGCGTTCCAGGTTCTATGCTCTCTTTGGAGACTATGATGCTGGGTTAAACGAAACAGAGTTGGCTCGTTACAACCGTTCTTATACAGGTGTGAAGTCTGAGTACTCGGGCGAGTTTTTAGGATTTAAGATATTTGGGACTCAACAAGATAGCTTTTTCTATAAAGATGAAATGCAAGCGCAAAGTATTGCTTTAAATTACCGCCTCACTAAAGGAAACATTTTAGTGAATTCAGAGAAAATTCGCTTAGTGGTAAGAGATCGCTTTAGAAGTGATGTGATTGTTAAAGACCAACTCTTAAGTCGCCACATTGATTACTCTATTGATTATCGTGCGGGAACGATTAATTTTAAACGTACAGTTGACGCTTTTGTCGATATGAACCCTCAGTTTATCGTAGCGGAATACGAAACCATGGGGGTTGCAACTCGCGATTATTCTTATGGAGGTCGTGTTGAAGGAAAGGCTTTAGAGGATAAAGTAAAAGTTGGCTTTACGCACATCGAAGAAGATGAGGGCTTAACAAGCTCTAATCTTCAAGGTGTGGATGTAAAAGTGAAACTAGCGGAGCAAACTGAAGTTAAGTTAGAAGCGGCCCAATCTGCAATTCAGCCTGGTGGACCTCAAGTTAAAGGCGAAGCTTATAGAGCAGAAGTTGATCATCGAAGCACAGCTTTTGATGCCAATGCTTATGTAAAAGAAACAGGTCAGGACTTTGGAATCGGTCAACAAGCTGCCTCTGAGAGTGGAAGCTTTAAAACAGGTGCGAAAACAAGCATTCACGCCACTAAGAATTTAAATGTTAATTCAGCGTACGATCATCAAAGACAAACAAGTTCGAATCAGACCCAAGATGTGATGCGTACGGATTTAGAGTATTTGCATAAGTCAGGTTCATTGTCTCTCGGTGGACAACGTATTCAAGAGCAGCGAGCTAGTGGAGATGTGGAAGCCAACCAAGCAACGGCTAAGGCCACTCAAAGATTGTTCGACGAGAAGCTTGAGCTTCAAGGCGGCATTGAGCAAAATATTGGATCTGACCAGAGTGTGGATTACCCCAATCGCTATATCTTACAAGCGGGCTACAAGTTAACGGATAAAGTTAGATTAATTGCAGCACAAGAGTATGCCGATGGAAAACAATACGATGCTTCCACTACTCGAGTTGGATTTGAGAGTACTCCTTGGTCCGGAGCTAAATTGGGTTCGACGTTAAATCAAAGTGTTTCAGAATACGGTCCACGAACTTTTTCTACGATGGGACTTTCGCAGTCTCTTCCTATTGGCAAGAGTTGGACTTTTGATGCCTCCGTGGATGCGACTAAAACCTTAAAGGAACAAGGTGGTGTGGTTCCAGTGAATCCAAGTCAGCCTCTCACATCGGGAGGTTTCTTAGGTAACGGGGGCTACACTGAAGATTATATAGCAACAACAGCCGGAGTAACGTATCGAGCTGAGCCATGGACTTGGAACTTCAGAGTTGAAAACAGAATGGGCGAGGTTGAGGACCGCGTTGGAGCGGTAACGAATATAATCCATGAACTCTCTAAAGGCGTCGTGCTTGGAACTTCTCATCAATATTACCGAAGTGATTTTGAGGGTGGAGCCAACGGACAACTTCTCCAAGGTGATTTCTCTCTTGCATATAGGCCATTGGATTCAAGATGGACTCTCTTAGATAGAGTTAAGTATCGATATGAAGTGGTCGATAATGCTGAAAGCTTACCGATCTTTGGACAGACTACACTCCAAGGTGTGGATAACGCGGTATCTGCAGCGATTGTCAACAACCTCAATATAAACCGTTTGTCTAAATTGAGAAAAAATCAATTTTCAATTTATTACGGAACAAAAATGGTTTGGGATCAATACGATGGAGATCGCTATCAGTCGCATATCGATTTATACGGTTTAGAAGTTCGTCAAGATTTGGGCGAAAAATGGGATATAGGTCTTCAAGGATCGCTTTTAAGTTCATGGAGCGCTTCAAACATGAAGTATTCGTATGGTCCTTCTGTGGGTTGGACTCCGGTTCTCAATAGTTGGATGAGCGTTGGGTATAACTTTAGAGGTTTTTATGACAGAGACTTCGATGCCGCTCGCTATACTGGACAAGGGGTTTATCTTAAACTGAGAATTAAGTTCGATGAAAAAACCTTGGGTCTAAAAAAAGGAGGCGAAGGGGAAGCTAAGAAATAATTTCTTGTCTCCTTGGTTTTTGATTGCATCACAAAATTGTAATTTTCTTTGTAGCCAGTCTTTCGCTGGGTGCTGAGGCTCTCACGTGCACTGCGCTCACGGGAACTTTGAATTGGACGACGACAGCTACTTGGACAAGTGCAGGTAATTGTAATCGTGTGCCGACAACGGCTGATGCCGTAATACTTCCTAATGGAGCGAATATTACGTTAACAGCGGCATCGAGCATTGCGAGCATTACAATGAATGCAGGATCGATTTTAAGTTTAGGTGGCACAACAACCGCTTTTCCTACAGTGTCGGGGGCAAAGAATTTAAATGCCGCAAGCACATTGCAACTTACAGGAACGGGAACGCAAACACTTGCGGCAGGCACCTATGGAAATCTTGTTCTTGCAGGCAGTGGGGCTAAGCGACATGCTGCGGGAGTAACAACAGTTCTTGGAAATTATACAAAGAACGCAACTCCAACGTATATTGGAACGAATAATCCTACACTCAATATCTCTGGGGATATGTCTATTGCGGGTACCTATACAACGGGCACGGGTGCGATAAGTGTTGGAGGTAATTTGGATCTTCAAGCAGCTGCCACGCTCACGCTGAATCGAACTACGAATGGGATGCCTACCGTTACGGGTACAAAAACTTTTAATCCGACGAGCACCGTTGTTTATAGCGCAAATGCGACTCAAATCGTGACCGCTGAGACTTATGGAAATCTTACCTTGTCGCGAACGAGTGGGACAAGAACACGCACTCCTGCAGCTGGAACGATCAATATAGTCGGTAATTTTGTCATTAATGCGAGTATTGTATGGGGTGGAAACACAAATAATCCTACAGTGAATATGGGTGGGAATTTTACGAATTCAGGAACTTTTACCCCGGGAACGGGTCTTTACACTTTTAATGGGACAGGGACTCAAACAATATCAGCTGCGACGACATGGATAAATTTAAAGGTTACAAATTCAAGTGCTCAGGGATTGAGTTTAACAACATCACAAACGGTGACGAATTTTACTCTTGATCCGAGTGCTGTTCTCACTCTTGCAGGAACGACAACCGCATTTCCGACGGTGTCGGGTACTACGAGTTTAGATGCAACGAGTACGGTGAGGTTTACAGGTACGGGGACTCAAACAGTACCCGCTCTGACTTATGGAAATTTGTTTTTAAGTGCGAATGCCACCACTAAAACAATGGCTGCCGGTACTCACACAATTGCGGGTGATTTAACTTTGGGAACGGGTACGACATACAACGGCACGACAAATAATCCGACGGTGAACATAGCGGGTAATTTTATTGAGTCCGGTACTTTTAATTCAGGGAGCGGTCTTTATACTTTTAACGGAACAAGTACGCAGACGATTTCTGCGGCGAATACTTGGGTAAATTTCGCAGTTACAAACGCCAGCGCTCAAGGTTTAAGTTTAACTACGACACAAACCATCACTAATTTTACGCTAGCGCCTAATGCTGTACTCACTCTTGCAGGAACGACGACGGCTTTTCCGACAGTGTCGGGAACACGAACTATTGATACGACGAGTACGGTGCGATTTGTGGGAACAGGAGCACAAACAGTGCCCGCCATCACTTATGGAAATTTAGTCTTAAGTGCAACGGGCACAACAAAAACAATGGCTGCGGGCACACATACGATTACAGGTGATTTTACTTTGGGATCTGGAACGACCTTTAATGGGACTACAAATAATCCAACAGTGAATTTTGCAAAGGACTTTACAAATGCGGGCACTTTTAATTCAGGGACGGGAGTGTATACAGCCAATGGCACTTCGGTACAAAATTTAACGGGAGCAACAACCTTTGCGAGGCTCAGTATTAACAACACCGCTCCCTTGCCTGATCCAATATTGCTTTTAAATAATAACGTAACCATTAGCACTAATCTTAACTTTGTTTAGGGGGGCTATCTTACAGGTATCAATAAGTTGATTGTTTCCAACGGTGCAACAGTTACAGGGGCTGGGGCGGGTACAGGTTGGGTCATAGGAAATCTTCAAAAATATATTTCTGCAGGTACTTCGACTCAAACATTTGAAGTGGGTACATTGGGGATAAGTGCGCCAAGTCTTGCCTACACACCCGTTACGTTAACTTTTACGGGAGCTACGGCGGGGAGTCTTATAGTAAGTGCCGTTGGAGGAGAGCATCCTCAGGTATATACCTCAGGGCTTGATTCTACGTTAAGTGTAAATCGTTACTGGTTTTTAACGACAAGTGGCGTGATCGGAACTGCCTTAGGGTCCTTTACGAATTATTCTGGAGTTTTTAATTTTATATCGCAAGATCTTGATGCGGGAGTAAACACAGCTAAATTGTTTGGGGTGCGTTGGACTGGATCTGCATGGACAACTCCTACAACGGGTACGCGCACAAGTACTTCGACTCAAGTGACTGGAGTTACTTCATTGGGAGAGTTTGCAATCGGTCATTCAAAAGCACCCTCACTTACTCTTACTAGCTTGACGTTATCAGATCCGATAAATTCAACAAGTAACCCTAAGGCAATTTATGGAGCGATTAAGTCCTTCACAACACTTTCTACAAATAATGGTCTTGCAACAAATACTGGGACTTATTCTATAAGCCACATAGTGCAGCCAGGGGCTTCAGTTTATGTGAATAGTTTTGGTAATTGTGGCCCTGTGAATTTTTCAGATGGCACGCCTTCGAGTGGGCTTAGTTGTATTTTTAGTTCTTTGAATTCACTTGTAGATAGTGTGGATTTTTCTTCGGATTCGGGAGCAACATGGACTTATGTTCCAAGCCCCGATGCAAATGGCTGCGATAGTGCAGTTACCAATATTCGAATACGTCCTCAGGGTGTGTTCAATACGGGGCAATCAGTGAGTCCGGCACCTAATTTTCAAGCGACGTACCGGGTTTGTGTGCGCTAGTAGCTTTGTGTAATTATTTTACTTTCGCTTTAAATTTTATAGTGAAGTTTGGGTCGGGGGGGGTGCCAGATGAGGCATTCATCGTGCCTGAGGGGCTCACTTGAAAGCCTTTTACGTTGAGATCGTATCCATCGACATCCGGAACTGGGGTGTAGGTGTAAGGGGCTCCACCGCCAACTTGATTGGAGTAACCTATGTTTGTTGGGTATGTAAAACTCAGTCCACTCGTCGGAGTTCCTTGCGTAAATGTTACGGGATTCCCACCTGCACATGTAGCACTTACGCACATAACCATGTTTGTTGGGATGACATCCTTAATCGAAACGGTGTTTGCATTGGGTGATCCACGTCCCGTGTTTGTTGCTAGAATAGAGTATTCAATAAGAGAGCCAGGAATGCGCTTGTAGTTTGAGCCCGAGATAAAATCAGAGATAATCGAGCTCGATTTCACAATCGTCATGATGGCTTGTGCAACAGGAAAAGCTCCGATTAAATCGTCACTTATAGTATTCTCTGCGCCTTCTTTAGCCACTACAGTGACCTCCCAGTTTCCACCAAGTGGACTTGTAGGTATGGTATAGGCGTATTCATAAGTTCGAGTGAGTGCTGTGGTTGCTTTGGATGTCATTGCAGCTGAGCTAACGAGGCTTGTTCCAGCAGGAGTTTTAATCGTAATAGCTGCACTTGTTATGTCCGCGCTTCCGAAGGGGTCAGATACCACAGCTCTAATGTAAGCTGTTTCGCCTTGAGCGTAATCCGTTGCAGTTGTGACTGCGGGGTAAGTGGCGGAATAAGTGTCGATGCTGTCTACGTTAATAACGGTGTTCACTGTGGGCTGAAGTTGGGAGAGAACGCCGCCATCGAGAGCTCTGATGATAATGCGTCTTTTTGTTTGAGTTGTATTGTTTGTGAGTCGAAATCGAAGATCTCTTCCGGCAGGGATTGTGACATCTGATCCTAGTGTGATGCTGAAAGTCTCAGTTTCGTAAGTTCCATTTGTAGATATCGTTATATTTTTTTGTTGGTTTCCGATGGCAATCCAGCCACCTGCTCCGTTGCTATAGTCGAGGTCTACGCGGACAGTACGTGTAGTGCTTCCACCTGCTTTTGTGAGACGCAGGGTTATGGGGATGGTACCGGCTGCAAGAGTTAGGTCAGCTGCAAGTACAGGGTTAAGTATGTAGGATTGTGAGTTTCCGCCGCCGTTTATTGTGGTTGAAGAGGTCGCAACAGGGATCACGCGTGTAAGTGAATTTCCCCCACTGTTAGCGATGTAAATATCTTTCGTTCCCACTGTGGGAATTTGAGAGGGCGAAACTGTGATGGTTGGAGCGTCTGCTGTTCCGCCAGTTCCGACAGGAACTGTGATAGTTGCTGTGTTGTCTATTGTGTCCCCGGGGTTTGCTGTGCCAGCAATCGTAACGTTAAAGGTAATGGTGGCAGAGCCACTTGCGGGAACCGAAATGTTTGTAATGTTTAAGTAGCCCGTGCCATTAGCACCTGTGCCACCTCCTGTAGAAGAGTTGGTCGCTCCAGCCGGAATACTTTGTACGCTAAAGCCTGTAATATTTGCAGGAATGTTGTCCGTAACGCTCACTCCTGAGGCAGCAGCTGTAGTGCTCGTATTATTGAGGGTGATGGTGTATTGGATGGTGTCTCCGACATCAACTTCGCCTCCATTTATATCATTGTAGTCTTTTGTGGAACTCGAAAGATCAGGACCAAGTACTGTCGTGGGATCACTCGCGGTATCGTTGCCTGAATCATTATCGAAGTTTACTCCGCTGACAGTGGCTGAATTTGTGACACTTGGAAAGGCTGCGTTATCAACTGAAACAGTGAGGGTAATGTCGGGACTCGTAGCTCCATTCGCGAGTGGACTGGGGCGTGTACAGGTAACAGTTGGTGTGGAGAATGAGCAGCTCCAACCTGAGCCTGTTGCACTTACAAATCCAAGTCCAGTGGGGAGTGTGTCTGTAACGGTAATGGTGCCACTTGTTGCGAGAGGCCCGTTGTTGGTGACGTTCATAGTGTAGACGCCGTTGTTATTCACTGAAAAGTCGCCACTATGAGTTTTGCTAATGGCTAAGTCGGATACGGGTGTGTTGGTTACCGAAATAACTTGTGCATTCAAAAGTACAAGGTCACCTCCCGATGAGTACACGCTTGTGGCAGAAGTTTGTCCGGCAGATAGGAAGCTATCGACATCGTAACTGTCTATGTCGACTCCATAGTAATTGTTAGAGGTGCCATATTTGTTAATGGTTGAGTTAAATTGGTTGTTTGTTGGGTTTGCCGTGTCGGTTAGAGCGTTTCCATTGAAAGTAATATTTTCATTGAATCCACTTAGACTGGCAGAGTTTCCAACGTCACCTTCCCAGCTCACAACGGCAAAGCGGCCATTGATGGGAGAGGAAGGAATTTTAAAGTTACTTGGCGTAAGGGTAATGGAGCTTCCTCGAAATTGTTGGAGACCATCGTAAACGTTAACAACGCGAAAATCCTCGCTTGGATGAGAAAATATAACCACAAGGGCCCATCCAGCAAGTACGGCAGAGCTTCCACACCAGGGCGAGCCAGTATCTACAGTAAGGTTGCTAAACGAATAAGTGCCATTACCGGTGACGAGCGAAGTTACATCTTTAAACCCCCCAAAGTAATCGTAGTCAGGGGGATAGTTGAAAACTTCAGAAAAACTTCTGTCGGCGGTGACATTTGTTCCATTAAAAGTAACGTTTAAATCAGCTGTTACACCACTTCCCGCCCAATAAAGGTAAGCCGCTTCGATCGTTGCTCCAGAGGGGATTGTGCTTATGGTCCCATTTACGGGACCGGTTGTTGTGTTACACTGTCCACCCGAACCATCGGCACCTGTTCTCATGGTGCCACCACCTGTAACGAAATTGAGATTACCCGCAAATGAATTGTAAAGAGTTACGCTGGTAGCGTTTATTTGTTGAATAGATAAGAGGAGGCTCAATGCGCATATTAGCCGTATGTATTTGAATAGAAAATTACTCATTTAAGTCGCGCCTACGTCCCCTTATTAGAATAAGTTTTTTTGACTCAATATTGTAGTGAAAACTCTGTTCAATTGCTGGAATTAGAAGGTTATTTTGCGTTTTTGGGCGTCGGTGTATTGACGATCAAGAAAGTATTAACACGAAATTTACAATGAGGTATTAGTAGCGTCCGAGAAAGTAGTCGTTCAATATTTGCCTATGATCAAAGGCAATGTTCTCGGGTAAATTGAACTGATGGTAAAGTTCGACTGATTTAGCATCACTCGCTGCTTTGGGATTGCCTTTGCCACGTGCTACAAAAACGGTTGAAACGCTCTGCATGCGGGGGTCTCTTTTGGGGTCTGAGTAGGTATGGAATTGACGCACTATTTCTATGTCGAGTGAGGTTTCTTCTTTGATTTCTCGAAGGACGGCATCTTCGAGGCCTTCCCCTTCTTCAACAAAGCCACCGGGGAGCGCCCAGCCGTTAGGTTCGTTTTTTCGTTCAACAAGCACAATAAGACCTGCGCCCATATCAATAATGGCATCCACGCAGACCGCAATCTTTTGAGTATTCTCCACGACCATAGGTTAATGCCCATCCCCTCCGCGGTCAAAAGGTGCCTAGTTACTTTTTACGTGTACCCGCTACCTTTTTGCATTTTTGGAATGAAAACATACAAAAAGGTAGCGGGTACGGGACAAAAGGTGCCGGGTACACGTAAAAAGTAACTAGGTACCTTTTGGTGGATAATCGCTTGGCTCTCGGCTAATCTTCACGGGTATGAAAATCGGGGTTCCTAAAGAAGTCAAAAACTTAGAAAACAGAGTGGCACTTGTCAGAGCGGGAGTGAGAACTCTCGTCACACAAGGGCACGAGGTTGTTGTGCAAAAGGGCGCAGGGCTGGGCTCTGGCATATCGGATGAAGATTACACTTCAAGTGGGGCTCGTATTGTAGAAACAGCCAAAGAAGCTTGGGATGTCGATATGGTTATCAAGGTTAAAGAGCCCCAGGCTGAAGAATTTCCCTTGATGCGCCCTGGTCTTTTTCTTTTTACTTACCTACATTTAGCGAACGAAGCTCAATTGACTCAAGAGCTTGTCAATCGCAAGGTTCGCGCAATTGCTTATGAAACAATTCAACTTCCTGACGGAACTCTGCCTTTGCTTCGTCCTATGTCAGAAGTCGCAGGACGTATGGCTCCTCAAATTGGAGCGCATTACTTAGAGAAGTCTCAAGGTGGTCTCGGTGTTCTTTTAGGTGGAACTCCTGGAACTTCACGAGGACAAGTGACAATTGTGGGCGGTGGAGTAGCGGGAGCTAATGCCGCTAAAATTGCAGTTGGTCTCGGTGCTCGCGTTACAATTATTGAGCGCAGTCAAAAACGTCTTGAGTATTTGGATGATATTTTTGGATCCACAGTGAACACGCTTATGAGTAACCCCATTACAATTGAAGAAAGCGTAAAAAAATCCGATCTTGTTATCGGAAGTATCCTCATTCCAGGAGCAAAAGCTTCGAAACTAGTTACGCGTGATCTTGTTGCGCAAATGAAACCCGGAGCTGTTCTCGTAGATATCGCTATCGATCAAGGCGGTTGTTTTGAATCCTCAAAACCTACCTCTCACCAAAATCCAATTTTTGTTGAAAATGGTGTTATCCATTATTGCGTAACAAACATGCCCGGAGCTGTTGCACGAACTTCTACCTTTGCACTTACAAATCATACATTGACTTATGCAACACACATTGCGGCTGATCCCATTGGGGCTATTCGTCACGATCCCGCTCTTGCGCTTGGAGTGAATTGTTGGGACGGACATTGTGTCTATAAGCAAGTCGCTGATGATTTGAATCTTCCGTACACACCCTTGCAAAAACTTCTTTAGGGTTTCGTTCGAGGTGGCAGGTTATAGCGAAAGCACACGTTCTTTGATTTGTGTGCCGACATACAACGAAGCAGATAATATTACGGCTATCGTTACAGAAATCTTTAAATTCGTGCCTGAGAGCACAGATATACTCGTGCTAGATGATGGTAGCCCCGATGGTACGGCGGCTATCGTTGAGGGAATTCAAAAAAACTATCCTAGGCTACATTTGATGAAGCGAGAAAAGAAAGACGGTCTTGCGGCTGCTTATCTCGCAGGTTTTCAGTGGGCGCTTAAAAATAATTATGATTGGGTTTTTGAAATGGACGCTGATTTCTCGCATAACCCACGTCACCTTCGAGAATTCTTTTGCACCATAGCCACGGGGAAATATGATGCTGTTCTCGGAAGTCGCTACGTCGAGGGTGGAGGCGTTTCGAATTGGTCAAAATCTCGATTACTTCTTTCGCGCGGTGGAAGCGTTTATGCACGACTCATCTTGCGTTTTGATTTGCTCGATTGGACGGGGGGCTTTAATGCGTGGTCAAAAGAACTCCTAAATGCAATTGATCTTCCCTCGGTTCAGTCACGTGGATATGCTTTTCAAATTGAACTCAAATACCGTTCAATGAATCGCGGATTTGCAGTGAAAGAAATTCCCATTGTCTTTGAAGAACGTCGCGCGGGAACTTCTAAAATGAGTGGCTCAATTGTGAAAGAAGCCATTGGCGGTGTTCTCAAAATGAAAATCCGCGACTACTCCTAAATGGCGTCAGAGCCCTTTTGGGTATAGCTTCGCTACCTTTTCGACAAAAATAGTTTTAAGCTAGTGGAGTGGGGCAACGAGTTTTAATTACGGGTATTACTAGCTTTACGGGCTGCTACATTGGTCGCGCGTTTGTTAAGTCGGGAAATGATGTGATGAGCACGCTGACTCGCCCTAAGTCTGAATATTCCGATCCTGCCATTATGGAGAGAGTTACTTATTCAGAGGTCAAGGGCTTTGTGGATTCTGCTCCTTTTGGTTCAAGTGAATTTTTAAAATGCATTGAGGATTTTAAGCCAGAAGTTTTTATCAATCATGGGGCTTCCATAAAAGGATATCGAAATGCAGATTTTGATGTCCAGGCATGTGTTGAGAGGGCCACTTTAGAATGCGAAAAAATTTTTACAAAGTTTGCTACTCTGAATACACACGTTATTCATAGCGGAAGTGTTTTTGAGAGAGACTCCGAGCGAGGTTACGATGCTTATTCTCCTTACGGAGAGGCTAAGACACAAATTTGGGAAAAACTTCGAAAAACTGCTCAAGATCGCGGCGTTAAGCTCTCGAAAGTTGTAATAACGGACCCCGTCGGTCCATTTGAGAACACAGATCGTCTTGCACCGCTACTGTTTAAGCAATGGTATGCCGGTGAGCAAGTTGAAGTGCGTAATCCTGAATTTATATGGGATCGAATTCCCGCTGAATGGCTTGCTCAAAGTTACATTGAAGCCGCTCAGAGTTCTGTCGCTAATATCTATCGTCCGAGTGCTTTTGTTGCGACTAATTTGGAGTGGATTAAAATTTTGGAAATTATCTTTAAGGATATGTCCTCTCAATCGACACGACCTTTTATGTTGAAGGGGGAAGAAAGAGGTGCACGTACTAATACCGAATTATGTAAAGAAGTGTCAGACATAGATCAAGCAACTGCTTTTTTTAATAGCTATGGAAATTGGCTATTACGTATTCCAGGTCAGACCCTTAAGCTCTTCTAACTGTGCGTTGAATGATGGCCACTTTTCATCTCGTTTGCTGAGAGTGTATTTTAAAG
Source organism: Bdellovibrionota bacterium (assembly GCA_041391385.1). GTDB lineage: Bacteria > Bdellovibrionota > UBA2428 > UBA2428 > UBA2428 > CANIGN01. The sequence goes on from JAWKOD010000005.1 coordinate 339,183, forward strand.
ACGGCCAATGAATTTCCAGTTGAGGGTCGTTCCAGAGTACGCCGCCTTCTGCACTTGGCTCATAGAGCCCAGAACAGCGATACATAAAGTCAACTGACTCAGAAACTGTGCAAAATCCATGTGCAAAGCCTTGGGGCACATAGAGCATCTGGGGGTTGTCGCCACAGAGTTCAAAGATATAAGTTTTTCCAAAGTCAGGAGAATTTCCTCGAATATCTAAACACACGTCAAAAACTTTCCCACGTGTTACCCATACAGCTTTTGCTTGGGCGTGTGGGGGGCGCTGAAAATGGAGTCCGCGAAGAACACCTTGACTAGATCGAGACCAGTTTACTTGTGCCCATTCGGTGATTTCTGTGAGGTTAGCAAGTTCTTTATCTCTCCAGACTTCGCAAAAGAAACCTCTCGCATCACCGCTGTATTTAAGGTCGATAAGCTTAGGTTTTTGCATTTCTTTAAACTTCTTCATTCGCAATTTGCTTGAGGTATTTGCCGTAAGTATTTTTACTTAATTCTTCGGCTAGAAGGAGCAGCTGTTCACGAGAAATGAGTTTTTTTCTAAAGGCAACTTCTTCGGGGCATCCAATTTTAATTCCTTGTCTGCGCTCAATAGCGGCAACAAAGTCTGAGGCGTCCATGAGACTTTCAGGTGTTCCCGTGTCGAGCCAGGCAGAACCACGAGGGAGTTTTTCAACTTTTAGTTTTCCTTCTTTGAGGTAGCACATGTTGAGATCGGTAATTTCAAGTTCACCTCTTTTTGAGGGTTTAAGTTTTTTGGCATATTCCACCGCTTTGGAATCGTAGAAATAAATACCAGGGATAGCGTAGTTTGATTTGGGTTGAGCTGGTTTTTCTTCGATAGAGAGAGCATTTCCATTCGAATCAAACTCAACAACCCCATAGCGTTCGGGGTCACTTACTCTGTAAGCAAAAACTTGTGCGCCTTCTTTGAGTTGTTCTGCTTGAGCTAGGATACCGCTAAGGCCTGATGTGTAAAAAAGATTATCTCCTAAGATTAGACAGCAGGAGCTTCCGGCTAGGAAATCCTCGCCTAAAGTAAGGGCTTGTGCGAGGCCTTCGGGCTTAGCTTGAGCTTTGTATGAGAGTCTCAATCCCCATTTTGAGCCATCCCCCAAAAGAGCTTGAAAAAGCTTTTGGTCGCTCTCAGTCGTAATGATTAATATCTCAGTGATTCCCGCTAATAAGAGAGTGCTGAGTGGGTAGTAAATGAGAGGTTTATCGTAAACGGGGAGGAGTTGCTTGGAGACAACCTGGGTCATGGGATAAAGCCGTGTTCCAGAGCCGCCTGCTAAGAGTATGCCTTTCATTCCTTTAAAGGTTATCTAAAAAGGCTTATGCTGCCAAGGATGTCTCGATCTATGAAGCGAGTTTTGGTCACCGGGAGTGCTGGTTTTATTGGAAGTGCCTTTGTTCGGATGCTGAGGGGCCTGTCTGGCAAGGAATACTCCGTTGAAGCACCCGAGTTGTTGGTGGGGTTAGATGCTTTTCGCATTGGATCCTCTAAAGACTCTTATGCAATGGTTCCAGATTTTGAGATGATCGAAGGCGATATCGGAGATACAGCATTGCTGGCTAAGCTTCAGGCGAAATATGCGTTTGATACCGTTATCAACTTCGCAGCCGAAAGCCACGTGGACAGAAGCATAGAAGATAGCTCGGCCTTTGTTCATTCAAATGTTCTGGGTGTGGTTTCCCTTCTTGAGTTTTTTAAAGATAAGCCGCTGCGTTTTGTACAAGTTTCTACCGACGAGGTTTATGGAAGTCTTGGCGATAAAGGGGCCTTTACGGAATCAAGTCAGATTGAACCCAATTCTCCCTATAGTGCATCGAAGGCCGCTTCGGATCTTTTTGTGCGAGCCTTTGTACATACTCATAAAATGGATGCTGTAGTTACACGTTGCTCAAATAACTACGGTCCATACCAATTTCCCGAAAAGTTTATTCCCGTGATTATTTCTAAAGCACTGAAAAACGAAAAAATACCTGTTTATGGAAGCGGTAAAAATGTACGAGATTGGATTTATGTAGAAGATCACTGTTGGGGCGTTTACTTGGCAGCTACTCAAGGCAAAATGGGTGAAGTTTACAATTTTGGCGGACACGGAGAATGTGAAAACTTAGTTCTCGCAAAAAAAATTCTAGAGCATTTGGGTAAAGGGCAAGACTTATTGAGTTTTGTTGAAGATCGCAAGGGCCATGATTGGCGCTACTTTATTGATTCAAAAAAAGCTGAAGAGGAACTCAGCTGGAATCCTCAATGGAAATTTGAAGAAGCTCTTCAGTTCACTGTTCAATGGTATGTGGATAATCTCCCAAAGTGGAACCTGACTAAAGGGGATTTTACAAAGTGAGCACGAGTCCTCGTTATAGTATTATTGCAGCTGTTAGAAACCAATATGCTGTAAATGAGCTATTTCTTGAGTATCTTAAAAAGTATTCTAAGCTTCCCCACGAGTTAATTATTATCGATAATGCAAGCACGGACGGATCTGCCGAATTGTTTGAGCGATCCGGAGCAAAAGTAATTCGCAATACTGAGAATTACTCATATCCTTATTGCCAAAATCAGGGCATACGCGCAGCAACTACGGATTACTTTTTCTTTTTAAATAACGATCTTCTCGTATCGAAGGATTGGGATGAGCGCAGCCTTTCTATTATTAAGGCAAAGTCTCTAGAGGTTTTTTCGTGGGCCACTACGGATAGAGTTGAAAATGAGCTCGCAACAAAAAAAATTAAGAGACGTTGGAAGAGGATTAAGTACTTTTTCAGTTATTTGATGGGACTGAATAGGCGAAGTCTTAGCTGGATGACTCGATTGATGTATGGGGATTGGGAGTCCTATACGGAATCACGCCATGATCAATTTGGCTCTAAGCTCATAGAGAACTTTTCTGGTTCCGCTGTTGGTATGACACGAGCAGCTTTTAATAAACTAGGTTATTGGGATGAGCGCATCCAAGGAGCAGACTTTGATTTGTATTTAAGAGTTAAAGAGCGCCAGAAGAAAAATAATGATATAGCTCCTCTGAAGCTTATGTTGGGAGTTTACTTGCACCACTTTCAACGTTTGACCATTAATAAGTCGGAGTTTCTTCCTTTTAAAGATAGAGACAATATTATTTCAATAGAGAAGAAGTGGGATAAGGAATTTATAAAAGCTGCATTACAAGAGCTTATAGTTTAGAGAGGTCTAGATTAACAACGCCCTCTTTGGGACAGTTATTTCTCCACGCATATTTTCCATTTACTTTTTTCATACAACCGAGATCAGTCATGTAGCCACCACTTTGGCCATCCGAACACTTATTTGTCTTGGGTGCTATGCAGCCCCCAATGATGCCTTGAATTTCCATTTTAGTGTTAAAAACAGGCCCTCCCGAATTACCTTCTATAATGGGGCAGTCCAAGCTTCTGAAGGGATACCCCGAAGGAAAAGTGTCAGCGAGAGAACAGGCATAAGCTGCAAAAAAATATTGGGTAGAATTCTTTTTAAAAGGTGAGAGGGGTGCTTTTTGAGTTAAAGTTAACTCAGATTCTTTCATTTCAACGGGGGAATAGACAAGTGCTTTAAGATTTTCGTTTTTGGATACAAATTGATTGCTTAAGCTGTGTACTTGTATGTTTTTGGGAGCTTTTGAAAGTTGTATAATGAGAATGTCGCTGCGGACTGTTTTTTTATCATCCGGATCGATTTTTGATTCAAAATCTTGGTAAGAGTTCCAAAGTATTTTACTGCAAGTGAAAGTTTCTTCTTCAAGCGCGTGACTAAAGGTTGTGTGCTTGCAAATTTCTTCAGGGCTTTGATTGTCCACAGCACAGTGGGCAGCAGTTATAATTTCATTGTCGTTAATAAGAGTCGCTGTGCAACTATTGCGCATTGTCCCTGAATTATTAGAGGATGTTACAATATTAATAATTCCTACGCCGGGACTTTTGATTGGGATTGTTGGATTTTCTTGAGGCTCATCGTTAAGGAGAGTGGGGGCTGTGATTTCGGCGTTATTGAGGCTTTCTCTAAACTCTTCTTCTGTTCCAGGGAAGATATCTGTGTGTGTGGCAGCGTTCTTTTTTTGACCTTTGCCGCAAGCAACAAAAAGAAAAATAACAAACAGGCAAAGGGACTTTTTCATAGATCCGCATTGTCTCAATTTTTGCACTAAAGTACAATCATCTGGACTTTAGGAGTTGCCTCTAAACGTCTGTTTTAATTAAAAAATGAGACGAAATACGCTAATGTGTTTAAAGTTTTAACGCTTTTACTGTGCGTTCTTCTCTAAAGATGCCTATAGCCAGGGTTTTTACCTTTGGAATTTGAGTGCTTATAGCCTTTGCGTAGATGTTGAGCTGAGCTTTAATTTTGTTTTTTCTGTCTTCGCTGCTGAGTAAGGACTCTCTAAGTGAACTTTTCCAGTCGATAATGAGAGCTTCGTCTTCTTTGAGCATGAGCACGTCGGCGTAGCGAAAGCTTTCTACCTCGTCGCTTTGCTCAATGAGGGCTTCTTCGCGTAAAAGCATCCACTCTGATTTTTTTGAGCTGAGCACTTCCCAGTAAAGTGAGAGTTCTGGGCAAGATCTTAAAGCAAGGAGGATTTCCTTGTATTCATTAAAATGTTGCTGGGGAATAATCTGATCGAGATTTTCTAGATCACCATTCCATATTTCTAAAATGGCATGGAGTCCCTCTCCCCAAAGTTGTTCCTCAGATTTTTGTGCAGATTCTTGAGTCTTGGCGTCCTGAACGGAACTGAGCGGAGCTTTGTTGTTTTGAAGTGGCTTGGGTTCAACAAGTGTGTCGTTTACCTTGGCTTCGCTGGATTCTTCTATCTTTATAAAATGAGCATCTGTGCTATCAAGCTGTCTGATAGCGCTCGACCACCTAAATCTTTTCAGAGAGTTCTCTGTTCTCCAAATACCCCACCAGGGAGGATCCTCAGATCTTGCTGTTTTAGTCGTTTCAAGGGGAATGAAGAAGTCCATGCCCAGCTTAGCGCGAGTAATCGCCACGTAGAACAAACGTTTTTGTTCACTTTCTAGTTTAAAGTTGCGATCGATTTTTTGAAGTTCATGTAAAAGACTACGGCTTTTGACTTGTGCAGATACTAAAAATTTAAATGGGATTTCGTCTTCATCAAATGATTCTTTATGAGAAGCACGCTCTCTCGGGTCTGGAAGATAATCAAAGTCGAACTCAATGCCTTTAGATCCATGAATTGTCATGAGTGTAAGGTGCAGAGTTGATTGGCTCTCGGCGGCTAGAGGCGATTGAATATGAATATTGGGGTATTTGCCAGAGCTTAAGAGCCCTGCGATTTTTCGCCAGTCGCTTATATCCTTAGAGCGCAAATCAATGAGAAGCCGTTCCATGCAAGCCGTCCATTGGGGGCCTGGAGGCCATCTTTCGGGTTCAAGCTTGTGGCAGTATTCGTAGAAGAAGGCGAGGTAGTCGACAAATCCCTCTTCACCTTTAAGGCGTAAGGCTTCAAGAAAAGCAGGTGTAAGAAAATGATCTAAATGGTTTTCTGATCCTTGAACCTGAAAAGGAATTTTTAAAGATACAAGATATTCGGCAAAGGCATAGAGTTTCTTCCATTCTCTAAAAAGCACAGCGTGCTTTTTGTGGGGGGTTTCTTCATTACGCTTAAGAATTCTGTCTTTAAGAATCGCTAGATTCCATTCTGCAAATTCAGTCACCGTCACGGGGTTCTTTATTTCTTCGTAATCCTTGCCTGCGTGAAGATTTTGGGGTGAAGGATCAAGGGGATCGCTAAAGGTAGTTGCTTGGAGTTTATTGCAAGCGTTGAGTACACTTTTGGCAGAACGGTAATTGGTGGCCAATTCTTTAACTGTAATTTGTGATTTGAGTTTCTTATAAAGTCGAATGTCAGCTTTTCTAAAAGCGTAAATGCTCTGTTTGGGGTCGCCCACGAGGTACCATTCACTCTCGTTACTTGAGAGGCGTTCGATGATCTCCCATTGCTCGGGGCTCGTGTCCTGAAACTCATCTACAATAATGAGACTGAGCTTGGGGGCTTTAATGATCCCGTCGCGCAGTCCCTTAAGACAGCGACGTTCTATTTCTGTAAAAGTGATATGAGTGGGGATTGTTGCTCTGAGATCATTCAAGCTTTGAGCAAGAAAACCAAAAATAGATTTTTCTTTTTCAAAGAGATCCAAAAGCGGAGTGAAAATTTCTTTCGATTGAAGACTCCTCAATTGTTTTACATTTTGAAGCACTGTGGGGTGATTCTTAGATATTTCTTTGAGGGCCTTTTTCTGTGAAAAGCGTATTGAGGCACTTAAGTCTTTATCGAGTAAGTTGAGGGCCTGCTGGGGCCAGTCGCTTGGATCTAGATCTTCAAGATCAAGGGAGTTTAAACTTAGAGTGAGCTTTTTAGAGAAATCTCGCCAAGTTTTTTCTATTTCAGAAAATGTGTTGTTGAGTTCGCCATTTATTTCTTTATTCGAGTCGCTTCCCCAAAGGATAAGGCTCAGAACTTCTTTGATATTTATAAAAGAGAGAAGTTCTTGGAGCTGGGGATGGACAGAGAGTTTAGCAATGAACTCATCTTTAATTATGAGAGTCAGTTCTTCGTCCGATAGAATTTTAGCTTGGGAGTCGATAAGTCTGGCTGAAGAAAGCAGTCTGAGGCAATATGCATGAAAGGTGCCGACATAAGTGTTTTCTAAAGCAAGAGTGGGATCTTTGTCTTTGATGCGAACGCGCATTTCTCGTGCAGCGGCATCAGTAAAAGTGAGTAAGAGACACTGCTCGGGAAGATAGGCCTTACCGCCTGCTTTTTTTGGCTTTAGAGAATCTAAGAACTTCGAAATAATTGAAGTTGTTTTTCCACACCCAGCACCTGCTTCTACGAGGACTCGCTCTACATTTGATTCAGTCGTCATGGGGCCACTCCGTAGGGGTATCCGCAACGGCCCACATAGGCACAGTAATCGCAGTCTTTGCTCTCACGAGGTTTTCCTGTGCGAATTTTTGATTTCCAAACACCTATAAGCGATTTTACTTTTTCGTTGAGCATGTCTTGAAGTTGAGTTTCTTCTTCTGAAGTAATTCTTTCGTAGGGAACTTGGTTTTGCTCAAGACTTTCAAAAAAGCTTTCCCTGAGTGGGGCTTCTTTGAAAAAGAAGAGTCGGGATTTTTTCAGGTCAAGAGGATTGATGTAGCCACCTCCATGAATGGGAGTACCTTCTTTTCGAAAAATCTCTCGATACAAGAGCCACTGAAACTTGCCGTTCTCAAGATGTTTCGCGAGGCGTGCGTTTGAGTAATTGCCACTTTTGTAGTCCCAGAGGAGGGCTCCATCCCCCACAAAATCGAGTCGATCCACGCGTCCGCGAAGTGTCACTTCTCCCCATTGAGTGGATATTTCTTTTTCGGCTTCACTTTTGCGAGCGGGGAAATTTTCATAAAGTGCAAGATCTACTGCGAGAACATAGTGATAGAGTGCTTCAGCCATGGGCGTGATCTGAGCAGCTACAAGACGTAAATACGATTCACTTGCTTTTTCGTTAAATGCTTTTGGAAGTTTATCAATAAGCGTTTTTTTAATTAGCGTTTGAGTTATAGCGCGAGGATTACTCCAAGGAAGGCTTTCTAGAGTGTAGTGGATCCAGTTTCCACGTCTCATGGGGCTTACGTCGAGCGCATCGTCTACCTCGAATTGATCAAGGCGAAGTTCGCGTGAAAAATGAAAAAGCAGAGAGCATTTGTAGAGAGCTTCGAGCCCTGAAGGAGAAAGCTTTTGAGAAATTTCTTGAGCTTTTAGTTCAAGAAGCGGACGCGTTTTCCATTCAGGGCGAGGTTTTTCTCTGAGAATTTTGAATTGAGGAAGAAAGCTTTGAAAGTGTTTCTCAAAGGCTTTTTGTTCTTCTTCTAAGCGAGGCACTGCAATGCCTTCGGCGAGAAGAAATTTCTCAAGCTCTTTAAAGGATTTAAAGGGATCAAGTTGTGAGCAAAAGTCAGAAATAATTTCTTTGAGCTCATCGGGTTTTGTCCACAGGGCTGCTTGCTCGGGATTTATAAGGGGGAGATCCTCTAAGCTTAAAAGGAGCGTGTCTGAGGGGCTTTTTGAGAGAGGAAGGGCACGCTCTTTTTGTTGCAGGTTGAGTATTGATCCCTGGAAAGCTCCCAGAGACTCGAGCATAGAAATGGATGAGGGGCTTTTCTCTTTTAAAATTCTTTCGAATAGAGCTTGCTCTGTGTCTGTAGAACTGCCTTTTATCAGAGTCTCTAACCAATCACTTTTTTGAGGCCATTCACTTTTAATTTTATCGATCTCCGTTGAGTAATAGCGAATAGCAGATGAAACACTTAATCGAATGGGGCTCTCTGAATGATTTAGAATTTGTGCTTCAAGGGGACCGGGTGCCTTGAGGCTTGAGGCCCATAGGACTTGTTTGACTTTAGAAATTTCGCAACTTTCAGTGGGAATTAGAAAATCTTGTGCATTGGCCACTTCTTTGAGTTGAGTTTTGAGGAGCGTTTTTTTATAGGCTCTTTCAAGTAGTAAAATTAATTTTTGCTCAAGTGGATAGAGCTCTCGAAATCCTAAAATAACAAATTCATCAATTTTTTTTGCGACATGAAAATCAATTCGAAGCTCTTCTCCTCTTTTGAGTAAATCATCTATTTCGTTTGTAGCGTCTTGGAGGAAGTCAAAGAGGTGGGCGTTCTTGTTGTGCTCATCTGCGCATTTTTTTAAGAGAAGGAGTGTATAGAGAATTCCTTGAGATTTTTCTGTAAGTTCGCCCTGAGAAATAATCTCTGCAGCTTGTGAGTAATCTAAAAGCTTACGAAGCTTAAGGGCGTTCTCGAAGTCATCGTAAATAACCTGAAGTTCTTGGTCGTTTCGAACGGAGGCCACATAAGCAAAGAGTTCCAGTTTGCTGGCTTGAACTTTGAGCTTGGAATTTTTTTGTAAAAACTTAGTGGCAATTTCTGTTGTTAAATAAACCCCAGGAAGAGGCCACTTGGAATAGTAGCTCCTGAGTCCTTTGAGACTTCGTCTTCCATAAGTGCTTAGGCTTCTGTCTCCAAGAATCAAGGGAGCATGGCCGGGGAGATAATTATAAAGAGGGTTTAGGTTTTCCACAGTAAAGCTGGTTGAGCGTTGTTCTCAGGATCTATCTTAACCACACTTCTGAGAGTCCACTCGTTTGCTTTGTCATAACTTTCGGCACTGGGAATCATATGGATTGTGTCCCAAGGGCAGTATTTTGCGCATAATTTGCAGCCAATGCAGCGATCAAGGTCGACTTCTACGGTTTTATTGAGGTCGGGAAATCTAGGGCCAGGCACGAGTTCAATGCAATCTACGGGACAAAACTGAATGCAGGCTTCACAGCCGGTGCAACCTGATTGGTCGATTACAGCAAGAGTTTTGGGAACTTTAATCTTACGGGGGGCTTTTTCAGCAATCCCCTCATGGATTTCTTTGGCTTTAGCTTTAGAAATGTCACCGTAGTCGAACATGCCTTAAGTATAGCCTAAGGCTTGGGCGCTGAGAACCGCTTTTTGACCTATTCTGTGTTAACTCTAAGAGGGCCTATTGAGAACGGGTCACGTTAAATTTAATGAGTGAGGCGTCTTCTACGACCACCACAAAATCCCATTGAATAACAAGCTCGTCGTTTTTGAGCATTTCGGCAGGGGGGTGGGGAAAGGGAGCGGCTTCGTGAAAGCTGATTTCTGCAGCTTTGTCGAAGGATTCAATACCGCTAATTCCTCTTTTTTCGATGGAGCTAATGTTCCCCTTGGGGTCGATATGCACTAAAAGTTTAGTGATTTTTGAGCCGAGTCCGAGTCGAGAAGATCCGTCAGAAGCAGGGCGGCGAGCTTTTTCAATTTCGGAACGGATTTTTGTGCGCCATCTTTCAACGAGTAAAACTCTAACGCGCTCGTAGAAGCTGTAATATTTAAATTGTTGTGTGTTGAGGAGAGTGTTTGCGCCCACTGCCACGCCGTCGAGAAAGTCGTCTGTGGCGGAAAGGCCTTGGCCTTTTTTTCCTCCAGCGGGGCCACCCAGAACACTCGCTGGGGCTCTGTTAGTTTCGGAGTCAGCTTTTGCTTCGGCACTTTCTTTGTAGTCGGTGGCAAGAGCAAATAAGTTACTGGGGTCAAAGACATTGCTTTTGAGTTTTTCTTTTTTCGCTTTTACAGCTTCGGCACCAGCAATCTTTTTATTTTTATTGCTGGGATTCTCGAGGCCTTCTTCTAATACGTTTTTAAATTTTCCTACTCGAGCAGCGCGTGTGTTGCGGTCGACTCTTTGATTGTCCTTCGAGAGGTAAATGTTTTCACTGGGAGAGTTAGGGGCCTTTTCATTTTTAAGCTGTTCATCTGCTTGAACAACTTGTCCCGTGTTTTGAAGGCGCTTTCGCGCATCGATTTCTTTTTGCAGTTCTTCGTCTGTAACAGAGCGCACGCTCAGTGCTTTGTTCGGATTATTGTTAAGCGCTTCGTTCAGTGTCTGAGTGTGGCGCAACTCTTTCCACAAATATCCCAGCGTTAGTAGGTGAAGGGCAAGCGAGAGCCCCAAGGCTAAACGAAACATCCTCGTCTAATGTCTTCGGCAGAACACGGCTGTGTCTAAAGTGTGACAGTCGATTTAAGCTCTTTGTTAAGATTGTGTTAAGGAGTCACGGGATTAGGTTGGGGATTTACACCTTGAGGTCCGGTGGCATTTCCTCTTGTTTCACGTTGAATAGCTTTAGTGAGTAAGTCAGTAAGGTTTCCGTTTTTGCCCCCAAAGACACCTTCTTCATAGGCAATGCCTAATTCATATGCGGCTTGGTCTTTTGTTCCTAAAGTATCAGTCCAGCCTCTATCTTTCATGCCAAAGTAGTCACTTCTTAGGGAAGCGGTGCTTTCTCCGGGTTTAAGTTGAATATCTGCATTAATGGGCATGGCAACGTTTCTGATAAAGACTCTTTCAACGGCTGTAAGGTCGGGAATTTCGACCACAAAGTATTCTTTTCCACCAGCTTTGATAGGTTGGGCGACGGTGGATGGGTTGCCACCTGTGTTTTGAGTAGTTGTATGGACGTAGAATTTACTCGCAAGTTGAGCTCTTTGTTCGGGTGGAACTTGTTGGACAAGGCCATCAATATCGCGAGAGTAGGATTCGTACGCATCGCGGGTCATGAACATTCTCACTCTACGGTTAGTGGGTTTGCCCAGTCCTTGACTCACTTCAACAACGTTGACGGAGCTGGCTCTTTGGAGAGCTCTATTAAGGGCAGAAGTTCTAAATGCACCTGGATTAAGTTTGCTTTTTGGTAACATGGCCCCAAAGTTTTGAGTTACTCGAGCAAAAACCACGTCACCCACAAAACTTCCCCAGATATAGTCATGCCACATTTTATCGAGTTGAATCGCTAATTCTTTTTGTTGCTCGTCATGAGTGTATCTTTCGGCGGAAGACATATGACGGGTATCTTCCTGGTGAGCTTTTTCAAGTTCTTTTAGCATTTTGTTTCTTTCGATAAGGCTGCTTGGAAATTCGTAGACCTGCATTCCAGCAGCAGAGCTTAAACCTGCTTGCCAGTTGGCTAGAGAATTTAACTTAGATAATCGAGCTAAGAGTTGCTCTGCCATCTCTTGGGAAAGTTTTCCCTGAGCAATTGAAGATGAGAGTTGTTGGCGAGCTTGCTGTGGCGTTACGTTGCGTATGTTGACTAGAATGTCATCGAGTTCCTTTTGTGTGAACTTGGAGGCGATGCCTCGTGCAAAGAAAACTTGAGTAAGTCCGCCAATTCCGACTGCCATGAGAGCGTTTCTAGCTCCGGAAACTGGATGTGTGAGTCCATCTCCGACAGCAGCATCAACACCCTTTTTGTAGGCTTCCCAAAAGGTGGGTCAGGTGGAATTGAATCGTCATGTCCAAAGATTTTGTCTCTTGCTCCTCTGCTTAGGCGAGAGAGTCCTTCTGTTGCGGCTGTAAAACCAGTGGCAAACACAGGCATTATGGCATAGCCAAAACCACCAACACTCACACCACTTCTAAAAGCAGTTTGAATTGCGGGTCTATAAAGACCAGAAGATCCACCGGTAAAAAAAGTTCTAAAGGCCGTCGCAGTATTTTTTGCAAAACCAGATGAGGCTTCTAAGACAGTACCAGCTTTTGCAAGGGGTTGAAGAAGTCGCTCTGCTTTCAGTGCAGATTGACCTAAGCGTGCACCAACACTTACCGCGCGCGCAGCCATAACACTCCTAACGCCGATGGTTCCAGCTCTTAGTAAAACACTTCCTACTCCAGCTGTGGCTAGTGCAACAGCAGCTGTTAGAGCAATGTCAGTGCAAAAACTAGCAACTGCTTTGTCAGCTTTTTTATCAGCTTCATCTAAGATTTGTTTTATGATTTCTTCACTTGCGGCCACATTTTGCTGAGTTTCAGCCATAACGTTTCTTCCACTTGCATTGAGGGGGTTTACAACGCCGCTGTGGCACATTGCAAGGGCTCTAGAGTCGATAAAACCGGCAGTATCTACAAGTGATTTGGGGACTTTTCTGTCATCAATTCCAAGCTCAAAGCTAGCGCGGCCTTCCCAGCCAATTTGATTAAAAAATCGCTCTGATTTGGCATCTTTGTATTCTTCGTCAGCATGTTCTTTGCCATCTGTTATGGCAGCCCATGTTTTTCTTGCACCGTAAAAGAAGCCATCTCTTTTGCTTGATTTTTCTAAGAGTTCTCTGTCATGTGTATCGAGAGACTTAGACATATCGTCGTAGAACTTTTGAAATTTTTCTTGGTACTCAGTGATGGTGTGAGTTTCAGTTTTAAAATATTTATTCCCTAAACGTTTTTGCTTTTCTAGCACGTAAGCGTCCCAATTCTTTTTGTCTAAAAGAGCTCTTTCTTCGGGAGTCATGAATTCATTTTTCTGAGCTTTTCTTTGTAGGGTAGAGTATTCTTCAAAGAGGGCTTTGTTGTTTCGGGATTCTTCTTCCCAACGCTTAGCTTGCTCTTGCTTCGATGAAGATCCATAGTCGTTTCTAATGTTAATAACGGTGTTCCCAATCATTAAAAGAGGAGGTCTCTCGGGTGGAGGCGCATGTTGTGGATCAGCAGCAAATGCTTCTTGTTGTTGATAGAAAGCATCTAAGAGACGAAGATTAATAAGGTCTAAGTTCCATTGTTCGTCTCCGCTAAGAATGCCGACTGTCTTGAGTGCCTCTTCGTCTTTTAGAAGGGCTCTCAGTTGAGCTGGTTTGACAGAAGAGTAGTCTAAAAGTCTTAGGTCTTTTGAGTTGCTGAATTTAAGACCGTATTTTTCACTAATTTTCTTACCCTTGTTTCCCCAAACACTGAGGATTGAGTTTTCTCCAGATTTATCTGCGGCATAAGCTGCATCGTTAAATTGAGCTTTAGAAATATCGGAATCATGTCTGTAAAAATTTTGTGACCGCTGGAGTAAAAGCGCTCCTCTTTCTGCAGTCTCAATTGTGGTCGTGGGATCTGCACCTTTTGCTGCTATTGCTCTAAGCGCGAGCGAGTTTTCTCTTGCGAGAACTTCGCGCAATGCTTGTGCCCCTGCTTGATTAGCTTGGTCTCTAAGGGCAGCTAGTCCTAGAGTGGCGTAAGTAGAGCATTCGGAAATTTTAGAAACATAATCTTTGTGCCACGTGTGTAGGGCTGCTTTCATTTGTTCTGGGGTTAGATTATCGGGAGGAGCATGTTGAAAGGCATTGAGGGCATTGGCCTCTACGCAGCTGTTTATGTAAGCTTGCTGAGCAGGGTTGAGTTGGTAGTATTCTTCATAACCTTTACCAGGAATCCTTTTTTCATGTACAAATTCAGTTAAAACACTCCCTGGATATTGCATGAGTAGTTTGTATTTTTCGCGACAAGTTTCGGCAGATTGAATGCTTCTATTCCAAAGATCCTCTTCGCTTATAACTGTTCCAGGCCCAATAGGAATTCTTTCATCTGAGAATTCTTTTGTTCCAACCCAAGGCGACGAGTAGCTTTTGCCATCGTCTTTCCAGTAGGGCATGCTATTGTGCCCGCCCTCACCAAAACTTTTTTGTATAGAAGCAGCTTTTTCTTCGTTTGACTTTCTAAGCCATTGGCTTCGAGATTGCTCAACTTGTTTGGCCTGCTCTCTTCTTGCAAACGTGTCTTTTTCTGCTTTTTCGTTCTTGTAAACACTGGAGTCGGCGAATGAGCTCGATCCAATATATTCTTTAACTTTTAGGGCTATTTCATTTTTTATAATAGCAAGTATTTCGGCTCGAATAGCTTCTTTGTCTGGGTTGGTGCTATCATCCGATAAGTCGAGAGCATTTATGTCGTTGTCGGTGAGCTTTCTTTTTTCTTTTAAGTGGTTTTTAATTTTTTGATAGAGCGGTTTACTCGATAACGTCGTGAGATGATAATTTCTTTTTGAGCGAGTAAGTTCGTTAATTGTATTTTCCCATGCTTGAGAAAGCTCGGCATTTGAGTAAAAAGTACCTTGTAGGTTAAGGGCTTCGGAGATAATGCTCGGGCCAATGTCACTTCGAAATGTTTTGTCATATGCGATATGAAAATCATTCGGATTCGCTGGGGCAGTCCCCTGAGCATGGCCGCTCTGATTTTTGCGTGTTTCGCTCCATTGAGAAGTTGCCGCTTCAAGTCCTTCTCGTAGGTAATCAAGGGCAGTGGATTGTTCTCCAACTAAAGCGGTAGAAGAGGTGAATTTTCCGCTTCTTGGAACCCATTCGCTCCACTTGAGGGGTGAAAAGTTTTCCTGATAGGCTTTGGCTACTTCATCAAAGCTTTTGTCGAGTTTTGCCTTTTTTTCCTCATCACTTTTTAGAAACATGGGGCTGAGTGGAATCAAAGAGTTTAAGCAGCCAACAACTCTGCCTGCTTGAGTGTTAATGGTCTCTAGGGTTTTGAGTTCTTGCTGGAATTGCTCTTTTTCTTCTGCACTTGCTTCACTGAGAAGTTGTTTGCCTTGCTTTATTGAAGCATCGAGCTCTGCTTTTGAGGTGTTGAGACAGAGGTTAAAATCCTGTGGAGACACATCATAATATCTAAGAGCCAAATCTACTTCAAAGCTCGCAGGTAGCCTTTTATTGTCTGAGTTGGAGCGCATGAATTGGATGAGTTTTTCTTGGAAGGGTTTTAAAAGCTCAGGATGCAGGTTGTTTCCAATTGAGTTCTCTGAGTTATCCGAAAATATGTGAATACTTGAATAAACGGGTTTAGGTGCTTGTTCTTGAAATTGTCGTAAGTCAGATCTGGGGTCGTTGGGAAGGGTTCCATGACATTCTTTTTTAAATGCTTCATAGGCGTCATTGTTAGGGGATGACGGGTCAGTGGGCGCATCTCCTGCAAAGACCTGAATTATCAGGCAGCAATTAAGGCAAAAAAGGGCCTTTGAAGAGCGCGACATTATGTGTTATATCGGTACTCCGTTTCAGGTGCTTAATGAAATTAATAAACCTTTTCGAAGAAGACCTTACACTCTCACTTTTGGATATGTTGGGAGGCGTTTTCGTCCTGTTTTCGGGTTCAAGTGTCTAAGCTTTTGACACTTTTTTTTTATATGAGCAATAAAAATGGTTTTTTTGACGCTAAGTTAGTAATAGGTTCGCTTAAGGAGTAATATTATGGAGTTTATGAGTATGAGAAAAGTGTTTCTTTTTGGGGCAATGGTAATTGGTCTTTCTTCTGTGCAGACAGCATTTGCTGGACGCCTGCATCCTGAAGTACAGGCACCTCACCTTAAGGTGGGAAGTGTACGTGCTGCGGATGCGACCTTTAGTCGATTGCGTTCAATTCACAAGATTCCTGAAACAACTCAATTAGAGCATTTAAGCCCTGAGAAATTTGAAGAAATTACTAAAGATTTACCCGCTGAAGAGGCTACAACTCTTCGCCAGCAATATGAACTTAGAAAATTAATGACCCAGTATAAGATCTCAGCAGCGATGAGAGAAAACTTAGGAATGACCGCGGATATCCACGATGCAACTCCTGCTGCAACAGGGTCTACAGGAGCGACTGCTGCTGTATCTGCTAAAGCACCAGTTGCGGGGGCAGAGGCCCTAGCTGGAACAATTCCAGTATCAGCACTTGCATCTTACTTTAAAGCTTTAGACGCCAAACTAGGCGAGGGCTCTGCTCAGAAAATTTGGGCTGAGTTTACTGCGCAAGCCAATGCAAAGAAGAGAGGTCGTGATTTAAAGGACCCTGAGACAGTAGCTGCTTTGTTAAGCTTGATTGATCAGGCTTCTGGTGAAGGCAAGGGTATTGACCCCAAAGAATTAGCTTCTCAGGTTTTCGGAGAAGATTTGGGCCCTAATGAAATTCTTAAGCTCGCTAATCTTAAAGACGAAGCTTACGCAGAAACATCTAAGTTTTTTGAAGGCATAACTGTAGAAAATGCTACGGCTAAATTTGAAGCAGCGTCTAAGGATTTGGAAGCTTTTAAAACTGATATGACTAAGGATTCTTCTTATGCTCCTGAAGATATCGCTGCTTTTGAATCACAAGTGAAAAGGTATAATGATGCAGTTGCAAAGTTTAACCTTAGCAAAAAGCCTGAGGACATGCAGGCTGCACAAAACGTTGCAGAAGGATTGTTGTACTCTAAGAAGCTTCATGAAGCCGGGAAAAAGGAACAAGCTAAGCTTTGTTTCCACTGCCCTTGTTAATGACATCCTTTTTTAAGAATAAATATTTTATAACTCTATTAAGCCTTCTCCTTCTGGGAGGAGGCTTTTTTATTTTAAAGCCTTTCGAGAAGCCGATAGAAAAAAACTTTAGCATCTTTTTTACGGGTAATGTTTTGGGGCGCGTGCGTAGCTGTGGTTGTTCTCTTAAGGATTATGGGGGCATATACAGAAGGGCAAACTTTGTAGACCAAGAGAAGCAATTGAGAACAAGTCTTTGGCTAGATTACGGGAATTACTTCGTGGATCCAGAAACTAAAGAATCGATGGATTATCAGCTTAAGAAAAGAGATCTACTTGCAGGGCTTACTCACGAACTTAATTACGACGTGATGGGATTGGGTTTGTCAGATAATGATTCCCTTTCAGAGTTGCTTAAGTATAATTTACCCTTTGTTTCATTGGGGGCAGAGAGCGAAATCTTACCCTACAAGGTTTTAGAAAAAGGTGCACAGCGTTTTGCTGTCACTGCCGTTCAACAATACGACGAAAACTTAGTTGAAAAAATTGAAACATGGATTGGCTCTCTCGAGCAACCTGTAATTCCCGTCGTACTTTCTACTTTAAGTATGGAAAATTCAGCCTTAATAGCAGAACGCTTGTCGAGTCCTGTGCTCATTGTAGGTCATACTGGGATGTTAGAGACCATTTTGGCAATTGAGAGGGGCAGTTCTGTTTTTGTAACTGGAACTGAAATGGGCCGCCAAATTGGGACTGCAGAATTAAAAGCAATTTTTAAAGGCAGTCGCCTTGTTTCGTTAAAATTAGTGTCTTCTGATTATATTCCGGCCAATTCCATTTATGATGAGGGTGAGGCTGGCAATAAAATGCTTGAAAAAATTCAGGCATGGGAAAAAATCAACGGCGAAATTAGCGAAATCTAATTTTACTTCAATCCAATTTGCTTGAGTCGCTCATCGAGATACTCGCCTGCTGTTGTTGCAGGGTCGCGTGCGGGATTGTCTTTGCTGACGCAGCTTGGAAGTGCGGCAAGGGACATATCCGATACGGGATGCAAAAAGAACGGCATGGAATAGCGATGAGTTTTCATCAACTCTAAAGGTGGGTTCACCACGCGGTGAGTGGTGCTTTTAAGCTTGTAGTTACTCAAGCGCTGGAGCATGTCTCCTACGTTCACCACGATTTCATTTTCTTTGGTTTGAACCGGGAGCCATTCCCCGTTGAGGAGTTTAACTTGCAGGCCGGGACTTGATGCTCCAATTAAAAGTGTAATGAGGTTAATGTCTTCGTGCTCGGCACTTCGTACAGCACCGGGCTTTTCGTCGCCTTGCAAGGGAGGGTAGTGAATGGCGCGTAGTTTGGAGTTTCCGTAGCGAACTTGCTCGGTAAAAAAGTTCTCATCTTGTTCAAGGATAACTGCAATAGCGCGAAGCATATCCATGCCCAAAGCATTGAGTTTGCTAAAAAGCTCCAGTTGAACTTGGTCAAAATTGTTGATCTCGGGAACTTTAACGTTCTCGCAATAAACGCCCTTCATGGGGTGATCAGCAGGCACAGTGGGGCCGTATTGAAAGAATTCTTTGAGATCTCCCACGGGGTTGTCTTTAGAGTGCTCTACACCAAACGAGGTGTAGCCGCGCTCACCGCCAGTGCCTTTGATATGATAGGTTTTTTTCTTATCAACGGGGAGTTTGAAGAAAGTATCTACTTTTTTGTAGGCTTCTTCTTGAAGATCAGCGCCAACATCGTGGCCTTTGATAATAACAAATCCGATTTCGGTGAATGCTTTTTTGAGATCTTGAACAAATGTTTTTTGTTCAATGCTGTCAGGAGTTGTCCAGTTACTGATATCAAGGGTTAAAATTTCTTGCTTCATATACATTTGCCTCCCTGGCTTTTGTGTCATCTATGAGGCTAGGCAAAAATCTAAGCTTTGGCCAGTGCTAGGTGCTGACACATTGGGTTGTAGAGTGTCCTATTGACCTAAAATATAAGCAAACATCAGGGGCGCAACAATCGTCGCATCCGACTCGACGATAAATTTAGGAGTATTTACGCCTAGCTTGCCCCAAGTGATTTTTTCATTGGGCACAGCTCCAGAGTACGAGCCATAGCTAGTTGTTGAGTCGCTGATTTGGCAGAAGTATCCCCACAAAGGAACGTCGTCTTTTTCAAGATCTTGGTGCAACATGGGAACGACACAAATAGGAAAGTCTCCGGCAATGCCGCCGCCGATTTGAAAAAATCCGATTGTACTTTTATCGGTTGCTGTTTTTTCGTACCAGTTTGCGAGTTCAATCATGTACTCGATTCCAGTTTTTACAGTGTGCGGGTTTTTTACGCGTTTTTCGATGCAGTGAGAAGCAAAGAAGTTTGCAGTGGTGGAGTCTTCCCAGCCAGGAACAAAAATTGGAAGGTTCTTTTCGCAAGCTGCAAGCATCCAGCTATCTTTAGGGTCGATCTGATAGGACTTTGATAAGTTTCCTGAACGAATAATATTGTAAAGAAATTCGTGAGGAAAAAACCGTTTGCCCTCTTTGTCAGCACCGACCCATGCGTTTACAAGATGTTCTTCGAGCGCGCGCATAGCTTCTTCTTCGGGAATGCAGGTGTCCGTTACGCGGTTCATGTGTTTTTCTAAGAGTTCTTGTTCTTGCTCGGGAGTAAGGTCTCTCCAGTTGGGGATTCTTTTGTAATGCTCGTGAGCGACAAGATTAAAGAGGTCTTCCTCGAGGTTGGCTCCTGTGCAGCTAATGCCGTGAATTTTATCTTGGCGAATCATTTCAGCGAGTGACTTGCCGAGTTCAGCCGTGCTCATAGCTCCGGCTAGAGTGACAAACATCTTTCCACCATTGGCGAGGTGATCTTCATAAGCTTTAGCTGCATCAATTACCGTAGCGGCATTGAAGTGTTTAAAGTGATTTAAAAGATACTGAGATACGGGACCCTTTTTACTCATGAAGGCTGTTGTAGTGATTGAGCGCTCTTTTGACAAGAAAAGTGGAGCAATTGTCGTGTCTTCAACGGAGCTATGCCCAAAAGATTAAAAAAGGTAGCGGGCAACGTTCAAAAGGTCCCTGGCGCCTTTTTAGATGAGGCGAAGGCTGGGGTTGATCATCTCTTCGGTGCCGCGGTTAATGGCAGGCGTGTTGGGATGATACAAGTGAATCCCTTGGGAGAGCTGCCTATGACCTTCTACGTTGGTGAGCGTGGCTCGTGTTTCGTAGAGTGGTGTAAGCGGAAGCACTCCGTGGACTTTCTCTTTCCACGCTTTGTCAAAAAATGAATTTGCAACAAAGAGCTTTTTCGCAAGGTTGATCTTTGCGTTGAGTCCTTGAGAAATGTCATTTTTTGTTTTTTGAGCAAACAAAAATACGTTTTTGGTACTTGTTCCCCCGTCGCCTAATAACTCCGTTGGAGCGATGCCTTCGTTTACAAGACCTCTTGAATTCGCTTGCCTCCAAAGGATCAAAAGATTGCTCTTAGTGGAGAACTTTTCGAGCTGCTCTAGGGCCTCTTTGCTGCGAGGAACGTCTATGAGAAATGCCTTTTCAGGGCTTGCAGGAACGCTCAGCGGGTCTGCAACGACTGTCCACTTGAGTTGGCCCTTTCGAACACGCTGACCGAGCCTGAGGCTCAATATAGGGGCAATTCCTTCGAGCTCGCGGTAGCTTTTAGAGCAGACGACTTCTTGAATTCCATGCCACTTGGCAGGGCCTGCGCCCCAGGGGCTTTCAGCTATAAACTTAGACCAAACTTTAAGGAATTTCTCTCCGTGAGTGGAAGGATTGATTTCTACTTTTCGATTGCGTTCTTTCCAACTTTTAGCGAGTTCTTTGACCCACGCAATTCCTTCGTGAGGGAAGTTACCGTCGATCCAAAATTCCCAATCGCCTGCGTTTTCAAGTTCAAGTGTCCATTCTTTTAAGCTCACAGCAGTAAGGCCTGTGGACTTGCGGATCATGGGTTGTTGAATGCGATTTTCGTCTTCGTTGTGATAGTGGTATCCCCAACGACCTTTGTCACACATCCACCATTCATTGACTTCAAGGTTTTCTCTCGGCATGAGACGTTTAATCTCGGGGCGAGGTGATTGTTTGTCGGGACGTACAATTCCTGGGTGACGATGCTTGGTGTGAATCTCAATATTGCAGCCACCCGAGCAATTTGTACAAATGGCTTCGTGTTTTTTGAGCTCCCAAGGGCGAGCTTCAAAACGAAAGTCTTGCGCTGTGAGAGCGCCTACGGGACAAAGGTCTACAACGTTTCCAGAATAAGGAGATTTGAGAGGGTGACCCTCAAAAACATCAATGTGAGAGGCGTTGCCGCGCTCATTGACTACAAGTTCTGCTCGACCATCGACTTCGGATGAAAAGCGAGTGCAACGCGTGCAAAGAATGCAGCGTTCTTGGTCCAAAACAATTTGATCTGAGATGTGACGGTGCTTATCTCTTAAGACTTTATCGTCCACCATGCGTGAGCGGGGTGGACCATACTCAAGAGTGTAGTCTTGCAGTTTGCATTCACCCCCACGGTCGCAAATAGGACAGTCGAGTGGGTGATTAAGAAGAATAAATTCAAGCGTGCCGTTTTGTCCGGCTTTTACAGCTTCGCTGTTGGTTTTGATCTTCATGCCTTCGGCTACGGGAGTGGAGCACGCAGTAGCGAGTTTTCTCTGTCCTTCAACTTCGACAAAACACATGCGGCATTGACCCACAATGCTTAATCCTTCGTGGTAACAAAAATGTGGAACATATACCCCCGCTTTTTTTGCGGCTTGAATAATTACAGAGCCGGCCTCGACTTCAACGTCTTGGCCATCGATATTAACTTTAGTTTTTTTAATTTCTACAGGTGTATCTGCCATAATGTTTACCTATCAATTTCTCCAAGTACGGGATCAAGACTCGCTACTGTCGTAACGACGTCGGCAATCATTTTTCCTTTAATGAGTTCGGGAATAATTTGAACGCTTCTCAGTGCTGGGCTGTGAATGCGCACACGAGCAGGTTTGTTTTCGCCATCACTCTTAATAAAGAAGCCAAATTCTCCTTTGGGGTTTTCAATAGCAGAATAAATCTGTCCAGGTGCTGCCTTAAATCCATCACTGATCACTTTGAAGTGCCAAATCAGAGCTTCCATTTGAGTGTAAACTTCTTCTTTTGTGGGGATGACTACTTCAGGAACATCTGCATTGATGGGGCCTGATGGGATTCCGTCGATAGCTTGATTGAGGATCTTCATGGATTCGCGCATTTCTTGAAGACGGATCCAGTAGCGATCGTAAGCATCGCCGTTTTTACCAACGATCACATCAAAGTCATATTTTTCGTAACCGTTATAAGGCATGTCTTTGCGTAAGTCCCAATTCACACCTGAAGCGCGAAGGTTGGGGCCCGTGAGTCCATAACTGATAGCAAGCTCGGGGCTAATAACACCCACGTCTTTAGTTCTTTGCATCCAGATTTTGTTGTTACTTAAAAGAGAATCCATCTCGTCAATGGTTTGAGGGAGTTCTTTGAGGAAGGCACTGAGCTCTGTGAGAAACTCGGGGCTTGCATCGCGAGCGAGGCCACCAATACGGGTGTAGCTTGTTGTGAATCTGTGACCTGCAAGTTTTTCAATTAAATTGTAAATTTTTTCGCGCTCATCGAAGGTATGGAAGAACACGGTTCCGGCGCCGACGTCGAGTGCGTAAGTTCCGAGAGAAAGTAAGTGAGCGCTGATACGCGCAAGTTCACACGCAATAACGCGAATGGCTTGTCCGCGCGCGGGAAGTTCAATTCCAAAAAGTTTTTCTACGGCCATCGCATAACTTACGTTGTTCGAAAGGGGTGCAAGGTAATCGAGGCGATCGGTGTAGGGAATGAACTGATGATAGCGTTTGTTCTCTGCAATTTTTTCAAAGCCTCTGTGTAGAAAACCGATATCGGGAACACATTGGACAACGTTTTCACCATCGAGTTCAAGAATGAGTCTCAATACTCCATGTGTAGAGGGGTGTTGAGGACCCATGTTGAGAATAAGGGTGTCGGAGCGCTTGGGAACGATGGGCGTTTCGGTGCGCGGGAATGTAATTTTAGCAGGCTCATCAGAGCGGCTTACGTGGTGAATGGTGCTTCCACGTTTAATTTTTCGTTGTATCGTCATGAGAGCTTGAATCACTGCTTCGGGACGCGGGGGGCAGCCCGGAACATAAACATCTACAGGCAAAACGTGGTCAAGACCTTGAACGACAGGGTAGCTATCGAACATTCCACCCGTGCAGAGACAGGTGCCCATGGCCATAACCCATTTGGGTTCCATCATTTGATCGTAAATACGACGAACGATGGGGGCCATTTTATAAGTGAGAGTGCCGGCGACAATCATAAGATCAGCTTGGCGAGGCGAGAAGCGCATGACTTCGCTACCAAAGCGGGCCATGTCGTATTTGGGACCCACGGCGGCCATCATTTCGATTGCGCAGCAGCTAATTCCCATTGGCATTGGCCAAAGACTGTTAGCTCGTCCCCAGTTAAGGACGGTGTCGAGTCGAGTTGTGATAATTGATTCGCCCAGTTTCTCTTCGAGGCCCATGCCCTATTGTTACAACACCTTGAGCCAGCAATCTATCAATCCTCAAGTAAATCCGAATAGATTTTAAGTGCTTTGAGGGTTTTCTTCGGGGGCTGGGTAGCTCTTCATGGCGTCTCGTAAAGTGCCTCGACGTTGATACATATAGAGCAGTTTTTCTTGTCGCTTGAGAATGCGTTCGTTCTCGTCAATTTTAACAATAAGACGATGGATAGCGAGATTGTGGATTTCGCCTTCGCGGGCCAGTTTGAGAGCTATTTCACCGATACGGCGATAGTGGCGACGCTGTTCGCGTTGAACTTGAGTGACATCAAAGAGGATTTGTATGACCTGGCCAGTTCGAGCGAGTACGCGCAGTGGCCTACCGAATATACGTCTTAAAAAGCCCCTGAAGCGGCGCGGCAAACTTTTTCTCGTAGCTGACATGTCTTTCAGTCTAGCAAAAAAATACCTCATATGACTTTTGTGAGCCTGTCATTTTCTTGCTATCAATTAAGATTCTTCGAAACTGTGCCCCGATGGCGGAATTGGTAGACGCAGCAGACTCAAAATCTGCCGACCTCGGTCAGTGGGAGTTCGATTCTCCCTTGGGGCACCACTTTTACGTTGTCTTTTTCCCTTCAGCTTTGTTTTTCAGTCGCTCGGATACCTTTTCGCGCGTATACCTCGCTCCTTCGCGCTTCGAGTTTTTCACTTCCAGCGCTGGAAGTGATGATTCTAAAAGTTTGGCTCTTAAACTTTGTAAAAAATTTGGTTAAAGAAAAAGAAGAAGATACTGATATCGAGAAATTTCTTGAACTTGAAGATTCAAGTAGGGGGTAGTGGTGAAATCCTCACTCACCATCACTCACCATCACTCACCCTACTTGCGACCGTATCCGTATTAACTGTGTTTTGTACTTGGGGGATAGATTATTTTATCTCATTAATTAAGGTTGTGTTAAGGCTCCTTATTTATAATTTATTACATCTTCATCTTGAACGGGTAGATAATAAAAATATGGAAAAAGAGACACACTTTTACTCGTTCCATTTTTCATATAGACGTATTCGCACTTCTGGGCATTTATGTAGTCATGTCAAAATCTTGGTACGGCACAAACTTTATATAGCGAAGTGTCTGTTTTTGCAAAATCTTTACTTATCAAGAGCAAACTTATGTGAAGTCTGTTTGAATAATCTAACGAGGCTATCAAGAGCATGTTTTAGATAAGAATTAAAAAACCTCTTCGAGGCAGCATGTTTGTAGAATCAGAATGAACCTCTTGTCAGGAGGGAAGCCTTTAAGCAGGTTTTACAATAGAGTCGAATTGTTACTTGTGAGATTGTGACTACTGGGATTATTTCGATTGTAGCCCTTCCTTCCTAAGTTTCTAAGTTTCTAGATTTTCGCACAGAGGCTCGCGTAGCCACTGCTCAAAACTACATCAACCATTTGAGGTCTGCCCTTGCGAACAAAAAAACCCAAATGATGCTTTATTGCAATCAAAGTGCGGATGTGTGGCCTCGCCTTGAAGCCATTGAAATGAACGACATCACCGAAGGCGGTGCTCCCGAAGCAGCATGTACACCCGATCAAATTCCAAACGGGGAGGATCGTAAATTCTTTGCGCAAGCAGAAATAACTGTTCCCACGAATCCCTACAACCTTTTAAGTAATATTGAATACACAACCTGTACTGACTTTTGCACTTGCGAAGACGAAGCTGGATTTCTCTACAACATTCAAACAGGTGTTATTGGCCACAAACTTATCCTTGATGAATGTATAGGACGTATTCCTGCCTCTGCATCAAGTGAAAGTTCAGATAGCTCTGCGGGAGAAAGTTCAAAGGAGTTCTGGCGAAGCAAGCTCTGATTCAAGCAGCGCAGCAGCAGCAGTAGTAGTGAATGTGTACCTTCGTATGCGATGGATAGTGGATCTCAACCTCTGTGAGGATGTTTCTTGTGGTGGGGGCTATGTTGATCTTTCCTATTGTGTTGGGGGCGGCGATGTTTCAGGTTGTACCGATCCACTTGCAAATAATTATAAAACACGCAGAGACCGCCACTGTAGAGGATTATAGTTGCACCTGAACCAATATGGATAGCTGCAACGATAGGTAGTTCTAGTAGTAGCGCATGCTCTGAACCAATTGCCGAATGTTGGTGGCCTGAAGAATTTAACTACCATACTTGCTTGTGATTAGAGCAAATCAAGCGATGCCTCGTGGTGTGAGTAAAAGAAACAAGTTGTGTAATTTCTGCTTTGTTGGAACTCAGGAGGCTGTGCCGAACTGTAGCTGTATCTACGACCCGTCGTACGTTACAGCCTGTGAAGAGAGCGGAGGAACTTGGGACAGCGGCTATGCTATGTGTTCGTGCCCTTCAGGGGGAGACTACGGCGCTTCTGTTTGTCCTTAGCCCTCGATAAACTTTAGGTCCCAGTTTTGATCTGGGAATTTTTTTTACAATCATTTGCTTTATGAAGAGTTGCTTCGTTACAGAAAAAATCTCTTACCGTAGAGGGGCTGATGAGTACTGGAATTTCGGTGAGCAGCGCCTCTAAGATTTCTTTTGTACTCACGCTAGAACTGTCGTTTTTAAAGAGCTGCTTGTCGGCCCAATTCAGAGCGACCTGTTCTTGAAGGTGTTTGAGCATCAGAATCTCAATTTGCATTTTAGAATCAATTTTTGAAACTTCAGTTGCTTCTGAGTTGGCAACTTTCAGATCGATGATGCCATTGATATCTGTGCAAAGCATTTGACGTTGTTCTTGTTCGCTGAGTCCTTTGTAGCCTTCAAGGCTTTCTTTGCTGTCAGCACCATAGGGAATTTCTAAATCTGTAGAGCCTTTCTTTTTAAAGGCTTCTTGGATTTTTGTGGCGAGTTCTGGGTTGGGCACTTTAAGAGGAAGCTTTGTCGTTCCAAGGTTTATTTGTAGAGTGACAGCTTGAGGTGCCGCTTTTTGTTCTGTTGTAGCCTTAGCCGCAAAAAGAGTTGAGCTGCTAAGGAGTAATGTTGAAAGTATTATTTGTTTGGCAATAAGCGTTTTCATGTTCCACTTCCTATGCTTCTTTGGTTCCCCATGTTTACTGAGCCTTGAATAAAAATGTTCATTATTTTTGTAACAGAGCCTGGCCATTGACGATTCGTTCCTCTGGGGTCGTTGCGTGCTCCAACGGGTGCGTATTTAGATGCGATGCTTGAAATTGTTTTGCGACCTTCATCGAGATATTTTGCCTTTAAGTTTGCAGCCATGCCATCAATTCCTTCTTCAACAGAAGAGAAGGGCTTGTAGCACTTAGCTCCCTTACCGCACATAAGTCCACCGGGGTTGTTGTAAGAACGTAGGGCTCTTGAATTTCCCCAACCGGTTTCGAAGGCCATGACGGAGGCAAAGAAGACGGGGTCGAGACCATATTTCTTAGCTGTTTTAATGATATTTAAGCCTTGGCCTTTAAGCTTTCCTTTAAAGCGCTGATCGAGATAGCGGGCATCAATAAAACGGTTTTCAGTTACGTTACTAGAGGTATAAACAGTTTTTACACTTCCTGGGGATTGAGGTCCATTGAAGCTTTTCTTGCTTCCTGATTGATCTTTCTTAAAGAGTCTCGAGAGCCAAGAGCCGGTGCTTTTTTGAGTTTCTACTTTGGGTGCAGTTGCTTTACTGGGGGCAGCTTGCTTAGGAGTAGATGACTTTTTTGAAGAGAAGGTTCTTTTAAACCAGTTCTCTTTTTTTACAGTTTCTTCTGCTGGAGCTTCGTTCGAAGTTTTGCGTTCAGTTCTTTTAAAAGAACTGTGGCCTCCACTGGTAGGAGCGCTATAGGCTAAAGGAATTCCCAATTGCAAAGACGCAATGAGGCTTACTCCTAGGGCCAATAGGCGTAAATGGCTCGATCCTCTATTAATCATATTGTCTAAAGGGGAGCACAAGTGGTGCCTGGATTTTATTCATTAAAATTAGACACTTACGCCTAGACCTTTAGGCGCTCTTCCGTTTTGCGGAGACAGCTGTCTAATGAGAAGACAGTGTGGTCTTGGATTTTTGCACCTTGGCATCAAAAGTGTTCCGGAAAAACTGGAACGCTTAACCCTTTTAGTGATGCTTGGCGGCGTGTCTCTGAGCCAGGCCCGAATAGCATTTTATGAAGAGAAAAGGGAGAGTGTGTAGTGAATCGTATTTTTGTATTGAGTTTAGGCTTCGTGTTTTTTTCGGCAAACGAGCTTCGAGCGCAGGAAGCGCCGCAAGCTTTTAGGGATTGGACTTTTGAGCGAAAAGAGATGGCCGCTCCTTTGGGAGCGTCTTGTGTTGCTTCAACCACCAAAAAAGTGGGTGAGCTGACGTGGAGATTAAGTATTGTTTATAATCCTGCGCTTGAGAACGCGACTCAGATTGTTGTGAGTACGGATGACTTAAGTGTAGAGAACAAAGTTGTTTATACGCAAACTGATAGCAGTAAAAACATCCAGAGACATTTTCGAAGTGAGTTTTTGGATCAAGGCGTAGGCGCAAGAGCCTTTTGGTTTGCTCCTAGTTCTTTCGTAGATTTTTACAGCTACATACGTCGGGGAACTGCGTTGAAGTTAAAGTATGTGCAAGAAACAGAAAAGCAGGTCTTGTTTTCGTTAATGGGAAGCACGGCTGCAACAAACAAAATATCAGAGCTATGCAATAATAAGAAAGCATTCGTTCCAGAGTCTTTTTATAATTATGTCGATAAATTGAATGTGAGTGCTATTCCCGCGGATTCATCCGCATCTGTACCTAGTGCTTGGGATGATTTAGGAGATGCTTGGGATTCTTATTTAGAAACGGGAGTTGTACAAGCCGATATCAACGAAGTTCAAAAGAAGATTGACCCATTAGTCGCTCGTGAGCGCGAGTATTTAAGGCAGTCTGGTCTTTTAAATAATGAGATTCAGTCTCAAGAAAAGACTAAAAGCGATTTAGAGGCACTTGTAGTTACGCAAAAAGCTCAACTTAAAAAAGCGCAAGAAGACTTAGTTTCTGAAGATGCAAGACTGCAAGCAGCCTTAATTGTGTTGAAAGAAAAGGAAGATGTTTTTCGCACAGCACGAGAAGAAGGACGTCCTTACTTTAATGCGGTCGATTCGGACCAACAGAGGGTTTCTACGTTGAGTTCTCAAGTGAGTTCTACGAAAGAAAAGATTCGCGTTACAAAAATTGAAATTTCTAATTTATGGGATGAGGTTTCAACTCTGGAATCTCGTATTCGCAGTCTGCAACAGCAAGTTGCTCAGCTTCGCACTGATCGTATTCGAGCGAATAATGAGTATCTCTCTTATAATGTTGAGTGGGAGTTAGAGCGTAAGCTTAATTCAGATGTGTTCTATCAGCAAAAACTTCGGGCTAAGCAAAGTTCTGATAGGGATCTCGTTTTAAAGAAAAACGAACTCAATCGAGCGGAGGCAAGCTTAAGAGATTTAGAACGAGATTTGCGGAGTTGCCAAAATCAACCCGATAGAGATTGTTCTGCTCTCCAAAATCAGGTGAACGCTCAAAGAAATGAAGTTTCTCGTGCGCAACAACAGTATAATTCTGAGCTAGGACAAAATGCACAGTTGGAGAGAGATATTGCAAGCCGTAGCAATCAGTTGAGACGTGTAGCTGAAGACGAGAAACGCGCTTTAGCGAATAAGGTAGCCGATCTTGATGTTAAAATCAGTCAATACGAAAGTGCTATTTCTCAAAATGAATTTAAGCTTAATACACTACGAAACAGCGATATCCCTCGAGAAGAAAGAGCCCTGGCATCCGCAGAGAATACTTTAGTTATTCAACAAGGACAGTTGGATACGGCTCGCAATAACTTACGTCGCTCCGAGCAGGATTTGGCCGCATTTAAAGTGAGAACGGATTACGATCGCAAAGAAAGGGATTATGCAGCTGCTGATAAGTCTGTCAGAGACATACGCTCAAGAATGGCCGCTCTTGATTCACAAATTTCAATGTTGAAGACGGCGATTGCTCGCAATGAATCAAAAATAACAAGTATTGCGGCAAATATTGAAAAGCTTATTTCGCAGTTGGCAGCGACTCAGTCTGAGTTGCAGTCCGTTCAAGCCGCATTGGCTCCGTTGATGGATCAAAAAAAGGTTCTGCTTGTGCAGTTGTCAAAGTTTCAAGAAGCTTTGAGTGCAAGCGCAACAGATTTTCGAGTTAACTTAAGAGATATCTCAGTACAAAAAACAAGAATGCCTGCGTTCCCGGCGCAATTTCATGATTGGCTTTAATGTTAAATTGAGCTTGTAGTTTTTAGATAAAACAAAACCCCTAAAGAAGCCTTAAAGGCTCATTTAGGGGTTTTGCTTTTTTGTTGAGTTTATAACCAGTAGCTTTTCTTAAGAGGTTTAAAGCCGTCGATAAACCTTTTGTAGAGTTTTTTATAATGAGACTCACTACAGTTTAATGGCTTGTGTGGATAGTCTGAGATATATTGCTCTACTTCCCAAACGAATTCAGTTGAATTTCTCCAGTCACTCTTACATTCGTTGAGATCAATAACAGCATAGGCCTTTATTCTCCCAGTTGAATCTACATAGGCATCGATAAAGCTTTCTGCAACATCTCTGGGAGTTTTGAAGACTGCTTTTCTCCCATGTAGACCATAGTCTCTTGAGTGGCCAACTGCTCCCCACTTTTTTTTATATTGAAAGAGATAAACAACATGATCAAGACAATCGACACTTTCAAGGCTGAGTGCGAGTGGAGGGTAATTGTGTTTTTCTAAAACTGCTGCTGCCATAAAGCATGCTTCGAGGCAGTGAGCTGTTTCAGCTTTAAAAGCTTCGTTGGCTGATCGGAGTGTTTCTCCGTTTTCTTCTGCGTTGTATTTAAGTGCGTGCAGAAAACTTTGCATTTGATATGGGGTTTTAATGAGAGATGCATAATGCTCAATAAAATTTTTTGTCATCAAGTAGCTGTTATTTGCACCAGCTACTCTCCATTTTACAAAATTCTCGTTGAAAATAAATATGATTTAGCGCCAAATACGCTCTAGCTTTTTTGTTAGCTATAGATAAATCGCTATCTGAGGAGGTCAAAATTTTGAAAGGTTGTGAGTCACTATTCAAACCAAAAAATATGCTTTTGTCTTTTTCTGATGAAAAAAGATTATTCCCGAAGTTTAGATAGCGAGCCTCGCTGAGTGTGGCTGGAATTAACGTAGATAGAATGTCTTTGTGGGACGCAGCTCGAGTGGGATCATAGTGAATAAAGGGTTTAATATAATCTGGGACATAAAAGTAAAGTGGAACGCTTAAGGCTTTATTTACAGACATGATTTCTGAATTACGGGGAGAAAGCATCCACGAACTATGATCTCCAATTGCCATGATGAGTGTTTTTCTTTGAGCCTACTGGTATCTTTTTACCTCAGAAATAAAGTCACCTAAGGATTTGTTTGCATACTGATAACCCACAAGGCTTTTGAGCGAGTTTCAACACTTATTGTTGTGAGGGAGGGGCCAAGTTTTGCAGGTATGTTGTTGGGAAGGGCTTTGAAGTGAGTCGGGACATCGTAAGGTGTGTGGTTACTTGTTGTCATGACGAAGATAAAGAGAGGTTTTTCTTTTCTTCATCTAGAATGTCTTTTGCTAAGCGAAAAGAGTATTCGTCAAAGACGCCCCATGCACAGTCTTGGGCATCTGAGTACTTGCTTAAGATGTCACTTTGCCCGTACTGCTCCGAAAAGCCCTGCTTGGGAACCCATTGATTTAAGTTTCCTCCAGCCCATTTTTCCACTTGTTATAAAACAGTTCGATAACCTTTGTCTTTGTAGATTTGGGCAATTGCTGAGGGAAATGATTTAAAGCGAAAGGGACTATTCCAAATGAATACATCGCTAATTTCTTTGCCTGTAAGCATCCCTTCCATGGCAGGTAGCGTAGACGTAGCCGATGAGATAACATTTCTAAATAAAAAGTCATTTTTAACGTGTGGTTCTAAGCTGGAAAGAAAGTTGTTTTCTTGGCTGTGATAATCAAAAAGAAAGCCACTCCAACTTTCCATCATGACATAAACAACTAGGGAGGTTTTTTTCTAAGACAGTGTTTTGGGGGCTTGTTGTAAAAAGATCTTCCCAATTTTTTTTGCCGACAAATGTCAAGGCTTCTTCAACTGATGAAATATTGTATTTAGAGAGAATCTTATTTTCTGGCACAAAAGAACTCGAACGTCCTTTTTCTTGAATGGCCTCTTTTATGGCAAAGAAGGGATTGTTGACGAGATAGTTAATGAAGGGGTGGTTTGAAACAATGATATCGTCTCTTTGAAGAGGAAAGGGGCTAGTGATACTCCCTCTCATGAGAAGCACGTGGATAGGTATATAGATAGCAAAAAGTGCGATTGTCTTTTTGGGACTAAGAGTCCATTTGTTTGAAACGAGAATAAACTTTTTGTTGAGGTATCTAACGAGATAAAAAATTATAGAGACAATCACAAGCCAGCGGAGCACGGGGTGATCTGACCAGGCAGATACTAAGACAGCTGAGGTGTCATCTTCGGCGAGTCCAAATATGAGTACGTTAATGTGTGACTGGAAGAACGCGTAGTACTGCTGATCGAGCATGATGATTAAAAGCGAAGCGATCCAAAGAAAGTGAATGAGTTTATGATTGAATTTTAAAAGAGCCTTTTTCTTTAAGAAAGGATAAATGAGGCTAAGGACAAGGGGCGGAAGAAATATGAAGGCGGCTACTTTAAAGTCAAAGCGAAGACCTCTTTGAAAGGCGGGAATGAGGTCTTGTTTGTAGAGTGTGAGGCTTTCAGCAGGGGCATAGCGTAGCAATAAAGAAAATCGGTTAATAGTTAAGAGAAGAACAAAGAGAAGCTCGTTTAAGAGAAAGATTAAAAAAAGCTGCACTCAGAAAGATTATCAAAGATTTTCCAGAGAAGCGACGAGACTGTGCTCGTACTCAAAGTTATAGATTTCTTTGAATTTGCTGTTGTCCATTAGGGTAGGGAACTTAAAGTAATCCACCATATAGGTGGGCACCTTAAAGCTTTTGGCTGGAATTTGGCTCAAAAGGCTTTTAATTAAAAAATCAGGCACCGGGATTTTTTGAATTTTTTTAAGCTTGAGTATCTCTGATAAAGGAACGCTTCCGGGTCCCGCTAGGTTGTAGGTTCCTTTTTGTGGGTTTTTAAGAATTTCGGTAAAGGCACGGATAAGGTCGCTCTGGTGAAGCATTTGAAGAGGGGGATCGTATCCCAAGGGTGTAGGGAGCCACGGCATACGTAAAAGTTGAGAAACGACATTGGATATTTTTCGTCCGATTACATTTGTAGGTCTAAGGATAATAGTTTCACCTTTGTGAGTGAGGCCAAATTCTGTAGCCAGATGGTCGAGTTCCATAGCGTCTGAAAGCTCAGGGATTCTTTGCGTAGCTCGGAGGGAGTCATCTTCATGCAGGTAGAGAGGGTTGTGAGGGTGCGCACCATAAACGTGAAAGGTACTCATGACAACAAGAGTAGGAATTTCGTGTCTCGAGCTTAAATCAAGTAAGTGTTTGGTCCCAAGAACGTTTTCACTGTAACGAGCATTTCTGCCTACACCCGATGTAACGGGTACTCTGCCTAAGTGAAAGAATGCGTCGAAGTGATGCTTTCTAAAGACTTCGTCTACTTTACGGCTTCGGTAGTGACTTTGATGAAGTTCACCTATGAATTTAGTATCGCTTTTTTCTGAACGCGGATCGATCCCAACTAGCTCGTAGTCGTCGCAAAGTACTTTTGAGAGCTCGCATGCGAGTCCACCACAGGCCCCGGTAATGAGTATTTTTTTCTTTTTAGGAGTCACTAAAAGCTTCTCCTTGAAGAATGTTGGAGCCTCTTTTTTTGAGTCCTTTTTTGATCGCAGCCTGCATGGATTTTTTTATTTTTTCTACCTCTGCAAAAACTTCTTTATCCGAAGCTTCTTTTGTGAGCTCTGGGTAAATGGCTGGAAGAAATTTCATTGATATTTTTGAAGGTACAGGTACAAGTCCTAGTGGTCCAAGTAAGGGAAAACTGGGAGTGATCGGAAAGTAAGGGGCTCTGAGTAGTTTAGCGAGGGGTTTGAAATTTGCAATTGCCGGATAGCTTTCCTCCGTGCCCACTAAAACAACGGGAATGATGGGCACTTGTGCCTCAATAGCGAGGCGGTAAAATCCACTCGGAAAAGCTTGAAGCTGGTAACGGTGTTCAATAGTTTTACCGCTGCCCTTAACGCCTTCAGGAAAGACAAGAACGCTTTGTTTGTTTTTTAAAAGTTGAAGGCAGTTTTTTTGCTCACCCACAATTTGACCGAGTTTCATAAAGAATGATCCGATAAAGGGTAGGGTGGGGACCCAACGTTCGACCATGGCGCGAGTAAGTCTATTTTTTTGAGCCTTTGCTAAAAGGGCATAAACAACCATGAGCCCATCAATTGGAATTTGCCCACCGTGGTTGGCTATGAAAATAGCGGGACCTTCTGGAACTTCATCGAGACCAACAGCTGAAACACGAAAGTATTTTTCGTATAAAAAATTTACAAAAGGGGCGACTTTTAAAAGTGTGTCGCGAGATGCTCCCCAGGGATCGTGAGAGAGCGGTGCATAGGGGGCAAAGAGATCTGCAATTTTAGCAGATTCTTCTTTGCTTACTCCGAGTTGCGGTAACTGCAAATTCACGTCCTTCGTTCTACCGATACTTAAGTGTGTTGGCTAGGGCAATAGGGTCCGGTACATGGAGTGTAAGACTTAAGGACTTCTGCTTACTTCATATCCAGGATGTAAGGCTGTGAGCTTCCCTTGAACTTCGTCGTAGCTCAGGTGCTTGCCGGTGTTGAAAATGTTATTGGGGTCCCAGGCTTTTTTGAGATCACTCAAGAGAGTGATTCCAGTGAGTCCCAATTCTTTTTTCATGGCGGCTTTGTGTTCATAACCAACAGCATGGTGGTGAGAGAGTGTTCCCCCTGCCTCTACAATGCGATCAGTGATAATAGATTTTAAGGCGTAGTACTCTTCAAGAGCATCTTGTTTAATGGGAGCTGCCCACGTGAAATAAAGGCAGGCGCCTGTTGAGTAGCTGTGAGAAAGGTGACAGCCAACAAAACCACCTGTGGAGCGACCTTCGAAAAGTCCAGCAACAGAAGCTTTTACTTTTTTGTAGAGTGGAAGCAAGTTGGCCCAATTTGTAGACGTTTCAGAAACGTCGCACATGACGTTCATGTCATTCATGAGGTCTCGTAAATAAGGAACGTCGTATTTGTGTTTTGTCCAAGTGGCTCCTACGCTAGGGCCGATGCAAAGAGATTGGCCGCCCTTAGTGAGAAGTTTTTTTGCTGCTTCATAAGTGGAGTGAGGTCTATTTGTTGTGCCTTCAAAGCCAGCAATCATAAGACAAGGCTTCGTGAAGCCCTTGCTCTTGAGGTAGAATTTTTTAAATTCATCTGTCCACGAAGACTTCTCAGCCTGTTCTCTGAGCGAGAACGCCATTTCTGTTTCGTCTTCATCTTGAAGGCGAATCATAGAAGGATAAATGCCTTGTTGATAGAGATCTCGAATGGCATTTACTCCGCTTTCAAAGTTTTTAAAGAGAAAGCCTACATAATTTTTATATTTAGGGATGGGGTGAACTTGCATTGTTGCTTCGGTGATAATTCCGAGGCCACCTTCTGATCCTGAGATTATTCGGTTAAGATCGGGGCCATTCGAAGTGGCTGGAAAGGGGCGAGTATCAAGTGTTCCTCGTGCTGTTACTGTTTGAAGTCCCAGGACCATGTCTTCAATTTTTCCATAGGCATCTGATTGCATCCCAGCTGAGCGGGTAGCTATCCATCCACCTAAAGTAGAAAACTGAAAAGAATCCGGAAAGTGTCCCAGAGAAAAACCTTCATTTGCAAGTTGTTCTTCCATGTGAGGGCCGAAAACTCCCGCTTGTAGTTTTGCAGTCCAGCTATAAGGGTCGACGGAGATGAGTTTGTTCATCTTTTCTAAGTTGAGAGTAATGCGAGGGCGGCTTTTTGAGAGATGTTCAACAGCAATCACAATGTTAGTGCCTCACCAAAGGGGACAAGGTTCATTTTATGTTCGTTACAAATTTGAACGAGTTGTTCTACTTCAGCAGTTGTCTCTGGATACACGACAACATCGGGAGCATTTAAGAAGTTTCCTCTGCGGGCTCGGATAAGGTCTGGGTAGCTCTTTCCATATGTGTTGAGCATTCGAGTATGTTTATCGGTTTGGGTTAGATCACTTCGTAGCCCATTTTTTTCGCAGAGGGCTTCGAATTGCTTTTGTGTGTCGGTCTCGTTAGGTAGCTGGCAATTTTCAGCATGTGGAATATAGGGAGTTTTTTTAAGTGTGTACTTAAGTTTAGACTCGGCCCATTTAATAAATTTAGGTCTTTTGGCTAGAGAGAACTCAACGTTCTCAGCGCCCCATCCCCACCACTTCATAGTTTAGATTCCTTTCGTCTTGCTTTTTTTTCCAAGAGCCGTAGTAAAGGCCAATGATTTCTTCGTTCGTAGGCCATTTTTCTTTATCGAAATAAGATTCAAACTTGGCAGATTCTTCGAAGTAAATATTAAATTCTTTTGCCCATAGAGCGAGAAGCCTTAGGGGACGGTGTTTTTTATTTTGTTGCATGGAGGAGTTTTGAAAAAACTCTCGTGCTGGAAGTCCTTTAAGTTCAGGTCTGTAGCGTTTTACAATTGCGTAAATTTCATCCAAGGATGGAGGCGTTGGAGTTACTAGATGGACTGTTTCGCAAGAGCTTTTGGGGCTGTAGCTTGCGATGGCTTTTGCAACTTTATCCACAGGTGTTACATCGTAGCGGAAGTTGCCGAGAGGAACGGTGTCAGCGTCGAAAAAGAAATTTAGCATATCAAAGAAAAAGTCATCTCCCCGTGTGCTCAGAGCAGGGTGAAATCCTGTAGTTGAATCAGGGTGAAGATTTCCAGGACGAACTATAGCTGTCTTAAGATTTTTGTTGATTCTTTCTCTTAGGAGAAGCTCTGTTTTGAATTTGCTTTCGGCGTATCGAAGGGAGGCAAAGTCCTGGCCCAGATCAAGGTCTTGAGAGCTAATATCACCTTTTGAAAAGAGCAAACGACCAAAGATACTGTAAGAGGAAACAAAGATAGTTTCTTCAATCGAAAATTTATTGACCAGGTCTACCATTTTCAACGTTACATTTTGGTTCGCGTGACTCAGTTCTTTGTGGCTCGACATGAAGCTCGTAAGTGCAGAGCTGTGGATGACTTTGTTAATCTTTGAAGGATCTATGAGTTGCTCAAGGCCACTTACGATGCAGTCACTACTGAGGTCACATATAAAAGGGTGTATTCGATCCGCAAAAGAATCATCAAATCCTGGTGAATAAATAGAAATCGCGTTGAGTATTCTTTTTATCGGATTCGCACCGGATGTGCATCTAACAGGGCAAAAAACATGAGTGTTTTTATCTTGTAGGAGTTCAATAAGAGTCCGGCTTCCCAATATGCCGGTACTCCCCGTGAGAAGCACGTTTCTTTGCATCGGGGTATTCTTTTGAATATGGGCCACCTTGTCAATCAGAACCGTTACTTATTCATACCAAATGACTCAAAGCTCCTGTATGCTGCCCGTGTGTTGAATAGAATTATTGCCATTTTTGGGGTTTTTTCGTTTTTTATAGGTGGAACTCTCTTTCTCTATAGCTCGCTCAATCACGGAGTACTCAGCCTGTGGGCTCTCGCTACGGGGGCGTTTGCGGGTTGGCTTTTAAGTGATGTTGCTACAGGCACTCTTCATTGGTTTGGTGATCGATTTTTTCACGAGGATACCCCCATAGTGGGCTCACTCTTTGTTTTTCCGTTCAGGGAACACCATGTTTTGCCAAAAAAAATGACGGAGCACGATTTTTTTGAGCTCTGCGGAACAAGCGGGTTATTGGTAGCCATCTTTTGGGTCGTTGTATATTTTGTTAGAGGACCTCAAGGAGATTTTTGGTCCTACTTTTCTCTATTTTTTGGGCTTTTTGGGTTTCTGACGAACCTTTTCCACAAGTGGGCACATATGGAAAAATTGCCTGCATTTGTTCGTTTTCTTCAAAAGTCGGGTTTGATTTTAGATCCAGTTACTCACGATGTTCACCACCAAACTTACGACAAGTACTATTGTGTTACCCATGGACACATGAACTGGATTTTAGAAAAACTACAGGTCTTTCAGACAGCTGAAAAGCTGCTCTTTTTCTTGCCCCGTGGGGAAGAGGAGCACGAGAAACCCGCTTAATAGTCTTTCTTAACTGTCTAAGTTTTGTTCAGGTGTTCGGTATAAGTTACCGAAAATTCAAGCTTTTGCTCCCTCCAGGCTTTTAAAAAATGAGATAATTGGGTTATGGGATGCTCCCAGGCCGAGCGCAGTTATTGGAAGCGCACATTTTTAAATAAAGCAGGATTTTTTATGGCTCTCTATTGCTTGCTTGGAAATGCGGCAGTTTTTACATTTTCAGGGAAGACCCCGTGCCGAGTAAAGTTAAAAAGTGTTCTAGAGCTTCCATATGATTCGCCTCATGGAAAAAAAGCTTCTCTGGTAGAGGCAAAAGATTTGAAAGAAGCAGGAGCTAAGGAGCGAGCCTTAGCTAAGGACACTGCAGAACTTAAGGTTACAAAAGGATCGAAGATTCGTAAGCCTGAAGAGGTAGAAGCCTGGCTCGTAAGCTTTTCAAATCGAGTTAAGGCAATACGAGACGGAGCGGCTCCAAGAATGAGTATCGAGCAATTCTTAGGGATGATTAATGGAGGAATGGGACGAGCAGGTTTTCACATCGATGAGATTTTTAAAGAGTTTGGTATCAAACACGTTCGTCTTGTTGGAAAAAAAGATTTTAAGAGCGTAGAGGCTAAAAAGCTTAAAGATGAGATAGTGCTAGAAGTTCCAGATTTTCCTGTTGATGATCCAAGAGCAGCAGCTCTTTGGATTAAGGATTTAAATTTAGCACTACACGAAGTAGCTACAGATATGATTTCTAAGAAAATGGATTCTATGAGTCAATCTCAAGCTAAAGAGATGTGGAATGGGACATGGAAAAAACGACTTACTCAGATGGATAATGGAATTCTAAATTCGCTCGCAGAATTGGATGCCTATATGAAATCCAAAGATCCTAAAGAGGAAAACCCTTTGGTCTTAGCGAGTAGAAGTTTAAGTCCAGCGGCGTGGTATCACTTTTCCTCCTTGTATAAAGCCACTGATACTTTTGTTGGGGGGGCCACAGGAGCATACTTGGGGCAGCAAGTAGCGGGTGAGCAAGGTGCTTTTGTCGGTGGAGTTGCGGGTATTGTGGTAGGTGTTTTTACAAAAGTTAAATATCCACTTCAATCGTGGACGCCTAATTTGAAAAAAATGTTTGCCTCTCGCGAGGCTTATGCAATTGAAAGATCGCGCTTAGATGATCGGCTTACTTCGTATTACTCATATCGCTTATTAGATAAGGCAGTGACACGTATTGTACAAGGAGGCGTTGTGCTGACAAGTCTTGGGATGGCATCGTATCTCTATCACAATAGAAGTATGTCTGGAGAGACCCAAGAGGGACTTGCGGAAGAAGCTCAGAATGTTGATAAGCTTGATGCGATGTCAGATGCCCAGCTTGAGCGACTCAATAAAGAAGATTTGGAAAAAAGTTACAATGACTTATTGGGTAAGGAAAAACGTCTTATAGCGTCTCGCAGTTTAGCTGAGAGAAAAAAATGATCAAAAAATGCGGCTAAGTATAACGAAGAACTGATTCGCTTGAGTGCGTATATGAAAAAAGTTTTGATTCGAATAGAGGCTTTAAGTCCCGAGGGAATAGAAAATGAAAGATAAAGTAATTTTAGTATTGTTGGTTTTATGTTCTTGTACACAAGCATCTTTGAAGCTTAATGAGGACATTGCCGATGTACCTGATGCAGACTTTAAAGAAGTCGATGTACGCATGTCGATTGAAGAGGCTCGTCAGGCGATTGAAAAGGCTGCACTTATCTGTAGTCCAGGTTCCTGTCCGGACGGAGTTGGTCTTCTCGCGGCTGTAGGGCAAACAAATCACGAGGATGATTCTCAAAAATATTACGAAATGGATACCTGTACTGTAACTTTTGTAAAACTTCCTGCTTCTCCTGCTGATCAGCTATATGCCCTAACTGCTGGACATTGTATACCTAAGCGATTGAGAGCAGAGGCAAGCGTGTGTGCTGCTGATGTGGCGATCAAAGTTGTTAAAGGTGCTACTGTTACATGTGAGAGTGTTGAGTTCGTATCGGCACCCGAAGAAGACCCAAACACCGCCTACTATGATATTGCTCTTTTAAAAGTAAAGTCGGATGTACCCATTGCGACTTATGAAATAAGCCAAAAACCGTTGAACGACCCCCATAAGCCATATCAAATTAAAATGTTTTCTGCAGACCCTTCGCGTTTAGAGAGTGGAAAGTCACGTTTACGCGAAACAGAGTGTTGGTACCTTCAAAACTCATATTTAGTTCCTGAGTCTGTAAAGGGCACAGATCCTTTTATGATTACACGAGACTGCTCTTTGATGAGAGGAAACTCAGGAGCACCCCTTATGGACGGTGGAACGGTGGTGGGGGTGCAGTCTAACTTTGTTCGTTATAAAGATAATGTCATACCCGAAGGAGCTGTAACGGTAGCCTCGAACTTATATTGTTTTAATGCTCAAAAAAAATCTCTACGTTGCGAAGGGACTCAACCATTGAAGTTTGCTGATGAGGTAGGGGATTTTCTTATGCCTTCTTATTTGAATTTGCTGAGAAGAAAAAGTGTAAATACCCTCGATGTGGGGACTCAAAAAGCTTTGAAGCTACTTTTAGGTGATTCGAAATTATTTGAATCTTACAAAGATTTAGAAGGTTTTTCTAAAGTTTTACGCTTTCACGATGTGAAGGCTTTTGGTGGCAATTATCTGCATTTTCCATTTCCGAGTTGTTATAATCCTCGTTCCCTTTCGACTGAGTTGTCGAAGGGGATTGATTTAACGGGAAGCAATGTCATTGTATATGGCTTAAAGTTAACTCATCGAAATCGCATTCCTGAAAATCGTCTTAAACTCAGTCTTTTTTATTCGATTATTCAACCTGACTTAGAGCTGCAGTATTTGGGATCGGGTAAGTTTCGAATCAAGACCTCCGTCATACCTGAGGGCAATACAGATATCGATCTACCGCCTTGCCGCTAAGGCGAGGACGTTTATTGTCAGGCGCTGTTTAGTTTCTAGACATGCTTTTGCATACAGCTCTGAGTTATAGGCAGCAGCTGAGTTTGGTACATATCTTGCACATAAGTAGCTGAATTTAGAGGTTGTACGTAAATGAAAAAAGGAATTTTAACAAACACAAAAAGGATTTGTGTATTTATACTCGCAATTTTGCTCATTACTCCGATGAGGTCAGCTGAAGCGCCTTCAGCAATCTCGGCAGTCTCCAACGAAGCTCCCAACATTATTAGCTGGAGTGGAATTCGTATGATTACTCTTGGGGCGCGCTACATGACTGAAGTACCAGCCCTTTCCTCAGAATGGGTACTGCGAAACAAAAGCCAGATTTTAAAAGATGAGTTTAGCGATGAAGGCGAAGAAATTTTGAAAATTGCTAAGTCGATATCTGAGGGGATGAGAAATGTCGGTAAGATGTTGGTTTTGGTGGGAGCGGCGAAAGAGTACACAGATTATTTCGAATATGCGAACAACCCAAATAATCCTTTAAATAATAAAGAAAAATACACTCCAGAAATAATACAAATTAAGCAAGCGGCTCGCCTTGAGTATTTGCAAACTGTTTTGGGCTTTTTACAACAAGAGCTCAATAAGCAAAATATCAATTCTGAGTGGTTAGTAAAGTTATTTGATTCCAATACAAGTGCTACTGTAAGTGCAAAATCGCTGAAGTTTGGTCTCGGTAAAATTGGGGAAGTTCTTGAACATTTCAATGTGTACGGTATTGGAATTCAAGTTACGAGTGACATTCCCTTGGGTGCCATGTTGGCAACACTCTTTAGTAAGTGGTTGCCTAGTTCTCTTGAGAAGGCAGGGAGTCGCTTTTCTTTAGAAGATGCAGTCGGGGTGCTTTACTATATGAAGAAAAAAGAATCGCCTGATGTCGCTGATCCAAGAAAAGATCCTCTCTATAGGGATTTGCCACTTGATCACCCTATTTTTGAGATGCTTAAGAGAGAGACGTATCGATTTGCAGCTAGAACTTATGAGCAAGGTGGTGCTCAGGTCGACGGTGTGAGCTATGCGAGAGGAACTTCGAGTAAGTCTAAAATGGAAGTGAACTTAACAGTCAGTGTAACTTTTTTAGCTTCGACTGAAGTTCTAAGAAACTTTGAAGTAAGTAATCTCAACAATGCTTGGGTGGCCGAGCTTTCGACAAAAAACAATTTATCAAATGCATTGCCAGGTGTTGCGAAAAGTTTAGCACTCAAGGCACAAGCTAAAATTGAAGAAGCATACGGGAAAACAAATCATTTTGAGTTTTTAAGTTCAAATGTTCAAATCGCAGCTGCACATGTTTGGGGGCAGGTTAACGAAGAGACGGGACTTGCTGTTGAGGTTCCAAATATGATGCTCCGCCTCTCAATGGGGAACTATGCTATGGCCACTATGAAGGGACGTAGCAGTAACGATGTTTTTAGTGTGAAAGGGTCTTTGGGATCTCTCACAATTGATGCTAATTAAAAGGAAGGATGATCTTTTGGTTAGGGTCGCTTTTGTTGCTGCAGTTTACTCGATTATTCTTTTTACTGCGTTCTGCTTCTAGTTTTGAGGGATTAAGTTTTTGGGATTTTACCCGTTCTTTTGCCTATGGCTTTCGCTTCGATGCTTCAGCTTTGGCCTATTTGTTTTTAGCGATCTTAGCTCTTGAGATTTTCTTGTTTGTATTTGCTAAGAAGTTTTTGCTGGGATTGCCCCGATTTTTTAAGGTTCTTGGGGTTTCTCTTTTCTACCTTGTATCCATGATAGACGCTGAGTATTTTTTAATTACAAATAAGCGACTAGATGCCTCAATCCTCTCTATCTCCTCAGATATCAAAGATCAGGCTCCGCAATTAGCTTCTCATTACAGCTATATTCTCATGAGTTTTCTTTTTGTGTTTTTTGTTTTTTGGCATATTGCTGGACGTGACTCTCTTGGGAGCTCTTCTCGGCGCTTGTCCTTGCGCAAAGTTTTTTCTTTTTTGTTTGTTGTTCCGATGGCTGTTCTTTTTGCGCGCGGTGGTTTTCAAGAAAAGCCTATTAAGCTTTCAAGTGCGATGAGTTTAGGAAGTGCGCGTTTAATAAATCTAGCTATGAGTACGCCTTTTTCGGCCATCCAAAGCGTGAATCAAAAAGATTCTTTAAGAGTCTATCGAGATTATTCTCAAGAGGAGGCATATCACATTTTAAGTTCTGAGCGTCCTGGCGCAACGAGGGGAGAGTCGCTCTTAA
Source organism: Bdellovibrionota bacterium (assembly GCA_041391385.1). Taxonomy (GTDB): domain Bacteria; phylum Bdellovibrionota; class UBA2428; order UBA2428; family UBA2428; genus CANIGN01. The sequence continues at coordinate 381,863 of JAWKOD010000005.1, forward strand.
GTCCACATCCCTCAGATAATGTGGTTGTAATTATTTTAGAAAGTTTTGGTCTTGAGTATTCCTCTTTTACACCTTTTTTAAATAGCCTTAAGCAGCGAGGCATTAGTTTTGAAAATCATTACGCGAATGGGAGAACTTCCATTGAAGCTATTCCTGCTCTCTTGGCGGGGCTTCCATCGATGATGCCAAATCCTTACATTACTTCTAAATATGTAAACACTCAGCTAACGCCATTGGCCTCACTTCGCTCTACAGCTTCAACTCAGTCACGGGACTTTTTGTTTTTTCATGGGGCACGCCGAGGCAGTATGTACTTTGATTCCTTTACAGCTTTTGCGGGATTTCCTCATTACTTTGCGAAGGAGGATTATACAGGCGATTCCTCGGCTCTTTATGATTGGGGAGTGCACGACCACGCCTTTTTAGATTTTACGGGAAAAAAACTCTCTGAAGAAAAGAGCCCTTTTGTAGCAGCAGTCTTTACACTGTCTTCGCATCAGCCTTTCGAAATTCCATCGTCTTTTTCCACTTCGCTTGCGGAAGCGCCAACACCCTATACCCGCAGTCTTCGTTATTCTGATCGCTCCTTGCAGCTTTTTTTTGAGAAGTATCAGTCGGCCGAATGGTTCAAGAAGACACTTTTTATTTTAACTGGAGATCATACCAGTCAATGCAAGGGGGCTGAGTATTGCAGTCAAACGGGTGGGCACAGAGTTCCTTTGAGTCTCTATCACGGGGCAGAGAATCTGGGGGGACTGCAAATTCAAAAAGTTACTCAGCATGCGGATATTCCTGCGACGATTGCGGATTATTTAGCTCTAGATCCCTCTCCTCTGGTACCCTTTGGAAAAAGTGTACTTGATGTTGGAGATAAGGGAATCGCTCTTTTAAATGCTCCTGGTGAGTACTCAGCAGTCATGGGTGACTCTTATTATCGATTGAGTGAGGATTCATTTTTGCGTTGTCCTCTTGTAGGAATTGCAGAGACTCAATGTACGGCAGCTGCTCAAAGTGGACATAATTCCCAGCTTCGTTATTTGAAGGCTGCTAGGTCATATTTTACTCAGAGTTTAGAAGAGCGTAATTTTAAAGCTTTTTAACTTCTATAACATCAGGTTCTGCTGGGTTTTCTATAACTCTGTAATCGCCAATCTTATCGTTATGGATTACAGGCGAAACAACTTTTCCTTCTGCATTGGTATAGGAGCTATCGCGAGCTTGATTTGAAGAAGGGCTCCCAAAAAGTCCACGTATTAGGCTAGAGAGTACAAAAATGCCGACAAGAAGTAGCAGGAGAGGAAGTCCAATAAAGGTGAAGCCGAGCAAGAGTCCTATGCCTATAAGTATTGAAAGGGGCGAGGAGAGCCTGAATACCTTTACCATTTAGAGTAAAGATGCTCATGAGCTTCTTTAAAGTCAAGAGTCGCTTATTCAGTTGAGCTCACAGTGCGCATAGGGATGTTTTTACGGCTAGGCCAGTTGGGGACTAGAGCGTATTGAGTTTTTTTAGCGTTTTCAAAACCAGCTTTTTCTTCGTTTGCTAACGGAGTCGCTGCAGGAAATTTTAATCGCTGCGGATCTACAAAGCTACCGTTTTTAAGAAATTCAAAGTGCAAATGGGGGCCTGTAGAAAGGCCGGTAGATCCTACGTAACCAATAATGTCGCCTTGGTGAACTTTCTTGCCCGGTCGAATACCGCTAGCAAATCGGCTGAGGTGTTTATAGGCCGTTGTGTAGGTTGGGTTGTGTCTGATTTTGACAATGCGTCCACCTCCACCACTCCAAGCCGCAAAGTTAACAACACCGTCTCCAATGGCCATGACAGGAGTACCTGTTGCAGCTCCATAATCTACTCCTAGATGGGGTCTCTTTACGCCGAGAATAGGGTGAAAACGTTTTCGATTAAAACGCGATGTTACACGACCAAATTTAATGGGGCTTTTGAGGAATAACTTTTCAAGACTTTCTCCATTGGCATTGAAGAAACCTTTTCTGCCTGTGTTGGGGTCTTCGTAAAGAAAAGCTTGGTAGATCTCACTCCCGCGTTTTACTTCAGCCACAGTGATGTCTTTCCAACCCTTGGGTTCTTTTCCGTCTACATATTGAATGGCCACAAGACGCCATTCGTCACCTACTTGGATTTCGCGAGAAAAGTCGATGACCCAGGCAAAGATCTCAGAAAGTCGAATGAGGAGTTGTACGTCCATTCCAGACTTTTCTGCTGAAGCCCAAAGGGTGGTCTCAACAGTTCCTGAATATTTTACAACTTTCTCAGTAAAGTTTTTTTCGACTTCATTAAAGTGCCAGTTTCCGTTTTCCCAACGAAAAAAGCGGCTAATTCTCTGACTAAGGGGAAATTCTATAGCTTGGTAAGTTTCTACGGGTCCTAGTGTTTTATGCAGGCGTAGGTTTTGTCCCGTTCTGAGCACAGTTTGTTTATTTTCTTTTAGGCTGGCTAAGAGAGCACTTGGGTTAGGCACTTGCCAAGATTCTACAAGTTGCGAAAGCGTTTCTCCTTGTTTAACAACGTGCTCTTCCCAAACGAGTTTGTCTTTATTGAGAGCAACTTCTTGCTGAGCGCACGACATGGCTAGCAGCAGGGGGAGTAAAATAAGAAAAGATACTCTTTTAGAGTCAATCAAATATACGTTCAGCAACTTCATCTCTATACTATATATCGGCAGAACTTAGCATATTTGAAAAGGGGTCAGCAAATTGACGGCAAATTCTTTGTGTTAATTTCGTATGTAGAAACGGGTAATTTTGAGAGGAAAGACTCGAAAATCAAATTCAGGTCATTTTCACGCAGAATATTTTTTTTGACTGTGTTTAAAAGCTGCCATGCTTCGAGACGAGAAATTTTTTCTTTCTTCTTTTGAAGAAGTGATTTTTCAATTGTGGGGTAAGAAAAGAGACCCAAAAAGAGAGACCAGCTGCAGAATATTTTATAATCTTTTCTTTGAGCGGGAATGTTTTGAATGTAGCGAAAGGCAGCACTCGCATGGCTTTTAAGAGTGTTGGCAACTTCTTGCCACGACCAGAGAAAGTTTCTTCCCGCTTGGCTATCGTCTTGGAAATCTTTGAGGATATTTATTTTTTGTAAGAAAAGGCCAAAGTGAATGGATTCTTCAATTCGCGTCTCGCTGCTCTCGCCAGAAGTCCATGCGGTGAGTAGTTCTCCAATACAACCTGCAACGTAGTAACAATAGGAGTCGAGTTCGCTGAGGTTATTGAGTTGATGTTTTTTTATAAATGTAAAGTGCTGCATGCCCGAGCACATAGTTTTGAGTGCCAACAAGAGTGGAGCTTTATCTTTATCTGAGAGTTTCTTTAACGCTAAAAAAAGTTTGAGCGAATCGTTGATAAGGTTTTTTTCTTCGGGTTTGCACTCTGCCTGCGAGAAGAGTTGGATAAATTCATTTGTTGCTTCATTTTTGTCTTCAGTTCTGTTTTCACAGAGGTCTAGAAAACTCGAAAAAGCTTTTTTTTGTAGGGCTTCTGTGCTCCATTTGGAATCCTCTACGGTATCTAAGACTCTAAAGAGTAAATAAGCGAGGGCGACTTTTTCTTGGAGTTCAGTTTCGAGTTCATCAATGCAAAAAGCAAAGCTTCGACTCACTTTTTCAAGGTGGGCTTTGTAAAACTTAGGCTCCAACATTCGCGTCTATAATGTTAAGTCCTAAACCGCTTCCTTGCGACTGCCATTTTAAAATTCCTGCCATTCCAAAGCGAATTTCAGGCTCAGCAAGGTCTTTTTCAAGGAGCAGGGTTCCATAGGCGCCTTCTTGAGCGACTACGTTTGATTTATAGGCCTGTACGACAGAAAGGGCAGCTCGACTTAAAATAGAGGTTTCGCCTACTTGAGCCCCTACAATGATAGGGCATTTCGCTTCTGTAGCAATTTGAGCAATTTCGAGGGCTCTGGCAATACCACCAACTTTAGAGATGCGAATGTTGGGCATCCATTGGCCGGGAAGCGTTGTGGCTTTTTTCATGTCTTCTGGGGTCAGAAGGCTTTCGTCTAGGATGATGGGGGTCTTAAGGGAAGTACTTAATTTAGAGAGTCCGTCCCAGTCGTGGGGACCAAGGGGCTCTTCGATTCCAAAAAACTTTCTCTCAAGTGATTGAATGTAAGTGATGGCATCGTCGACTTTTCCGGGCCAAATATTATTGGCATCTATACGTACTCTTAAGGTGTCTTTTTTCTCACCTGCAAGAGCGTCAAGAGTAGTAAATTTCTCTTGGTCGAGTTTGAAGTTTCCGCTGAGCTTGAATTTAAAGTCAGTAAAGCCCATTTGAAGATAGAGTCCTAAGGTTTTAGCAAGCTTCTCGCCTTGCTCGTCGCTCACAACAGCTGTGTATTGAAAGGGGCCCGTTACTTCAGGGATTTTTAAGAGGCTCTCAACACTCACACCTTTTTCTTTTGAAAAAAGATCTAAAAGCGCGAGTTCAACGGCACAGTAGGCAGCGGTATGTTTGTCTATTTCACTTTTGTTGCTACGTTCCCAAGCTTGAAGAGCATCTAGGTTTTCGAGTGAAGAAAGCTCCGTAGATTTACTTTGAATCCATTCAATAGAGCTTTCAACACTTTCACCCGTTACGTAGGTGCGTGGGCAAGCTTCTCCGTATCCTTTGATTCCTGAGCGTTCAGCAATCATAAGCACGCTAGAGGTGACGTTTCGCTCCGCTGTGTTGTGCTTAAAACTAGAGCGTAGAGGAATGGATAAACTTTGAGTGCTTATTGTTATCATGCTTCAACGTTTAGACCATTAGTCGGCAGGATCGTCGAAGAACTTTGTAGTCGGAATTCCTCAAAGTTGAACTTCATGTCCTTTTTATACTGCAGCGCTACAATCTTAAACTGACCTTCACGCTGGCCATTAGAGATGGCATGACGCTTAAATTCTTCGTAGCTACCCGTTTTGAGGACAGCAACGTCGAGGTCTTTTAAGCGACCACTGCTTCTTTTAACGTCATACTCAATGTTGATTTCTCGCAATAGAGTATCGAGGCGACTTTGAATGTCTCCTTGTTTTCCAGCAGTACTTGAAGAGCTTTCATCAAAGGGCTCATAGTAGAATGTGTAACGACTGTCGGCCTCATCAGCGACCATAAGAAAGAAGTTGCTATGCAAGTCGAGGTGTTTTTCGAGCTGATCAACAGCGCAAAGAACTTGGTTTTCGTAAAGTTTTTCGCCGGTGATGTTGGTAACACCTTTACCTTTTTGAATGAAACGTAAAAGGGGAACTTTGTTAAAGAAACCATCCACTTCGACGATGTCATTCATGTTGTAACGGTAGAGACCAAAGTCAGAAGTTACAAAAATATAGTACTGGTCGCCATTTTTAAGCTCATGGAGATCCACAAATTTCATAAGACCATTGTCCCAATCGTCACGTTGAACAAATTCCATGTAGTGACTGCGGAAGGTCGGAATTCCAGCATTTGTGTCGTCTGAAAAAGGAATCGTGCCTCTGAATTCGCTAGAAAGATAACCAAGATCTCGAAGAAGAGTTCCGGGCTTAAATTCGCCTTTCATTTGATCGAGGAATATGGAGCTACTTCCACCGGTCCAACACGCAACGGCAGCAATTGAAGGCCAAATATCTTGAAAGCGCACATTACCTTTGCGCTCTTCCCAGATTTTTTTCAACTCTTCAGCTCGCTCAGGGTTTTTAGTAAGCGCTTCTTTCATGGTTACTTGTTGAGCATAATTGAGCTTACTCATTTCTGAGAAAGTACCCTCAGCCAGTTCCTTAATAAGCTCTTGACCACGTTCACGGAAGAGTTTTGCAAGACGAGCAAGTGTGCTGGGGTTAGCCGTAGAAACAAATGTTATGTCTTTGGCTTGAATCGCGAGTCTTAAAATTGCGTGATACTTCGTATCATAATCGTGAATGCCAAAGATTTTAGAGGGCACAATGTAGCGCTTACGAATAAGTTTCGGAATACTTTCGTACATGTGACCAGAGGTCGAACCATAGGGTTTTCCTGAGTCAGTGACATAACCTTCAACTGCTGGGCTTACGATAGAGAGGATTTTGCCATCGAGCATAGAGGGGGCCGATTTAAGCATCCGATAAATGAACAGGTGTTGGATAAGCTTTTGGCGTTTTAGCGTAGATTCCAATACGGGAATGAACTTAGGCTTTCCTGTTGTGCCTGAAGTTACGGCGTAACGAACCGCACCTTTGTGGGTTATGGAGCTCTCTCCCGTTTGATCTTCTTTTTCAATCCAAGGCCTTAAGTCCTCGTAATCATTGATGGGAACAAGCTTCCGAAAGTCTTCAACGCTTTTAATCTTGTCAAAACTGTGAGCTTTTCCATACTCCGTTTGAGCGTTTTTTTTGATAATTTTCATGAGACGCATCTGTTGGACTTCTTGAGGATATTTCGCAAGTTTGTCGACAATCCAAGAGCTGATCATGCCTTCTGCATAGACTCGGGTTTTGATGATGCTTGTGAGGAGATTCATTGTTTGCGGTTTAGCACCGTGCAGCGTGGGTGTCGACCATATGTGTCTTAAAATACCTAAAGATGTCAGCTTTTCACTGGGAATGGTTTGAACCTTTTTTGTTATCTTTTATAGCGCTTTTTGTGGCTATAGATTGTATTGCGGTTGTTCCGCTCTACCTCAATATCACTCAGGATCTGGGGACTACGGGTCGCGCTAAATTACTCCAAAAGGCACTTTTAACGGCGGGGGTTTTGGCTCTCATCTTTTTGCTTTTGGGAAACTTCATTTTTACCCTTTTTGGCATCACAGAGGCTGATTTTAAGATAGCAGGGGGGATCGTTCTGTTAACAATTTCAGTCTTAGACCTCGTAACCTCAAATGTAGATGAGCGCCGAGGTGGAGGTGAGGACGCAGGGGTTGTGCCTATTGGAATTCCCTTGATTATGGGACCCGCTGCTTTAACTTCAATTTTAGTCTCATCAAAAAGTTATGGCTTTTGGACGACTTTTCTTTCACTTGTTCTTAACCTGCTAATTGTTTGGCTCGTATTTAGTTATTCAAAACTAATAAGACGAGTCATGGGGGACGGAGCTTCTAAGGCGATGGGTAAAGTAGCGTCGCTCTTTTTAGCTTCAATTGCTGTCGCTATGATGAGGAGCGGAATTATGTTTCTCATCAATGGCGGACATTGAGAGTGCCTGCCGGGAAAGGCCTATTTTAAAATCTGTCACTTTTGCGACAGACACTCATGTAAAATGGAAGTTCTTATTCGAAGTCTGTACCTTCGTATTTTAAGAATTCAAGCACCATTGCAGAGTAGTCTAAACGAGTTTTCGCTCTGATCCCAAGGCTACGACCAAAGAGGTTTTCTTCAATACTTGAGAATACAAGTGACTGAGGGACAGCTTGTTCGGCTTCAACGGGGATTTCTTCAGCGAGATCGTTCAAAGTTAGCACTTCACGTGCGCAGTCGTTTTCTGTACGTACACATCCGTGGCTGTTACGTCCGGAAACGTGTCCGTTGTGAATGGCTGCAAAACCACGTTTGTTCGCATCTGCAGTTGCTTGAAGAACGAAATAGTAAGTAGCAGGTCCGTGAGAATCCCAGCTTCCTTGGTAAAGAAGCTTGTTGCTTGTATCGAGTGGTTGGAAGCGTCCAGCAGGGGTTTTAAATGCACGGTCACCTGTGGTGCGTGTCTCAAATCCATTTGAGGACTGACATTTGTCGATTCGACTCCATGTATAGTTACCTTCGTCGTCTACTTTTTTCTTGAGGATTGTTGTAGAGCCTGTTTTTCCTTCGCCTGCGAGTTGAACGACAACTTTGAACTTAACTTTATCACTCGAGTCGGGAAGAGCTTCTAAGAATATAGGTTTTACGGGTGGAACAGCAGGTACGACTTCTTCCGCGTGTACTGCGCTTATGCCCGAACCGAAAAGAAAAAGAGCGATTAGTAAATTACTTTTAGATTTGATTTGCACCATGGGATATCTCCTTAGGTGCGCAAACTAGCCCTCAATTCGGAAGAAGTCTAAATAATTTCTTCTTACAAAGAGGGCGTTACTGCTTGTTCTGGCTATTGTTCAATCAGGATCTGGGCAGATTGATGCTTAGGGTGAAATTGGCAGCCGACAACAATGGGCTCTTTTTGATCTGCAGGTATTTCAACTTCTTGGCTGAACTCGACGTTGCGGTTTACTTGAGCTTGAATGCCAAGATCTTTAATTTGAAGACCGTGAAAGTCAAATCCACCTTCAAGTTCGTGTTTGGCTACTAAGAGATACTTTTGTCCTGCTTTAACGGTGATGCTTTCAGGCATCCAATGCAAAGCGCCGTTAACACTTTCGGTGTGAAACTCAATACGTTCAAGAGCTGCAGGAGTCGAAGCTTCAGATGAAGTTTCTGCACTTTCTTCCATTGCAGGAGGTGCTACATCTTCAGTCTTTTTTGTACAGGATACAAAAAACAAAGAAGTAATGAGAGAAAGGGTCAGTGTTGTTAAATAATTATATCTCATATCTATGGTTTAACACTTATGAGTTTTTTGTCTACATGCGGTCAATAGTGGGAATATTTAAAAGCTTAAAACCGTCCTCAAGTATTTTTTGCGTCATAGCAACAAGTTCTAAACGAGAATTTTTGAGATCTTCTTCAGCGTTGAGAACGGGGCATTCTTTGTAAAAGCGGTTAAAGAGCTTTGCGATATCAAAAAGATAATTGCTCAGGTGATTGGGGCGATATTCGAGGGCGGCTGCTTCAACTATTTCGTTATATCGGTAGAGGGCATAATAAAGTTCTTCTTCCTGTATTGCTTCAAGCTTAAGTTCTTCTGGTTTTTTAAACTCCGCTTTAGCAAGGAGACTTTTGCAACGAGTAATGACGTATTGAAGGTAAGGACCCGTTTCACCCTCAAGAGCTATCCACTGAGAGAGTATGAATTTTATGGGAGAAGAAGGATCGATGCGAAGCATTCCGTATTTAAGTGCTGCCAATGTGATTTTTTCAGCTGTTGAATTGATTTCTTTTTGATCCCATTCGCTTTTGTGTCTTGAGAGGTAATCTTTTTTTACAATCTCGTCGATCTGGGCGCGTAATTCTTCAAGACTGAGTCCTCTGGCGTCGCGACTACTAAAAGCATCGCCGTTTGCATCGTTTACACTTTCGTAGCTGAGGTGTTCGGAACGAGTGGCTTGTTCAAATCCCATTTTCTCAGCCACTTTGAAGAGATGTTTGAAGTGGAGTTTTTGTCTCGAATCGAC
>JAWKOD010000006.1:0-327358 GCA_041391385.1 Bdellovibrionota bacterium
AGTTCTATGGCGAGAGTGTAACTTGCAAGACTGTGTTCAGGGAGGTGTCCGCAAACGCCTCTGTGGCCTATTATAAGAATTTTACTTTTATCAAATCGAGTATTCGTGTCGTCGGGGTCGTCGCGCCATGAGGAGGCATGCTCGGTGCTTGAACAAGCGAGTGTGAGAAGAAGAATGGAGAGAGAAAGATATCGCGCTATCATATTTGTTATTATCCTTTTGCTTTTTGGGCTTTTCGCTCTAATCGCCAATCTCTGAGCAGGGTTAAAAAAGAAAGAGCCATGGCAATAAGGCAGCAAGCTATCATGGTGATGAAAACTCCACGCCACTGATAGTGGTCTGCGATCCAGCCAACGCCTGTTCCGGCAATAGAGGAGCCAAAGACATAACCAAAGAAGCCTGTGAACCCCGCAGCTGTACCCGCAGCTTGTTTGGGAACAAGGTCAAGTGCGTGAAGGCCTATCAGCATCACGGGGCCGTAAATTAAAAATCCAATCGAAATAAGAGCCGCGTAATCAATCCATATGGGGCCTTTTTCATTAAACCAGTAAACGAAAATGCCAATCATGGTGAGTCCCATAAAGAGAATGGTGGCAGGAGCTCTTTTTCCTTTGAAAACTTTATCTGACATCCATCCGCAAAAAATTGTTCCTGGAATGGCAGCCCATTCAAAAAGTGACCAAGCTCTTGAGGATTGCTCAAAGCTAAGGCCCTTTACGGTTTGAAAGTATGTGGGAATCCAATCAACAACACCGTAGCGAACAAAATAGACAAAGGCATTGGCCAGGGCGATGTACCAAAGATAGCGATTGTTTAAGACGTGTTCAAAAAAGATTTCCTTAAAGGTAAAAACTTCTTTGTTTGAAGTGCTCTCAGGTGCCACTTCTAGCAAAGTGGATTTAACCGGTGGGAGTCCGCAGCTCTCTGGGCGATCTTTCATAAGAAAAAAAACAAGTATCGCAAGTGCAGCAGCAACCAGCGCATTGAGTGTAAATTTTCCGGTCCAATCGCCAAAGAGGTTAAGTCCCCAAAGGGCGAAAGTTGCAACCATGGCACCGCCTACATTGTGGGCCACGTTCCAAACGCTCATAATTTGTCCGCGTTCCTTAAGGGGAAACCAGTGCACAACTGTTTTCCCACAGGGTGGCCAGCCCATGCCTTGTACCCAGCCGTTGAGGGCTTGGAGCACAAACACGATACTGAGTGAGGTGTAAATAGATTTAATGCCCATTGCGAAGGTGCAAAGACAAGAAAGTAGGAGTCCTAGGGGTAGGAAATACTTGGGATTTGATCTGTCAGAGACAGAGCCCATGAGAAACTTCGAAATACCGTAACTCAGGCTCAAGGCAGTGAGTGCACCGCCGATTTGTGCTTTTGAGTACTGAGGGTACTCGGCTAAAATATCGGGTAAGGCGAGCGAGAGGTTTTTTCTTACAAGGTAAAAGGCTGCATAGCCTATAAATATTCCTGCAAAAACCTGCCATTTGAGTCGCTTGTATTCAGCGGCCTGTTTATCTACGGGTAGTGGAGCGATAGCTGGCGCTGGCTTGAGGAAATTAAGCATTCACTATGGCTAGTGCGCAATGTCAGCTCGATCAAGAATCATTGTCTTTCAGCGTGTGGTAGGGGCTATTTTTTGCTTAAAATTTTAGGTGGGTAGCCTATTTTGACCAGATCTTTGGTGATTTTATCAAGGTCACAAGGCTTAGGCGCAGCTTTGTTGCATTTGAATCGAGCCGTGTGATCTTCGAGTGTCACACTGACATCGCTTGTTCCGGGAGAGTTTTCGAGGAGTTTTTTAATTCGTGAGGTACAGGCCCCACACATCATTTTTTCTATTTTAAGTTCAACTGCTGATTCGGTGGCTGCTGCAATTGCGAGTGAACTGAGGGTGAGGAATGCGAGGGAGCTAATAATTTTATACATAGAGTACTTTCTTTTTAAAAGCTTAGGAGCGTTTGTGCAATACCCAGATACTCGGGGGCCTTGCTGTCGTCGTTATTATTTCTAAATAGACTTCTGTCATCTACGAGACCAGCAATCCGGATAAGGGCCTGATCGTTGATATAGAAAGTTAAAGACGCGCCAAAGTTTCCGCTGTCGTTGTACGCGCTACCGTTTGTAAACACGACATCGCGGCCATCGTTAAAGAGTTCATATTGGAGCTGAAGGGTCCACTTTTGAGGAACAAATCTATAATTAAGTCGCCCGTAAATACTGCTGACGTCGAAAGTTTTCCCGCCTTGTCTATCGGTTCCCATCATGTATTCGGCATAGAAGTCAATGTTGGATGAGAGGCTGATGCGTGCATCGATTGCAGCTCTATTTTTGTATACAAGAGTTCCACGGTCTGTGTGTCCGTTAAAGAGGAGGTCGTCCATTGTGAGTCCGTAGTGAGAATATACAGGGTAATCTCTACCTGTGTATCCCGAGACTCCAAGCGAGAAGCTGTCGAAGGGGTCTATGGAAAGCCTTGCAACAACGGGTTTGGATCCGTTTCGAGCTTTAACAGCTACGTCTGCAGTGACTCCGGGAACTGTTGTGGTGACTGGTGCTTTGAGTGTGTCGGCGCCGTTGAGAACAGCAGCAGAGAATTCAACGGGGCCGAGAGTACCCGACATCTCAAGACTTTTATCTGTAATACTGCCAATAGTTTTATAAACTGGAGAGCGAAGCGGGTTAGCGGGGGAGTCGAGACGTGCATCGATACCAAATCGATTTCGTAAGCGTCCTATTTTGATGGCAATGTCCTCTGGGAGTCCGGGAATGCTAGAGAATATGGCATAAACAAAGCCGTGATCTTGCCCAACAGTGTCTCCCATTTTACTTGTGACAAGGAGTTGTTCGGCCAAAATAGAAATGTGGTCTCCTATATTTGTTGTCAGAAAAAGTTCGGCAACGTGAATGTCAAAAGCACCAAAGCCCATGTCTTCTTCCGTAGGCCCACTCATTTGAGGGAAGTAAGCTCTCATGTCGAGCGCTCCTCCAAAATTGAGATTATTGATTGGACCAAAAGCTAGGCTACCATTTTCTTCTTTAGGTGTAAGATCTGGCGATTCGAAGTTAAGGCTTTCAGTTTTTTCTTCTGTTTGCTTTTTTGTTTGAGTGGAGTTTTGGGCCACAATGAACTTTTGTATGAGTCCAGCCTCGTAGTTTTTACCAAAGCTTGGTTGGCCGCGAAGGACGGCGTCTTTGTTGGTTTTTGCAAGTGATTGTGGAACAGCTAGTAGTGCTGGCAATAGGCATAAGGTTAAGGTGTGTGTTAAGTTTAGGTGTTTTGACAAGATACCCCCCATGGGTATATCTTATAAGGTATGAATTCAAAAGTTTCAGCATTGAAAATTCTTTTTTTCACTTTTGTTCTCACTGCGTCAGCACATAATCAAGACCCACAGGGAATTCGCAAAACTCTTAAGCCTGTTTTTAAAAAATTTGGAGCCTCTATTCCTTCTGATTATATTAAATCGACCAACGTGCAGCAAATCGATGGACGTTCTGTCGAAGTCTATGCCGTTAAAAGCGCTGAAGGTGTTTTAAGTGGGATCGTTGGGAAAGTTGAGATCCAAGAAGTACTTTATGCTTTGGGAGTAGATGCAAAAGACGGCAAGCTACTTATCGTTTCTAAAAAAGGTAAAGTTCTTGATGAAGATCAAATTCAAGAGTTGGACTTTGTGGCTCCTACAAGCCAAGGGCTTGTGACATTGTTTAAGAAGAAATGAGCGAGTAAGTGAAGAAGGCAATTAAAAAAGCAAAGGCTGATTTTCCCTGTCATCAAAAAGAATTAAGTCGATTGCGTCGGATTAAGGGACAGGTTGAAGGCGTGGAACGGATGATTTTAGATAGAAGATACTGTCCTGATATTTTAATTCAAATTCGAGCTGCACGATCTGCTCTAAAGTCTCTTGAGGCGAGCGTGCTTCAAACTCATTTTGAACACTGTATGCAAGACGCTGCAAAATCAGGTTCTGAAGCGCTAAGAAGTCAAAAAATTAAAGAAATAATGGATTTGTTTTTAAAAAGCTAAAGTTGGAGGAAGTATGGAATATAAAAAACTAATTATTTGCGGGTTCGTAGTAGGGGCTTTGTCGTATGGAGTTGCTGCTGAAAAAACAAAGAGCGCAAAACCTAAAATGGCGCATATGCATGAGTCTAAACACGATGGAAAGATTTATATGTTGGGCGATGTCCACTTTGAAGTAACTGGAGATCCAAAGATGATCATGATTTACTCTTATGATCGCTACGGGGATGATATGGACTTCAACAAGCTAGATATAAAACTTGCATTAGTTGAATTGACGAATCGTCGTGATCTCAAGTTTGTAAAAGATAAAAAGGAAACAAACCTGGTTCATGTGATGCTTCCGAGTGATTTAAATAAAGATACAGCTGTAGTTGAACTCAAAGCAAAGAATGTAGACCTTCCCAAGGGGCAAAGCGTTGCCGGATATCCGTTGAAAATTAAAGTGAAGGATATTCACGCAAAAGACGGAGCGGACCCTCACGCTGGCCATAATATGTAGGCAGTTGTGATGAGATTTTATTTAATATCTCTTTTGTCATATGCTTTTCTGCTTGCTGTTCCGACTGCAACTGCTCTTCCATCGAGTGCTCGACTTTTTCAGATGCACTATGGCTACAAGACTAGTTGCATGCTTTGTCACGCAAATGGAGGGGGCTCTAGACCAAACGATTACGGTAAGGCTTTTTTAAGAGCTGGAGCAAACTTAAGTGCTTTTAAAAAAATTGAGAATAAAGATTCAGATGAAGATGGCACCACCAACCTTAAGGAGATTTTAGCAAAATCGAATCCAGGAAAGAAACAAAGTACGCCCACACAGCCGGGTGATTGGTTGGCACATGTGGGGGGAGTTTATATTCCCATAGACGAACTCAAAGAGCTCTTTTCTGAAAGTTATAAGTTTTCAGCTCTAGAGGGTTCCTTGAGCATAGAGCAAATTCAGAAATTAAAGGCTAAACTTGCTCAAGACTTAAAAGATGATGACAAGGTCCCTACTTTTTATTTTGCGGAAAAAGACGGAAAAAAAGTAGCGGTTGTTCAGTTTGTAACATCGAAAGGAGCATCTTCCTCACTGACAGCAGCGATTGCAGTGAGTGTAGATGCTAAGCTTGTGTCGACTCAAATATTGAAACTTACTAAAGGGCTTTCAGATCCCAGTGTATTTGCTAAGGGAATGGAGAATAAGAACTTTTCTCAGCTTGCGATGTTGACGACAAAGCTTGAGTCCGAGAAACTGCTCTTAGATGCGACAAGAAGAAGTCTTGCGCTGCTAAGTATAGTTTTTGGTGGGAGTAAATAATTGTGGCAGACGGATCGAGTGAGTCCTTAAATTTTGATACGGCAGCGTTGAACAACGCAACAGTTGAAGTTGCACGTAAGCTTGATCCTTTAAAGGATTATATTCTCCCTTTATCTGCACTCGCTCTTTTTTTTCTAGCGATTTACCTTTCTTTACGCATAAGTAAAAAGTTATTGGCCAAGAATTCTAATCCTGCATTTTTTAAAATGGAAGATTTACCACCACCTTTAAGAGTGGCCACAGTCCCACTGTTACTTGGGTATTTCTTGACACATGTTTTTTCGGCAGCCACAGTTTATTACAATACTCAAATCGCTAATCCTTCAACCCTGCTATATTTTGAGGCGATGGGCACGGGTCGACTTTTGTCGCTAACGCATGCTCATCTATTTGCACACGCTACGATGTATTTTATTTTAGCGGCTCTTGTTCAGCTCACGGGTACGGGCTTTGTGTTTACGGTTCTTGCTCCACTGATGGCTCTCTGGGCAGGGGTTTTTGATGTGTTTTCGTGGTGGGGATTAAAAAGCATATCTCCAAATTTTGAATGGCTATCAATTGCGTGCGGCTCAATTTTTAGTGTCGCCTTTGTTTTAATGGCTTTTGCTATATTAAGGTCGGCTTTGAGGGGCAAGGCAGCTCGCTGATCTGTCAAATTCTTGATCGAGTAAAGTTATTAGGTTCTTAATATGGCTAGGATTCTTACCGAAAAGTTGAGAAGTGCCCGCATTCAAAAAATTGCGTTTTTTATACGCTTTTTACTTAGCTAATCTCATTCTTGTTGAAGCAGGCCCTCTTGAATGGTTAGGGAGAGAAGTAAACGGCTTAGATTATAAAGTGGAAGAATCCCAAGACTTTTCGGGTTCATTTACAAATATAGGCATAGGCGCAGGTTTCGAAAGAAATCAGAGTGTAGACCGCAAATCTTCCCTCCTTACTTATCGTTATAGTTTAAGTCCTTCGGCATCTGCACCCTTAATGGTCTCAGAGGCGGTTAGAAGTGCAGCGGATTTTTTACTTCCCCCAGGATTCACTCCCTTTTTGGGCGTTAGTGCGACCCGTGGAGTAACCTTTTATCGACGTGTTGAACCCGGTCTTGTGAGATCTGCTCTTCACTTTCCTCTTACACCTTTTCAAAACATCCCTAGAAATGCTGATGAGCTTGCTCCTCTCACTCCTGGTGCAAAAGAAAAATTCCCAAAGGGGAGTGCAATGCAAATTCCCTCTTCTACAACTCTTTCGCTCGGTCTCGCTAAAAGTTTGCAACGTGAGCTTTATGAGGATTTATCAAAAACGACTCAAGAAGAAGCGACGGATTTACTTAAAGATGTAGTCGGAACAGCAAAAAACGTTGCAAACCCTTTGGACTTTGCAATTCTCAGTGCACTTAGTTTTGTTTTTAGTAAGAATTATACTCTTTCATATGACACAATTTTAACTCGATTTGAAGGAGAGGGTGAATACGTTCGCCTTCAAAAAATAGTTTCTTATTCCAAGACCCTTCAAAGTCAGTTATCTTTTAATATTTTTAACGTTTTAAAAACAAGATTCCCGTTTGTAAAACAAGAGGCACTTAATTCCATTGCAAATAGATTAGCGTCAAAAGTTATTAAGAAAGTAATCAATAAGCTCATTGGAGTTTCTGCCAATCTAACGCTGAATCATTCGCAATCAGAGGAAGCCGCTTTGTGGGATTATACCTATGATCTTAGGGATCCTTTAGCACGTGAAGCCTTTGATGAAGCCTATGCCAGAAAGGGATTGGCTCCAGAATTAAAAGTTGTTGACATTAAAAACCCTCAAACACCTCGACACCAAGAAATTAAAAAAGATTTTGATGGCCCCTTTCAAAAGTCTCATGAAATTGCCATGGATTTTAAAAAACAAGATATAGCTAACCCCTCAGTTATTCAAAACTTTGATGGTTCATTTAGCCGACAAAGTGAATCTAAAAATTTTCATGTTTCCATTCCTTTTCTCACAGCCTCTGCATCTATGATTCTTTCGTCGTCAACCGTGAGTACGGAGGGGATAGCTTTAAAGAATAATGTGGGTGAAAGAGATAAGTTCAAACGAATTCCTCTAATAGACACGCAACGTAATCTCACGCGCTTTGAAGTAACACGTATGGTTGACCCACAAACAGGTGCGCTTATTGATGATGTAAGTGAGCTCAAGCTTACGCATAAAATGATTCGTAGAAACATCACAGGCAATGCCATGAGAGATTTCACCGATGAAATATATAAGTATGTCGGAGGCGATTCCCGCCTCTTTCCAGATCGCTATGGTCCCTTGACGTCTTTGACACAAAAACTAAATATTATTGAATCTGATTCGGATTATATTCCTTGGGGTGGCGAGGTGGAGGCGCAAATTACGGTATCACCACTTTACATTGCGCTTATGCGACGCTCTTTTTTGGAGGGGGCACAGGTGGCATTCCAACATAGCAGCGAAAATACCGTAGAAGGATTTGAAGGAGGAACTCAGGGAATACTTTTTAAATATATTTTTAATGCCGCAATTAAACACCTTGAAAGAGTTGCTCGTAAAAAAGGAAAGGCACACTTAGCCGTACAAAAAGCGGGGCATTTTAAAAAATTAAAAACTCAGGTAGTTGGATTGTTTACGGGCACTGACACAAGAATTAATCCACTCTCGTGGACTACTTGTGCTACACAGGTTGCACAAAAAATAGCTCTGTTCTTTATGCAAAATCATCCAACTCCCGCAACTATTGACTTTAGACTTAGGTTTTATGAAAGCTATCCTAATTGCCAATACAATGCTGACTATCTAGGTCTTATGGGATTACGAGATGCTATAACCGAACCTGTATCGGATGAGTGCAGTGATACCTACGATGAGTTAGGTCTTGCTACAATACTCGATATTCTTGAATTTTTACCCGAAAGACCTGAATGGGGTCCGCGTGTAACAACTAAAATTTCTGCAATGGGGGCGCCTGTAAAAAAAGCAGACGATAGGCCCGATGTATATTCTTATTATGAGCAGGATACGCAAATACCACTTCCAATGAGTGAGCAGTTTAGGCTTATTAACGATCTTAGAAACAGTGCTGGCTCGGCATACTCTTCTGTTCACCTTCAAAAGGGAGCGCAGGGAGGAAGTACTTGTCTTTTAGAACACAAAACTCAAGAAACACTCATTCCAGCAAATGCTCAAACAACAAGTTCTCCAGTAGATGGGACAAATGTCCATAGTGAATAAAGTCGCCAATCATTGTTCCGCAACGTTCCCAAGGGATGCTTTGTTGCGTCAATGAGAGTTGTTTCTGCTAAATAGTGTGAATGGCATTCTTTGGACGCATTCTAGTTCTTGCAGGTTTTCTATTTTTAAACGCTCAGTTAAAAGCTGTAAGTTACGATCGCTGCTATAGCGTGATTTCTGAATCTTTTACTTTCAATAATAAGTCTTTGGATAAGAAAGAGTTTGGTCGCTTTGCCTGTACAGATGAAAGTATTCAGGACTTGAAGGATATTGAAAATAGAATTTATAATACAAGCTCCGAAATTAGAGCCTCGCAGCTGAGTTTTTTTGCGAATCTGAAATATGGAAAAAAGAGAAGTCTCTCAGCGGAAATATCCTTAGCTTGTAAGTTTTTATCCGATAAGCAGCAACTCTCCAGTATAGCTGCGAACAAGGCTTACGAGTACATTACTCATTGTTTTGTAAATACAGAGAAAAGATGGACCGCCATAGAGCTCAATTATATAAAAGCCATAATTGATGAGAGTTACTAATACTTAGTAATATAAGTCTTTAATTTTTCTTTTTCTTGTCTTTGAAAATCGAAAAAGGGAAAAATACTCTATCGGTTTTGATTTTTACAGATGCGATTACTCCTAAGTTTTCTTCGGCAAGTGGGGCGGCATTCCATTCCGCTCCTGCGTTTAGAGTCGCGTTTTCTGATATAGAACGACTAAGGCCAACTCTGCGTATTTGCCATGAGCCTTCTACTCCTTTGTGTGATTCAAAAAAGGGTTTTAAGGGTTCTCGTTTTGCTGCAACTCTTGATTCGGGCTCAAAGGTGTCGAGAGGCTCTGGGGTATTGGCAGCTACAAGAGCTCTGTTAATTTGATCCGAGTCAAAGAGACGATCACCTTTTAGATAAGCATTAAAGTTTTGAGGATCAAAATTCTTTTTTAAAGAGCTATTGAATCGAACCTGTGTAAGTTGACCTTTTTTATTAAAGATATAAGAGACTACTTTTTCACTTCCTAGGCCCTTTATTACGATGTGGACTTGCCTTGAAAAAGCGCGCTTTTGTTGAGAAAGGCTTAGCTGAAGTCTATCGCTCGCAAAGGGAGAGTTGCCAAGTAGTTCACGTATCTTAGTTTCTGAAAGGCCACTAAAGTCACCTTTTACAGCTGCTTCGTTCAATTCACTTAAAATCTGAGGCGAACAGAAGTCTCTGAAATTGTAATCACTTAAGTCTGCAAATGCAGGTAAAACACAAAAAGCGATGAAAAGAGTTATGAGCCGATTGCGCTTCATGTTCTTAATTATCCTATGGCTACAGCTTCTTGTGTGATTTTAAGTGTGGCTAAAGCCTAAGCTTCAGATTTTCTTTTGTTTTATTTCTAAAAGCGATGAAAAAAAGTTAGTCAGTCTTAACAATTCTATGAAGTTATTTTTTAATCGAGGGAATGAAGCGATCGATCATGCTTTGGCCGCATTCCAATTGGCCATGGCTTTTGTCAGCCTTTTGATGATTTTAGTGTTCTAAGGGCAAATCAAATTCTAGTCCGCAAATGGATAATTGGCATACTAATAACTTGTAAGTTGACGATAAGTAATGATGCGTTTAATGATTCGGTTACTCCTTGTTATAGGGGGCCAATTTTTTGTTCCTGATGCGCATGCTGGGTTAATGGATTACATACTCAGTAAGATAAGTGGAAATACTAATCTAGATGTGGGGCTTGAGCACGTACAAGAACTTGTGGATAGTTTTAGTTCAGATAACCCCACAAGTTTATTCGATTCAAATTATTCAGATGCCGAGGTTCTCTTGGCCTTAAGGGCGGGGATTCATGTAGAAGAGTCACTTTTTGAGTTTTGTGCACAAAAGTTAAATGATCCGGATGAAAAGAAAAAAAAACGAGCCTTCAAGATTTTAGGCGAAATTTTCTCAAAGAATGTGCTTGGAGAAAAAATAGCCTGGACTAAGCTCAAGTTTAATCGGGAAACGATTGCCTGGGCTTCGAGAAACTTTGATGTTTTATTTCAGAAGGGCACTCATAGAGTAAATGCCAATAACTCACTTCTTTTTAGTCTGATTATATCAAAAGATGAAAAGGGTGAGCGTCCTGAGTTGTTAACCGCAATCAAAAAAGGTGCTCTAGATAGTCAATCATTTTTCACAGCACTTTACCTAAGTGAAATGAGATTTACTGAAGTTCCCCAAAGCGAACTAGATTTAATGAAGAAAGTTTTTGCTGAAAATTATCGACATAAGAGACTCTTTGAAAAACTAAGTACCCAAGTTAATGTAGACGTGTTAGACGAGACTCTTAAAAGTGCAGTTAAGGATCTGGATTCTCAATCTATAAATGAGCTTCTAAATTTGAACATAGAAGATCTTGTGAAAAATTATTCTTCAGAGCGCGGGAGTCACATTCTTGAGCTACTCACTAGCAGCGAAAGGAGTTTGGAATCACTACAAATCAAATGGCTAGCTAATTTTGCTGAACTTGAAATTGAGGATAAGAAAAAGATTAAGCCTCTCTTGAAACAGCTTATATTACACACAAGTGATACTCCTGCTATTAATGCAACCGAATTTGCTTTCGCACAAAGTATAGATTCTTCGGACATTGGATTTTTTGAAAAGTTACTGAACAGTAAGAATCCTATGCATGTTGAAAGCGCCATAAGGATTGCTGGATTTATCGAGAGTAATCCTGATGAAAAAACAAGAAAAGAGTTTAAAGCAAAATTAGCTCCAATCATTCAAGAAAAAGCTAGGGCTAAACTCATAAGTGAGAGGTCGGGATTTAGTTTTACAAGTCTTATAGCAAACGCTTATGTAGCAATGGGGCTAGAAACTCCACAACAAGTAAAAGAATTTATTGAGATTTCGCTTAACTTAAACCAACCAACTTCAGAGAGTCCGTTTTCTGTAGGTTTTGAGGCACGATATCACGTTGGATCTGAAGCTGCAAAAACACTCTTTGGAGATCTCGTAGATCGATACTCTACACTCACTCAATCAGAAAAAAAACCTTACTTCTTCTTTAAATTCACCTGTTGAGCACATTGAAAAACTTTATACTGTTCTTAAGTCTAAAGATGATATCAATAAGTGGCTGACTGATCAGCTCGCCTCCTTAAGTGTCAATGAACTCAGCTTCGCGTTGGCTTTTAGTTCTAACGTATGGATGAGCGATGAGTCTACATTGAAAGAATGGGTGACTGAGTGCTCAAGAGAACAAAACGAAAAAGCTCAAATTTGTAAGCGTTATTTTAACCTCAATAATATCAGTTCAGATTCATTTCGTGATTATTTACTTGGTTCTTTGGACGCTGATTCTTCGGCTGAGTCTATACTGTCAAATTTAAAATCTATAAAATGGGCCTCTGTAACTTTAGCCGTACACAAATTAAAACCACAAAGCCAAGAGGATCTTTCTTTTGCCTCTCTTGTACTTATCAAACATAAAGACATTCTCGAAGATATGGGCCTTCAAGAAAAAGACTTTCCTTTCAAAGAGCACATCGAAGCCCTTTTAAAAGATAAGGATTATCGAGTACGAGGCTTAGCTGTTCAGGCATTAGAAGAAATTGACAACTTAGCAAACTCTCCTTTTTTTAATGAGGAGCAAAAGTCTTTAAAAGCATCTAAAAATTACTGTATAGAGTTTTGTGCAGGCTCGAAGAAGTTACTTGATACACTCCATAATCCGCCTACTTCTGATATGGCTAGTTTTTTTAATAGACCTTCAATCTTTAATTCTGCGGTAGATAGTCTTAAGCTTCTAACTCTTTTTAGAGCTTCTAGGCTTTGCCCGCAAAAGGAACTCTTAGCGTTCAATCAAAAACTTCAATTGGCACTTACTGCTATAAACAACAGCACCATTCCTAGTGATCAGGAAACTCTTCAATATTATAAGCATATTACTGAGATACTCAGTAGAACGGATGCTTCACCTGGTAGTTCTACATATGACTATGAACAGACTTTTACTCTTCAATTACTCGCAGATATTCACTCAGCTCATCCAAGTATTCCACTTTCAAAAATCACGAAGACTATCCAAAGCAATGTTTTGGGCAGAATACGTAACCCAAAAACAGATTCAATAGAAGGAAGTCGTGTAAATACCTATTCCTATTCAACGCTTTTTCATTCATGGGGGAGTTCACAAGAGGATCCAGTCGCTAAAAAGGAGCTCTTAACGGATGCTAAGCTTATCCCTAGTTTTCCTAAGGAAAACCCTTTAATCATTCCTTATAATCCCACCCAAAGGAACAGAGCGACTCATTGGCAGGAAGATACTGACTCTGAAAGAGCTTCCGCAGCACGAGCCCTTGTCTTTTATACTGCACTTTACAACACAGAAGTCGAAGTCACCTCTAAAGCCAATACTCGAGCAATATTATTCAAGGCACTGGAAAATTACTTTTTTAAATATTTTGACGATCTCGCAGCTCATTTACAACGAGGTGGTGTGCATGACGGACCAGATAATATAGCTCCCTATTATCTCTACCCAAGTCTTATGTATAGCTACTATGCATTTCAAGGCTTAGAGAGTGATAAAAGCTTAACTCATGAAGAAAAAGAAAAACTTCTTAAAATTAAAACACAAGCTCAAGAAAAAGTTTCTAGCCTTATCCGAGAGAATGGTGAATTTGCGTTAACGGGAGACGACAAACGGCAGAATGAGACGGGCTATGGCGGCTTTTATGGTGCGGATCAGGCGATGGGACTACTTGCACTCTCTAGCTTTGCCGAGTGTAGTGACATGGGACCAAACGCAAAAGCTATAGAAGCCAATGAGCATTCTCCGAAGCAGAAGTAACAAGATGACCTAAAGGGTTAGGGATCGAAGCTGCTTCTCTAAAATACGGGTAGCAGTTCGATCCACGTCACGCCACCACATCATTCGGCTGCGCCAAATGATCAGAAAGTACAAATTCTATGTGGGAAATCTATGAGCAGAGTTATGTTTGGAATTTGGTGGAAGAGACCCCATCCGGAGTAATTTCCAATAGTTAGATTGAACATTTGGCTTTCTAAGCCAAATGGAAAAGTATCACGAGGAACAGATCTCAAGCAGCTTTTTTTACTTTTACTTCAGCAGTAAGTCCTACGGCTTCAATGATTCTAAGAATTCTATCAAGAGTAACTTTTTGAAGGCTACCTGAAAGAATTCCCGTTACAGCAGATCTAGGAAGACCGGATTTTTTTGCAATCTCTGCGTGTGTGTAACCATCTCTATCAACTGCTTTGAGAGCAGCATCGATGAGTTCAGCTTTTAGAACTGCTTCAAGTCCTCTGCTTTTTGTAATGCCAAGTTTCTTAGCTAATTCATTTACGCTTGATGGTTTCATTTTAAAATCCTCTTTAATCTTTCCTTAGCAGTTTCAATATTCTGCTGGGGTGTCGCTTGGCTTTTCTTTTTAAATGCATGAATCAACCAAACACGTCCTGCTCCAGCGAGCCAGTAAACTACTCTGTAGATGCCGCTCTTATCTCTAAAACGAAGTTCGTGAACACCTCTTCCAATGGAGGGCATGGGTCTCGAGAGAGGCATGCTGAGCATGTGACCTCGCTCTAACCTTGCAACTGCATCGGCTAGCTCGCCCCGAACATCTTCTGGCCACTCGTCAAGCTCACGGCTGCACTGCTTTAGGATCTCAAGCATCTGTTAGTAGTATGTCTTAAATATGAGACATTGTCAAGTCGTTGCTTAGTGGATCATTGGCTTGCTGGGCGACGGGAAAACTGTCTGAAGTCATCGAATTTTCTATAAAAGTCACTCGCGGAACTTCTTAAATTTCCAAAATCCAAACTTGCTAGATAAGAGCTAATCTTAAAGCCATTTTCTAGAATTGTGTTTTCATCAACATGCTTGGCGGCAGAATAGTTCCTTGAAATTTCTTTTAGCTTAGTTCGAAAATTTTCCGATACCTGATTTGCATCATTCTGCGACATACTTTTTGGATAACCGACGGATAGGATATATAAGCAGCGCTCAAAATCGAAGTTCTGAGATGACGCACAACTCGATTGAATAGAAACGCCCCATTGTTGGAAGCGTGCCCAATCGCGAATCTGTAAGGTAAGAATTCTCGCATTTGCATAGTCACCAGTGCTTAGAAATTCGTTGATCTGATTAATTGAAAGCTTTATTGCTGCTTCATCTGTATTGCCGGTAAGAACTATAGAGCTTTCAATGGCTGCAATGAGTTTATTAAATGCTGAAATAAGTTCATCCTTAGGAACTCCGGCCAAATCCTCCATTAATAAAATGTCCCCGCAATCGCTTAGCTTTATCTCATTGCCACATGCTGAACTGATTTGCTTTCTGGATAGCAATTCATTGTAGCCAGTGATTTTAGAAGTACCTTCCAGAAAAAAACCAAAAATGGCGAAAAAAACAAGAAAACTATAAAAAAACATTGCGCTTCGACGAGCTAATTTCGATTTTATTTTTTCAAATCTGTGTTGAACGAAAAAATTGACCAGCATTACCGGAACAGCAGCTAAAACAACTGAGATTGCAGATCGAAACAATATTTGTAAAACCGAGATCGAACCATTAGTCAGCCTAGCCCAAGCGAAGAAAATTATAATTCCAGCACAAAACCAAACTAATGAATTTTTCTTCAGAAAAGTTTTTATCACTATGTTTCAATTATCGGCTGAAATAGCCTATGACTTTAATCTTTGATTCCTATGTTTTTAGTTTCTGCGGGAGAGACCTGCTCCTGAAACAAAACATGAACTTAGCTATGAAAAACTACAAATTTGTAGCTGCCTTTTGCGCGGTGATTCGTAAGCCAAAACTAAGCCACGAAAAAGCCCAAATGGGCCGCGTTGAAATACTCGGGTGGAATGTCGCGCCGATCGAAGCTGCTAGGAGCAGCTTCGGCTCCTCCCGCGCCAAACAAAAAAAGCATTTCGCACCCTTCGGGTACAAAACGCTTTTTGGTGGAGGCGGTCCTAATCTAGTCGAACCACAGGCATTAACCGTCTCCATAGGGAGAGTGGTAGTCTGGCGAAAAGACAAAGTCGATCTCACCGAGCTGGCAAAACTACGATGGGTCGATAAATGGACAATTGAGCGACTGGCGAGTCATTTTGGACTGGGAACTACCAGCATAAAAATGAATCTCCGTCTGCTCAAAAAATGAAGGTTCGATATGGATGCGATACTTGGAAAATTGTTTTTAGCTTATGCACTTTATACATTGGGTATGTCCTTGACGGAGGTTTTGAGTTGCAGATCTAAAACCTGTTTAAACAAGATTGAAAAGGCAAAACGAAAGGTTTTGAAAATGGATTGGAAGCCAATTTCAATTTTCCCTGAGGAAGCAAAGAAATTTAGATAGCTCCCGCGGGTCAGCCCCACGGCTTCGACCCTTGGGCCTGTTTTACGATCCTAAGCATTTTTGACCTTGAAAAAAGGAGTGTTAGCATATATGCTAATAGACAGAATGAGTGCACCAACAGAACTTGTTGCTCGAGGCAATGTCTTTGCGATTGAGGCGTTTATCTCAGATCAAGGAGGGCCCTTGGCCTTGAAGTTTTTGGAGTCCTTATCTGAGAAAGAGCAAGTTCCAATGGCGGCACTTTTTCAGCGTATGGCTGATACAGGAAAGATTTGGAATGAGCAAAAGTTTAAGCACCTTGAAGGAAGCGACAGTATTTTTGAGTTCAAGACAAATGAAAACCGAGTTCTATGTTTTTTCTTTGTTGGTAAACGCGTGATATTGACCCACGGTTTTAAGAAGAAACAGCCCAAAACACCCAAAGATGAAATTGAAAGGGCTGAAAATTTAAAGAAGGAATTTGAAAGGAAGGCAAGACATGAAAAAAGGAGCTAGCAAAGCTTGGATTGAGAAAAAACTTTCCAAGAAATCATTTCGCAAGTCTTTTGAGAAAGAAGTTGAAAAACTGTCTATCGGTGAGCGGCTCACTGAACTTCGATTGAAAGCAGGCCTTACCCAAGCGGAAGTCGCTCGTAGGGTTGGCACAACAGCATCGGCCATTAGTCGATATGAGAGTGCCGAATATGATCGCTACGAGTACAGCACCTTAAAGAAAATCGCAGCAGCCTGTGGCGGCGAAGTCGAACTCGTCTTTCGCCTGCCAGAAGCAGCCTAAAAGGATAAGGATAGAGGCTGAGGATGAGGATAGGAGAAACAAAGGGGGTTTGAGTCGGTATTTTGAGGGCGCTCGGTTGACGTAGAGTTGGAGAATTGTTCTTTGGTCATCAGACTTGGGCTTTATATAGGCAAGCAGCCGATGGTAGAAGTGAATGGTAGTGGGGTGTGGCTGGATAGGTAGGGTTTTAGGCAAAGCGGAGCTGGGCCTGAGAGGGGTTCAGATGATTTGGGAGTCGTCGTAATGTGGAGTTTGATCCCAGAAATCTCCTTGTCTTTGGAATTTGCTTTCAGATATTGGCGGAGCGCGAGCAGGGAGGCCGAGGTGGGTGAGTATTTTTACCACAACATCTTGCTTGATGACGGCTGAAATGGCTCGCATTTGTCCGCCACAGTTGCAATTTGTCATGTCGAGGGCGAAGACGCGAGAGAGGAGCTTAGCCCAAGAGATGCGTTTCCCATTAGCACCAATATTCGCATCAGATTGCTCGACTTCGAGGGATTTTTCGGTGTCCGAGTTGTTTTCTTCTTCCACAATTTGCGGCACAACGAACTTTCTGTACTTGAGTGCGGAGCGAGAATTCCGTGAAACCTGGTTAAATGGATCCGAGGCGGGGAATAAGAGCTGCTAACTTTTCTAAGAATTCAAGAGGGGTGAAAACAACATGTGTTGAGCCGTCCGTCCATGGAGATTTGAGACGGTAGTGGATGTCACCATTTACTTCAGAGAGTCTTTCCTCAGAGACAGCGGGGCGGGCTGTGTAGCGCACCAGTTGTTCAAGGCGTGCCTTGTTGGTGCTCCATGTGCTAACGGCAGCGTGCATGGAAAAAGATTTGTCGCTTTGGAAGTTCAATTTAAGACGCAACATTGATTTTTCAAATGGTGATGAAATTGACTTGAAAAGTGTTGTTAGCTCATTAAAAAGATCCATTTATTTACAAAAGATAAGAGGTTCAAAAAATCCATTAACTGAATATTTGAGTGGTGTGTCGAATTGGAACAGGTTGGGTGACGATTTGATGGGCATATCAATAAATACAGACTCTAACGCACTTGTTTTAAAATTTGATCGTCCTATAGATAATTTACTAAGTTACTTATCATTTGGAATTTTTGGAATTGTTCATCAATCAAATTTTGATATGCAAACTGGAGAATGGAAGAATTCTGAAAAGGTTGTTTACTCTGGTGCTTATGAGGTCTTAGAACAAGAAAATCAAAGAGGTTTTGTTGTATTGGGGTTAAGGGAAGCGACTTTTTCCAAACTTCTGGGTTCAGATATTAAGCCATTTAAAAAGATCGTTGTTAACTGGAGAGATGAAAATCTGCCTATTGATTTTATTGATAATGAACGATCAGGTATCTTTTCTGAAAAAAATCTAAGATTTGTTCAAAGAGGTCCTAAAAACGGAATAGAGTATGTTGAGGTAATTGGCTTTAAGCATAATCCTTTCCTAAAAAAAATAGAAAATAGAAAGATTTTAAGGGATACTCTTTTTACTTTTTTGAAAGAAGAAATGAGGCCTGATCTTGGAAAAAAATCTTTTATTCCAAATGAGCAGTGCAATGACGATTATTCATCTACCTCAACAGGGGATTTGTCTAAACTTACTACTCTAAATGTTTTCTTTTCTGAGCGGCCGGGCACATTGAGAGATGATTTAAGAAAATTATTGCCTAAGTTTGGAGATAAGCACAATATTAAAATTGGGAATAAGTCTGAAGATTCGAACTTTAACAAAAATGATTTTTTTACCAAAGCGACTAGTGTAAATAAATACGATCTCGTTGAAGGTGTCGATCTAGTTGCAAAGACTACTGAGATCTCAGTAGAAAAAGGAAGTGAAGATGTTAGGTTCATGTTTCTTTCTAAAGAAGGCATTATGCTCCCCGATTTAAGTGGGGCAATAAGTAGGGCTTTAAAAAATAAAATTTTTGATATTTGTTTAATAAACCAGTCTATATGGGAGGATGCTATAGTTTGGCCAATTGGTTACTTTAAGACTGGTTATTATTTTAATGAAAAAAATAAATAATGAAAAAGTAAATGTTAATTCTCCATACGTACACTTTTTGTTTGTAAATAAAAAATGAAAATAGCGCTGTTAACGATAAAGCGACTGTTAAAAGTTAGTCCATTTTTTTATGGTCCGATAAGTCACATTGAGACATTTAAAGTGAGTTTTGGAGGGTCTACCTACTGGAACTGCAATGCCTTTATCAAAAGTTTTGACTATGTGTCTACCAACTCATGTTTAAATTTATATTCTAGAGCTCATGGTACTGGATTTTCTACGAGTCGTATTGAGTCCATTATTGTTTCGATAACTGAAGCTATGGAACGATTGTGTTTTTATGAATGTTTTAGCCAACCTGAATTAAGAAAAAAGTATTCTTTTGACATTGATAGTACGACTAATGGATTGGCGGCACATCCAGCAGCATTGAAAACAGCAATAGTTAACTCTCGTGCTGAAGCTGAAGAACGTTACCTGCTGCAGCTTTTCAATCTTAAAAAATTATTGTTTGTTGGAAAAAGAGAGAAAAATTCTGTTAAGTACTACATTCTAAAAGCGAATTTGGAATCACCCTATTATCTAGTGATTGCATACTTTTTTGATTCTGAATTTTCTTCTTTTGGTTTTTCCTCCTCAGATTCCGTTGATACAGCTATGGAAAAGTCAAAAAAAGAACTTATTCGCAACTACATTTCACTTGTGGCTTATAACGAAAAAAAAGTTGAAATTGAGTCTATATTTGAAGAAAGACTAGTTAAGTTTTCTGGTTCTAGTGGAAGAAAAATTTTTAATGATTTGTTGTCTGGACAAAAGCTTGATGAATTACCAGCTAGAAAAGATACTGTGGTAGACCTTCCAGTAATTGAGAGTGAAGAAAAATATGGCTTCAAGTTTTATAGAACTTTGTATCAGCCTGTAAATGACCTCTATGATATCGGAAACAGTAATATGTTTTTCTTTTAGCTGTTGAACAATTCAGGACCGGGTTTGTAAGTGACTTAGGTTGGACGAATAATCTTATATAATTCAGCAGTTTAGCGTCTTAATAATATTTTAACATTGGACTATAGCTGTGATATAATTCGCGCGTTCTAAGGTGCATGTTTGATGAAGTCCAATGGATCGTATTTTAATTTAGTTTTATATGTCTTAGTTGCTGCATTTTTTATTGCAGACTTAACTCATGCGGAGCCGGGTTTTTATAGTCCTGATGATCCCTCAATTCCGCTAGCAGTGAGAGAAGCATCTAAATCTGTGTTTGCAATTGCCACTAAGGTACCGGTTGTTTCTGATGAGTTTCCTGCGTCTGAGTATGAGGAAAAAAAGAAGTTTTATTGGGGAATTAAATCTATCGCATCGGGGGTTAAGGTTGACTTGATTAACCGTTGTATTTCGCGAAAACTGCCAACTTGTGAGCTAAGTGGTTTTTTTGGAGCCACTGCTTTTTTATACGAAGATAATAAAACTGTAATGAGTGCATTTCACGTTATAAGTTCTGCACTCCCATTAAATGCTTATTCCACAATGAAAGAGTCCGATATTCCTTATTACTTTTCACTTCTTGGAACCTTTCGGTTTAACTTCTACTTGATGCATATTACGGACTGGATCACTAAAAAATTTGCCTATGTTGCCCAAAGTGAAGCTGGCAAGGGTGCAGTGCTAGAAAGTGCTGGCAATACAAAAATAAAGCTGACTAATATTTTTAATGAAACAAACTTAGACAGAGATTTTGCTCAGATAAAGCTCGAAGGTACTGTAAGCACTTCTTCACCACTAAAACGAGCAGCAGCGCAGCCTAAAGAAGGTGATGAAGTATTTGTTGTTGGGTACCCCATTAGATCTACAAACAGGCCAAATCAGATGAATGCACAAGGTAGAACACTCTATATTACGAAGGGTAAATATTTAAGAACTGCAGCTGTTAGAAGTACAGGAGTGGTAAGTCCAGTCAGACATGATATTGATGCAGATGCGTGTGATGAAATGAGTGGGAGTCCTGTGCTTAACATAAATGCTGAGGTAGTGGGTGTTCTTGTTGCAGGTTCTGATGAGCTATCTAATAACTGCAATATTGAACCACAGAGAGAGTCAAATTATTTAAGCATTCACCACATTGAAGAGTTACAGACTAAAATTCTACAAGCAAAAAACAGTACCAGACATCAACAGCAGCACGCTAGAATTAAATTGCTAAGATTTCTTCTTCTGTAGAAGTAGGAGGGGGAGTGTCGTGTTTGGGTAGGGCAAGACTAGGATCTGGTGTTGCTTCATCAACAGTTTTATTAATTAGCCCAATCATGGCAATAAATGTTTTAGAAATATGATCGCAGTTGCCAATAGCCGCAGGTGTAGATTGTGTAGCTGTTTGTGGTGTAACGCCCAAAACCTTTACTAATTCGAGGATAGGAGAAACAAAGGGGTTTGAGTCGGTATTTTGAGGGCGCTCGGTTGACGTAGAGTTGGAGAATTGTTCTTTGGTCATCAGACTTGGGCTTTATATAGGCAAGCAGCCGATGGTAGAAGTGAATGGTAGTGGGGTGTGGCTGGATAGGTAGGGTTTTAGGCAAAGCGGAGCTGGGCCGAGAGGGGTTCAGATGATTTGGGAGTCGTCGTAATGTGGAGTTTGATCCCAGAAATCTCCTTGTCTTTGGAATTTGCTTTCAGATATTGGCGGAGCGCGAGCAGGGAGGCCGAGGTGGGTGAGTATTTTTACCACAACATCTTGCTTGATGACGGCTGAAATGGCTCGCATTTGTCCGCCACAGTTGCAATTTGTCATGTCGAGGGCGAAGACGCGAGAGAGGAGCTTAGCCCAAGAGATGCGTTTCCCATTAGCACCAATATTCGCATCAGATTGCTCGACTTCGAGGGATTTTTCGGTGTCCGAGTTGTTTTCTTCTTCCACAATTTGCGGCACAACGAACTTTCTGTACTTGGAGTGCGGAGCGAGAATTCCGTGAAACCTGGTTAAATGGATCCGAGGCGGGGGAATAAGAGCTGCTAACTTTTCTAAGAATTCAAGAGGGGTGAAAACAACATGTGTTGAGCCGTCCGTCCATGGAGATTTGAGACGGTAGTGGATGTCACCATTTACTTCAGAGAGTCTTTCCTCAGAGACAGCGGGGCGGGCTGTGTAGCGCACCAGTTGTTCAAGGCGTGCCTTGTTGGTGCTCCATGTGCTAACGGCAGCGTGCATGGAAAAACCCATAAAAGAAACGGCCATGCTACCTGTGAGTTTGGGTTTGTTTTCTAAGTACTCATATTCCAGCTGCTCGATGAGCCTACGAACTCTTTGACCCTTTCTGATTCCCAGAGCGATTTTATTCTGAGTGGAAGCTGCCTGAATGGATGCAAGTGGGTCATCCGTATCCGAACTATTATTTGCAATAACTTCGTGTCCAGTCTCATCTTGTTCAATAAGTTTCATTCGCTTTAGAATGCGCAAAACACCGCTAGAAATTTTTTCGATGCACGAAAGGAGCTCTTCGTTCGTGGGATTATCCGCAGAGTGAAAAATTACGGAAGATTCATCGCTTGATAATTCCCAAGCACCTTGGACATGGAGCATGTGAAAATGGATGTTAAGATTTACATGTCCACCAAATCTTTGGATCAAAGTTACGGATCCAGCTTCAAGCTCCTTTCGGGTTTTGATACTTGGGTATTTTTTATCGAGACGAACTCGCACAGATTTCTTAATCGTTCTTGCGATGGTGGCATTTGTTAACCTCAAGATTTTTCCTTGGAGATTGGAATTCCTAGCGCACATGTAGCGAAGCGGGACAGGCAAGGCCAGGACCCACTGCCGTATGATTGTGCTAGAGGGGAAGACTTTGTCAGTGAGGTGAGCTGCTTTTTCGGCCATTCGTCTTGCTCCGCAACTTCCGCAAAAGCCACGTTTTTTGCAACTAAACGCAACTAGTCGCTCATGTTTACAAGCCGTGCACTTAAATCGCAGAAAGCCGTGTGCAAGCACGCCGCATTTGAGAAATGCTTCGAACTCTTTACTGACATGTGGCGGAAGAGGCTTACCCTCCTCACGGCAGAGATCCTCAAAGCTTCGCAAGTTCTCCTGAACGACTTTGTATAGAAGAGTGCATTCGGGACCACGCCTGATGTAACGGGTGTTATTTAGCGCAAATGCTGTTTGCCTGTGCGAATGGATGTCTTCGCGTTGCAAGTTTCCATGGCTTTGCTCGTGCATGAGCTGTAACCCCTGCAACAACGAAGCCACAAGATTTCAGCAAAACAGATCAAGCGGAAGTGTTCGTTTGAGCCAATAATACCAATTACTTGAGGGTCAGCTGTCCTGAGGCTAAAAGAAGAGAAAACGTTGCGGCAGCTTTTAATCGACAAGATTTTTTGTTGGTTTCTTAAAAATGTAATGCCAATCAAGATATCTTAAATCGGGCTCAAATTTATCTAGCCAAACGTTTAGTTCCTTATGGCTCGGGGCATCTTTACGCTTAGTGAAGGTTTTAATTTTCTGTCGAGGTTCCGATTTACCTGAGTTGATCGCGGCAGGAGGCAACACCGAAAGCGCCTTTTCGATTTTCTTTTTTCCACTTTGAACCCGTTCCTTGAATGATGCCTTTGAAATCTTGAGCCTCTTGGCACCTTTTTCTAAACTAACTGGATCGTCGCTCATAATGTGAATCTCAAGAGCAGATCTTTGCTTGATGCTGAGGCTACTCCAAGCAGCCGCAAGCTTGTCCCATAGTTCAGGCTTGATGTTGTCCGGGATCTCTTTGCGCTTTTCAAAGTAGTGCTTTTTTGCGCTGCTGATGAGACGTTCTACCTTTGGCTGCTCGGATTCAAACTCTTTGTAAGTTAGTAGGCGCTGATCGAAAAGCTCCTCGATTGTTTCCCTGTCTCTTATTCCGCGTGAAATCAAAAATGCAGTCAGGCGAAAAGTAGTGGAGTAAGAATCAAGTTGTCCGCTCTCAACGAGATCTCGGCAAATACTCTCCCTCAAGCTCTGCGATGGACGCCTAATAATGTTGGCGGTTGGGTCGTCTTGAAGAAAAAGGTGGCACTTGCTCGTAAATAACTCAACTCGTTCTGATGGAAGATCTTTAAAGAGTTTATCGAGCGAGTTTTGCCTATTCAAGGCAAGCTCGGGGTCGTAATTTCTGTATTGAGGAGCGAAAGCTTCTACCGAAAACCTCATTGACCTTGGCAACATTGGCTTGGTCTCAGGACTGAAGAGACCCTCGCGAGTGAGATCGTCTGTTACCTTCTGAAGCTTGGCTTCGGTCCATGAGCGGGGGGCGAGTCGCCTAGTCTTTGCTGTTCTCAGGGGTGAGCAATTATAACACTATGTGACTAAATCTTGTAGAAAATACTAGGGGGCTAAAGCTACTTTAATTCTAAATAATATCAAATATTTAAGCCTGTAATGACTTAAAATACCCCACCCGTTTGTGGCTTAATGTACCTAGACCACTCAATATTGGTCACACCTGGCGCAATAGCTCGCTTATCTCACTGGTAGACATTTCAAGTCTACAATCAATCCGCTTTCCCGCAACCACTTACCTGCTTTTCTGGCCGCTAGCTTGCGTCCTGATACCTCAACTTTGAAATGTTTTTACCGCTCAACCCAAACATCAAAACAAAAAAAGAAAGAAGGAAAAAAGAAAAATGCAAAACACAAGTCAGAAACAAGAAATAACAATGGCCGATGCCCATGGGGCAGCAACAATCGTGGGGGCGCTCATGCTTGGTGTCTTTTGGAACGAGTATGGAGGAGCCATCTCATACATTTACAGGACGTACTTTTACCTCATTTGGCTCGTGATCATAATGTCAGTCGTGATACTTGGAATGCTCGCTTACGACACATGGAAAAGAAGAAACCCCGAGAAGTGGATGCGCAATGTTTTGTTGCGTATTTGCGAAAAGAATTACGAAAAAGAGGGGGCGATTTATATCGGACACACATCTCAAGATCAACGCCCCGTCTACTTAACACCTGAGCAACGCACGGGACACGTTCAAATTTTAGGATCTACGGGAAGGGGAAAAACAAAATCAATTATCGTGCCGTGGTTTGTTCGTGATTTGAGACAAGGCTTGTCGCCGATACTGGTCGATGGAAAAGGCGACTACTCAATTGTTTCTGAAATTCTAAAATGGTCAAACGACATTGACCGAAAGATACATGTCTTCAATCCCGATGGTGGTGGCTGCACGATAAATCCCCTTGAAGGCGGAAGTCCGCATGAAGTTGCGGATAGACTATTCGCATCGCTTGAATTCGACTCTGCATACTTTAGAGAAGTCCAATACTCAGCGACCTTAAGTGCCTTGGAGATAATGGAAGCAACTGGAAATGTTCCAACATTGAAGGATTTGCATGAAGCTCTTTCGAACCCGCAAGGCTTTCTGGAAAGTTTAAACAAAACCACGCCACTTCCAAGTAGCGCAATGCAAGAGTTCATGAAGATTTCTCAGATGAGAGTGAACGAAAGAGAAGAGAGGTTCTCTGGTATACTTTCGCAGCTTCGACCATTTACAACTGGAGTCTTCAGGTGGAATAGCAACTCAACTAAAGCGGAATTGTCTCATGTGAGTATCGAGGAAGTTATGAACCCAGAACATTCAGAGGGCAACACCCATGCCGCACTCATAGTGTTACTTCCCACCATGCAATATCAAAAAACTGCTAAAGTTTTGGGTAAGCTCATACTGCAATCAATTGCTTGGGCATCCGCTAAACGTGAAGCTGAAAAACCCATTGCCACTCTCTTCATTGATGAATTTTCAGCATTTGTTTACGAAGGCTTCGAGCAGTTTCTAAACAAAGCAAGGAGCAAGGGGGTTGCTGTGCATCTCTCACACCAAAGTATGGGGGATTTGGAATCCGTGTCGCCAAGCTTCGCTAAAACTGTAAACGTCAACACGAATACAAAGGTTTTACTTGGTCTGAATGATCCAGATACCGCTGATTACTTTGCAAGACACCTTGGGACTTTTACCACTACGAAAGAGACCGAACGTGCAAGCAAAGGAATGATGGGAACAAATAAATCTGGCGAGATGTCACTCAGAGAAGTTGAGCAATACCGTATTCATCCCAACAAGCTAAAGGCATATTCGCACGGGCGAGGTGTTTTAAGCGTCATGGTAAGCGGCGTGCAACTTACAGAGGAGGTGCAATTTGAAGCAAACGGAGGCGTCTAAAAGGATAGCTCCACTACATTTAACTGATAGGGATTTCAGATTACTTCAATATCTTTATGACTACCGCATGATGAGCATGGAACAAATAAGGAGATACGTATTCACTGGTAATGCTTGGTCCACAATTACAAACCGAATCACGAAACTGGAACAAGGGCACTTAGTCAAACGCTTAAGAGTTGCAAACCTCATACATCCGCTTATCTTCACAAATGTTGGAACAGTTCTAAAAATCACCTCTTTAGGGATCGGAACGCTTGCAAATAAATTTGCATCACAAACATTTAGTGAAATTTCGGATATTAGGGTTCAGCAGCTTCAGCACGATCTACTGCTCCTAGATGTAGTGGAAGGCCTAAAAGCAAAACATCCAAAAAATGATTTTGTGGAAGGAAGCCGCTACGTCAAAGGAAGCCCCGACCACACACGAGTACCGGACTTCGTGATGATCGATCCTGAATCAAAGGAAGTAACTGCCATCGAGCTTGAACTCACTGCCAAATCCGAACGTCGCTATCGCCACGTCATTCTTGACTACAGAATGTCGAAGTCATTTTCAAGGGTACTATTTGTTACAGCTTCAGAAACGATAAAGCGAAAGATTATGGCTGAAGTTCTAGGTGAGAAAGTACACGACTATAAAGTACAGAATGTTGGAAAATTCTTTTTTCTACTTGTGAGCGATATAACTCGACCGACTGACCCAAGAGACTCATGTAAGTTATCCAATACATCATCAATTGCTGCTTAAAACTTACGATTAACCCAAAACTAAACCCAAACTGAATGTTTGGCCCGCCCACTACTGCACACACATATAAGCTATTTCAAAGACTAGGAAAAACACCTTGCTATTAACCCCTACACCCCACCGATCCTCGCTGACCTCTCACCCTCTACGATGTTGAGAGGTCAGCGAGGATCGGTGGGATTACGGGGGCAAGGTATGTGGATTTTATGATTATTATTTGTGGATAAGGGCGGGCGGAGGAGGGGAACATTCAGAAATTGAAAGGAAAATGAATGAATAAGAAACGTCGTTGGGAATGCACGGCGGCTAATAAGGAATACAACGCAATAGATAACGAAGAAATGAAAGCACGACTTGAAGAACTTTGGATGATCTTGTTAAATGTGAGGAGCCAGCAACTTCGCCAGAATACATCGGTTCATGTCCTGTCTGACCAAGAAAGGAAGACAGCATGAAAAGTAAAACTTTTAAAATCGCAATTTATGTTCGCGTCAGCACTGAGGAACAGGCTGACAATCCCGAAGGTTCAATAAAAAACCAAGAGTTGCGACTTCGAGATTTTGTAAAACTAAAAAACATGGTCGCACCTTTTGGTGAAGTGGCCCAAGTTTTCTCTGATCCGGGGAAATCTGCAAAAGATATGAATCGACCCAGTTTTCAGAGGCTCATGCAAGCCATTGAAAAAAGGGAAGTGAATCTCATTCTTGTCACTGAGTTATCGAGGCTAACGAGATCCATTAAAGACTTCTCACTTCTTCAGGAATTTCTAAAAAAACATGAGTGCGAGTTTTTAAGTCTTCGTGAGAACTTCGATACTTCAACTGCTACTGGAGGAATGGTCCTCAATATTATGGCCACAATTGCTGAGTTTGAAAGACGTCAAACAGCTGAAAGAATCTCGAATTCTTTCCATCAAAGGGCAAAGCGCGGGTTATACAATGGAGGCTCCGTTCCACTGGGCTATAAGATTGATCCCGATAAACCAGGGCATCTTGCGATAGTTCCTGAGGAAGCTGAGATTATAAAAATAATCTTCAAAAAATTCTTAGAACTTGAAACCATGATGCACACGACAAGGTGGCTAAACGATCAGGGACTTACACTTCCTAGGCGGGTCATTGGAGGTGGCGGGCCAAGAGCGAAAATATTTCGCATCGATATGGTTCACCACATTCTGAACAACAAGACCTACATAGGTACGAGAGTCTTTAAGACCAAGGAAGAGACCGAAGAAGTAAAAGCTGCATGGGAACCGATCATTGATGAAAGAACTTTTCGCAGGACGGCTGAACTACTAAAAAAGAATCGCTTTAAGAAGAGGACTCACAAGAATCTTCGTTACCCGTTTACGCTCTCAGGACTACTTGGCTGCAAGGTATGCGGTGGAAAGCTTTGCGGAAAGTCTGCACATGGAAGAAATGGCAAGATTCCGTACTACGAGCACAGCCATGCCAATAAGGTAAACTACTGTCTCAATGGTAAAAACGTTGTTTGCGAATTACACCGGATTCAAGCTGCAAAGATAGAGCCTCTCGTTTGGCAAGACGTGAAAGAGTTTCTCACTAACAAAAAGTTCACTGAAGATCTGATTGCGTCTGCCAGAAAACTTAAAACGGCAAATACAAAGCTAAGCGAAGTTGAGGTGGTAGAAAAGAAGATGAAAAGTCTCGATACTCAAATCGAAGTTTTGGCTGAAAGGATTGCTACTCTTCCGCAGAATATCAATCCTAAAGTAATTTACGATCAGCTATCGAAACTTCAGACATCCAAGGCTTCGCTAGAGCTACAATATGATGAAGCTAGGGCCAATGCCGCACCAACCGATGATCCGATTGATTATGCTGACTTAAATCGCTTTACGGAAGGACTACGAGGATTACTTGAAGAAGCGGAAACTAGACCTGAGATTCAAGCAGCTATCATCAAAAAGATCGTCCACAAGATTGAAATCACAACACAAGGGTTTGATGCCCACTACTTTATCGGACACAACAAATACAAAAGGGCCTCTGGGGTTAATCCCCCAGAGGCCCTTCTTTTTTTATTTCCTGAGTCAAAAGTCGATGGTTCGACTTTATTGACAAATGGTGGTCTGGGAGGGAATCGAACCCCCGACACGAGGATTTTCAATCCTCTGCTCTACCGACTGAGCTACCAGACCCCAAAAGGGAAGTTTTACGGTCCTTCTCTTTTCATAGATTTTTTGCGATTTGCCAAGCTCTATTCTTTATAAAATATCTTGGCCACGTGACCAAACGGCGCTAGAAATAGGACATGCGCATTTTGGCGGGATTTTTCTTAGGTTTGGGACTCTTAGCAACAACGGGCGAGGCACAGGATGCGAAGTTAAATCCGAATATTCCCCGTGAAGCTATGGGGAATGGTTTGTTCAATCAGCAAGGCGCAAACTCATGTGTATATTGCCATGGGGTAGGCGGAGTTGGCGGTAGTGTAAAGACTGCAGCTAATTTGCAAAAGCCTAAATCTTGGAAGATCTATAAAATACTGGGCGGCGATGCTGCTTTTGCTAAAGACAAAGACGGCTTTAAGAGCAAAATGAAAGAGGCGACTCTGCATTTGCTACTTAAAGGGGCCATTGTGCACAACTCGAGCTTCAAGAAGCCCTGGTACGATTTGGCTAAAGCAGGTGCTCCCTATGACGGGCAAATGTTGGGAATGACAGCGCCTCCTAGTCGCTCCTGGTTAAAAAAATACAAAGAAAAGTATGGGGTTACACCTGAAGTCGCAAGTGAGTCTTTGTATCTCTACATTCAGTCTCTTTCTAAATCCGACGTTTTGTAAGCGAAGGAACATTATCGAGCAGTTAATTTGCATTCGTAATTAACCTTTTTTTGGATGCGCTCAATCGTGATTCTCAGAGAATAACAGTTAGTTTATCTCGCTGGAGGTAAATAAAATGAAACATTTAATTTTAGGTTTTGGAATGGTGGCTGTAGGATTACTTTCAGCAAGAAGTTCGGTGGATAGGGAATTGGAAAATTGCAGTGGTGATTTAACCTGTGTATCTAAGGTTCTTGCAGAACTCATTGAAGACAGCGCAGATGGCGGTTCTCATGGTGGCGGGTCAGATCAGTATATTGAATTCTATCACGACGATGGTCAATGTGATTTGAGCAATCTCATTAAGCGAGTACGTTTTGGAATTAGTACTTCAGGATGTACTCAAGCAAGCCAAAGTGTCACTCAGAGAGTGTGGGGTGTAAAAATTGATGGAGTCTGTAGTGATATTTCAGATATTGATTTCTTAGTTGCTTGCAATCGATATGCGTCGGTTGATAAGAATGCAGCGCAGAAAATCCTCAAATAACACAAAGCGTTGTGTCTCGGGGTGGGGGCCGCCTAGGCTTTCGCCCTAAGTTTTTTCTTATCGAGTAAAAAGGACATAAGAATTGATATGAAGAGAGTGCCAAGTATAACAGCTAGGTTTACGGGCACTGGGATTTTGTACCAATACTCAATGAGCATTTTAATGCCTACGTAACTTAAGATAACTCCAAGTGCTGATTGTAAATAGTAAAAGCGTTCAAGTAGATCTTCTAATACAAAGAACAAAGCTCTAAGGCCCAAGATGGCAAAAATATTTGAAGTGTAAACAATAAAGGGATCTCGACTAATGGCTAAGACAGCAGGGACAGAGTCTACAGCAAATAGGACATCAGTGGTTTCAATAACCAAGAGCGCGACAAAGTAGAGAGTGAAGGCTTTGTATCCCTTTTGAGGATCAAGGCGTCTAAAGTGTCCGTCATGGGGAACATCAGTTAGTGGGAGAAATTTTTGAGCGAGACGATAGGTTTTGGATTTCTTAGGCTCAAAATGGTCGCTGCCTTTTTTGAGTAAAAACTTAATTCCCGTGAAAAGAAGGATAGCTCCAAAAACATAAATCAAAAAGTGAAAGCGCTCTAAGAGGGCACTGCCTGCCAGGATCATTGTGGCTCTTAGAACAATTGCACCTAAAACGCCCCAAAAAAGAAGACGGTGTTGGTGTTTGCGTTCGATTTTAAAAGTTTCAAATATAATGGCAAAAACAAAAAGGTTATCTACCGAGAGTGACTTTTCAACTACGTAGGCAGTGAAGTACTCCGTGGCGAGAGTAGCTCCTCTCGAAGTATAAATGTAAATTCCATAGAGTGTTGCGAGAAAAATCCAAAAGATACTCCAGCCGATAGCTTCTTTTATCTTAATGACATGGGCTTTCTTATTGAAGACTCCAAGATCAAGAATCAACAGCGCTACAACTCCAAGGTTAAAATAAATCCAGTCTTGGGACTGCGAACTGATTAGAGTGTTAATCTCCATCGCTAAAGAGTTTTCCTTGTTCAGTTTTTACTGTTTCCGAATCAATGTCACCTTCAAGCGTAACTTCAAGTTTTTGAAGTTTTCGGTCATGAGTGTTGAAGGCAAAAAAGGCATTTTCTGGGAATTCTTTTTTGAGTTCAAGAAAAGCCTCGAGAATAAGTTTTAAGTTTTCTTCGTCGTCATCGCTCATTCCAAAGCGGTGATGAGGGCTGTAGCCATAGCAGTCAAAAGCGTCTTTGACGGATTGGTGAATAGCGAGTTTTTTGAGCTCCGCTACACTCTTTGTTTCGTTCAAATCACCTAACTCTAGGCGCGTTGCGCTATGGGATACGGGGTAAACTCCAAGGTAGTTGGGGTGCGCGAGGAGGTCTCGGGTTTGCACCAAATGGTTAAGTGCTCGCTTAAGGGTGCTGGGATGGTGGCCCTGAGCTGTGAATTATAGAAATAGGTCGGCTATTTTCTACAGCATAAGCAAAAAGTTCCACGAGGGGCCTTTCCACTCGAGCTGTGGGTTGGCGAGGGCTGTTCGAAGATCATAGATTAGCTTTTGTTCTTCGTTACGTAAGTTTATTTGTTTGTCTCGAAAATGCATGAAGGAATTAAAGTCATTCGTGAAGCGGGCTTCGTAGTTAAACCAGGGTGATTTTGGATCTTCGAGTTCTTCTTTGATGGTTGTGAAATCGGCAGTTGAAACCTCTTTGAGTGAGTTGTCTTTCTTTGAAAACAAAACAATTGTTGTTGGCAAATGGAGGAGGTTGTCGTCGAGGTCGAAAAAGTAAAAACTTCTTCCACCTTTATGAAAATTTCGATCAAGTTCTCTGTAAAAGTTTATAGGCAAGGGTATTTGACCCTTTGATGCTTTTTCAGAACTCATTAAGAATGTTTCTCCGGATGGGAGTGAGGATTGTGATCATGGTGAGGGTGTTGGCAACATTCGTCATCACCAGAGTGTTCCATGATGTGATGGCTCAATGTTAAGTAAAGTTGAAAAATGGCGAGAGCCATAAAGCAGGCTGCAAAATAGTTATGATTTCCAATTTGCTTGTCTAAAAGAAGAACAATGCTGCCGGTGAATGCAAGTGTAACGAAAACAATCATGTGCCATTTTTCACGTGGCACTCGGGATAAAAGAAAAAGGCTAGAGATGAGTACAAAAATCCAGGCGCCTAGTTCTACCGCTATATTATGGGGCATGAGCCTTAGGAGCGAAGGGGCAACAAAAGTAAGTACTACTGTTGCTAAACAGTGAACAAGACAGAGCCAACTTGCAAAATTCCCTACATGCCAAAGCCAGTGTTGCTTGGCTTTCTTTTTATGGCTTTTCCCCCGGCTGTTCACTTGGGCAGGATATGATACTGTAGTGAGCTATGACAATAAAAAAAGCGGCATTTGATGATGCGTTTGATTTCTCTTCCTTGAGCATGGATGTGTATAAGGCTTCTTTGTCCGAAGCTTTAACGAAGGGACGTGAGCGCCTCGTTGTCCTCAAAACACGTAAAAGCGCAGACGATCCCGTTGCCTTTTTTAAAGAGTTTTCGGATATGAGCTTTGAACTTGAGGAGTTTGGACAGGTCTTTTTTAGTCTTTTGGGTTCAGATGGGACTCCCGAAATGCATGCTTATTCTCAAGAAATTTCTCCAGAATTAAGTAAATACGAGAACGAAATCGGTTTAGATACCGAGCTTTTTAAGAAAATTGATGAAGCTTTAACTTCAATGAAAGCTAAAGGGATCGAAGGTGAGTGGACACGCTTTGCAGAAAAGGTTCATAGAAGCTTTGTGCAAAATGGTGTGAATCTCCCCGAAGACAAGAAAACACTTTTACGAAAAATAGATGAAGAGTTGGGCCTACTTTCGCTTAAGTTTAGTGAGAACCTAGTAAAAGAAACGGCTGCATTCAAAATGTTAGTTGCTGATGAAGCCGATCTTAAGGGCTTGCCGGATAGAGAAGTTGAAGCGGCTAAGCAAAAAGCTGAATCCCAAGGACTTAAAGGGTGGCTCTTTACTTTGGATGCCCCTACGTATGTTTCCTTTGTAACTTACGCGGAAAAGCGTGAACTTCGCGAAAAAATGTGGAGAGCTTATGCGAGCAGAGGTTTGTCCAAAGAATTTGATAATCGAGAAATGACCGCTCGAATAGCTGAGCTTCGCCAACAACGAGCCGAGTTACTAGGCTTTCAGAGTCATGCTTCCTATGTCTTAAAAGAACGCATGGCTAAAAATCCTGAGACTGTCTTGGCATTTATTAAACGGATTATTGAAGTGGCTAAGCCGAAGGCAGAAAAAGAACTAGAGCAGATTAAAGAATTTGCAAAAGCTGAAGGATATCCAAGCCCATTAAAAGCGTGGGACTTATCTTTTTTAAGTGAGAAGTACAAAAAGAAACATTTGGATTTTGACGAAGAAGAGCTTCGTCCTTATTTTAAACTTGAGAACGTTATTAGTGGTCTTTTTACTCATGCTACGAAACTTTTTGGTATTACGTTTAAGCAACGTACTGATATTCCTCCTTTTCACCCTGAGAATAAAATATTCGAGTTGAGTGATGCAGATGGTTCTTATTTAGGACTCTTGTATATGGATCTTTTTCCACGTGCTGAGAAAAGACCTGGCGCATGGATGGGAACTTTTAGAGGTCAGGGAACGACCTTAGGCAAAAAGCGTCGTCCGCACGTCATGAATGTGTGTAATTTTACAAAACCTACCAGCACAAAACCATCACTTATTAGCTTTGGCGAAGTCGAAACGCTTTTTCACGAGTTTGGTCATGCCTTGCATGAGCTCTTGTCAGATTGCGAAGTTAAGGGACTTGCTGGAACCAATGTTCATTGGGACTTTGTAGAGCTTCCTTCTCAAATCCAAGAGAACTGGGTGAATCACCCTGAAGGACTAAAGTTAGTCGCCTCTCACTATGAGACAGGCGCGGCGATGCCGCAGGATTTAGTTGATAAAATTGCGAAATCGAAAAAGTTTTTAGCGGCTATGGCCTCACTTCGTCAGGCGCAGTTAGCTCTTCTGGATATGACCTGGCACCACGTTGCAAAAATTCAAGGGCCTGTTGATATTGAAGATTTTGAGAGAAAGACATTGGGCCCTATCGCCATTCTTGAAAAAGAGCCTGGCACTGCTATTTCTACGAGTTTTGCTCATATTTTCTCGGGTGGTTACTCTTCGGGGTATTACTCCTATAAATGGGCTGAAGTTTTGGATGCGGATGCCTTTGAGTATTTCCTCGAAAATGGCATTTATAACCAAGATGTCGCTAAGAAGTTTCGGGCTGAGGTTTTAAGTCGAGGTAACTCAGAAGACCCAGAATTGCTATATGAGAAGTTCAGGGGACGAAAACCAGATCCGAATGCTCTTTTTCGACGCGACGGTTTGTTGTAAAAGGATAGCGTGGATTCGCTCGTTAGCTCAGAGATTAAGCGTCGCAGGACCTTTGCTATTATTTCGCATCCGGATGCCGGTAAAACAACTCTTACTGAGAAGCTACTTTTGTATTGTGGGCAAATTCGTGTTGCGGGCGAGGTAAAAGCCAAGGCCAATCGTCGCAAAACCGTCAGTGACTGGATGCAGCTGGAGCAGGAGCGCGGAATTTCTGTAAGCTCCAGTGTTTTGCAGTTTGAATACGAAGGTCTACGCTTAAATCTCTTAGATACTCCCGGACACAAAGACTTTAGTGAAGATACTTACCGAACCCTTATGGCCGTAGACACCGCACTTATGATTATGGATGCAGCGAAGGGCGTTGAGGAACAAACTAAAAAGTTGTTTGAAGTTTGTAAATTACGGGGACTCCCTATTCTTACTTTTGTAAATAAAATGGACCGCGAAGCCGTGGAGCCTTTTGAGCTAATTAAACAAGTTGAAGATGTGTTGGGAATTGAAGCTCTTCCTTTGACGTGGCCCGTAGGAATGGGTGATCGCTTTAAAGGTGTTTATGATCGTGTAAATAGAGAGTTTCATTTTTTTGTGTCTCACGAAAAAGCAGGACATCAGGCTGATATCGAAAAATTAGCGGTTGAGCCAAATGATCCAAAATTAAAAAAATATCTCGAAGAAGATGAACTCAAAAAACTTCAAGAAGAGTTGGAGTTGCTCGATGGTGCCGTGGGGATTCCTACACGAGAAGATTATTTAAACTGTAAGGTAACGCCTGTTTTATTTGGAAGTGCGCGTTCAAACTTTGGCGTGCCCACGTTGCTTGAGAAATTTAAAA
This sequence comes from Bdellovibrionota bacterium, assembly GCA_041391385.1. Taxonomy (GTDB): domain Bacteria; phylum Bdellovibrionota; class UBA2428; order UBA2428; family UBA2428; genus CANIGN01. The sequence goes on from JAWKOD010000006.1 coordinate 35,176, forward strand.
TCTATTCTCCGGAACCTGCAGGTAAGGTAGCAACTCCTAAGAGCGTTGAGCCAACAGATGATTTTTTCTCGGCGTTTGTTTTTAAGATTCAAGCCAACATGGATAAATCACACAGAGATAGGTTGGCTTTTATGCGTATTGTATCAGGCAAGTTTGAGCGCGATATGGATGTAAAGCATAGTCGCATGGGACGTAACGTCCGCTTAGCACACTCAAAACAATTTTGGGGTCAAGAACGTGCGACGGTTGACGTGGCCTATGCAGGTGACATTTTAGGTGTGCATGATCCGGGTCATTTTCGTATTGGTGATACCGTCCATCTTTCAAAAGAAAAATTAGTTTTTCAAGGAATTCCTCAATTTTCGCCTGAATGTTTTTCCAGGCTGAGTATTCGCGATCCCTTGAAGAGAAAACAACTTCAAAAAGGCGTACAAGAGCTTTCAGAAGAGGGCCTCGTGCAAATTTTTGTAAACCCTCGTGTGGGGATGCAAGATCCTATCTTGGGTGTCGTAGGTTCTTTGCAGTTTGATGTATTGCAGTTTCGCTTAAAAGACGAGTATGGAGTCGAAACAAAAATTGAGCGTCTCCCCTATACGCTGGCCAGATGGATTAAAATTCAAGATCCTACTGTTAAACTTGAGTCACTTGATTTTAGAGTACCAGTACTTCAAGATAGTCATGAGAATCCTGTTTTACTTTTTCAGTCTCAATGGGAATTTGATTACGCCAAGAAGAATCTTCCAAGCGCAGTCGAGTGGTCGTTCGCAGCTTTTTAGGTCAAAAGGTGCCTAGCCCTTTTGTCCACACACCTGGATACTCTCTCCACTCTTACCAGCTAAAATTAGCCGCGAGGCCTTGCGTACCGTAGTTGTAAAAAGGATAAATACTTACACCGCTTTCTTTATCTTCTTTGCGATCGCGTTCTAGATAGTGCAGTCCTAGGGCATAAGAAATTCCTAGTGTTGCTCCTGCCAGCACATCATGAAAGTAGTGTTTGTTGTCATTCATGCGACTCATACCTACAAAAGTGGCAAGTCCAAAGGCAGGGACTCCCCAGTACCAGGCATGCTCGCAAGCCACGGCAGTCGCAAAAGCAAAAGCAGTTGTTGTATGCCCCGAGGGGAAAGAATACTTGCCACCACTGGGACGCTTTTCTTCGAATGAGAATTTTAGTATTGAGCTGGCTATGGCGGGGTAGAGGGTTGCTCGAAACATGTACGAGGATCTTCGGTAGGATTCATCATCATCTGTTATCCAGTAGTGCGTGAGCATGCCCGCTGCATAAAGTGCATTGGGGATCAGTTGACCGCTGTAATCGCCGATTTGGGAAAAGGTTCCTTGGGGTTTGTCTTCACCGTATTCTGATTGAAGAAAGTCGTAGTTCGTTCTTTGTTTATGAGCATAAAAACCCGCAGTTATAAGAGATCCGCCGATGAATACGTTTCGAGCAGGTGTTGTAAAGGGCGAGAGGCTATCTTGAAGAATCTTTACATACCAAGAATCATTAGATTCAGCTTGCATCACGCTTGCGTGAGAAAGCTCTAGGGTGAAAAACAAAGAAAACAACGACAGCAGCTTTAACTTTTTCAAGGTGATGCTTTAAGTTTAGCAGCTGTCGTGTTTTCTAAAAGAGGGAGCTTTAGTCTAAAGAGACAAAATACATTTCCTCATGCAACGTGTTGGAATCTCCCGTGTGATAAGTACGGTCTTTTTCTTCTGGGTATATTGAGCACGAAGTGAGTTCTTTTTCTCTGTCAGCGAGGTTGGCTTCAAGAAGTGCTGGGTTTGAAGCGTCTTCTCTACTCAATGGAAGAAAATCAAACTGAGTTGCTCCAACATCGAGATAGCCAAGTTCTTCACTTAGCCACTCAGACGTCCCAACTTTTTTGTTAAAGCGGTATTTCTGAGCTTTAAAGCGTTTCATAAGGGTTTCTTTAACAAAGAACCCTCCTTGTGCGGGTTGCAAAACAATTTTGGGCTTAAAGGAGAGCTTTGTTTCGCTACCTTCCATATGAGTCCAGCCTGTCATGAGCCATCCCAGTTCATTTCCATTTTTGAGCTGAAAAATATCCGTTGTTTTTTCAACATAACCAAAGGTCTTAAGCAAGTTAGGGTTGAGAGATCCTCTGTAGCGTAGAGTTTCGAGTGCAACGTTTTGGTTGAACTCATATTCTTGTGGGCTCAGCGATGGGTTTTGAATATAGGGTCCTACGATTTCAGTATTTTTCCTATAGCTGCAAATGCTTTCTGGATCGGAATTAAGTTCTTCGCTTAGGTCACCTGGGCTGAGAATTTTAAAGAATTTTTGATCTTTTCTCTCAAGAAGATAAAACTTTCGTATTAAAGTTCCGCTTCTGTTATTGGCTTGGTTTTTCCAGGAAATTCGCAATCTGCCTACGCGACCAAATCTTTTAATGATCGACTCTTTATTTCTAAACGATGGAATACGAATCACTTTTCTCCAGCTTCCGTGAACCTCTGATCGTTCACGTGTGTAGCGTCTTTCGTAAAGCGGCGCTTCGTCCAATTTGAATTCGGGAAAAGCAAGAACTTCAATATCCAGTCTCTCGGAGTCTGGGATTAAGGGGAGATCAACAATGGCTCGCAGACCGTTTCCCGTATCGACATCAGATGCACTTCGAGTTTCTGGGTCTATAAAATTTAGACTGTCATTGAGCTCTTGGCCCTGTGCGAGCGCAAGAAATAGAATTTGAATGAATAAGAAATGTCTAGTCATTGTAAATCTCCAGTCCATTAGGATCGAGGTCGCGGGTGCTATCGGGAAGACCAAGGCTCGTCATGCCGTAAGCATTGAGTTGCTTGATATTTTTGAAAGTTAAATTACCCTCTCTATCTAAAATAAACTCCTCAAGGAACACGTCATCTAAGTCCCGGGCTTTGAAAATAATATATGCTTTGAGCCTTGTGCCATTTCTAAGCTTTTTAAAAAGAGGAAGCGTTTGATCATCAAAAAATCTTGAAAAAGGTATTTGTGAGCTTTTTCTTTGTACACGTAAGTATCTGTCCCAAGCAAAGTGACCTGCGAAGTTTGCAACTCGATCAGCGCGAATAATTTCTTTAATTTTAGAGCGCGCATCTAGGTTATCGTTTGAAAGTTCTACGGGGTTTAGGGGAAGAAACTCTCTACCAGGACCTTGATCGTCAGCAATGAGCCAGTAGTTGGGAAGTTCAGGAGCGCTCTCCTCACTAAACGCAATTGCTTTTACGCGGTAAGAGTCGTTTTCGGATAACTCAGAGTAAATTGACTCAAACTCAAGCGGAATCCTATAGGGAATTCTAAGGTCTTCTTTAACTTTAAACGTTTCGTATTCAAAGTTACTTGGTTTTTGCAGCCACCAACTCACTCGAAAACGGTGCCTGTTTACGACAGTGCTTTTTATTCGGTGAACGAATCCGCCGATTGATTCATAGCCATCTTGGCAATCGTCAATCGCATTTGTATCAGGGAGTCCTCCTGCGAGACAGTCCGTATATTTTTTTAGAAAGGGGTGAACTCCCAATTCAATTTTAGGAGATCGAGTCTTCCAACCTGCAGGAACAAAGCAATCATCTACCTGTCGCGTAATGCTCGAGTCAGAGACTCCATCTCCTTTGCTCCAGTAATCTACTCGTATATGACTAAATTGTGTGGGTTTGAGTTGGTAGTCTACGTCGGCAATGTTTTTTTCAATAACCCAGTTAGTTGGTCGAAAGGAGAGATTTCTATAGGGATTGTAGAGTTGCTCTTCGCTTAATGTTTGGTTGCAGAGAGCAATGTTACTTATGGTATTTGTATGGGTAGCGATCTCTGATGGAGAGGTGACCTTTTCAAGTTCTTCGGTACTATTGATGATGTAATTTTTCTCACCAAAATCACTAAGTTCTGGGGTCCCGTAGTAGGGCGCTTTTTTTGCGCTACTTGAGCCCTTGCAGGCGGCAAATGCCATAGAGAGTACAAGTAATTTTACTGAAGTGCGTTTCATGAAGTCTCCTTGATTTTAAATATTGCTGTTTAGGCTCGCGCTTTGAAACTTATAAAGTTCTTTTGACTTTTCCTGATAATTTTTTAGAGTGCTACTCAGAATTTGAAATTGAGCTTCAAGTTCGCCTTCTTTTTCTTTAATAAGTTTCGGGTTTGGATTTTCTCTGCTTTTAACGATGAGATTACTGTAGGCAGTGTCTAGCTTTCTATATTCTCTAAGCTTGCTGTCGTAGTCAGCCTTAATGTGATTGAGCTCAGCAAGGAGAGCGTCTACTTTTTTGAGCTCCTCTTGCAGGTTTTTAGGCAAGGCAGTTTGGGTGTCTTTTTTGAAAACACGAAGAGTTGCTACCTGTGCTTTTTTGAGAATTTTTTGAGGTTCTTTGAGCAATGAAGAGCTCTGAGGGCTCGTTTGGAGCCCCCAGAGAATCAAAGCTGCAGTTGTAATTATTACAGCTATTTTTTTCATTTTATTGCCTTATCTCCGTGTCAACAATGACAGAGCCACGGTCTACAGTGAATCCGTCGTAGTTAAAGTTACGAGTGAGTTTTGTATTGTAGTGATAGGTTGCTTGTCCTGTTGCTGTTTGAGAACCAAAAAGTTCTTCAATACTCTTAAGAACAATACTTCCCACCATACAGTAAGGGTTACCGCCGCATACCGCGATCATTCCTGTGCCAATCATAGCAAAACCTTTGGATTTTCCAGGAAGCTCAGCAGAAGCTTCGGATACTTTCCATTCTTTGGCTCTTAGGAGAATGGCTTCGGCTGCGAGGTCACGGCTAAATCCTTCAACAAGGTCAGCTTCCATTTCTCTTTGGAGATTGATGTCATCTCCAATGGGTGAGCTTTTTACGGAGCATGTTAAACCGTTGTTTTGAATTTGAGTAAGTTCGCTACTAGACCATTTTTTTCTCCAAAAAAGAAAGCCTGAACTTCCGCTTCTTTGAATATGCTGAAAGAAAAGATCCATGTTGAGATCGCAGGCCACATTAAGCGGTTCTGCTTTTACGAAGTACTCATAGTTCAATGCAAAAGAAGGTTTTAAAATTGGCTCAGGTCTTGGACGAAACTTTCTCAAAGTCATGACATTCTTTGAGCTGTTTCCGTTGTGGTTGACTGGAAATTCAATACGCTCTTCATCTGCCTTTCCTCGAGCCATGCAATAAGTTCCTGCTGAAATCGGAATGTTCATTGCAAAGGCATCATGTTGCCCCATTTTTTTTACGAGCATTTGAACGGGACGTCCTTCTTCATCACGAAAAGGAGATTCCACGCTTTCAGTTTCGCCGACTGCAGCTGCCGCATTATTTGATATGAGCTGGATTTCGCCAGCACCATAGCCTGTGCCGCTGCCGTCTGCAGCTTCTGTTTTAGATTCCCAGTAACGGCCATCAAGCGAGACGTTGTGTATGGGAAGTCGTTGAACGCTGTAATCTTGAAATGCTTCTACGCTTTTAACAATACGATCTACTCGTGCAGCTTCGTCAGCCCAAACTTGTACGGAAACGTTTGCCGAGCCAATTGTTCTGTTTTCACGAGCTTCTAAAGTGCTCAATGCCATGCTGTATTCATTGAAGTGTGTTTGGTGTCGAGCTTTGTATAGACGCGTGTTGAAATCGAGTCGCTCAACCATGCGACGATGGTTTTCAAGAAGTGAAGCTACTCCCTGGTAGGCTTCTACATATTCTTCTCTTGCAATGACTTCAGCATCTTCTTTTTGCATCAGTTTGCGTGCAAGGTTTGGGTATTCTTGCTGTTTGTGAGCGATGGCAGCGTCGAGTGCTACTCGAGCGGCTTCGCGAGCGGCTTGATCTGTTGCAATTAAAAGTTGGTCTTGGTGGCGTTTAATCACATCGTCAAGCCGCTGAATTTCGGCTTGAACTGCGACGGTGTCTTTGTTCGCCGCTTCGAACTTAGCTTTAGTTCCAAGGTAACGATCATATCCTGGACGGTTTTGATCTAGCATTGCTTCAGCATCGTTAAAGTTTTGCTGAATACTATTTAAGATATCGCCATGTCTTATGCTTCCGGCAAAGTGTAAGAAGAAAAATGCAGATACAGGTGCGTTTTGATCGGCTGCAACCCGCATTAAATCTTCTGGTGTTTGATAACTTGGCAAGTGAAAAGCTATGTCGTAAAGACCTTTAACCGTTTCACAGCGAGCCTCATTACTTTGAATAAAGTTTCCAGCTTGTGGTTTTCGGTTAGCAGGCGTGACGTATAGAACTTTTACTTTGGGGTCGTGGTCTGCGAATACTTGGACTCCTTTTAATTCGCTATCTGCTGCAATTTGATTGAGCACCTCAGCGGGGAGAGCCGTTTTGGCTCTTTTAGAGGGGAGAGTATAGGCTAAGTTGCCAACAAGGCACAGGCCAAGACTCAGTTTCGAGATATGGGTTAGGGGTATTTTGTTAAAGCTTTTAATAAAGCCTCCTTCCTCGGAGACTTACCCTGCAAAATGAATGCCGTGGGAATTGACGCAGATGCTTAGTTAATGAAGATCGCTTCTCGTGCTTCTATTTTATTTTTTAACTTTGTTACGAACAGCAACAAGATAATCGTAAATAAGAGCTGTAATTTCATTACGCTCAGCTTCGCTCAGTTGCATGTTAAGTGCTGGCATCGTTGTATTTTTCTTTAATTCTTTGGGGTTTAAAACCCAGTTTGAAAAAAGCCGAAGGTCATTTTTCTTAAACAGCGGATGATTTAACAAGGGAGCGCTTTTAGCTCCACCTTCCTCACCTGTAACAGAGTGGCAGGAGATACAATATGTTTTGTAGTATTCAAAACCGCTTTTTGAGCGGGAGTAGGGTTGAGCATGGGAAAGGCTTTTGAGTAGTAAGACGTGTATTGAATGCTTTCAAGTTTTACAATTTTCCAAGTCCAATCGTAATAGCCAGAGCGTTTGAGAACGGGAAAGTTAATGTTGTCCCAGACAAGATAAAATGGGCCGTAATCTAGATTTTTAGCGTTTTGGCTGGGGTTATCAAATACAAATTTTTTCTTGGGGTCTTTGAATGCATAAGTGAGAGTGGGGTTATATTTTATAATTTTTGAAACAGGAATGCTTATCTTGTATCCATCAAGCGAGGTCGATAGGATGGCATCGGCATTGCGCCAGCCCTCGAGTTTTTTGTCGAGGAGCTTTACAAGTGAGAGTCCCTTGAATTCACTGACCCAACCCTTATGGTAAGGGTCGTTTACTTTAGCAATTTCTTCGCCAATTTCCTTTTTGAGTTGTTTAAGTTTTATTGGCTTTGCATCACCAATCTGAAGAGTGGCTTCTTTGGCCATCGAAAAGCAAGTCGTTAAGAGCAAAAACAAGACAGCAAAAATTCGGACTTTCATAGCTTCTGCTTAACGATCATGCACCTTTTTTTCAACTTTAAACGAATAAGATCAGGAAATGCGCTCTTTACGATACGTTGATGGCTCTTAAAGCCTCTGCTCTTCTATAGCTGGCCTTAGTTTTGCGAGGTAGGGCTGCAGGCTTAACACGGCTTGAGAACGCTTTTTTAAGGCTAGCGTTTTTGTTTTGCAGCGAATTTTTTTGCAAACTCAATCATCGCCAATATAGGCAATCCCACGGGGGCGTCGCTCGGGCAGTGCGCACCTTTCCACTTGGTAAAGAGAGAGTAGGAGCAAATGTCGAGGTGAAGCCAAGGGTATTTGTTATCTACAAAGTGCTTTAAGAAAGCGGCGGCTACGTGGGAGTTTCCATCTCGGTGACCTACATGATTTCTTAAGTGCGCGGAACTAGATCGCAAGTCCTCAGAAAATTCATCAAAAAGAGGCATCTCCCAAGACTCTTCGCCCGCAGAGCGAGTAATTTTTTGAAAGCGCTGAATCCAATTGGCGTCGTTTCCATAAAGCATAAAGGCAACAGGTCCTAGTGTGACCATGGCTGCTCCCGTGAGAGTAGCAAGGTCAATCACGAGATCGGCTTTGAGGGCTTGTGCATATGCAAGGCAGTCTGCAAGTATAAGGCGTCCTTCTGCATCTGTGTTTTGAACTTCAACTGTGGTTCCACCCCAAGCTTCATAGACTTCTCCAGGTAAGAGCGAATTGTGAGAAGGTCGATTTTCTGCAATCGGAATAAGTGCGGTAATTTTTATAGGAAGTTTTTCTTTTGCAACGGCTGAGAGGGTTCCTGCAACAATGGCAGCTCCTGTCATGTCCATTTTCATATCGTGCATGTTGAGAGGGGGTTTTAGTGAAATACCTCCTGTGTCGAAAGTAACCCCTTTGCCGATTAAGACGAGGTGAGGGTATTTGCTTTGAGAATTGTATTCCGCGATTACAAGTCGGGGTGGGTTGATGCTGCCTTTGCCAACAGCTTCGATGCCGCCAAAGCCTTCTTGATGGATGCGTTTTTCATCTAAAACTTTTATTTTAAATCCACTTTTATCAGCGAGTTCTCGAATTTCTTTCACAAAGAGCTCCGGAGTTTGCATGTTGGGGGGGAGCGCTTTTTCGTCTCTTACCCAGTAAGTTGCTTCAGCCTTAGTTAGAGCTTGTTGCGCAACTTTAAGGAGACGTTCTTTTCGGAGGTATTTAGAGACAAATACGAAATCAAGTGGCTTGAAATTATCTTTGACGAGTTTTTTTGTGTTGTCTTTTGTATTGGGTGTTTTGTAGAGACCCAAAAAAATTCCAGTAAGTATTCTTTCAAATGCCTCTTCGCGGCTTAGGTTTTGTTCTACGAGAGGACGACCTGCAAAATCTTTGACCAATTGTGTTTTTTTGAGATCTTTGTAAAAAGAATCAATCCAAAAAACAAAGTTTTTATTTTTGAGAGGTTTTATCTGTTGAGCAATTTTTCCTCCGAGATGTAGAAGGTTTTTTGCGTAGAAGTCCTTTGTGCTTCCTGTTCCCATAAATAAACAGGTATGTTCAATGGAACTCAGTGCAGATTGACCATGTGCACCTTCGAAGTTGAAAAGGAACTGAGATTTATCGTGAGCTGTGCGTAAAAAAGAATTTTCTAAAAAAAACTTCTTTTTTTCAGCTTCTTCTATGCTCAGTCCGGCGATGGTAACCGTCTGTGAGAGGAGCTCGGGACGAGTTGCGCTTTTAGGATCGCAGCTACTAAATTTTACGGAATCGGTGAGTGATCTTTGACGTCGATAATTAAGCATTTTTTGAGAGAATAACTCATATGGCATCAGATGTGAACTCAAGGTTTTTGCAAAGAGGGTTTAGGCGATTGATGAGGCTCGTTCACGCGAGCTTAATGAACTTTGAGTGGCCTTCAATCTTGATACTGGCTATCATTCCGAGGGAAGCCTTTGCAGAGGCGTCCTTGCTAAGAGGTATATTGGCTTTGTGCGGTTTTTTTCTTTTTTTAGGAGGGCTGACGTTGCGCTTGTGGGGGCGGGGCTTTCAAAAGAAGGGTACCTTTGTCTTGGATGGACCCTATCGTTACGTTCAAAATCCAGATGAGCTCGCCTCAGTATTACTCTATGTCGGGGCTTTTTTTGTGCTGGGAGTGATGTGGTCTTGGGTTTTTGCTTTTACGCTTTTGCTTTTGGCTTACTTTGCATGTGTGTCTGGGACTTATGAGGATAAGTTGCAACAAAAGGTAGGACATAGTTTTCCGCGTTATCGTCAAAGAGTGAAGCGATGGATTCCATGTTTTTATCCAGTCGTAAACCGATCCAAAGCAAGCTTTAGTTGGGCGAAGGCATTTAAAAGTGAATATTCAACTTGGTTATGGCTGTTAGGCATACTTATTGTAGCTGCGTTGAGAGCGTGGAGTATCTTACCTCTTTTTTAAATAGATGCTATAAAAAGCTTGTGCCCACGCAGTTAAAGTCCAGCGTTACAACCTCAGATAAAATACTCGTTCGTTGGTGGAAAAATGCATGGAATTTAAAAGCACCCACACGCGGTTTGATATTTCTATGTCATGGGATTGGTGAGCACTCTGGTCGCTATGACGAAACAGCGAGTTATTTTACCCAGTGGGGATTCGATGTTGTTTCCTTTGATTTGCCTGGACATGGTTTAACGGCAAGGAAAGGAAATTATAATCGCTTTGCATCTTTTGATGAAATGCTCGCCGAGGCAAAGGGCGTTTTAAAGTATTGGCTCACTGAAGGGCCCGATGCTTCGCCCGAGCTAAGAGCAAAGCCTCTCTATTTAATGGGACATTCTATGGGAGCGCTTCTTTCTTTGTATTGGTTAGCGACTTTGGATCAGAATCCTGAGGAGCCTTTTTCTCCCAAGAAAGCGTTGGTCTGCGCGCCTCCACTAGCGTTGAGTATGAAAGTTCCCAAGTGGAAGGAGCTCCTTGCTGAAGTTCTTAGAACGACTGTTCCTGATATTAAGTTAGGAAATGAGATATCGGCAGATTATTTGAGTCACGATAAAGTAGTGACTTATGATTATGTGAAAGACCCTTGGCGCGTTTCAAAAGCAAGCCCAAGATTATACCTTTCAATGAAAAGTGCGATGTCAGTTGTGCGCGATTCCCCGTTGAAAATTCAAATACCTTTAATGATAGTCAATGGATCCGAAGATCCGATTATCGATCACCAAGAGCTGAAGTCATATTATGGAAAATTAAATACACATAAGAAGTGGATTGAGTATAAGGGATTGTATCATGAGCTCTTTAATGAAATAGGGCGCGAGAAAGTTTATGAGGAAGTGATTAAATGGTTTCTGTAGATTCGATAACCCTATTGAAGGAAATTCAGCAAAGATGTGTAAAAAAGGGGGCTGAGTTTAAATTAGCTTCAGGTGCGACTTCTTCTATTTATGTAGACTCTAAGGGGATTACCTTGCATGCGGCATCGCTTAAACTCTTGAGTGATTATTTTTGGCAAGTTTGGAAAGACTCGGGCAGAGAGCTTCCACAAAACTTGGCAGGTGTAAGCGTAGGGGGGGATCCTCTGGCGAGCGCTCTTGCTTTAAAAGCTCTCGATTTTGATATTGATGCAAATATTCTTTTAGTTCGCAAAGAGCGTAAAGATCATGGAGGAAGCGAAGGCAGAGCCGTTGAGGGTAAAATTGCGTCTCAGGTTAAGGGCAAAGTTTTCCTAGTCGAAGATGTTATGAGTACTGGAGCTTCGTCTGCAAAGGCCTTGGCCTTTATGAGAGCAGAAGGCTATGTCGTGGATGAAATGTGGGCTATTGTTGATCGCGAGATGGGTGCAATTGAACGTATAGAAAAAGAATTTTCTATTCCCGTAAGAAGCCTCTTTAAGTTAAGCGATCTAGCGTAAAGTGCTCTAAATTGTTGCAAGGCGACATGTCTTTTGAGCAAAGACAAAAAACGCTTCAAATGCATTATGCTAAATATGTGAGACTTATCACTTCATTGCTTGTTGGGAGTTTTTTGATTTCGTGTTCGAGTTTAAAGTCTATCGACGCCGGAGGTTCCAGGCGTGGAGAATATGAGAACTATTTATCCGAACATTTGAAGGTTGACCGCTTGTACATGAAGCTTCGAGAGATGGCCATTGGCCGAGCTTTAATGATTACACCTGAGTCGGCAGCTTTGCAGGCCAAGGTGGTGCCTGGCTTCGAGCTTTTACCCGTAGAGGGTAAGACTCTTTTTGTTGTGTCATTGGAGATGCAGGACTGGTCTCGCTTTTCAATTAGTGATTTTAATTTTTTGCTTGGTGAGCAAAAGGCTACTTCTGTAAAGGAAATCATGGATGAGCAGTTGTTGAATACTCTCTATCCTTTTGCGGTTCCTCATGATCGAGCTTTTGTGGTTGAGTTTGACTCTCCTGTTGCATCAACCTTAAAAATTCAAACCTCTCAAGGGCAGTTTGAATTTAACTATGGGGAGGGTTAGACGTGGGTGAGCATTCTCCATTGAAAAGAAAATTACTCGTATATTCACTGAACGCGTTTCTCGTAGTGTTGACTTTGTTTTTAGCTTATCGGGTTTTGTCTCCGAGTTACGAGCGTAAGGAAACTGTTTCCTTAAGTCGCTTAGGTCTTTTTCATACTCATTTAGCGGCTGAACGTTTAGGCGCAAAATTAGGAAATCTGCGAGAAGAGTTAAAAGAGAACGGTCTTAGATTAGTGGATCCATCTCGCGGGCCAGTGACTTTGGACTCAAGTCGTTGGTTGTGGCTTCGAATTCAGGACAGAGACTGGCGAGCCCCTAAATATTTAGAGGCTCTTCCTAAGGCAAGAATAGACATCGACACTTGGGGAGTGGCTTATGCTAAAGATGCATTTGTTATTTCTGAGCGAATTCCCATACTCAAAGAAGGCGTGCAAGACTTTGTTCTACTAGAGGGCGGACTTAAGCCTAGTATCTTTCAGGACTTGCAAACGGATCCAAGTTTTGGAGTTTGGGTTTTTGACATGAAAGCCTATGAAAAAGGCGGCTTAGGTGCTGCTAAATTATATGAACGCAGCAGTTCCAGTGGCGCCTTATCAAAGGATGAAATTAAATTGCTGACAAGTGATATGCTGATGCAGCTTTTCCGTACGCAAAGTCCGGTGAGTTTAGATTCAAAAATGCCTTGGATGCTAACTTTCAAAAATGCCAGTGGTCCTTCTCGTTTGGGCGTATTGGGATATTGGTTACCAGAGGCGGCGCCAGCGAACTTAATGCCCATTTGGCTTTCTCTGGCGGGAGCTTTGTTGCTTCTCTCTGTTTTGTTTTCTTTCTTGATCTTGAAGAGTCAGCCTGAGGAGGAATTTGAAGAGGAAGTTGTATTACCTGCTGGGAATCAGCCGAGTACTAGCCTTCTTAAGTCCGCTGGGGCTCCAGATCCTCAGCCTTCAGCTGAAGCTGTGAAATTAAGCTCAAAGTTGAAGTCGAAAAACTTCGAGGGCCTTTTCGAGTGGATTTATCATTTTTCGAGAGAGTTTAAAAATCCCCTTCAGGATCTGCGTGACCGACTTAAGGTGGCGTATGGAATTCTCTCTACAAGTTCAGTAGCAGAGGCTCAAGAAGTAAGTGGTCAGATTAAACTTTGTTGTAATGATTTAGATAAAAGTTTTAATCTTTTGGATCGTCTTGAGTCTTATTTTGGAAAAGACCCTGTGAATGCCGAAGCGTTTGACGTCGAAGTTTTCTTTAAAGAACTACTTCTCGAAGAGCGAGAGCTCCAAGCCGTCGAAGCTTTTTTCGAGCCAGATGTGTGGAGTATTTATGCTTCAAAGCGAGATTTTACTTGTTTACTTCGTTCTTATTTGAGCTTTTTAACTTTAAAAGTTCCCCCAGATTCTAAAGTTCATTTTACTGCGCGCTTTGTAGCTGAAGATGCAGAGGATGTAGGCAGTATGGACATTTGTTCTTCGCCACAATTTAAGGCCCCTTTTGTGCGACTTTCTTTTTACATGAAGACAAATAATCCGATTGGCAGAATGCAGATGGCCGAACTCTTTGATTTGGAAAAAGTTAAAGAGCGCTCAGAAATTGAGTTAGCGCTTACGCAGAAAACAGTTCTTTCTATGGGTGGGCGTCTACGAGTGAAATCTAGCTTTGAAGATGGCAACGTTATATTGTTGGACATTCCTGCTCATGAAGAGCGTAAGGCCGAAGACAAAGTAAACTCTAAACATATTCAAGCTCCGGAGGAGGATATATCCTTCGCAACTAGCAATGCTCCAGGTACTATTGCCGATAAGACGGAAATAAGTTCTGCAAGCCTTCATGTGGAAGCTGCTCCGGCTGAAGATTCTGAAGAGGCTGAGAAGAAGCCTACGCCTGGTCTTGCTCAAATCGAAAAAGCAAATTCCTTTGCTGAAGGAATTGTAGACGAGCGATCGAGAGTGCGTTCTCGATTTAGAATTCGAAAGCCAGGTGAAAAATAATGATACAAGACATCCACCCAGCTGATTATTTAGTTTTTATTGTTGAGAGTGATAAGAATCAGTCAAGTATCTTAAATGATCTTTTTCAGAAGTGGGGATTTCAGGTAAAAGTTTTTAGTAGTTCTGATCTTGTTATAGAGACTATGAAAAAAGGCGAACTGCCGCATATCTTATTTGCTGATTTGCAGATGCAAGGTCTGTCTGGTTTGGGCATTGCTAAAAGAGCTAAGGAGCTTTCCTCCGAGATAGAAATAGTTTTTACGACTTCAAATCCGACTGTGGAGATGATTTTAGAAGCGGTAGGCATGGGTGTTTACGACTACCTCATGAAACCTTTCGATAAAATTGATGATATTCGAAACATGATTTTTCATGTGTGTGAGCGTATTTATTTAAGGCTATATAACGAATATCTCGTGAGTGAGTTAAAGCTTAAAAATGAGGAAATTCGTGGGCTCTCTCAGATGTCAACGGAGTTGGCGGAGCTGGTAGATGCAGCAAAAATCATTGATGTTGGTTGTAAATATCTGTCTAAAGCTTTTGGTGGCGCTCAGATTTGTTTCTTGCAATATATTCCTCAGGATACAACTTTGATGATGTCATCGAGGTTGCCTATGGAGTTGTTTGGCGGCGTTCAGACAAAGTATCCTATTCCTAGGGATGATGGTTCTTCCATTGCACTTGTAGCAGATTACCTAAAGGGAATTGAGAAAGATTTGAAGCTTTTTGAATTGCTGGATAGCTCAGAAGTTTTAAGTCCGATGCCATTACGTAAAGTTGGAGTGTGGAAAGCTTTTCCCTTTGTGACACGCTCAATACCGCGTGGTGTTTTCGTGATTAAAGTTGTTGATTGGGATGATGAAATTCAGCGTCCTTTAGCCATCCGTTATCTACAAGCGATTGAGAAGTATTTCGAAAACGCCCTATTACATAAAAAAGTTTTCGAAATGTCCGTTAAGGATGGCCTTACGGGATTATACAACGTGAGAGCCTTTAGGGAGCGTATGGACGCGGAGTTAAAGGCAGCTGAGCGTATTCATCACCCCGTGAGTTTAATTTTTTTCGATGTCGACCATTTTAAAAAATACAACGATACACACGGGCACCCAGCAGGCGATGTTATTTTAAAAACCATGGCAAAATTACTTCATCAGAACTTTAGAGTTACAGACTTCATCGTTCGTTATGGCGGTGAGGAGTTTTGTGTTCTATTGCCCCATACGGAGTTAGCGAGTGCCCTGAAGAAGGCTGAGGCTTTCAGAAAAGTAGTTGAAACCTATCCTTTTCCTAAGGGAGAAACTCAACCTTTAGGAAAGTTGAGCGTAAGTATTGGGGTTTCTGAATATCCAACTCATGCCGCTAATGCAGAAACATTGGTCCGACTAGCGGATGAGGCGCTTTATCGTGCTAAAAAAGAATCGCGTAATGCTGTTCATTGCGCGCAAAAAGGTGAGTCACATGTGGCTCCCTTTGAATCTGAGCACGTAACAAAAGGAAGGTAACTGTGATAATACTCCCGAAGATTTCTCCTGAACTTATAAGTATTGGTCCTCTTGCTATACGTTGGTACAGTTTGATGTATCTGCTTGGCTATGTTGTAGGCTTTAAGATTGCACAAAAGCGAATAGAGCGCGGGCTATTAAAGATATCCAGGGAAGCTCTCGATTCTTGGGTTACTGATAGGGTTGTTGGAATGCTGATCGGAGCACGTGTCTTTTATGTTGTTTTTTACAACTGGTCCTATTACACGGACAATCCTTCTGAGCTTTTGATGTTTTGGTTAGGTGGACTTTCTTTTCATGGAGCAGCTGTAGGTATGATTATTTCGAGCTGGTTGTTTGCAAGGAAGAATAAAATAAGTTTTTTTTCAGCAACAGACAGCTTAGCGATTGCGGCAGGTCCCGGTCTTTTCTTTGGGCGCATTGGAAATTTTATTAATGGTGAACTTTTTGGTCGTGAGGCACACGTACCGTGGGCAATGGTGTTTCCATCGGATCCACAACATATTCCGCGTCACCCTTCTCAGATATACCAAGGCTTAACAGAGGGCTTGCTCTTGTGGTTCATTCTTAATTACATTCAAAATAAATCTATTCGAGATGGAAAGTTTCGACATGGGCTCGTGGGCGGAAGTTTTTTATTGGGTTACGGAATCATAAGATTTTTGATTGAGTTTACTCGCGAGCCAGATGCGCAAGTTGGCTATTTGTTTTCTTGGATCACAATGGGACAACTTTTGTGCGCAGCTATGATGATTGCTGGAATTGTCGTACTTTATATTGCTAGAAGTACTCCTATAGTGAAAAATATTAAGTAGTCACGTTGTCCATCTGCAGCACTGTATAATTGGATTAAGAGAAATTAAGGTCGAAAAACTGTCGCTTTTGTGGAAGGCCTCTAAGCTTTTTACTTAAGGGGGAATTCCGTAGATGTTTAAAATGACTCAAAAGGCGCTAATAGGTGCATTGGCCTGTGTAGGTTTTTTTGCTTCGGCAGAACAAACGGTAGAGAAAGACTGGACAATCCTTGTGTTTCTTAACGGCAATAACAATCTTGATTACTTCGGTAAGCAGGACATGAATGAGATGGAGCGAGTGGGCTCCACTGATCGTGTAAATGTAGTAGCGCAGTGGGCGAGCTATGGAAATCGCAAAACAAAAAGAATCCTTGTTCAAAAAGATGAAGACATGAGCAATGTTACTTCACCCGTTATTCAAGACATGGGTTTAGTCGACATGGGCAGTGTTGATGAACTTGTTGCTTTTGCAAAGTGGGGAATGGAAAACTATCCTGCTAAACATTACTTCATCGACATTTGGAACCATGGAAATGGTTGGCAAAAAAATGGGATTCAAGAAATCTTTAAAGACGTAAGTTACGACGACTTTAGCGGGAATAAAATTACAACTGAGCAACTTGGAACAGCAATGGCTCAAGTTAAAGAGTTTATTGGACGCAATGTAGACATTCTTGGCTTTGATGCTTGTCTCATGGCAATGTCTGAAGTGGGCGGTGAAATTGCTGACTCTACTGACTTCTTAATCGGTTCAGAAGATTTGGAGCCTGGAGATGGCTGGCCTTATGACGACTTTCTTATGAAGTTGAATGAAGGTGCTGTTTATAAAGATCCTAGAGCTTTATCAGCTGATTTGGTTTCTGCTTATGTAACTTCTTACAGTGGTGGTAGCCAAGGCAATACATCTGTTACTCTTTCAGCACATGATCTTGGAGCTTTAAGAAATATGTATCCTTCAATTAGCAATCTTGCGACAGCTCTTAATCAAATAGCAGAAACAAATCCTGCTGCTTTGAAAGATGCTATCCGCGGAACTCTTGGTTTTTATGGTTCGGACTATAAAGATCTAGGTTCTTTCATTGCTGAACTTCAGACAAGAAATACGGGTATTGATGCCAATGTACTTCAAGCTGTTTCAACTCAGCTCAAGACTGCAGTCGTGGCTAACCAAGCAACAGGAAACTTTGCACGGGCTCAGGGAATGTCTCTATGGATTCCAGGCTATGCCTCTTCTTCTTGGTCTCGTTATAGTGAGCGCTATAAGGGCTTTCTTTTTGATCAAGAGACTTCTTGGTCTAAGTGGATTGAAACGTTAGCATCTAAGGACGCTGAGTAACTTCAGTTAAAAGCTTAGTTATATATACAAAAAAAGCCCCTGGTTTCGCGCCAGGGGCTTTTTTTTTGCTCTTTTAGGCTTAAAAAGTATTTCTGGAACAAAGTGTTCCCCTTTACTCTTGACGAATGATGCGTTGTTCCGTAAGTTCGCCCCAATGTTCCCATTCAATCAGAGTGACTATAGAGAAGTGTTAAAGGAATACCTGTCTAGACGCTGTGAGCATAATCCCAGATACAGTTTAAGGGCACTGGCGAGAGACCTTCAAATGTCTCCATCTCGACTTAGTGAGGCTTTAAACGGTAAAGCGGGAATATCTGCAGCTTCTGCACGCAAGATAACAGAGCGCTTAGGACTCGGTGCTCAGGAGTCTCAGTATTTCTATTTATTGGTTCAAAAAGAGCATGCCCGATGCCGACATATTCGAGTTAAAGCTGCTGAAGAGGTTGAAACCTTTAGTGGCATATCTAAAAAAGCTCGAGTCAACATAGACCAATTTCAGGTGGTTTCTGAATGGTATCACATGGCTATTTTGGAGGCTTTTTCTCTTCCAGATTATGAGCCGAAATTAGAGTGGTTTGCTGACAAGCTTTCTTTGCCACTTCTAACTGTTGAGCAAGCGTTTAAGCGTTTATTCAGAATTGGTCTCGTTGAATTAAAGGGAACTTTTTTTCAGCCTGCTGATGCTCAAACAATTTATGAGCGAGATAAGCCCAGTGAAGCAGTGAGAAACTTTCACAAGCAAATAATTGAGAAATCCCTCAAAGCCCTCGATGAGCAGACTTTTGATGAAAAAGACAATGCTGCTTTAGTAGTTGCTATAGATCCCGAAGATCTGCCTCGTTATCGCGAGAAAATTAGAAAATTTTGGGGTGAGCTCAATCAAATGGCTGATTCTAACCCTACAAAAAAGAAAGTCTATGCACTTTCTATTTCACTCTTTAATTTAACAGGAAACTTAACAGGAGAAAATAAATGAAAAATTTAGTTATAATTTTGGGATTGATTACACTTGTTGCTTTCGCAGAAAATAAAGGCGGTGGCGGTGGAGATAAAGGCGGCAGAGGTGTTGGCGGCGGTTACGGCGGACATCTCATAGATATATTCTCAACCATTGCATTTGATACGGATAGTGTTGCGGATGAGAGCGGTGTAGAGATTGAAGGACCCACTTCAGCTCAAGACTTTATTGGAGGCTCTTCCGTGAGTGCAACTATTGATACTCAGGCCATTATTGATTTTGTTGAGAATGGTAACGTTATAGTTGCCGAAGAAGGATCTGTGTTTGTTCCAGTAGGCGTAAGTTATACAATAAGCGATGGGCAAGTTTACTTGAATAAACGAATTTGGGATGATCGCGCTAAACAAAAACAAGGAATCGAAATAGAAGTTCTTCGCGTTCTATTAAAAGCTACGAATCAAGAGGATCCCAACGGAGCTGTTTCTAAATTTTACGGTGAAAAAATAATAAGGCTAAATGGCACCAGAACTTTAGAGTTTGAGAGAGACGCTCTTAGCTCAATTCTTTAAATAGAGCCTGCATACCCATAAAGTTAAGAGCCTGGTCAGCGTCCGAAAGGGCTTGGCTAGGCTCTGCATGAACTTCAATGAGCACTCCATCAGCACCTACAGCTTTTGCAGCTTTTGCGAGTGGAAGCACAAGATCGCTGCTGCCAGCAGCATGCGAAGGATCAACAATCACTGGAAATTGAGTTTTGCTTTTAATGTATGCAACGGCTGCGAGATCGAGTGTATTTCGAGTAAACGTCTCAAAGGTTCTGATCCCACGTTCACAGAGGATGATTTGATCATTACCTCCTGCCAAAAGATACTCAGTTGCAAGTAACCATTCTTTGATAAGAGCAGAAAAACCTCTTTTAAGAATCACAGGTTTTCGAGTTTTTCCAAGTTCTTTGAGGAGTTCGTAGTTGTACATGTTGCGTGTGCCTACTTGGTAGCAATCAACAACTGGGTCAAGTTTTTCGACTTGGCGAGGGTCAGTGATTTCAGACACGAGAGGAAGGCCGATATGTTGTTTAATTTCTGGGAGCCACGCGATGGCTTCTTCTCTGAGTCCTTGGAATGAATTGGGGTCTGTGCGAAGTTTATAGATTCCTCCCCGTAAAATCTGAACTCCCAATTCCTTAAGAAACATAGATACTTTGAGGAATTGTTGCTGACTTTCAACAGCGCAAGGGCCAGCGATGATGGCAAAAGTGCCCCCACCAATAACCGTAGAACCTATACGAACTGTGCCCATGTGAGAGTCATTTCTCGTGCGATTCTTGGACCCAGTCAATGATCCTTTTCAGGGGAGTGAACGAGGGATATACTTCCCGCAAATGAACTTTGCCATGCTCTCAGATGCCAAGGGCTGCACAGTGGGCTGGGGGGACTTTAAAAAGACTCCCCAAGCACTTAAAAATGCCTTTTACATCAATGACTTCGAGCTATCTGATATCACACCTTGGTTTCAATTTGAGAATACAAAACAGCTTTCTTTGAATGAGGCCTTAGATCTTTTAGAGATGGGCGCAGTCCTCCCTTTTATGAGTGATTTGTATTTGCCTGATTATGAGCAATTTCGACTCGATTATGAGGAGGCACAGTCAGCCTTTGAGGAGGGTTTCTTTAAAAAAGTACTCCTCGGGGCTACTGAGTGGGCTGCGTTTACGGCAAAGCAAAGCCCTTTGAAGCTTTTAGAGTTAGGTGTTGAAGAAAAACTCCAAGAAGGTATGTATTTCTATGCTTATAGCTTAGATGGGCATGGGGCTTGGGGCTTGAGTCCTGAGCTGCTTTTTAAAAAACAATCTGATTCTATAAAAACGATGGCTTTAGCGGGGACCTTCGCTCAAACAGTTGAAAATCGCCATGCCCCTGAGCATTCAGAAGTTGTAGAGTTTTTTAGAGAACTTGCTGCAAAACATAAAATGACAATGAGCTTAGGTGCTCAACAGACTTTGCCTTATGGGAAAATTAAACATTTAAAAAGTGATGTTTCTTTGGGGCAGATTCCTGATTTAAATTTAAACGATTGGATTGCTGAATTCCATCCAACTCCTGCTCTAGGTGTTTCGCCCCGTAATAAGGATACACTTAAAGCTATAAAGAAGTTTAGAAGTTCTTTTCCTAAAAACTTTGGAGCTCCTTTTGGTTTTCAATATGAAGATTATTTTCAAGCTATTGTTGCGATAAGGGGATTCTTCTTTGATCGAGAAAAAGTATATAGGCCTATTGGGGTAGGTGTAACAAAATCTTCGAGTTTAGTGGCGGAATGGAAAGAGATTTCTCTGAAGCGTTTTGCGATGGATGAACTTATTGGAGCATTGATGGATAGGTCTGGAGAAGTTCATGGAATCGCATAACTTAAAAGTTTCAAAAGAGCTTAGTATTTATCTCAAGTATCTTGGGGTTGAATCAGTGGTTGTTTGTTCTGGGTCAAGAAATGCTCCTCTTGTTTTTACACTAGAGATGACTGACTCGTTTCAAATTTTTCATCATCACGATGAAAGAAGTGCTGCTTTTTTTGCTTTAGGACTGATTTTTCAAAAGAGAGCCCCGGTTGCCGTTCTCTGTACTTCTGGAACTGCGGCAGCAGAACTTCTTCCAGCTACAATAGAGGCTTATTATCAAAAGCTGCCGCTCATTTTAATAACAGCAGATCGAATGCCCGAATTTAGAGGAACGGGAGCTCCGCAATCCATAAATCAAGTTGGCCTTTTCACGTCTTACGCTAAGACCTTTGATATTCAATCTGTGGGTGACTATTCTTCAACATCAAAAGAAATTCTGGAGTTTCCTTTTCATTTAAATATTTGCCTTGAAGAGCCACGTTCAGGTGATTGGGAAAAGGTAGTGCTTCCCATCGTAGTGGAAAAACAAAACAAGGTTAAAGCTACCTCTTCACTTGATTCAAGTATCAAAGAGCAAATTGAAAACTTTGTAGAAACTGCAAGTTCACTTCTTGTGGTTGTTGGGTCAGTCGCTCCAGAGGAGGCTTTGGAACTTTCTCGATTCTTAAAGCAGTTAGGAGCTCCAATTTTAGCCGATACAACAGCAAATTTGAGCGAAGTTGTTTCTAGCTTAGTTCTTCATTGTGGAGATAAAGTACTTAAAGACTGGAAACCCGAAAAAGTCTTGCGTTTTGGGGGTGTTCCATCGTTTCGTTTCTGGAGAGACTTAGAAGAAAATTCTATCGAGCTAATGAACCTTACGACGCTTCCGTTTAGTGGTCTTGCTCGGAAAACGTGTCATTTCACCTTGAATACCTACGCAGATCTTCAATCTCTTAGCTGCGAAGCTCCTTCGGTGCCTGAAGTCTTTGAACGAGATAATGTTCTCTGGGAAGCTTTAAATCAACTTCTTAAAAAGTATCCCGAGTCAGAGCTTGCTTATTTAAGGCTTTTGTCAAAAAAAATACCATCCGAGGCAGTGCTCTATTTGGGAAATAGCTTAGCCATTCGAGAATGGAACTTAGTGAATGCGCAATCGCATCAAAGCTATGCGAATCGAGGTGCTAATGGGATCGATGGGCAGGTCTCAACATTTTTAGGATTAGCAGACATTGTTCCCGAAGCTTGGGCTATATTGGGAGATCAAACAGCGCTCTATGACTTAAACGCTTTAGCTGTTTCGAATCAGAGGAGCCGTTCTTTGCTAAAAGCAAAACGTCGGATTGTAGTTGTGAACAATGGAGGTGGTAAGATTTTTTCTCATTTAAATTATTCGTCATCTCTTAGTTCTCAGCAGCGAAAACTAATAGAGAATCAGCACCGCTGGGAGTTTAGAGGCTGGGCAGAGATGTTTGCTTGGGGTTATGAGGCCTTCACTCAAGGAGCTGTTGCTTTTAATTCAGATATCGATGATCTTGTTTTAGAAGTTTTCCCTAATCCATCACAAACTCAACATTTTTGGTCGGAGTGGCGCAAGGTATGATGGATTCTTTGAAGAAGAAGATGTTCTTTCACGGGAATTTTGAATCAGCTGCAGACTGGGCTTTTTTAAGCGAAGAGTGGAGTATTTTTCCTCTCTGGGATTTTTTAAAAAAAGAAAACTTCAACTCTTGGGATGAAGTAATATTGGCACTTAAAGAGCTTTTAATGAAAGCAGATGTTTCTGAAGTTGCGGGATATTCTCTGGGAGGACGTTTGCTTTTGGGTCTCATTGATAAAGGCTTCAAGGTAAAGTCATATGAGTTTTTTTCAACTCATCCTGGTTTGACATCTGAAGATAGCAAAAATGCACGCATATGGAGCGATCTAAAATGGAAGGAAAAAGTTCTTAACTCTGATTGGACTGAGCTTCATCGAGAGTGGAATTCTCAAGAAATTTTTGTAAACTCCTTTAAGCCTTACGACACGTTTAAAGGCCTTGAACAGTATCGTTCAGAAATTGCTCAGGCGTTTGATGTTTTAAGCTTAGGTCGTATGCCTGACTTTCAAGCGATCAAGTTTCCAAAGGATGCAAAAGTTCAATGGGTTTGCGGTCAGCATGATCATAAGTTCAGAGCTCTTGGAGAGTCATTTTGTAAACAACATCCGAAGATCAATTATCTTTTGGCCTTTAATCAGAGCCACCGAATGCCTTTGTTTATTAAAGACGTTCTTTAGGTCTCAGTTCCAGTAGGCTAGCAGGAAGCTGTTGAAGAACCCACTTTTCGAGCTGCTTCTTATTTTTTTGATATTGAATGCCCAAGTAGATAATCAAAAGACCAAATAAAGCTAAAACAATCGGAAAGCTGAAGGAGTCTTTAAAGACTTTATGGGCTAAGTGTCCCAAGTATCCCATAACCCCCATTGATCCAAGAATAATAAATATTCTTCGACTTAAGAAAACCGACAGGAAAATAAAAAATAAATTTATAAGACAGTATATGAGTTTATTTAACTCGCTCTCTGAACTCATAGAAGAGAGGCCTCCCCAAAGCGTAAGTGCTCCCACAATATAGCACCAGAAGGCAAAGTCTTCTTTTGTGCGTCGATCTATGAAATAACTCACAAGGCTGAGACAAAGACCAAAGTAGAGAGAGACCCATTTTCTGCTATCCCAAGTCGCATATTCTGAGCCCATGATCATGGGTGCTAGATCCATAGATAAGTACCAAAGCGCAAGAGCTGCTGGAAAAGTAATAAAAGGATAGCGAAAGTATTTTAAAACAAGAGTCGCTACACCTATTGTAGCGAGTTCCATGAATATCCAGTTTCCTCGTATGTAGACGTGGTAGTCAGCATACGAAGTCGGACTCCCGGTCGAAGGCCAGTACCCTAAAGCCTTTTGAATACCGTAAACAAAGAGGGGCGTAATAGAGACAGCTGCCGTGATAAGTATACCTGCAGGTATTTTAAACTTAGAGTCTTCCCAGAGTTTTTTTCCGATAAGAAAAAAACTAATGCCCATAAAAAGTGAAATGAGGGCAATGCCTATTCCACCAAAATGCTCCCAGGCCTTAACCATAAACCAAGACATAGCACCAATGACTATGAGTCCGCCGAGATAATAGATAACATGACCGAGGCTAAACTGGGACTTGCTTTCGTTTCGAAGTCCGAGAAAATCCCATAACTTTAAAGACTGATCTGCAGAAATGATATTTTCCCTTACAGCACTTTGTAAATCTTCTGGGCTTATCTTCATAAACTTAGTGTAGCCGAAGTTTGGGATAATTTAGTTAAACGACTTTGTCTTTTTCAACATCATTAAAGAAATCTCTAAAGACGTGAGTAAAGTGACTTCTAAAGTAGAAAATTAGAAAAACTTCCAGAACAAAGACACTATATCCAAGGATAGCGTCGGCTCCCGAACTAAGTAGCACATGAAAAAGAACAATGCCGAGAGTGATGGGGGCAAGAATGAAAAGTGCTAAGGGGCCAAAATATCCAAAAATCAGCATTAAGCCACATAGTAGTTCAGTGATTTTAAGTACAGGCCACACATAGCCAAATGATTTTAAGTTTTCAATAAAGCTCGCACCTTCAGGTGAGTAGTCGATTGGGAAAATTCGATAGACGAAATTTATCCCTGATACACAGAAAATAATGCCCAGACTAATCCGAGCTATTTGTGGCAGATGCGTTTTCAAAAACTTCGTCATAATGGCTTCAGTATCGCAAATCGAAAGAAAGCCTTGCTAAGATGAAGATGAAGTTTGTCTCATCCCTGTCTTTTAAAAGTGTCAAAATCCCTTTGAATTTCCAGTATTTTGGAGTCTATAGCTCTGACTTGAGTTAGAGGGCCTCTGAGGCTAGTTTGAGGGGCATGAATTCATGGATAAAAATCAAAGATTTTGAAGATATTTTACTCGAAAAGTCCGAAGACGGTATCGGGAAAGTAACGATCAACCGCCCTGAAGTGCGAAATGCTTTTAGACCTCAGACAACAAAAGAGCTTATCGAAGCTTTTGATCTTTTAAGAGACGACCCCGACGTAGGTGTGGTGATTCTTACTGGACAAGGTAAGGATGCTTTTTGCTCTGGTGGAGATCAAAAAGTACGGGGTTATGCGGGATACGTTGGAAATGATGGAGTGCCAAGACTTAATGTTTTGGATCTTCAAAAGAGAATCAGATCTCTTCCTAAACCCGTGATCGCAATGGTAGCAGGATACGCAATTGGTGGTGGACATGTCTTGCATGTCGTTTGTGATTTAACTATTGCTGGAGACAATGCGCGCTTTGGTCAAACGGGCCCTAAGGTTGGATCTTTTGATGGCGGTCTTGGCGCTTCTTATTTAGCGCGAATCATTGGTCAGAAAAAAGCGCGTGAGATTTGGTATCTTTGCCGTCAGTACGGAGCGCAAGAAGCTTTGGAGATGGGACTCGTGAATGCTGTATTTCCTGTGGATAAACTTGAAGAGGAAACTCTAAAATGGGCGCGCGAAATTTTACAACATTCTCCAATAGCTCTTCGTTGTTTAAAGTCAGCACTCAATGCTGATTGTGACGGACAGATTGGACTCTTGGACTTTGCAGGCAATGCAACTTTGCTTTATTACATGAGTGAAGAAGCACAAGAGGGACGCAATTCTTTTGTAGAAAAAAGAAAACCTGATTTTTCTAAATTTAAGAGACTTCCTTAGATGAAGAAGCCGGGTGCATGGAAAAGCTGGATCAGTGCCGCCCGGCCTAAGACATTAATCGCAGCCTTTTTACCGGTAGCTGCAGCGTGGGTTTTGGCTCAGCAGCAATTAGGCTATCGAATGGATCTCGTTGTATGGGCATTGCTCTCTGCTCTTGCATTACAAATAGCTACAAATTTTTGGAACGATTACTTTGATGACCTTAAAGGAAGCGATAGCGATGAACGCTTGGGACCGCGTCGACTTTTGCAGCTCAAGTTAGCGACACGTTCCCAAGTAAAAGCTGTCGCAATTGCATTTAATGTGCTTTCTTTTTTAATGGCCATTCCAATTTTTCAGGAAAGAGGATGGGGCTTGGCTGCCCTTGGAGTTCTTTGTGTCCTTTTGTCGATTGCTTATACGGGCGGACCCTTTCCTTTGGCTTATCTTGGCTTAGGTGAATTCTTTGTCTTACTCTTTTTTGGATGGGTCGCTACGTTTTTTAGTTATTATGTCGCTACGGGGCTTTGGAGTTTTGAGGCAAGTGTTTTGGGTGTGCAGGTCGGTTTGCTTTCGTGCGTTCTAATTACGATTAATAATTTACGCGACTATCCCGAAGACAAGAAAAATAAGAAAAACACGCTTGTCGTAAAGTTTGGCCGGGCTTTTGGTCTTACACTTTTAGCAAAAGAATTATTTTTTCCTTACCTGATTAATTTTGCCTGGAGAGCTTATCCCAAAACCTATCTAGTTTTCTTGGCGTTTCCTTTGGCTTCTTTAATATTTTATAAAATGAAAAAAGGCGTTAACCCCAATCAGCAATTAGCGTTTGCATCACTGCATGCTTTGTTATTTTTATGCTTGTGGTCGCTAGGGATTTTAATGCCATGAATATTTCACGCTATTCATTTTCATTTAAAGGCCAAACTATTGAGGGAGCTTTGTTAGAAGAGGGCGGAGCTTATTCTCTTATTCAACCGTGGGTCTCATTGGGTGATCCTAGTTTGAGTCTTCATTTGGAGGATTTAAAGGGAAAGAGGTCTCTGCCTTTAACTCAAAGAGCTCTTGAGATCATGGCAATGGATAAAAAAGCCAAAGATCAAAAATATACGCTTATTCCTCAATCCGTGCCGGCTTCTCATGTTCTAGTAGGCGATGAGTTTTTGATCGAAGCTGAGTTATTAATGGGAGTAAGAACGTTCAAAATTAAAATTGGTGATGATTTAGAAAAAGAATTGAGTTTATTGAACGAAATTGAATCTAAAATGAACCTAGGCGCTTTCCATTTGCGTTTAGATGCAAATATGAAGTTTTCTCTTGAGTCTGCTAAGCGGTTTTTTTCTCAACTAAGTGAAAAACTTTTATGTGCCATTGAATTTGTTGAAGATCCTTTAAGGGGCACTGAGGGTGAGTGGCGAGATTTTGCTGACAATTTTAATTTGAAAATCGCCCACGATTTTGCACCGGCTGAATTTAGAGAGGTTGCTGACGTTTGGGTTTTGAAGCCTTCTCGTCAGAACCCTTGGCCATGGGTTGAAAAAGCAGCTCATGACTTGAGAAGAATTGTTATTACAACAGCTCTGGATCATCCCTTGGGGCAAGTTATTGCAGCCTATGAGGCTTCAAAAATACTTGAGCGTGATCCTTTGTTGATTGACGACTGTGGATTGCTTTCTCAGAAACAAGTTGGAATTGAGTCTCCCCTTAAACGGAATGGAGCCTATCTGGACTGTTCAGATCTCAATGGCTATGGCTTTGCGCTTGGATCAATGCTCTCAAAACTCAAGTGGGAAGATCTTTCGTGAAAGCGAGGCTCTTGTTTAACCCACGCGGAGCAAAGCCCTCTCGGGAGCTCATGGATTTTGTTTCTCAACAAAAATCATTGGAAGATCATTTTATTTTTCAAAGTTCGGGCACTACTGGGAATCCCAAATGGGTTGCGCTTTCACATCGCGCACTTGAAGTATCAGCTCAATCTGTGAATAAGCATTTAGAGCTTAGTTCGAAAGATATCTTCGGATTAGCACTTCCTGATTTTCATGTAGGAGGTTTTGGCCTTATTGAGCGTGCTCGTGTTGCAGGTGCAACACTAAAAAAATACCCCCAGGACCAATCCTGGAATGCCTTAAGTTTTCACAAGTGGCTTGTTGAGGAAAGAATAAGCGTTACAAGTCTTGTTCCCGCTCAGGTTTTTGATTTAGAGAAAGCTCAGCTAAAAGCTCCATCCACACTGAAAAATATAGTTGTTGGTGGTGGGGCGCTTCCAGCTCCTCTTTATTTTGCGGCTCGTACCCTAGGATGGCCGTTGTTGATTTCCTATGGGCTTACAGAGTGTGCTTCTCAAGTGGCCACTGCTGGCTTGTCATCGTTGAAGACACCTCCTGAAGAAAAAATATGGCCCGATGCTGAATTGTTATCTCACTTTGAAGCGCAAGCGATGAGTCACCAAGTAGTTGCTTTAAGCGGAGAATCTCTTCTTAGTTGCTATATAAAAGAAGAGACATCATCTATTTTTGTTGAAGATCCAAAAGAAAATGGGCTTTTTATACTGCCCGATAAAGTTGAGCTTTGTGGTCGAGTCTTAAGCGTGAGTGGTCGTCGAGAAGATGAATACAAAATTCTAGGCGAATGGGTGCGCTGGTCTTTTTTAAAAAAAACATTTGCAGAACTTTTTTATGAAAGCTCTTCCAGGAAAGGTTTCAAGGAAGATTCATTTTTTAAGTTTGAAATTGAAATTTTTTCTGATGATCGTCGAGGAAATAAAATTGCACTGCTTTGTAATGAATTTGATGAGAATGCAAGAAAACTTGTTTCTACGTTTAATGCGGTTGTTTTCCCCTTTGAGAGAATTACGCACTATTATGAAGGAAATTTGCCAAGAAGCGAGCTAGGAAAGGTCTTAAGATTAAAAATAAATCCCCTTTGCTTGAAAGAGATCTCCGAATAACATATCTAACAGTTACCAAGTTAATGTGAGAATATACAAACTAGATGTCGCGTAGTACAAAAGCTTCTTCTTCGAGTGGATCTAAACTAGTCATTGTGGAGTCTCCCACAAAGGCCAAGACTCTGCGAAAATTTTTGCCAAAGAATTATGTGATTGAAGCCAGTATGGGCCACATCCGAGATCTGCCTCAAACGGCAGCTGACATTCCAAAAGACCTTAAAAAGGAAGCTTGGTCTCGTCTCGGCGTAAATGTCGAGAATGGCTTTGACCCTATTTATGTCATTCCTAAGCAAAAATCTAAGATTGTCAGCGAACTCAAAAAGAAGCTTAAAGACGCTGACGAACTTTACCTGGCGACGGACGAAGACCGTGAAGGAGAGAGTATTTCCTGGCATTTAATGGAAATCCTCAAGCCTAAGGTTCCCGTAAAGCGCATGGTTTTTCATGAAATCACAAAATCTGCGATCGAAAAAGCAGTTGAGAACACCCGTGAGGTGGACGACAAGCTCGTTCGTGCCCAGGAGACGCGTCGTATTTTGGATCGACTCGTTGGATATACCCTCTCTCCTTTAATTTGGAAGAAAGTGGCTTATGGGCTCTCTGCTGGACGGGTTCAATCCGTGGGGCTGCGAGTCATTGTCGAGCGTGAGCGCGCTCGTATGCGTTTTGTGAAGTCTTCTTATTGTGACTTAGAAAGTCAGTGGGAAGCGGGATCTGAATCTTTTCCGGGACGTCTTACTGAGATTGCGGGCCGAAAACTCGCACAAGGTAAGGATTTTGAAGAAGAAACTGGGAAGTTAAAAGATTCAAAGTTACTTCAGCTCGGCGAAAAGGAAGCGGCGGAATACGTCGATAAATGGAAGGCACTCAAGGGCAAGGTTCTGAGCCTAGAAGAAAAACCTTTTACAACGAATCCTTCTGCTCCATTTATTACGTCTACTCTCCAGCAGGAGTCTAACCGTAAACTCGGTTTAACCTCTCGAGAAACAATGAGAATTGCTCAGCGTTTGTACGAAGAGGGGATGATTACATACATGAGAACAGATTCTCCTAACTTGTCTACGGAGGCTTTGAAGGCTGCGCGTAGTTTAGTTGAGGATCTTTATGGCAAAGAATTCCTTTCAGCAACTCCAAGGCAATTTACGTCTAAAGCAAAAGGCGCACAGGAGGCACACGAAGCGATTCGCCCATCGGGGTCTGTTTTTGTTCAGCCCAAGGAAAGTGGATTGGAAGGTAAGGAACTTGCGCTCTACGAATTAATTTGGAAGCGCACAGTGGCCTCTCAAATGGCGGAAGCGAAAAAGCTTTCAGTCACATTAAAAATTAAATTAGGAGATGGGACTTTTCAAAGTAGTGGAAGTCGCATTTTGTTTCCCGGCTTTTTAAGAGCTTATGTAGAGGGAAGCGATGATCCTGAAGCAAGTCTAAGTGATCAAGAAGTTATCATTCCTAAGCTTAAAGAAGGCGAAACGGTTGATCTCAAAAATCTCAAAGCACTTGACCACGAAACAAAGCCGCCGGCACGTTTTACAGAAGCATCGCTCATTAAGATTCTAGAAAAAGAAGGCATTGGACGTCCGTCCACTTACGCAAGTATTATAGATACCATTCAGTCTCGAGGCTACGTCTCCAAGCAGGGCAATGCACTTATTCCGAGCTACACGGGCTTCGCGGTTATCCAAATTTTAGAAAAGCATTTTTCTTCTTTAGTCGATTTAGGTTTTACAGCTTCAATGGAGGAAAGCCTCGATGGAATAGCTTCCGGCGAAGTTGAATGGCTTCCTTATCTCAAGAAGTTTTATCTTGGCAAAACCGGTCTTCAAACACAGGTCGAGAAAAAGGACAAAGAGATAGATCCTGACGAGTCCCGGACTCTTCATATGGAACTTAAGCTTGGTGCTGACATTAAGATTGGACGCTTTGGTGCCTATATTGAGAAGGGTGAGCTCCATGCCAGTCTTCCCATCGATATGGCTCCCGCAGATCTTACTTCAGAAAAAATAAAAGAGATTCTTCAGAGGGCAAAAGATGGTCCTCAAAGTATTGGTAAGGATCCAAAAACTGGACTCGATATCTATGCTCTTCAGGGGCGATTTGGTCCCTATGTTCAGTTAGGCCAAATGAAAGAAGGGAGTGAGGAAAAACCTCGTCGTGCTTCTATTCCTAAAGAAGTTGCCCCTCATGAGCTTACACTTGAAAAAGCTTTAGAGCTTTTATCTTTACCCAAGGAACTTGGGCTGCATCCTGAAACTCAAAAGCCTGTTGTGGCTAATATCGGACGCTTTGGTCCCTATCTCATTTATGATGGTGAGTTTCGTTCTCTTAAAAAGGACGACAATGTCTATAAAATAGATCTCGCTAGAGCTTTAGAGATTTTGGCAGAGCCTAAGGTCGGTCGTTCTACAAAAATCTTAAAAGACTTAGGACAAGACCCTAAAACCAAGAAAAAAGTTTCTGTACTCGAAGGAAAATTTGGCCCCTATGCAAAAGTAGGGATGATGAATCTTTCTCTGCCCAAGGGAACTGTCGTAGAAAAACTCACCCTTGAAGATGTCCTTAAAATAAGAGACGAAAAAAAGAAGAAATAATCCTCATCTCCGAAAAGATGACAAAAAAACCCAACTTTGTCTCTCCGCTCAGTTGTTTAGCTGGATTTTATTGGTTAAAACTTCTCGAGTGAGGTGGGAATCATGAAGTCAATTGGAACGTTTTTGCGCGTATTTTCGACGTTATCGATATCGTTAGCGTTTATGGGGTTTGCTCAGGCAGCTTTAATGATGCCTTCGGAAAATCTTATGAGGACAGTCTATAGCGATTCTATAGATCTTTTACTTAAGAATTTATCAAGGAATGATGTCTCTCCTGGGGCTGTGATTGCTTCTCCTAGTAGGTCTAGTCCAGATTACTTTTATCATTGGACAAGAGACGCGGCCCTCACACATGAAGGTCTTTTTTCGCTTTATGAATATACAGATGATGTAAATTTAAAAGAGCGCATTTTGAATCTTGCAAAAGACTGGATCGCTTTTGAAATTAAAACTCAAAGTCACGCAGAATATGCGGAAGGTGGCTTGGGCGAGCCGCGCTTTCACGTCAACGGCGAGGTAAATACGGCTGAATGGGGTAGGCCTCAGAATGATGGCCCCGCTGCACGGGCGATTACGATGTCACTTTGGGCACTGAAGTTTTTGGACGAAGGAGAAGGTACCTACGTGCGTGATACCCTTTATCACCCGCTCCCAGCTAAGACGCCTATTAAAATGGACCTGGAATATGTTGCAAAGCATTGGAGAGAGGCTTCTGTCGACTTGTGGGAAGAGGTTAGAGGCTTGCACTTTTACACATTGGCCATGCAGAGACGTTCTCTTATTTTAGGAGCACATCTTGCCAATCGTCTCAATGATGTAGAGGGGGCTCTTTATTACTCAACCGAGGCCAATAAAATCAAAACAGCCCTCGATCGTTTTTTGAATGCGGGCAAGCCTTATATTGTGGCAACTCTTGATCAGACTGGAGGTTGGGGACATAAGCAATCGGGTCTTGATATCGCGATTATTATCGCGGCTAACCATGCGCTTTTTGAAGATGAGTTTTTCCTCTCTAAAAAGTTTATGTTCACCAATACTCTTGCGGTTTTAGAGGAGCGCTTTGATAACATTTACTCTATTAATAGAGATGCAAGTTTGGCGACGGCTATGGGTCGTTATCCAGAAGACGTGTATGACGGAGTAGGCTTTAGCGGAGCCAATCCTTGGTTCTTGGCAACACACGCGAGTGCAGAATATTACTGTAAACTCGCACACTTAGAGCGTTCCCCTGAACTGGCAGCTTCGCTTAAAGAGAAGGGTTTGAGCTTTCTAGCTCGCACCCTTAAACATCGCGATCAGAACACGGGAGAAATGTCAGAACAGTTTTCAAGGTACGATGGCTTTTTAGTTGGTGCGAGTCACCTCACTTGGAGCTATGCAAGTTATATAGCTGCCTACCAGGCTTGCCACTAGAAGCTCGAAAAGATGCATAGGAGGAGTTCGATAAGATGTCTTTAATTACAAAAATTGGATCATTATTTAAGGGGCAAGCTGTATCTGCTTCCTCTCCTCGTAGTTTTGAAATACTTAAAGCTATGGGCGGAGCACATAACTTATCGGACGTAGATGCTTGCATTTCGAGTTTGCGGGTGACGGTGAGGGATCAGCTCAGAGTAGACGAAGAGCGTCTCAAGATGTTAGGTGCGGCAGCCATTACAAAGTCTGGCAATAACATGCAGGTTTTTTTTGGTATGGAATCTGATCATATACGTGAAGAAATTGAAAAGGAGATCTCATTAGTGAAAGTTGGAACTTCGGTTAAACAGAAGCTTTTTTTGTGTGCACCACTTTCTGGTCGTTTGGTGCCACTTTCTCAGGTGCCTGATCAGGCCTTTTCTCAGAAAATTATGGGCGATGGCTTTGCCATAGATCCTACAGACGGAATCGTACTTGCACCTATTGATGCAACTGTTGTGCAAATTTTTCGCACGGGACATGCTATAGGTTTGGAGACTGAGAGTGGAGTGGAAATTCTTATTCATGTGGGAATTGATACTGTGAAGTTAAACGGAAAGGGCTTTACGGCTCTTGTGCAGAATGGGCAACATGTTAAGGCTGGCCAGGAACTCATCCGTTTTGATTTAGAGCTTATTCGGGGCCTTGTTCCCTCTATGATTACACCGATTGTGTTTACGAATATGGAGCGCATAGCCAGCATTCAGGCTAAATCCAAGGGTGAGGCTAAGGCCGGCGAGGAAATTGCCAGTTTGGAACTTCAAGTCTAGGATTGTCCTCGCTTATGCAAGTCGTAAAAGTTTTCAAGTTGGACTCCAGTGATGGCCTACATGCTAGGCCTGCTGGTCTTTTTGTTAAAACACTTTCAGCTTTTAAATCTGCCGTGGAGGTAGAGGTTAAAGGGCAAAAGAAAAATGGCAAATCAATTATGAGCCTTATGTCTTTGGGAGCCTCTTCCGGAGACGAACTTAAGGTTTCTATTACTGGAGACGACGCTGAAGGCGCCCTTCAAGCATTAGAACAGCTTTTTGCTTCTAATTTTGCTTCGTAGGAGATTATGCGGGGATGCTGAAAGTCAAGGGTAAGGGAGCTTCGCCAGGGACAGCATTGGGTACGGCTTTTGTTCTTAAGTCTCGAGATTTTCATTTCTCAGAATTAAAAAATTATGAATCGGGAAGGGAATTGCTTCGTTGGAAGACGGCGCATGCCGCACTTCTTATTGAGCTAAAGTCGCTTAAGGAAAAATTTGAAACGGATGCTCCGGTAGAAACCCGGCAGGTTATTGAAGCTCATCAAATGATGGCTGAGGACCCCGAGTGGACTTCTCAAATTGAGGCTTTCATTTCTCAAGGGCATCAGTGTGAATATGCGGTACACAAGGCGAGCGAAGACTTTGCTCAAATGATAGAAGCCTTGGATGATCCGTATTTGCGTCAGCGTGCTCAGGATATTCGAGATGTAGCTAAGCGCGTATTTGAAGCGCTTGATTCACAAGTAAATCAGAGCGCTTCAAAAAATGAAGATTATATTTTGGTAGCAGAGGATTTATTGCCCTCTGATTTATTGAGTCTCTACAGCAAGCATTTAAAAGGAATTGTTCTAGAAAAAGGAAATCCTACTTCGCATACAACTATTTTGACCCGAACCTTTGAGATACCACTTGTACTTAAGGTTGACTCCCTGATGAAGCAGGTTCGGAGTGGTGAAGAGTTGGCCGTTGATGGACTCAAGGGCAGCTTGGTGATTGCGCCTACATTAGATGAAAAAGAATTTTATAAGAACCAGATTTTGAGCGAGCGCAGGGATTTGGATGAACTTGCACGGTATACACATGTTGAGTCTGTGACTACGGATGGAGTTAAGATTGAAGTCGCTTCGAATCTAAACAGCGCCATGGATTTAGATTTTGCACTTCGCAAAGGGACCGAAGGTGTTGGGCTATTTCGTACAGAGTTTTTGTTGATGGATCGTCGCCAAAGTCCTAGCGAAGATGAGCAGTTTCAGATTTACAAAAAAGTTGTAGAATCTCTAAAACCGCATCGTACCGTTATTCGTACTTTTGATATCGGTGGCGATAAGCAGGTTGAATATCTCAAACTTCCAAAGGAAGAAAACCCTTTTTTAGGCTGTAGGGGCATACGTTTTTGTCTGAAAGAAAAAGAATTTTTTAAAGTTCAGTTGAGAGCGCTTCTTCGAGCTGCTCAGTTTGGTCACTTAGGAATTATGATCCCGATGTTGAGTCGTATTGAGGAGCTTCTTGAGTTTAAGGAACTTCTAAGAAGCTGCTCAGATGAACTTAAGGGTAGAGGGGAAGTTCTGAGCGCAACCCCTGAAATTGGAATTATGATTGAAGTTCCTTCTGCAGCGCTTATTGCTGATCAGTTAGCTGAGCATCTTGATTTTATGAGCGTGGGCACGAATGACCTGGTTCAGTATTTTTGTGCGGCTGACAGGATGAACAGTGCCGTGGCTGACTTGCATGATAGCTATCATCCAGGATTAATTCGTTTACTGAAGCACATTTCAGAAAGTGTTAAAGGTAAAAACGTCTGGTTGGGGATGTGTGGAGAGCTTGCGGCCCAAGAGGACTATATCCCCTTGTTGATAGCTTTAGGATTTACTGAGTTGAGTGTTTCGCCAGGAGCATTGTTAAGAACTCGTAGAGCGATTCTATCTAACAGTAAAAAAGCATCTGCAGCATTTCTGGATGGGGCTTTAAGTGCGAAGTCATCAACTGAACTCAAAAGTATCTTAAGCAAAAATTAACATTTGTAATATGTTATTAAATAATAAGTTAAGTCTTTAAAAAGCTTATTGAAATTGTATGTTTTAGCCGAAAAGTCTTATGGTTGTATGCGGAATACAGTTATTTGGTGCTGTTTAAGCATCCTCAGCACAATACTCATTGTGGGTTCTTGCACCAATACGTATGGTGAATTTGATATTAGTCAGAGTCCGATTGGTTTCTTACGTGGATTAAACGAAGTAACTGTAACTTTTCCAACGGACGTTCCCAATCAAACAGTTCGATTTAAATTTAAAAAGAAGGCGAATGCTATAAGGCCTCAGCTTAAGGACGCTCTTCGTTTTGTGAAATTAAATCAGGGATATAAAGAAGTGTATAAGCGTGATGCTTATGATTGTAAGCAGTTTGCTTATAATCTTTTTATTGATGCTCAAAAGGAAAACTACGAAGCAGGTTTTGTTATTTTACGACTCAAGAACGAGTCTATTGGTCATGCGGTTGCAGCAATTGAAACAGCGGATGCGGGAACTCTTTATGTGGATTTTACTCCTTTTATGACGAAGAACGATCAGCAGAAACATAGTCAGACAGTGGCTTTTGTCAAAGAAGGCGAGCCCTATATTCGTATTCCCCTGAATTCATTAAGTCCGAACTTTACGAATTCTGAAGCGGATTTTAAATATTTTTATGAGAAAGTAAAAATGGGCGAAAAAGAGGTTAAAAAGTATAATGAGCTCGCATTAAGTCTCGAAGAGCAGAAAAAAGCAGTAGCGGCTAAAATTGGAAAATTTAATAGTAAGGTAGGATCGGGCCGCATAGCCGCTGCAAGTCAAGAAGCTATTCAGAGTGAGCACGAGGCACTTCAGAGAGAAGTCGATGATGTAAACTCACGTTACGATCATCTGAACTTTGAAGAGGCTCGTATTAAGAGTCTTTATTTTTTTGCAGATTGGGTAGGGAATACCTGGGTAATAGAAAGCCTTAAAATGCTCCCTTAGCTTATTAATTTTTTTTGCTTGAACATATAACAATTATATTATATATTATAATTGTTATATGAATAAAGGCGACTCAGTTAAGCTTAAGAAAAAGCTCCTTCAGGCGACAGGGCTTCTAAAGGATTTAGCGAACGCTGCTCGTCTTCATGTACTTTGTGAGCTTGTCGAGGGTGAAAAGAGCGTGACCGAGCTTGTAGAGGCAACTCAAATGTCTCAGCCGCATGTGTCACTCCTCCTAGCTCGCTTTAGAAGAAGTGGAGTCGTGGTGGGAAGAAGAAAAGGTAAGGAAGTCTTTTACTCACTTCAAAGGTCTTGCGTGAAGGAAATAATAGAATCCCTTTGGCGGGAGTTCTGTAAAGGAAAGAGAGAAAGATTATGATTTTTAGACAGTTTTATGAACCCGTTTCTTCCACTTATTCATATTTAATTGGCTCTAAGAACGAGGCAATTATTATTGACCCCGTCTTGGAAGATACTCAGAAATACTTGCAGGCTATTCGGGAGCTCGATCTTAAGCTCATAGTTGCACTTGATACTCATGTGCATGCCGATCATATAACTGCGCTGGGAACACTCCGAGAAGAAACTGAATGCGTAAGTATTATGGGGCAGCAGTCAAAAGCTGAATGTGTTTCAAGTCACGTGAGTGACGGTGAGAAAATTAAAATCGGTTCTCTCAAAATAGAAAGTCTCTATACTCCTGGGCATACAGACGACTCCTATAGTTTTCTATTAAACGATCGAGTCTTTACTGGTGACACACTTTTAATTCGCGGCACGGGCAGAACAGATTTTCAAAATGGCGATCCCGCTGCGCAATATGAGAGTATTTTTAATAAGCTTTTAAAATTACCTGAGGACACGTTGGTTTATCCAGCACATGACTACAAAGGATGGACCGTGAGTACTATTAAAGAAGAGCGTGATTATAATCCGCGTCTTCAAGTTAAAAATAAAGATGAATATATCAAGATCATGAAGTCCCTTAAGCTAGCAAATCCAAAGCTTATGGATGTAGCTGTTCCCGCAAATCTTAAATGCGGCCTTTCAGCTGGAAAGTAATTTTATGGAATTCACTCAAGCAATTGTGGGAGGAATCCTCATTGGTTTTGCAAGTGCCTTGCCGCTTTGGTGGCATGGCCGTGTGGCAGGGGCGAGTGGCCTCTTGTCTGACATATCAGCAAAGAGTTCTAGGGATCGAGTTTCCTCCCTTTATTATGTCTTGGGCCTTATTGGGGGAGCTTTTACGCTCTCACTCATATCTCGAGAAAATTTGTCGGGCGCATTTGTTCCTCTGAGCTGGAATCTTGTTGTAGGTGCCTTTTTAGTGGGTCTAGGTGCTCGATTAGGGAATGGTTGCACGAGTGGGCATGGCGTTTGTGGAATGGGTCGCTTTTCGAAGCGATCTATCATTGCAACGATGACTTTCTTGGCGACGGCTATGATCGTCGCAAACTTAGTGAGGAGTTTGTCATGAAAAAGAATATAATTTATCTGCTCACAGGTTTTGTATTCTCAGTGGGCCTTGGTTTGGGTGGGCTTTTATCGCCACAAAAAATTAAAGATTTCTTAGAGGTTTTATATCCTGCTACGTGGAGCCCAGTTTTGCTCTTTGTTTTATTGTCAGCCTCAATAACCTACTCAATCATTTATTGGAGACAGGTCCGATGTGGAAAAAGTCGTTGCGCTGACTTTAAAAAGATCCCTCAGGGAAAAATCGATGGGCAACTTATTTTGGGTGCGGCAATCTTCGGAGTGGGCTGGGGACTTTCGGGCCTGTGCCCAGCTCCGGCAATGGCACGTATCGGATTAGCTGGCTTAGATCTTTCTACCTGGGTTTTTATTGGGCTTATGTTTGTTGGATTTCATTCGGCATCTCTTATGCGGAAGCCGTAAGAGTAAGGGATTCTTAGATGGGTTATTTTGCATTTTTCTTAATGGGCATCACACTTGGCACATTTGGAGGTGGAGGTTCAATCCTTACGTTACCAATACTCGTGTATTTTTTTGCGGTTCCGGCAACTGAGGCTACCTTTTATTCTTTGTTCGTAGTTGGAATTGCCGCCCTTATGGGTGCTCTCCCGTTTGTTCGAAAAGAAGGCTTGGAGATTAAGAAATTACTTTTGTTCTTAGTTCCTAGTTTTATAGGAGTCTTCATAGCAAGAAGGGTGCTTTTGCCAGCAGTTCCTGCGACGATTGATTTTAGCTTCTTTCAACTTACACGAGATGCTTTTCTTATCTTCTTGTTTTCTCTTTTAATGGTCGTTGCTGCTTGGCGGATGCTGAGGCCTGCTCTTGGAGTTACTGCTGAGCCTAGTCCGTCAAACGCGACCTTTAAGCTATTGCTTGCAGGCTTATTTGTAGGAGCGCTCGCAGGCTTCTTGGGGGCCGGTGGAGGCTTTATGATCGTTCCTGCGCTTGTGCTACTTGTGGGTTGGAATATGAAAAAAGCGATTGGTAACTCTCTTGTTATTATTTCACTGCAGTCGCTCTTTGGTTTTATTTTGGGTGGAGTAAGAGAAATGCCTATTCAGTGGGAGTTGCTCGTTTTTTCGAGCTTAGTGGCAGTAGCGGGTATATTAAGTGGACGTTTAGTCCTTTCTTCGATGTCTGATCAGAGTTTAAAGCGTTATTTTTCGTACTTTATTTTGCTTTTGGGACTCTCGATGGCCGCTCATCAGTTGTGGAAAATAGCTGCCTAAATCATTCTCTGAATAATTAAAAAGCCGAACGCCTCGTTCTAAGTGAGGTGTTCGGCTTTTCTTTGTTATTGCTTTGCTTAAGTAGCAGGGGTTTCTTCAGCAGGAGCTTCAGTAGCTTCAGTTGTTTCAGGCGGCGCTTTTTTAGAAAGGCCTGTTTTAACAAGTTTTGCTTCGACAAGTATTTTTGCTTTATCAAAACCATTTACGTTTTTGCCGTCTTTAGTATGAACTTCAAAACGACCAGAACGTTTTGTGTAAATAACGTAGTCCTGGAATTTTTTTGTTTTAGCTTCAGTTGTAGTTGCAGTAGCGGCTGCTACTTTGGTTTTTTTAGGTGCTGCCTTTTTGGGCGCAGCTTTTTTTGCTTTTTTTTCAGCCATAATGTTCTCCTTTAGTTGCTCTAAAATTCTACCTCAGAGGGCTGAGAGTGCAAGGAGCGACCACCGCGTTATCTTTTTATTTGAGAAACTTTCATTTGGGCGATGTAAAATTCCTTGGGCGCAAGGTAGTAAAGGCGTCCCCAGTTTTTCATAACCCCTGCAGCCTGTTTTGCCTCAGCACCCTTGCCCCAATAGAGATCAAGTCTTGAGGGGCCGCGTATGGCGCCTCCAGTGTCTTGGTCAAAAACAATTCGTTGTGTGTTCTGCCATGTCTGGGGTGTCTCGTCGTTCGTATGGGCGAATACAGGTTTGTCGAACTGGAGAAATGCCATGGCTCCTTTGGGAAAATAACGCGGGTCTGTGGCGATTGTTCTTCCGGGAATAACTTCGGTACCTAAAGAAGTTATGGATTGCGAAGAGATTTCTCGGAAGAACACATAACTTGGATTTTTATTGAGAAAACTTTGTTGTTCTTTGGGGTTAAGAGTTGCAAGGTAGCTTTCAATTTTTTGTAGGCTCATTTCTTCAAGAGGGATAACATCAGTCATGTACTTTCCAATAGGTACATAGGGGTGGCCATTTTGCGAGGCATATCCTACTTTTAGAAAAGTCCCATCTTCGAACATCACCGTGCCTGATCCCTGAATTTGTAAAACAAATGCGTCTACCGGGTTCACGTAGCAAATTTCTAACTTTTCTCCTTTGAGTTTATCTTTGGAGTCGATTTCTTCACGGTCATAGTAGGGGAGGATTTCGGCACTCGCTCCGTAAATGGAGCCTTTGCGAATGCGTCCGCGTAATATTCCACTGCCTGATTTTTGTTCTGAAAGTTTATCTTTTATGACTTCGAGAGCAGGGAATTTTTTGATGTAGTCGTTCATGCGAATTACGACCATGTCAGTGGGGACGGAATAAAGGGCCTGGGAGTATTCTTTTGTCGCTTTTCTTGAGCCCTTAATAATAGGGTCAAAATACGAGGTCATAAAAACTTCGCCCCATTCTTTTTTTCCAAATATTTCAAAAAAATCAAAATTTTCTTTTAAAAAGAGCATCCATATTTCTGGATTTGGATTGTCTTCTATAATTTTAAGAAAGTTTTTAAGCGCAAGAACGTAGTCGAAAGAGCTTACGTTGCGTTTTCCAAATTTTAAATTTGTATTGGATCTTTTTGAAAAATAATCGATATGATCGCGCAGCCCTTTGACTAAAGAGTCTTTGTTAAGATCATCTGTAACGATTTCTGGTGTGGCACTTGGGCGCATAGCCTCGTCGGGGCTTTTGATTTCTCTATGAGCACAGGAAGCGATTAAAAAGGTGGCTAATAGCACGCTGAAAAGGCATCTCATCACATCAAATTCTCACAGATGAGCTACACAATGTAAAGAATCACATATTCACGCCTATTTTTTGAACATTGTAAAAATTTGTATTCGCGAATTGCTAAGAAATCGGCCCATATTAACCTGTAAGGGGCTCTCAGAAGGCGAGAAAATAAGGGTATATGAGAACGCTTAAAGTATTTCTCTTTTTAGTCTTCACTCTCGTCGCATTAAACCCGCGATCTGGAGCCTATGGCTCAATGGAGCCAAGTATGAGGCTTGATTCTTTGCTCTGGCGCCAGCAGCGTATGGTTGATGGAGCGCTCAGTTTTATACAAGGTAAAAACTCTGAGCCTGTAGATGTTTCGACTCGTTCTCCGCGCCAACGTTGTTTAAGAGGTGTGAAAAAGGGCTTCTATTCAGCAGGTATTTTAAAGAAGTATCCAGCTTGGAAGATTGCTTCGCAGATGGATAAGATTTTAAAGAACCCCAAGCAAAT
Organism: Bdellovibrionota bacterium; assembly: GCA_041391385.1. Taxonomy (GTDB): domain Bacteria; phylum Bdellovibrionota; class UBA2428; order UBA2428; family UBA2428; genus CANIGN01. The sequence goes on from JAWKOD010000006.1 coordinate 76,263, forward strand.
TAAACGTTTTCTAAAAAATGAATATAAGTTTGTACATCTTGATAAAGTGAAAACAGTTAAAGACGCGCCCGCATATTCGCTTCTCGTATATGAGGGTGCACCTTATGGACACATTGAGTTTAAAGTTCCAGCTGATTACTTAGAGAGCAAGGGCTTTACCCACGCTCTGAGATCAAACGCAGGAACGAAGAGTGCCGTGGCCCTCGAGCAAATTCAGTATGTTTACGTGTCAGATTATATTGATGCTTTCCCTCGCAACCATCCCAGTAGTCGGGTTGCGAATAAATTCGCTCAGAACAAACGACCCTTAAAAGCTGTTTTTCAATTACAAAAAATTTGATTGATATAAATCTATTTTTAGCGTGGCGGAGGCAATGCTTCTCTCAGTTTTGAAAGAGGGATGCCAAGTTTTTCCGCAGCTCTTTCGAGATCGGGGGGTGGTGGCCCTAGGGCTTCTCGGAGTTCCTCTGTTGAAACACCTAATTTTTGTGCAACAACATTCAAGTCGGGATGTCCCTCTCTGCCGCGGCGGCCTCTTTCGGGACGATCATACTGAACTCTGTTTCCTTGACCCCTATTTCGCTGAGGTCTTGGTCCACTAATTTTTCGAACATCTTCTTGTGTGTACGATCCGCGCAGGCACCCTATGGTGTAGGGGAAGTCCCAGGTAGCGTGATAGTGATAAAGCGTTGTTCTTTTGCCGTCCCAGTCAATTTCGTGTGTGTGGCCATGACATTCGTCCAAATCTTCGCTCGTGAGTTCTTTGCCGCCCACATCTTTGTGACCAAAAATTCCAAAACCGTCAATCGCATAGCCCATAATCTCGGAGTGCCCATCAGCGCCAACCTTATCAGGAATACACGAACTAAGGTTGTGGTAGTGGTAGACGCCGCTTTCTTGCGGGTGTCCTTGGCAATTATCTTGAGTTTCGTGGGCTACAGCGTCTCTTCCTGGGGCATCGAGAGCATTAAACAAAACAACACCTGATTTGAGTACGCCCACTGCACCTGGGGCACAAGAAGGAGACGTGTTGAGTTGTGGGTTTGCAGGAAGTTCTACACGAATGCTTTGTTCGCTAATGCTGTTGGGATTTCGGTCAAAGAGATAAGCGTCGTCACTTCTTGAAATTGGAAAAGTTCCTGTGGGGTGATTGGGGTAGTCGTTCGAAGTAAAAACTCTTTTATCGCCCTTAAGTGAGATAGAAAATTTATGTGGCCATGTAACTGAGCCATCCACAATTGCTTTTTGTGTAAAGTCGTATGTTTTTGAATTGAAATCTATCCAAGGTGCATTCCCTTCTGCGCCTCCTGCTTGAGGGTCTGTGTGGCAGGCCCAAATCCAAGTTTTTTTGGGAGAGGAGCTAAGGCGACCATCGCCAAGGGGAAGTTTCTTTCGGTCAACAGAATGTGCAGATGCCGACAAAGGAACTGAGAGAGAAAAAATATAAAAACTCAATATAATTGCCTTGCTTATTTTCATGGCGTTACACATTATTTTAAGCGCTACATATGATTTGTAAACTTCCTAACGATCAAGCTTATTGGCTATTCAAAATACAGAAGCTGCTTAAAAGCATAAGAAGTCGATGAGGGGTGCTTAGGATCCAGAAAAAGTCTCAGTGCAATAGAGGGCTAGTGCTGAGTTATTCGACTCTGAGAGGAATTATCCTTACTGAGCAAATAAATCATCAAAAGGCCTCTTAAGGGTCAATGCGTTAACCCGCGAGTGTGTTAAGATTGAAGCACTCCAAGTCAGGGGGCTTCAAGATGACAATACTACTTAGCGGGAAAGATTTAATATTGGCCACGAAAGACTTTGCTGTCGATACTCCTTGGCGAAGTTGGTGGAGTATTGGGAGCACCTTTTTTCTATTAGCCTTGTCGATTGCTGGAACAATTTGGAGCCCGCACATACTCCTACAGGGTTTTTGTAGTGTGCTCACGGGCCTACTTATCTTGCGATCTTTTGTTATTTATCACGACCATCAACATGCCTCGATACTGCCTCATTCTAAATTCGCAGAGTTCATGATGAGGGTGTACGGCATTCTCACTCTTAATCCATCGAGTGTCTGGAAGTCTTCACACAATTATCACCACAAGCACAACTCTAAATTGCGGAGTGCTCATATCGGATCTTTTCCGATTATGACAAAAGAAAAGTTTCTCAATTCAACACCCGCACAACAGCGTCGTTATCTTTTTATTCGGCACCCACTCACAATTTTGTTTGGGTACATTTTTACGTTTCTTTATGGAATGTGTTTGCAACCCTTTATGATGTATCCGCGCAAGCATTTTGATTGCCTCCTTGCAATTGTTGTTCACGTTTCGATTGGCGTGTTTTTAATGATGCAGTTTGGAGTGGGAACTTTGTTTTTGACTTTAATCATTCCCTGCTTTTTGGCATACGCAATGGGATCGTATTTGTTCTATGCCCAACACAACTTTCCCGGAGTTATTTTTTCAGACCATGCAGGCTGGACTTATGAAAAAGCCGCCATGCAGTCTTCTAGCTATTTAAAAACAGGAAAGCTTATGGCTTGGTTTAGCGGCAACATAGGCTATCACCATATTCATCACCTCAATGCGAAGGTGCCTTTTTACCGATTGCCTGATCTTATGAAAAAAGTTCCAGAGTTGCAGAACCCGGTAACTACAACACTCAGTCCCGTGGATATCTATCGCTGCCTTCGTCTTAAAGTGTGGGACGTTGAAGCTCAACAGATGGTTGGCCTTTAGTCCTGCTTAAGGAGCTTTGGGTAATTCAGTTACGGGCTTGAAATTGAGAGTCTTTCCTTCTTCGTTTTTAATTTCATTTTCAGCTTCAATCTCAGCTTCTTCGCTTGGAAGAGTAAGGGGCATTCGATTTGCGGTTTGAAAAGGTATGAGCTTATCTGGGCTTATAATCTCATATTTATTCATGTCATTGTAGTTTTTGAGCAGGATTTTATCGTCATTAATTTCGCCAATTACAAGAAAGATATCTGATTCATCTGAGTTATATGTTTTGCGAGAAGCATATGAGCCCGTTGGGAAGTCTCCTTCGTAACTACGCTTAATTTTTTTTATTTTTCCAGTTGTCCAATTACAACCTACTCGATTGTCGAGGTTGCCACCTATAAATCTTAAACAGTGAGCAGAGAATCCGTCTGATCCGTAGTAAACACCGACCACACTTGCAGCGCTCGTTCTGCTTTCTACGTAAACGGGATCGCCAGAACGCAACTTGCTAAGGCCCTCTACGTAGGAATAGAGCGTCGTCGCAAATTCTACTTTATAAGGACCCAGAACCTTACCTTTATGTGAATCATCTATGTGTTCTAGAATAATGTGAGTCACTTCATCGGGATTTTTAGAGGAACGGACGAGTCCAAAGATTTTTCCAACATAAATATTCTTATCTGGCATTGTGACAACTGCGTAATTTCCTATCTTAAAGTTACTTCGAGCAAACTCGGGGATTTTAGAATCTGCTGTATGCCCAAGTCCGCTCACTGCAAGGGCGCAAAGAACTTTGAGGTAAACTTTTAAGTAAAATGAATAGCTTGTATTTTTCATCCTATTTTCTCGCAATGACTCAGGGACAGTTGCTTTTTAGTCTATTAGCTGCAATGCGGCAACATGCGAGTCTTCGGATAGCGCTATTGAGCAGAGCCTCTATTAAAAGCGCTTAAGGCTTAAGAATTCCAGACTATTTCGTTGAGTCTTTCCTTGTGCCCAGTCAGCGCATATTTCGCCCAATACAGGCATAAACTTAAAGCCATGTCCCGAAAGACCTGCCACCACAAACAGATTTTTTAAATCATCGGGCAGGGCATCTACAATAAAGTGCTCATCGGGAGTCATTGTGTAGAGACAAGTTTTGGCTTCTACAAAGGATCCAATGCTTGGAATAAGTTCTCGCACATAGTTTTCCATTTGTTGAATTTCATTTTTTTCAACGTTTCGATTAACGCTTTGGGGAGTGCAGGGCGTGTGGACATTGTGGAAGGCGACTTTCATTTTATTATCGAGCGACGGAAATCCATAAAACCAAGTTCCGTTGTCACATTCCTTAAAGTATAGAGGCATCTTTGAGGCTTCTTTAGCTGCTTTAAACCAAAACAAGACAACACGTTTTACTTTGAGTGGCAGTTTTACGTTCAAAAATTCCTTCGAAGCCCAAGGACCCATAGAAAAAATAATTTTTTTAGACAATAGAGGGCCTGCGGAGCTTTGAATTTCGTAATGCTGTTCTTTTTTCTTCCAACTTAAAATTTGAGTATTTTCTAAAATTGGAACAGAGTTTTTTTTAAGTCTTTGGTGAATGGCCTTAAGTGCTGTGTCTAGCAGTAAGTAGCCGCCATCGGATTCAAAAAAAACTTCTTCTTTTGAATTCAGATTAAATATCGGATGTTTTTGTGTGAAGTCACTTGCCGAAGATAACTCATGACTTAACTGATGTGTCCTTGCACTCTCTAGGCAGCCTTTAATCACGGGGCTTTGAGCTGTGCCAATTACCGCACAGCCTGTTTTAAAGAGCAATTCAGAGCCAAGTTCTTTTTCCCACTCTTCCCAAAGCTGATAAGAGCGTTGAAGTAGGGGAACGTAATTGGGATCTTCGAAATATGCTTTTCGTATGGCACGTGTGTCGCCATGAGTAGAGCCCTGGTCGTGATTGAGTGAAAACTGCTCAATGCCAATGCAGTTTATTTTCCTTTTGCTCATTTCATAAAGTGCACCGCTACCCACAGCGCCAAGGCCCACAACCGCAACATCGTAAACACAGCCAGCACTCATGCCCTGTAGTTTAAGAGCAGTGTGCTATGTGCTGCAAGTGAGTGGCTATAAAAGTTTAGAGTTGAATGCTGTCTTGTAGTCCTGCAAGACCATCGGAATTATCTACAACGGTATAGCTGAGTATGCGTGTGATGGGATCCCAACTGAGGTTGCAGTAGATGACTCCATTCACTTCAGATGCAAGTGAAAAGACATCTATGTCCACGTTCCAAATTTGAAAGCCCGTTGAGCCAATGCCCTGATCGTGCGATCCGTTCCCTTGATGTCTAAAGGTGAGCCATCCTCGCGATGGGTTTTGTGAATTTGCTATATAGAGGTAGTCGTGATGGCAAGCGGAGTAATTTTCACCCGTCACGCTGGGACCAACGCTACCCATTGTAAATGCGGCATCGGCTCCGTTCGCTCCGTCAGCGCCATCGTTACCGTTGCTGCCATTGCAGATGTTGTTTTGTGAAACTACAAGCTCTTCTTCCTCAAGAAGATTGTTTCTGTTGCTATCTAAAAAAACAATGAGAGTAGTGCCTCCGTTGGGACAGGCAAATGCGTTTGCATTTTCGGTCTGTATTCCAATGGGTGCGCCGAGCTCAGCTGCGCCTATGCCGCTGCTTTCAACGCGGGTAACGGTATTCTTCCCGCAAGATAATGTTAGGAGTGCCAAGGCACTTAAAGAAGCGAGTTTAAGAGTATTGATATTATTCATCGAGCACCTCCAATATAGATAAGACCCTCGAGAGCTGATTGCAGTTAATTTAAAACTCTTTACATGGATTTATGCTGAGAAACTCAATCTTGAATTAGAATATCTGAAGCCCCTCACCCTCCTGGGCGACAATCGATCGTGAAAATCAAATCAGTTGCAGTCAGGCACTTAGCGGATGAGATTCCGTATGAGCGGACACAGGGAGCGAGAAGGAAGGTCAGGATCGAAGTGGATACGTAAACTGGAGCCCAGGAGCAGGATCGAAGTGCCTAGGCATCGTCCGTGCATCACCTACTTCTGAATCCAGCAATTTAATCAAAGCTTCGCTTTAATAAAATTACCGGAGCCCAGGAGCAGGATCGAACTGCCGACCTCTTCCTTACCAAGGAAGTGCTCTACCACTGAGCTACCTGGGCGCACTCTTTGAATTCGAGCGAGCTTATTTTGTACACAAGCTTGGGGCAGGGGTCCAGAGAGCATCTGTTTTTTTAGCGAGGCCTTTGAAGGTCACGATCAAAGAGAAAAAAGTATAAAAAATAAACACATACGGCAGCCGGAAAGCCGTCGAGACCGAGGAGTTTGTAGAACCCAATGAGCACGTACACAAGTCCTGTGAAAAGAGAAGGCTCTTAAAGGGGTTTTTGGCTTTGGAGTCTTTCTTAAGGGGGTTCGGGGGTAAAAGAGCGCTTCACGACTGTGGTAAAAAGTTATAGGAGCCACATCCAGTATTTTGCAAATACGGCTGCGTAGGTTTCGTGCACTCTGTTGGGAATAAGTTCTGTTCCGTTAAAGGGAACGGTTGCAAATAGCGGTACTGTTTGCCCCATGTGAAAAATTATCGATAATACAAAAAGACCAAAACCGATCACGGCAAAGGCAGCTTCTTTTTGTGAAACTAAAACTGTCGAGCAGGTAATGATCGCGCCGATAATGAGAAAGTTAGAAAGCCACAAGCTCCACGCAAGATCCTCGGCGTTCCATTTAAAGAACCACGCCATGGCACACGAAAGTACAAAGAGCACGAGGTTTGTCTTTCGTGTTGCAAAGAATCCCTTTAGCTCGCCGAGTCCCACGTTTATATTATGACACAAGTCAGTCATTTTTGACTTTGAATTTGTAAAGATTTAAACAGCTTGCTTGAGGGGTATTTGATTGAACAAGTATATTTTAGTTTTTACGTTCCTATTTTCAATTGTTAATTTTTCTTCAACATTACAGGCAACAGAGCTCGATTTAGAAATGAGCGGTCCTGAATATACAAAGTATTTTGACACAGCTGAGTTTAAGTCACGTCCTGATAGAGCAAGTGCAGCTGTGAATAATGTGATTGATCTTGGAAAAAGAAACCTCGATTGGTTTAAGCTCATCAATTCACAAAGACCTGCTGATCAGCAGTTGCCTTTGTATACTCCCGAGCTTCAATCGGGCATTCCTGTCGAAAGTCCTAAGGCTTATAACGAGCAAACTGTGCTTGCTGATTACGACGCTCTTATTGAGGCAATGCCTGAGAGTTATAAAGAAGTTTTGTTGGGTACTGAAGAGTTGCCCGTGGACCATCCTTTTGCATCAAACGACGAAGAGTATCTCTTATGGGCGCGCAAAATGGATCGCGTTTATCAATCGGCAAGTCGCTGGAAGATTATGCAGCCAAACTTGTCATATCTTGCAGCACGTAGCCCACAGGACATACGTGGCTACTATTTTTTGAGTCAAATTGAAGATCTCTCCGCGCAGCTTTTGGCGTGGGCCGATCTCGAAGCAGGCACGCAATCACAATATGTTGAGTGGTTGGTTTTGCTTTGTCACAATAGTTATGAGCAAAAAGATGCCTGTCGTGCAGAACTTAATGATTCGATTGCAACGAACACAGTACTTTCTTTTTATGAAAAGTATTTTCCTCAAGCCGAAAAAACCTACAATAGTTTTTTTGCTATCAGAAACGCGCGCTCTGATGCTGTTTGGACCTCTGTGAATCCATTGCTGACACTTTTTCCGTTTATTAAACCCGAGAGTCTTGAAGTCGAAAAATGGCTTGTCGATAACATTGAAGACGAATGGCAGTGGGGCGATTGGAAGTTGAAGTTAAACTTTTTAGACGAAAACACGGGGAACGCTCAGCAAACAACACACATAGTTTTTACGCCCGGTGCCACTCCTCATGTGGATGGTCTAGGTGGAAGTACTATCACGATGGATGCCAATGCACCTCTTCAGGATTACGGAAGTCGTTGGACGATCCGTCATGAGTATGGTCACGTTTTAGGCTTACCTGATTGCTATATCGAGTTTTACGACACTGATCGTGAGATCATTATTAACTATCAAATCGATTTGGATAACTTAATGTGTAGCCGCAGAGGGAAGCTTCAGGAGAAGCATTATCTTGAGCTTAAAAAGCATTATTATTCGCAAAACTAAAAGTCTTTATGCAGGAGCGTTAGACACATCGCCATCAAAAGGTATCGAATCTGTCAGCCTGAGTTGATGGCGTGTCGAGACTGACTTAGTTTTTGCCATTAGAGAAGGGGAAATCTCATGAGGGTTCTTGTATTAACTGCTGTTCTTTTCGCGCTCAATGCGCAAGCGCAAAGTCTTCTTAGTTCCGAGAGTGTTGCACCCAGTAGTGCTTCACGTTCGGGAAGAGCTGATATTTATTGGACAGATCATGGGGTGCCTCATATCGAAGCACGTGATTGGTATTCTTTAGGTTACGGAAGTGCCTACGCTGTTGCTCAACAAAACTTTTGCGTTTTAGCCGATCAGCTTTTAAGAACTCGCTCTGAGAGAGCAAAATATTTTGGTCCTGGCGAGGGCAGTGCAAATATTATTTCTGATGTGGGCACGCTTGCTTTAGGTTATGTCCAAGACGCTCACATTCTTTTTGATAAGTTAACTCCGCGAGCACGCGAACTCATTACAGGCTACGCAGCTGGTTACAATCGCTATCTAAGTGAGCACACGCCCGATCAGTATCCTCGACCTTGTCGTGGGGCAGAGTGGGCGCAAAAACCCACCACTCCTCAAGAACTCGTTGCCTATTACTTGAGTCTTGCAGAGCGTGCCAGTGGCCAAGTGCTTATGCCTGCCACCGTGAACGCAGCTCCTCCAACATCTGCTGCAATTCTTGAAAAGAAAAACACGAAAGAACAAAAAAAAGAAGAAGTGGCATTCGTTCCCACCTTGCCTGCTTTGAATATTCCTCACCTTGATAGCATTCGACTTGGAAGTAACGCATGGTCCATTGGCAAGGAACTTAGCCAAAGCGGCGGTGGACTTCTCTTGGGCAATCCGCATTTTCCAGCTTATGGAGCGCTTCGTTTTTATCAGTCCCGCATGCGCATCCCTGGGGTTTACGACGTGCAAGGCGTGTCGCTTATTGGGAGCCCTTGTATCCAAATTGGATTTAACGACAACTTAGGTTGGACGCACACGGTTTCTAAGTCGCGTCACTTCAGCATGTATATGCTTGAGATGAACCCTGAGAATCCACTCGAGTATAAATATGGCAATGGGTTCAGGCCTGTTGTTCAAAAAGACATTCAAATTCAGCTCTTGTTACCAAACGGAGTGGTGGTTCCTTACTCACGTCCTGTTTATTTTAGTCATTATGGTCCCATGATTGCGACACCTGAGCTTAAGTGGGATGAGAAAACAGCCTTCACTTATCGCGATGCGAATAGGCGCAATGTGGAATTCATTGATCAATGGATCGAGATGGGAATGTCGCACAATCTCACGCAGTTTAAGAATTCCTTTAAAAAATATCGTGGCACTCCTTGGGTGAACACACTTTATTCTGATCGACAGGGCAATGCTTTTTATATTGAAGGAACACCTGTTCCCAAAGTGACACAAGAAGCGCTTATTGCATGGAAGGCAAATCCTGTAGCTCAGTTTGTTTATCAAAAACTAGGAGCTTTCTTGTTTAGGGGATCAAACCCAATTGACGAATGGCAAGGGCAGGGGCGCGCTATCGTACCCTACACCGAAGCTCCGCAATTATTGCGCAAAGACTACGTGTCTAATCATAACGATAGTCATTGGGTGATTAACGAAAACGAAAAACTTACGGGCTTTTCTCCCATTTATGGACCCGAAAAAACTGAGCTTTCTTATCGCACACGCAACGGCCTTGAGATGTTAAAGCAGATGTCGGGCAAGGATAAAAAGTTTGATGTGAGTGAGTTAGAGGCTTCGCTTTTTGATAACCGCTCTTATCTTTGGGAAAACGTCGGAAGCGATATTAAAGCGCGTTGTGCACGTTATTCAGAGCCTGATCTTAAATCCGCCTGCGATAGTTTAACTCTTTGGGATGGGCACTTTAATTTAGACTCTAAGGGCTTCCCGGTCTTTCGTGAAATGGCGAGCGAGTGGAATTCAAAACTCCACAAAATTGCTTTTAACCCAGAGGATCCGGCCAATACCCCTTCAGGTTTGGTGGCTGAACCCATTAATCGCGATGATGATTTTAGAAATCTTTTTGTAGCGGCAGTAGAGCGCCTTAAGAAATCTGGAATTTCTTTAGTGGCTTCGTTGTCCGAACTTCAGTTTTTTAGACTCCCTGACTTTAATGGCGGCACGGCTGAAAAAATTCCTTATCACGGCGGTCAGCATAAAGATGGCGCGTTTAATGTACAGGACTGGGATGGGGATTCGCATCTTACAACCTACAAATATCCTAGCATTTCAAAAGAGGAGAACTTGAATAAGGAGACCTTCCTTACCTCTGATGGCTACGCTATTAATGGCGGAACAAGTTTTGTGTTGATTGCGGAGTTCACGGCCAAAGGACCTAAGGCGAGAGGCTTACTAACGTACTCTCAATCTTCGGACCCCGATTCTCCGTATTTCTCTGATCAAAACCACATGTATGCTGAGAAGAAGCTACGAGACTTCCCGCACTACTGGCGCGACATCGAGTGGCACTATCCCCGACAAACCCTACATTTTTAAAAGGTACCTCTAAAAGGTACCTAGTTACTTTTTACCCGCACTGTATACCTTTTTGCAGATTTTTGAGTGAGAGCACTATAGACACCCTAAGGTGAGGCTTTTAAGTTAGTCTTATGTCTACCGAGAAGCCTCAAACATCAGCGATTAAGCCCACCCGACAAGAAGATTTCCCCGAGTGGTATCAGCAAGTCGTGCGTGCGGCCGATATGGCTGAGAACTCTGAGGTTCGCGGCTGCATGGTGATCAAGCCCTGGGGCTTTGGCATTTGGGAGCAGATTCAGGCCCAGATGGACAAGCTCTTTAAGGATACAGGCCATAAGAATGCCTATTTTCCCTTGCTGATTCCTGTGAGTTATATGGAGCGAGAGGCGTCCCACGTAGAGGGTTTCGCCACAGAGTGTGCCGTAGTGACTCATCACCGCCTTGAGGCTCAGAAGCAGCCAGATGGCTCTGTAAAAATGCTTCCCGCAGGCGAATTGGCGGAGCCTTATATTATTCGCCCTACAAGCGAAACCATCATTGGAGCGGCTTTTGCCCGCTGGGTAAGCTCTTATAGAGATCTACCCTTGCTCATTAATCAGTGGTGCAATGTTATGCGCTGGGAAATGCGCCCAAGGCTTTTTTTGCGAACAGCAGAATTTCTCTGGCAAGAGGGACACACCGCTCACGAGACTGCTGACGAAGCTCAAAAAGAAGCACTCACAATGCTTGGAGTATACGAGAGCTTTATGCGCGATCGCTTAGCGTTGCCCGTTATTGTTGGCGAAAAAACTGAGGCCGAGCGTTTTCCTGGTGCCGTCAATACGTATTGTTTAGAGACGATGGTTCAAGATCGCAAAGCCGTGCAAGCAGGCACAAGTCACTTTTTAGGACAGAATTTTGCCAAAGCCTGCGGAATTAAATTCGAAGGTCGCAAGGGCATACAAGAACATGCTTGGACTACAAGCTGGGGCACGAGCACTCGAATGGTGGGAACCATGGTCATGACCCACGCTGATGATGATGGTTTAATTTTGCCTCCTCGCGTAGCGCCTTCACATGTTGTGATTATTCCCGTTGTACCCAAAGAAGACATGCGTTCAATGGTTTTAGCTGCTTGCGAAGACTTTGCTTTGCAGCTCAAACAAAAAACATTCTTTGAGCGCAATGTTGAAGTCGAGATAGATAAGCGCGACAAAAATGGGGGCGAAAAAAACTGGGAGTGGATTAAAAAAGGAATTCCACTTCGTATCGAGATTGGTCCACGCGATATAGAAAAGGGGTCTGTGGCTCTTGCTCGTCGTGATCGCGAGCATCGCAAGAAAGATTTTATCGCTGTTGCAGAAGCACTCGAGAGTATCCCCCAAATCTTAGAAGACATACAAGCGCAATTACTCAAACGAGCAACGGATCATTCAAATCAAAAAATGGTAAAGATTATAAATCTTGAGGAGTTTAAAAGGTTTTTTACTCCCAAGAACGAAGCGAAGCCCGAAATCCATGGAGGCTTTGCTCTTTGTCATTGGGCGGGGAGCAAAGAAGACGAAGCTAAAATCAAGCAGGAGTACAAGGTAACCATTCGCTGTATTCCTTTCGATGAGAGCTTTAACGAAGAGGGCGTTTGCTTTTTAACGGGCAAGCCCAGCAAAAAGCTTTTAATTTTTGCAAAGTCGTATTGAGTGTAATGAGTAACTTGATTGTGCTTTTAATTGATTAGAATTGTATTACAATAAGAAGATATGCCTAAGAGGACAAGTTACAGATGTGGACTTCTGCTCTTGGGGGCCTTCTATCTTAATCCTACATTAGGGGCTACCGAATTGAATCCGAACTGCGGAGCGGCCATACGAGCTGATGAGGGTCTTGCGGCGCTGACTTTACACGATAAAATTGCACTGACTCAATCTAAGTTAGCCGATTGGCTAAGCCGTAGAAGCAATGGGCTTGTTAGCCGCAAGGAAAGAGAAAAGCCAGATACGCTTTTTATGATCCATTCCGGAATTCCAAGTTTTTTGAGGTCGTATTCTCCAAAGGGAGTTGTTTTTAGACGTTATTTTTCTTCAAAAGAAACCTTAAGTGCTTTTTTAAAAGATCCTAAGCTAATCGCAGGTGGAACTCCTTATAAAAAAAGGCCGCTCGATAATAGAGCTAAGCAATTTGAGTCAGATACTTATGAAGATTTGAACGGTATCTTTTTAACCACCCCTACTCAAAAACCTAAAGCTGTTGGAATGCTTTATGATGTATGGGTTGATATCCGCGTGGATGAATCTGTTGGAATGGCTGTTTTGCCGAGTGATGACAATCAATATACAACTTTTCTTATACCGGCGGATCGAGGCTTTGAGTTGCCTGTTACTGAGGTTTTGGGGAGCTCTTTGGACACTCCCTAAATCGAAGTTAAAAGGCTTATTGGTCTTATTCTAAAGTAAATCTCCACCACCTAGTAGGCCAGCTCGACATGAGTGGATCTTGGGCAAGAATGTTAAAGGATCGTCGTGTTCAAAAAGTGTTATCAGATCGTTATAGCTAGCAAAGTGAGAATACTTGGTGCTTCCGTCTGCTTCTCGGTAAGGATAATGTCTTCTTGTTGAAGGATCGATTATAGGTTTTTCAGTTGAGTTACTTGGATCCCAGGCTACGTAGGGGGCATAGTGTTCTGTTTGAGAGTCTTTCGTTAAATACATTAAACTACCCTCTTGTTTAGAGCCTCCAGCGTAAATGTATTCGTGCTTGATTCCACTTTGCTCAAGGACTTTGGAGTATTTCCTGTCGATGGTGCCATAATATGCAGCACTTATCTCGTGTAGGCCAATGCCTTTGGCATAAGCTTGTATCCATTGAGCGCCTATAACGAGTGACTTTCCGCTATTAACAAAATCAACAACGTGTATTTTTTTTCTACCGTTTAGTTGAGGTTCAAGTAAGTTTTCAAGTACAGATACCCGATAGTTGGCTTTGGCAGCTTTAAGCTTTTCTTTTGGAATGCCTCGAATTCCTGTGCCCGGCAAGCTCACGTGGTTCCTTATCCCCTTTGCCGTCAAGAACGCAGAAATTATCACATTAGAACGTCCGATAAAAACGATGAGACAGGTAGATGGAGGGCAAGATTTTAAAAGTTGCTCTTTAACAGATTGGAGATTCCTTAGGCCTTCCGCATTGAGCGATGGGTATCGAAGAGTGTCGGCTTCTCCAAGTGTGATGGCTAATAGGAAGAAGAGGAGCGCACGCATAGCCTTGGAATTATATCACTAAAGTTACATGCGGAGCAAAGTGTAAGTGCATGATTATTCTAAGGAAAAACCGTAAATCTTTTTTACGTGTAAAGCGTTTATTGTCTTATTTCCCAAGTGCAGCTTTACAACCCGAAAGTCCTAATTCTTTCATGGCACGTTCAGTTGCTTTCGTTGGGTAGCGAGGAGAATCAGGATCAGTAGGAAGGGCTTTTTTTCTAAAGCTAACAAGATAATCCATCATGGGTTTAACTAAGTATTTTGTGCCCATCCAGGTGCCAGTAAGAGCTAATGCCGTATCGATTGATAAATAAAGCAGATTTGTATGTGGGCCAAAGAGTTTATCAAAGAGTCCAACGAGCAATACAGAACTGACTAGAGCTCCAACTGAGTTGGTTGCGCGAATCATGAGTGTGCTTGCGTTGTTGGCAAGTGGGGGGTCAATTCTTAAGGCAATGGCAAGCTTTCTCATGTCATCAGGGTTCATCGTGTGAATATCTAAATTAATAAATGAGATGTCGGTTTTAGCGCTTTTAAAAAGTTCAATAGAAGCTTTAATTTCAGCTTCTACACTTGCTGCTTTTCCTTCTTGAGCTGCATTCCAAATTTTTTCCGAAAGAGAATTGAGTAACTTTGCATTGCGCTCAGCTTCATCTTTTATAACGTTATTCCAATGGACAATGAAGGGCCAAATCATAACGTAACCAAAGAGTGCAGTGCCTGATATGGCCGCGTAGCCAACGCAAAGTTTGTTGAACATGGCAATCATCTGTTGAGGGGCTGCGGCAAATGAACTCATGAGGTAGCCGCTGATGCCTCCAGCAAAACTAAATCCCATAACAAGTGGGTTCAGTAAGAACTTAGGTAAGAACCCGGCCCAAAAGTTAGCAGCCACCCCTTCGGTGACAACAGCAGTTCTGTTGAGACTTGCAACGGAAATAGAACGAGGAGAGTGGGGATCAACAACTTCTTGAAGCATAATAGAAAGTGAGCGAGCAAGCGTTTCAGTACGTTGAGCATATTTTTTATTTAGAGCATCTAAGGGGTGTGAGTTGGGGTCCTGCAACCTTCCATTCGAAGGGTTGTTCATTTCTTGGTCGATTAAGCCCTTAAGACCATAAAACGCCGATTGTTCGACCATTATGGCCGTGTGTCGACTTAACGCAGAAACGCCTCCGCCTATATCTCCACTGAAAATTCTTAAAAGCCCAATGGCATTTTTAGCATCAGCAAGTAAAAACCATATAAGTGAAGTGCTGTAGTCAACTTCGTATGCATGTCTTGCCATGCTTACGTTACGTGGGTCTGCATCAATATATTTGTATTTTTTGTGAAATTTATAGCCTTGGTGCCCAAAGAAAAGCCAAATCCAAACACTTTTAGAAAACATAGTTTTAGCCCCACTGCAGGCATCTTCCATCCAGACTACAGCTCTGCGGGCAGGACTTTTTGAGTTGTTTAGAGATTTTTTAGTACGTAGGTCATCAATAATTTCCTTTGAAGTTTCTGTTAGCTTTTGGAAGCTCTCTACGAATGTTGTTAAATCGATGGAGTCAGCCCCTCGGCTTTCAATTTCTTTAAGTTCTCTGTAGGCAGCTAGCTGTAATACTTTCCAAGTTTCAGGCGGAAGTTCTTTGTCAATATTGTTTAGGAAGTTACCAATGCTCAGCCCACCTTGCTTTTTTAGAAAGGCATTGTGAAGAGTAACCATGTCAACTGTGTCTCCACTTTGCAAACTTACTAAAGCACTGGCAAGTAAAAGTGACTTGGACTGTCTATCCATATGTCTCGAAAGGGTATCGTCAAATTCGGCATCCATTCGAGCTTTCTCGTTTTTGTTTGCGTCTATGATACCTTCGTCTAAAGTCCCACCAAAAATTGTAACTTTAACTCCGTCAAAAAGTGCTTCAACTGATTTTACTAAAGGTCTGAATGGGTTTTGAAAAGAATCTTTTAAGGGCATTTCAGCGTCGAGGGCTTTATAAACTTGTCTTTGGCCAAGTATGTATTCCCACACGAGTTTTTGTGGTGGGTAGTTTGCTACGGAGAAAAGTCTTGCGCCGTACTTGAAAAACCCTGTTACTTTATCAACAGTGTCTCCTTTTATTTTTACAATCATACCACCTACGGCGTAACACATTGGGATGAACTGATTTAAATATACAAAAGACGCGGCCATAGCTACATAGGCAAAGGGCATTTTAAAGACACTAGCACTTTTAGCAAAGACACCCGTAGCTTCATCCAAGAGTAGAACATCCTTCATGGCTGCGTGTGCATTGTTTAAAAATGAGGCAATAGATGCGCCAATAATTCCGCCTGTAAAATAGTTAACGGCTTCTACACTGAGAGCACCCCCAATAACTAGAAATTTAGTATTGAAAACAACTTTTGCAGCTTTTGTAGCGAGTACTTTATTTAAAACAACGTCGATACGACTCCAAAGTTTCTTTTCTCGAACTGCTTCAATTTTTCCTTGAACTACTGAGAGGTCGTTTAAAACTCCATCAGGATCACCTGTATGTTTTGCTAAACTTTCTGCAACTTCTTCGTCCCATGTGTTGTTTGAGCTTGAAATATCCTTCATGGAAGCTGCATATCCCTTAGCCCAGCTGTTCATAGCTTCGGGGTCGACTAGGTTTACGAGGAGTGGGCTACGGGGGAGGCTTAGTTCATCCACAGTGTTTCTAGCTCCTGTTAGAGGCTTGGTGTTATATTTTCTTAAGAGCTCGGCTACATCAGGATTTTCTGATATTTTTTTTAACACGTGCTCAATTAAGCTTCTTTCCGTAGTATCTGAGTTCATAACATCAAATAATTTTTGAAGGGCTGCATGATCTTGAGCTTTATCTGCTAATTTTCCTTCTTTAAGCATAAGGATAACTTCATCAGCAATTTGTGGATTAGGAGAAATAGTAAAAAGTAAACCTAGAAGTGCACTCAGGTGACTTTTAAAAATATCACTTAGTACGCTGTAATGTATGGCGTAGCTTTCGATCGCGCCATTTTTAGTTTCAACATTAATAAGAAGAGTTCTTAGGGCATCTATCTCTTTGGCGACTTCACCTGTAGTAATGTCATATACTTTGCGTGGCTCCATGCTTACTTTAAAGGGTTCGATGCCAACAAAACGTGAGCCGTTTTCGATATGTTGGATGGCTGGTAGAAGATCAAAGACAAAGACGGGTTTTTTTCCAAAAAGAAGTTTTAGAAAGTTAGTGTGTATGGTTCTTACGCCTTGGTCATCAGCCCAAAGGATGTGGTTAGCGTCTCTATAAATCTGAGGTAATGTGCGAATGAGGCCGTCTTCGCTTGCGAGGGTTGCGTCTACATTTTCAAGTTTAACGCCAGTAAACACATGGGCTCGAACTCTTTTGCCATGTGCATAGTATTCTAAGTGAAGTTCTTGTCTTTCGATACTGTAGGCCGTGATAACTTCTGTGGTCGGTTTCGCAATGTAGTGCTTGAATTCTGGTATATTGTCATCAAAAACAGAATAGGTTTTTGGAACGTCTTGTTCATAATCAATAATGTATTGGCTAGTAGTATGATAAATGTCTTGAAAAGCAGGAATGCTTTCTGGAATACCATTTTGAAAAGCAGCAAGTGGATGATTAGCGGGTAAATCACCACTAAACATAATTTCTGGTGGAAGTGGTGGAACTGATCGTTGTTCGGTTCCGACAGGTGGGTCAGCAAATAAAGGTTGTACTTGGCTACAAAGTAAAGCGAAAACGAGCAAACAAGAGATAGCACGCCGTACTGAGTTTTTTAAAAATTGCACCTTCATTAAGAGGCTGTATTGTAGCAGATTTTTGAAATCTCCTCTACTTGTAAAAGGTCCCTGGAGCCCCTTCGATTGAAGAGTGGATGAAGAAGGGGGCCTTGCTGTTTAAAACTTAGACGCTATTGAGGTTTATGATTCTTCGATTTCTTTTAATTTGGCTTTAGCATCTTCGAGTGCCTGAAGGGTTCGAGGGATGTTTGCTTTTATTGATTCTGCTTTTCTACGTGCCTTCTTGGCATCGTCATTGTCAGCTATTGCTTCAAGGCGTTTGGCTTCAGCTTCTGCTTCCTCGGCATTTGCAACAGTTTTTTCATATTTTTTCTGAGCACTAGTTAAGGTTGCTTGTGCTTCTTCAAAGCTGATTTGTACAGGTGTTTCTTCAGTTGATTTTTCTTTTAAGAGTGATTCGCTAAAGGCATCGTGCTCTGCAATTGCTCTATTGAGTTCTTCTTTTGCTTTTGTGACTGCTTTTTTAGCCTCTCGTCCTGCTGTTATAGCTGCTTGGACTTCGGGGTCCCTTTTTTGCTCTTTTGTGGGGGCAAAGCTGAGTTGTTTTTCTTCAGATACTCTTTCTGCTTCTTCGAGTGCACGTTGAGCTTTATCTATAGCCGCTTTAAGTTCTCTAAGTTTTGGGGCTGCTGCTTGAAGCGTTTCTTCGATAGCACGTTGTCTGTTGAGCTCAGCTTCTTGAAGTTGTCTTTGTCTTTGCTCCCAGGTTGCATTTGTTTCTTTTAGGCTAGGAAGAAATACGTTGTCCGTGTCAACATATTCAGCGCCTACTAAGACAGTAAAAGAACTGGCGATTTGAGAATCGAATTCGGTGTGGCCAAGGCGCACTCCTTCGTTAATCATTTGGGCAACTACAATTTTACTAAACTGAATACCTTCAAGGGTTGCAGAGAGTGGCTCCCCCGCTACGGGAGTTCTTTTGCCGTTTGCTGGGGGATAGAATACTGTCTCTGGACTCCATACGTTGTCTAGTTTTACAATTAATCCACCCGCGATGAGTTCTCCTTTACCGTCGTAAAGTTCAATTGTGTCGAGAAGGTTGGCCTCGTAAAGGCGTTGCATGAGAATTACGTTATAGGGATCTAAAAATCTCGTAGAGTTTTCAGACTGACCTTTACGTTGCATGTTCCTAAGTTTCTCTAAGACGCCAAATAGGTTTTTGTTTTTTTCAAAATGGAAGCCTTCGGTGATTATTCCTGGTTTTACTAAATTTCCTTTGCGATCATAAACTCCGTTAAAAAGGTTATTGCCATCTTTGTAGAGGCCTGTTTCTTGAGCCTTTGCTAAGTTAATTGTTCCCCGAATTACAGGAAGGGTCCATCCACTCAGGTTAAACATAAAGCCATTTTTGTTTTCGCTCATATGAACTGCTTCGGTGGGTACATTTTGTATAAGCGAAGGATCGAACTCTTGAACTCGCCCATCAAGGTCGATTGTGAAAAATTTATTTCCTTTGCTTATGGCGTCAGCGATGAGGGTAGTTGGATCTTTAGGAAGAATTCTTAAGGCATCCTCTAAGCTTAAGCTTTTGTTGATAGCAGAAAGTTTCTTGGAGTCTGAAATGAAAAATAAAGGTCTGTTGATTATCCCGTTTGAGGGCTTTTCCGTTACAGCGTTCATTTTCTCAACATGTGCCATTGCTTCTTCAATGCTGCTAACAGGTTTAAGTCCCGTCTCCCACATAAGAACGCCCGATTGAATGGCGTTGACTTCGTTTTCTGGTGTGGGCTTGGGCTTGTGCCCAAAAAATCTACGAAGACCAATTCCTTGCTGGCGTGCGGTTTCAATAAACTCTTCAGGAGAGGTTGCTTTGATGCTTGGTTCTTTGTTGTTCAGGATATTTGTTTGCAGGAAGCGACTGATTTCTTCGTAGGCAATTCCACGGGGTGTTCGTTCAAAAACGTTCGCATCTGCAAAGGGCATGTCGAGATAGTGAATCGTTGGGAGTGAGGGGTCAGCATCCGAAGCTATTCTTGCATTTTTAGAAAAGTCGTAAAGGTTCTGCTTTAGGCCTGAGGGATAAGTGCCGTCATGCGTTCCAGTTAAAATAAAAGTGGGTACGTTAATGGGTGTGCTGTTCCAATCGGGGAGTGAGTTCGTGCTGCTAAGTGGATTTTCCAAAACTAAAGAAGAGACAAGGTCGGGTCTTCTTTTAGCGAGTACAATGGCACCTTCAGCTAAGTTTCCTTTTGCATAAATGACAAGGGGTCTTTGGTCGGGTGCTTGTGCACGTGTAGATAAAAGAATTGTTTCCATCCATGTCGCAACATCTTCTGCGCTTTTGTGTGGAGTGGTAGGAGAAAAAGCTTCTGCTCCCATGACAATGTGTTCAGTGTTCGAAGATTCGCCAGTGAGTTTTTCAACTTTACTTTTTGCTGGGGCAAAATCGTTAATCTTTGAGCCAAAAGAATCAAAAATTACAGCATGTAGGGGAGCGTTGCTGGGAAATTGATTTTGACTTGGCTTGATGTGAAGTGCTTGAAGTTTGTTGTTGCGAAGGAGCTCTATTTTTTTAGACTTCTTAAAACTTAGATAGGAATATGCCTTCGCAGTTAATGCCAACAAGCAACCTGCAGAGGCAGCGGGTGCAAGGAAAAGCTGAGTTGTGAAAAGAAACAAAAACAGGATTTTTAAAATGTTTGTTTTCATTTCTTGATTAATTAAGGGCGCCAAAGCTGAATTGTTCTTCGTAAGCATCTTGTTGTTGCTCACTTTTATTTACAAAGATTCCAACGGCGTTTCGACGATAAAGAAAGACGACAAAAAACATCCCTATTGAGTTGATTTTTAGAGCCCAAATGTTGCACCATTGTTGCGATGCACAATAACAGTTTTTCATCCTTAAAGTCAATGCAAGTTCTCAAATTTCTTAGCTTAAAATATCTTACATGCTCTACGCGTCATATTGGGATATGATCGAGGCATGTCCAAGCATGTGCTTCTTATTCAGTGTCGAGATGAGATGGGCCTAGTCCACAAGGTCACAGGTGCCTTGCTCAAGCGCAACCTAAACGTTGTGGAGAATGCTGAGACTGTAGACACTGTTACGACTAGTTTTTTTATGCGTACAGAGTTTCTGGGGGATATCTCAAGTGACGAACTTTTAGACGAATTAAAGTCTTTGCTTCCACGCAATGCAGAGGTGCATTTGCGCCTTCAAAATCCAAAGAAATTATTGATTCTTGCAACTCGAGAATCTCATTGTTTGGGAGATTTGCTCTTGAGGCATCATTCTGGCGAGCTAAATGCAAAAATTTTGGGAGTCGTCAGTCAGTACGATTCTTTATCCGATTTGGCAGAGCGCTTTTCAATTCCCTATAAGCATGTTCCTGTCGATCCTAGCTTGGACCGAGCAGCACATGAGGAAAAGCTTCTACAATGTTGTAACGAATTTGAAGCAGATTACCTAATTTTGGCAAAATACATGCGCGTGTTGAGCTCAGATTTTACTCAGCGCTTTCCTGAGAGAATGATAAACATTCATCATTCTTTTTTGCCCGCTTTTGTCGGAGCTAGTCCTTATAAGCAAGCATATGAACGCGGAGTTAAAATCATTGGAGCCACGGCTCATTTTGTAACACAAGAGCTTGATGAGGGACCAATAATTACTCAATCTGTAATTCCTGTGAAAAATAGTGAATCTCCTGCTCAGATGGCAAAGGCCGGAAGAGAAATTGAGAAGCTCGTTTTGGCACGTGCAATAAACCTTGTTTTAGAGGACCGCGTAATGGTTCACGGCAGACGCACTATAGTTTTTGAGTAGTGTTTTCGAAGAGTCCGATGGAATTACAATTCGAATCTTCAATTAGGGTTCAATGTTCTGAATGATGTTATTGCCCAAGAGCGGGATAACTTGCCCATTAACACGTTCAAGTTCGACTTTTTCTGCACCAGAATTAAAAGCAAACTCCATAGCTTCAAATAGTGCTTTTTGAAGCCCTTGGTTCATCGCAGCGCTAGGAGCTGGTGTTGCAGCGGTTGTTGAAGGCGTATTGAAGTCTACTAGCGCATCTATGCTCCAGCGAGTGCCCTTGTGCAGGAGAATGGCTCCAGCAATCAGATTTCCGTCTTCACCAAATACTTCAATGGAATGAGCGTTTCTTTCATGAAACAGAGTCTGTGGGAGTAACCAACTA
Source organism: Bdellovibrionota bacterium (assembly GCA_041391385.1). Classification (GTDB taxonomy): domain Bacteria; phylum Bdellovibrionota; class UBA2428; order UBA2428; family UBA2428; genus CANIGN01. The sequence continues at coordinate 97,841 of JAWKOD010000006.1, forward strand.
TGAACATCGTAAAGTGGAAGTCCCTCGCTGTTAAGATAGTTTTTAGCTTGGTTCATAAGATGCCAAAAATGAGTGTCGTTTTTTACGCTCAGTTGATTGTTTGAGAGAGCTTGTTGGTATTCGGGGTAGTTCGCTTTGTCTTCAGCGCGAAAGAGGCTTATTGTACTTTTTCTAATCCACGAGTGAAACTTTAAAGATGCGGGACTCAGGGGATCTTCTCTAAAAGTGAGAGTGCTTTCTTCGGGCTCTCCCATTATGGCAAGGAGTTCTTCAGCGTTTATATTTCTTGCCTGGCCGTTTTCAATAATAAATATATTTCCTGTGGGATCTTTGCCTGCGCTGTGAGCTTTGCTCTCAGTGCTAATAATATTCTTTACCATATCTTCAGCATTTTTTTTACTGGCAAGGGGTTGGGCTATTTGTTCTCTGATCGCATCAGGTCTTATGTATTCAATGCTTCCTTTGTTGCTGACGATATACAATTTTCCCTTTTCGGCAGCGTCAAGAATTTCAGTATATTTTCCGAAGTAAACTGGGTCAAAACGCTGTAATGGAAAGGGGCGTATGGCGCTTTCGATTTCAGATTGGCTAGCTGTGTGAGCATTCATTCCTTCGGGCAAGAAGGAAATGTCTCCGCGGCTGCCTGAACGAGCAAAGTTTATGAGAAGATCCTCTGAGGCTTGGGGTTCGTTGATGGTGCTTTTGTCCTGTCTGCTGTGCATGAGGCCATATTCTCTTTTGGCTTTGTCGCTGAGCTTGCTCCAAGTTCGGTATATCTCAAAGTTACTGGGATAGATGGGTAAGTAGAAAGTTTTGCCTTTCTGGAATTGACGTTCAACGAGTCTGCCTTCTTGGGCTAGGGAAGATATTTCTTGGTGGTTCATCACATCGTTCGCTACGAAGTCTTCAGGTGTAAGTACTTTTTCGCTACCGTCAGCTGCTTTGAGGCGAATTCTTCCGTGTTTTGCATGTTCAGTGAAGTTAGGTATTTTTGCATTCTTCCGATAAGTTGTGAATCCAGGTACTCCGCTTGCTCTTCTGAATGATCTTGCAAGTTGATCCGATGCGATAATGTAAACGGCTGTATTTGCATGCGGGGAGTTCTGGTTGTGTTCTTCCGCAGCTTTTAAACTTTCAACGACAAAGACTTCTTGAGCTTCAAATCGAAAGCCAGCTTCGTAGCCTTCTTTGAGGGTTTTGGGAGTGACGGGTATTTCGCTTCCAAGATTTAATTTATTGCCTGTTATTTTCCCGGAATTGCTGGCGTTAATAAAGGTGTTTGCATCTATGCTTGAGTCGGGGGCAGGGATTCCAAGAAATTTTTCTCGAATATAATTTCTTAGAATAGGTAAGGCTTGGTCGTTGGGGTTGTAGCCATCCGCAAATGCAAAAGTGTCGTGATGGGCTCTAAGGAAATCGTAAATGACAAGGTTGCCGTCTGAGTCCCTTGCAAGATTACTGGTGAAGGTTCTTTCGCTTATGGGGACTTGTCGGTCGGCTTCACCTTCAAAGAAAGTGTATCTGGTGCGGTTTTCTTTGAAAAGATTCACGGTCCACGCTTTGGAATTATGAAGCATCTTCATAATCCAGCTAAAAGCACCCTCGTTAACTCCACTTCCGTTTGTTTCAAGATCTGCGATAGCGCCCTTCTCGGCATCTATGAGTCGTTGTTTGTCGCCCGGTTCTATGCCCGTAGTTGTTGGGCTCATGGCAATTATTTCGTCAATGAGGTTCGGGTCAATCTCAGAAGCTTTAATTGCAAAGTCTGCTCCGCTACTTCGAGTAAAGACAACCAGTTTGGCATCGGGATCCATTTGCGAGCGAATTTTTCTAAGATAATTAACTGTCCATTCCGCAACTAGTTCGGGTGATTGGAAGTTGTCGCGATTTGGTCCTGCTTCGGCTCCGGGAAGTGCGGGTGCTTCTGCGTAAATTTTTGAAGCTTCATCCTTTGACATAACTCCTGCATCAACGAGTTCTTTTAAGATTGCTGTGAGAGAGTGGGGGCCGCTATTACCGCCACCGTTACCGTGAATAGTTACAAAAACAACTTTTGCTTCGGAGAGAGTAGCTTGTCTTCTGGGAAGGATCCTGTAGGTGCCAAATTCTGGTACAAGCTCGGCTGTCATTGAAGGGGAATCGGTTTTTCCCTCTTGAAAACGCTCGACTTCTACGACGAGTCTTTGCATGAAGGGGTCTGCTTCAGCAGCGGCTAAATTTTCGTAGTGTCCATGCTCGACGAGTGCTTGAAGGCATCCCGTTGCATTTTCTGCTATTGCACGCGGAGATACTCCGATGCATAAAAATAAAAGAACTAAAATAAGTGATTTTCTTCTCAGCAATTGCACTCGGCTCACCGTTTATGATTTACAAATGTGTAGGTGTGTTTTGTTGAAATTCTCTGGTCTGTTTTTGAATATGTTTCTTCTCTAAAAGTTGCACCATAACGCGGGGCAGTATTATGCCTAAGCCCCTGATTTGTCAAAGCTTAAATTATCTTTACATCTTGTGATTTTGCTCCAAAGCCGTATTGCTTTGGAATAGAGGCCGCGATTTTCTTTTGGCTTAACTTCAAATTAAAGAAATACTGATGCTATCTTATTCGAATTCTTTAGGTCTCATGTAAGAATAAGTGAAGTGGGTGCTATATGAATTTAACAAAAAAACGTGAAAGATTGGCAAAAAAGATAATTGTAGCAGGAAGTTTTTTTTGGATCCTATTTGGAGTGTGGGGCGTTAATGGTGCTTTTCAAGCAGCCAAAGATGCTCGTGATGTACAAATTCGCAACATAGAGCTTAGTCATGGTTATACTGCTAGAATTCCTGCGGGTATTCGGCCTGCCACCTGGGTCCTTTCACCTGGAGTTAAAGAACAGATTTACAGTGACACTAATGCGGCTGGTTTGGTTGGAAATCCATATTACATTGAAAACCGCCTAATGCGGCTTTTATTTGCTTTTGTCGCCTGTATTTTAGTCTCATTTTTTGTCCTTTACGCCGTGTTTGTTGTCGATCCTAGGCGCACCTCTTTGTGGCATGACGCAAAGACCTTGCCTTCGGTAAATGCTTTAGGCGAAGAATAGTCCACTCAATCAAAGAAAATTCGAAGATTAGTTTTATTTGTATGATTGTAAGTTGGAGCGGGAGACGAGGCTCGAACTCGCTACCCTCAGCTTGGAAGGCTGATGCTCTACCAAATGAGCTACTCCCGCGATAAAAGAAGTGGTAACACAGCTTTGTGGCCTGTGTAGAGGCCAAAAAACAAAAATTTTTGAATCGACAGGTCCTCGGGTAGGGGCTGGAAGCGGAAGCTTTTGGTTGGCTACTGAATTTCTAAAAAAACTCCCTCTGCGTACCGCTGCACACTGAGGTTGTCAGGTGCAGGGCTGGAAGCGGGAGCTTTCAGTTGACCATAAATAACTCTAAAATAGTCGCTCTGCGTACCGCTGCACACTGAGGTTGTCAGGTGCAGGGTATCGCTCTGCGTACCGCTGCACACTGTCTTTATTACGGAGGGTCTTGTCACCCCCGTACAGGCGTTGTAAGTTGACTGCGTCCGACACGGCTTGTCCAAGTGCGTCGTATTGTGTTTTTATGCCCTCATTTGAGGCTCGCCTAAATTCATTTTATGGCACATAAATCAAGACGTTCGGTGAAAAAGTGAAATTAAAGCTCTAGCTTCTGGGTTAACAAGTTGTGAGTCTTTAGTGAAAAAAAGAAAGAAGCCACTAAGGAGGCGAAAGGAAGTACATGTCAAAGGAAAAATTTAACCGCGATAAACCACATGTGAACATCGGAACAATTGGTCACGTCGACCACGGTAAGACTACTCTTACTGCAGCGATCACAAAAACTCTAGCGTCTAAGGGTCAAGCTGAATTCAAAGCTTATGACCAAATCGACAAAGCTCCAGAGGAAAAAGAGCGTGGTATTACTATCAATACTTCGCACGTGGAATACGCAACAGCTACACGTCACTACGCACACGTAGATTGCCCAGGTCACGCCGATTATGTGAAAAACATGATCACAGGTGCTGCGCAAATGGACGGTGGTATTCTTGTAGTTTCTGCTTCTGATGGTCCTATGCCTCAAACACGTGAACACATTCTCTTGGCTCGCCAAGTAGGTGTTCCAGCTCTTGTTGTTTTCATGAACAAGTGTGACATGGTTGATGACGCAGAACTTTTAGATCTTGTAGAAATGGAAGTTCGTGAACTTCTTTCTAAGTACGAATTCCCTGGAGACGATATTCCTATCATCCGTGGATCTGCACTTAAGGCTCTTGAAGGCGACACAGGTGAATTGGGAATTCCTGCAATTGAAAAATTGATGGATGCAGTTGATGCTTCAATTCCTCTTCCTGCACGTCCAAAAGATAAGCCTTTCTTGATGCCTGTAGAGGACGTGTTCTCGATTTCTGGTCGCGGAACTGTTGTTACAGGTCGCGTAGAGCGCGGAATTATCAAGGTTGGTGAAGAGATTGAAATTATCGGATTACGTCCTACTGTTAAGTCTACAGTTACTGGCGTTGAGATGTTTAGAAAACTTCTCGATCAAGGTGAAGCAGGCGATAACATTGGAGCTCTTCTTCGTGGAACGAAGAAAGAAGATGTTGAGCGCGGTCAAGTTTTGGCTAAGCCCGGCAGCGTAACTCCTCACAAAAAGTTCAAAGGTGAAGTCTACATTCTTAAAAAAGAAGAAGGTGGCCGTCACACAGCTTTCTTGAACGGGTACCGTCCTCAGTTTTACTTCAGAACAACTGACGTAACTGGAAACGTTACACTTCCTGAAGGAACTGAAATGGTTATGCCGGGTGACCGCGTAACTATTGACGTAGAGCTCATCACTCCAATCGCTATGGAAAAAGAACTCCGTTTCGCTATTCGCGAAGGTGGTCGTACCGTAGGTGCTGGTGTTGTCTCTGCAATTGTTGAATAACTAGGTTTGGAATTATTTTGGGTGGGTAGGTTTTTTCCTATCCACCCAAAAATGAGAAGCGAAGGGATTTTTGCTTCAGACGAGGAAGCCGCCGGGGGTGCGCAGGGCGCGTACAAAAATGTACGCAACCGACAAGCGACACTAAAGCTGACGACGGATCAAGCAAAAAGACCAAGCTTATCAAGGGGTCAATAGCTCTAATTGGTAGAGCGTGGGATTCCAAATCCTAAGGTTGTAGGTTCGAGCCCTACTTGACCCGCCATTTAAGGAATTTGAGTTAAAAAATGAAGAATTCAAAAGTTGTTAATATATTTTTTGTAGGCGCTGGAGCCTTATTATGGTTTTTATCACTCCACTATATTACTCAGTGGGTAGGGTACTTCCAGTTAGCTCGCCATTTGGGGTCAGAAGCATCCGATCTTATTCGTCATGGATTGCCAATCCTTTTGGGAGTCTCTTTATTTGTATTTTTAAGGTCGTGGACCAAAGCTTCACATTTTGTAAGTGATTGTGTCGACGAACTTTTCAGAGTTGTTTTTCCTGGCCCGAAAGAAGTTAAAGCAGGAACAACGTGGGTTATTATCATTGTTATTCTTGCGGGGCTTGCCTTTGGAGCCTTGGACTGGGGTATTACACATGTTATTAAACGCCTAATTGGGCTTGAGTCTTAGGAAAGGTACCCTGTATGGATTGGAATCAAGAAGACAAAGAAGCAGAAGTAACAACTGCGGTAGAGACTGTGGAAAGCACAGACGCTGTTGAGACAACTGCTGCTGTTGAAACTGCAGCAGAAGTAACGGATGAGCCTAAGGCGTCTAAAGATACAGCCGAAGCTACTGAAGATGCTTCTGAAGGAACTCAGCCTACTCGAAAGAAGAGCACACGTGAGGATCTTAAGTGGTACATTGTTCATGCTCAGACAAGTTTTGAAGCAAGAGCTCTATCTTCTCTTGAAGAAGCCGTAGTGCGAGCTAAAAAAGAAGATGAGTTTGGAGAAATCCTTATTCCAGTTGAATCTGTAATTGAGCTTGTTAAGGGCCAAAAGAAATCTACTGAACGTAAGTTTTTTCCTGGATACATGCTCGTTCAAATGATTTTGACTGATGAAAACTGGCATTTAGTAAAATCTACTCCCAGAATCACTGGGTTCGTAGGAAACGCTCGTAAGCCCCCAGCTATCCCTCCAAGGGAAGTAGAGCGCATTATGGGGCAAATGATTGAAGGAAGACAACAGGCTAAGCCCAAATATACCTTTAAAGAAGGAGATAACGTTCGGGTTATCGATGGGCCGTTCTCTAACTTCAATGGAACAGTAGAAGAAGTTAAACCTGAAAAATCTAAGCTTAGGGTACTTGTTTCGATCTTTGGTCGTGCTACACCTGTGGAGCTAGATTTCATTCAGGTCGAAAAGACTTAAAAAAGTCAACGGATCTGAATGGATCTTAAAACTTGGGAGATCCTGGAATGGTTCTGGGATCGTTAGGACTAGGAGATATATAGATGGCAAAAAAAGTCACTGGATTTATTAAGCTTCAAATTCCGGCCGGAAAGGCAAACCCTGCTCCACCCGTAGGACCAGCACTTGGTCAACACGGCGTGAACATCATGGAGTTTTGCAAACAGTTTAATGCGCGCACGCAAGCGCAAGCTGCTGAAGGTCTGATCAGACCAATCGTAATATCGGTGTACTCTGATAAGAGTTTTACTTTTATTACAAAAACCCCACCTGTAGCTGTGCTTCTTTTGAAAGCAGCAAAATTACAGAGCGGGTCTGGCGTTCCAAATAAAAATAAAGTTGGAAAAGTCAAAATGGATGACGTGAAGAAAATTGCGGAAATGAAAATCAAAGACATGAACTGTTTCACAGTCGAGTCTGCATGTTCAAGTAATAGGCACCGCCCGCTCAATGGGAATTGGAGGTAATTTAATATGGCAAAAGATACAAAGAAAATACTTCTCTTTTTGACGAGACAAAAAATACACACTTGAAGAAGCTTTTTCTATTTTGGAAAAGTTCAAAGGAGCAAAGTTCGACGAAACAGTGAACGTTGCTTTTCGCCTTGGTGTAGATAATAAGCAATCTGATCAACAGGTTAGGGTGCAACACCTTCCTGAATGGAACAGGTAAAAAAGTACGCATCGTTGTTTTTGCTAAAGGTGATAAAGCGACTGAAGCTGAAAAAGCGGGTGCTGACGTAGTTGGTGCTGATGATCTTGTAACCAAAATTAACGGTGGATGGATGGATTTGACAAAAGTGATTGCAACTCCTGACATGATGCCTGTTGTTTCAAGAGTCGCTAAGGTATTGGGGCCTCGTGGCTTAATGCCAAACCCTAAGACTGGAACAGTTACTGCTAACATTGTTCAGGCTATTGGAGATGAGCGCAAAGGTAAGGTTGAGTTTAGAGCCGAAAAAGCTGGAATTGTTCATGCCCCTATTGGCAAGAAAAGTTTTGGCAGTGGAAAGCTTCAGCAAAACCTTGTGGCACTTGCAGAGTCTATTATTAAAGCAAAGCCTGCAACTTCTAAGGGAGCTTACTTAAAATCAATCACTATTGCCCCAACTATGGGACCTGGAATTCGTATTGAGACGAACCAGTTCACAGTAGGATAATGGGTTGGGATAATTAAGGAGATATGTTGTGAATAAGCTTCAAAAAACAGAGTTACTCGAAGAACTCAAAGGTAAATTCGAAAAGGCAAATGCTGCCTTTATTACTGAGTATCGCGGAATGACAGTTGAAAAAATGACTGACCTTCGTCGTAAAATTTACGATTCCAAAGGCGAACTCAAAGTTATTCAAAATCGCATCGCGAAGCTTGCAGCTAAGGGCACAAGCTTTGAAGGAATTTCGGAACAGTTTAAAGGACCTTTAGCTGTTGCGTTTTCTTACGATGATCCTGTCGGAATTGCGAAAGCAGTTCTTGAGCAGGTTAAGGAAGATAGCCCTTTCCAAGTAAAACTAGGTTGTTTGAACGGAAAGTCTATGACAACGGATGAGGTGAAGGCACTTTCTAAATTGCCTGATCGTCAGACGTTACTAGGAATATTTGCAGGAACGCTTGCCGCGCCACTGCGTAACTTTATGGGCGTAATGAGCGCTGTGCCACGCAATTATGTCAATGTACTCGTGGCAGTAAAAGACCAAAAAGAAAAGGCTTAAAAGATTTGATTTAAAGTCAAATTATAGAAGAGAGGAACTTATGAGCATGACCCAAGAACAAATTATCGAATCCGTAGCAACAATGTCCGTTTTAGAACTTTCCGAACTTATCAAAAAGTTTGAAGAGAAATTCGGAGTTTCTGCTGCTGCACCTGTAGCAGTTATGGCTGGTGGAGCTGCTCCTGCAGCTGCTGCTGAAGAAAAAACTGAATTTAACGTAGTCCTTACTGATGGCGGAGCTAGCAAGATCAATGTGATCAAAGAAGTTCGTGCTATCACTGGACTTGGCTTGAAAGAAGCGAAAGACCTTGTAGAAGGCGCTCCTAAAGCTATTAAAGAAGGTGTTTCTAAAGCCGAAGCTGAAACAATGAAAAAACAGCTTGAAGCTGCTGGCGCAAAAGTAGAGATCAAATAGTAAAGACTGGGCGAGAAAAAACGCTTGAGTTTGATAATAAATGACCTGCTCGTGGAAAACATGAGTGGGTCTTTAAAATGTTTTCGTAATTTAGGATTTTTTACAAACTTGCATGGCCTTTTTGCCGGCTTGAGGAGTATACGCTCAGCGAATACGAGTCGAGGCGGTGAAGAGCTTTGCATGCGCGTTTCTAAAGAGGTCCGAAAGGTTTAGATAGATGGCGATCAGGGAATCATTTGAAAATGTTAAAAGAGTAAGAAAAAGTTTTGCAAAAATTACTTCCCCCATAGAAACACCTAATTTGGTAGATATTCAGAAGAAATCGTTTGAGCAATTTCTTCAGGCGAATGTTCAGGCTGAAAAAAGAAAGAACGTTGGTCTTCAGGGTGTTTTTAAGTCAATTTTTCCAATAAACGATTTCAACAACACATGTTCGTTGGAATTTGTTTCTTATTCTATTGAAAAACCCAAGTACGACGTAGATGAATGTCGATTGAGAGGGATGACCTTTGCGGCTCCTATTAAAATCACAGTTCGCTTAGTTGTTTGGGAGAAGGATGAGTCTACTGAAAGTCGCTCTATCCGCGATGTAAAAGAGCAAGAAGTGTATATGGGTGAAATTCCACTCATGACAGACACGGGCGCTTTTATCATCAACGGTACTGAGCGAGTTGTCGTTTCTCAGCTTCACCGTTCACCCGGTGTGTTTTTCGACCATGATGGTGGATTAACTCACTCAAGCGGAAAATTACTATTTTCTGCAAGGGTGATTCCTTATCGTGGATCATGGCTCGATTTCGAGTTTGATCCAAAAGACTTCCTCTTTGTTCGTATCGATAGAAGAAGAAAACTTCCGGTAACCGCTCTCCTTAAAGCTCTTGATATGAGCAATACAGATATTCTTTCAAACTTTTATGACGTTGAAGATATTCAACAAATTGGAGTTGGAGAATTTGTTCGTTCATTAAACCCTGACTACTTGTTGGGTTCTAGAGCTTATGTCGACATTACAGATCCTAAAACAGGAGACGTTATCATCAAGAAAAGCCGTAAGTTTACACGTGCTATTCTTGCTGAATTTGAAAAACGTAAAATTAAAACTATTCCTCTCACTGAGGAAGAGTTAACCACTGAATTGTGGTCGAAGATGTTGCTCATCCTAAAACGGGTGAGATTCTTCTCGAGTCCAATCAGGTGATGGATGCTAAAGCCATTGAGCTTCTTACAGAAGCTGGTACTAAAACAGTGAAAGCGGTCTTTATTGACGGCGGTACTGTTTGTGCTTCTCTTCGCGAGTCTTTGTTGTTCGATAAGATTAACAGTCGCGAAGAAGCCTTGATTGATATCTTTAAAAGAATGCGTCCGGGTGATCCACCCACATTAGAGAGTGCACAGAATCTTTTTAACGATCTCTTTTTCAATGAAGCTCGTTATGATCTTTCTAAAGTAGGTCGATTAAAGATCAATCATAAATTTAACTTTAAAGATATTCCGTTCGACAAAACTATTCTTACTAAAGAAGACATTGTTGCAACGGTTCGTCACCTTCTTGATCTTAAGAACGGTAAAGGAATGGTCGATGACATTGACCATTTAGGAAACCGTCGTGTGAGATCTGTTGGTGAATTATTAGAAAACCAATATAGAATTGGTTTGGTACGTATGGAGCGTGCAGTTCGTGAACGTATGAGCCTTCAAGAGATTGAAACTCAAATGCCTCATGACCTTGTAAACGCTAAGCCCGTAAACGCGATTGTTAAGGAGTTCTTCGGATCTTCTCAACTTTCTCAGTTTATGGAACAGACCAACCCACTTTCTGAAATTACACACAAACGTCGTCTCTCTGCGCTTGGGCCTGGTGGTCTAACGCGTGAAAGAGCAGGCTTCGAAGTTCGTGACGTACACCAAACACACTATGGTCGTATTTGTCCGATTGAGACTCCTGAAGGACCAAACATTGGTTTGATCTCTTCACTTTCAACTTTTGCTAAAGTGAATGACTACGGATTCGTAGAAACACCTTATAGAAAAGTAACGGATAAAAAAGTAAGCGACGAAGTGACTTATTTCTCTGCTCTTGAGGAAGAAGGACACACAATTGCTCAGGCAAACGTACCTATTGATGACAAAGGTATGATTTCAGAAGAGTTTACTGAGGTTCGTCGTAATGGTGAGCCGACTCTTACTAAATCAGACGAAGTTGACTTGATGGACGTAAGTCCTAACCAACTTGTTTCTGTTGCGGCTTCATTGATTCCCTTTCTAGAGAACGATGATGCAAACAGAAGTTTGATGGGTTCAAACATGCAACGTCAAGCGGTGCCTGTTTTGATTCCCCAGACTCCACTTGTAGGTACAGGTGTTGAGCGTGTTGTTGCTGCTGATTCAGGAGTAACAGTTGTTGCTAAGTCTGACGGTATTGTTGAGGCAGTTGATGCTTCTCGTATTGTTGTAAGAACTGAAGGTAAGAAAAAAGATGGTAGTGGAGCTGAGGTTGATATTTACAACCTGACTAAATACCGTCGCTCAAACCAGAATACATGTATTAACCAAAGACCGATTGTTAAAAACGGCGACCGCGTTTCTAAGGGTGAGGTTATTGCCGACGGTCCTGCAACTGACCTTGGTGAGTTGTCTCTTGGACAAAACATTCTCGTGGCTTTCATGCCTTGGGGTGGTTACAACTTCGAGGATTCAATCCTTATTTCAGAAGGTCTTTTAAAAGAAGACGTATTTACATCAATACACATTGAAGAAATGGAATGTATTGCGCGTGATACGAAACTTGGAAAAGAAGAAATTACTCGCGACATTCCAAACGTTGGTGAAGAGGCTCTTCGTAACCTTGACGCAACCGGGATTATTCGTATCGGAGCTGAAGTAACTCCAGGTGATATCCTTGTTGGAAAAATTACACCTAAAGGTGAGACTCAACTTTCTCCTGAAGAAAAACTCTTGAGAGCAATCTTCGGTGAAAAAGCGGGTGACGTTAGAGATAGTTCTCTGCGCGTACCCCCTGGAGTTTATGGAACAATCATTCAAGCGAATATCTTCAGTCGTGAAGGTATCGATAAAGATGAGCGTTATCAGCAGATTGTTCGAGATGAAGAAGAGAGACTTCTTAAAGATCAAGCAATTGAAATCTCGATCATTCGTCAGGCAACTTTGAAAAAAGTTAAAAAACTTCTTATCGGTAAAGAAACCGGTGGCAAGTTATTGTCTGAAGATGGTGAAGTTGAGCTTCTTAAAAAAGGTCTCAAACTCGCTTCTGAAGATATAGACAACGTTCCTTTTAACCTTGTTCGTCACATACCCGTAGACGAGAAGTCTGAAGAAGAACTCAATAGAATTATGGATTCCGTTGAAGAGCAAATGGATTTGATCCGTATTGTTTTCAACGAAAGAATTGGAAAACTTAAAAAAGGTGACGAGCTTCCTCCAGGCGTTATCAAGATGGTTAAAGTTGCGATTGCTATCAAACGTAAAATCTCCATCGGAGATAAAATGGCGGGACGTCACGGAAACAAAGGGGTTATCTCAAAAATTAACCCGATAGAAGATATGCCTTACATGGCAGATGGAACTCCTGTGGATATCGTATTGAACCCACTTGGCGTTCCTTCTCGTATGAACGTAGGTCAAATTCTTGAGACTCACCTTGGGTGGGCTTCTTGGGGACTTGGAAGAAAAATTCAAGACATGTTGGATGGTCATAAGTTTGAAGATGTACGAGCTTTCTTGAAGAAAATTTTCATAAGCCCTTCACTTCAAAAGTATGTAGATGAAGCCAGCAACGATGAAATTAAGCGAATTGCATATAGCTACCGTCGCGGAGTGCCTATGGCCTCTGCAGTGTTTGACCGTGCAAGTGAAGACGATATCCATAAAATGTTAGACCTCGCGGGCTTGCCTCGAAGTGGTCAAACGACATTGTTTGATGGAAGAACGGGTGAGCCGTTTGACCATGAAGTAACAGTTGGAATTATGTACGTTCTTAAACTTCACCACCTTGTTGAGGATAAGATCCACGCAAGGAGTATCGGACCTTACAGTCTTGTGACTCAACAGCCTTTGGGCGGTAAAGCGCAATTCGGAGGTCAGCGTCTCGGAGAGATGGAAGTGTGGGCACTCGAAGCTTACGGTTCTGCTTTTGGTCTTCAAGAGATGTTAACTGTTAAGTCGGATGACGTTGCCGGTCGTACACGTATGTATGAAGCAATCGTTAAAGGTGAAAACATTCTAGAGCCAGGTATGCCTGAGTCGTTTAACGTACTTATGCACGAACTTAAAGCGCTCTACTTGAACTGTGAATTGCAGGAGAGGGTATAGATGAAAGATTTATTAAACTTTTTCGATAAGCCCACGGATCCTATTCGTTACGGCTCAGTAAAAATCAGTCTCGCTAATCCCGAGATGGTTTTGAACTGGTCGCATGGAGAGGTGAAGAAGCCCGAAACTATTAACTACCGTACATTTAAACCTGAAAAAGATGGTTTGTTCTGTGCAAAAATCTTTGGACCTATCAAAGATTATGAATGTTTGTGCGGAAAATATAAGCGTATGAAGTATCGCGGTGTCGTTTGTGAAAAGTGTGGCGTTGAAGTTACACAAAGCAAAGTTCGTCGTGAACGGATGGGTCATATCCATCTCGTTACTCCCGTAGCGCATGTATGGTTCTTGCGCTCTTTGCCTTCTCGTATCGGTCTTGTATTAAATATTACTCTTAAAGAACTTGAGAGAGTTCTTTACTGTGAGTCGTATATTGTAACTGACCCTATGGCGACGGAGCTAAAGACGGCACAAATTTTAAGTGAAGATTTGTACCAAGAAGCTCTTGAGAAATTTGGTGAAGATTCATTTAAAGCGGGAATGGGCGGCGAAGCAGTTAGAGAACTTCATCGTAAAGCAGATATCCTTAAATTAGGTGATGAGATTCGCAAGGACCTTGAAGTTTGTGAAAGTGATGCTGTTCGTAAGAAATTAGCAAAACGTCTTAAGGTTGTAGAAGACTTTAGGGAATCAGGCCAAAACCCTGAGCAAATGATGATGGAAGTTATTCCTGTACTTCCTCCTGATTTGCGTCCACTTGTGCCTCTCGATGGCGGTCGTTTCGCAACTTCTGATTTGAACGATCTTTATCGACGAGTCATTAACCGTAACAACCGTTTGAGAAGACTTATGGAGCTTAATGCTCCCGATATCATTATCCGAAACGAGAAGCGTATGCTTCAAGAAGCGGTTGACGCTCTCTATGATAATGGTCGTAGAGGAAAAGTCTTCACTGGACCTAACAAACGTCCATTGAGATCACTTTCAGATACACTAAAAGGTAAGAGTGGTCGTTTCCGTCAAAACTTATTAGGAAAACGTGTCGATTATTCAGGTCGTTCTGTAATTGTTGCGGGTCCTGAATTGAAACTCCATCAGTGTGGACTTCCTAAGAAAATGGCCCTCGAACTCTTTAAGCCGTTTATTTATAATAAGCTTGAAGAAAAAGGTTTTGTAACAACTATTAAATCTGCCAAGAAAATGGTGGAAAAAGAAAAAGACGAAGTTTGGGATATTCTTGCGGACGTGGTTCGTGAGCATCCAGTACTTCTTAACCGTGCACCAACGCTTCACCGCTTAGGTATTCAAGCATTTGAACCTGTACTTGTAGAAGGTAAGGCGATTCAGCTTCACCCTCTTGTATGTGCAGCTTTTAACGCCGACTTTGACGGTGACCAAATGGCTGTGCACGTTCCACTCTCTGTGGAAGCTCAACTTGAAGCTCGCGTATTGATGATGTCTACCAACAACATCTTGAAGCCTGCTGACGGTAAACCAATTATTATGCCTTCACACGATATTGTGTTGGGTCTTTATTATCTCACTCGTATGCGTCCTGGAGCCCCCGGTACCGGCAGAATCTTTAAAGATCGCGCTGAAATCAAAATGGCTTACGATCTAGGCGAAGTAGATGTTCAAGCTAAAGTTCATTGCCGAGTACAAGGCAAAAGAGTTGAAACGACTGTAGGTCGTGTTCTTTTCTCTGAAATTGTTCCCGATGATATTGCTTTCGAACATTACAACAAAACAATGGCTAAAAAAGATTTAGCTGAATTGCTAGACTTTGCTTATCGTCAAACAGGCCCTAAGCGTACCGTTCTTTTGGCTGACTCAATGAGAAGTCTTGGTTACCAGTTTGGTACTAAGGGCGGAATTTCTATCGCCATGAAGGATATGGAAATTCCTGCTACGAAAACAGCTTCTATTGATAAAGCTTTTGTAGAAGTTCAAACGATTGATAATCAATACGTAGAAGGTCTCATCACTGATGGTGAGCGCTATAACAAAGTTATCGATATCTGGGCTCAAGTTTCTGAATCAATTGCATCAGACATGATGAAGAACTTATCGAAAGATAAGTTAACTCTTCCAAGTGGAGAAGTTATTGAAACCCAAAGTTTCAATCCTATTTACGTCATGGCAGATAGTGGAGCTAGGGGTTCACCCGCTCAGATTAAACAGTTGGCTGGTATGCGTGGCTTGATGGCAAAACCATCTGGCGAAATTATCGAGACGCCCATTACGGCAAACTTCCGTGAAGGATTAACAGTACTTCAGTACTTTATCTCTACACACGGTGCTCGTAAGGGTCTTGCGGATACAGCTCTTAAAACAGCTAATTCTGGATACCTCACACGACGTCTTGTTGACGTTGCTCAAGATGCAGTTGTTACTGAACACGACTGTGGTTCTGATGACGGTATTGTTATTTCTGAAGCACAACAAAGTAACGAATTAGCAGAAGCACTCGGCGAAGCTATTTTGGGTCGAGTTGTGTTGAGAGACATTATGCACCCAAGCTCAGGGCAAATTCTTGTTAAAAAAGGAGTTATGCTTGATGAGGGATTGGTAAGTCTCGTTGAAGATGCTGGCGTTGATAAAGTTGAAATTCGATCTGTTCTTACATGTAAAGCTAAACGCGGTATTTGTGCTCACTGCTACGGTCGTGACCTAGCTCGTGGACATATGGTGAATATCGGTGAAGCAGTTGGTGTAATTGCAGCTCAATCAATTGGTGAGCCTGGAACTCAGTTAACAATGAGAACTTTCCACATCGGTGGTGCGGCAACTCGTCGTGCAGAGCAAAGTTCAATTGAAGCGCGTTTCGAGGGTAGCATCAAATTCAACAAAGTTATTTTCATTAAAAACAAAGATGGCGCTTCGGTTGCTATGAACCGTAACGGAGAAATTATTCTTTTGGATGATTCTGGTCGTGAGCGTGATCGTCAGAGAGTTATCTACGGATCAAAAACTAAACTTAAAGATGGAGCTACTTTCAAAAAAGGTGACATCCTTCTTGAGTGGGATCCGTACTCCATTCCTATCTTAACGGACAAGTTGGGAACAACTCGTTTCGTGGATATGAAAGACGGGGTTACCGTTGCTGAAAAGCAAGACGAAGTAACGGGTTTAACTCGTCGGACTATTATTGATCCGAAGAGTGCAAGTTTGCGTCCTCGTATCGAGATCGAAGCAGATGGACAAGTTCTTTCTACATTTACAGTACCTGTGGGATCACTCGTACAGGTAAGTGATGGAGAGTTGGTTCAAGCTGGTGACGTCTTAGCTAAGATTCCAAGAGAGTCTGAAAAAACAAAAGATATCACGGGTGGTCTACCGCGTGTTGCAGAGCTTTTTGAAGCTCGTAGACCTAAAGACTGTGCGATTATTGCTGAAGTCGACGGTACCGTGGCATTTGGAAAAGATTCCAAAGGTAAGCGTAAAGTTCTTCTTAACCCAGCTGAAGGCGTTGGTGGGGAGCCAAGAGAATATCTTGTTCCCAAAGGTAAGCACGTTATTGTTCAAGAGGGTGACCTTTTGCAACGTGGTGAGCGTATCGTAGACGGAGCGGCTAACCCGCACGACATTCTTGCGGTTATGGGTGAAAAAGCACTTTCTAAATACCTTGTAGATGAAGTTCAAGAGGTTTACCGCCTTCAAGGTGTGAAGATCAACGACAAGCATATTGAGACAATCGTTCGACAAATGCTTCGTCGAGTTCGGGTCACTGAATCTGGGGACACAAGTCTTTTGGTAGGTGAGAGTGTAGATAAAGGCGTTCTCAAAGAAGTGAATGCAAAAGTTGCAGAAATGAACGGAAAGCCCGCTGTAACTGAACCTTTATTGCTAGGTATTACCCGAGCAAGTCTTTCTACTGAGTCATGGGTATCTGCAGCGAGCTTCCAGGAGACAACAAAAGTCCTCACAGAAGCTGCTATTGCAGGCCGCGTAGATTATCTCCGTGGCTTAAAAGAGAACGTCAGTATGGGTCGTTTGATCCCTGCGGGCACTGGAATCGCTCAATACCAAATGATTCGCCCTGAAATGGACGTAGAAGAGGAAGCTCTTCCAGTGGGTAGGGCCTATCAAGCGCCTCCTATTGAGGAAACAGAAGATTTTGCAGACCTAAGAAAGGGTGATTCTTAATGAGAAGCGCCTTGAATCAAGGGTCCTATTATATTAGTAATTTACAAACTATCGTGAAAGGATTGTATGCCAACCATTAACCAGCTCGTTCGACATGGCCGTAGCCAAGTGAATTTCAAGTCAAAGTCTCCTGCTTTGCAGGACTGTCCTCAAAAACGTGGGGTTTGTACCCGTGTTTATACAGCCACTCCAAAGAAGCCTAACTCAGCACTTCGTAAAGTTTGCCGTGTTAAGTTGACCAATGGTTATGAAGTAACAAGCTACATTCCAGGTGTTGGACACAACCTTCAAGAACACTCAGTTGTTCTAATTCGCGGTGGTCGTGTAAAAGACCTTCCCGGTGTTCGTTACCACACTGTTCGTGGAAGCCTTGATACTCAAGGTGTTGCTAACCGCAAACAAAGTCGCTCCAAGTACGGCGCGAAGAAAGCGAAGTAAAAAATGGCACGCAGAAGACATGCCGCTAAACGCGTAATCGTTCCTGATCCTAAATTTCATGACAAAGTAGTTGCTAAGTTTATCAACGACTTAATGAAAGATGGAAAAAAATCTACCGCTGAAGCTATTTGCTACGGAGCATTTGATGCTCTTCAAGCAAAATTCAACGACGAGCCTGTGAAGCTTTTCAAAAAAGCGTTGAACAATGTTAAACCTAACGTTGAAGTTCGTTCACGTCGTGTGGGTGGAGCTACTTATCAAGTTCCTATGGAAGTTCGTCCCGAGCGAAAACAAACTCTCGCAAGTAGATGGATTATTTCTTATGCGAAAGATCGCAACGGAAAAAACATGGTTGAAAAACTTGCTGCTGAATTGATGGACGCTTGTGAAAACAAAGGCGGCGCTATTAAAAAACGTGAAGACGTTCATAAGATGGCAGACGCAAACAAAGCCTTCTCTCACTTCAAGTGGTAGTTTTGCTCGTCCTTTTTGAATAATACTTTGTCGAAGCCTCCCTCGGAACCCTTAGCGCGGTTACCTCGGGAGGCTTCTTCGCGTCTTATTCAAAAAAACTTCGCAAAACTCAGCGGGCTTTTTCTAAAAGGTACCTAGTTACTTTTTACGTGTACCCGCTACCTTTTTACTCGTACCCGCTACCTTTTTGCGCTTGATCGCACGACTTCTCTCCTTTACCATCTTTCGCGATGGTGCACTGTGGTAGAAGTTTTTGGGTTTCTCTGCGTAACTTTTTCATTCTTTTTTTGGCAGTAGGCAAGTTAACTGCCCAGGATCTTTTAACTGGCCAACAATTCGTTGAAGAAATTCAAAATATAATCTTTCAAGATGGACCTCGAGGTGCAGATTTGTATTTTCGACAAATGGCAGAAGAAGGTCGCATAGACCTTTCACGACTAAAAGCTCTCGTGCTTTCAGAAAATAAAGGAAAGAGTAAAAAAATTGAAGTTTTGATTCATCCTGACAACAAAGAGGTTGTGCCTTTTATGCAAAAACAACTTGAACGCGAGCGTATCGACTTTGTGGAACTTGTAGCGATTGAAGACGCTACTCTTCCTTCACCTAAGGAACCTTTTGTAGAAACAAAAGCCTCCTATGATCGTTGGACAAAGTATCGTATGGGATTTGTCTCAATTACAACATTGATAGGATTAATGGCAGGAGCCATTGTGCCTGACCAGTTTGCTCATGGGTGGAGTTTTGAGAATATTGACTCGTACAAAGTTCTTACAGCGTCAATTATGTCGATGTTTGTTATCTCGGTCGAAATTTGTACAAGTATTTATACGAGTTCACTTGATTCCTTTTTATGGTCACCTCGAGACTTCCAACGCCTCCGACTTTCAAGTGATTCAGGGAAGCGTATACACGCGAGACTAACAGATTTTTTAAAAAATCTAGGTTTATCTCTTATGGCTCTATCTCAAGGACAAGGTGCTGAAGCTAGATTTAACTTTGCAGAAGCAATGAACGGTGCAGGTCGAATGGCTGGAGATGGCATGGTTAAGCTTGGTTTTAACCAGATAACTGATCTTGGCAATAATTTGCTTACAAAAGCTAGAAATAGAAGTCCCAGTGGCGAGATTAAGTATAATGCAAACTATTGGAATATTAATATATTCAACTTTGTGTACATGAATGCTGTTTTTCTTGTGGGTTATTCGATGAGCTATTTTACGGGTATACCCACAGATAATCTTTTTGTGCATATGGGGATTTCAGCAGCGAGTGTTTTTGCTTTTTATTTTGCATGTGCGAAGAATCAAAATAATATTGGTACCCTTAAGGCTCTTGGATATATCGATGAAGCGACACGTTTGAAGTCTGAGTTAATGGGACTTTATTTTGCCAAGCCGTGGCGAATCATGGCTGAGCTAGGCGGTCCATCAATCACAATTTTAGGTTTTGCAACGGGTGTGCCCATGCTCCAAATGGCAGGTATCTCTTTGCAGCTCCTTTCTGGGTTACTCGTGACAGTCCCCTCGACTAGACGCTTGGCAGAAATTGAAAGGTTTGCCCGCGAGACAGGGGCTATTTTTGATGAAAATCATCGCCTCGCACAAGCAGGTGATTTAGTGGAGCGTCCTTTTAAATATAGAGGTATAGAATCGGGAGCGCCTAAAGGAGTCGTTCAAAAATGTCTTTATTACTTAAAAGGTGGCTATCTTAAAAATGGAGCTCGTCTCCCTCAAACAGCAATTTAGTTAAAAGTATATCCTTCTGACCTGCCTTTAAACCGAGAAGCATTGCGATTAGGATTAATTGCATAGATGGCGCTTAAAAAAGGATCCTTAGAATCATTTAGAAATATTGGAATTATTGCGCATATTGATGCGGGAAAAACGACCACAACTGAACGTATTCTTTTTTACACAGGATCATCGCATAAAATTGGTGAGGTTCATGATGGCGAAGCTGTCATGGATTGGATGGAGCAAGAGCGCGAGCGGGGAATTACAATTACGGCCGCTGCAACGACTTGTTATTGGAAAGATTATCGCATCAACATTATCGACACTCCTGGGCATGTAGATTTTACAATCGAAGTGGAGCGATCTCTGCGAGTTCTAGACGGAGCTGTGGGAGTGTTTTGCGCCGTCGGAGGTGTTCAACCCCAAAGTGAAACAGTGTGGAGACAAGCGAATAAATACAAAGTTCCTCGCATAGCGTTTGTAAACAAAATGGATCGCACTGGAGCTAACTTTAACAGAGTTCTTGATCAAATGAAGTCGAAGTTAGCGGCTAAACCTCTTGCCTTAGTTATGCCAGTAGGAGAGGGCGAAGATTTTGAGGGATTCCTTGATCTTTTAAACGCTAAAAAAATAACTTGGTCAAAAGACGATGTGGATGGGAAAGGTTTTCTATCTGAAGAAATTCCTTCTGATATGAATGATGATTTTCAGGCTGCTCGATCTGCGATGATCGAAACTCTCGCAGATTGTGATGATCAAATCATGGAAAAATACTTGGCAGAAGAATCCATCAGTGAAGTTGAATTGCGTGATGCCGTTAGAAGGTCCTCTTTGTCGCTTAAGGCAACACCTGTTATTTGCGGATCTGCTTTTAAAAACAAAGGCGTTCAGTTTTTATTGGACGCCATCTGTGATTTTTTACCGAGTCCCGCTGAAGTGCCCCCCATGGAAGGCTTTGACCCCGCTCACGAAGATAAAAAGTTGCTTCGAATAGCCAACAAGGATGAAGCCTTCTCTGCTCTTGCCTTTAAAATTGCACATGATCCCTTTGTCGGCACCATTACTTATACACGCATTTATTCTGGATCTATTAAAGCGAATCAAAGTTGCTTGAATGTTGTGAAGGACAAGTCGGAGCGTATTCAACGTATTTTAATGATGCATGCCAATAAGCGCAGCGAACTTCAAGAGGCGAGTGCGGGAGAAATTGTAGCTATTGTTGGATTCCGTCATACTCAAACGGGTGAGTCATTGGCTGACTCCAAAAATCCGATTCTCTTTGAAAAAATGACTTTTCCAGAGCCGGTGATTTCAATTGCAATTGAACCAAAGTCTCAAGCGGATCAAGAAAAGCTTTTTGAAAGTTTAAGAAAAATGAGTTGGGAAGATCCAACATTTAGAGTGCGCACCAATGAAGAAACAGGCCAGGTGTTAATTTCTGGAATGGGGGAGCTTCATTTAGAAATTGTTGTAGATCGCTTACTGCGAGAGCACAAGGTTCCCGCAAACGTAGGTAAACCTCAGGTGAGTTACCGTGAGAGTATATCTGCGGAATCTAAGGCATCTAATACATGCGAGAGAGATGTTGGTGGGAAAAAGCAATTTGGCCAAATTACTTTGCGAGTTTATGCACGTGAGCGCGGTGCAGGAAACGAAGTCATTGATTCCATTAAAAATTCGCAGTTGCCTAAAGTTATTAAAGAACAAATATTAAAAAATGTTCCACTTCTTCTTCAAAGCGGACCCATTGCGGGATTTCCAGTAGTTGATGTTGGTGTGGAGCTATTGGGAGCAGAGTATAGAGAAAATGAGTCCTTGGATTTAGCGTATTTAACTGCTCTTTCAATGGCCTTGCAGGAGGCATTCAAAAAGCACAGCCGAAACTTTTAGAGCCCGTAATGAAGCTAGAGGTAACTTGTCCCAGTGATTTTGTTGGAGACGTTGTGTCTGACTTGGGTATTCGACGTGGTCGCATTCAAGAGATGGAGTCTCAAGAAGATGTGGGTCTTCAAGTTGTTAAAGCTGAAGTGCCATTGGCCAGTGTGTTTGGATATTCTACAGATCTACGTTCTCGAACTCAGGGGCGTGGAACTTTTGTCTTAGAGTTTGCACAGTATGATTCTATGCCGCCCAATGTTGAGAAGGCTATTTTAGAGAAGTTTACGGGTGTATCCTATTAAAAGAAGAAGAGTATTGGCTCTCTTTGGAGCCGTATTTTTTACACTTGGACTCGCATTAATAATGATACAAGAACGTCTTATTTTTTTTCCTGAACAAATTTCTGAGCAATATACTTTTAAATTTAAAAATTTCGACGAGATTTTTTTTGATTTTGAAGGTCAAAAAATGAACTCTTTGCTTTTTCCAGAAGACTCTTCAGATATTGTTCTACTTTATTTGCATGGAAACGCAGGAAGTTTAGTGGGTTGGGGAGACGTCGCCTCTAAGTTGCGAGATGAGTTGTCCGTAGGTGTTTGGATTGTTGACTATCCAGGCTATGGGAAGAGTGAGGGCTCAATTCAATCCGAAAGGCAGCTCCTGGCTTTTACCGAGCATTTTTTATCAGTTGCAAGAAAAGCTTTCCCTCAAAAGAACTTTGTTATGTACGGACGCTCAATTGGAAGTGGGCCAGCCGCGTGGGTAGCAGCTAAGTATAAACTTCCTTTAATATTAGAAACTCCCTATGCGAGCTTTTCTAAATTAGCTTCTGAACACGCACCTTGGTTTCCTTCTTTTTTGAAACGCTATACTTTTGAGACACTTAAGTGGCTTAAGAATTACAAGCAACCTTTGTTGCTGATTCACGGCAATCAAGATGAGGTGATTCCAGTTGAGCATTCTCATTTGCTCAAGGAGGCGTTGCCTAAGTCAAACTTTAAAGAAATTGTTGGCGGAACACATAACAACCTATCGGACTTTAAAGACTATTGGTCAAGTTTAAGGGTTTTTGTGAATAAATTAACCCCTGTAGATTTACGAGAGCTTTCTCTCTAGTTAGTGGGCTTAATTCCACTTAAAGATTTGTAATTACCACGAAATAAGTCGAATTATGGCCTATTTTCCTCGCAGGTGCATATGGGTGGAGTTAGGGATTTAATCTTATTTTTGTGTTTACTCTTAAGCTTTGAGGCTAACTCAAAGGCAACTAAGTTTTGTTTAGATCATTTAACTTCTACTACGGTTGGTATTAAGCGATCTGAATTTTCGAGCGCTGTAAATGAAGTAGAGAAAGTTATTACACAAAAAGAGGCGAGTAAGCCTCATCAGGTAGAGGAACAGTTAGCAACATTAGGTTCTTGGTTAGAACTTAAAGACCAACGACCTGATTTAGTTGTTGCTGGGGTCGTAAGACTTTTGGATTCAGTAACAAATAAAGAACTTCCCAAGCTAGAGGTTGCTCAACTGATTGCAAAGCATTTCGCAGATATATTAGAGATTACAGCCGTTGAAGACTCCTACCGCTACTTTCATGCAAAACTGAACGGCTTTTTATTGACCTCACTTGATGTGGAATCATTTGCAAAGATTGCTGATGTTGTACTTGCTCATCGTGCCAAGAGAAATACAAAGTATAAATTTGAAGTTCTTAGTCAATTAGAACAACTGCTTTTGTCTTTTGGTTATAAGAAAGGATACTATCGGTATCTGAGTTTTCCTCAGGGATCTAAACAGCAAGCTGCTTATAAGTGGAATCGACTCAGGTCGGGGCATTTGGATGATATAGATGTAACTTCTGGAGTTGAAATGGGAACGCTTATGTTGACTGAGAAAAGCTTTGCCTCACAGTTTTCTCATCATCTAGCGCAGTGGCGAGCTTACCTGAATACGGATAACCTTGTAACCTTGCTCGATTCAGACCCTTTTTCTTCAAGTAGATTGTCTATGGACATTCAAAGAGAAGTTTTTCAACTAGCTCAACCCGAGGGAGCTTCTATCCCGGCTGCTATGATGCCTGATTTTACGACTCACTTGGCGCTTAAGTATATTTCACGGACTTTTGTTTTAATGAAAGCCGAGAATAACTTTGGTCACGCTCTAGAAGCGTTTTTTGATTTTTTTGAAAAGCCAAATTTGGAACGACAAGAATCGTATGATTTTATAAATGATCTCTCATCTAGATATGCTTCATTTATTAATCTTGCAGTTGCCTGGGAGAATGTTATTTTATGGAACTTGGAATCTAAGAGTCAGTGGGCTGTGCCAGAGGATAAACTTTTAGAGCAAGCGCGCTTAGTGCCAGATTTTATATTTCATCTTGTTTATCAAGAAACACGTAACACACGACTGTTAAGTTTCATGGAAAAGCTAGCTGCGCTTAGATGATTCCATTTATGGATTTCGTATTGCCCAAGAAATGAGGCTGTGCCCATAGATGTTTGGGTGAATTCTATCTTTTTGTAACCATCCTAAATCTCCGGGGTCGCGCAATATACCGAGTCTGTCGAGCTCAATGAGTTTATTTTTGTAACTAGATAGAGATTTGTAGTTCGTTGGTTTGCAGGCGCTCCAGTTTTTTTGAGTACAGTTTAGACGTGAAAAGGTGTCAACGTAAGTGAATCCTCTGCGCTTTGATTCTGAAGCAAGAAACCAGTTAAAGTCTGCCAGAGCATTTGTGAACGAAACATGCACACTCGGAGCGAGGCTTTTGAGTACGCAAGCGCGAGTTCTAGATTCATTCATGAGAGGATAATAGATTCCTAAAACTCTAACGCGACTTGTAGGTTTTTTGTAACGTTGGACGTCGTTCATCATAGAGAAGAAATCACTTTTTGCTTTTTCTAATGTTGGATAAAAATTTTCAGGCTTACAGAGATCAATATATTTTTTGTGATTCAAATCTAGAAAATTATTTCCACCACCTTCTAGGAAGATAAGGTCTGCCTCGCGAATTCTATTTGCGTTTCGATTGATGAGAGAGTTAAAAATTTGCTCAAGAGTAAAGCCCGCTGCAGCTATGTTTCTTACTCTTACGCTATAGTCGTAGCTTTGGTTGTACCAGCTCCCAAAATGGTCGGCATAAGTACCACCCTCTACTTTTTTGAGCCAAAAACTAGAGTTAAAGCCACTTGCAACGCTGTCTCCGAAAGAGGCGACTTTAAGCTCTGGGCCGAAAAGTCCCCTAAAAAATGAGCTAGAGGATCGTAGTCCCCCAGGCCAAGCCATGGCTTGCTTTGTAAATCCTTGAGATCCAATGTAAAATGCTAATATTATTAGTTTTTTCATTTATAAAGCTCCCCGGGAGGCACCCCTTTACTTAAGGATCGGGGATCTTTTTGTCTTGCACAAGCCCGGTCAAAAGGTTGTCGCTGCTTCAGCTTCAGCTAAAAGTTAGGGGGAGGGCTAAATTTTCTTAATTTTTCTTAAGGGTTGCACTTGATGTCCTACCCAGCTTGAGGCTATAAAAACCCGACACGTTAACTTTGTTCTTTGAAGTAACTGGTTTAGAGGTTTTGTATGTTGAAGGATTTTATAACTGTATGAAAGTGCAAAAAATACGAATTAAATTGAAGGCATTTGACAGTCGTCTATTAGACACTGCTGTTGCATCCATCTTGGAGACGGTTAAGAGAACCGGCGCTGAAATTTCAGGCCCAATACCTCTACCAACTTCCATTAACCGATTCACGGTTCTGCGTAGTCCGCACATCGATAAGAAAAGCCGTGAACAATTTGAAATTAGAACTCATAAGAGACTCATCGATATCCTCGATCCGAATCAGCAAACAATTGATTCGTTGATGAAGCTGGATCTTTCAGCGGGCGTCGATGTTGAGATTAAGCTGTAGGAGTGATGTATGGGAACAGTTAATCTACCAGTTATCGATATTAACGGAAAATCAAAAGGAAATGTAGATGCTCCTGCTGCACTCTTTGCTGCCGAAGCAAATGAAGCAGCTCTTCACTTTGTATGTGAAGGTCAGCGCTACAGATTCTATAAAAAGACAGCGAAAACAAAAGGCCGAGCTGAAGTTGCCGGTGGCGGAAGAAAATCTCGCCAGCAAAAAGGTTCAGGGAGTGCTCGTCAAGGTGGAAGCCGTGCTCCTCACCATGTAGGTGGGGGTGTGGTTTTCGGACCTCAGCCAGTGAATCGCAAATTTAAAGTCAATAAAAAAGTAAGAGACATTGCAATGGCAACTGTTCTTTCTGATCGCGCAGGAAGTGGACAAATTCACGTTCTCGATTGGAATTCAGAGGCTCCTAAGACGTCACTTGTTCAGGGCTTTTAGAAACACTTCAATTGAATACAGCGCGTGTGGGATTTGTAACAAGTCGTTCACTCGAAACTTCAGTTGTGAAGAGTGTGAGAAACCTTAAAAAGACAGATCTCTTAACAGAAGAAAAATGGACACCATTTGATTTTGTTAAAGCAGATTGTCTTATCTTTACGAAAGCAGCTTTTGACTCTTTTGTTAAGCATTACACAGTTAATTCTGAAGCTAAGGGCGGAGAAAACTAATGAAAACGCTTGTAGACGGACTCATTCAACCTATCGTGACTGAAAAATCAGCACGCTTAGAAAAAAAGAACAACGACGTCGCTATTCTTGTAGCGGATAAAATGACTAAGCCTCAGATCTCTAAGGCTGTTCAAGAAGTTTTCGGTATTAAGCCTTTGAGCGTTCGTATCGTAAATTTTCGTCGTAAAGAAAAAAGAAACAAATTCTCAGTCATAGCTCCTCAGAGTTTCAAAAAAGCATATTTGAAACTTCCTGAGGGAAAGCGTCTTGAGTTGAAGTAGGAGCGACCAGAACATGAAAAGCTTTCGCCCAACATCTCCATCTAATCGCCAGAGAACAGTGGCTGATTTTTCTGATTTAGAAAAATCTGCTCCACCTAAGTCTCTTCTAACGAGCAAAACTCGTCAGGCGGGTCGTAACAACCACGGTCATATTACAAGCCGCTTTCGTGGAGGCGGTCATAAAAGAAGATATCGTTTAGTAAGTTTTTGCCGAGAGCACGTAGGTGTTCCAGCTGTTGTTGAGGGTCTTTATTATGATCCCAACAGAAGTGCACGTTTAGCACTTTTGCATTATGCAAACGGCGCAAAAGCCTTCATTTTAGCTCCAGTGGGAATTAAAAAAGGCGACAAACTTGAAACAGGTCCTCAGGCAGACATTAAGCCTGGGAATTCACTCCCTCTATTAAATATACCTATGGGTTCAAACATCCATAGTATTGAAATTTACCCTGGTAGTGGTGCTCAGCTTGTAAGATCTGCAGGTGTGGCAGCACAACTTTTGGGTCGCGAAGGAAAATTCGCTCAAATCAGACTTCCCAGTGGTGAAGTAAGACTTGTAAACAATGATTGCTATGCAACTATTGGCCAAGTTGGAAACACTGAACACGAAGGTGTCGTTGCCGGTAAGGCAGGACGCACTCGCTGGAAGGGTAAGAGACCTCATAACCGAGGTACAACAATGAACCCAGTAGATCACCCGCATGGTGGTGGTGAAGGTCGCACAACTGGTGGACGTCACCCCGTTTCACCTTGGGGCAAACCTACTAAAGGATTTAAAACACGTAGTAATAAACGCACTGACGCTTTCATTGTGAAAGGTCGTCCGCGCGGTAAGCAAACAGGCGGAAGGTAATTGATATGGCTCGTTCATTAAAAAAAGGACCATTTATCGCTAACTCGCTTCAAGAGAAGATTGAAAAAGCTCGCAAGGAAGGCGCTCGAAAAAGCGTCATTAAAACTTGGTCAAGAGCTTCTTTGATTACTCCTGACGCTGTCGGATTAAGCTTTGCTGTTCATAACGGCAAAAAGTTTATTCCACTTTATGTAACTGAAAACATGGTGGGACACCGTTTTGGGGAATTTGCTCCAACACGACATTTTGGTGGTCACACGTCTGGCGATAAAAAAGCCAGCGCATCTTAAGGAGGAATGGAAATGGCAAAAACACAATTACCCATTACAGCCTCTAACGCTAAATTGAGTTATGCAATGATATCTCCATTTCGTTGCCGACTCGTAGCGGATCTTATCCGTGGTAAGGCAATCGAGGACGCAAGCCGTCTGCTCATCCTCGAGAATAAAAAAGCAGCGAAAATCCTATATAAACTTCTCAAAAGTGCCATGAGTAATGCTGAACAAAAAGGTGTTGCGGACTTAGAGAGACTTTATGTTAGCGATCTTCGCATAGATGAAGGTCCTCGTATTAAACGTTGGATGCCTCGCGCACAAGGTCGTGCGGATCGTCGTTTAACTCGAACTTCTCACATTTCCCTTGGACTTGCTGAGAAAACCGGCAGCGCTCCTGTGAAAAGCGCTAAAACATCTACAAAAGCTAAAAAAACAACAAAAGCTACTTCTAAAAAGAAGGGCAGTGAGGAATAAGTATGGGTCAGAAGACGCATCCAACAGGATTTAGGGTCGGAATTA
Organism: Bdellovibrionota bacterium; assembly: GCA_041391385.1. Classification (GTDB taxonomy): domain Bacteria; phylum Bdellovibrionota; class UBA2428; order UBA2428; family UBA2428; genus CANIGN01. The sequence goes on from JAWKOD010000006.1 coordinate 125,867, forward strand.
CAAAACCTTGGAAGTCGCGCTGGTATTCTGAAAAAGAATTCGGTCGTAACTTGTCAGAGGACTATGTCCTTCGCCGTTTTGTTAAGGAAAAACTCTATAATTCAGGTGTTAGCAAAATTGAAATTGAAAGAACGGCCTCTAAACTTAGAGTGAACGTTTTCTCTGCTCGCCCCGGTATTGCTATCGGTAAAAAAGGTGCTGGCATTGAGCAACTTCGAATGGATATTGCTAAAAAAATTAAAAAGCCTATTGAGGAAGTTTTCTTGAACGTAACTGAAGTTCGTAAAGCTGAAGCTGATGCTCAATTGATTGCTGAAAATGTGGCAAACCAAATTGAACGTCGTGTGGCTTATCGTCGCGCTATGAAAAATGCGATTCAACAAGCTTTAAAATTTGGTGTTGAAGGTATCAAGATCAGAGTATCTGGTCGTTTGGGTGGATCTGAAATTGCTCGTTCTGATAAATATGCGGAAGGATCTATTCCTCTTCATACTTTAAGAGCGGACATTGAGTATGGTTTCATTGAAGCAAAAACAACAGCTGGAATTATTGGAATTAAAGTATGGGTTTATAAGGGTGAGATTGACATGAGAACTCGCCTCGGAAGATCCCGCGGTGCGGTTGTAGCAAATGCTGCAGCTGGATTGCCTATTTAAGGAGTAAACGATGTTAGCACCTAAGAGAACAAAATATCGCAAGGTCCACAAAGGACACCTCGCCGGAAAAGCAACTCGTTGTAATACATTGTCTTTTGGTGAATTCGGTCTTCAGTGCTTAGAGCCAGGCTGGATCACAGCTCGTCAGATTGAGGCAAGTCGTATTGCTATGACTCGTTCAATTAAACGTGGCGGAAAAGTGTGGATTCGCATATTCCCTCAGAAGTCAGTTACTAAGAAACCTGCTGAAACAAGGATGGGTAGTGGTAAAGGTAATCCTGAATATTGGGTAGCACCCGTAAAACCTGGAACAATGCTATTTGAAATGGAAGGCGTGAGTCGTGAAATTGCTGAAAAGGCATTTACATTAGCTCTCCATAAGCTTCCATTGAGAACGCGCATTATTTCTCGTAACGAGCTTATTTTATAAGGTATTGGGAAGATTATATGGCAGTTAAAAAAACGAAAAAAGTAACAAGCTCAAAAGCAAAGAAAGCTCCTGCTAAGAAAAAAGCAGCAGCTCCTAAGGCAAAAAAAGTTGAGCAATCTGTTGAGGCAAAAGATCTCGATAGAAAAGCAATTGCAGCTCATGCCCGCCAAGCAAAGAAAGAGCTTTTGGCAATTCGATTTAACCTTCAGGCACCTAGCCTTAAGGAATATCGTCGTAAAAAAACTGAAGTACAGAAATTTCTGTCTCAGTTGAATTAAAGGAAGAATGTATGTCGGCAAGAACGTTTGAAGGAACAGTGATGAGTACTAAAATGCAGAAAACCCTTGTGGTTGCTGTGTCTCGTCAATTTCAAGAATCGCGCACAGGGAAAATTGTGTTTCGGGATAAGAAATACAAGGTTCATTGCGAAGACAGTGCAGTGAACGAAGGCGATCTCGTCTTATTCTCTGAATGTCGTCCAATGTCTAAAGATAAGAAGTTTCGCCTCGTTAAAGTAGTGAAGCAGTCTATCCAAGCCTTGGAAGTTAATGATGAGACTGTTGAGTCTCAAGCAGCAACTGCTAAAGCAGCAGCTAAAGCTACAAAAGCTAAAGAGGTGCAGTCATGATTCAGCACACATCAGAACTCAACGTAGCTGATAACTCTGGGGCTCGCGTTGTAAAATGTATTAAAGTTTTGGGCGGAACACGCCGTCGTTACGCTAGTTTAGGAGACGTTATTGTTTGCTCAGTTAAGGCAGCAACTCCTGAGTCTAAAATCCGTAAGGGCGACGTTGTAAAAGCGATTATCGTAAGAACGAGAAAAGAAGTTCGTCGAGCAGACGGAAGCTATATTCGTTTTGATGATAACGCAGCCGTTATCGTCAACCCTTCTTTTGAGCCTATTGGGACACGCGTTTTCGGACCCGTTGCTCGTGAAATTAGAGCAACTAAAAGTAGCAAAATAGTGTCTCTTGCGATGGAGGTACTCTAAAATGTCTCGTGTATCACATGTGAAAAAGAATGACACAGTTGTTGCTTTGTCTGGAGCTTTTATCGGTCAAACCGGTAAGGTGCTTGCTGTTAAAAATAAAAGTAGCAAAATTCAAGTTGAAGGTTTGGGAGCAGTTAAAAAACACATCAAACCCAATCAGCAAAACCCTAAAGGCGGTATCGTTGAGCAGTTGAGATGGTGGCCCGCTTCTAAATTTATGGTTTGCGACAGCGCAGGTAAAAAATTAGGCCGCGTTGGTTTTAAAGCAGAAAAAGGTGCGACTAAAGAACGCACTTATTCCGGTGGAAGGAAATAGGCTATGGCAACGGAAAAGAAAGCCGATGGCGCTAAGTATCAATCACGTTTGAAGAAAACTTATAACGAAGAAATTCGAAAAAAGTTAATTTCTTCAGGAAAATTCAAGAACGTTATGCAAGTTCCTAAGCTCGAGAAGATCGTTATTTCTTGTTCTATGAAAGACGCTCTTTTGAACCCTAAGGCTCTTGAGAGCTTTGCAGAAGAAATTACAAATATTGCTGGTCAGAAAGCTGTTCTCACAAAAGCAAAGAAGGCGATTGCTAACTTTAAATTACGTGAAAACATCAACTTGGGCTGTGTTGTAACTCTTCGCAAAGAGCGTATGTATGACTTTTTAGATCGATTTATCAATATATCTTGTCCTCGTATTCGTGACTTTAAAGGGTTTCCCGAAAAGAGTTTCGATGGTCGTGGAAATTATTCTGTAGGCATTAAGGAGCACACTGTGTTTTCTGAAGTTAACTATGACAGAGTTGATAAGGTCAGGGGATTCAACATTACGTTTGGAACGTCCGCTAAAACGGACGAAGACGCTCTTGTTCTTTTGAAAGAATTTGGATTTCCATTCAGAAGACAGGAAGCGGTGAGGTAAGAACTTATGACAAATGATCAATTAGCAGATTTTTTAACTCGTATTCGTAATGCCGGTACGGCACGTAAGATTCGAGTCGATGTTGTAAAAACAAAAATGAACGATGCAGTTGCAAGCATTCTTCTTAAAGAAGGATATGTAAAAAGCGTTAAAGATGTGGAAGTGGAAGGAAGGCAGTGGATTCGCGTTTTCTTAAAGTATGAAAATGGCGATATTCGTAAGCCTGTTATTAAGTCACTTCGTCGTGTTTCTAAGCCTGGATTACGTCGTTATGTTGGGTCGGACAACCTACCTAAGGTAATGAGTGGTTTTGGTTTAGCAATTCTTTCAACATCTAAAGGAGTTATGACTGGTAAAGAAGCTCGTGAACACCGTGTCGGTGGTGAGCATCTTTGCTCCGTCTGGTAGGGGTTTTTATGTCTAGATTAGGTAAACTGACTGTAAATGTTCCTTCAGCTGTAAAAGTAGCTGTTAACAAAGATGCTGTTAATTTTGAAGGACCTAAGGGAAAGCTTTCAGTAGCTATTCCTGCTGGAATTGGAATTAATGTTGATGCTGGGAAACTTTCTGTAACTCGAAGTAACGATGACGCTGACCAAAGAGCTAAACATGGTCTTGTTAGAAGTTTAGTGGCCAACTCTGTAAAAGGAGTTAGCGAAGGTTTTGAGCGTAAGCTTGAAATTAAAGGTGTCGGTTTTAGGGCTGCTGTAAAGGGAACAAGTCTCAATTTGACTGTGGGTTTTTCTCACCTTGTTGATTTTCCTCTTCCCCCAACAGTTACGGCAAAAGTAGAAGGCAATACAACAGTAGTTCTTTCATGCCCAGATAAAGGTTTATTGGGAGATACGGCGGCTAAGGTTAGAGCTGTACGACCCCCAGAGCCTTATCAAGGTAAGGGAATTCGTTATTCAGATGAAGTGATTAAACGCAAAGCAGGTAAATCTGCAGCGAGCGGAGCTAAATAATTATGGCTAGGCAAGTAAATAAAAAAACAAGCAAGAAACTGTCTGCAAGAATCAAGCGGCATGAGCGAATTCGTAAGAAAGTTAGCGGAAGCACTGAGCGCCCTCGACTTTGTGTGCTCCGTTCAAATCGTGGTCTTGAAGTACAAGTTATTGATGATGCAACTAATAAAACAATTGTAGGGATGAGAACTCCCTCTAAAGTTACAGCAAACAAAGATCATGCAACTGAGCTTGGTAAGAAAATTGCTGAAGGCGCAAAAGCTAAAGGTATCACTCAAGTGATCTTTGATCGCGGCGGTTATATCTATCACGGAAAAATTGCAGCTTTAGCAGCAGGTGCTCGTGAAGCAGGATTGAAGTTTTGAGGAATATAAAGAATGGCTAATCAAGAAAAAGTTACAAAAAACTCTGATGACCAAGGCCTCGTAGACCGCGTCGTGCATATCGGCCGTGTTGCAAAAGTAGTAAAAGGCGGACGTCGCTTTAGCTTTAACGCAATTGTGGTTGTTGGCGATCGTAAGGGACAGGTTGGAATAGGACTCGGTAAAGCGGGCGAAGTTCCAGATGCTATCCGTAAGGCAGGCGAGCAAGCGAAGAAAAATCTATTAACAGTTCCTGTCACTCGAGGAGATACCAGTCCTCACACGGTTACTGGAAAGTTTGGATGTGGAAAAGTTGTGATGCTTCCAGCTTCTGCAGGTACGGGCGTAATTGCTGGAGCAGCAGTTCGTGCTGTTATGGAATGTGCTGGAGTTAAGAACGTTCTGACAAAGTGTCTCGGTTCAAACAATGCTCACAACGTGTTGAAAGCAACAATTGACGGTCTTACTCGATTGAAGACATTGGAGAAATACCAAGGTCAATTGAAGGGCACTAACTAAAAGGTATTTATTTAAAGGATAACTGTATGGCTGAACAAAAAATATTTGTAAGACAAGTTCGCAGTAACACAAGAACCCGTTCACAACATGTGAAAACACTTGTGGCTATGGGTTTAGGAAAGCGTGGCAAATCCACTACTTTGCCTGATAATGCTGCTGTTCGCGGAATGATCCGCTCTGTAATTCAATGGCTTGAGGTAAAACATGTTTAAGCTACATAATTTAAAAGCACCTATCGGAAGTAACCATGCTCCTAAACGTAAGGGTTTGGGGATGGGTTCTGGTCTTGGAAAAACTGCAGGTAAAGGACATAAGGGTCAACTTGCACGAAGTGGTGGTTCGATTCACCCTGTATTTGAAGGTGGTCAAGTTCCTCACGCGAGACGTATGCCTAAAGTCGGCTTTAAGAGTCCACTTAAGCAAATTGATCATCGTGTGAATGTAGCTGAACTCGGAGAGTTTGCAGGTAAGGATCTTACAACTAAGGACTTGCTTCCTAAGACTTTGAGAACAAAAACTCGCTGCAGAGTGAGTGTTTATGGATCACGTCTTCCGGCTAAACTTCCAACTTCTCTTGAGGCGCATCACGTAAGTGCTAGCGTTCAAAAGCTTTTAGAAGGAAAAGGCGTTAAGGTAACTGTAGTTGCGTTAAAAGACGGTTCTAAACCTCGCGTAAGTACGCGTAAAAGAAATACAAAACAGGCTTAAGGCTGCAACTGGAAGAGGGAAGAAGGTAAGTTTGGATGGATACTAATCTTAGGAGTCGGATACTTTGGTTGATTGGACTTATTTTAGTCTACAAAGTTGGAGTTCATATTCCAACTCCTGGAGTGAATGCTCAGGCCTTGGTGGAGTTATTTAACACTCGAAACTCGGCTAACATTTTAGGTCTACTCAACTTGTTTTCAGGTGGCGCTCTGTCACAGCTCTCTATTTTAGGTCTTGGAATTTCTCCTTACATCTCTGCAAGTATCATTATGCAGCTTGCAACGATTATGTTTCCTCCTATTGAGCAACTTCAAAAAGAGGGTGAACATGGTCGCAGACAAATTAACCAATATACTCGTTACCTCACGGTAGCGATTGCTATCGTTCAGGGTTTTGTCATTTCAAGTCAGCTTCATGGACAGGTGAGTCCGACGAGTGGTCAGGCAATTTTTACTGAAACTGGATTAGCTTCTACTTCTCTAATGGTCTTGCTACTTACAACCGGCGCTGTTTTTACAATGTGGTTGGGTGAGCAGATTACTGAACGAGGAATTGGAAACGGTTCCAGTATTATCATTTTCGTGGGTATTGCTTCTTCATTCTTAAGTGGAGTGAATAAGTTGTGGGTTGCTTTTAAAGGTGACCAAATCAACATCGGAACTGTTATTGCTCTTGGAGTGATTATGGTCGGTGTTGTTGCTTTCATTGTGTATATGGAGCAGGGCTACCGCAAGGTCCCTATTCAGTACACACGTAGAGTTGTAGGTAAAAATGTTTATGGAGGTCAAGAAAGTCATCTTCCTCTAAAAATTAACGGTGCGGGTGTAATTCCTGCGATTTTTGCCAGTACAATTCTATTTTTCCCCGCAACTGTGCTTTCTTTTATTCCCTATGAATGGGCTAAGAGTGCGGCGCAAAACTTTACTCCTAGCGGAATGCTTTTTAATATTCTTAACGTTCTGGCGATTGTATTTTTCTGCTTTTTTTATACAGCGATTACTACAAACCCGAATGATCTTTCCGATAACTTGAAAAAATCAGGTGGTTATATCCCTGGAATTCGACCTGGAAAGGCTACGGCTGAGTTTTTGGACGCCATTGTTACACGACTTACGTTTTCTGGAGCAATCTACTTAGCAGCTGTATGTGTTCTTCCCACGATTATGATTCAGGCCTTCAAGGTGAACTTTTACTTTGGTGGCACGACTCTTTTGATCTTAGTGGGTGTGGCTCTTGATACTATTAGTCAGGTTCAGGCACATCTGTTGTCTCAAAACTATGACGGCTTCTTAAAACAAGCACGTATGAGAGGTCGAAAGGCTTATAGCTAGAATGAACCAGGCCCTTGTTGTCGTTTTTTTAGGTCCCCCGGGTTCTGGCAAAGGGACTCAGGCTAAGGAGTTAGCTGGAGAGCTTAATGGACTGCAACATGTGTCAACAGGTGATCTGTTTAGGAACGAGATTGCTCGTAAGAGCGAAGTTGGTGTTTTAGTCGATGAGACGATTAAGGCTGGAAAGCTAGTTGATGATGAAATGACCTACAAGGTCCTTAAAAATCAACTTTTAAGCATAATTGAAGAAAAGGCCCCTAAGTGCCTTATCTTTGATGGTTACCCGCGCAATGGTAGGCAGGTGGGTGACTTAGCTAAATTGTTAAAAGAAATACCGTCCTTAGTGGGACCGGTATTTTTTGAGTTAGAGCTCCCGAAAGACGTAATCGTGGAACGTATTTCAGGGCGCCTGGTAAACCCAAGACTTGGAATTGTGTATCACAAGACCGAGCGCCCCCCTCGGGTTCCAGGTAAATGCGATACAGATGGGGGCGAACTCGTCCAACGGGCTGATGATAAGCCCGAGGTCGTAGGAGGTCGTTTTGATGTTTATCAAAAGGGCCTTTCGGAGATGTTGTTGGAGATTAAAAAGGGAGGGTATCCCCATTTTAGTTTTAACGGCAATGCTTCGGTTGAGCAGGTCTCTAAAAGCTTGAAACTAAAGCTATTTGAGCTCTGTGAAGGGTTGACTGGACAACAATGAAAGATAACAATATAGCCTTTAAATTTTGGAGATTCGATTTTTCTAAAAAAGGCTTAGGGAGCTAGGAAATGAAAGTAAGAGCATCAGTAAAAAAGATTTGTGATAAATGTCAGATTGTACGTCGAGCAGGAATTGTTCGAGTGATTTGCAGCAACAAAAAACACAAGCAGAAACAAGGATAATATATGGCGCGTATTGCAGGAGTAGACTTACCAAGAAACAAAAGAATCGACGTTGCCCTTACCTATGTACACGGTATCGGTAAGACAACGGCTAAAGAAATACTTACGGAGTTGAAAATTGCTCCTGAGACAAAATCAGATCAAATTACTGAAGAGGTCGTAGCTCAGATTCGTGACTATCTAGAACAAAATTTACCTGTAGAAGGTGATCTTCGTAGACGAGTTGGAATGAATATCAAGCGATTGATTGATTTACACTCTTATCGTGGTCTTCGTCATAGAAAAGGGCTTCCTGTTCATGGACAAAGAACACGTTCGAATGCACGCACACGCAAGGGTCCTCGTAAGACAGTTGCTGGTAAAGTGTCAGTGAAAACTCTTAAGTAGGAAGTGACGTATGAGCGAAAAAAAATCTACAAATACATCAGCTAAAAAGAAATCAATTAAAGTTCCTCCCGTTGGTGTTTGTCACATCAACGCAACTTTCAATAACACAATCGTTACTATCGCAGATCCCGGCGGCAATGCTCTTTTTTGGAGTACTTGCGGCAAAAAAGGATTTAAGGGAGCTCGTAAGAGTACTCCTTTTGCAGCTCAAGTTGCTGCAGCAGAAGTTGCTCAGTTAGCTTTTGATGCTGGCATGAGAAGTGTTGCTGTTGAAGTTAAAGGACCTGGCGCAGGTAGAGAATCTGCGTTACGTGCTTTAGCTGGAGCTGGTCTTCGAGTGAGCCAAATTAAAGATGTTACCCCCATACCCCATAATGGTTGCCGTCCACCTAAAAGACGTCGCGTATAAAGGAGAGAAGTAGAAATGACGATGGTTCAAGAAAACTGGTCTAGCCTCATCAAGCCCAAAGCAATTGAAATTGAAAAGGGTTCTCTTACTCCTACATATGGCCGCTTTATTGCGCGTCCACTTGAGCGTGGATACGGACACACTATTGGAAATGGTCTTAGAAGAATTCTTTTAAGTTCACTTCAAGGGTGTGCCATTACAAGCGTAAAGTTTGAAGGCGTGCTTCACGAATTTGCGACTCTTAACGATGTTACCGAAGATATGGCTGACATTATTTTGAATCTCAAAGGCGTAAGGTTGAAACTTGTAGGACAAAAAACAAAAACAATCTTCTTGGACAAAAAAGGTCCTGGAGTTTTAACTGCAAAAGATCTTGCGATTGATAGCAGTGTTCATGTGCTTAACCCTGATCATCATATTGCGACTCTTGGAAAAGATGCTCACATTCGTGGTGAAATTGTTGTGAAGTGGGGACGTGGATATGTTCCTGCTGAAAGAAACAAAGAAGAAAACAGTCCTATCGGCACTATTGGTGTTGATAGTATTTTCTCTCCTGTTACACGTGTAAACTATTCTGTTTCTAACTCACGAGTTGGAAGCTGGACAGATTATGATCGTTTGACCATGGATATTTGGACTGATGGCTCTTTGTCTCCTGAACTTGGATTGGCTTATGCCGCAAAAATCCTCAAAGATCAGGTGAGTATTTTCATCAACTTTGATGAGGGTATTGAGGTCGTAGAAGTTAAAAAAGACTCTAATAAAGGCGATGTTAACGAAAATCTCTTCAAAAGCGTTGAAGAGCTTGAATTGAGCGTGAGAAGTGCAAACTGCCTTCAGAATGCAAACATTCGCTATATCTTTGAACTCGTAACTAAAACGGAAGCTGAAATGCTCCGCACGAAAAACTTTGGACGCAAATCTTTAAACGAAATTAAAGATATCCTATCAGAAATGGGATTAAGCTTAGGAATGGCACTCGATCTTCCTCCTGAAGTCATTGCAGACAAACTTCGTGAGCGTAAAGGTGGCAACTAAAATATGAGACACGGTAAAGTTACTCGAAATCTAGGTGTTAAAACTGGTCATCGTACTGGAATGCTAAGAAACTTAGCTAAAGGGCTTGTTCGTGACGGTAGAATCCGAACAACAAGCGCACGCGCTAAAACGTTGCGTCCTTTTCTTGAAAAGCTTGTGACACGTTTAAAAGATCCTACTGTGGCTAATATTCGCCATGTGGCATCTGTCTTGAATGATAAGCCTACACTTCAAAGTTTGGTGAGTGACATCGCTCCTGTTTTTAAAGACAGAGCGGGTGGATACATCCGCATTTTGAAATTGGCTCAACGCCGCCCTGGCGACAATGCTGATATGGCACTTGTTGAATGGGTTGATGAAGGTCTTGTAGAAAAGGGCCTTGCTGCTCGTTATCCTGAAGCAAAAGCTGCAGGAACTACTAAAAAAGCTGCTAAAAAGACGGCTAAAAAAGCTTCAAAAAAAGACGAGGCTGAAGGAAGCGACACAAAAGCGGAGAAGACTAAAAAAGCTCCGGCTAAGGCAGCTAAAGCAAAAGCCACTAAAAAAGACAAATGATATCTAAAAGCCAACTCTTTTGGGATAGACTTTTTAAACTTGTAGTTCTTGTTGGCACTCCTTTGATGGGGTGGGTCTATTTCTCTCAACACAATGATAAAAGTGTTGGCCGTGTTGAAGTTATCGTTCCTTTTCGTGTGGACAAAGCCCCTTCAACTGAAGGTCTTAAGTCTCATAATCAATCTCAAATTGGAAATACACAAATCGCTTGGAGTGCTGGCACTCTAAGCGTTGTTAATTTTTGGGCAACGTGGTGTCCTCCTTGCGTGGAAGAGATGCCCGCAATGGCAGAGCTTGCTTCACGTTTGAAACCTTTGGGAGTTAACTTTTATTTTGTAAGCGTCGATGAGAAGTGGCCAACAGTTCTTAAATTCTTAGAAGAAAATATTATTGATATTCCTCAAGAATCATTACTTTGGGATCCTTCTAAGGAGGTTGCTTTTAGGTGGAGTTCTGAAAAGTTCCCAGAAACTTATGTCGTCAATCCAGAGGGGTGGATGATTGAAAAGATTGTTGGTTTTCAAGATTGGACACGACCGTCGGTCATTTCTTATTTTGAGGGTCTAGCAAAAAAAAACGGAGGGGAACTATCAATGAAGGTAAATAAATTGAAAACAGCTTTGGCCCACTTGGCTTTGGCTATCATTCCAAGCGCTTATGCTCAGGACAAAGGTGTTGCGCCACTCATTCACGAGGATGATAAAAAGAATCTCGGAAAGCTTCAGAAGAATGTAGAAACTGCGAATAAGAATGTTTCTAAGATTGAAGCTGCGATTAAAGAAGAAGAACGCTCTTTTAAGGAAGTTCAGATCAAAGTTCAACGTGAACAAAGAGATCTCGATGAAGTGACTCAGCAGCTTGAAAAAGTTCGTGAAAGCTTGCGCGAAGTTGATCGTGTTAAAAACAAAAATGAAGATTCTCTTGCTGCTGAAAAGCTCGAGAGAGAGCGCGTTCAAAAAGAAGCCGCAGACCTTCAGCAAAAACTGAAGGAATTGGAAAAAGAACTGAACCGTACTCGAGATCAGGTTATTCTCACAAACCAGAAAATCAGTACACGGTTGCAGAACATTGAAAGCTTTGAAAAAGCACTGACTAGCTCCAAAGAAGAGCTGAAGTCTTTGAAAGAGCGAGAGAAGAAGTTGGTCTCTAATATTAAAAAAGAGAGCGACGTCATTTCTGAGATGCAGAGAGATGTATCTAAGAGAGATTCAAAGGTTAAGTCCCTTGAGAGTGATTTGAAAAAATGGAACGAAACATTGGATAAAGAAAAACAGAAGCTTGTGGAGTTTGAAAAGCTTCTTAAGTAGAAAAAGGAAAAGGAATTCATGGCTAAGGTAAGTACTATCAATAGAAATAAAAAAAGAATTAAAATGGCAAATCGCCAAGAGCCCATTCGCAAAGAACTTCGTGTTCAAGCTCTTGATGAAAAGTTAAGTGACGAAGAAAGAACAGCAGCACGTTTAAAGTTGCAAAAGATTCCTCGTAACTGATCAGCTACTAGCGTACGAGTGCGTTGCTCTATTACAGGACGCGGTCGTGGTAACTATCGAAAGTTTGGTCTTTGCCGTATTAAATTCAGAGAACTTGCTCTTGAGGGCATGATTCCAGGCGTAACCAAAGCTTCTTGGTAAGCTTTTTTACAAAAAGAGCCCATCTGCTTCGTTCTCGGTCGCTCGGATACCTGCGCGCGTATACCTCGCTCCCTGCGGCCTCACATCTGGGCCCTTTTTGAAAAAAATCTTAGTTCTCCGTGCCTATGGAGAATAACGGAAATTTGTTTTAAAGATTTAAGTACTTAGAGAGAAGGATGCTCATAAAATGTTGAATATAGCTATTTACCCCCTTATAGGAACCGTTGCTTTGTTATTTGCTTGGATTCTCTATGTAAGAGTCAAGAAACATAACCCCGGTAACGAGCGTATGGTGGAAATTGGAAGTTTTATTCGCGAGGGCGCCATGGCCTTCCTTAGTCGCGAATACAAAATCCTAGCTGTGTACTCTTTAGTGATTTTTTTAATTCTTAGTTACATATTAAATATTCAAGCTTCACTTTCCTTTGTGAGCGGTGCTGCCCTGTCTCTTTTGGCTGGCTTTATCGGAATGAAAGCAGCAACTCACGCTAACGTAAGAACTGCAGAGTTGGCTCGATCAAGTGGTCGAGGGGACGCGCTTGTTTTGGCTTTTGATGGCGGTGCTGTCATGGGTCTTTGTGTTGCTGGTCTTGGTCTAATCGGAATGGGTGTTCTGTTTTATTACTACAATGCTCATGAGCATTTTGCCTCTATGGTTCATGGTTTTGGTGTGGGTGCTTCCTCTATTGCACTTTTGCACGTGTGGGTGGCGGTATTTATACCAAAGCTGCAGATGTTGGTGCTGACCTTGCAGGAAAAGTTATTGCTGGAATTCCAGAGGATGATCCCAGAAATCCAGGTGTGATTGCAGATAACGTTGGTGACAACGTTGGTGACGTAGCGGGTATGGGTGCCGATATATTTGAAAGTTACATTGCTGCGATTGTTGCAACAGTTGCACTAGCGATGACACTTGATACGAATGTACTTTCTGCAGCTTTGAGTGATCAAAGAAGTTTTGATGAAGTTGAATTAAGAAACCTTACCTTGATGCTTCCTATGATTCTTTCTGGAATCGGTCTTGTAATTAGCGTTGTTTCGATTGCGGCTATACGCATGTTCAAAGAAAGCAAGCCCTACAATGTTCTTCGTGGAGCTTTGTTGGTTCCTCCTTTTTTCTTTTTAGCTATTTCTTATTTTATTTGTAGCTCTTTGGGGTATGGGAATAATACTTTTGTCGCAATGGTTGCAGGCGCAATTGGCGGTGGAATTGTTGGTTTGATTACCGATTACTACACAAGCAGCACTCCTATTATCAAAATTGCTGAAGCTTCTAAAACTGGAGCAGGGACGAATGTCATTCAAGGTTTGGCTGTTGGTTTGGAATCCGTGATTTGGCCTCTTCTTGTAATTGCAGGAGTTGCACTTTTGAGTTTCAATTTCCTTGGTCTATATGGAATTGCAATTGCCGCTGTGTCTATGTTGTCTGTAACGGCGATGGTAATGACCGTTGATGCTTATGGGCCAATCAGTGACAATGCGGGTGGTATTGCTGAAATGAGCGGCTTGGGAGCAAGTGTAAGAGATATTACCGATGAGTTAGATGCCGTTGGAAACACAACCGCCGCTATCGGTAAAGGATTTGCTATTGGTTCTGCAATCCTTACAGTTATTGCTTTGTTTGCGGCCTTTAAAGCTGAAGTTGATCATACCCGTTATTTAGCTAACTTAGCTCCACTAAGCTTAGAGCTTACAAATGGAAATGTTCTTGTAGGTCTTCTCTTGGGTGGAATTCTACCTTGTGTAGTAGGCGCCTCAACTATGAGAGCTGTGGGTCGCGCAGCAGGTAAAATTGTTGAAGAGATTGGACGTCAGTTTAGAGAAATTCCCGGCCTTCTTGAAGGAAAGCCTGGAGTAAGACCTGACGCTGCTAAATGCGTTGACCTTGCAACGAAGGCAGCATTGGGAGAAATGATTCTTCCTGGTTTAGTCGCGATTGTTATTCCGCCTGTTATTGGATTTACCCTCGGTGCAGAAGCACTAGGTGGAACCCTTGCGGGTGCAATGGTAACGGGCGCTGTTCTATCGCTCTTTATGGCAAATGCAGGTGGAGCTTGGGACAATGCTAAGAAGTTTATTGAAAAAGGTGGCCTTGCAGGTGAGAAAAAAGGTAGTGACGCTCACAAAGCAGCCGTTGTTGGTGATACTGTAGGTGATCCGTTTAAGGATACTTCGGGCCCCGGCATCTCTATTCTCATAAAAGTAATGAGCGTAGTGTCTCTTTTGATTGCTGGCCTTTTAAAATAAAAGTCTTCGCTCAAAAAAATATCTTTATTGTATACTTTTAGATAAGTGCGATCGTTTTGGTTTTTCTTAATCTTGCTGTCCGCGACTCATGCGTTAGAAGCTACTTGTCGTGAAGAAATTAGACGAGTTAAGAATCCAACTGCGCTGGGATTAAAGTTTGGAATTGTAGAATTTCCTATAGATCAGATTGTTTATATCCACGAAGTGCCAAATCCTAAGCGTGAAGATCACGGGCCTGACTTTATGGAAGAGCTCATGAAGAAAATTGAAGTTGAAGGCTTTCAAGAGAAGTTCGCCGTGCCACTCCTTAAAATGCCGAATGGAAGCTTCTTGTGTATGGGACACCATCGTACAGAAGCAATGAAGAGGCTTGGAGAAACAACTGTACCCGCGTTAATTTATACTTGGTCTGAGTTAAGCCCGCGTACAAGAGAACTTCTTTTGGAGTTGCATCCAAGTTTACTTACTCCTTATTTAGATCCTTAGCATCGCAAACTTATTTTGAGTGTTCTACTGGGGTTGCTTTGTTTTGTTTGTGTGCATTGTACACCCCTATGAATCCGTGAATGCCAGGAAGGTTCTTGCAAAATTCAACGGCGCAGGACTTTAAGCTTTTGTCTAAAAAGCCCGCATTCACACCTACTGCGGCAGCCGTTAATCCCCCACCTATTGTAGCTCCTACGGGATTTATAGCTATTCCTGCACATTCTGTGCAGAGTTTGAGGTATGCGATGGGGATTGAGTTCGTGTTTGTTGCGCTTTCAACTGCGCTTCCGCTTGATTGTTTGCAGCCGGCTAAAGAAAAAATAAATAAAGGAAGCTGCCAGAGGGAAGCTGTTTGAGTTTTGTATTGCTTTAATGCTTTTTTGAAATCAACTTCGTACATTGTTTTGAGGTCATGCTGAAAATTGATGGGGTAATTGATTCCTTGAATTGTGAGATAGCTTAAGTCAATGTTTTGATAATCCACAACAAAAGGGGGGCTGTCTTTGTCGATTGAAACTGCGAGTTGAGTTTTTGTGATTTTTGCAGGAGCGAGTCCGTAGATTTTTATGCGAGATTTTAGAAATTCATAATCTTTTGCGGGGAGTTTTGAGAGGTCATCTTTTTCGAGGACGTCTAAACTGTTAATTTCTTTTTGTTCAAAGCGAGTATAGAATCCCTCAGATTTTTTTAGGAGCGCTTCGCCTAAGTTTTCTGCAAAACTAAGATGAGAGAACGTAACAAGGAGAAGGGCGGGGAGAAACTTTTTCATCACGCTCTACTTAGTGTTAACGAGAACTTTAAATTTAGAAAATCTATTCATCTTCAAGTGTAAGACTCAGTGCGTGAATGACCCCTTCTTTTATTTCATCCCCAACGATAGAATACACAAGGCGCTCTTTTTGGATGCGACTAAGGCCTTTAAACTCAGGGCTTTTTATTTTGCCTTTTAAATGTAAGTTCTGGCTTAAGGGCACGAGGTCAGAGTGCCCAGCATGCTGCTCTGAGAAGTCGTAGAGTTCGATTTCAGAGGCTTTGAGGGCGCTTTTAAGCTTAGCGGTAATTTCACTTATTGTTGACACATAATACAGCTTAGAATTGAGAGAGGAGGGTGACAAGTCTCACTTTCGGGGGCTAAAAAGGCTCTATGAACATGGAGGAAGGAATCAACGTTATGTCTATAGGTAGCAAAGCGGCTCAAGCGGGCCAGGAAAACAAGAAAGAGGTAGATTTTCTACCCCTTCTTGGCACAGACCATATAGAATTTTATGTCGGCAATGCTAAACAGGCGGCTTACTTCTATCAGCATGCCTTCGGTTTTCAGCCCATCGCTTATGCTGGGCCCGAAACAGGAGTTCGAGAAAAAGCGAGTTACGTCCTTCAACAGGGAAAAATTCGTTTAGTTTTTACAACCTCTCTTGTTGCGGATTCTGAGATTTCGAAGCATGTCGAAAAACACGGGGATGGAGTTAAATCTCTTTGCTTAACAGTGGATGATGCGATGAAGGCTTATCGCGAAACAGTTAAGCTTCGCGGCGCTAAGTCCCTTGGGGAGCCTGTTCTTTTATCTGATGAAGCAGGAGAAGTTCTTGTCGCGACGATTCAAACTTACGGCGATACGGTTCACAAATTTGTTGAGCGAAAAAAATATAAAGGCGCATTTTTACCTGGCTACCAGGCATGGTCTGGCAGTGGAGCTCAAGTGGAAGACGTGGGTTTGCAGTATGTCGATCACTGTGTCGGCAACGTAGAGCTTGGAAAAATGGACGAGTGGGTTGAATTTTACCAAAAGGTTATGGGCTTTGATTTACTCGTAACTTTTGATGATGAAGATATCAGCACAGAATACACGTCTCTCATGTCGAAAGTGGTTTCTAATGGAAATGGATTTGTGAAGTTTCCAATTAACGAGCCCGCTGCAGGTAAAAAGAAATCTCAAATTGACGAGTTCTTGGATTTTTATAAAGGGCCAGGCGTGCAGCATATCGCAATGGCTACTGATGATATTGTTCATACGGTTTCAGAACTTCGTAGAAGAGGCATTGAGTTTTTAGTCGTTCCTGAGGCCTATTATGCTGACCTTACAAGTCGGGTTGGCGAAATCAAAGAAGACGTTGAAGAACTTAAAAAACTTAATATTCTCGTAGATCGAGATGAAGAGGGTTATTTGCTTCAAATTTTTACCCGTCCTGTAGAGGATCGTCCTACGCTATTTTTTGAGATTATTCAGAGAAGAGGCGCTAAGAGCTTTGGAAAAGGCAATTTTAAAGCCCTTTTTGAAGCGATTGAGCGTGAGCAAGGCAGAAGAGGTAATCTCTAGTTAGCAGTCTTTAGTGGCCTATCCGAGGGCTCTTTGCTAGTTTGGGGGGCTCTTATGACAAGGATTCTTTTGGGCGTAACAGGCAGTATTGCTGCTTATAGAGCGCCGGATATGACCAAGGCCCTTGTAGCGGCAGGATGTGACGTTCAAGTTGTTTTGACTCATTCTGCTGCTCAATTTACGACTCCCAAAACCTTAGAAACTTTTTCTGGAAAAAGAGTTCTTTCAAACGACCCTTGGGATCCAAGTCATCTGGGCACTGATCATATTCGTCATGCAAGATGGGCCGATGCCTTTGTTGTTTATGGCGCAACAGCGAACATCATTGCGAAACTTGCTGCTGGTTTATGTGATGATTTTTTAACGATGCAGATATTGGCCACGCGAGCTCCTGTCTTCGTTGTTCCTGCGATGAATGTTGAGATGTGGGAGAATCCTGTAACTCAAGAAAATGTACGCAAGCTTCAGATGAGGGGTTACGTATTTGTTGGCCCTATTGAGGGCGTTTTAGCTTGTGGGGAGAAAGGCTTGGGCCACGTGGCTTCAAGTGAAGCAGTCCTTCAGGCTTTAGAGCTTAAACTTAAACTAAGGAGTGCAGATTCTTTTGTAGGGGCGAATCGTTTTTCGTATTTTACATCTAAAAAGGTTCTTATTTCTTTGGGATCCATGAAGACCGATATTGATGATGTTCGTTTTATTCAAAACAAATCATCAGGTTTAATGGGGCTTGAGATGGCGAAGGCTCTTCAGGGGGCAGGTGTTGAAGTCCATCTTTTGGCTGGCCTATTGAGCCCAGCGGTTGAAAATCAGCTGAGTACTTTTAGTTCTGTAACCCGCTTTCAGTCTTACTCGGAGTATCGAGAGAGCCTAGTGAGGATTTGGCCTTCTTGTGATGTCTTTTTCTCTCTAGCTGCAGTTCTAGATTTTGTCTTGCTTCCCCGTTCAGGAAAAATTGAGAGAGGGACAGCAGAGCTCACTTTGCAGCTTCAAGCGACACAAGATTTAGTGGCTGCATGCGTGGCTCAAAAAAAGTCGACTCAAAGGGTAATTGCTTTTTCTTTGGAGTCAGGTGCAACTTGGAAAGAATGCTTAGAGCGAGCTCATAAAAAACTACTCAAAAAAGGGGCTGATCTTATTGTCGTTAATCGAAGCGGCTTAAGTGGGCAGGGCCCTGATTCAAACGAGAATGCGGCCTGTCTTATGAGCCCGAGCTCAAGTCTTCAGGAGTTCCCCTTATCCACGAAACGAGTGCTCTCTGAGCGTTTGCTTGCAGCCGCGTCCTCTTATTTAGAGGCTCCTGGTAATCAGCTCAACGCTAAGAAAAACAAAGACTTAAGCCCAAATCTTTAGGCAATCTGCCTAGCTTTTATACACATATAGCTACAAAGTTTGTCCTATGCGCTGCCCTCCTGCCTCTATGGGGACTACTGGTGCCGCGAGCTCATTATAAATTTCAGGCACTTAAGCGCAACTCTTCAAGTGGCACGCATGGCATAGCTTCTGCATCCTCTTATTACTTAGAAGGTTTATATAATGAGATTTTGTCGTGGAATTTTAACAGTCTATATCGTGGCAGCTGGTGTGGGAACTCTTCAGGCGGAGTCTCTTCTTTGGCAATATGGGACAAAAAATACGATTGCCCCAAGTGCTCAATCGAGTTCAGGTTCTCAAAGTAGCGTGATTCCCTTGGAGGAGTCTCAGCCCTTAGAAGAAACTCAGGAGTCTTCGGATATTAAGTTAACGGGTACGGACCCTCGACCTACGGGCTCCAAAATAACATTACAGCTTTCGTCTTTATTAAATTCTCAGTGGGGAATGTTGACGAAACCGGGCCTCAATTTAAAAAATGCCTGGAATGCTCTTATTAAAAAGAAGTTTATTAAATCAAAAAAATCTTTTGCATGCTCGAACTCTCCCATAACTGTTGCAATAGTTGATACGGGCGTTGATTTTACTCACCAGAATTTAAAAAATGTAGCTTGGGTCAACACAAAAGAACTCAATGGTAAAAAAGGTGTTGATGATGACAAGAATGGATTTATTGACGATGTGAATGGGTGGGATTTTACTACAAATTCTCCAATAATTATTGATGGTCATGGTCACGGGACTCACTTGGCTGGAATCATATCTGGACAGTCTCAGGAGCCGAATGGCTTTAAGGGTGTGTGTCCCGGTATACGTATTATGTCTGTGCGCTATTTTGCTTCAGACCTTACGGGTATTAAAAACCTAGAGAACACCGTTAAAGCTATTCGTTATGCAACTCAGAATGGTGCAAATATTATTAATTATTCAGGTGGTGGTGCAAGCTTCGCACAAAACGAGTTTGACGCTTTGAAAGAAGCGACAGAGAAGGGTGTTTTGATTGTGGCCGCAGCAGGAAATGAACGCAGCGATGTTGTTAAGAAGCCCTACTTTCCGGCTTCTTATGATTTAGCAAATATCATTTCTGTTGCAGGTATTGGTCCTGAAGGAAAACTCATCCCTGCTTCTAACTGGGGTAAGTCTGTTGATGTCGCAGCGCCTGGTGGTGGAATTCTTTCTTTACAGCAAAATCAAAGTTACGGATTCATGAACGGCACAAGCCAAGCGACAGCTTTTGTGAGCGGTCTTGCAGGGCTCTTATGGACAATGAAACCAAAATTAAAAGCAGCAGACATTAAAGCTTTAATTGAAAAATCTGTTGCTAAGTCGAGTGATTTAAAAGGCAAGGTGGCAAGTGGTGGACATGTTGACGCTGAACTAGCTGTTAAAATGTTAGCAACTTACAAAGCTAAAAGAAATTCACGTTCTAAGTTCAATAAAACAAGTACGGCTCGAATCCTGTCGGGCCTTAAAGGTAAGCCACGATCTTCTTTCGAAAATTGAGATAAGAAAACCTCCACGCCCTGCTCCGGTTAGCTTCGCGCCTAAGGCATTGTTAGCAAGTAAGAGATCCCTATTCTTTTCGAGTTCGGGATGAGAAAGTCCCCATTGCTTAAGGAGCTCATGAGCTTTATTCATCGCTTGACCCAGTTTTTCAGCTAGGCAATTTTCAAAGTAGTCTTTTCCTTCTAAGGCTAGAACTTGAAGCTCCTTGAGGATGTTCTCCCATAAAATAGGATTCTCTTCTTTAAGTTTTTGTCCCATACTGATTCCACTAAGTGCGCTTCTGCGAATTGTAGAATCTACGAGTACGAATACGTAATTCTCATCTTTTAAAAAGTTGTCGTTGAGTGTTTCGAACTCATGAATGTTTTTAAAACAAAGAGATTTTTCTGTAGCAATAGTGCAAGGGTCCATGCCTGAGCTTTTGCCGTGAAAATGATTTTCACTTTGCCAAGAGCGTTCAATCAGTTCAGCCTGAGAAAGATGGGGTCTATGGAGGCGATGCAGTGCTACAGAAAGTGCTGCTGAGGAACCGAGTCCAGCTCCGAGAGGAATTTGGCTCCGTATGATGTACTCCCCTTTATAAGGAACATCTGAGAAGTCTTTTTTGAGAAGCTTCCAAAAAATTTCTTCACTGTTAGGAAAATTCTCTTTGCCTTCAAGAATGAGTTTTTCGTTTTCTGCAGCTTTAAAAGAAATTTGTAAACGTAAATTTTTCAGAGGGAGTGCAAGTGCGCTTGATCCGTAAAGAATAGAGTGTTCGCCAAAGAGTACGCATTTTCCACAGGCTTGCGAACTTAGAGACGGAGCTTCTTGCACAAGATCCTCTTTCTAAGCCATGAGCTTAAGGGAGAAGAATAAGAGGAGGGTGGCAATGCTTCTTGCGAAAATAGCTGCTACAAGGCCAAAGCGCATGACATATTTTGAGCTGATGTAACCCCAGAGGAAGACGACACAAAAAAGGTAGAAGTTAACAGCTCCTACTCCAAAGTTGAGGGCTTCTACAAAAGCACTGCTTTTAACGCCCCAGCTTGCTGCAAGGTATTTCCTGTAAATGATTTCACAGGCAGGATTGAGGATTAACACCCAAGCCAGAAGGCCGGGGAGCTTGAAGTTTCTAAGCTCGGCTAATTCGAGAGTGTGTGACTTGAGGATCCAAGATAAAATAAGCCCGCTAAGTAAGAGTCCAAAGGCAGCTCCGACTCCCATCATCCAGGAGGCTGAATTAGGCTTGAGTGCAGCTAGTTCCTTACGTTTTTTAAGAAGAAAAAGCGCCATACCGAGGCACAGGGGGGCGGCTATAAAAATACGCACCCAAAAAACGTCCATTTGGCCACCGGCAAAAGCCCAAAGGATGGCTAAACACGACACAACATAAGCGATGATATCCACGGAGAAATCCTATACGAATAACACGCCGCTATCTATACTCAGATCTAAGGCTTGGAGGCTTTGCGCTAAAATTCCTATAGGCGGCAGGTCATGCACTTCCTAAAGGCTCTGCTAGACTCTTGCTATGCTAAGAAAAACGCTTCTTTCCATGGTGCTGTTAACGTCAACGGGTTCTTTGACTCAGGTACTGTGGGCTAAGCCCCAGCTTCCCCTAGAGGAGATTGTCTGGGTCTCAGATGTCGAGTTACGTTATTACCCTCAAATAAAAGAGCAAAGAAACTTTGTAATCGACCACCGAAAAGCGAAGGGCTTCGAGGTCTATGGGCCCCGTGGAATGAAGGCGTGGCTATTGGAGCATCAGATTCCATTTAGTGAACCACAGCTTTCGAATAAAGAAAGAGAAGACTTGGCGGCTTCTTACCCGAGCTTTGAGCAAGTCGAGGCAAAGCTTAAAGGTCTTGCTGAAAAATACCCCGTGCAGACTCAACTCATTACGGTTGGACAATCTGTAAGGGGGAAAAATTTGTATTTCTTAAAGATTTCTAAGAATGCAGCTCAGGACCTCCATCTTCCGGAATTTAAATATATCTCTAGCATGCATGGTGATGAAATCACGGGCCGCGAGCTTACTCTAAGTTTGGCTGAGGAGATTCTTGCTAAGTATGGAACAGATCCTCAGATTACAGAGCTCGTGGACAACACTGAAATTTTCATAATGCCCTCTATGAACCCGGATGGAAGTGAAGCCCGAACTCGTTGGAATGCCAATCGTTCAGATTTAAACAGAGACTTCCCTGATTTTACTTCAGACAATAACAATTCTGTCGATGGACGCGAAGTAGAGACGAAAGCAATAATGAAATTTCAAGATCAACGGAACTTCGCACTTTCAGCAAATTTTCATGGAGGGTCTGAAGTTGTAAATTATCCATGGGACACAACTGAAACTCCTCATCCTTTGGATAATTTAATTCAGAGCTTAAGTTTAAGTTATGCCAAACTTGTCCCTTATATTTTCAATTCGAGTGAGTTTCCTCAGGGAATAGTTAATGGTTTTGCTTGGTATGAAGTGAATGGTGGTATGCAGGACTGGAGTGAACACTGGTACAATGATCTTCAGGTGACTGTAGAGCTTTCAAATGCGAAATGGCCCTCCTATAGTCAAATCCCGAGCTTTTACCAGGAAAACAAAGCAGCTCTATTGCAGTTTATTAAGAACGTGCATCAGGGCGCTGGTTTTTATTTTAAAGACTCAACGGAAGCAGGCACTGTGAGTATTCAAAAAGCAGGTAAAGAAATTGGCACTTATAACTTTAGAAATGGCGAGTTTTATAGAGTCTTAGAGCCCGGAGCTTATGATTTTGTAGTTACTGGTCGCAATGAAAGAAGCTTTCAGTTTTCTCAAGTGGTTGTAACGGATGCTGTTGTTGCTGGCGGTAATTACAGAGAACTTGAATAGTTTTTTGTCTTTTTGTTAAGACTTTTTGAATAATTCCGATAGAGGATTTAGGTGAAGTACATCTTCAGGCCCTTGTTTTTGATGAGTTTTCTGGGTGGATTTTCTCTTTATGCAAGCAATGCTGGCCAAATGCCTCTTTGCAAAAGTGGCCTTGCAGATAATACGGTTATTTCTGAGCGCATGCCTGGATCTGATAAACCAAGGTTCCATTTAGATAGAAGAGATACGGCTTATATCGGAGATCAATTCTCTATGCTGAAGAAGGATCCGAGTGGAGCTTTGCTTTATCCGCAGATTCGAGCTGATTTTGATCGGGACGGCATCGTGGCTGCAGGAGCTTTGCAAAAGTGGAGAGAAGATAATTTCGCAGCTCTCGAAGAAATGGATGAATCTAAATTTTTAAATATTCTACAAGATGCTATTGATACGCATCGAAATGATAAGCAATTTAGCTCTGAAAGTAGAGGAACGTTTTTGGACGCTATCGATACGTGGATGGCAGCTAAAAAGAATCATCAAGAGTCAGGAGCGAGGGTTGCTGAACAACGAATACTTCTTGAGTTAATGGGTAAAACAGAAAAAGTTCATGGATCAGAGTTTCAGCCTGTTCAGGCAGACTTTAGAAATATGATGGGTGTATGGGATGAGCGTGAGTTAACAAGAGATATTCCACGGGTTTCAATGCCTGTTATTCTTTCTGCTTTTTATCAGCGCTATTTGCGAAATCAATATACAAATCCTGAGCTCAGTGGGGAAGGCTCCATTAATGAGTATGTCGACAGGTATATGAGACCCCCTCAGTAGAGAGTAGGACCAAATCCAACTTCATCTTCCCAAATTTCAGCTTCTAAGTTGAGTGCGTTCAGGAGACTTTGAATTTCGTCTTTGATGGGACGCTCCGATATAACATGTGCATTGGGTCCAGCATCGAGTGTGTAGTAGATGTCGCGCCCGCTTATTTCTTTAAGATTCTTTAAGAACAGTTTTGTATCTGGAAGTTGATACTCCACGGGGTGAGGATTCTCTCTCATGATTGTGTGCATTTGTTCTGCTTCAGTTTCTAAGAGAGTGCCAAGCGTGTGAATATTTTTTTCTTGGATAGCGCTTTTAACAAGCCTAAGACGTTCTGGGATTTCTTTGAGTCTCTGAGGAAAGAGGGGGCTTAAAGTTGCGTAGGCATGACCTTGAGTGCTGGATACGGATTTTTCTTTTTTAGAAAAAATAACAATGGTGTCGTAGAGCTTCCAGTCACTACTGATCACCGTGGTTTTCTTTTCTTGCCACTCTACAAAGGGGCCTTGAAGCGATCGGCAAGCGGAACCTGAGCCTCGTCTAGCTAAGTTAGCGAGGCTTTGTGCATCAGAGTGAAGAAGTTCTTTTACTTTTTCTTTTCCAAGACTCCAGCTCAGAAAGGCTACTGTGAGTGCAGCAAAGGAGGAGGCAGATGAAGCTATGCCTGTGCCGGTGGGGAAGTTGTTAAAAGAGTCCATGTGAAAGGGCTTTAGGGAGTGGCCTAAGTAAGTTTCAATTCTATGAATATGGGCTTTTATTTTTTCTTGGTCTTTAGGGGAGGCTATAGTTTTTTGAATAAACAACTCGAATTCAGAAGACTCTGTTAAGATAACGGTCGTTTGAGCTTTGGAGAGGGTCATGCTGAGAGAAGGGTTGAGGGCTAAGTTCTTATTTTCGTCGCCTTCCGTTTGTTTTTTTCCCCAGTATTTAATGAAGGCAATGTTGGGACTTGCGGATACTTTAACTTCGTTCATAAATTTGTTTCGAGTGCTCCCGGAACTCCGAGTGGGGCTTCTTCAAGCCAAAAACCTCTCTGAGTTAAATCTGCTTCTAATTCAGGTCGCTTGCAAGGGTTGATGAAAAGCATGAGGGTGTCACCGCCTCCCGCTCCTGTTGTTTTAAGCTCACGAATCCATTTTTTTTCAATCCAACTATCTTTGAGTTCTTTGACAAAATTTGGAACGACACCCATTTTTTCGAGGCATTTGTTGTGTTGGTAAATGGTTTTTTGCCAATCTTGATTGAGGAGGAATTCTTCGCAGGACTGGCCAAGATCTTTAGAAAAACTTGAGTACCCTCGTTGCTCTTTGAGGGCGACGTCGGTTTTCATTTTTTTTCCTGTGTGGACGAAAAGAATTTCCTCGGGAATTTTCAAAGAAACTTTTTCCATGAATACAGAGTCGTTTTTTATTTCTGCCTTTAAGAAAGTACCTACTGATTGAAGAAGGATGTCAAAGCCTGATCCACTTCCTTGATAAGCAACGAGTTTTTTTCTGAGTTGAACAGCTTCTTCTGTAAGTGTTTTACTTCGGGCTTCGCTTTGAGAGAAGTTTTTTTCTAAGCAAGAGAGTGCGAGGTAGAGGGCACTACTAGAACCCAGACCTTCGGAGAGTTTCCAGTTTCTGTAGAGTTTGAGAACGTGTCCCTTAAGAATGAGAGGATTTTTAAAGAGTGATTTTAAAATAGAGCTTGTTCGTTCTAGAAAAGGAGGGACTTTTTCTTCGATATCATGCCAGTCAAAACTTACTTCATGACTTTCGAGTGTTAAAGACGAAGCGTCTTCCTTGGGGGTGAGTTCCGCTGTGAAATACTTTCCAACGCTACAGCCGAGTGCTGAATAGCCATCCAATACCGCCCACTCGCCAAAGAGGATGAGCTTAGCCGGGATTTGAATTTGAAAGGTAGCTTTCTCTTTTTTCACGTTCTTTTTCGTGAAGCTCTCGCAAAACTACTTCGGCTTCGCTCGCGCTTATCGTCTTTCTTTGTATGAGAATATCGGCAACAATTTCAACTTCTGCTCCTTGAGCGCCTGCTGCAAAAGCAATGTTTTTTGCATGAAGTCTCATGTGACCTTTTTGAATACCTGTCGTGCAAAGAGCTCTGAGCGCAGCAAAGTTAGCCGCAAGTCCTGAGCAGGCAATAACTTGGCCTAATTTTTCAGTTCCTGGATTTCCAAGAATTTTAAGAGAAATGCGAGCCGTGGGGTGGAGGCGCGTAACACCACCTACGGTACCGAGCTGAAGAGGAATGGTGAGTTCGCCACAAAGCATTCCTACGTCATCGATGCTCCACTTTGAGAGCGAGCGATAACGTCCCGTGCGAGCCGCGTAGGCATGAGCCCCTGCTTCAATGGCTCGCCAGTCATTTCCGGTGGCTATGGCAACAGGATCAACACCGTTCATAATGCCTTTGTTATGGGTAGCCGCTCTGTAGGGATCGTTGTCTGCAAAAATGTAAGCTTCCCAAATGCGTTTTGCAATTTCAGCGGGGTCATAATCGGCAAAGTCAGCAGAGAGAATAAGTTTAGGGTCAAGTCTGCAAGTTGCCTTGTAAAGTTTTCGATCAGCGAGGTTGCTTAATATTTTTAGGCCGATACGAGCACCGGTGATTTCTTGGAGCGGTTGTGCAAGACGTTCGCAAATCGTGTTGATGAGGTTAGCTCCCATTGCGTCGCGAGTGTCGACAAGAATATGAGCTACTAAAAAGGGCTTGTCTTCATTGTCATAGGCTCGGACTTCAATGTCTCTTACTCCACCACCTCTCATAAGGAGGCGAGGGTGAACTGAGTTTGCGAGATCTAGAAGAATCTCTTTTTGAGAAAGAATTTTTTGAGTGCAGTTTTCCCAGTCTTCAAGAGGAATATCCAAGAGTTGGATTTGGCCAATCATAAGATTGGAAACACATTCAGCTTTAAATCCACCTGACTCGTAAATGATACGAGCAGCATTACTGGTTGCAGCAACAACTGAACTTTCTTCTACGGCCATAGGAATCAAAAAATCTTCTTCGTTCACTCTAAAGCTCGTTGCGACTCCCAAGGGAAGAGGAAAAGAACCTACAGCGTTTTCAACAAAAAGGTCTGTTGTTTCAAAATTTAAACAGCCATCTTGAGAAAGAACGCGTAATTGATCTGAGGGAATTTCTGCAAATTCGCGAATGGCGTCAGCTTGTTCGCCTCGTTTGCAAGTTTATAGAAACCTTTTATTCGACTTGTTTTCATTGAAGTGGTCATAGTTAGAGTGTCTCTCTATTCTTAAGTTCTAGGGGCGTAGAACAATTGGTGCAAAAGAGCGAAACACGTAATGCTTCACAAAGTTCGTTGTAAAGTTCATTGAGGGCTTCAGGTCCTTTTTCTGCGGCTTTCAAAAAAGGAAGTGCCATGCCTGCTAGGTTAGCACCTAAAAGAAAGATTTTGCGATATCAACACCGTTTTTCGCCGCCACCCGATGCAATGATGGGATAATTCGGGCCAAGCGCTTGGCGTGCTTGGTGGAGCGATTTTACAGTGGGGATGCCCCAATTGCGGAAGGCATTTCCGAGTTCTTCGCGTTCTGTATTTCGAAGCCCTTCTATATAACCCCAGTGGGTGCCACCAAAACCAGCTACGTCAACGGCGGCTACGCCACTTTCTTTTGCTTTAAGGCAACTTTGAACGTCGAGTCCGCAACCTGTTTCTTTGAGGATGACAGGAACTTGTATCTGTTTGCAAAGCCCTTCTATTTTTGTCCAAAGCCCTTTGAAGTTTCTATCACCTTCTTTTTGAATCGCCTCTTGGAGTGGGTTCAGGTGGAGAATAAGTGCTTGCGCTTGGAGAGTTTCAACTAGGTAACGACATTCGTCTATCCCAACTCCATAGTTAAGCTGTACAGCCCCTATGTTTGCATAGAGTGTGGCTTTTGGAGCAATTTTTCTTAAAGAGAAAAGAGGAGTGTCTTTGTTTTCAAGGGCTACTCGTTGAGAACCAACTCCCATGGGAATGTTATTTTCACTAGCAAAAATAGCGAGGACTTCGTTGATGCGCTCACCTTTTTCAGACCCACCTGTCATACTTGAAATCAAAAGCGGAGCAGAAAAGGTACGGCCTAAAAATTCTGTTCGAAGGTCAATTTCTGAAAAGTCGATATCAGGAAGCGCATGGTGGGGAAGCGCAATGTCGTCCCAACCGGCACTTCCTGCAGATTGAACATTTTTTTGAATACAAAGGTCTAGGTGCTCATCTTTTCGTTTTGTAGTGCTCATAGGAGTTTTTTTCCTCCAAGGGCATTCTCGGCTCTAATAATTAACTGCTCGTGAATGTTTTTGAGCGTAGATGAAGCGCCAAGTGTATCAACGTGTTCAGCAGCGAGGCTGAGGGATTCTTCAATACGTGCACGGCAAAGATCAAGTATGTCGTTTTCGCGACAGCCTTCTAGAAGACTTCCAATAACTTCTTTTTGTCTTTCAGGGCTTTGAAGGGGGAGGTCGCGCCAAGCTTCGTAACTGCTTTGCGACTTTTCACAGAGAAGGAGTAGTGGGTAAGAGGGGGCAGAGGCAATAAATTCTTTTATAAATTCTTCGCTTAGTTCAGTGTTTGCAAGGGTGTCGATTGTATCGTCGATGAGTTGAAATGCAAGGCCAAGATGATGGCCAAGAGAGAAGGCGTCTTTTAGGAGGTCTTTGCGATTGGCAGCCCAAGCTCCCGTTTCGCTACACCACGAAAAGAGCGAGGCTGTTTTGAGTTCAGCGATTTGTATAAGTTTTTGACTATCGAATTTTCGAGTGATGACAACTTCGTTCTGAAGAATCTCACCCTCAACAAGTTGTTGAATGGTGGCAGCTAATTTTTGGCTTGGGTAAAGAAAGGCTCTTTCCATAAGCCGTGCAAAAGCTTCAGCGTAAATATAATCGCCTACAAGGATTGCAACCTTATTGCCGTAAAGCATTTGAGCCGTTGGCATTTGCCTACGTTCTTCGGATTGATCGATGACATCGTCATGAAAAAGCGTAGCCGTATGTACAAGTTCTGCTACGGCGCCTAATTGGTAAAGGTCTTCGTAAGAAACCGCATCTTCAGTTTCCTGAAGTTTGGCTAAGCTTTCGAAAGTTGCAAGGAGTAAAAGAGGGCGTATGCGTTTGCCGCCCGAAGATATGAGGCGCTCTGAGAGTTCTCTTGGATAACGAGAGTGGCTGCTGAGACGTTTTTGAAGGCATTCTTCAATTCCCAAAAGGTGTGTTGCAATGGACGTATCAAGATCGCTTTCTTGAATTTCCTTGTGAGATAAAGTGTGGGCAGCGTGCTTCGCTGTTGTCTCTGTTGCCAACCTCATTGAACCCTTATTGTTTAAGACTCTTCGCGACATTTGTATAGGGTTTTAATGCGCTAAAGAGAGGGGCTACGTTTAGTGCTCCTAAGGTGATAAAGGTTTCCATAAGTTCGTTTGCACTTTGAGTGGCTTTTAGAAGATCTTCCAGACGCAATTTTTGAAATTGGCTGGTTCTACGGCCTTTAATGTCATTTCGAGTTGTCAGGTCCTTTTCTACGGCCTCAATGGCGCCGCCAAGTTTTATTTGTACGTTCTCAATAGCCATTTTTTCGCGTTCACGGAGTGTACTTTCCTCACCATCTTCCAGATATCGTGTTCAGCCACGTAATAATCGAGCCTTTTCCCTATTGAGGATTGCTTGCTCACTACGCCCCATCTCAAGAGGTCCTGAAGAGTGATGGAGGCGAGTGCGGGGGATATTTTAAGGTGAGTGCAGATATCCTTTGATGTAGCAGGTTCGGGGCAGAGGTAGAGGAACGCCCATCGGGTCCCCATTATTTTTTTAAAACCCCAACCTTCTATAATTTGACCAATGGCTTCGCAGGTAATGCGAATAGCTTCTTGGTTTCCGGGGCCAAACTCAAGTTCAGGACTTTTCAAATTAATTGTGAATTCCTTTGTTTCTGGTGTCTTAAGTCTGCTCATGGTGTTGGTTTTACATCATTCAAGAAGTCTTGAAAAGCGTGAAATAAGTGTTTTATGAATTCATTTACTTAAGACGTGTATGAAGGAATTAAGGGGGATAGTTCTTTTCAACGGCCTAGAAAATCGTTAGCTTTGCGCTAGGAGTCATTATGGTGCAACGTTCTTTTCTTCAAGTTTTATTGTTTTCTTCAGTCCTATTTTTGCAGATGCTGCATGGTGCGCCTGAAAAAGAGGATTTTGCTGAGGTGGGTGAACATCGCAAGATTCCTTATGCTTTGAGGCCCGACTTGATGGCCACAAATAGTGTCAACCAAGGGACTGACAAGAAGTGGGTGACTTTTGTGACGACTTACACCTTAGAAGCAACGAACTTAAAGGCTTTACAATTTGATATTCAAGCAGGGCGTGCAACTGCAACGCCAGTTTATTTCTTGGTGGTAAATGAACAAAATATTGAGCGAGGTAAGAATGCTCAAGGTGAGGTGGAGTCTGCCTCAAAGGCTCGGATCGTGTTAACTCTTTCTAGCTTGATGACTGTTACAGCGAGAGCTCCAAGTGGAGAGCTCATTACGCGCGCCAACACCGCGAATTTTTATGTTTCAGCGGATAAGCCACTCACCGTAGAAATTCGAAACGACAATGTTTCTAAAATTGAGAGCTGGTCTCAACCTGGTAACTACTTTTATCGTGAATCTCAGCAAGGGGATATTCCCGCACTTAAATTTGAAAATATTGTCCCATTTAAGTCAGACCTTAAGGCAGGTGCTATGAGTTCAGAGGATTTGAGACGTTCAATCTTGTCTCAATAGACTAACTTACAAGTTCTTTTTCGACTTCTTGGATTTCGATTTTAATTCCATAAAGAGAGATTACGATGTCGAGAACAAATAAGACCATAGAACCAATAAGCGTTCCAAGCGCAAGTAGGAATGTCGAGGAGGCGAATGTTTCGAGATGTAGCCCATAGAGTAAGCCAATGAAAACAGCTCCTATTGTGAGAACGACTAAGAAAACGCACAGAGATGCCATTGCCATCATTGTTCGGAGTTGGCGAGATCGTTTATATATGATCTTAAGTTGATAGTGCAGGGAACGTTTTTTTTTGTTGGGGAGTGTATCACTTCCTCTTTCAAGCTGATCAATGATTTCTCGAGTTCGGTCAATGGCACGCGCATATCGACTCGCCATAATGCTTAACAAAAAGGCTAGGGCCGAGATGATCATGGCGGGTGCTGTTGTTGCCTGCATGATTTCTAAAAAGGAACGAATGTCATTAAAGGAACGAGTGAGTTCTAAGATCGCCATATCTGTTTTACTTGCACCTTTTTCTTACAGAGTAAGTTTCTTGTTACTTCCTACTTTGTGAAGGAGTGTCGCTCCCTCGCGCTTTTTTTGTACTTTCTTTCGGAGGAGTGTCAACTGCAAGCGGGAGCGTGATATCCATCTGAATATCTAAAGCAAGTTTTAAAACTTCACTCATTTCTTTTGCAAAGTGAAATGTCATTTGCTCAGCAGCTTCTTGAGGGACATCTTCTAAATCCTTGCGGTTACGCTCAGGTAAAATGATTGTTTTAATTCCAGCACGAAGAGCGGCTAATACTTTCTCTTTAACTCCACCTACGGGAAGAACAGCGCCTCGAAGGGATATTTCTCCTGTCATAGCTAAAAGAGGATTGATGGGTCTTCCGCTAATGAGTGAAGTGAGAGCTGTGAGCATTGCCACACCAGCGCTTGGACCATCTTTAGGAATCGCTCCGCTCGGAACGTGAATGTGGTAATCGTAATCTGTGAAGGCGTTGTCGGGAATATGAAGGGCGCCAGCCATGCTTCGTACCCACGATTCAGCAGCCTTGGCAGATTCTTTCATTACGTCTCCAAGTTGTCCGGTGAGCGTTAAACCGCCTTTGCCCTTCATGCGAGTCGCTTCAATAAAGAGGATGTCTCCTCCTACTGGAGTCCATGCAAGGCCCGTTACAACGCCCGTTTTTGCTGTACGTTCAGCAACGTCCAGAAAGTACTTTTCTTGTCCAAGAGTCGTTTCAACAACTTCTTCGGTGACAAGTTTTTGAGTCGTTTTCTCAGTAGCAACTTCCATAGCAATTGCGCGACAGACATTGGCAATTTCTCGTTTAAGACTTCGAACACCAGCTTCACGCGTGTAGCTGTTGATGAGTTTAACAAGTGCCTTGTCGTCGAATTGAACTTGTTCTTCTTTGAGTCCATGAATCTCGATTTGCTCTTTAACGAGATAGTCCTTAGCTATGTGAAGTTTTTCATTTTCTGTGTATCCAGGAATTGAAATAATTTCCAAGCGATCTTTGAGGGCTGGGGGAATATTCTCTAACACGTTTGCGGTTGCAATAAATAAAACCTTAGAAAGGTCAAAAGGAACATCCAAGTAGTGATCCTGAAATGTATTGTTTTGCTCGGGATCCAAAACTTCAAGCATGGCACTTGCGGGATCTCCGCGCATGTCGTTGGCCATTTTGTCAATTTCGTCGAGAAGGATGACGGGGTTGTTGACCTTCGCACGTTTCATGCTTTGGGCAATTTTTCCAGGCATCGCACCTACGTAGGTTCTACGGTGACCGCGAATTTCTGCGTCGTCTCTGACGCCACCAAGACTTACGCGTACAAACTCTCTTCCAAGTGCGGTCGCTATACTTTTTCCGAGAGAAGTTTTACCTACGCCTGGAGGCCCTGCGAAGCAAAGGATGGGACCCTTCATGTCACTTTTTAGTTTGAGAACAGCAAGATATTCGAGAACACGTTTTTTAACTTTTTGAAGACCATAGTGATCTTTATCGAGAACTACTTTTGCATTGTCGACTGAAGGGTTGTCGACTGTGTGTTTGCTCCAAGGCATATCGACAAGCCACTCAACATAGGTGCGAACCACGCTGTGTTCGGCACTGTTGGGAGACATACGTCCCATACGGTCGAGTTCTTTCATCGCAATTTTCTCGACTTCTTCAGGCATTTTAGATTCTTTAACTTTTATTTTAAGTTCTTCTACTTCGTCTTCTTCATCTTTTTGGCCAAGCTCGCGTTGAAGGACTTTGATTTGTTCTTTGAGGTAGTATTCTCTTTGATTTTTTAAAACTTCATCTTTGATGTCGCCTTGAATTTTGCGTGAGAGTTCTAAGATGTCTATCTCTTTGTTTACAAGGCGAGTTACTTTTTCGAGACGAATTTTAACGTCGCCTGTACTGAGGATGTCTTGTTTTCACTTTCATTGATATATTCATGTAGGAAGCGATGAGATCGCTTAAGTAGTCAGCGTCCGTGATGCTTTCTACGAATATGGCAGCTTCGTCGGGAATGTTAGGAGATAAAGAGATAATTCTTCTGCCGAGATTTTTAATATTTTTAACAAGAGCTTCAATTTCAATTGGCATCTCGTCTGTTTCAGGAAGCCCACTGGGAACACCTGTAATTTTTGCCATGATACCTTTAGGTTCTTCACCGCCTTCGGGAAGAATTGATTCACCTGTGATGTGAATACGTGCAGGTCATGAACAAGCACTGTAAGAGTGCCATCGGTCATTTTTGAATTTTTTCGATACGAGCTAGAACGCCATCTGCGTAGAGATCAGTTATGCGCAGGCTCGTCGACACCTTTGTCTTTTGAGTGACGATTCCGATGAGACCACCTTCACCTACGCGAAGTATGCTGCCTACGGAACGAGGTCGGCCTACGCTAATAGGCATCTTCATCATGGGAAAAAGCACTGCATTTCTTAAAGGCAGGAGGAATACTTGCTCAGGAATCTGGACGTTGGGTCTCGCTGGATCTGTCATATATTCAGTATGGTATTGCCAAAACGAGAGTCAAGGTTGCGTTACGGGGAAAGTTTTGAAAGTTTAGATGTTTAAAACCCCTTTAATTACAGGAAGCTAGCTCCTTGTGACGCCTCTCAAAATGAGATTCTTCTTAAGAGTAAGGGGTGGGTAGAGGTGTCAGAAATACGTCTAGAGAGTGTAGGTTTTTTGAACAGCTTTTAACGTAAAATTTAAAATTACCGTCCAATTTTCCTATTTATGTCCTATTTGGCTGTCTACTTTGTGAGCATAAATCTAAACAATGTGAGCTTTGTTGAAATCTTTTGTTAAAGTTCTACACGCCTTTACCGAAAATATATTCAAGAGGAGCGTTTAACTGATGTCAAACCTTGCATATAAATTGGATCAAAACCCAGACCTCAAGCCACAACCATACGTGCTTGTTGTAGAGGATGATCCCGATCTACAGTCCATTTTGTCTTTCCATCTTCAAAAGGATGGGTACAGAGTTCGTTGCTTATCTAAAGCTGAGGATCTCTTGCGTCTTTTTGAAACAAATCCGGATCAAATCCTCACGGTATCATTGTTGATATCAACTTAGCGGGTCACTTGAACGGGTATGAGTTAACTCAAATGTTGAGAGCTCAAAGAAAGACAGCAACTATTCCGATTATGATGCTTACAGCTAAGACAGAGAATAACGATGTTATTCGGGGTCTTAACGAAGGAGCAGATGATTATCTTCAAAACCATTTGATATGAACGTGTTCTTGGCCAGATTGAAGTCTGTTATCCGTCGTGCGGAAAGATTTCCCTATCCAGTCGCTGCTCAAAGAGAAAAAATTGCTCTTTGCGGTATTGAACTCGATCCCATCACTCACCAAGCTACAGTTGAAGAGGCCCCTGTGCATTTAACTGTAACTGAATTCGGTCTTTTGAGAAGTTTAATGTCTCGACCCAATGAAGTTTGGTCACGCGATGATCTTTTAATGAGAGTTGCAGGACCTATAAAATGGTTACGGCAGAACAATCGACGTACACGTGAGCGCTACGCGAAAAACTCGGTGACAAAGCCAAGCACATTATGACTGTGCGTGGAGTTGGTTACAAGTTTTCTCCGTAAGCAAAGCAAACTCGCAGGTTGTCGATGACGCTCAATGAAGCCGAACTGAACAAGCTTCTGAAAGAAAGGGGAGAGAATCCAGCTCTTCCCTTTCTTTTATTTTCTGGCCGTGGAGATCTTGTCTCCGGAAATGCTCGTGGCCTAAAAATTTTGGAATAAATACAAAAAGAACTCCCTTGTAAAAGAGATGATGTTCTAACTCATTGGAACTTTTTTAATGAAGAGATGTCGGGCCCCATTCTCAATCGCGTATTGATGGGCGTGGAAAAAGATAAAAAGCTTTTAGCTCAACTTGGAATTCAAACTTACCGCCTTTGGAGTTTGACGGGCATCGTCGAGGGGCACGTGTTGATGCAATGTGAGCTCGTTCGTAAGGGCGATTTAATACAAGACAAAGAGAGTCGTCAGCACCTTTTTAGAGTGCTTGCGCATGAAATACGGACATCTACTCAAATCCTTGGAAGTTATGTAGAAATGACGAAGTCCCATGATCCTCAGCTTGCGGCGCGCATGGAAGAGGGCGTTAAAAGATTAGAGCGTGCTGTTGCATTGCTGCATGAGCTCAAGTCTGAATTAGAGCTAGAATAGCCCCTGAGAAGGGGTTCTTTCGTGATATTACAAAACATAAAAATTTTTAGTGTTCTACTGTGTTCTTTTTTTGTTTCTGCAAATTTATTTTCTGCAGAACTGCCCATTGGCCAAGTGTATGGTGCGGGACTGACATACAAAAAACATATCAAGGATGCTGGTGAGCGTTTTCAGAAGGATGGCCCTCCTATTTTTATCAAAGGACAACGAAGTTTGTTATTGGCAGAAAAGTTACAGAACGTAGCGACACCTTCAGACGCAATTGTTTATTCGGAGCTTGAAGCCTTGGAGCCAGGTCTCCCTGCAAAAATACAAAAAGACTTTGATGAGTTTCCGTTGATGTTTGATTACGAAGCTGAAGTGGGACTTTATTTTACTAGAGATGTAAAAGCTTCTGAGTTTAATACAGCTTCGCTAAAAAATGCGGTTGCCCTTTTTTCTGCCAATGATTTAACGTTGCGATCTATTCAAGTCTTGGGCGATAAGCAAAGGAACGTGTACGATTATTGGTCTGTTGCAAAAAGCTTTGAGCATTTTCTCCCTGTGAGTATGCCCAGGGCAGTGAGTGACTTTAGTCTTACTAAGTGGCCCAATTTATCTGTAAGACTTTGGGTGAACGGAGAGATTCGTCAGAATGAAACAATGGCCGATATGGCCTATTCTCCTAAGCAAGTTCTGCAGGCACTTACAAGGTATACGGGGAGTGTGATACCTTCCGGGACTGTTTTTATTACAGGAACGCCAACTGGGACTGCATTTAAGGTTTCTTGGTTTAAGCGATTCATTGCTAATTTCTTGTTTTGGGCACGTATGTTCAAGTTTAAAATGGTTGCCAATAGTGCGGCTAAGGACCCTAACTATCTCAAAGTAGGTGATGAGGTGATCGTTGAAGTTCAAGGTGTTGGCCAAAATAGGATCAAGATTGTTAAATAGCTTAAGTATTTAAAAAATCTACTTCTAGCGCTATTATGGCCTGATTCATGAAGATGTTGAAAAGGCCGCAGTTGCCGAAGGACTTACCTCAAACGCCCTTTTATTTTTACGATGAAGCGATTTTAAAAGAGCTTTCAGAGGGCTTTAGAGCGTCTGTGGATTCTAGTGACGAGATCATTCTTCATTACGCTGTGAAGGCGAATAGCCACCCGGCTATTTTAAAATTTTTGCATAAGTATGGCAGCGGATTGGATGTTGTATCGGGCGCTGAGTTGCGTCTCGCTCTAGAATGCGGCTATTACGGAGATAGAATTGTCTTTTCTGGAGTGGGTAAAACTCAGGAGGAAATGAAACTAGCTATTGAGAATGAGATCGGAATGCTCATTGTGGAGAGTTGCGAGGAATTTGAAGAGCTTTGTGAAGTGAGCAAGGCCTATCCCTCAAAAACTGTAAAAGTAGGTTTTCGATTTAACCCTAATTTGAGTGTGGAAACACATCCCTACATCGCAACTGGCTTATGGGAGCATAAGTTTGGAATGGCCGGTGAGGAAGTTCTTAGAATGATGGAGCTCTCTATCCCAGCGAATGTAAAGCTTCAGGGAATAAGTCTTCATTTGGGCTCTCAAATCTTTGATGACAAAATATTTTACGATGCTGTTAACGAAGTTGTTAAATTGGCAAAGATAATTCAGTCAAAATACAAAAAGTCATTTCCTGTCTTGAACGTCGGTGGTGGCTTGGGCGTGGATTATCAAGAACCTTACAAGAAGCCTGGCTTTGAAAACTATGGAAAATTTTTAAAATGGGCACTCGCAGAATGGAAACAGCTGAACCCAGATCTTAAGTGCCAAGTTTACTCGGAGTGTGGACGTGCTCTTGTGGCCCAGTCTGGATATTTGGTTACAAAAGTCATTCGAGTAAAAAGTAATCCTAAAAAGAATTTTGCCATCGTGGATGCAAGCATGACGGAGCTTATTCGTCCCGCACTTTATAGTGCTTATCATGCCGTTGAGAAGCTGGAGCCTTCGGGTTTAGATGAAAAAATTTATGATATTGTCGGCCCAGTATGTGAGTCGGGTGATTTCTTGGCTGAAAAAAGAAGCATTGAAGAACTCAAGCGCGGCGATTTACTTTGGGTTCTCTGTGCGGGGGCTTATGGTTATGTAATGTCGAGTCACTACAATTTAAGGCCTTTGCCCGCCGAATACTTTTTAGAATCAAACGGAGTGCTTAGAGAGTTACATGGCCCTTTGCAGACCTGGAATATCAAGTAAATTTTCCTTCGCAACGGAGTGAGGTCCTACTTAAATTCAATACGACTACAGTAAACGCAGATGTAAGTTAATTTTCTCCAGACAATCTAAAGAAAAGTTCAGCGACCTCTGGCTGACTCGCGGCCTGAGCTTGGTTTAAAAGACCTAAATAATAAGCCTTCCTATCTTCGAGTGAAAGCCAGTCGCGAATGTAAGAAATTTCCACAGCGAAGCGTGAGGACATATAGGAAGCAACGTCAAGTATAGGTCCGTCATGCCTTGATCTCTGAAGAATATTTGCAGAGTCTATTGGAAGACTCTCGTCACCTGAATTCTGGCGAAGTTCCCTAAGCGTATTGGCTAGGGCCTTTAGCTTAGGCCCAGTTGAAGGATCTTGAAAAAACGCATGCACATCGGCTTGTTCAAAGGCCCAGTTATTGGGACCTTTTGCAAGACGCTCAAGATTATTCTTCGCGCTTGTTAATAATTTTTGAAAGAGATCGGGGCCTAATTCTTTTGGTCCAAGAGTGTAGTTTCTCGCGACGTTGAGAGCAAGTGAGGTATCTCCATCTTTGCTTAATTCAGAAACTAGTTCAGCGACCTCTGTATTGCGGTGAATTCCGGGATTAAAAGCTCCTCCTTCGCTAAGTATGTCTAAAGCTTCGTCAGCTGGACTACCTTTTGAGCGCTGTTGTTTGTATAAAAAAAGGAGTCTACCTGAGGGTGATTCTCCGTTTAGTGTGAGTCCATGTTCTCTTGCCATGAAACGAATCGCTCTTCTCATTTGTGCTTTCACGGGAGGAATCTGAGCAATTTTTAAATATGCAGGGAACTGAATC
The DNA here is from genome assembly GCA_041391385.1 of Bdellovibrionota bacterium. Taxonomy (GTDB): domain Bacteria; phylum Bdellovibrionota; class UBA2428; order UBA2428; family UBA2428; genus CANIGN01. The sequence continues at coordinate 163,677 of JAWKOD010000006.1, forward strand.
GTGGGAGAATCGAATAAATAATTATGATACTCCTCAATAATTGTCATTGCACTTTTACTTCGTAAATATGCAATAGCTTCGTTGTCGCCAGCTTGAGCGAGGCTAAGAAGTTTTTTAAAGTCTCGTTGCATTCTTTTGTAAAGAACATCGCGAGCGCTTCCCGCTTGTGGTGGCGTCACCTGGAGAGGGTGTTGTCTTTCGGGAAAGCTTGCAAGTGAATCTACTGTTCGAATTTCAGGAAATAATTCTCCTACGATGTGACGAACGCCGGAGGATGCATCTTTTCCTTCACGAAGGCCATAGGCTAAGGCAGCCCATGCATTTTCGTGAATAGCCTGAGTTACAAGTAAATCCGCAAAAACTGTGGCCGCGACTCCCTGTGTGTCAGGGAGAGGGGTTGAAAATACTTTATCAGCTTCGCTCAGTACCTTTGCGGGTTCGCCTGCTATCCTGCCAAGGATTTTTAAATGAAAATCTGTATGTGTTGTAAAATGTGAACTCGAGTCAGCAGGATCTTTGATCAAGGCTTTTAATTTTTTTGCTGTGTTCTGTTTAGAGTGGGTTAATTGCCACCAGCAATGTTGTGTAGCCTCAAGCTGATTCAATACAAAAAACAATGCAATGAAAGCGCAATTTCGAAACACTTCATTATCATAACGTAGAAAATCATAAGGCTCTGATATTTTCTTCTGTTCATGGGGACACAGGATTCTTGGGGTTTTGCTGTCAGTTAAATGGCACGTTAAAGTTGGATATAAAAAAACTTTAGAGGCATGATTTAAGAAGTGTAATTGTGAATATCTTCATTATCCCGGGCAATCCTCCAGCAAGTTATTATTATTTAAAGTGGATTGAAGAATTAAAGGAGAGCTCTTTGTTTTCGGGTTTTCATTTCCATATCTATCCTGAATTCAAAAATGAAAAAAACTCAGTTCGATATTTAGAGAAAATGATTTCCTTTTATGAAGGAAAGTTAGCCAATTTAGAAAATGTAGTATTACTGGGTCACTCAGTAGGCGGAAAAATTGCTTATGAAATAATGAAGAAAAATCCATCGAATGTTAAAAAGTGCTATTTGCTCTTCCCTTTTTTATGTCGGCCTGGATTAAGGGGCCGAATGGTATTAAGTCTTGTGCCGCAGCTAACTGACTTATTGGGCTTTGAGGTAATATTTAAAAGTAAAAATTATATTAAGTATATAGTTAAAGAAGTAGAGGTCTTAACGAGGGAAGAGGTATCGGTTTGTCTAGGCATTGTTTCACATGAAAGAAATACAGTTGCTAAAACTTTAACTATAGAAAGAGTCGACCCAGTTTGCGGAGAAAAGATCAAAGTTTTTTATACCGATGGCGATACCTGGTGTGGTAAAAACTCAACCAAGCAATTTTCTAAATTTCTTAACTCTAAAAAGCTGAATTTGTCTCATGAGTTTGTCGTGAAAAATAGTGAAAGAGCCCTTTTAACTCAAGAGTTAATAATGGATTTAGAGACTCTATAGGACTTTTATATTCATTCGCTCTAGAGTGATCCCTTGCTAAGCCCCTTGCTTCACGAGTGTTCAGCCCAATGGATTTTAAGACTAATTTAGCCCCGCAAGTCTTCTTTGAGTGCTATTTTACGAGCATGAAAACTCGGGTGCATTTGTCTCTGTTGGTACTTTGTTCTTCTTTTTTTCTGTCTGATCTCTATGCTTTTCAAAATATGGATTGTGAGAATTCGGATTCTCCTTTTTTGATTGAGATTGGTTACGACACAGCTACTGTTTTAAACAAGAAGACTTTTGAGGTTGAGAAGGTTTTGGTTCAGGTCTCCTCTGCGCAAGCGTCCAGTGTGAGTTATGAGAGTGATGGTGGGGATTGGACTCTCGTGCTTTCTAAAAATAAACGACGTGCTATTTTGCAGGTAGGCGATTCGGATGAGCGAGTTCCTTTTGCCTGTCCAGATATGGGTGAGTAGCTTCGTGGAGCATTTTGATAATAATTTTTAAAATATTACATTTATAGCTGGATTCTTGAGGGGACTGGCGATATGTATTGTTTTGCCCGAGCACATAGCTGCTCAGAACCCCATTAAAGGCCAATTCAGCTTAAAATCGATAATAATGTGAAGAATACATAAACATCACGAATTTGTATTGATTTGATAATGCCTCATGCTACAAAGGGGGTATGAGAATATCCTCCCTCGAAGAATATGGATTGAGATGTGCCCTTCAGTTGGCTCGTTACAAGCTTAAATCTGAGCTTGCATCAGCCTCTTTAATTGCAGAATTAGAAGGTCTTTCTGTTGAATATGTTTCAAAAATTATGCACCTCTTTAGAAGAGGTGGTCTGGTGCAATCTACACGCGGAATTCAAGGTGGCTTTGCTCTGGCAAAAATTCCTTCTGAAGTAAGTGTAAAAGAAGTGCTAGATGTTTTAGCAGTTTCTCAAAAAAGTCCAGAATCAGTAGAGGGGTTTTGTGCAGGCCACTCAGGTGTTCATGAGGTTTGTGTGCATCGATCTTCTTGTCAGATAAAACCCGTTTGGTCTTATGTCTTTGATGCATTTGACCGAGTCTTAAGCGGAATTACAGTGGCGGATTTAATTGAAGGCTCTCCTTCTTTAATGGCGAAATTAAGAGTCGAGCCAAAATCTGTACCCCAAGAGACTGTGAATGTTCAGGAGCAAAAAAATGAATCTATTTGAAGTTAAAAATCTCTCCGTTAGTGTTGAAGACAAAGAGATCATTAAAAACTTTTCTCTCGAAATTAAACCGGGCGAAGTTCATGCCATTATGGGCAAGAACGGATCGGGAAAAACAACTCTATCTATGGCGCTTATGGGGCATCCTTCCTATGAAGTAACTTCAGGTAAGGTGCTTTTAGCGGGGGAAGATATCACAGAGTTAGAAACAGAAGAAAAAGCTAAAAAGGGACTTTTCTTGGGGATGCAGTATCCCGTAGCAATTCCTGGGGTAAGCGTTGGAAATTTCTTAAGAGTTTCTTTGAAAAACATTTGGGGAGATAAATACTCGCCTTTAGAAATTAGAAAAAAAATTAAAGAAGAAGCTGAAAAGATGAAGGTTCCTTCTGAGTTTTTATCTCGTTCTTTGAACGATGGTTTTAGTGGGGGCGAAAAGAAAAAGCTTGAAACGCTCCAGTTGGCTCTTTTGCAGCCTCGTTTTGCCATTATGGATGAAACCGATTCAGGCTTAGATATCGACGCACTTAAAAGCGTTGCTGAAAAAATGCAGTCCTTGCGAACACAAGAAAGAGCGTTTTTGATCATCACGCACTATCAGCGTCTTTTGAATTACTTAAAGCCAGACAAGGTACACGTCATGATTGCAGGTAAAATTGTTAAAACTGGCGGGCCAGAGTTGGCTCTTGAACTAGAAGAAAAGGGTTATGAGGGCGTTGTGCCCGGGAGCCTTAAGTGAACGAAGTGAAAACTACGGCAGAACTACTGCCTTCTCGTAAAGATGAGAACTATCGCTATACTCAAATTGCGATTGATGTGACTGATTCAAAAGATTGGGATTCCGAGAAATTAGCTCATACTCTAAAGTCAGAAAGCACATTTACTCCGTGGAGCAATGATTATTACCTCAAAGCTCTTGAGGGAGTTGCGAATCTAAACATTACAGCCCCTAAGAGTGAGGAGTGGATTTTTCTTCATTCACAGGGTGAAGCCTCTAAGATTAGAGGCTCTGCTGAACTGATTGTACCTAAGGGCAAGCATTACAAAGTCTTTGAATTTTTAGAGCAGAGTGCTGAAAAAAGTCTCTTTATGCGAAATGTAAAAGTCGCAGAAGGGGCCAGTGTTGAGTATTTCTTTTTGCAAAAGCAAAATCTTTCGAACACCTTTGTGGCGAGGCATTTTTTCGATCTTGCAGAGGGCGCAAAAGCTACTTTTCGTTTTTATCACGCAGGAGCTAAGAAGGGTCAGCACCGGATAGCAAGTCGTGTTGAAAAGAACGCAAGCTTTACGCTTGAGGGAGCGAATCGTTTAAGAAATGCACAGCACGTTGATATTTGGGCTGAGTCCGAACACGTGGGCGCAACTTCATTGAGCAATACGACTGTTTGGAATGTCCTTACAGATGAGTCAGTGGCAGTTTTCAACGGCATGATTCGAATTCTAAAGGACTGTCCTCAGACGCTCGCTTATCAGTCGAATAAAACCCTAATGCTCAGTGAAAAAGCACGTATCTATACGCTTCCTAAATTAGAGATTTCTACAGACGATGTGAAGTGCTCGCATGGAGCAAGTGTGTCGTCACTTGATGAAAGTCAGCTCTTTTATTTGCAGAGCCGTGGAATTGATAAGGAAAGTGGAGAGAAGATGTTGGTTGAGGCTTTTACCCAACCTGTTTTGCAGCATTTGCCGAAGCATTTAATTTCTGAAGCTCTACAAAAAGAGCTTCATGTGTTGGAGGAGCAGAATGCCTTTTGATCCTAATATGATCCGAAAGGACTTTCCTTTTTTTAGCTCTGAGCAAACAAAAGATCTTTTGTACTTCGATAATGCTGCGACTACGCAAAAGCCTGCGTCGGTTATTGATCGTCTTACGCAGTATTACCAAAGTGAGAACGTAAATGTGCATCGTGGGGTCTATCCTCTTGCACAAGAAACAACTGAGAAGTTTGAAGATGTGCGCAGAAAGTTTTGTCGCTTTGTCCGCGCAAATGATCCGAATGAAATTATTTTTACCAAAGGCACTACGGAATCGGTCAACCTTGTTGCTCACGCTTGGGGCGATAAGTTTATTAACGAAGGTGATTTGATTTTAGTGACTCGACAAGATCATCACTCTAATTGGGTGCCGTGGCAGCAGTTAGCAAAAAGAAAAAAAGCTCGCTTTGGAATTGTTGAGATAAAAAGTGATGGGACTCTTGATTATGAATCCTTGTTTGGATGGTTAAAGGAGAAGCCAAAGCTTTTTGCTTTTTCTTGGATCAGCAACGTTACTGGAAAAATTATGCCCGCTAAGGATTTAGCGGTTATGGCTAAAAAAGCCGGAGCCACAGTTTTTGTGGATGCAGCTCAAGCTCCATTGCATCTTTCATTAAATGTAGAGCATTTCGATTTCTTGGCGCTTTCGGGTCATAAAATGTTAGGCCCTACTGGATCAGGCATTCTCTGGGGTCGTACGGAGCTTTTAGAAAAAATGGATCCCTTTCTCTTTGGTGGAGATATGATCCAACATGTAGGCGATCAAGTGACAACCTGGAATGAACTTCCTTGGAAGTTTGAGGCAGGCACTCCCAATATTGCTGATGTTATTGCTCTGGGTGAAGCCATTGAATACATAGAGAACTTAAATTTTGATGAAATCAAAAGTTACGAGTCTTCTCTGGCTACCTACGCATGTGCTGAGTTTAAAAAGGTATCTGGATTAAGATTATTGGGCCCATCTGAGCCCGTAGATCGTATTCCAGTTTTTAGTTTTGCGGTAGATGGGCTTCATGCTCAGGATTTAATGGGTTATTTGCAAAATATTGGTCTTTGCGCGCGTGTGGGACATCATTGCACTCAGCCCTTTCATGAGAAACATGGAATGGACTCTTCTATGCGTATTTCATTGGCATTCTACAATACCCAAGAAGAATTAGAGCGCTTCTTTGTTGCTTTTAATGAAGCCATAGCTTTCTTTGAAAACAAGGGTTTACGCAAGAAAGTTGAACTTAAGTCTGAATCACTCCAAGACTGTTTGAAGCCAATTATGGATCCGGAGCTAAAAATTAGCCTAGTGGATTTAGGCCTTATTTATAAGGTCGACGTAAACGACAAAAACGAAGTGGACGTGAAGATGACTTTGACATCTCCCGCTTGCCCCGTTGGTCCAACAATTATGAAATCTGTTGAAGATAAGCTTCGCGCTTATCCGGGTGTGAGAGGCGTTAAAGTGAATCTTGTTTGGGAGCCAAAGTGGGACCCCAAAGAGATGGCTAGCGAAGAAGCTAAAGAGCAGTTGGGGATCTGGTAAATGAATCGAGTAGGTAAGTACTATGAGTAAAACGACAACTGAAACACAAGATTATAAATCAGATTATTCCAAATTTGGATTTGTTACGGACATAGAAGAAGATCGCTTTCCTAATGGATTAAGTGAAGAAGTCGTTCGTATGATTTCTGCTAAAAAGAATGAGCCAGAGTGGATGACGGAATGGCGATTAAAAGCATATCGCAAGTGGCTTGAAATGAAGCTCCCTGAGTGGGCTCATTTGGAAATTCCTAAAATAGATTTTAATGATATCTGTTATTTTTCTGCTCCTAAAAAAGATAAGGATGCTCCCAAGAGTTTAGACGAAGTCGATCCTAAATTGATCGAAACCTACAACAAGCTTGGCGTTCCTATTGAAGAGCAAATGCGTTTGGCAGGTGTTGCTGTTGATGCCGTTTTTGATAGTGTTTCGGTTGTTACAACTCACAAAGAAACACTTAAAGCTGCAGGGGTGGTGTTTTGTTCTATTTCAGAAGCTATTCGTGAATACCCAGAGCTTGTTCAAAAGTACTTGGCTTCAGTTGTTCCCGTTGTGGATAATTTTTATGCCGCTTTAAATTGCGCTGTGTTTAGTGATGGTTCTTTTGTTTATATTCCTAAGGGCGTGAAGTGTCCTTTGGACCTTTCGACTTACTTTCGAATCAACGCGCAAGGAACGGGTCAGTTTGAAAGAACACTCATTATTGCGGATGAAGGTTCCGAGGTTTCTTATATGGAAGGTTGCACGGCTCCCATGCGTGATGAAAATCAACTGCATGCAGCTGTTGTTGAACTCGTTGCTCTTGAGGGTGCCACGATTAAATACACTACCGTTCAGAACTGGTACTCTGGAGATGAGAACGGTAAGGGCGGTATCTTTAATTTTGTAACCAAGCGCGGAGCTTGTCGTGGAGCTCGATCTAAAATTTCTTGGACTCAAGTTGAAACAGGATCTTCAATCACATGGAAATACCCAAGTTGTATTCTCGAAGGTGATGAAAGTGTAGGGGAGTTTTATAGCGTTGCGATTACGAACGACTATATGCAGGCCGATACTGGCACTAAGATGATTCACATTGGAAAAAATACCAAGAGTCGCATTGTTTCGAAGGGAATTTCTTCGGGTCACGGTAAGAATAGTTACCGGGGTGCTGTTCAAGTTTTACCTAAAGCTTCGGGTGCGAGAAATCACACTCAATGTGATTCGCTCTTAATTGGTGGAGATTGTGAGGCGAATACTTATCCTGTGATTGATGTGCGCAACCCCTCAGCGGTTGTAGAGCACGAGGCTACAGCATCTAAAGTATCTGCAGATCAGATTTTCTATCTTCAGTCGCGTGGGATTGCAGCAGAAGAGGCCATTAAACTCATTATCAATGGCTACTGCGAAGAAGTTTTCAAACAACTTCCCATGGAGTTCGCAATGGAAGCCAATCGTCTCTTAGATCTTAAGCTGGAAGGCAGTGTGGGGTAGCTATACTTTGTTAGACTTGAAGCAAAGTCTTAATTTTTTTATTTAGACTTATCTTTATGTTCCGTTAAGTCATCTTTATCTGACAGGATTCTTTGGAAGCTTCAGCGTGTTCTACAGGTTAGTACAGTATAAATGGTGCTTCACTTAAGATTAAAAGTTTTATCCTTTTTTGCAATCTTCCTTTTTTCGCCTGAGCTCAAAGCAGATTTTCTGCTAACTCAAAAGGTAGTGACTCGCAATATTGCTGAGCCTGACAAAATACTCAGCGAAGAAATTGTGAAAACGTATGTGAAGGATGGTCAAATGCGAGTTGATGCTGCGAACGGCGGAGTTTTTTTATTTACTCGCGAAGGACAGAATGTACTTTACAGTGCAAAGACCAAGGCTGTTTATTTCTACACAGATAAGCTCTATAAAAATTTTCCAGAATTTAAAACAGATGAAACCAAATATGTTGCAACTGGTGAGAGCGCTGCCTTGGGGGAGGTTGAGGTTGAGATTTTTGAAGCTGAGTCAGAAAAATTTAAGGCTCAGTATTGGGTTACCTATGATAAAAAGTTCGAAGCTTTTGTAAGGAGTGTTCGAGAAATTATACAAAAGTCTAAAGCCTTTTACTCATACAGCCCACGTGAAACACCATGGCTCAAGGACGACGGCTTTGATGTGCAAACACACCAGCTTCGCGGCGATAAAATAGTAGATACTGAATTTCTATCCTTAGAGGAAAAAGAGCTCGACAAGTTTCTATTCGAAATTCCTAAAGGATACGCTGAGTTTAATATTCCTTAAAATAAAAACTTAGTCGTAAAGTAGGCATTTATTCCAGAGTGTGGGCTTACAAAGTCAGTGTGAGTCGCAGAGTAGCGGAAATAATTAACACGTGGGCCCATCTGAACGCGTTTACCAGGCTTAAAGTTCCAGCCCGCATAGCCTCCGAATACAAGTAAATCATCGGCGCCTTTTTTGTCTCGGTGGGAAAGCCCTCCATTTTTGCGAAAGTTGTAGGTTTTTTGCGACCAGCCAACGAGTGGTCCGAAGTAAATTCCAGGACCGACCTTGAATTCAACATCAAGTGCGTGAGTAAGGCTGCTAATGTCTAAAGTGCCTTGCCCTTCTTTTTCATGAGTGCTGAAGTGAATAAAGTCTGCAGTGTGGCTGAGCCCAAGGCCCATAAAAGTGAAAACATCAAAAGACACGCGCAAAGCAACGGAGAGGGCAGGGTTGAATTCATAACCCGAAACTTTGTCAAGAATTGTGGCTGCACCTATAGCGGGAGTGAGCCCCCACCTGCGCCATCTTTGAGTGTGTAGCGAAGTGGTTTCCTGTGCAAATACAGGCAAACAATTGATAAAAAATAATAGGGGTAGAAGCTTTTTCATGAGCTTAGAAGTTAAGCGGGCACCTTGGCTCTGTATAGAGTTTTCTGTTAAAGTGTTCGCTGTGGGGCAAAAACACGGACCGCGATCCATGAAAATTTCTAAAGTGGGCTTAGTTCAGAGTCCTTTTACGATGCCTATCATCGTTTTATGCGCATAGGGTGGGGCGCGTTTTTTGCCTATGTGTTAATTTTCTTTCTTATCTTTAACTTCTTTTTGCTTTCATGTACTGGCAATGGGCTCCAGATGGAATTGCAAATATTGGAGAGAAGAGCTTTTGGAACTATTTTTTCTTTAGCGTACAAACAGCGGCTTCAATTGGATTTGGACATTTTTATCCAGCAACTCAATCAGGGCATATTCTTGTAACAATAGAAGCTTTTGGGGGTCTACTTTTTAATGCCGTCATAACAGGTCTTGTCTTCTCACGATTTTCAAGACCCTCTGCTCGTATCAAATTTTCTCAAAAGATTATTTGGGTCGACTATTTTGGCAAAAACGCTTTGATGCTCCGTTTGGGAAATGCACGCACAAACCGTATTTTTGAAGGCAAGGCGAAGTGGGTGTTTCTTCGAGATGAAAAAACTCCTGAGGGTGATTATTTTCGTAAGATGAATAATCTTAAATTGGAACGTGATGAAACTTCTATCTTTGCTATGTCTTGGACGCTGATTCATGTGATTGATGAGCATAGCCCTCTTTATGGGATGAGTTTTGAAGAGCTCCATTCTTCTAACACCGAGATGATGGTGAGTTTTTCGGGACTCGATCAAGAAACTTCTCAAATGCTCTCAACGCATGGTTTTTATGCCGCAAAAGATATTTTTAAAGCCCGTAAGTTTGTCGATATGATTCGCCTCGATGGCGAAACAAGGGAAATCGATTTTTCTAAAATTGATTTAATTGAAACATAAACTGAGATTAAAAATTAAAACGGAAGCCTCTAGTCTTTTGCTAGGGCTCCGTTTATTATTTTTGGGTATTGTTATTCAAATGTAACTTTAGCTTCAGTAGGAGTGTATAAGTTCCATTTGCTGCATTCGGTAGCATCAGACGAAACTTGAACGTTGTATTTTCTGTTTACTTTGGGGCCATCAACGGCCAAGCGAGGGACAGACTTAAACGTTACGAAGACGTTGCATGTTCTATTACCGTAATAAATAGGATCGGCCCAATCGTTTTCGGTCAAAATTTTTGCAACAACAACTTCAGGCCACTGTGATTCATATTCAAAACTTAAGATTACTTGGGGCTGAACTGCAGCGACTACATGCCCCTCACTAGGATCAGGCTTTGGAATTTTAAATTCAACATTCTTCAAGGGCGCTTCGTAAAATAAGTCTGAAGGCTCTATGACGTCAGGCTTCAGGGTTTCGTGACTATGAACAACTTCTAACTCTTCAGCATAGAGAGAAGAAATTGAAAGAAACAATAAGAATTTAAATGAATTTTTGTTTAATATTTTTTTTAACATAGCCTGGCTCCTTCAAGTGATCGTTTTTCGGGACAATTTATTATCCTAACAACATTAAAGAGGGGTGAATCGAAATTCTCTGCTTAGCCCCTCGTTGGTTAGTGTAAGTGTAGGAATTTTTATTTCTGTATGAATTTCTGTGATGAATGTGTCACTTGAAGTCTCTAGAAATTTACCTTGATCTTCGGACTCTACCATAAGTTCACTTATAGAATTGCTAATTAAAGCATGGATAAGGGGCTTGCGTGAATCAACACCTGCGAGAGGCTTGAACTCTTCACGTGAATCAACACCTGCGAGAGGCTTGAACTCTTCACGTGAATCAACACCTGCGAGAGGCTCGAATTCTTCACGTGAATCAACACCTGCGAGAGGCTCGAATTCTTCACGTGAATCTACACCTGAGAAAGGCTCAAACTCTTCACGTGAATCAACACCTGCGAGAAGTTTGCTCGCTAAAGATAAGCTGCTATTTACGATGGGGGAGTGAACTTGTTTCTCAATGAGTTTTAACTGCGTTAGGATCAGCTTAAGGTCCTTTGCAGTAACCTTTTTTGAAGAGGCGCTGGCATGAGCAGTCGCTATTGCTATGGTACTGAGAGTAAGTGTTAATATGACTTGTTTAAAAGTTAAATGTCGCACCATGGCGCAATATGCCCGTTCCGCAGCGTTCTGGCAAGTTTTAACTTACTGGTTTAACTCGCTTTTTTATGGAGGCTGTTCATTTCCGAGCCTAATAAAAACAGATACTTATTCTCTTTTAGCTTAAAGTTACATCAAAATTAGGAATATTCACTTCAAAGGTGTTGGTGGTTTTTCCGAGTTCTGTGAGTCCTAAGCTTTCAACTTGCTCGGCACTTAAGACTTTTTCCGTGGCAAAGAGGAACCCAAAACCACAGTTAAAAGTAGAAAAAAGTTCTGTGGCTGAGGCTTTTGTGCGCTTCTGGATTTCTTGAATCCAAATAGGTAGTTCCATTGGCCAGAGATTGAGATCAAAGCCCACGCTTGATTGTGACCTTAAGAGATTTAAGAGCCCTGAGCCTGTGATGTGATAGGCCGCTACAAGGGAGTTGTCTTTTTTGCTTTCAAGAGTCGATTCGATGAGACTTCTCGCTTGAAGAAAGCGTGAGATGTAAATTTCTGTGGGAGCCATCAAATGTTCTGTAATAAAGGCGGCGTCTTTTGAGGTATCAAAAATTTTCCTAAGCCAACTAAAACCATTGGAGTGAGGTCCAGCGGATTTCCATCCATACACAGGCATTCCGGGTTTAAGATTAGAGAAGCGAATAAACTCGTTTTTCTTTAAAAATCCAACTGAAAATCCAGCCGCATCAAAGTTATCGCCTTTATAAAGATCGGGCATCTGTGCGGTTTCGCCACCAGCTAGGATTTGTCCATGTTCCGCACAAACTTCAATCAAGCCATGAATGAAATTCTTAAGAAAGGAACCTTCAACAAGAACCTCTTTTCCGCTGCAAGCGAGATAATCTAAAAACAATTTAGGTGTCGCTCCCGTGCAAAGTACATCGTTGACGTTCATTGCAATGAGGTCTTGAGCAAGAGCTTTTGCACTTCCATGGCCATCGAGTGACCAGAGAATTTTAGTTCCAATCCCATCGCAGCTTGTAGCAAGCAGTTCTTCCTTGTTCATTTCATAAACAGCTGCGTAATCTCCCACGCCACTTAGAAGTTGTTGAGCACCTAGTTTTTTTTGAATGCCTTCAACCCAGTTATCGGCGGCTGAGGTGTCGACTCCAGAAGATTTATAACTCATATAAAATTTATCCTGGCACTAGTGCCAGAAATGCCTTTCTCCTGTGAGGGAAATTTCAATGTTTAGCTTTTTAGCAGTTTCCATAACAAGTGGGTCGTTCTTGGATCCACCGGGCTGCATGACTTTTTTAATCTCGGCCTTAGCCATGACGTGAAGAATGTCGTCAAAGGGAAAGAAGGCATCGCTTGAGCAAATAAGTGAAGTCATGGAATAGTTGCGGCGTTTGCAAAAATCCTGTGCTCTGGGAATAGCGAGTTTTTCGAGGCATTCCACTCTGTTGGGTTGCCCTTGGCCGGCTCCGGCTAGAAAGAAAAGTTTCTTATCTTCTGTATTGCCTACTAAGGTTACAGCATTTGATTTGGAGCAAGCCGCTGTCCATGTAGCAAAAAATTTCTCAAGGCCTTCAAAGCTTTTTTGATCTTCTTGAAATTTTGTTTGGTCTTTCTCTTGAATAAGTGTTCCCAAGGTAGAGGAGAATGTTTCGAGGTTCCAGGCAGCAAGTTGTTCTTTATCATAAAGAAAAACTTTAGATTTGGGGCGAGCTTTAAAAAAGCTCTCGGCCCATGCCTTTGAGTCAGCATTCTTGGGGAGAACGATAACTTCTACAAACTTCTTAGAGAGTGTATCGAGGATAGCTTGGGTTGGAGTGCGGTTAAAAGCCACAATTCCACCAAAGCGAGAAACAGTGTCGCCTTCCCAGGCTTCTTCAAAGCATGCGTCGAGATCTTCAACGAGACTCGCGGCAGCTCCGCAAAGAGTGCCGTGCTTTACAACACAAGCTGCGGCTCCACTAAACGGAGCGACAAACTTTAGGGCTCCTTCTGCGTCACGTAGGTTATTAAAGCTAATCTCACCAAGAGTTTCGTGATTTTTATGACTTAAGAAAACAGCTTTTTGATGGGGGTTCTCTCCATAGCGAAGAGTTTTTCTAAGACGAGAATGGAGTTCAAAGGAGATGCGGCGATCGAGATCAAAAATAAGATCAAAAGCATCGAGTGCTAATTGTTCTCTGAGTTCGAGTTCATTTTCAAATGGGTTTGCCTTAAGCCAGCTGTATTGTTTGGGGTGAGTCAGGCAATACACGTGGTGATAGTTCTTAGCTGAGCTTCTCACCATAGTAGGGCCTCCGATGTCGATCCATTCAACAAGTTCTTTCATCTCAGTGATGTTTTTAGCTTTTTCTTGGAAGGGGTAGAAATTACAAACAACGGCTCCGATTCTAAAGTCGTGAGGCCATTCGGCTTCGTCTTGATTTTGTCTGAGGAGTATTCCTCCTAGGATTTCGTATTGAAGAGTTTTTACGCGACCACCGAATATTTCAGCTTTCCCAGTCATTTCAGAAACTTCTGTCACGGGAAGGGATAGTTTTTTGAGGTATTCGTAACTCCCACCCGTTGCTAAAAGTTCAAAGCCTTTTTCAATGAGAGTGGGGGCGAGTTGATCAAGCCCTGATTTGTCAAAGCAGCTGATGAGTGCGTAGTTTTTAAGAGCTTTCATTTAAGGTTGTTCTCCTTCGAGTATTTTAAAAATTCCTTGGGATGTTTTTTTGAAGTGGCTTGGAATGGAGTCCGTAAAGCTGTAATCGGGGTTTTGCTCAGGGCGAGAGAGTATTTCTCCATGGGGCATGAGTCCAATCACTGTGCTCTTGCCAACTTTTCGAATAAGTCCTGCGGTATTATCGTCGCTTCCGTTAGTCCAGGAGTCCAAATAACGGATAAAGCATTCTGTGTTGGGAGCGGGTCGATTGAGCTTAAGGCAACCTTCACCATGCCTTGCAGGATAAAAGTATTCTTCTCTTAGAGTGGGGGAGTAAAGTTTAACCCACTTGTCTTCAAAAATTGAAGGGCGACCAGGGAATTCGTTGTGTTTAAGCTCGACGTCTCCAAAGAGGCCTGCCGCAACAAGAACTTGAAAGCCGTTACAGATTCCCCAAAGGTTGGCTTCTTTTAAAAAGACTTTATCAAAGAATTTTATCTCATTGAGTTCAAAGGCTAGGAGGCGTCCACTACCGAGGTGATCTGCAAAAGAAAATCCGCCCGGGAGAAATACCCAGTCGCCTTTATTTAAGCGATTAAGGTAATGCTCGGGGTCTTGCAAGAGACGAGGGAGCTCCCAGTATTCACAGCTATGGCCTTGTTGTTCAAGTATGCGTTTAAGCTCATTTTCGCATTCAATACCTTCGCCGCGTAATATCTTAATGTGAACAGAAGTGCCTAGGCCCATAGTAAGTTTTCTCCAGCTTTAATGTAAGATGAGCGAAACTCTTTAAGTGTTTCAAAGTTATCAGCCGTGCTTCCTACAAGGATGAGTTCATTTTTAAGTTCTGGGTGCTCGCTTAGAGGATCAAATGCCGGATCGAACACTAGATGGAAGGCTCCAAGAGTTCCTTGCTTTTGAAGTTGCTTTTCTAATCCCTCATTAAGGGTAAATCCTATTTTTCTTCCAAGGCTCATTTCAAAAAGAGACTTAAGAGGAACTAGAGCAGAGTAGTCCTTGGCACTGATAAGCTTTTTCTCGCTTATCCACTTTTCAATGAGCTCATAGCGAGTTTTTAGCTTTTGAAGTTGATCCGTCGTTTTAGAAACTAAATCACTTCGAGACTCTGCTTTGAGAGTCAATTCTTGAGGTGTGGGCTGCCAGTTGTAGATTTTAAGTCCGCTTTTCGTAAAGAAAGACGTAGGTGCATATTCCGGGCCACGTGCAGATCCAAAAACTGAAATTACAAGAGTTTCTAAAATTCGAAACTTAGCGTCGTTGTTTTTCATGGAATCTTTGCCACTTACAAAAGGAGTTCCAAAGCATTGGGTGATGAGTTTGAGTATTTCTCCACTGAGCTCTAACTTCCAAAGGCTTCGGTCATTTTTAAGAGGATCGGGCCAAGAGTAGTTATCGAGTAAAGCGGCAAATTTAAGTTGACCGCTTGAAAGTAGATACCGCTTCATGGCTTCGTCAAAAGAATTTAATAGCCCCAATGCAAAGTCATCTTCTTTGGGGCATAGTCCGTGTCCGAGAGCAATGTATGACTTGGCTTCGGGGATTTCGATAAGGCTTCCCTCAGTGGGGCTTTCTTGTGTGGCTCCTGCAAAAGGTTTTCTCAGCGTGCGTCCTTGAACTTCGTGATCAAAACGCCTGAGTATTTTTTCGCGCGAAGCCCAGTCTGGGCTTTGGATGTAAGTGTTAAAGCTCTTAAGGTCTAAGGACTCTTCTTTTTTAGCGGCCCGTGTCTCCTGAAGGGCTGCTTTTTCTTTTTCAAAGGACCAGAAAGACTTCAACTTCATTTGTGGACAGAGATCGTGAAGCACTTCGAGTGAGAGATCGATCAGCTTTTTGTTTTGAGTTGTTACAACAAGGCGGCCACTTGTATTAAGTGTGCCTAGCTCGTCAAATTCAATACGCCATTGTTTGAGGAGAGTTTTTAATTCTTCGGGCTTATCTGTAGCGAGTGTCATTCTCTCTTGGCTTTCAGAGAGAAGTTTTTCCCACTCTAAGAGGCCATCAAACTTAAGACGAATATTTGAAAGATCAATCGTTGCACCACCCGTAAGGGTAGACATTTCTCCAACACTTGAAGCTAGGCCCCCTGCGCCGTTATCTGTAACGGCAGTGAGGAGGTCTTTGTCGCGAGCTTCCATGAGAAAATCTGTTAAGCAACGTTGAGTGTAGGGGTTAGCTACTTGAACAATGCTTCCACTAAAGTCTTCACTGCGAATGTCGCGCGAGCTCATTACAGCTCCTCTAAGGCCATCTGCTCCTGTAGCGCCACCAATTACAAAGAGAGTGTCTCCACCCTTGGGGTGCTTGTTGACGTATTTTGTTGGAAGAATTCCCAAGGCGCCTGCAAACACGAGGGGCTTCACTGCATAAGAGGGATCAAAAACAACTGAGCCTTGAACCGTGGGAATGCCGCTTTGATTGCCTCCATCTTGAATACCTCTTAAAACACCTCGACGTATAATTTCAGGCGAAAGTGCTGTTGCGGGGCGATCTGCGGAATGTTCAGGGCTTTCAAAACAAAGCACGTCCCAGTTGGCTACGGGAAGTGCGCCTAATCCTGTTCCTAAAATATCTCTGTGTACGCCGACCACTCCGGTGCTTGCTCCTCCGTAGGGAGAAATTGCCGAAGGGCTGTTGTGGGTTTCCATTTTGGCAGCAATGGCCATATCTGTGCCTTCGCCGGCAGGATTGTAGATTCTTAAGACGCCTGCGTTGTCGTGGAAAAGAGATAAAAAGAGTTCTGGTTTTTTTTCTGTTTCAGCAAGAGCTGGAACACGAAGTTTGGATTTAAAAATAGAGTTAGTTTCTACGTTTTCTTCTGTGAGTGAAATCTCGGCATTAAAGATTTTATGTTTACAGTGCTCGGACCAGGTTTGAGCAAAGAGCTCCCATTCAGCGCGATTCCAGCTGCGGCCTTCTTTTTGGGCCGCATCATCCAAGGCTTGTCGTTCTTCTGGTGAAAACTCAAGTCCAATGTCTTCAGGTTTTACGGCATCAAAGGAATTGTCGCTGCGCTCAGGGGTTCTAAGTTTTTCTAACCACGAGAGATAATCTGCAAAGCTAAGTGATCGCAAAGTTTCAATAGCGGGTTCTCTCCAAAGAGCTTCCATGTTTTTAAATTCGGTATCGCTTAAGGGAGTTGTGATTTCTAAAGCCTGATCAATGCGAAGGTTTTTTGATGGAACTTTGAGAACGCGCGCAAGACTTTCTGCTACGGGGTTAGAGACTCCGGGCATATAGCAGCGAAAAAGAAATTGAGATTCTGCCGCAGGAAGAGAAACGATGTCTTTTCCAAAAAGATTTTTAATTTTTTTATCCATCTCTTTATCGTTCGATTTAAGAATTATAAAAGAGAGGCTTTGTCCTGGATCTTTCCAGTCGGGAACCTTGTTGGCTTTGAGGGCAAAAATGTGGGT
Organism: Bdellovibrionota bacterium; assembly: GCA_041391385.1. Classification (GTDB taxonomy): domain Bacteria; phylum Bdellovibrionota; class UBA2428; order UBA2428; family UBA2428; genus CANIGN01. The sequence continues at coordinate 180,652 of JAWKOD010000006.1, forward strand.
ATTGAGTTTCTCAGTTGTCATTGAGGGGATCTTTTCTCCATTCAAGCGTTTGGGACCAGGGTGAGTTTTTCATAATTTCTGCGGCATCTTTGCCGAGTTCGTTTTTTTCTTTTTTATTTTTAAGACACAAGTAAGCCATGCGCCCAGTTTTTGAGCCCGTTTGAAAAATGACTGCTTCCTCAGTGGGGAGTTCCCAGGGAGCGAGTTCAATAGGATCACCTTTTTGAGGGTAAGCGGGATGGACTAAGGCCAAGCAAAGTGAGGCTTGAGTTGAAAGTTGAGGATCAAGGTTTTCAGAAAGGCTAAGTCCAAGGTAGGACCTCAAAAACTGCGGGTTTTCCCAGCGAAGAACGAGAGCTTGAGTTTCGGGATCTCCCATACGCGCATTGTATTCTAAGAGGCACCATCCTTTTTGAGCGTCCCTGAGGTAGCCCATAAAAAGGGGGCCCGAGTAAAGAATACCTTTGCTTTTAAGAGCGCGTGCAGTTTCGAGCGCGTCAGTTTTCATTTGTGCAAGTTCAGATTCTCTAAGCGTGGGGTGGGGGCTCCGAGCGCCCATGCCTCCCGTGTTGGGACCTTGGTCCCCATCGAAGCGTCGCTTGAAGTCTTTTGCAGAGCCTAGAAAATTTACAGAGAAATCATTTCCTGAGGGATGAATCCAGAAGAATACAGAAGATTCCTCTCCAGTGAGTTTTTCCTCGAACAAAAGCGAATGATCTTTCCATTCCGTAATGGTCTTTTGAAATTCTTCTTGAGTTGTGGGTACGACCACGCCTTTGCCACCTGCAAGACCGTCTTGTTTGATGACGGGTAAATCTTTAAATGCTGCGGCCTTTGTGGAATCAAGTGTCCAAGCTCCTAAATTAATTTTGGCAAGGCTAGCGATTTCTTTTCCAAATGTTTTTGACCATTCAATGTGGGCTGCTTTTTGGATGGGTCCGATGGCCCATTTTTGTTCATTTATGAAATTGTCGATGGCTCCAGCCGCAAGATCGTTATCGTTGCTGACAAATATTGCGTCAGCTTCTTGAGCGTTGTCTACGAGTGTGCACTTTTCTTGAGAGAGTTTCCATTTTAGGGCTGTTTCTCTTCCACCTTGTCCTGCAATAAATACTTTTGGCGCATTTTCGTTATGGATCCAAGCTTCAAGGGCTTTAGGGTTTTTGTCTGTTACAACTTGAGTGAGAGCTTGGAAGAGTTCTGCAAATTTTTCAACTCGCCATTTTCCAAGAGCAGGAGGTTGGGGTGCATGGGATTTCCAGTCCTGGCCTCTTTTCTCTTTGAGTTCTTGAAGCTCAAAGGGCCAAAGTGTTTTTTGGTACCAACGTCTGAGGAGTTCTTTGGAAAGGGCAATTTTAGGAAACTCTTCGAGGGTGAGTCTGAGCTCGTCAGGTGTAATAGCGTCAATAAGGAGGAGTTGAGACGTGTTCTCGTCTACTGCGATCTCAATCTTACCGTCCCATAGACAGAGACCACATGTTTGAAAAAAATCTTTGAGTTTAACAGCACATTGAGTAGCGAAGTCGTTTACAGCTACGAGTGACACATTTGAAGGTAGGAGTGCTTGGGCTTCATTATGAGTGAGGTCGCGGTCAAAACTTTCCAGTTTAGTTGTAAACTCTATTCGTGGGCTATCGAATTTCTCATAAGCCTTAAAACCTTTTTTTAAAAGTTTAGAGCCTTCGGGAACTCCCCAGCGAAAAATAATTTCAAGAGGGATGAATTTGAGTCCAGGATTGTAGATTTTGAATTTAGGGTGAGCGGCTTTTCTCATTTTGAGAGCAGCAGGACCGAGTTTGGAGTCGCCTAAAAAGGCAGAGGGAATCTTGAGTTCATTAAAGAGTACTTTTGCAAATTTACAAAGGGCCTCTCCTCGTCCTGGGATTTCTTCTGGAAGGGCACCGTAGTCAAAGACCGAGACTCGGTCTGAAAAAAGAAAGTCTATCTCGCCGTCACGTTCACTCGTGTAGAGATCTTTAACGCTTCCCTTGGAGATCAGCATCCACGGTCCTCTTTTCTTTGTGCTGTAAAGCTTTCGAAGACACCTGCTCTTTGAAGGGGGTATTTCTTATCGAGGCAAGCCATGCAGAGGTCAGAAGTGCCCAGTGCTTTTTTGAGGCCTTCTATCGTGAGGTAGTGAAGATCGTCTACTCCAATGGAGTCGGCAATTTCTTGATGTGTCCTGTTGTGAGCTACCAGTTCTGTGGGATCAGGGAAGTCGATTCCGTAGTAGCAGGGGTAGAGAATGGGAGGGCAGGTGGAAGCGAGACCCACATGAGTGGCACCGGCTTCTCTGAGCTTGGCGATCATTCGGCGAGAAGTGTTTCCGCGAACGACCGAGTCATCGACGAGAAGAATTTTCTTACCGCCAATTTCTGGTCCGATGAGGCTAAGCTTCATGTCGAGTGCTTTGAGTCTCTTGTCGTTGTTTGAGAGAATAAATGTGCGGGGAACATAGGCATTTTTTACTAAGTATTCGCGATAGGAAATCTTTAAATGTTCAGCCACGGCAATGGCTGCGGCTCGCGAAGTATCGGGCACAGGTACGACGTAGTCATATTGAGCTGCAAGTCCACTTGTTAGAATTTGCTTGGCGAGTTCAATTCCGAGATTGAATCTCAACGTGTACATGCTTTTTCCAGAATGTTCCGAATGAGGTGATGAGAAATATACAAGCTCAAACATGCAGTGGCGTTTTTTTTGCTCAGGGTTGAGAGAACTTACGATAGAGCCTCGTAAGATTTCTTTGCCTTTAACCATAACCCATGAACCCGCGGGCACTTCTTCGATTTCGCATTTACCCAGTAAGGCAAAAGCACTTGTTTCGCTGGCGAGCGCAATTGTGTCAGCATTTTTTGCTAAGTATAATGGGCGAATTCCGTAGGGGTCTCTGAATGCAAATAAGTCCCCTGTGCTCATAGCGCCAATAACTGCGTAGGCTCCAATGAAGTCGTTAAAGATTTTTTTAAGGGCATTTTCAAAACCTTCAACAGAGGGAATGTTTTTCCATTCTTTTACAAGAACCTGTGAGATGACATCGAGATCACTTGTGGATTGCAAGATGAGATCGTATTTGTCCGTAAGTTCTTGTGTATTCGCAAGATTGCCGTTGTGAGCAATTGCAAAGCGTGGATATTGCTTAACAAAGGGTTGTATTTCCTGCAGGGTACCTAAGCCCGTAGTTGCGTAACGAGTATGGGCAAGTGCAACGCTTGAGTGAGGGAGGCTTGGCCAGTTGTGGAGAGCGTTTTGAATAAGGCCCATACCTCTAAGGTCATGAAAATCTCCACCGGGATTGAGGACGCTGATGCCCGCTCCATCTTGTCCGCGATGCTGCAAGCGCAGAAGCATACTGAGCGCTAATTCATTGGCTGTTTTATCTGTAGTTTTAACGGCGACTAATCCACACATTTGAGAGGGAACCCCTTTTTGTTTTGTAACTCGCGAGTCACAAGATTTCGATCTTGGTGCGAGATTTCTGTAAGTATAAGTTGGTCAATGACCCGAGGAAGATATTTTTGCTCAAGGACGCGGACTTTGTCTCTGAGTTCATCCGCACTCTTGCAGTCAGATGTGTCTACCGATCTTTGAAAGATAAGAGGCCCATCGTCCATGTTCTCATTTACCATATGAACGCTAAATCCACTGATGAGTGCTTGGTTGTAAGCGGCTTCGTGTACTTTTTTATCGAGACCAGGAAAGGCGGGGAGGAGACTTGGATGTGTGTTTACAAGTGCAAGTCCTTGGTCAAGGAATCCGCGACTAATGAGCCGAAAGTAGCCGATGAGAAAAACAATGGGTTTTTCTTCCTGCGAAGCATTCCATTCAAGAAAGGCTTTTTCAAAATCTTCCTTGGTTTTGGAGCTTGAAAAGTCAAAGATCTTGTCTGCAGGTAGAAATTCTTTAGCGAGATCAAGTGCCCCGCACTGGCGATCAATAAAAAGTCCAGCAAATCGGCTTTGGGTTTCGGGGGCGAGTGAAGTCCAAACAGTTTGAAAAGTTTGGCCCGAAGAAGAGCTGAAAGCGACCCAGTTTCTTACTGGAGTCTTTGTAGGAGTCGTAGCCGTGCTCTGTGATTCATTATTGGCCTTGCTGAGTGTGCTGCTCACGGTGCTCATGGGCGGTTTCCCGTCTGCATTGATTTCTTATGTTCTACTGAATTGGGCGGGCTAGGGCAATGTTTTTCATAGCTAAAACGGGCTCTGCTGTGCTGCTGAGTAGGAGCATTGCTCCTAGTGCAGCGATACATAAGAAAAAATCATTCAAATTGAACGCTAGGGGGCCTTTACTCGTGTTTTAATCTTACAAAATACAAGAGGTGATTGTTACCCTCGAGGGTGAAGTCTTTTTTTAAGGCAAAACCTGAGTTGTTCATGGCCTTGAGAATGTTCTCAAAGCTGCGAATATTGGGAGCGGTATTGATTGAGTCTCCATAAGAAAAGGGCCCGTATAAGAGAACTTGAGAGCCTTCGCGGAGTCTGTTTCCGAGAGCCTTTATGAGGGTCTTTGCTTGTTTCCAGCTAATGGTGTGAAGAAGTTGAGAAGCAAAGACAGCATTAAGCTTTTGCTTGGGAAAATCATCCTTGCCTACCTCGTAAGCTAGGGGACCGTGCACATTGGGGAGAGCGGCAGCTTGGAGTGTTTTTTTAATAGCTGAATGACGAACGGGAAGATCGCTTGTGACCCACTGTAAGTGCTTTAGTTTTGCTGAGATGTGTACGGCATGGTGGCCAGATCCTGTGCCGACTTCAAGAAGTCGCCAGCTTTGATCGGGGATGATTTTTTGAAAAATCTTAAGCAGCTCTTCCTTATTGGAGCTTTTTCTTTGAAGTATTGGAGCAGTTTTCTGATCTTCCACTTTAATTTTTACTTTTAGAAATTTCTTCGATTTGTTTCATGAGAGGCTTATCGCGTTCCGTAACAAAGTTGATAACTAGGCCCTCTCTGCCTGCACGTGCGGTTCGGCCTACGCGGTGGATGTAATTCTCAATTTGTTTGGGAAGGTGGTAGTTAATGACGAGGCCTACGTGTTCGACGTCGAGGCCGCGCGAAGCGAGGTCAGTAGAGATGAGAATGCCTACTTTTGAGTCGCGAAAAAGTTTTAAATTTGCTCGACGCTCAACTTTGTCCATTTCACCTCGATAGATAACATGTGTGTGACCAAGAGCATCGAGTTCCTCGGCAACTTTGTCGCATTGTTCACGTGTATTGGTAAAAATCAGAGTTCCTCCTTCAGTGCTTTTGTTGAGGACTTTTTCTAATACAGGTAAACGTTTACCGTCTTTTATGAATTTATTTTCAGTTTTAAGAGTCGAAACGATCTTGTGGCTTCCATGGCTGCGAATAACTTCAGCATTTGAAAAAAGAGTACGTATCAATTCTTGTATGGGTTTAGATACCGTGGCAGAGAAAAGAGCCATTTGTCGCTCCACTGGGCATTCAGCAACAATTTGATTGGCGTCATTGAGAAATCCTTGATCTAGCATTTGGTCGGCTTCATCAAAAACCAACGTACGCACATCGTTGAGGTGAACAAGTTTGCGATCCATGAGCTGTACAAGGCGACCTGGAGTTGCAACAAGGACTTCGAAAGGGCCTTTGATGTTTCTTCGTGCAATTTCCATTGTCGTTCCACCGAGTACAGTGCGAACTCTAAGTCGCGTATCATGAGTAAATATTTTAAAAACTTTTGAAACTTGCTCGCCTAACTCACGAGTAGGAACAATGACGACAGCACGAGGAAAGGCCTCTGCTTTTATGGACTCACCCTGATCTTCTAAAGTTTTTAATCTGTGCAGTACGGGCAGAACATAAGAAAGCGTTTTTCCACCACCTGTTTCGGCCACTCCAACCACTGAAGAGCCATTTAAAAGAAGAGGAATCGCGCGATTTTGAATTTCTGTAGGCTGGGTGAGGCGCTGATCAGCTAAAGTGCGTTGGAGTGAGTGAAGGAGCTCAAAATCGGAGAATACGGGCATTAGGCTTTATATCTCGCTCAAAAATGCTTAGCAAAAGAATTATTAGCTTAATGCTATAGGGTGGACTGATCTCAAAGCAACTACGTCTGGCTTCTTCCTTGTTGTTCGAAACGCTGAATTTCTGTGGATTTTACTTGGTCCCTTAACGGAGAATTGACATCGTTCTACTGGGGTCATGTTAATATTTAAATTAGGGGGAATGTATGCGAAGCCGTGTTTTCTCACGTAGCGGGTTTGCTCTTGTTGAACTCGTTGTTTTACTTGGAGCTATAGGAGTAGCAACTGCGATTGTTGCTTCTTTGTTTCAACAAGTTGCTAAGGTTTCGAAACGATCATCACTCTCAGGAACAATTGTAGATGCTAGAAGCAAAGTGAATGCGATTAGCAAGAATCCAGATCCATGGTTGAATAAACTTAGGGGTCAGTACAGTATATTTTCCTCGTGCATTCCGAATGCAAAAGCAACATCAGGCTCGACGTATAGTTGTCCACAGCCGATGGATAAAGACACTTTAGAGCAAAGAGATCCGCAGGTAGCAGAGCTTGCGGGGACTCAGTTGTATGCGATTAGCCATGAGATAGAAGACAGCTTAGGGGAAAGAATTGCAGGGTCATTGGATAGTCCAGTGTATTTAGATGAAAGTGGAAGACCTTGTACGGATGAGAATGCTTCGAGCCGGTGTCCAATAAAGAGTGTTGGGTATTTTTTAAGAAGTAACGCGAGTACGAGTGGAAATCCTGGAGATGTGAGATTTGTTATAAAAGTAGAGCCCAACATGCAGGCGATGAGTGAGGGCGGAAGAACATTGTTTAAGCCCGAGATATTAACAATAGATTTGGGACAAAGTTGGAAGGATCAGTCGAAGCCGATTACGAAGGATTCGCCGTTAAGTGGAGCGCTGTTACTGGGGTATAAGTTAGATGGAACACCTTATTACAACAAGCCAGGGGAGAAGTGTCCAAGTGGGGAATTTCTAACGGGATTGAGTGATGCAGGTACAGCGATATGTCAGACCTTACCCACAACGTGTTCGGGTAAATTAGTGTTGGATGCTAAGAGTTCGGGAGTGAGTTGCGCACAAGAAAGTCCATGTAGCAGTAACGAAGTGCATGTGGGTTATTATGCGGGTACTGGAGGCTCTATTTGTCAGGGGATAGGCGTAGAATGTGCAGCTGATGAAATTTTAACAGGGTCGAGCACATGTGTGCGTTTGCCCACGTGTAGTGATACCGAAGTGGTTTCATTTAATGGAACAGCATTTAGTTGTGCGCAAGATGTGGCGGCACAAACGTGTCCTGCGGGACAGATTATGGTTGGGATGAATTCCGATAAAACAGTGCGTTGTGAAGAAGAAAATAGAGACCTTGCTTCGGATCATCTCGATTGTCCAGCAGGTCAAGTGGCAGGAGGATTTGAAAAAGATGGAACTGTGATCTGTCATCCAGAGATTAGTTACAATGGTAAAAAGTGTAATCTCTCCACCGAAGTTATGGTGGGTTTTGATGCAAATGGCGATATCATTTGTTCTCCTGTAAGGAGACTCCCAAGAAAATGCAAGTGTTGTTACGCATTTTACAATGATAGGAACAACCACCATGCTGGAGCATGTGGGCATTGGTGTTATTACACTCTTAATTGTCAGGTGCGTCGTGGTGATACGGGTTGGTCGTACAATGACACTGTCGGTGTTGAAGGCGGGGCGTGTGGATTTTGGACGGACAGAAATGAGGGCTATGTGCCCGGAACATTTTCAAGAGATTGTCAGTATTAATTAAAAAATTGGATATACTGTACGTGAAATGAAAATTTCGCGAAGGCAGTTTTTAGTTTACGCTGGAGCAGGTGTTGCAGGTTCATTGCTTGCTCAGTTTTGGTGGTTGAAGTTGAGTGGAAAAGCAGGGATTAGCCTCTTAGAAAAAAATTCAAATTGGGCTGTTGTGGCGGGCTCTCAAACGGCCTCACTTGATAACGGGTTACCCATTAGTCCTCGTTTGGAATTTGCCTATAACTTACAGCATAAAAGTATTCCTTTAAACCACGAAGCCCACGGTTTTATTCAAAAAGGTAAAGAGCGCGTGCTTGTAAGTTTACCCAAAGAAGCCAAATTAGCTTCGCGCCTTACTTGGATAGATGATTTCAATGGAGTTGAGTTAACGGAATTTTCACCCATAAATGAGCATATTTTTTATGGACACGGGGCAGATTCAGGTGATTTTTTTTGGACAGTTGAAGTAAACGGTCAAAATACCACTCTAGTATGTAGAGATTGGAATACTTTAAAAGTAGTCACTCAACATACATTCAACGAAGCAGGTCACGATCTCGTAAAACTAGGAGATAAGCTTTATTATTGCGTAGGGAATCCCTATGATTCTTTAAAATCTAAGATTCTTGTTATTGAAGAAAAATCTGGCAAAGTGTTGGATACAATAGTCACCCTTGATAGAAACCTCGTCCTTAGACATTTGCATTTAACACCTTCTAACGATCTTTTTGTATTAACTCATCATAAAGATCAGATAGATAAACCTATTCTTTTGGCTCCATTTCTCTTATCGACTCAAAATCATTCATTAAAAGATTTCGCTATAGATACCCGAGTTGCGAAACCGCAGGCTTTTGTCGGACAGCTTTTGTCCTGTTGTTTTGAGAGTAAAACAAATACTGTCTGGACAACTTGCCCCAATGGCAACGCTGTACATGGATGGAGCTTAGATACTTTTACCCTTACAGCCAGTTTTATGGGAGTTACACCGTCTATTATTACAGAAGATTCCGTTGGATCGATTGTGGCTTATTCCTCTAAGGGGAGTGTGTCTCCACTGTTGGTTTCAGGTGCGGATAATAATAAAATATCTAGTGAATTTTTACCAAGGGGAAGTCATTCCTTGACTCTAAATTTGTAGGTTTCCTTTGCGTTCTCTCAGGTATCAAGTAAATGCTCGCAAAATTGATGTGTAACTAAGCAAACAAAGTATCCAGGTGTGGACAAAGGGGATAGGCACCTTTTAGAGTGTTGAGTATGCGCTATGGGATATTAGGTTCAGGGCAACTGGCTTGGATGTTGTCGTTGGCCGCTCAAAAGCTCGGTCACGAAGTCGTGATGCTTTCTGGGTCTGATTCAAGGCTAGAAGGATTTGATTTTATAAGTTTTGAGAGTGAATTTACAGATTTTAATGTTTGGGGTGAATCACTTAAAAATGCCCCTGTTTATCCTTCTGTAGATGTCATGAAACAACTTTCTGATAAGTGGGAGCAAAAGAGTCTTTTTGCAAAATTTCAAATTCCAACCGCAAAGGCGAGTCTTTATGAGAGTAGCCAGTGTCCATCTGATAGAGAAGTGGTCGCAAAGTGGGCGCGTCTTGGCTATGACGGTTATGGCAACCTTGTGATGAGCAAGAATAGTCAGGGTCTTGAGCAGCGTTGGGAAACTTTTTCTAAAAAAGCAAAAGAGCAGAATTCTCGCATTTACTTAGAGGAGAAAATTCCCTTTGAAGCAGAAGCTGCCTTGGTGGTGGCGCGTGATAAAAACGGACTTTTATTGAGGTATCCTCTCGTATTAACGGAGCAATCTGAGAGTGTTTGTAATTGGGTGTGGGGTCCGGCTTCTGCCAAGTCTCCCGAAATGCAGTTGAAGGTAGATGAGCTTTGGCCCAAGCTTGAGGGTTTTTTAAATTCTTTAAATTACGTTGGCGTGATGGCTTTTGAGTTTTTTTGGGTTGATGGCAAATTACTCCTTAATGAAGTGGCACCAAGAGTGCATAATTCGGGGCATATTACCATAGATGCTTTTAACTTCAGTCAGTTTGATTTGCATCTCTTGGCTCCTTTGGGTTTTGGGGATATTCAAATTCAAGCAAAGTCTCCGTATTATGCAATGAAGAATCTTTTAGGTAAAGAACTTCAAGAACTTCAAGCCAACACTTTTATCAAAAGTATCTCTCGGGAATTGAGCTTGTATTGGTATGGAAAAAAAGAAATTCGCAAGGGACGCAAGATGGGGCATTTTAATTGTCTCTTTAATGAAAAGTCGCGAGAGAGTATTCGAGCAGAATTACAAAAGGAAGAAGAACAATTGTGGCAAAAGCTAAAAAAGTAATCCCGATTAACATGAAAATTAAAAAACTCTCAAACGACCCGTGCGTCTAACAGTCCAGCAGTCAGCTCGACAGAAAGTTCGTGTTGCTATCATTATGGGAAGCTCTTCGGATGCCCCTCGTATGAAGGCCGCTGCAGAGGCATTAACAGAGTTTGGTGTGAGCTATGTGCAGAAGGTTGTCTCAGCACATCGAACACCTAAAGAAATGTATGCCTTTGCCTCTGAAGCCGAGTCAAAAGGATATGAAGTGATCATTGCTGGTGCGGGTGGGGCAGCACATCTTCCAGGGATGGTAGCCTCACTCACTACACTTCCAGTCATTGGAGTACCTGTTAATGTAACTAAGCTCAATGGTCTTGATGCTTTGTTGTCTGTTGTGCAAATGCCAGCAGGAGTTCCTGTGGCCTGTGTTGCAGTAGACAATAGTTACAATGCAGGGCTTTTGGCTGTGAAAATCCTCGGGACTCAAGATCAAAAGCTTCGATTTAAATTAAGGGCTTATCAAGAAAAGTTACGCAAAAAAGTTCTCAAAATGAAGGTCTAAGTCTCTCTGAACGTGAACTAAATTACTTGATGCTGATTTCAGCCGCCTGTAAACTTTAATAAGGTAAAATAGAGTGAACTATTCTATATCTCGAATTGCTTTTATCGGAGCTGTATTTGCTTCACAGGTGTATGGGGCAAGCTTTGCCTATTCCTCGTGCTTAAGTGAGTTACGTAGAAACGAAATTACCGAGCGTCTTTCTCATTTGGAGCAGCAACTTCCATATTCAAAGAAGAGATCATATCAAATATATTATCCTGAGGGCTTTAAAGAGGGTGAAGAGCGCAATGTCGTAGTTTATATGCCAGGCTTTGCATCGGGTGCAGACGCCTATACGAAAAAGAAAGCTGATACTCTTAGTGTTCAAGAAAAGATTTCAAAAATTTACAAAGAAAAGGGTTTAAAAGAACCCGTCGTCGTCAGTTTTAGTATGGGAGCGCAAATATTGGCAGGTGTAGATGGGCACGGAGATAATCATCCCACATTTTTACCCACTAAAGATTATTGGCAAGCGCTCGAAGAGGTTTTGGCCGATCTTCCAGTAAAGAGAACGAGACTTTCTTTCTTTGCGAATTCGGCGGGAGCTTGGAATACTTTTCAAATGCTTCGTTCTATTCCCGACGGAGTTGAAGTTTCTTCTGCTGTTTTAATTGCTATGCCAAATTTTACCACTGGTGGCTTGGGTAAAAATCCAGCCCTCCTTGGAGATGGCACAAATGTAGATCCACACGGTACAGCATTGCGAAGCCAGCTTGAGCCCATGATTAACTCATTATTGAAAGATCCATTGATTGATTCTCTTTTGCCGAATTCAGCTTTGTATGATTCTTCTCTACCGCGTAACACACGTATTCTTATTCAAGGGGCTGATTCAGACGCATTAGGCTACAGTGCTTTAAATGAAAACTTTGTAAGCAACGCGCGTGAGCAGGGATATCCCATAGAAATGCTCAGTGTCCCTGGGGGCCACGCAGATGGTATCGATAATGAGGCTACAGTACGCTTTTTAGAAAGGGTAAACCCGTGAAGACCGTTTCAGATTATCAACTTTTGCTAAAAGAATTATCGGCTCTTCTTGAAGGTGAGCGCGATTTAATTGCAAACGCAGCAAACGTTGGAGCCTTTGTGATGGAAAACATTACTCAGTTAAACTGGGTTGGATTTTATTTTTATAAAAATAACGAACTTGTTGTGGGCCCCTTTCAGGGAAAAGTTGCGTGCACACGTATTGCGATTGGTCGCGGAGTGTGTGGCCGAGCGTTTAAAGATAATAAAGTTTACAATGTTCCAGATGTACATGCCGTGAGCGATCACATTGCTTGCGATACCGCATCTGAGTCGGAACTAGTGGTACCTTTGTATCTAAACTCAGTGGGGATTGGAGTTTTTGACATCGATAGCCCCATAAAAAATCGTTTTGATAAAGACCTTCAGGATTTTCTAGAAGGTGTTGCCAACGTTTTTATATCAGCAACACACTTCGGCTAGACGTTTAATCCCAGTTGCAGTCCACTTTGGGTTTTTTATTTGTATAATATCGTGCACCTTTTTCTAAAGATGTATTGCATTCTCGTATGACGGCGTTGTATTTCCCGTATTTGGTTTCAGTATCAAATGCTGTGCCGCCTATGACACGGTTATCACTTGCGTAAACATCCCCATCTTCTTCACTTTGCATCGCCCCATCGCAATCATAAAACTCGTTATTGATAGCCTTTAGCCAGCCGTTTGCCTTTTTGCTTTTTTTGCCTGAAGCGCGAAAAGCATAATTTCTACATCCATAAACTTTATTGCTAATAGCCGTGTTGAAGCTAGGTACTTTGCAGTTTGCAGTGGGGTGATTGCCCGGATCGGCTTTGTCGGAGCATGAGCCAATGGAGCGTGGACATTTTTTAAATGTATTATTGATGAAAGTTGCTGAGCCACCATTGGTTTGAACGCATTTGTCAGGAGCGTTTTGAAAAAGTGAGTTTTTTATGACATTCCCTTTTCCTGTATTTGTAAGACCGTCTTCGCAGATTTTAATCCATGTTACATTGTCCACTGTGTTACTGCTTCCTTTGAGGTGAATCCCCTCCGGACTCCAATCCATTTTAAGATTTTTTATAGTTATTTTACTGCCTGTTACTGTAAATATAGTGTCTGAAGAGGGTTTTTCATCGCATTTATGCTTGCCCTTCCATTTCATGGTGAGTTTGTTGGACCCGTCTATAGTGGCGCCTGAAATGCTAATAGTAAGAGGCTTTGAAACGCTGATGCTTGTGTTGCTACATTTTTCTTCAGCCCAAACGAAACGTTTTTTGCTTTTGAGAGAAGCTAAAATTGTAGAAGAAGTACACGTTTTTGCTTCTGCAATTAAACTCAAGGTCGTGAGTGAAGTGAAAAATAAAAGTGTGAAGATGTGTTTCATGTAAGCCTCTTTCTTTTTTTTCTGCTTACATCTACTCTTACGTTGGACTAAAAGGTATTCGGTTTTGAGATATTAAAGGCAGAGGCATTAACACGATATTAACCAGATTTTACGTGGGAATACCCTGTATTTGAGAGCTGGGTTTTTAAGTTGTTCGCTAATTATAAACAACCCTAAATTTTTGTAGGAGACGGATTCGATGGATCCCTAGTGAAATTCTCCCTTTAGGGTGTCGCGCCTACGACCTATATTAGAGTCTACAATGTTTGAGTGTTAGTGAGTTGTTAAAAGTTTGAAATTGCATAATCTCATTGCAAGTTGACTTAAATCAGCTTTCTGACGAAATTTTGTCACCCTAACGCGCAACACATCCTCCAAAATAAAAATGCTTGGGGGATAAATGAAATTAAAATTAACTAAATTAAGCCGTATATCTATGTCAGCTATGTTCGCGTCAGGATTAAGTTTTCCTGCTCTAGCTGCACAAAAAATAGTGGGAGGATCTGAAGCAAGTCGAGGGCAATTTCCATATATCATTTCTTTACAAAAAACCTCGTGGTTTAGTTCGTCTCGTCACTTTTGTGGAGGTTCACTCATTCATCCTAATTGGGTTTTGACGGCTGCTCATTGTGTTGTCGGCCAATCCATAAGTTCTTTAAGAGTAAAGACAGGACTTCATTCAATGAGTGATACAAGTGGAGTGGAAACGATTCGTGTATCAAAGGCGATTGTACACCCTTCTTATAGAAGCAGTACAAGCGACTATGATTTTGCCCTTCTAAAGTTAAGTACAAAATCCAACAAACCTTATGTGGCAGTGAATAGAGATGAACTGTCTATTCCAAGCAATGAAAACATTGCGCCACTTGTTACAGTAGCGGGTTGGGGAGCAACGTCTGAAGGGGGAGGAGTAGCGAGTCGTTTGAGACACGTGAGTGTTCCTTTGATTGATCAAGCTAAGTGTAACTCAGCTTATTCTGGGCAAATTACATCTAGGATGTTGTGCGCAGGCCGCACAAGTGGCGGTAAGGATTCTTGCCAAGGCGATAGCGGCGGCCCACTCATCATAAAAGAAAATAACGGCGAAGTGCGTTTAGTTGGTGTTGTAAGTTGGGGTGATGGTTGTGCTCGTCCAAACAAATACGGCGTTTACTCTAAGGTGAATTCTGTCATTTCTTGGCTCTCTAAAGAAATTCTAGGAAGATAACTCCTTAATCGAGAGTTATTTCTGGGTAGTATTTGGAAAGGTACTCTTTGAGTTTCTTTTTGATTTGTTCTTCGATTTGGCGAGAGCGCTCCTTGGAAATGCCATAATCTTTGCCAAATTCTTCGAGTGTTACGGGCGTCTCTGAAAGGAGGCGCCTTTTTACGAAATCTTTTTCGCGGTCGTTGAGTTCATCTTGAAACTCTTCAAGTGCCTTGTGGATAAGCCAAGAGTCTTCGCGTTCTTCAAGTTCTGCTGAGGGAAGGCTGTTTTCCGACGCTAAAGTATTTTCAAAGCTGAGCGTATCGTCTCCATCTTTGTCGGGACGAGGAGAAAGTGAGGAGTCTCTCCCGGACATGCGCTGTTGCATGGTTTCGACTTCGTCTTCTCTCACTCCTAAATTGTGGGCAATGGCTTTAACTTGGGGGTTGATTCCCAAACGCTCCCATTTTTCTTGTTCTTTTTTAAGTCTGTAAAAAAGCTTTTTTTGCGCAGCGGTTGTTCCAATTCGAACGATCGACCAGTTCTTTAAAAGATAATCTCGGATGTAGCTTCTTATCCACCAAACAGCGTAAGTGGTGAGTCTGACTTCTTTATAAGGGTTGAAGTGATGCACAGCTTGAATAAGGCCGATATTTCCTTCCTGGATGAGGTCTAATATTTTGTGTCCGAAGCGGGCATATTCAAAAGAAATTTTTACAACAAAGCGAAGGTTGCTTTGAATGAGGCGACGAATAGAGGCTGGGTCTTTTTCGTCATAGGCTTTGCGGGCAAGTTCCTGTTCTTCCGAAAGCTTGAGGAGAGGAATTTTATGTATTTGTCTGAGGTAAAGAGCAAGCGGGTCGTCAGTAGGGATCGAAGGAGGTAGGGGGTGTTTTTGAACGGCAGGTAAAAAGGCGCCTTCCTTGCTAAGCTCTTTATCGATGTCTTGATTTAGAGCTGCCTCAGACAAAGAATCCGCTTCCAAAACATCAACGGGGCGCTTGGCCTTCTTGATTGTTTTTGAAGCGGACTTTTTCTTCATTTACAAAAGTATTCAACAGAGCGAGGGCAGTGTCTAGAATGGAATTTCGTCGCTGCTGCCTTCTTGGCTGCCTGAGAAATCAGGAGGAGCGCCAAAGGGATCGTCACCTACAGGCTCAGCGCTTCTAGAGGCTTGAGAGTCCAAAAATTGAACAGTCGTTGCTACGATTTCAGTGGTGTAGCGTTTTTGACCTTCTTTATCGTCCCACGCACGTGTTTGAAGACGACCTTCTACGTAAGCTTTGCGGCCTTTTGTGAGGTATTTAGCAACGAGTTCAGCAGGTTTTCCCCAAACAACTACTTTGTGCCACTCAGTACGTTCTTGTTTTTGTCCGTTTTTATCGTTCCAGTTTTCGCTAGTTGCCAGTGAAAAATTTGCAACAGCTTGACCTTGAGGTGTGTGTCTCAGTTCAGGGTCTTTTCCTAGATTTCCGATCAAAATAACTTTATTGATTCCAGCCATAATATAATTTTTAAAACCTTTCTTAGTAACAATAAATTGCTTCAACTCTTATAACATAGAGTAGGGACAGGACTAGATATCCTCTAGACTCTCTGCATAGACTTGCCAGCGCCAAGGCGCCTGTTAGACTAGACCTTGCAAATGTCAGGCCTGAAAATCCTATTAAAAAAACACCTTAGCTCAAAAGACGCTCGGCCTGCGGTGCGTTGGATGAACCGCTTTGCGATCATTGCTTGTTCCATTGGAATTTGTGCTTGGCTCACCACATTGAACGTGATGGAGGGCTTGCAAAAAGAAATTCGGCTCCAGCACTTAGCGATTAAACCGCATATTTTGCTTGAGGGACCCTTGCGGAAGGATCTCGATACTGTGGCAGCTCTGGTGAAGAAACGTTTTGGAGATCAAATTTCTCGCATTGATGTGAAGCTGCAAATGGAAGGGCTCCTCGAGCCTCTTAAAGACGGTAAAATTTACACAGGTTCAGGCGTTGTAATCGAAGGAAGCGACGATGTTGAGCCCGGGACAGTGCTTCTGGGCGATGAGTTGGGGAGTGTTTTGAATTCTGAGTCCATGGAGTCTTTTAGAATTCGAAATGTTTGGAATTTAGAAGGAGCTCCTTTGGAGCTTAGGTCTGGGGGCATGAGGCGCAGTGGACTTTTTGATGTCGATCGTTTTTATGTATGGGTTTCTAACGAAGACCTTAAGCTTTGGTTAGGAGATAATTCTTACAAGTCTCGCATAGAGATAGCTCTTAAGGATCCCTTTCAGGCTCCAATTCTTGCAACTCAAATAAAAGAAATTGATCCCAACTTTCGAGATTGGAAGGAACTGGATTTTGCTCTTTGGCACTCGCTTGATTTAGAGAAAAAGGCGATGGCTTTGGCGCTCTTTTTTGTGGTTCTTTTTGGAGCTTTAGCGGTGAGTTCTTCTTTGAGTTTAAGAATTGCTGAGAAACGTCGAGAGATTGGTTTGTTGAGAGCCATTGGCGCCACTCAAAATGAAATATTTTGGGTTTTTGAATTAGAGGCTATTTTTATTGCGGCTTTTTCTTTTGTAATTGGTGTAATCTTGTCGGCAATCGTTTCTTGGGCCATTGATAGTTGGGGAATGCTTCCAAAGTTTTTTTACTCACAAAACCTCCCTGTCGATTGGTCGTGGACTCGTGTTGTTGTTCTTTATTCTATTAGTCTCGCGACTGTAGCTTTGGTGAGCGCTATTCCCGCAAGGCGTCTCTTTAAGTGGGACATTGCTTCATTGTTAAGGTCATAGCATTTGGATGGGATAAGCCTTAAGGGAAGGGGTGTGATTCTGGGCAAGCACTTAAATATCAAACAATCCTAGATGCTTAGCTAAAATACCTGAGATGTCTTTACTGAGTTAATCAGTGCCTAAGTATTTCACGGGTGTAAGAAATGTGATCTAAATTAAGGGCTAAGTTCTTAAAAATGAAGGAAAAAGTAGAGTTGCTACGAATTATAATAGGGGAATGAAGCAGCTGAGGGGAGATGTGCGGAATGCGCCCATAGTTATAGGCTTGGGGGTTCTTTTAGCCTTCGCTTCGATTGCAAAAGAATCTCAAGAAGCTCCTCACTATTATGAAGATCTTTTTGATCAGGTTCTAGGGGATCAAAGCGTTGAAAATGTGAAGCTACTAGATAAAGCCTTACAGACACCCTCAAATCACTTTGAGTATCCCTCACTTACTCCGTTTCATAAATTATCAGCTAGAGAGCCGTCTTTTAAGCTTTATGGATTTGATGGATCTAAACCGAGGAAAAAACTTAGAGAAGATATTGCTTCAAAGTTAATGCTTGTAGATATCGTTAAAGCCTCTGACTTGTATAGAAGTTTTGAGTTTGATGGAAAAAAGATAAGAGAGAATCCACGTGAGATTTCAAATATGAGTGGGCCTCTGCTTTCATTCTTTTATTATGATGCCTATAAAATGAGCAATGCAGATAAGGATGAATTACTTGAAGAGGCCATTCTTTCTCGATTTAATGAGCAAAGTGCAAAACGAAAGTTGGAGATTGTCGATCCTCAAAGAGCAAAAGTTCTTTCAAATTGTGATGATAAGAATGGGACGCCTTCTGTAACAATCGTTGCTATGTCGGCATTGCCGAATGATAACGACTCCACTTTAGATTTAGTTACTCATCACTTCGTCTTTGAGGAAACAAGGAGTTTTATTAAAAGAAAAGTGGGTTTGGGTACAAGTCCTCAAGCAATTTGTGAGGCGTATGTTAAAGATTTAAATCAAGCTTTAGATTCAGCAAAAATAAATAACGCCCTTTATGTCCTAAAAGCTGAAGGTGCTTCTATTTGGTTTGACGAAATACCTCGTTTTAATATGGGGGAATTTGCAGATACGTGCAAGTCGGAAGTCGAAGCTACTTGGAGAAAAGCAAAAATTCAAGTTGAGCTAGCTATGCCTTTAAAAGATGAGAGTGGAGCAGACGTCATTCAAGAATATAAAGAGGCAATCGTTAAATGTCGTGAGTTAACTAAAGCTGAGCAACTTAGCATTGCCAACAGGCAGGTAGAAGTTGCTAACTTAAGGCAACAAGCAATTAATAATGTGAATTTACATAGTAATGATAATGATGATTGGTCAAGAAATTACACTCGGGTTATTCAGGATCCTCGCTATCAAGTCCCCCGACAAATAAATACAAATACTTCTTTAGCACTAGCTTATAAGGAATATCATCCTCCTAAAAATGAAAGCTCTGAGGAAAGGGAACAGCGATTGGCTGATGCTAAGGCTGCTCAACAGGAAATTGCATTGAATAGAGAGAAGAAAGCAGAAGAAGCAAGGCTTCTAGCTGAACAAAGGCTACTTGAAGAAAAGCAGTATATGGAAAAAAAAACGGAATGGAACAAGCAATGGCTTGAAGCTTATCGAAATGGCATTTCAGGTTTCTCTGGTGATTTCTCTTCTATGATGAGAACTATTAACGCAAATAGACTCAATGTAGAGACTGAGTTTTTAGGTAGAAAAGAAAACGCTGCTTTGGCAAGAGCGAAGGCTCGAATTGAACTTAGAGAATCTCAGTTTAAATTGAGGGCCTATACTCCGTCTCAGTATAAGGCTTCGAGTATACCCAAGAACCATGAAGAGGCCAAAGAGCTTTCAATGAGACGAGAGGCAGAACTTTTTGCTTTAATGGAACGAACAAAAGAACATCAGGCGTATTTGAGTAATCATTCGACTATTGCTTTTCCGTCGCATTTAAACGAGAACGAAAGATACGATTATCTTATGAGGTATTTGGATCAACTCGAAAAAGATTCTTTTGAAAGTGAATATGCTCGTATTAAAAAGTTAAAAGAAAAAAACTAAGATTCTAATCAAGGAGTCTTATAAATTAAACTAAAACTGTTTCGTGATTGGCCTGGGGGAGTGTAAATGCTTTCCAGGATTCTTTTAAGATTAAAAGGCCAAGGATAAAAAGTCCCAAAGCAATTCCGCCAAGTAAGTTGAAACCTTGCTCGTAAAACATAAGAGCTAAGGCACTGAGAGTTACCAAAAGCATTAAAATCATAGGAACGAGTGCAAAAATGTATTTTCTTCCTGTACGCTTTAACCACACGGTTACTGCAAGTAAAGCAAGTGCTGCTAAAAGTTGATTACTCGCTCCAAAGATAGGCCAGATGGCTTTCCAAAGAGGTATTGGATTTCCACTCGCATCTGTGAGTGTCATAAAGGCAAATATTGCTGGCACTGCAATGGCAAGTGCCGTCGCTATTATTCTGTTTTTTGAAACTGCGTTGTCCCAAGAGAAAATATCTTGAATAATGTAACGGCTAATTCGCGTACACGTATCAAGAGTCGTTAACAAAAATGTTGAAATTGCAAGATAAGCAAAATGAGTTCCTGTGGATTGAGAAAGGCCTAATGAGCTTAAGAAGTTTCCTATTCCATTTGCGAATACAGAGAGTGGGCTCCCGAAGCTTTCTTTTTGAAAACTTAAGATTATAACGGTTGTGAGTGAAATCACGGCAACGAGACCTTCGATAAGCATGGCTCCGTAGCCAATTTTAAAGGCATCACTTTCACTTTTAACTTGTCTGGCAGTAGTTCCCGCCGAAACCAGGGAGTGAAATCCACTGCAGGCTCCGCATGCGATTGTAATAAAAAGAACAGGGAAGATCATTCCTAGGGGAGCGATGCCAATGTTCTTAAGTTCGCTTTCCATAACCACTGCTGGCCAATGAGCGGTGAGTGCCGTGTTGCCTTGAAAAACTCCAAGTACGATTCCAATAGCTCCACCAAGAATGGCTCCATAAAGGAGAAAGCTAGATAGAAAGTCTCTCGGTTGTAGAAGCGCCCATACGGGGGTGATGCTTGCTACAAAGCAATAAATCAAAAGCATAGCTGACCAGAAAAACTTTTGGGATCCTAAGAATTCTGGTACTCCAGTAATAGGGTACCATTCACCGGCTGCGATACCGAGTAGAAGTAAGGGCAAGAAAACAACGAGTTGCTTACTGAGTGAAAAGTTCTTGAAAAGTTTTGTGCTGATCCCAAAAACCACAGCCAACAAAATAAAAAGATTACTTGAAGTAGCTACGTTTCCTTCTTGAGTAAAGGTGAGTGCCGTTAAATCAAGAAAAACAATGATGACATAAAGAAGTGCGAGATAAATGAAAACAAGAAATAGTTTTCCAGCAAAACTCCCCATGTAATCACGTGCCACATCGGCAACGTTACCTGCCTTGTGTCTCATAGAAGCCAGAAGAGATCCTAAATCATGAACCCCGCCGACAAATATTGATCCTAGGATGATCCATAAAAGAGCCGGGAGCCAGCCAAAATAGAGAGCGGCCAAGACAGGTCCAACTATAGGACCAGCGCCCGCAATAGAAGAGAAGTGATGTCCAAATACGACAAAAGGATTTGTGGGGACAAAATCCACATTGTCTTGCATGGAATAGGAGGGGGCTTTGTTTTTATCGCTTAAGCCGAAGGCTTTTTTAAGGAAGTCACCATAGTATTTGTATGCGAATGCAAAAATGAGGGCCGATCCAACGAGTAAAGCGAGTAATGCCATGTTGAGTGTTTAAAGGTGCCTAGCCCCTTTGTCCATAAAGATGAGGGTCTTGTGCTCTCAGAGAGTATTTTAAGGGTTTGTGAGGACATTACGTGGCCTTTGATTGCCTTAAAGGCACCTCTTTATCGTTGATATGGGGGTCTGTGCAGATTAGGTTTTTGCACACGATGGTGCAGTCGAAAACTAGATTATGGGTATTAATTTTTCTATTTGTATTTAGCTCAAAAGCACGAGCAGAAGAATATACGGGGCAGTCCCCCTATAGGTTGCTATTTTTAGAGCATTCTCCTAGCGGTGAAAAGTTTGACTACAGCAAAGATGTTTTACAAGTCTCAGATAGAGAAAAGTTGAAAGAAGAGTTTTCTAAGAAAATCTTAGGTTCAGTTGCAAAAGGAGTTCTTCCTTTAAGTGGAGTCATGGGCGGTACACTCGCTGTGCAAGATGTCGACTTTCTAACTTCTATTACCTCCATGGCATCACTTTTTTCTTCGGCGCTTAATGAGGTTATTCTTGATCCTGCATTTAGAGATCTTAAAGCACAAGACCCCTTTGAAGGAACTGTATATTTAATTCCCTATCAGGATGAGAGTCGAAATTTATTTTATAGTTCTGAAAAGATTTCTATGAGTCCAGAGAACCTGACGAATGTTCTAGGTGCCTCAAGGGATTCGAGCAAATTTGCAAAGACCGTTACGGAGCAGATCAAAGCCTTGCAGGCACTACGTGCAGATACTATTAACCCCGTTTTTCTATTAGGTTTAAAAAGTTCAATTCTTATCAACGATAAGAAAGCATGCGGGAGTGATATTGATTCTTGTCTTAAAGTAACAGCGCTTTTGGCGTTAAAAGCTACAGGCCCAGAAGGGATTCCATTTACTCAAGCCAATGATCAGGTTGCTTTTGAGAAAATTGTAATCCCCGGTTCACGTGAGAATATGGCGACAGCTAATATGAGTTTGGTCATTCCATTGGTAAAAGCCTCTGGAGCAGAAGCTAGCAAGGGCCCGTGGCTTGAGGTTGAGTTTGGTGAGTTTGAAGCATTTGTGGATGGCACATTTAAACTTAAAGAGGCGAGGCGACAGGATATGGCACCTGGCATGCAAGGAAAAGCAAAGCTAGTAGCGGGAGCAACTGCGCCCGTGACCTTTAGCTTTAGTAGTTTGATTTTTGATTTAGAAAAGCAAGAAGTAGAGGGATTAAACGTTCTTACAAGCCTGGGTTATTTGAGTAAAAGAGGACGCCTGCCAATTGGTGGTTTTAAAGTGCAATCTGTAAATACTCAGTTTCAGGCTGAAATAAACAAAACGATTGAAGGCGAAATTAAAGCGCTTGAAGATCAGGCTCTTGCGGCAGCCGAGGATAAGCTTCAGTACGCACCACTTCTTAAAGAAGCCTTAAGTTCTATTTTCGGGAGATTGAAATGAGATTCCAATTAAAAGCAATTTTAAACATAAGCTCGTTAGCCTTTTTATTTGCAAGTGTGCAAATACAAGCTTCAGACATTACAGAGCGTCTCTTAGATCGTAATGAACTCCTTCAATTAACTCAGGATCCGATCGTGAAGGGCTATCTTTTTGATCACGATGTTATAAAGCGTCTCAATAAGCAGCTTGTTGCAGAAGAATTCAGGAATCACGTTGTAAATTGTCAGTCTTCAATCGGAGCTTTCTTTAAAAGCAAAAAGGTTTTGGGAGCCATGTGCTACCTGTTAAGAAACGATAATTTGGGAGTAAGGCTAAGAGTTCTTCCTCTCATGAGGCTTTATGTTCAAGAAATGAAGTTAACCCTAAAGGAAATTGCTGAAGATCCTCGTTATGTTTCCGCACAAGGACAAGCGAAGAGACTTTACGGGGAATATAAAGCAATGGATATGGGTGCATTCGAAGGCTGTTTTCAGAAAGTGATAACATATGACTATAGCCAAGACCCCAACAGCGAATCATTTAATCCTTTTGTCGCTGTAGCTAGCTGTTTATCTTCAAAATATAATTTTTTAACAAAGAATTTAAATGAGCTGGGCGATCATCCAGGTCACCTTGTCTCAGAAACAGGTTGGGTCAGTGGCAATGCGGTTCAGTATCTTTCTAAAAATGATCTTTCGCCGAAAATTTTAGAAGAGATTCAAAAACGTATACACTTAATCCCTGAACTCTATCCTCTTTCAGGTCGCGGTTCAGTAAACGCGATGTATGATGCAGACCCTTCTGAAGTATTTACAGAAGAAGAGGGTTTTCAAAGTGCTGCAACTCATTTTGTTTGGAGTCAGAAATCTGGAATTTTTAAAGAAATAATAAGTGCTCTTAATAATGCTCAAGAAACGATTTTTGTAGATATTTTCTTTTTAGGCGGTTCAATGGGAGCTTCTTTGGCAAAACATATTGTTGCTCTGTTAGAGCAGAAGCCTCAATTGAAGGTTTTGATTCTAAGAGACCAAGTGAACCACTTTGGCCACGAGAAGAATATGCTACCCGTTTTTAATTATCTCTTAGCGTATTCTTATAAAAACCCTACGCGTCTTGTGATACTTCCTTCGAATATTAAAAATCACTTAAGTGGCTTACCCGGATTTATTGAACCTATTTTGTCAGATGATTTGTTGAACAATACGGGTTTGCAAGGCCATTTGGATCTATATGGGCGTGCGATGTCAGATCACAGTAAGGTCTTTGTTATTGACGGTAAAACATCTCATCCTGTGGCCTTTGTGGGGTCTAAAAACTTAACAGATGAGTCAGGCGCGTTTTGTTATGATCACGTAGCAAAAATTGAAGGACCCTCAGCGGCTATTGTTCAAGACGATTACTACTTGGATATGAAGTATGCTCTTAGGGATGTGGACTATTCTCAAGCGCCTTATAAGTTTAGCGGAGCTGAACCTTATGTTGATTTTCTAGCAAAGGCAGGTTGGTCGGCAGATCTTTATAAGACTAGCCAGAACAAAGAAGAGAAAATTGTAAATATACTGAAGCCTTTTGATTTGCTTGAAAGAAATGTATCTCTTGCTCCTTCTGTTTCGAAAGTAAGTGTTGAGGATAAAGGAAGCGTGTTACTTCGAACTGGTTTTACGAATGTGGACTCTACACGCTCTAGTTTAATTGATGAGGTCGTGCAGCTCATAAAGGGAGCGAAGACTAGAGTTTTAATCATGGATCAATTCCTATTCGATAGAAACGTGGTTTTAGCATTGATAGAAGCTAAGAAGAAAAACCCTGCTCTTGAGATAAAGGCTATTCTTGAGCCTCTTGCTCTTGCGAATCCGAAGGGAATGCCCAACCTTTTGTATTTAGATCGCCTTAAAGAAGTTGGAATAGAAGTTAAATGGCTACTTACTTACTCCTTTAAACCTTTTGTGACAGGAGAAGCGGCTCGTATGTCACCTGAGGAATTAGAGAGCCTTCATGAGATTTCTCAAGAAGTGCACATGAAAACAATCTCTGCTGATGGAAAATACGTTATTGTTGGGTCTGCTAACAAGGATCAAACGACGATGTATGGAGCCTTTAGAGAGCAGCAGCTTGATATCTATGATACGGCTGCAACAAAGGTTCATGATGATACTTTCTTTGAGTACTGGAATAATCCAGAACTAACTAAAGGCTTTGAGGGTTTTGATTTTGAGGTTCCTGAGAATCTGAAGTCTATTGAAGGTAAAACCTTAAGTCCCAAGCAATTCATTGTAACTTTGAGAAATATTCTCTCAATTCTTTATGATTGGACGACTGTTTACTAGCTAGCTCTTTAGGTTGCTGGTTTACGGTTTTTTGACACAGGAAACAGCAGCTTTTACTTTATTGCCACTATTTAAGTTTCAAGTGTGCTTGAAATCAGTGGAGATCTCCAGAATTGATCCGAAATAGTATATTGGAAATGAAGATATTAGCTTATGGGCTTAGGTGTATCCTGAGCTCAGCACTTTCTGTTGGAGTCCTAGAGGCTGCGGACCTGGGCTCGTGTAGAGGTGAGTTGGCTAAGTCTGTTCATGAATCTATTCAGGTTTATTTGGGAGAGCTTCCTCCTCATATACGCAAATTGTATAGAGGAGCTCTGTTTGAAGGAGCAAGTTTTACTCGAGATGATTTACCTGCTGTTGAAGAGTTTTCTGCTAGCGTTTTGAGGTCTTTTCAACCCGAGGAGAGAAAAATAATTTATAAAGTTCTTAAATGGCCTGATGATCTCGTGAAGCACTCAGAACGGGTGATAAAAACAAAAGATGAGGATCTAAAAGTTTGGGCAAAGGAAGGAGTTGTTGCGCTTGGTCAGCTTCTTCGTGGAACTTCATTACTTGTAGGGTCTGGGGTTTTGGGATTGGGAACTAGTTATTGGATCCTTTTGAATCGTATTGAAGAGTCGAATGAGGAAGAAAATAAAAAAGATTTTTTCCCGTTTTATGAGGAAGATTTTGAAGGAAAGCTTGAAGATAAGTTTCATCTGTCTCCAGGGCTTAAAGCTCTCCCTAAAACTATAAAACATAAAGGTGAAGTCTTTGTTCGAATTGTTAAGACAGACCTTATAACGGGTGGGTCTTATGTGCTTTATGAAAATAAAAATGAAGCTTCTTCTATTAGGCAAATTGAAGTTGTAGAGGATTTGTTGAAAAACGTTCACGATGGTTACAGTCTTCGTTTTTTGACGAAGAACGGTAGACAGCTCTTAGTTTCTTATGATGCTTCTTCTGCGTTTCACTCCATTGACTTCGATGATGAGTTTGCTGTTGATCCAGAAGCTTTTCTTAGTTTATTTGCGATAGATAAAAAAGTATTAGAAAAGCGTATCCCATCATTGGCAAAAATTGAAAGAAAGCCTGAAACGGATTTTGATAAAAAATACGGAAAGAATTTTAAGTTGGAATCATCTGGTGTTGCCGTTTTTGATTCTGGACTTGATTACTCACGCAGTGATTTGATCTCATCAGCTCTTGTAAATAAAGGTGAAATTCCTTCAAATGGAATAGATGATGATAAGAATGGTTATGTGGATGACTATTTAGGTTATGACTTCATTTTACATTCCCCACTTACCCATTCGTGGCCGTCGAGCTATCATGGGTCAATGGTCTCAGAGGTCGTTATTCAACCTAGCTCTAGAATAAAAGTTTTACCTATTAAGCAACACTTAGATAATCCTATTGGAGCCGGAGCTTTTAGAGAGTCGATTGCTTATTTGCGGAGTTGGAATTTAAAAAATCCAAATCAGCCCATACGAGTTATCAATATGAGTTTTAGTCAGGGCAGTCCATTGATGCCTGAGTTGTTAGATGTCATTCAAAAGAATCCAGACTTTATATTTGTAGCTGCTGCTGGAAATAAGAGGAATGGGGTGGGAGGACGTCATTCTTTTCCGGCCGAATTTCCCTATGATAACGTAATCAATGTGGGTTCTGTTGATGCAACGGGAGCACTTTCTTCTTTCTCCGGTAGCGGGCCGAACGTTGATGTTGTGGACAATGGGCAAGGTGTTAATTTACTTTATCCGGATGGTACAAGAAAGCCAACGAATGGGACCTCATTTGCGGCTCCAGCTGTTGCAGCTCTTGTAGCTCAGATGTTATTGCTAAAGCCTAATTTGACGACAAAGCAAATAAGGGAAATCATTTTTGAGGCTTCAAATGGACAGGCGACTTATCCTTTTAATGAACTTACCTATGATGAGCAGCTCACCTCAAATTTTCAGCAGGCTACTCGTGGTTCAATTGATAGAGATAAGGCATTTCAAGCTGTCCTGGCTCTTGAATCTCAAAAGTAATTTTCTCTACTTATCTTAATGCTATTGTTGTCCAGAAATTTCTAAATAGAGACCAGATGTTTCATTGTCTACACCTACGCTGAGACTCGCTCCATAGAAGGGAGTGTCTTCGGCGAGATGAATCCAATTTGTGGAAGAGTAACCTCTTCCTTGTTCTGGGTAGCGCTCCGTAACCCAGTAGAGTGTTTCTATGCTTGTCTTGGGCGCCACTTTTTTAGTGTAACGAGTCACCCAAAGGTGGACGGAATACTCGCGCTTAAAGGTGCCCTCTTGGCAAAGAACTCTCCAGTCTTGTGAAAGCTCATTTTCTACTTCATGACTACATTTTACGATGCTGGAAGCATCGTAGCTTTGATAGCTAAATTTCAAGTTTTTAGCCTCGAGATGAACGTTATTTCCAAATTGTGCAAAGCTAGCGGAGGCTGCAAGCGGACTTAGGATAATCCAAAGGTATCTTTTAAATCTCATAAAGTTTAGCTTAACGACACTTCATAAATCAGCAAGTTTGGTGCCTGTAGACTAGTAGCGACATTTATAACCAACGCGTTGAGCTTCCTCATGAGCTTTTGCAATTGAGCCTGAACTTGTAGTTGATTGACTTGTGAATTCGGCAATCATGGGCTCAAGCATAGAAGACATTCTTTTGATGCAGCTTTTATCGCTTCCGCACCTTTCAGTAATCGCTGCATTGAGTTGATTAAGGATCTCGTCTTGATCCATGTACTTTTCGTTTGAGGATTTTAGCTCGTTAAGGCGAGACTCGTAGTTATCGCAACCAAAACCCAGAACTGCTAGTTGCACTAAGGATTGGGAGTTTTTAGCTTTTACAGGGTCAGGAGATTCAGGTTTTTTTGGAGTCTCCTGTGCCTTAGTTGTTTGTGTAAATGAGGGCTCAGCTGTTGAGTCCTTTGTTTCATCGATCACGGGCACTAGACAAGCCAGAACTTGGTCAAGGTTATTTGAAGTGGATGCTCTTAAGGGACCAAAGTGTTGATAGGTTGTCCCTGAAAAGGGGGTCGTGCATCTTTGATCAGGAGGTAGGAGCTTTCCATTTTCATCTACGTTTTGGGCGGGGGTTCGTGCTGGATCCTGCGTATATTTTTCGGTAAAAAGTGCTTCAACAATCTTGTGTCCACCACAATAAATGTTTTGAACTTGGCCCGTACTCGTAACAACATCGCTCATTTTGCTTTTAAAAAAATCCTTGCGGCAATGTCCTTGATTAGCTCCAGGGAATTTTGAATTCCAAGAGTTAAAACATTCAAATAAATTACTTCCACGGCGAGTCACTCCAAATTGAAAGACTCCAGCTTTGATCCCACCGTCAGAGTCGGTACCAACGTGAACTCCGGGAGGTGCTGGAATTCCATGGTAAGTATCTGTATCTTCGTGGACCTTAGCTCTGAATGTTTCTTGTTCTCCAAGGCAAGCTAAAAATTGAGCCCAGAGGCCAGCCTTTCTTTTAGAGTCTTCTATGGCGTTCATTTGAGCGGCAAATTGATTGATCCTTTGAAGGGTTTCGGGATTCACATTGTTGGCTCTTTTCCCAAGAATTTTCTTAAGGTCTTCTGCGCTTTGATTTTCGCATAATCTAAAATCACTAAGAGTTGCGTGAGTAGGAGCGTCGAAAGGAATTCCGTAAACTTCTTTTGCGTAGCTTTCTCCTTCAGGAAAGGCTTGGGTTCCTTGTGTCGTCAAATCCGATGCAACAGAGTCAATGGTTTCTGCAAAACTTCTAGGGTGCTGGCTCTCACCATACCAACAAGAGTCGGTTGCGGTGAGTGGTCTGGGCTGACTGAGTGATTTTGTGCTTTGAGGTTGCAGTTTTGCCTTGAGTGCTTCTCCTCCAGGAAGAGGTCTTTCGAGAGGAGCTTCAATGCTGGGTTCCGTGTGTATGAGACTGCGATCATAAATGTCTGGTGGGAGGACAGGTGAGGTGAATGTAGCAAATAAACTTCCTGGATAAAGAAAAAGGAAGAAACTTAAAATACGCACTTAAGTCAGTATAAGAGGTCTTCTGTTAATTCACTGTTAGCGCATTGTTAAAGTTGAGTTAATTTCTTAATCTACTCACCTTGAGTGACTTGAATATAGTCAAATTTTAACGCTCGAGTTGGACTCAAGAAGCTATGCATTTCGTTGAGACATTTAACAGCGCTTTCGTCGGAGGCAGGTGCATCTAGAGAAGCCTCCACTCCTTTTAACGTCGTATTGATATACATGCCGTGACATTCTTCAAAGACGAATGAATTTATAAAAAGTCCATTTTCATCAGGCTTAGCGCCAAGGGGTCTTAAAAAAGCTTGGAGAACGATTTCAATAGGCATCATAATAAGCGGTGTAAAGGCTCTTGTGATAACTCCTGATACGGGATCGTAGATGCCTTGTTTCCACTCAGAAGCTTTTTCTTTTTTTATTCCATTGAGTTTGAGTGAGAGCTCGGGGAGTTCTTCGGCTTTTTCATCTAAGTTAAAAGTGATCTGACCTTTGGGTGTGAGGGCTGCTCTTTTCTCTGTAGTTGCTTTTTCTTCTTCGATTTCACGTTCCTTATCCATTTTTTCTTTAAAAGATTGGTAGCTACTTTCAATAAGTGTGGGGGGATACGGTATAATTTTCGGTAGAGTTTGGTTTTTCCAAGTGGAGTTGTAATAACAGCTACACCTTTTTGAGAAGTGGCTACGTCATTTGGATTTACAACATGAAGATATGAGAATTTAAAACTCCCTTCGCTGTTGAGCTTTGAAGTAATTCGAACGACTTCCTGATCACATTCTTTTTTGTAGTCATCAAATGAGTACAGGTGTCCAATGATAAATGTTTTACTCACTTTGTAAGTGATGTTGATGCCCTTGACGTCTGTTGCGAGTTGAAGACTTGAGCACTTTTTGATCTTTTCGCCGATACCAATTTCTTGGCTAGAGGGATTAAGCAGCGGGTCGGCTCCATCAAAAGTTACTTCGTTATCGAGGGTAAGGCTGAGGCTAAAAGTTTTACTCGAGCTATCTTCAGGGTCTTTTGTAATCGCGTTTTGAGGAATTCCTTCTATTTGCTCTGTGCTTAGCGAAAAGCTTTTATCAATTTTAACGAGGTCACGGTATTCTTTTTCTTGAAGCAATCCATAACTTTGAGGAGTTGTTTTAACATTCGCAGTATCTGCAAATTCAGTATTAAAATCGACATGATTAACGGGTCCTGGGGCTCCACAGGAGGAGAGGAGTGAGCCTAAAAAAACAGAAGATAAGAGCTCGATAGCTATTTTGGAGTGAAACTTCATCCAGCAGCTAAATACAAGATTTATACCAGTTATGTGGCCTCCAGAAGCCCCTGTATTGCGGGTTGAGGCTGTGCTTTTGTAAATGACTTAGACACTGTCTACGGATAAGGGCCTTTTTAGTTGAGGGTTCATCGTTTTGAGAATGACAAGGTGCCTTGAAATAGTTAGATTCTCCGACAGCGCGAATCGGAACATCGCAGGAGCTAATACGGACAGATTGCCATGTGCGCGTAGAGCGCTACTTGGCAACTGTCTTTATTTCCTCTTGAGGAAAGTCCGGGCTCCATAGGATGCCGCAGGTCTGCGCGAAATATGAACGAATTGTGAGGTGTAATAGCCTGATGCTCGTACATATTTTGTGATGGGCCCCGGGGATTGAGTATCGTCAGGAGCGGGGTATCGCTATGCGTACCCTGCACACTGTCTGCTTGAGAACCCGAGGAACAGTGCAACAGAGAGAATGTCCAAGGCTATGATCCTTAGGCCCGGAACGGGAAGCCTTTGGGGAGCTGTTGGAGTGAAAACAGGCAAACTCTGCGGGGAGCAAGATCAAATAGGATGGAAGGTGTGCAATCCGCACCGTTAAACCGTCGGGTAGATCGCTTAGAGGAATGATGTTCTCCTAGGGCTGAGGGTCAATCGGTACTCGAATCCTAGAAGACAGAACCCGGCTTACAGATTCGCGCAACCGTTCTTTTGCTTATTCTTAGTTTTAATCATAGCCATTCATTTTATATATGATCCCTCTTCTCTCAATTCAGCTAGATAGGTATTGAGGAGTAAAGAAATGAGAAAAATTGTTATAGGTTTTTTGGTAATTACAGGAGCAGCTTCAAATGCCGCTTCTTACACAGTGGAGCGCGTGCTTAAAGACGAAACGACCATGGTCGCACTCGCATTGAATGAGACGAATGTTTTTTGCACACCATTGGGTTATGGCACTGTTCAGTTAAAAATTAATGTTCCTGAACTGGATCATTTGGCGCATTTCGATCATCGAGTAGAAAACGAAGGTTTTCCATGCATAACGGGCGGTGTTTGTTCGAATGAGAACAGCCCAACAAGTATTCTTCATGGAGAAAAGTTGGTGGCTGTCCCCATCCGCGTCATTCTGAGTGAAACCTTGACTCTGGATTATGAGACAAAAACTTGCACACGTACGCTTTCTGAAAAAGTAAAGAGCCATATTAAGAATAGGGATTTTGGGCATTTCCGCAGCGGAGAGCCTGTTGCACAGCCCTATGAAAGCTGCTTAAAGGTCGTAAACTTGTAATTTACTCAAGTTAGGAATGGGCTAGTGTAAGAGCTATGAATAAGCTTTTATTTCTAGCCCTTTTTGTTTCCGTTCTTGGATTTTCAGAATCAAACAGCACGAGTAGCGAGTCTTCTTCTGAAGAGGCTACAGGTATGGGTGGGGTGAGTGTTGAGGATCAACTCCCTACTAAGCCTTCCAAACTCAAAGGGCGCATTAAAGGTAATTTTAAAGGTAAGGACCCTATGATTGCTCCTGATGGTCAAAGTCAATTACCACCTACTGATGGAAGTCGCCCCAAAAGCAAATAAAAGATTTTTTTGATTATATACTTTCGGGGTATTCGTACTTAAGTGATTTGCATGGATGACTTGAGTCCAGACTTTCGTCTGCTTTTATGTAACTGCTGATTCTTTTCAAGTAGAGAGACATCTTATGATAAGTCAGAGAAAAGCTAGGAATTGCATATTCCATTAAATTTCTTTCACTCGCTTTATTTGTATAAGTGCAAAAGAGAACTTTTGGGTTTCCCTCGGGGTCTTCATCTTCAGTTTCAAATGAAGCTCTAAATCCAGCATGAGTATACTCGGGGAAAAATAAACCGGAGCCGACTCTTTCGAGTGGAACGCGTGGAACGAGGTCGGCTAAAAATGAGGCGATTCCATCGTGAGGGCGTGGGAAAAAGTTTTCAAATCGAACAATGGTAGAGCCCGTTGCGCTTGCATAGCTTTCAAGAGCATATTTGAAGGGCCAGTCGAGCGCACGAGGAGCGCCAAAAGTTACAAGGGCTTTGAGTCTTCGATCAACGGTGAGGTCTTGAATATCTTCAGCTGGGGCTGCGCTAAAGCCAGTGTCTACCCTTATAACCGCAAGGTGTTTAAGGCTGTTGGAAATTCTAAAGGCATCTTCCTCGTAGAATGAAAAGCTTCTTTCTTCACCCACTTGGTAGAACTGCTCAGCTGCAAGGGTGTCTGCTATGAGCTTGTTGATGTTTTCGTCACTCACTTTTGAGAGTACAGGATCGATAAAGTAATAACCCTTTGTGTTTTCGTCGAGCCAACTCAGTGTAAGTTCACCGTATAAGAGCGTAGCAATGGCACCGCCAAGGCTATGACCAGTGAGGTAAATCGGACGAGTGTCTGGGGCTGAAACGGGTGCAGTGATTCCGTAGGAGGCAAGCTTAAGTGCACCCTCTGGATTAGCCGCAATTTTTGCTATAAGGCTTCGAATTTTGTTCTCAAGTGTACTGGATATTTCAGATCTTACAAAAGGCATGATGTCGGCTGCAGCTTGAGAAAATCCCAAGTGTGCACGAACACTTTGGCCGCGTATCACCGGGACTTGAAAAAACTTGGCATTCGTCATCCAGTTTTTAATGGAAGTAGGTTCAGTTCCTCGAACGGTTATAATGATGGCATCTTTATTTTTTAAAACTGCAGCTTTAATGTCAGGGTGAGGGGAGTAGATAAAGTGCTGTTCATTGAAGCCATATTGAGTGAAACGTTTTGCGGCTAATGGAAATTCGAGATAGATATCGCCAGCAAGTTGAGCGAGTGAGGCTGAAGCTTGTAAGTTAAGCCCATTCACAAAAGAATTTTGATTCAAAACTTTTACTTCTTCGACGGGTGAAGGATATTCGGGTTTACCGCTAATTGATTCAAAACGAATTTCCTGTGCTTTTTCTTTTGCACGCTCACTTAAGGTTTCTTCGTCGCGAAAAAGCGTAGATCCTGAGCCTGATAGAATACTTAATTCGATATCAGCTTTCGGATCGTTTATTCCTTCAACGCTTACCTTTTCTCTTCTAATAAAAACACTCCGTTCGTCTTTATTGAAGAGGCTAGGTCTTGAGGATTTAAACTCGTAAATCTTTCCGTCTAAGGGTGGAAGGTTATCGCTTAAAACCTCAGTGGCTAGGGCACTGAGGTTTAGGCTTAAGAAAGAAAGAAGAAGAAGTTTTTTTATTTTACCTAGCATAAGTTAACTACCGTTATAAAACTTTCAAATTAAACGAGATGTTGTCGTCTATGGTTGCTTTTGTATGACCATCAACAGGAAGTGTCTCGTTGGCCTGGATAACGTGTCCGACGGGGTAGAGTCTCAAGTGTTGGCGCGTTGGAGAGTCTGCATCGTGAATTCCCATTGCAACCCGAACGTGTACTGCAGGAGCAAAGTAGTACTTAACAGTGAGTTCAGGAGTTGGATTAGGGTCAATTTTATTAAGTGCTGTAAGCATGGGAGCCACGGTGGGAGCAAAGTTGTTGTCGTATATGCTGTCTCTGTAATCTACAAGCCCCTGTGGCCCAGCAAAATTTCGGCCAGCTAAACTTTTGTTGTTAAGGGCAATCGTTCTTTGCCACCCTTTGTCTTGCTCAATAGACCCGGCACCATCGATGAGGGCCATGAAGTCTTTTGAGACATTGTTGATCTGGTTGGCAATTTTAGGGTCTACTTGTGCATCACCTCGTTCAGCACTTTGCATTTTAATAACAATGTTTGCCATCAAAGAGCGAAGAGCTTTTGTGCGAGCACTTCTAGCCGTAGTAAATCGTTCAAAAAGTGCGCCTTCATCACTTACGCCGCTGAGTTTGGCTAAACCAATTTCCATTGCGGCTTCGTGCAAAAATATTTGCTGCACAATAGGTGATATTGTTTTGATGTACTGTAAAACGTCGATGTTCATTCGTAACTTCGCTTCGCTTGAAAAACCAATCATAGCCGCTACACTTGTAAGGCTGCCTACTCGTGGCCATGGAAGATACGCTCGAATGAAATCTTTGAGGAGGTCTGCAACGGTTTCTGGTTGCCAAGCGAGAGAATATCCTATCTCCTTGAACTTGGGGTTCTTGGCTAGGTACTTGCCACTTCTTGCATCCTTGAAGACAACTTGTTTTGTTTTTTGATTTGCGGGGAGATCTTTTTCTAAGACTTGCCAGTAAGGAGTGAGCCCTTCTCCAATTTTTCTTCTACGCTCTTCGGAACCTTTTCCTAAGTAAGTATCACGAATGTAGATGGCTTCTGCACCACTTCTAAGTGAGCGAGAGTTGTATATTTTGTCCATCGCAAGTTCAAAGAGACGTTCTCCGTCTCGCTCCCCATAGACTTCTTTGTAGCCTGTAAGGTTTTGGGGGAGGTTGATTGTAACGTTTGTGATATCAGTCGCGTGTTCGGCGCAATATGTTTTGTAAAATTGAGACTCCATATAACGAGGGTCATTGGGATCTTCGATGCCAAAAATGGGATCGTCTTCAAGCCAGCGCGCGTAAAAGTCGAGAATTTTTTCTAAAGTAACGGAGTATACGGGATCAAATTTATAATCAAATTCGCGTGGAAAATGTGCCCCGCCCGCAGTTTCGTTTAAAACCATAGCGCTCATGATCCCGTTTTTGTTAAATTCTTTGACGTTAAAATTTGTTCCGTCTGAGAAGCCACTAAAATCAATGACGGATAAGAAGGCAGGGTAATTCGCTTGCCCTTCGTCCCACCAAGTATCACCGTGATAGTAAGGAGGCGAATTTACGGTTTTACCATCACCCAGGTAGAGGCCTTTGTGAGTAAAACCCATTTCAGTTTTTAGATTGGGTTCATTGGCTAAGCTAAAGGGTTCACCTTGGAATCCTTCTGGATGAAGATACGCAATTTGGGCAAAAATAGGTTGCTGAGCTTTAATTGTTTCAGCAGTATGTCTTCGGTCGGCTGGATCTGTGTAACCGTAAACAACTTTTCTTAAATATTCATCAACGGTCTTTGATCCTTGAATCGTTAGGTTTCCAGATTTTTCAGCTTCTGGGCTTTGAAATCCAGGAGCTGCAGGTATGATTCGTATTCCATATCCGAGAGATTCGCGCTCGCCTTGAATCCACTGATTAAGGGGTTGTTTTTGAAAATTATAGAGCTTGTAGTGCTGGTCTCGAATAACAATTTCTTTTTTTGTAAGTGGGTCGAGTAGGGGGCCTGGGCTAGCTTCGCCATCGTTTCCTTGTTGAAGGAGTGTTGTTGTTCCATATCGGTTTACTTTTAAGCCTGGGTTGTTTTCGCTAATAACACTGGGGTTAAGTTTAAAACCTCCAATAACAGTAAAGGGGGTGTCGTCGCTTTGGTGAGCGGGATGTTTTGCCTCGATATTTGCTGAAAGCAAACAAAGTCCAAGACCTAAGAGTTTATTAAAATCTAACAAAAATGGAGAATGACGTGACATAGTGTCCGGCACCTTTCTCCCTGCTCCCCAGCAAAGGCTCGGATTACTCAGTCTTAGGCTATGCGTCAACTAACCAGTTCTTAACAAAGTTAAGGTTAGCGTTCGTGACACTATGCGCAATATGTAAGATAATTGAGAAAGCGGTATGTCAGCGATGAGAAGAAAAAAAGAGCTACTATTTTTTATATTATTGAGCGCTTGTCAGGGAGTTCATTCGGCAAAAGATTTAACGCTCAATGAGAACGGTTTTGCGAGGAGCGTAAGTTATCTCGATCCAGATAGAACAGAAAATCAACTTTCAGATACCACCGCATACGGACAAATTATACTCACGGTAGAGAACGATGAGGTGATTAAAGAACTCAATAGTATTGAGGAAATCCACGCTGCCATTGAAGAAATTACTTTTATAAAATCAAATAATAGTTTTCAGTCAGTTGTTTATGTTGTTCAATTTAAGCGAAACATAAATCCCATCCCTTATTATCATTTCTTAGGTGCTTATGAGGGAGTTTTGGCAGCTGAATTTGACGGTATGGTCGGTTTGGCTGGCGGTATGAACCTTCAATATTAAGTCATAACTGAGTTAGAATTAAAAATGTGATGTGGCTTTTATTACCTTTGTATTTTTTTTCTACTTTGAGTTTTGCAAGTGAACTCACTGACGACGAAGGTGTGGCGGCTGTTGTCCATGGAACATTGGAATTCACACCAGAGGAAGTTCAAAAAGAGGTTAATGCCAATTGGAGAGCTTCTACGGGTGCACTAAAAACAGAATCCTTTGAACTTTCGTGGTCTCCTGACGGGACTCGAGTCATAGGAACTCCAGAGAAAATTGCTCAAGAGTTAGCAACTATTCAAGAAAGCTTAAGTCATTATCCTCTTTTAGCTCCATTGGGCTCAGAGCTTCGCGCCTATGAAAATGGCACGGTATTGGATTTGGGAAAATTCTTAACTGATCTTAGAAAGAAACTAGATCATAACTGTGGAAATTGTTTTTCTTTTGTACTTTGTGCAATGGGGAAGAAGGAGAGAGGTGTGGATTTTCCAGAGTTGGAAAAAGAGCTTCAAGCAAATTACAAAAAGGAAAAGAGCGGAAAATGGGTCCTGGCTCAGTTGTTTACTACAAGAGAAACTTTTTAACTAAAGATGCTCTTCACGCTTACATTTGGTTAAGTCCTACTTTGGGTTTAGAGCGTAGAGGGACGGGCCATCTTCTTATTCGCCCACAAGAAAATATTCGTGAAGAGTATAATTGGTTAGCTTCCAACGAGCGTAAATCTCATAAGCGCTCCAGCGGCGGTATAAGATTCCCAAGTCTAAGCAATCCCCTCATAGAGGAGTATTGGGCCAAATAAATAACTTGAGGTTGAAGTTCTGTACTCAACTTACGGGAAGAAACCACGGGCTAGCATCGCGCGCGCCAAACGATCAATACCACCGATAAGAGCGGCTGTTCTCATGTTTACTTTTTTGTCTCTTGATACAGCGAGAACTTTTGCAAAAGTAGAACTCATAATATCGTAAAGCTTGTTGTTCACTTCTTTTTCTGTCCAGAACAAGTGTTGAATCCCTTGCACCCATTCAAAATAGGAAACAACAACACCGCCTGCATTTGCAAGAATGTCTGGAATAACAAAAATACCTCTGTCATAAAGTATTTTATCAGCATCGCTTGTCGTAGGTCCGTTGGCACCTTCTGCAATAATTTTTGCTTTAATTTTTGAAGCATTTTTAACGGAGACTTGTCCTTCTAAAGCAGCTGGAATCAAAATATCACAATCGATTTCTAATAGTTCTTCGTTTGTAATATTTTGAGCTTCGGGATAACCCGCTAAGATTTTATTTTTAGAAATCCACTGATGTACGTCATCAAGATTGAGTCCTTTGGGGTTGTATATCCCGCCAGAGACATCAGAGACAGCAACAACATTTGTACCTATTTTAGCCATTTTCTTAGCAGCTGCTCGACCCACATTACCAAAACCTTGAACGGCTACTTTGGTATTCTCGTTAAGTTTTAAATCGAGAGCTTTTGCAGCTTCTATAATTGTGTAAACAACTCCACGGCCAGTTGCTTCTTCACGTCCTAAGCTTCCGCCCACCTCAATGGGTTTGCCAGTTACAACACCTGGTACACAGTGTCCGATTTCTTGCGAGTAAGTATCTAGGATCCAAGCCATTGTTTGGCCGTCTGTTCCAACGTCCGGAGCAGGTATGTCTTTTTCGGGTCCAATAAAAGGAAGTATCTCTGTTGTGTAGCGACGTGTGAGACGTTGTCTCTCGCCACGAGAAAGTTTTGTTGGATCTACGCAGATTCCGCCTTTACCTCCACCAAGGGGAAGATTCATAAGTGAACATTTAAAGGTCATAAGCATTGCAAGAGCAGCTGTTTCTGAGAGTGAAACACTTGGATGATAGCGAATTCCACCCTTTGCGGGGCCCATGCTCATGCTGTGATGCACTCTGTAGCCTTCAAAAACCTTGATGTTCCCATCATCCATTCTTACGGGGACGCTAACGACAAGGGCTCTTTTAGGTGTTTTTAGCCTTGTTAGAATGTTGGGATCAAGGTTCATTACCTTCCCAGCGAATTCGAGTTGTTTAACGGCATTCTGGTAAAACGGACTTTCTTCCCAAATCATATATAAACAAGATATAGTCCTTAAGTTGTGTGGAAATCCAGAGAGGCTTTTGAAAAGAGCACCTTTTTTAAGAGACTTAAGCTGCAGGGCTTCGAGACTTTAGAGGGCTTGTGGCCAGAACTCGAAAAAAAGGCACTTAGGCAGAAGCGAATTTTTAGATTGAACCCATTGCGGAAAGCAAAAATTGAGGATTTTCGAGCAGAGGGCTTTAAAATAGGAGCTGAGCTAGAAAGCTTCCCAAACGTTTTTGATTTTGATTTATTGGAGAATAATCGTTTTTCGCAGCATCCCTTTTGGGGCGCTGGGCTTGGATATGTGCAAGATCCTGTGGCACTCGAGATTATTCGTGATCTAGAAATTGCAAATGGACATTGTGTTTTAGATCTTTGTGCTGCTCCCGGCGGAAAATCAACTCGTATAGCTGAATTGATGGGACCTGATGGATATTTAGTTTCAAATGATTCTGATTTAAAGAGAGCCCGGATTTTATCTGGAAATCTTATTCGACATGGCGTTGTGCGAAGTAGCGTCTTTTCTAAAGAGGGAGCTGCTTTAGCCGCAATTTTTCCAAATACATTTGATCGAATTTTAATGGATGTACCTTGTTCGGGTGAAAGTTTATTTTTTAAACGTGACGAAAAAAGAAGAGATGTTTACGAAAGTGAAGTTCAGGAATTAGCTCAACTTCAACTCCAGCTGATTTTAGCGGCCGCTACGAGTTTACGTCCCGGAGGTCGCCTTCTCTACAGCACGTGTACTTATAATATTACAGAGAACGAAGAAGTTATTCGGCGTTTTTTGCGACAGAATTCTGATTTTGAACTTGTTAAGCAAGAGCGTCGCTGGCCACATCTTCACGCGACAGCGGGGGCTATTGGGCCGTATTAGCGAAGCGTGGAACTCTTCAGGCTTCGAGCGAGAAGATACTTCGTCATTCAGATGCTGAACGGCATGGTGTTTTAGATAGAGACGGAAAAGTTAACTTTTATGCACAAGCAATGTTAGGTACTGGATTTGAGAGTCATTCTGATTCACTTTTGGGATCTGCTGAAGAATTACCTGATTGGATCTTAATGACGCCTCTGGAAGCACAGTCTTTTTTATCAGGTGAGGCGTTAGCAAATCCTTCTCGAAAACAAGGTGTTCATCGTATTGTCTATCAGTCTAAGTGGGCTCTCGGAGCAGCTAAAGGTGTTGAGTCACGCTTTAATAATCTTATTCCACTTGAGCTTAGAACGCAGTTTCGAAATTTTAAGGTTTAAGTGAATCTTTGAACTCAGTCCTTTGGCAATCTCTTGCGTTGTCATCGAGTCAAAAACTGATAGATTAAAGGGGTAGGTTTATAGTTTCATGGAATATCCCTGTTTTTTAGTCGCCTTGCCTCAAATGCAAGATGAATTTTTTACTCAATCAGTAGTTTTGATAACTCATCAAGATGACGATGGCGCTTTTGGTATTGCTATTAATAAGCCCATTGAAGCACCCGTGAATTCTGATGGCGAAGCGACTCAAGTAGTTGCTGAGCTGAGAGACGCTACGAGCGATAAGGTTTACGAAATAAAAGAAAACCTTTTTAGAGGTGGACCAGCAGATGAGAATTCTGTCTTTGTTATACACGATGATAAGAATCTCTCAGAAGGCGGAACTCAACTGGGCGAGGGGCTCTTCATGTC
Source organism: Bdellovibrionota bacterium (assembly GCA_041391385.1). Taxonomy (GTDB): domain Bacteria; phylum Bdellovibrionota; class UBA2428; order UBA2428; family UBA2428; genus CANIGN01. The sequence goes on from JAWKOD010000006.1 coordinate 220,212, forward strand.
GACAAACCCCACTGTTTTACAAACTCTGTTAGAAATGGGTCCTAGGGGACCTCGTCGACGCTATTTTATTGGATGTGCTGCTTGGTCAAAGGGTCAACTTGAGAGTGAAATTAGAGCTGGCTCTTGGATTATGCTTCCTTTTGATGAACGCTTTGCCTTTGAAGAGGTTGATGATAAGTCGGAAGAGCCTTGGGCAACTCGTCTCTGGCGTAAGGTTTTATTAGCGGGCGGACTCGATCCATTGACGCTTGTATCGCAAGGCAAAATTGATAGCGGCTATAATTAGCTCAATTTCTCAAGCTAATATTTTATTTGACCGACAATAAGAAGTGTTCCGCTTTTTAGTCTTTTTTCTTTCTATGCTTCCATCTCAGGCCCTGCCCGTTGATGTTTCAAGTTTTTGTTTGCGAGTTATTAAGTATGCGAATCAATTGAGATATCCCGCAAAATTGATAGATCACTCTACTTCTTTGGTATTGGAGAGTGGAGAGACTCTTAAGGTTGAGGAGTATTTTGCGAGTGGACGCACTTCAATGGTTGGAAGATTAGAGAGTTTAGGTGGGGATACGGAAACAATTGTGAAGAAAATTAGGGATCCCATGTATGAAAAAGACATAGAAGGAGAGTTGGAATTTTGGAACAACAACATCCGCGCTTTTAAGGGTCGAGTTGTTCCCGTTCTCAAAGGAGCAAAGGCCCAAGATGGGACAACGGTTTTGTTTAAACCTTACATAAGCGGTGTTTCACTTTGGAATCTTGTCGTACAAAAGCAAATGGATAATAATCATCTTGCTTCACTTAAAAGTCTCATACTTTGGGCGAGGTCTTATAAGGAAAACGTTGGTGTGGCACTTGATATCAATCCTTTGAATATAGTTTGGGTGAATTCTCCGAAGGAAATGTCTGCAGTGGGTCTCTCAGAACCCGCTTTCGTGTTTTATGAATTGACACCTTCGGGATCAAAAATAGATTCCTATTTGTACAATAAAATTCTCGATCGAGTGCGAAGTTATCAAAAACCCGAAAGTCTTGAATTGAGTGATATTGAAGCCCTTTTACCTGCAGACCCAGAAAGCGCAGGCACTTTAAATTTTAAGACAAACTAGGGAATAAGATTTGACCACCAACTTTTTTTCCAGGTGATATCGGATAAAATTTGCTGACCTTTTGCATTGGGGTGAAAACAGTCGATACTAATGTCGTTATCGCTAAAATTATAGTTGTAGACTTCACGTCCAAAGCGAACGTGATCGCTTCCAAATCGTGCATTTGCCTCTGCTTTGACAGCTTCGATTTCATCAAAGTATTCAAGGAGTCGTTCTGTAACTTCTTCCCGTTTACGGGGATCTTTTTCTAAAAGTACGTTGTTACAAAATTTGTGGAGTGCCCACATATCTTTGCAGGTGCTTAAGGGGGGGAGGCCAAGCCATGAATTTTCAGCAACATTTCTTAAGTGATCTAAATTGGGGATGCCACTTATGAAAACTTGTGCATTGGGATTGGCTTCGAGAACTTTAAAAACTGCGTTACGCACGTTGTTTCCGTAGGCCGATGCTGGGGTCATTTCTTCGTTTGTGTCTTGGCATGCATCGTTTGCTCCAATCGCCAAAAGCACATAGTCAGGCGCACCTTGCTTGAGCTCTTTTCGTGACCAGCTTAAAACAGAAGAAACTTGTTCGTTGATGTCATAAGAAGTAGATCCCGAAACAGCTGCATTATATACGGGGAGTTCTTTTTTGGAGAAGTCATTTAGTTTTAGAATGCGTCTTGCATGAGTGAGAACTTTTGATCCATCTCCAGCAGCCCAACTTCGAGAGCGAGACTCAAAAGCTCTGAGCGAATGCATGTAGCCAGCCTTACCTAAGAAGTAGAGAAATTTAAAACCGACTAAAGGATTGTGGGCATCTGTGCGTTTAAAGCCTGCCAGAGCACCAGCAGTTATACTGTCTCCTATGGCGGCCATATTTTGAGGAAGTTGTGTTTTAGCGTTTAGGCTCGAGCTCAATCCTAGTGCAAGAGCGAATATCCATTGAGTGCGTATAGGCATTTTCATGGTTTGCTCCTTTAGTTACTTTTCGGCGCGTTAAAAAAATAAAGAGTCAAAAATAAAGAAGAAACGTTTGTTTTTTGGCTAAATGAATATGTTTCTTGGCGATTCGTTATTTAAAGAGCTTGATAGCTTTTTCTTTTTGAGTCGCGTGCTCAACAATCGGGAGTGGGTAGTTTTTACCAAGTTCCACTCCCCAGTTTTTAAGATCAGATTTCTTAGCTTTTATGGGGGCGTGAATGAATTTATTCGGAAGAGCTTTTAGCTCGGGAAGTTCTTGTCGGATAAAAGTACCCTCTGGGTCAAAACGTTCAGACTGGAGTGTCGGATTGAAAATTCTAAAATAAGGTTGAGCATCACAGCCAACAGAAGCGGCCCATTGCCAACCTCCATTATTAGAGGCGAGTTCAAAGTCGAGTAGGTTTTCAGCAAAGTAGGCTTCTCCCCATTTCCAATGGCAGAGAAGGTCTTTTGTTAGAAACGATGCAACTACCATTCTCAGGCGATTGTGCATCCAACCTGTTTTTTTAAAGTGCCTCATACTTGCGTCGATGATGGGGTAACCCGATTGTCCTTCACACCAAAGTTGAAAGTGCTCTTTGCTTCCGGGCCACTTAATCGAATCGCATTTGCTTTGAAAGCATTTTTCTGGAAGCTGTGGAAAAGAAGAGAGAAGCATCTGATAAAATTCTCTCCAAATAAGTTCATTATGCCAGATAAATGTTCCTGCATCTTTGTTAAGCGAGTGTCTAAAGAGCTCTCTTATGTTGAGAGTTCCAAATCGTAAGTGCACTGAGAGCTGTGATGTAGCCGAAAGAGCTGGAAAATCTCTTTGCTCTTTGTAGTTCGGGATCTTCTTCTTAAAGGCCTTAAATTGTTCTGCCGCACCTTTTCGACCGGCTTCTACATAAAGTGATTGCGGGCAAAAGCCAAGTTTTTCTAAGTTGGGAAATTTATTTTGAGCGGGAATGAGTTTTGTGAGTTTTACTTTGGCCTCGCTAAAGCTGTTGGAATTGAGTTGAGCTCTCCATGCTTTTGAGTAGGGGGTGAAAACTTTGAAAAAATTTCCGGATTTATTTTTGACTTCTTCCGCTTCAAAAATAACGTGATCTTTAAAACTATAAAAATCGTATCCCTTTTCTTCGAGTGTATTTTTTACGTTCTGGTCTCGCTTTTGTGCGTAAGCTTCGTAGTCTCTGTTTAAGAAGAGGGCATCAGCCTTTAACTCTTTCATGAGATTGGGAATTTCAATAGTTGGGTCTCCAACTCTAACATAGAGGGATGAATTCTTTTCTCTGAGTTTTGAATTGAGTTCTTCTAAGGATTTATGGATAAAAGTTATTCGTCGATCGTCTTTTTTAAGCTGATTGAGAATACAGGTATCAAAAACAAAGGCAATTGCAATTTCTTCGGCGAGTGATTCAGCTTCGGACCAAGCACGATTATCGAAACATCTCAAATCCCGACGCAGCCAGACAAGGGCTCTTTTGTGCTTGCTTTGCATTCATCTAAATTCATCACGTTTTAAAGTTGAGGCAAAGGCCCTTTAAGAGAAAAGAAACGAAATTAAATAGCAATCTGAGGCGACATTGTCTTGAGAGATTCTAGGGTTTTGGCCTATGTTGGCTGGGATGACTTTAAACACCTGGCTCGAAAAACGTGGACATAGGCTCGAAGAGCGCTCTATCCAAGCGGTTATACAATTGGCTGAAGGGGGCGCAACTGTCCCTTTTATTGCCCGCTATCGCAAAGAGCAAACAGGTAATTTAGACGAAGTTGCAATCCGTGCTGTATTAGAAACGCACGAAGAATTTAATGAATTTGTGAAACGAAAAGAATTTATTCGTGAGCAAATTAAAAAAGTAGGCAAACTTGATGAAACGCTAACGCGTCAATTGGATTTATGCCAAGATGCTTCGCTACTTGAAGATATCTATTTGCCCTACAAACCTAAAAAGAAAAGTAAGGCAACTGCTGCTAGAGATGCTGGTCTGGAGCCTTTGGCTTCATGGGCTTGGGATACCACTCAGGGGCTTACTGCTTGGGAGCCAGGTCAGACGCTTTTGGTTTGGGCGTATACTTATAGAAACGAAAAGTTTGGAATTGATACAGCTGAGAAAGCGATTGCTGGGGCCAAAGATATCTTAACTGAAAAAATTTCTGAAGATGCAAGTCTTCGGCAGTTTGTTAGAGAGACGTTTTTTGAAAAAGCCTTTATTCGAACTAAAAAAGCTAAAAAAGCAGCAGAGCATAGCAAGTTTGAATCTTATTTTGATTTTTCTGAAACGATTAAATCTTTACTTAATCCGAGTAATTCTCATCGCTATATGGCAATTAAGAGAGCATGGGGTGAAGAAGAAATTTCTTTGCATATGGGAGCAAAACTTGAAGCTGAAGATGAGGCTTTTTTTGAGCTACTGATGAACCACTACCTAGCGAAATGTGTTTTAAAAGCAGATGCTCCCGGAGCTGAAATCGTAAAAGAAGCTGTATCAACTGCTCTTAAAGCCTACGTTATACCCTCTATTGAAAACGAAGTTCATAAAGAACTGAAACGAGTGGCCGACGAAGCTGCAATTCATGTTTTTTCTGAGAATGTTAGAAAAATCCTCTTAGCTTCACCTATGGGCTCTAAGTGTGTCATGGGAGTTGATCCCGGACTAAGAACGGGTTGTAAGATTGCGATTGTAGACGACACGGGTAAATTTGTAGCTGATACTGTAGTTCATTTGAATTCAACGGGAGAGCAAGAAAAGGCAACTCATACGTTAGAAGCTCTAGTCGAAAAGTATAATGTGCGTGCGGTAGCCGTTGGAAACGGAACAGGCGGTAGGGAAACCGAAGCCTTTCTAAGAAAAGCTTTGAAGACGCGCTTTTCAAAAATCCAAGTTGTTGTTGTCTCTGAAGCAGGGGCAAGTGTTTACAGTGCAAGTGAAGTTGCGAGAGAAGAGTTTCCTAAGTTAGATGTAACTGTAAGAGGTGCTATTTCAATCGCAAGACGCCTCCAGGATCCATTGGCTGAACTTATAAAGGTTGACCCTAAGAGCATTGGTGTCGGTCAATACCAACATGACGTCAATCAAGTTCGCCTTAAGAGAAAGCTAGATGATGTTGTGGATTCGTGTGTGAACTCTGTTGGAGTGAATCTCAATACAGCAAGTTATCATTTGTTGTCTCATGTTGCGGGTATCGGCCCGAGTTTGGCAAAATCAATTGTTGATCATCGTACGAAGGGCTTGTTTAAATCTCGCGAAGATTTAAAAGCCGTTTCTCGTTTTAGCGATAAAACTTTTGAACAGTCTGCTGGCTTTATTCGAATTGCGGAATCGGACAACCCTCTTGATAAAACAGGGGTACACCCAGAGCGTTACCCGATCTTAGTTGAATTTGCTTCTTCTAAGGGATTGTCAGTTGCAGGTATTTGCGGCGAAGGAGTGAAAGTATTAAAAGACCACGCGGCTGAACTCATTGAGAAATTTGGTGAGTTTACCTTTAACGATATTGTTGCTGAATTAGAAAAGCCGGGACGTGACCCACGTGAGGATTTTGTTCCCTTTCAATTTAGAGATGATATCCATGCTGTGAGTGATCTTAAAAAAGATATGATTTGCCCCGGAATAGTCACGAATGTTACTAACTTTGGAGCTTTTGTAGATATTGGCGTGCACCAAGATGGCCTCGTGCATTTGAGCCAAATTGCGGATCGTTTTATTAAAGATCCAAGAGAAGTGGTAAATCCAGGCGACCGAGTTACCGTAAAGGTTCTTGATGTTGACCCTAATAAAAAGCAAATTTCGCTTTCAATAAGAGCCGCTCTTCGAAATGAATCAAGTCGAAATGAAGGGACTCACTCGAGACGTCCTCAGTATGATAACAACCGACCTAAAAGTGGAGATGGCCCAAGGGGCCCGCGACCAGAGCGTTCTACTTCTTCACGAAGTGATTCACGAGCTCCACACAGAGATTCTCGAGGACCTCGGGGGCCAGCTCGCCCTAAATTTAGCAACAGCCCCTTTGAAATCCTCTGCCCTTAAAAGACCTCAAGCGCTAAAAGGTCTCTGAGGCCTTTTTGAAAGTAAGTTTAAGGATGACAATACGCTGCGGCTAAGTTAGGATTTCTGCGGCAATGGTGCAGCGTTTAAAAATTCGGCAAATCCTATTGAATTTTATGACTCTTTTGAGCTTATCGCTTGGTGCAAAGGCGATCGGCTGGCGCTTCCATTGGAAGAATTTTTAAATCAAGTGCGAGAGGGAAATCAAAGCTACAAGGCTTACGCAAAGGCTTTCGCAAGAGACTTGTTCAGCTGAAGGAAGCGAGCGGACCTCACCTTTTTGGAGAGGCTGTTTATGCTGAAGATAAGAAGGAGTCTGATTCTCCTGCTCAACCGAGCGATGTTCGAGCGACGGAGTATACTCTAGGAATTCAAGAACAATTCTCTTTTGGTTTGGGAGCGAAGTTCAGCTACAAGCAAGGAAAGTATGATCTCATAGGGGCGAATCCTGCATTCTTACTGGCGTCTGCCGCACATTTTTATCGATCGACTCCTCAGTTAGAGCTTAACTTTCCCGTTTTAAAAATCTTTTGAAAAAGAAATACGAGCTCAGCGATGCTTTGTTTAATCAGGCAAGGCTACAGAATACAGAATCTTTTCGCGCCAAGATGCTCTTAGCAAGAATCTGAATCCGTATATTGGAAGCCGGCACAGAGTGAGAGCTTGGTAAAATCAACTGAAGAAAATTCAATGTGCTCAAAAAATGAGAAGCTGGACCACAAGAAGAAAAAAATTTAGTCTGCAGATGAATCATCTTTTTGCAAGCGGATGCAAACTATGAACTGAGGCAACTTGAGCACCAAAGTGCTTTGACGATGAGCGTGTAACACGACGTCGCTTTAACTCTTTGCGCGGCATTGCAACAGATGTTGTTCTTGAGTCTCTTAATGAGCCAATGAATGCAGATACTTTAGCAGTTTTAAAGATACCGAATGCTTTTACAGAGCGGGAAGATCTAAAGCACAGCGTGCGGAACTTCGTGCTAAAAAAGCCGCGACTGTTATTGCGGGCCAAAAGTTTAAGCCCTTTGGATATCTTTGGTCTTTATGCCTTGAATGGTAAAGATTCTGATCGCGCACGTGCCGAAAGTGAAAGTTTAAAAGATACGCGAAGTTCTTATGCCATTGGTTTGAAGTTTTCTATGCCTTGGACGTTTTTACATTAGCCAAACAAACAAATTAAGAAGGGCGCACTTGAAGAAAAAAGCAGCTGAGTTGCAACTTCAGAGAAAAGAGTTTGAAAGTGTTCGTGATTGAAGAGATCACTCAAAGTTTTCAGGAAGGGCGCAATCGCTTAAAATTCTTCTTAAGATTGAAGAGGCTCAACGTGTGCTACTGAGAGAAAAACTTGCAGGGACGCGGACGCAGCACTCTCTCTTTCAAGTACTTCAGTACTTGAAAGTGAGTATGCCGTATCACAAGTTGCTAGAACGCGTGCTCAAGTACAACTTTTGTCTCTTTTTACGCCGTCTTAAAACCTACCTGCAAAAATAAAGGAATAACTGATATGTCATTGGCTGATCTTTCAATTAAGCGTCCGATTTTTATTAGTTCAATTGTGATTGTGATGTTGGCCATGGGGTATATGGCTCTTAAGCGTTTGCCCGTGGATCTTTTTCCTAACGTCACTTTTCCTGTTGTTACTGTGAGTACTGTCTATCGTGGGGCAGGGCCTTCTGAGATTGAAACCCTGATTTCAAAAGTACTTGAGGAAGAAATGAGCTCCATTCCTGGAATTAAAGGTCTTCGCTCTAAAAGTAGCGATAGTCTTAGCCAAGTTATAGCGGAGTTTACGCTCGAAACGGATTTGGAATATGCGGAGCAACAGGTGCGTGACCGTGTGAGTTTAGCAAAACGTAAACTCCCCAAAGATATTGATGAGCCAATTGTAAAAAGAATTGATCCGTCCGATCAGCCTGTGTTGATTCTTGCTGTACAGGCGGATCTTGCACCAGCCGAGCTTTATGACTTTGTGAATTTAAAAGTAAAACCAATCATGGAACAGGTTCCTCAGGTGGGGATGGTTCAGATTGAGGGTGGTCGAAAACGTGAAATTCACGTTGATCTTGATCTAAAAAAACTTAAACGAATGGAAATGTCTGCAACAGCTGTATCTGCAAGGATTTCAGCAGCTGGGCAAAACATTCCAGCAGGTAAAGTTTCGCGAAGTGACTCCGAGCTCGTTTTTAGAACTTTAGGTGAGTTTCAAAACGTAAAAGATGTTGGTTCTGTTATCGTGAGTTTTTTTGGTAACGATGTTCCTGTCACAGTTGGACAAATTGCAGATATTAAGGAATCCCTAGAAGATGAGAATTCACGTTCTTATCACAATGGTGAATCTTCTATCTTTGTGAAGGTTTTTCGTCAGTCGGGAGCAAATACTCTTAAAGTCGCAGACGCTGTTCGTAAGAAGACTTCAGAAATTAATAAGAACTTTTCTTCTTATGGGGCCAATGGAAGTATAAAAATTGTTCGAGATGGATCGCATCTCATCCAAGCCAACGTAGATGATGTGAATGAAGCGATTATTATTGGAATCATATTAACTATTTTTGTGGTTTTCTTCTTTTTGGGGAGTGCGCGCTCCACATTTATTACAGGACTTGCGCTTCCGAATTCACTTTTGGGCGCATTTTTCCTCATGTGGATTTGCGGATTTTCAATCAATATTATGACCTTGCTGGCTTTGTCTTTGGCGGTGGGGCTTCTTATCGACGATGCCATTGTTGTCCGGGAAAATATATTCAGACACGTTGAGAATGGAATGTCGCCAATAAAAGCGGCATCTGTAGGTACGAAAGAAGTGCAACTTGCGGTTCTTGCAACGACCCTTGCGGTTATTGCTGTATTTGGCCCGATTGGGTTTTTACAAGGAGTTGTGGGACAATTCTTTAAAGAGTTTGGTCTTACGGTTTGTTTTGCAATGGCAATTTCTCTCTTTGACGCTCTTACTATTGCGCCTATGTTGTCAGCTTATTTTGCAGGTGCACCTCACGGCTCTAAAAAAGAAAAAGAAAATTTCTTTCAAGCAGCTATTTCAAAAAGCCTCAAAGCTTTTGATGACATGCAAGCTTATCTAGAAGATGTCTACGAAGGGGCCCTTAAGTGGTCTCTCAAGAAGCCGGGGATTGTTTTGTGTTCAGCGACTCTGATTTTCTTAGTAAGTCTATATATTACGAAATATATCCCTAAGACGTTTTTACCTGCGCAAGATACGGGCGAGTTTGTACTTTCATTGGAGTTAGCTCCAGGAACAAGCTTAGAGCGTATGACTGAGGTTTCACTTGAGGCCGATAAAATTTTAGCGGGACTCCCGGAAGTTAAGGATAGGGTTCTCTCTATTGGTGGAGACAAGGGAACACAGAATGCAGAGTTTTATGTCAACATGGTTCCACGCAAAGAGCGTTCAATGAACACGACACAATTTAAGGATGCTCTGAGAAAGAAGCTTGAGCCCTTGGCTTTTGCTAAGCCCTTGGTGCGTGATATCGATATTATTGGAGCGGGTTTACGTCCCTTTAACTTATATATTGTGGGTCCTGATTTGGCAGATATTCAAAAAGTTGCAGATCAAGTTTATGCGAAAATGAAAGATCATCCAGCCCTTGTGGGTGTAGATACAAGTTATCGTCCTGGTAAGCCTGAGTTTCAGGTTCAACCCGATAAAGTAGCTGCCGAAAATTTGGGTGTTTCCACATCTGTGATGGGACTTGAATTGAGAAACCTTGTCGAAGGAGCAACTCCTGCAGTTTATCGACAGAATGGTGAAGAATATAAAATCCGAGTTCGTTTAAAAGAAGAAGATCGAGATTTGAAAAAGAACTTCAATGATATTTATGTTCCCAACGTTAACTTTAGTCTTGTGCGTTTAAAAAATCTTGCGAAACCCGTTGAGGTTTCAGGCCCTGCTACTATCGATCGTCAGGATCGAGGACGAAGTATTCAGGTGATGGCGGATATTGCTGCTAAGGGTCCGGGAATGGGAGCAGCTATTTCGGATGTGCATAAGTTTTTTGCCGAGAATCAGGTTTTAAAACCTGGAATGCGATATCTTTTTAAGGGACAAGCTGAAAACTTCCAGGAGTTAGGTCCGAATATGCTTCTTGCTGCGATCTTGGGTATTTTGTTTATCTTCTTAGTTCTAGCCAGTCTCTACGAAAGCTTTGTTACACCTTTGAGTATCATGTTGGTCTTGCCGTTGGCAGCTTGTGGCGCATTCTTTGGTCTTTGGATTGCAAGGGAATCACTCAACCTCTTCTCTATGATTGGCTGCGTGATGCTCTTAGGGGTAGCTACGAAGAACTCGATTCTTTTAGTGGATGCGACTAAGCAAATTATAGAACATGAAGGACTCAGTGAAGAAAAAGCGCTCATTAAGGCAGGACGACTTCGTTTGCGTCCTATTTTGATGACTTCATTTGCATTGATTGCAGGAATGCTTCCAATTGCAATTGGACTCAATGAAGCCTCAAAGCAAAGAACTTCAATGGGCTGGGCGGTTATTGGGGGCTTAATAAGCTCTACCGTATTGACTCTTTTGGTGGTGCCTGCGGCATACTCTTATATTGAACGTTTACGCGTTTTTCTTGGAAATTTTTTCAAGAAGACCTTGATGACACCTGGAAACGACAGCTAAGCCTTTGGAATAAGGGGTGAAATAGCCCCTTGATGGCCTAAGCGCCTTTTGAGTGATTTCTGCGTTAAATTAGGGTACAATCCACGCAAATTCAGATGTTTACCGGAATTATCCAAGAAAAAGTTCCCGTCAGGTCGCTCCGTTTTGATTCAGATAAGAAGGCATGCGTTTTAAGAATTGAAAGCGCACACGAGCAGCGTCGCACGTGGAAGCTGGGCGATTCAATTGCTTTGGACGGAGTTTGTTTGACGATTGTGTCTCTTGAGCACGAAGAGGCGACTTCTCTCATTAGCTTTGATGTTTCAAAAGAAACTTTGGCATGTGCTCATTGGGGGCGTACTTTTGAATCTGATCATAATCGACTCAAATATCTTCACTTAGAACCTGCTATGAAGATGGGGGATTCTCTGGGAGGACATTTGGTATCGGGCCACGTAGAAACCGTGGCCGTTTTAGAGCAAATAAAAAATGAAGGTTCAGGAGAAGAAAAGTATTCAGAATATACTTTTTCAATACCGCGAGATTCCTCAGCCGCTTCTTTCTTGATAGACAAAGGGTCAATTGCTTTAGATGGCGTGAGTTTAACTTTGAATCGAGTGTGGGATGAGCCTGGTAAGACCTTCTTTATGGTTTATATGATCCCACATACTTTGGAAAAGTGTCATTTTCCGACTTTAGAAGTGGGCGATTTGGTTAACGTTGAAAGTGATTTGATGGCGCGACATTTTTGTCGTTATCAAGAGGTAAAAAACTCATGAAAATTTCAAATTTTGAACGCATAGATCGTGCTCTCGAGGATTTTAAAAATGGAAAAATGGTGATTGTTGTTGACGACGACAATCGCGAAAATGAAGGTGATTTAGTTTTAGCGGCGGAGCACGCAACTCCTGAGAACATTAACTTCATGATAACTCACGCGAGAGGTTTGGTTTGTTTGACTTTGGATTCTAAAAAAGTAGATGAGCTAGGACTACCTCTCATGGTTCAGAATAATCAAGCACCCTTTCAAACAGCTTTTACAATTAGTATTGAGGCCAGGGAAGGCGTGACGACAGGGATTTCTGCTTTTGACCGAGCAAAAACTATTCAAACAGCCATCAAAGAAACGGCGAGCAATCGTGACCTTGTGGTTCCGGGACACGTTTTCCCTCTTCGTTCTGTAGATGGTGGTGTGCTTGTGCGTGCGGGACATACGGAGGCTTCAGTAGATATGGCCAGACTTGCGGGACTTAAGCCCGCTGGGGTTATCTGTGAAATATTAAATGAAGATGGGACAATGGCGAGAGTCCCTGATTTAGAAAAATTTGCTGAGAAGTATGATCTTCCTCTTATTTCTATAGCTGACTTAATTGAGTATCGCTTACACCGAGATAAAAGCTTAGTGACTGAACTCGCGAGTTCGGAGCTTCCCACAAAGCATGGAGTAATGAAAATACGTGTTTTTGAGAGTCAGGTTGATGGAAGAGAGCATGTTGCTCTTGTCGTAGGTGATCCAAGTCGCTTTTCGAAAGAACCCACTCTTGTTCGCGTTCACTCTGAATGCTTAACGGGAGATGTCTTTGGAAGTCTTCGTTGTGATTGTGGAAACCAGTTAGATAAAGCCTTGGATATTATTTGTGAAAAAGGTCAGGGAGTTCTTCTGTATCTCAGGCAAGAGGGTAGGGGTATTGGTCTTTTGAATAAGATAAAAGCTTATGCCTTTCAGGATCAGGGCTTGGATACTGTAGAGGCGAATGCTGCTTTGGGGCTTCCGCCTGATTTGAGGCACTACGGAATTGGGGCGCAGATTTTAAGAAACCTTGGTTTAAAAAACATTGTCATCTTGAGCAATAATCCCCGCAAAATTGTAGGTATTGAGTCTTATGGTTTAACTGTTGTCGATAGAATGCCCCTCGAAGGTTTCGTTAAAAAAGAAAATAAGCGATACCTTGAGGCTAAGAAAAACAAATTAGGTCATTTGCTTTCATGACAATTGAAGCTTCAAAAACTTTACTCGAAAATGCAAAGAGTGACTTTGCTTCGTGGCAGCAAGAGATAACGCTGATTAAGAACATTACAGTCATTTATACTTCATGGTATCCCGAAGTTATTGACTCGCTTTGTTCCTCTGCACGTGATTTTTTTTCTGTACTAGAAGTCCCCTCTGAAAAAATTGATTTTGTTAAAGTCTCGGGATCATGGGAGCTTCCCCTCGTAGCTAAAGCTTATCTGGCGGCGAATAAGAAGCCCGATATGATTTTAGCGCTAGGGTGTGTTGTGAAAGGTGCAACCCCGCACTTTGATATACTTTGCCAGGCTGTTGCAAGGCAGCTGATGGAATTGCAAGTGAATGAAAAAACACCCATTGGTTTTGGTGTTTTAACTGTGAATAATTTAGAGCAAGCTCTTGCTCGTAAAGATAAGGGTGCTGAGGCTGCAGAGGCGGCTTTGCGTTCTTGGGTTCAGTTGAAAGGTATTAGGTAAAATTCGTGGCAACCAGGCATCAAGCTAGGGAAATGGCTTTTCAAATTGTTTATGAGTGGTCTTTGAATGAAGGAGCTTTTTATGATGAAGAGCGCCTTGAGGAATATTGGACAGAGCGCTCCTCGCCTAATCTTCGCGAAGACGAAAATTATGGTTTTTATAAAAGAGTTCTTAAAGGAGTTGCTAATTTTCTTCCGCAGATCGATTCGCGCTTAGAGCACTTTTTAGAGAATTGGGCTATGAAACGAGTTGATAAGGTTGATTTAGCGGTTCTGCGATTGGCGGTGTTTGAGCTTTTGTTTGATACAGATAAAGATCGCCCGGATGATGCAGTTATTTTAAATGAGGCCATTGAAATGGCTAAACGCTTTGGCGGCAAAGATTCCCCTTCTTTTGTAAACGGTATTTTAGATAAAGTTTCCAAAAGCCAAATGAGCCGCATATAGTTGTTTGAATGAGTCGTCAGGGTCGCCGTATACGCAATCAAGCTCGTGAGCTTTTAAAAAAAGAAGAAGCTCTCGCAGATCCTGACTTAGCTCGTCCTTCTCTTCAAAAAAAGAAGCCGAAAAGAGATTCTTTTTTAGTGCGCTATGGGCGCTTTCAAGAAACGAATGCCCGTTCTGCCTATCTTGTTATCCCTGGTGAAATCGAGGACCTAGGAGAGGAGCTGCAGCGTTTAGCTGAAAGTTTAGGCTTAGAAGTTTGTGGAAAAAAAATACTTAAAAGTGGGAGAAGGATTACGGGAGCTACTTTCATAGGACAAGGCACTATTGATGAGATTCGTAAAAACCTTGAGGGATTCGAAGATCCTATATTGATAATCGATTATAAATTAAGCCCGGGACAGACTCGAAATTTAGAAAATGCTTTAAAAATACCTGTCCTTGATAGGCATACGATGATTTTGGCTATCTTTAAGAGAAATGCCAAATCTGGCGTCGCAAAGCTTCAAGTTGAATTAGCAGAGCTTCAGTTACTTAAGTCTCGCTTAGCAGGAGTCTGGGAAGGTTTGTCTCGACAGAGGGGAGCAGCAGGTGGAAAAAGTGGTCGTGGTTTGGGTGAAACGCGTCTTGAGTTGGACCGAAGAACTTTGCGAGGAAGAATTGATATCATTCGAAAGCGATTATTGAGCGCTGAGAAGGCCTTTCATACTCAAAGTAAAAGTCGTTCTAAGTTTTCGCGAGTAGCTCTTGTGGGTTACACAAATGCAGGCAAATCTTCGATTATGAGCCTGCTCACGCAATCTAAGGTTCATGTTGAAGATAGGCTTTTTGCAACTCTTGATACTACTATTCGAGCCCTAGAGCCTCAGACAGATCCCAAGATACTTATAAGTGATACGGTTGGTTTTGTGAGAGATCTTCCTACGGAGCTTGTTGCCTCTTTTAAAAGTACTTTATTAGAAGCAACCTTGAGTCAGCTTTTGTTGCATGTCGTAGATATCTCAGATTCAAGGTGGCGAGAGCAAGTTGAGGTGACTCAAAAAACTCTTGAGGAGATTGGCGCAGGAGAAATTCCCTGTATCTACGTATTTAATAAAGTTGATTTAATGGAATCCAATCAACGAATTCGTGCTGCTGAGATTAGACGTTATCTTGGACCTGTGGATTTTCTCTTAACCTCAACGCTTCCAAGTTCCGATGGCAAAGAAAGTATAGAGGCGCTTAAGGAAAAAATTAAAGCCCAACTCTTGGAAAAAGATCTTAAAACCTTAGATTAGCACCGAGGTTGATGTCGAAGCCGGATTGAGATCCATTGATACTTAAAGCGGGGGACGTGGTTTCTACTGTCAGACTAGGTGTAATGGCGTAAAGCGTGTTGAAGAATATATTGAATTTCTCCGAGGCTGCAAATTTAAATCCAAGACCTGCACCAAGTGTAAAAAAAGAGAGAATTTTATAAGAGCCATCTTTAGCTGATTGTTCTCCAGTATATGAAAAAAGGAGAGGTGAGTAGATAGCCCACTGCTGATTAAAGTCGTATTGAAGTTCTCCATCAAGAGCAACGTCGAAATATGAATCCATTTCCGCGTTGTCTTCTTTTGTTTCGGTGTAATAGCCAATACTAGGACTTGCCGTCCACGATATAGCACCATGTCGCATTCCTAAAAGTGTTCCTACCCGAATGAGGGTATTGCCTCTGAGAACATTGTTCTCGTCTTTTTTTCCAATGCTAGGAGAAATCTCAGTTGAAAGAAACCATTGAAAGTCATCGATTTCGGGGGATTTTAATTGATATTGCACATAAAGACTTGGATCAGTCATTCCGCTCGCAGAGTCGCTTGTTCCCGATGTCTCATTTGTGACACTTGCGTAGCCAAGGCCTAATCCAAGGGCGAGCTTGGGAATGGGAGCGTAAAATAGAATGGGGCTAATACCCGCACGAGTTCCTTTGATATTTGTTTGTCCATCAAGCTTAAGAGTGTCTTGTCCATAGAGGGCTTTTGTGGATAGGAGAAATGAATTTTCTTCTGGGTAATAAAGGAGGTCTTGAGTTCCTCTGCCTGAATGTGAAGTTCTCATTTGGACAGGTCTTGTATTGCCGTATACAGCTGGTTGGCGACGCTTTTTCTTGGGGGCAGTGTCTTGAGCAATTTGTCTTTCTGGATTGGAATTACGAGCTCGAGCCCATAGATTATTACTCAAGGCTGTGCCGCGATAAACTTCAACAACAGCTTTTGTTTTACGAGGAGTTAAAAAGGTGATTTTAGCTTGAGATACAAGAGTTCGATCTTGGTAGAAGTTTATAACATCACCGACCTGATAATCTTTTACGGTATCGAGTAAGACGTGCGCTTTTTTTCCACTGCTTTGTATTTTTATAATACTGACTTCTGATCGGGCTATCGAACTGAGGAAAAGAAGCGAAAGAGCTAAAACTATTCTCATAGAACTATTTTACTGAGTTAGGAGATTTTTGTTGACGTTTTAATGACGCTTAATCTTTAGCTATCCAAGGCTTTGCTTCTAAAAAGTTAACGAGCGTTTCTTTTCTGAGCTCCTGAGTCTTTGCGATTGCGTCTTGGCTTTCTTTTTCAACGAGGTTAAATGCGTCCATATATCTTGCTTTTTCATTAGCATCTAACGATTTACTAGAAAGCTGTTTGGAGAGTTCATCGCATTGCTCAAGGAGCCACATCGCCAGTCGTGTGCGAGCAAAAATAAGAGTCATATCGAAGACTCGGGCACTCTCTAGAGCATCGCTGTTTTTATCCCCATAAATAACAATAGATTTATAGTGAGGGCTGAGATGGTTGGGCGCTAGACTGCTTTTTATAAATGAGAGCTCTTGATTTGAAGTGAATTTCAAATCATCTGAGACCTTTTGAATATCATCATAGTTACTGGGATTTGCTTCGCTAAGTTTGTTTAAAAGAAGTTGTATTAAGCCGCTGACTTTTGCCTGTATGAGTATGGGGTTTCTATTTAGAATATGAGTATAATCAGTATCACTGAGTGTTTTCCATTCTGTTGATCCTACGTCTTTATAAAAAGCATGCGGGGTCTTGGCGAGTTCTTCTATTTCCTCAGTTGTTAAAAGTGATCGTTCTTTGTCTTTGAGGAATTTGTTTTCTTTTTCGCTCAACTCGGCTTCACTCAATCCTACAGTTTTAGAGCTGACTTTCTTGTTACAGCTCCAAAGTGAAGTCGCTAAGAGAAGAAGCAGGAGTTTTTTCATTTCGAAGCTATTTTAACATGATTGCTCGATACGAGGTTATTGTTCTTCTTGCTAAGCCCTTGAATTTTATACGAGTTGGCCGCAAACTTTGTCCTGAGTGTACAAAAGTTAGCTTGCTTTTTCGGCTAAGTTCTCGAGACGTTTTTTCATCCTACGTTCAATTTCAGCAGCGGTTTCTTCAAGGGCCTTGTTGCTCACTTCAAAGACGGGCCAACGTTTATTGCGCGCAAAGAGGCGATGAGCCCATTCGATTTCTTCTCGAACATGTGCGGAGCTTGCATAATCATCTACGGGATCACGGCCCATTCTCATTAATCGTTCTCTACGAATTTTAACAAGGGCCTCTGGATCAATGTTTAATGCAACAATGCGGTTCTGGTCTATTTTGAAAAGTTCCTCAGGTGGATCGATGCCCATAACGAGGGGAACGTTGGCAACTTTGTATCCTTTATGGGAGAGAAATACAGAGAGTGGAGTTTTAGAGGTTCTAGACACTCCTACTAAAACAAGATCTGCGTTCTTGAGATTTTCTGGAAGGGAGCCATCGTCTTGTTTGACGGTAAACTCAATGGCTTCAATGCGACGAAAGTATTTTTCGTTGACCTGGTGAAGGAGTCCAGGAGTAAGAGAGGGTTTTGCATTGTAGACTTTACTAATGAGGTCAAGCGTTGGGCCTAAAACATCAACTGCTTTAAGTTTGAGGCGTTTAACTCCTTCGGAGAGTGTGATGCGAACTTCGGGAGCTACGACAGTGTAAATGAGCGGAGCGTCTCTGAGTTTAGCTTCCTCGAGTATGGCATTTGCTTGGGCTTCCGTTCTCACCATTTTGTAGCGGAAGATTTCAATTTTTAGATTTCCGTATTGAATTAAGATTGCTTGAACTAGATTTTCAACTGTTTCTCCTGTTCCATCGCTGAGGACAAAGAGTGGGAGAGAGGTGTTTGTGGGTTCAAAGTCGCGAAAAAACTGCGAAGGATTCATAACTTCACTTATAGACGATTCAGGGGCTTATAGAAAACAGGCTACAAGTGCTGCAGGGCTAGACGCGCTGCGTTTGTTGCTGCTCTTTGTGAGGGGCCTACCTTTTGACGCTCCTTACGTTAAGGCAGTGAGCACCTTATACTGATTTCATGGGTCAGGGGTATGGCAAAAGATTTCTTTTCGTAGCGTCTCTATTTTTGTGTGCATTTGAGTTGAGCGCTCAAGACGCTGCTTTAAGTCCCGTAGAAGCTTATCAAATTGAATCTCAATACGGTCCAGAGGTGGCGGTTTTAAATCCAATTTTTGATAAAAACAATTCTTTTGAGTTTATGCTCGGAGCGAGTTATTCCCCAATGTCGAGTCTCTATGATTATGCGGGTGTTTCCGGGGGTGTGGCTTATCACCTGAATCGTCGACATAGTTTAGAGGCCTTTGCGCAGTATAATTTTTTTGCAGAACTCTCTACTTTTGCAGAAGGCGAAATTAAAGATAAGTGTATAGCTGTTAGTTGTGCCGGAAGCGGGCTGGGAATTGATATTCCTATTATGATGGTTGGCGCGCTTTATACCTTTACTCCCTATTATACCAAAATGCATCTAACGGATATGTCGGTTGTTCATATGGATATTACAGCGAGTATAGGTCCTTCAGGAGTTCTCACCGAAGAAGCTAAATTTAATAATACAACTGGAGACAGAAACTGGCAGTTTGGTGGGATGCTTGCGGCAGGAATACGAATCCTTAAGCGAAACCGCTGGGGCTTTAGGGTAGAGCTCAAGGACTTTATTCACTCCGCTACAAACGTGGGTGCTAAAGAAATAGTCAATGACCTACAGTTGAGTGCGGGAGTGAGCATTTTTCTGAGTTCTTTTCCGAGTTACACAGACTAATGGATGAAAGATTTTTAGAGTACTGCTAGTCTGGCCTAATGTTCGATTCCATTCAAAAAAGCTTTGGTTCTGCTTTAAAAAAGCTTCGAGGTAAATCACGTTTAACTGAGGCTGAGGTGGATGAGGTTCTTGCGGAAATCCGAGTTGGGCTTTTAGAGGCCGATGTTCACTTTCGCGTAGTACGAGATTTCCTTGCACGTGTTAAGGAGCGCTGTTTGCGTGAAGAAGTGCTTCAGTCACTTTCTCCTGAACAGCAAGTTTTAAAAGTTCTCTCTGAAGAGTTAACTTCAATACTCGGAGGGCAATCTAAAGAATTGGATTTAACGGTTAAGCCACCTGCGGTTATTTTGCTGTGTGGACTCCAAGGAGCAGGTAAAACAACTTCGTTAGTTAAGTTAGCACTACACCTCAAAACAAAAGGGAAACGGGTAAAGGTGGTGAGCACCGACGTTAAACGTCCTGCTGCTTTGGAACAGCTAAGGCAACTTGCTGAGCGAAACCAGATTGACGGAATTTATTTTGAGAATCAAAGTGCGATGGCACCTTCTAAAATTGCCGAGGCCGCGCTCTCAGACGCTGAAAAAACAAATGTTGAAATTCTTCTCGTGGATACTGCTGGTCGCGTGCAACTTGACGATGATTTGATGACAGAGCTTTCAAGCTTGGTAAAAATTCTCAACCCAGCTGAGCGACTTTTGGTCATAGATGCCATGATGGGACAAGGTGCTGTTGATGTTGCGGAAGGCTTCCAACAAAAAGTGAATTTAAGTGGAGCTATTCTTACAAAAATGGATGGAGACTCTCGTGGGGGTGCTGCTCTGTCTTTGGTCTCTGTAACTGGAAAGCCTATTAAGTTTATTGGTCATGGCGAAAGAGCCATTGATTTTGAAGTTTTTCATCCAGATAGAATTTCTTCGAGACTCTTGGATATGGGCGATATGATGAGTCTTATTGAGAGAGCCGAGGAAGCCCTCAAGGGAGAAGATATTGCCAAAGAAGAGATGGCAGAGGGGATCGCCAAGGGGTCTTTCACTCTCGAGGATTTTCGCAATCAATTGCGTCTTGTTTCTAAAATGGGAAACATGGGAAGTCTCATGAAAATGCTTCCAGGAATGGGAGCTGTTCAAGAGCAATTTAACGAAAAAGAAGCAGATCAGGAATTCAAAAAGATAAATGCCATTTTGAATTCTATGACTCCGCGTGAGCGCAAAGAGCCACAAGTGATTAATGGTTCACGTAGGGCTCGAATTTCAAAGGGTTCGGGTATTCCTGTTCAGGACATCAATAGCTTTTTGAAGCGCTTTGAAGAAGCTCGAAGGGCAATGAAAAAGCTCGGAAAATGGGCCAAGTTGTTTGGGGGTGGCGGGAGTCCTCCCGCTGGCTTAGATCCTTTTCAGGGAAAACGCTCTAAAGGCTTTGGACGCAAGTTTTAGCCTTAAAAGCTCCTAAAGGGGTCTCTTGCCTTACTTTTCTTGTAGCAAAAATACGGCTATTGTTTTATTGCTACACTTAGACGTGCCGCATCAAACCCAAGTGATATCTGGAAAGCCTTATTATAGAGAAGCGCTCTTGGATAATTTTGAGCGCATTAGAAAAAAGAGGAAGTCCTATTCCTTGCGTAGTTACGCAAAGGATTTGGATATACTTGCGCCTACGCTTTCAAATGTTTTAAGGGGGAAGCGTTCTTTATCTTTTTATGCTGCGATAAAAGCAGTTGAACATCTGAAGTTAAATCCTACACAAAGAGCAGCTTTTATTGAAAGTGTGTTGGGAGATAAAAAACAAAATTCTTCCATCTCAAAGTCTAATGCCTCTTTGAAAAAAGCATTGGTCTTGAAATCTTCTATTCACGATGAATTTGTATCTGATCCTATCTATTTTTCTGTTTTAAGTTATTTGAATACAGATAAAGGAGATAAAAGCTCTAAGGGGATTGCCAGAGCTTTTTCTGTCTCACAGTTAAAAGTGGGACATGTTGTGACAAGGCTTTTGGAGGCTGGCCTTCTTCGCTTAAAGGGAGGCGAGTTAGTCCTCACTACAAGTGCATTTTCAAGTACAGATAATATTCCCTCTGAAGCGATTCGAAAAGCACATCGGGCTACTCTGAACTCAGCTCTCAAGAAACTTGATGAAGTTTCAATAAAGCATAGGGATTATAGAAGTCTAAAAATGCCCTTTAGTAAAAGCTCGATGCCTCTCGTTAAAAAGGAAATGAAGCTATTTATGGAGAAGATTTATAGAATTGCTTCTAAAGAAAAAGATAAAGATGAAGTCTATGAACTCGCGCTGCAGTTCTTTCCTCAGACTCAAGTAAAGGATGATTTATGAAAAGACTTAAAATGAAATTGCTTCTTATTTTATTAGTTGGAACTCAGTACTCTTATGCTCAAGGTGTTGTAGGTAATGGTGGAAATGGAAAGAATTTTTTATATTATCTTTACCAGTATGGAATGAATCCCCAGAGGGTGCCTTTGCCTGATACGGGCCCAAAATTGACTCTTCGTTTAGAAAGTTATCCGCTGCTAACTGAAGAAGAAAAAAGAATGAGAGAATTAAGGTGTCGAGAGTTTTTTACTACGGCGTATCTCGTTTGGGCTGAGGTAGATCTCGAGTCTTTTGATGAAGGAGATAAATTCAATATTACGAATCCTTATAAAGCTTTGTTTAAGTTAACGGGGGCTAAAAAAGAATTTTTTAATGAATTTAAATCACTTAACTTTGATTATTTGTGTCAGGAGCCTTTTTATCACGAAGCATATATTTTTGATCAATTTGGAGCGAGTTATTTGGGAGCAAATTTTCCAGATAAATTACAAATCGCATATAATCCCAATCGTTTATCAACGGAGTCGGAAAGAGCTTGTTACACTTTTTTAATGAGTCCACTGATTTATGATGAGTGCCCACGACTCTTTTCGACATTGATTCCCTTTCATGAAGTAATGAGTATGCTTTTACCTAAGTATGAAAACACCGGGAATTACTCATTGAGCTATCGATATTTTTATCAGTTCTTGCTTGAGTTGAATAAAAGAGAGCCAAGGAACTAAAAAAGGACTTCCTATCTCTGTCAGATAGAAAGTCCTTAAGCGTGAATAGATTTTTAGTAAACGCTATTTACCAGCAGCTCTTTTGAAGCTTCTTCCAGAAGAGCTTCTCATCTTTGAAGCAGTACCTTCTAGAGCGTCACCTACAGGGTTGTGTCCAAAAATTCCGTTGAACAAGCCACCAACAGCTCCTGGAACTATGCTTGTAGCTCCCTTAACAACTCCACTTGCAGTATTAAAGAGTGTTTTTGCAACAGGCTCAGAAAGATTCCAAATTGTTGCAATTAAATTGTAAGTAGGTTTTAACACCCATTCTTTTCCAATTTGTGTCACAGCATCAGCAGTGTACATGCTTGCTTTAAAAATTTGGAGAGTGCCAGCTTCTGCAGCTCTCAAAAGAGTTCCAGAAGCATAGGCTGCAAACTTTGTGGATTGGTATACTGCCAATCCAGCATTCTGTGCAGTAGCTGCTGTAGCACTTAAAATGTTTTGCGAAGCTATCGGACCTGTCACCATTAATCCCATACGATTACTTCGAATGTGATCGACGACATCAGAACCTAGACCAATTCTAAGAGCAAGGTTAATAGCAGCAGCAGTTGGGACATAAACACCCTCAGCTACATGACTTGCGCTACTTAAAGCAGATTGTCCTGCTGTGATAGCATTTTTTCCGGAATTCTTGAGAGCTTTTGCTCCAAAGTAGCTGGCTTCAGCTCCCACTTTTTTTGCAAAGCTTGAAGGAACAATTTCTCCGAGTCCATTCATTGGGAGTGTTTTCATTCTTCCAGCATCGGCATTCATAGCCGCTACTGCGAGTACAGAAAACAGGGTTAATTTAAAAGGGTTGTTTGTTTTATGATTCATATTAGGCACCTCCATATTGAATCGGGAAGAGAAATTCTTCCGTTCTTCTGCGTTCTAAGGATGATTAAAAGTTAAGAAAACCAGCAAGTAGCTATGTAAAGTGGCTTCTGTTTTCAATTGCTACACTGAAGGAAGAAAAATTAAGGAATAAGTCGTTTACAGTTCCTTGTTTTACTTATTAATCCCACGTGAGTGGGTGCAAATAAATTGAATAGGGGTTTTTGTAGGGGTTGTTTCTTTTTTTTATTCCTATGTCTTCGCTACTCTTTGGCACAAAGCACGCTGTTTAACAGCACCAGTATTGAAGGTCTAAATGACAAGTTAAGTGGACGAGAGTTTTACGGTGTAAGGGGGGCTACGTATGATGCTTCAGTGTGGTCAGGAGTGGCGGCTTTGGAGACGCGTGCTTACCCCTGGTCCATGAATTGGTGGAAAAAGATAAAACTTTCATGGCCAGTTCAATCAGAAGCTCCTTATTATCAAGAAAAACTTTCTGCCTATTACTATGAGGTTCCTGGAGATAAATTACTTGTTATCTTTGGAACAAGTTTTGGAACAGTTGGCAGGGGAACTTGGTATCGAAAGTTTTTAAGTAAGATTCGTTCTCTGCACCCGAATACATCTGTCCTCATCTTTCCGGGTTATTTGTCGTCAGAGGCTCTTAAATCTAAGCCTGTTTTTCCGGATCCAGGAGTTCGCTTTGTTGCGTATGATGTTCTTCGTCGAATTGAGTCATTTCTTTCGCAAAAAAGAACTGAGGGCAAGGTGTTTAATAAAATTGGAAGTATCGGCTTGTCTGGTGGCGCTTCTATTCAGCTACGCATGTTGCAACTCAATACTCAATTGAAGTCTAAAGTGGGCCATTGGAATAGCGCGCTATTTAATTGGGGAAATATAGCTTTTAGCCCTGTGTTAAGTGCCGTAGCAGCTGCTGAGGTTGTAGATGCTCATGCTGATTATTTAGAAGAGCAGCGTCGTGTCCGACCCGAGTTTGATATTCATGACTGGTTTAAGAAGCAAGTTCTTCGGAGTGTTTTGCCTTGGAATCATGCTTTGAATGCAAATTACATACTCAATATGAGTCAGGATCCGGAGCTTGACTCTTATAGAGAGGTTCAGGGTTTGGTGACTTATTCTGTTATTCATGAGCTGGCAAAGTTCTCTAAAAAGCAAAGTCCTGATTATCGAGGGGCTATGAGGTTTAAGGCTTACTATGAAGGATACGCTTATCCTCTTTTGCAGAAGATTTTTAAGGGTCGTCTTGGGATGGGATATGAGGAATTTTCTTCTTTTACGGATTCTGCCCGTGAAACTCAAAACCCTTTAAGGGTTGTTTATGCGGAGGATGATCCGATCTTATCTGTTAAAACTTTATTGAACCCTGAAGGAAGAGGCCATTCTAAGGTGATGAGCGTATTGAGAGCTTATCAGTCTCGGGCAGGGGTTCGAGTTGATTTGAACCGCTTTGGGGGACATTTGGGCTACCTTTTGGACAATGAATACGTGGATAGGCTGTTTTACGAAACTTATAAATAGGCCCTTAAATAAGGTATTTAGAGGCTTGAGATATTCAAAAACATAGAGCATAGTAGCACCCCTATATGGTCGTAATTCGTTTAGCACCCGGAGGCAAAAAGCATAACCCAGTTTACCGCATTCACGTGGCAGATAAGGATGCAAAACTCCGCGGACGTTTTCTTGAAAAACTTGGAACTTACAAGCCTGGCAAGTCAGGTTTTTTTACAATCAATGAAGAACGCTTTTCTCATTGGGTTTCTAAAGGTGCTCAGCCTTCTGTTACTCTTAAGAAGCTTTTAAAAGATAGTAAAAAGGCTGCGGCCACAACTACAGCTTAGTCCTTGTAGATTTTTGGAAACGACTTCATCTGTTTTAATTCCTATTGCGCGACTTATAAAGCGCCATACCTTCAAACAAAATAAATGGAAGGCATACTCTTATTCGGGAGTTGCTTCTCCTTGGTATGCGAAAGCCAAGCACGTTTATCTGAACGGTGCTCTTGTTCCCTTGCGAATTGAGGTCCCTCATCTCAATACGGCTGAATTTTTTGTTTGTTTCAACGAGGACTATGTTCCTGCTGAAAAGGCGGAGTTGAGTATTGAACGTAGCGAGTTTCCCCCGTTAGAGGGATCAGACTTTTATCTCTGTGATCTGATTGGAGCCGAGATTCAAAGCACACTAGGCCCTTTTAAAGTGGATAGTTATTATGAAAATGGCGATCCTTCGAAGGGTGTGACTTCGCTTAATTTGAAGGTCTTTTTCTTTGTTTTTGCACGAAGGAAAAACGATTGAACTTGAAGTTCCGCTTCGTTTTTTTAAACGACAGGAGAACTCATGGTTTTTAGAAGACGTAGAACTATGGATGAATCATGAAGAGGATTGAGATTCTCACTCTTTTTCCGGAAGCTGTTCAAAGTCTTTTGGATTCTTCTATTCTTAGAAGAGCTCAGGCTAAGGGAATTGTTGAGTTGCATGCTAAGGACTTAAGGGCGTTTGGGCTTACGAAACATCGCAACGTAGATGATACTCCTTTTGGGGGTGGGCCCGGAATGTTGTTGCGTGCCGATGTTCTTGAGGCCGCTCTTCTCGATACCTGTGAGCGGGCTGGGGGCCGTGAGAATGTAAAAGTGATCTATGCTTCTCCACGCGGCATTTCTATTGCACAGGGACTTTGTGAGCGTTTTGCGGATTGGCTTGTATTGGGGACGGATTCATTTGAGAAAACGGATCTCGAATCATCCGCTGAGGAAACTGCGGATAAAAATAGGCATTTGGTGTTTGTTTGCGGACGTTACGAGGGCATTGATGAGCGCTTTGTTGAAAAGTGGGTCGATTTTGAGTTTAGCTTAGGCGATTTTATCCTTACGGGAGGGGAGCTTCCCTCATTGGCTTTTGTCGATGGCATTGTGAGGCTTTTGCCCGGTGTGTTGGGAGATGAACGGTCATCACGCCAGGAGAGCTTTGCTCAGGGACTCTTGGAGCACCCACAATATACCAAGCCTCGAGAGCTGAACGGGGTATCGGCTCCAGAAGTTCTTTTAGAGGGACATCATCTTAAGATTGAAGAGTGGCAGTTAAGGGCAAGTCTTCTGTTGACCTTTGCCTTTCGGCCTGACTTGATTCGAGCCCATACGGGGGCTGGCTTACCTAAATGGGCTAAGGCTCTTTTGGAGGACTTAAAGAGCCGACTTGAATTGCGCTCTAAGTAGGGGTTTTTTTAACTTTTTCTATGGCTAGGCTCAGGCGATGCTTGACCAGATTCGAAACTAAGGATTAAATGCCAGAGCTATGCAAAGTCTTGACACCGTTAACTCCGCATTCAATAAAGCTACACAACTTCCCGAGTTCAAAGCCGGGGATAAGATCGTTGTTAAATCAAGAATCAAAGAGGGCGATAAAGAACGTGTTCAAGCCTTCGAAGGTGTTGTGATTGCACGCGGTGGACGTGGCGTAAGCGCTACTTTTACTGTTCGAAAAGTTTCTTCTGGCGTAGGCGTTGAGAGAATATTCCCAGTAAACTCTCCTAACATCGTATCTGTAGAACGTAAGGTTGAGGGCTTTGTTCGTCGCGCTAAGTTGTATTACATTCGCGACCTCGATGGTAAGGCAGCTCGTATCCAAGATAAAAACATTCGCCTTATGGAAGTTAAGGGCTTGAGCTCTGCTGACGCTAAGGCTGCTCGTAAAGCAAAAAAATCTCAAAAAACTGAAACTGAAACCGAAACTAAAACTGAAGCATAAGCCTCTTATCTTTTAGGTAAGCTGTTTGAAGCATCAGTTGAGTACGAGGGGTGATGTTGAGGGATTTTCGCTTGGCTCAGGCTGGGTCGTAGGTCTTGATGAGGTTGGCGCTGGATGTTTAGCTGGCCCACTTTACGTTGTTGCTTTTGCTTTCCCAGTTGAAGCTGCGAATGAAATTCAATTACCTGTTCGAATTACAGATTCAAAAAAACTAAATCCTGAAAAACGAAAAGAAGCGGCTCTTTTGTTGCGGAAAATCCCGGGATGCATTTTTAAAACTTTAGTCTTTAACGTTGCAGAGATTGAAGAAGTGAATATTTATTGGGCGCGCATGAAAGCTTTTTGGTCGCTAATTTTAGATTTGGATCAACAGCTTGCAGGAAAAGCTCAGTACATTGTTGATGGTCCGAAGTTGGGAAAAAAGCATCATGTAACTCCTTCGATAGATGCGTTGGAAATGATTGAGTTAGAGAAGAGAATTTTTGCACAGTCGAAAGCCGATTCGAGTTTTTTTGCAGTCGCTGCTGCTTCGATTCTTGCGAAAGTAACACGAGATGATTTTATGAAAGAGTTGGGAGAGAGCTTTTCTCATTATAATTGGGAAAAAAACAAGGGTTACGCTACTCCCGATCATATAGCCGCTATTCGTGAGCACGGGATATGTCCTCATCACAGAAAAAGTTTTTGCGGCAATTTTATTTCTTCTGAAAAAACAATTTAAGCGCCTTGGCCCCAATCTTGCTTAGTCTTAAGGCATGAGGCTACATCGATCCCAAAAGGGGCGTGTTGGTGAGGAGAGGGCGGCCCAATACCTCGTTGAGATAGGATACGAGGTATTGGCGCATGATTGGAGAGATCCTGAATTAAGAACTCAGGTAGATTTAATCGTTCGCAAATGCGGACGAAGTTATGTTGTTGAAGTGAAAAATCATTCTTGGAGTGGAAGCGGTTTTGAGCGATTGATGACTTGGAAGCAGCGGGAGCGTCTCCTTTTTCTTTCACGAAGATTACACGAAAAGCGTTATTTATCTTCAAAGTGGGGGTTTATTTGGATTTGGGTTCAGCAAGATAAGTGTCAGATTCTTGAGTTGTATGACTTTTAGGCAAAATCTTTACTTATTCCATTTGTTTTCTGACTTATTAACCAAAACTTAACACGAAGTTTCTTAAAGCTCGTCGATAATTAACACATGGGTATTTTTGCGCGTTATTCACGGGTTGCTGTTGTCTTTTTTACAATATTCTTCGCACTTTCTTGTACTAAAAAAATTAGACAAGCCTCAAAACGCTTAGCGAGTTTAAGTCCTACGTCCAACATGAGTTGTATGTTTAATCCAGGCTTTGCAACGTTTGACGGGAATTCTTTTATTACGGGTTTTCCGAATAATGCTCCCTATGAAATCGAATATTCGTGCGAGAAAAATGGAGTTGCTGCTGTTGAAGCTGAGTGTAGAGATGTACAAGAAACCACTACAGATGCTCTCTTAGCTCCAAGTGTTTGCCCTGGAGAAGGTTCCTTTACGATTCCCGCTGGAACACCCTCTGGTATTTACAATGTTTCAGTGAGAGGAAAAGACCCCGATACGGGCAATCTTTCAGATCCCTATTTGTATAGTTTTGCGATTGATCGTGATGCTCCTTATGTTCCCAATACCGTAGTTATGCTGTCAAAAAGCACCACTTCTTTTTCAGTTGATTTTAACTGGGTGGAGCCTTCGGGGCCGAATAAGCCCGCAAGCGGAATAAAAACGATTGAATGTTTTGTGTACACTTCTGAAACTTTACCTTCAAGTCCTGCGTGGCAGAGCTGCTCCAGTACTCAATTTTCTGCGACAGGCCTTAACCCCGATACAAACTACTGGGTTCATTTTAGACTAGAGGACAAAGCTGGAAATCTAAGTTTTGATTCTCCTTCCGGAATACAATCCTTTGCTGTAAAAACGGATGAAGAAACGGGCACTACCACAGGTGGAGGTACTGGACCCGGAACTCCAGGGGTTTGTTCGATAACATCTTCTTTTCCAAATGGAGTGACAAAAGACTCCGCGGTTCAAATCAATTACTCATGTCCGAATGATCAACTTGTTAATAGATGTATTTTGTACGCGCCCGGGCAAACTCAAGTTGTATCGGATGGTGGAACTGAAAGCGGATTTCAAAACTGTGATGAGACAGCTTTTCAGACGAATTTAAGTTTAGAAGGTGGTTATCAGTTTTGTGTTGCGGACGGCGAAACAGGTCCAGTTCGCTGCCAAGCTTTTACAAGAGATGTAACAGTTCCAACGGTTCAGATTACAAGTCATTCAATAACAGCTTCTTCGGCAGTCGTGAACTTCTCAGGACAAGATAGTGGGAGTGGAATCGCACTTTTCACTTGTGCTTTATTAAAAAGAGCGACTACTGCGAGTAGTGAGATAGTATACGATGCTCTTGGAAACGTAGTGAGTAGTATCGGGTCGGCGCTTGATAATACAGCGGTGCCTTGTGGTGCTACAGGAGTAAATAATACTTCTATTGCATTTGATTCCTCCATCATAGAACCCGCAACTGAGTACGAGTTTTATGTTCGATCTCACGATAATGCAGGGTTAAAGTCCGTGGCCGATAATCAAACACTTTTAAATAATTCAGATCAGATATCGTGCGCTTTGCTCAATAAGCAAAATGATGCATGGAAAAATTCGAGTACGCAGAATTATGAATACGAGTGTTCCTATGCAGACGTTGCTGGAACTAAGGAATTTAAATGTCAGGTGGAAAATGCTTCAGGTGGATTACCTCACGATTTAACCTGTACGAATCAAGCTCCACAATGTTTTGCCCCATCAAGTGGTGGAAGTGGTCTTTGTATCTACAGGGGGTCTTTTGACACATCCAGCCTTCCCTCCAATTTTTATAACTCAGGTGATACTCTTCGCCTAAGAATGACTGGCTCAAATAGAGCTTTATCCGGAGCTGTTATTAGTACAGATTCAGATACAGATACGTTTAGAGTAGATACTCAAGTTCCGATCATTCCTAATATAGAAATATTTGCAAGTTCTGATGAAGTTCAACTTTCTTTTAATGCAAATGATCCCGGTGCTCCTGGTCGCGGAAGTGGCTTGAGTCCGAATTTAGGAATTCATTTGTTTGAAGTAACTAATTCAGGCGATGTTGAGTTAACCGATTATGACGTTCAACTTCTTTGTTCGGGAAATCTAGTAGATCCTGTCAATTTTGACATTTCAAATGACTGTAGTGATTTACGTTTTGGCCCAAGAGGCTTTAACCCTGCAAAGAACTATCGTGTTGATTTGGCTGTGTCGGATAAAGTAGGAAATAGTTCTATGGGTAGTTCTTTGGTTTTTCCAGGACCTAACCCTAACGTTGGTCCCACTTGTTCGATTGAGCTTGTAAGTGGTTTTTCTGTAAATCCTGCTCTGCCGACTTCCTCTACGAGTACAACAGCTCGAGTTGTGTGTAATAATCCTTTCGAGGAAGAGGGGTTGGAGAGTGAGCATACGACACGAGTACAGTGTCGTATTACTTCAGTTGATAGTAATGGTAATCCAACAACAACAGCACCCTTTAACTGTGCGGGCGCAAATTTAAATCTTGTAAATAATGATCCATTAAACTGGGTCATCTCCAATGGAAGTTTTCACAATGGAGAAGTTAAATTACAAGTTCATGGTTGTGATTCAACTTATACGTATCGATGTGGGCCCGTTTCAAGTATGAGTTACTACTATGGACAAAATGTGAATGGAGCTTGGGGACCGGCAACTACGGTGTACATGAATGGAGACGATCAAACTCAATATTCTCAAAAACTTTGTAATAGCCCAGCTCCTCAGATTGGAGGAGCGGCTTGTGTACTGGATAGCATCGCTTGCGTAACAACTCCTTGTTATCAGTGGGAACTTGGTTCCTTGGTAAGTGGTTACACCTCTGAAATTCGTAAGTTAGGGACTTGTAGAAGTGCCGACTACACATTTAACAATACGCTCGGTTTGTGCATATCGAATAACCCTGTCGTTAATGGTGGATGGAGTGAGTGGAGCGCTTGGCAGAGTCAGGGGTCTTGTTCTGCTACTTGTGATGGTGGGACTATTTCTCAAGTTCGATCAAGAACTTGTACAGCGCCAGCGCCTTCTAATGGAGGTGCAAGTTGTGTAGGCGAGAGCGAAGAAACTCAATCCACTACTTGTAATACTCAAAGCTGTTCTGAGCCCGGTGGAGAATGGGGCCCCGTATACGCGTCACCTTCGAATTCTGTTTATAGTGCTCGAAGACGTTGTTTGAGTGGGGTTTCTTGTGTGGACATTTCAGGTTGGGAACATTTCCGTATAAGTGGCGTTAAGTACGCACATAAGTGTGTTAACGGTGGTCGTGGCTTTTGGAGTTCAGGAAGTTATTCGTGTAAGCCGCCTATTGGCTATATTCCCACGGGGCAGCATTGCTCGACTCAGCATGCAGTTGTGAGTGCTTCGGCTACAGGACCCAATGCTTCTAAAACTCGTTACGAGTACTTGCGAAATAGAGGAGCTCCTATTCCTCAGTGGCGTAATCCTTATTCGTCGAATGGAAGCGGTATGAATTATGCAAATGACGGAGAAACTAGACGTACCACATGTGAAATGAATGGGTATCATTCTGTTCGGTCCTATACAGCAAGGGTTTGGGACTCTCCCGAGGATAATGCTGTTCTGAAGTGGAACGATAATACGAAGAGATTTACTGTTATAAGAGGATCATCCTTTAATAATTGGCTCTCATCAGCTGTCTGTCGCGGGAGATTACATCCAGCATGCAGAGATGATTGGCAGTGGATCTTTAGAGATGGATCTATCAATCCCCCACCAAACTTTAGTTTTGTAAACGGAGCTTGGGGTGCGCTCATGACAGATAATTCTAAAGCAGACCATTTTGTGTATGAGTATAAACTTTGTAACAACCCTGCTCCTGCAAACGGTGGAGCGCAGTGTTCTGCTGAAAGTGGATTTAGCTTAGTGCCAAATTCAAATCCACGTAGAGAAGAACGAAAACTAAATAGCTGTGTAAGTGGTTTTGAATTGAGTGCCGGAATCTGCGCACTGCCTGCTCAAACAACCAATCAAGTAGATGGTGGCTGGTCGGAATGGTCTTCTTGGGTCAATATTACGGCTTGTAGCAAAAGTTGTGGTGGAGGGACTCTGACTCAGAGTAGGTCTAGAACTTGTAGCAATCCAAGTCCTGCAAATGGTGGCGCAGATTGCGTAGGGAGTGCAAATGAAACTCGAAGCGCCGCGTGTAATACGCAAGCTTGCTGTAGCCCAGCCGGAACTGTTATTGGAAGTGGAGATGTTCCGGGTAATTTGAGTCATAGCGAAGTAACATGTGGCAAGAGTCCTAGCAGTACCAAGTCTTATGGTGGAAGTGCGGGAGCTCGATCACAATGTTGTAGTGGCAGCGCAAGTTATAGAAATGGGCGCAGAGCTACGAAGTGTACAGCTCACTGTAGCTGGTGTGGAAGTAACGGTGGATATGATTACGATAACTGGCAAATCGTTTGTAACTAAAATGACTTAGGCCTCAGGATGCTGAGCTAAGTTTTGAGCTGAGTCTGTTTCAAAAAGTTTGAAAGTCGTTACAAAGTAACTAATGGAAGAGGGTGTTTTGCTTTTTATCGGGGACACAATTCCAAAGCGAGAGAGTAGAATTCGTTTTTCTAGGGATTTAGATTCAAAAATTTTGTGATTGTAGTTTATTTCATTGAGACGGGTCTCTTCAATCTCACGATTAAAAAGACGTACTGCTTGGTCTATAAGGAGTTCAGTTATCTTTTCGTCTCTTGTAAAGAGATCGTGCCAGGGGAAGACAATGAGATCTTCAATCGTGTAGCTAATCGTCTCTAAAAAAGAAAAAGATCTAAATATTTGGATGCCTTCAGAGGAGTAAACCTCGATAATGTCGTCATCTGAAATTTGAGAGAACACATTGTCGAGTGGAATAAGGGCTAAGCTTTGCAAGGCTCTCCATAAGAATCTTTTAGAGTTCGTTGGAGCTTCACCCGCTTTGATCATGGCACTTATTGTTTCCACATAAAATTGAAAGGCCAGCACAGCTTTTTGTTGAAACTCTAAAGGAAGGCTTAGGAATTGAGATTTTGTGTCGAGGTGGGAAAATACACGTATGCGAGATGGCGTCGTTGTTGTGGAAGAAGCTGGCATTTGGTTTATTAGGGCTTCGAATTTCTTTAGAAGTATTAGAAGCTTTCGCCATTCGTGATTTCCTTGGGTTGTGTCGTTTGGGCTTAGTCTTATTGGTTGATTCATTTTTTATGCCCTAAATTCTTTTTAACATTTAAAAAGCGTGGATGCATAGTGTTAAATTTATAAACTATTATGATTTAGTTCCATCTGCGCTCATGTTTCAGAAAAGCCTTCCGAAGGATGCCTTATGAGTAGGAGTTTTTGTGAGAGATCTGTTTAAAGCAAATGAAATCAACACCTTATCTGAGCTCGATCATACAGTTTTCTATGGTCCAACTTTTTCATTTTACAAGTCAGCACTCCACGAGCGTATTTTTACAGAGTGGAAGGTCTTCTGGGAATCTCATTTCCAAGAAACTAAAAGTAGTGCACAGCTCTTTAGTGATGAACTCCTGAGAACCACATATGTTTTGGTGTTGCACAAGAAAGAGTTGCCGATTGGTATTTTGTTCTCTTCTATTTGGAATTTATGGAACCCCGTTCATCAGCACAGTCGATATTTAAGTAACTATCCCGCTGAAGTTAAGTCGGAATTTCAAGCCTTAAGATATAACAGTGTTTTAAGTTTAGAGTATCTAACGATTCGTCCTGATTGGAGATATTCCAAGTGTGCTTTACCTCTCTCTGAAGTTTTATTGGGTTTGGGTTTGAAAATGTTTCATCAAAACGAAAATGTTGATGCAGCGATTTCAATTGCTCGAAGAGCGGTTAAAGTTCAGGATCGTATGGCAGGTTGGGGGATGCGCGAAGTGCACCATATGACCCTCCACAATAATCCTTGTACTATTACAACCTGCAATCGCCTTGAATATAAAAAAGATAATGCAGACCTGCGCATTAACTGCTTAACAAATTACTTTTTAGAGAAGCAAAAGCGAGTGGGGTTCTCGGACCTGCAAGAGGGATTCGGCCTAAAAGCCGCGTAAGTTTATATGGAATTATCAGCTGTTAAAAATATTAAAAGTGAGTTGCTAAAGGTCCTGAGTTCTGTGGAAGACCTTGATTATGTTGAAAACTGTGAGGCTTTTTCAAATCGTGTTCTTGCACGAGTGATGCCAAAAAATATGGAAGAATGTCTTCTTGTTTTGAAAATTGCGCGTGAATATCAGTGTGCTATTTATCCGGTCTCGACCGGTAAAAATTGGGGCTTTGGGGCAAGCGTGCCTACGGATCAAGATTGTATTTTGCTTAATTTAAAGAACATGAATGATATTTCTGAGTATGATCCAGATTTTGGTACCGTAAAAATTCAAGCAGGAGTGACTCAGAAACAGCTACAGCTCTTTCTCGAAGAGTTCGAAAGCCCTTATCGTATAGATGTTACTGGCTCAGGTGAAGAAACAAGTGTCTTGGGTAATGCTCTAGAGCGAGGCCTTGGTTATCAAGCTCTTAGGCATGAGCATCTTTTATCTTTAAAAGTACTACTTATTGACGGAACTGTTTTAGAGACGGGCTATGCACGTTTCCCACATTCTTCTCTTAAGAAAATGCTTGCCGTACGGGCTTGGAGCTTCGTTTAATGACATCTTTACCCAGTCGAACTTCGGAATCGTTCTTGAAGCAAACTTTAAGCTTATGAAAAAATGTGAGTATGAGTGTGCTTTTTCATTTTCAGTAAGTAGCGATGAAGAACTGCAGAAGATATCTGTTCTTATTCAGGATCTTTTTGATAATTCAATCATTACAAGTATCCCCAAGGTTTTTGATAAGCGTCGTTGTGAGACAACTTTTTGCTCTAAGTTCTATGCTTTTGCCAAGGGGCAAGGACATGCGCTTAGTAGAGAGGAGGTTAAAAAGAGCTTTGAAGATAGTTGGGGAGATAAAGCCTGGACTTTTGTTACGAGTCTTCGAGGGCCCCGTGAAGTTGTTCAGAGCAAACTTCGTTACATTGAAGAGAAACTCAATGACATGGCCACATTAAGGGTGATTGATCGACAACTTCTTAAAGACACTCCTGTGGAAACCCTTCAAGAAAAACTTCAGATACAATTTGATCATTTAGTCTTGGATTATTTACAGGGCATTCCATCTAACGATGCTCTTATGAGTAGCTATTGGGATCTTTGCGATTTTGATGAAACGCCAGAGCAGCCCGAGGCTAAAGACTACGCTTTTCTTTATATAACGCCTCTTTTTCCCAATAAGCCTTCGGACATTGAAGGGTATATGAGTATTTATAAAGAAGTTTGTGAGCGCTTTAGTGTCAGTCCTGCAATGACCCTCAATTTTCTTAATCGTAATTCCATTGAGGCTGTCATTACCGTAAGTTTTGATAAAAAGAATCCGTTTATTGTTAAAAAGACTCATCATTTTAAAGACGAGCTTCTTAAGAGTTTAGCTCTTAAGGGCTACTTGCCTTATCGCTTAGACGTGGCGTCCATGTCGAAGTTTTTTGAAGAAACAATTGAGCAAACAGCGTGGGAGTCGTTTAGTTTGAAAATTAAAAAAGCCCTGGATCCAGACGAGCTGCTAGCTCCTAAAAGATATTCTTCTAGGTAATTAGCTCCTTATATTTTTTTGTTGTGGTGCTGGACTTAGGCACGCTTAACGACTTCGTCTACGAGTTTGCGGATGCCTTCAAAAATATCGCAAAGTGGAGCTTCGTCATACATATAAGCGGGCGTTGTGATTACGTTAAATTTGTTATCAATACAGCAAGCGTCTGCTTCTGTAACAACATGCCTATGGCCCAGCTTTTCAATTTCCGCAGAAGCCTCGGAGGGCGCACCTACGGTGAGTTCTAGAGCTTTGTTTCTAAAAGTAAGAGCAAGTATCGCGGGGGCGATGCACACAGCTCCAATGGGCTTGGAGTCTTTTGAGAAACTCTGAAGTTTTTCTTGAACGAGGGGATGGGGGGTGCCTGCGGCTCCTTTGAGGGCAAAATCGCAAAGATTCTTTGCAGCGCCAAAGCCGCCTGGAATAATAAGGGCATCGTATTGAGAGCAATCAAGTTCGCTGAGTTTTTGAACTTTCCCCCGTGCAATCCTCGCGGATTCTACGATTTGATTTCTTTGTTCTTGAACGCTTTCTCCTGTGAGGCAATTCACGACATCATATTGGGGGGCGTCGAGAGCAAAGCAGTCAACTTTCACATCATGGCGACTGAGGGCCCATAAAACTCCAACGGATTCGCGTATTTCTGAGCCGTCTTTAAAGCCACTTCCACAGAGGATTATCGCTATTTTTTTGCTTTTTTCATTCCGTATCGTGATGCTCATAAGACACTCACTCTAAAATAGGATATAAATCGGCACAATGAATCAAGGCAAATTGACTCTGCGCGAAGTCGGGTCCCAATCCATAGACCGTTCTTTTACGGAGAAAGATGAGTGGGTTCTTGAAGCTCTTAAGGCTGCAGCTCCTCATGAGGATCTTTGTGGCAAGACGCCTGAGGATTGGGCGGCTGGATCCCAGTTAAAGGGCGACTTGAGAGCAGAGCGTTTAGATCCTGAATACTCGGTATCGGGGCATTTTGAGGCCAAGGTGCCTCTTTTGTGCCCTCGCTGTGGTGTTGAGGGGCTAGCAAAGAGAGACGGGAATTTTCGTTTGTTTTTGAAGCCTTTGGGGCCCAGGGAAGAGGCTGAAGAGGGAGATGATCCTGATTATATCTTTTTAGAAACGCCCTATATCGATTTAGTTCAGATTTTAAGCGAGCAAATTGTGGCCGTTGAACCTGTCGTTGAGTATCTAGATTTGGAGCTTTCTGGCGCTGAGCATGCGTGCTCGGTCCTTGAGGAAGAGCTTCAAGAAGAGTCGCTAGGTGATGAATTTCATTTGTCTTCTGGACAAAATGAAGGAAAAGCGGGAAACTCCCCTTTTGCGGCATTAGGAAAATTAAAGGATCTTTTAAAGGATTCTTCTTTGGAGACTAAGGCCTCAAAAAAGACTAAATAATTGATTAAGGAATAGTAGGAATTTAAAATGGTTGTACCTAAGAAGAAAACTTCCGATCACGTAGAAATCAGCGTCGTGCACACGACTTTTTAGTGCCTAAAGGGTTTAGCATTTGCAAAGAGACTGGCGAGGTTGTTCCTCCCCACCGTGTCAGCCCTATGGGTTGGTATAAAGGTAAAAAAGTTCTTAAAACTAAAGCTGAGTTGAAAAACTCTTAAGCTTGAATTCTAAAGTTTAAGATATGAATTACGGCGCACGCATTGTGAGCACGGGTCTTGGCATACCCTCTAGAAAAGTTACAAATGATGACATGTCTAAAATTGTCGAAACGAGTGATGAATGGATCACCTCGCGGACAGGCATCAAAGAGAGAAAATTTGTAGATAGCGATAATGCTGAATACATTACTCAATTATGCACACGCGCTGGCCAAGAAGCCTTGAAGAATGCGGGCCTAAAAACAACGGACATTGATGCCATGATTTCCTGCACGATTTCCGCAGAAACAGTTATGCCTAATAATTCGGCACGCGTTATGGGTGCATTGGGTATGAAGGCGACCCCTAGCTTCGATATAAGTGCAGCTTGTGGTGGCTTTGTATTTGGTCTGCACACAGCAAGAGCGCTCATACAAAATGGATCGCACAAACGGATTATGCTTTTTGGGGCTGATGTACTATCGGCTGCTTTGAATATGAAAGATCGTTCCACCTGCGTTCTCTTTGGAGACGGTGCAGGTTGCGCTATTTTGGAACGAGTTGAAAACCCAAAACCTGAAACCGATTCTATGATTTTGGGTTCTAAAATTTACACTGATTTTGATGCTGCAGGTTCTCTTACAATCAATGCAGGAGGAAGCCGAGCTCCCTCATGGAAAACAGAATCTCATGTTGAAAACTCCCCCTATATTCAAATGAGTGGGCAGGATGTCTTTAAGCATGCTGTTAAGGGGATGGTTCATGCCGCAACTGAGCTTTTAACGGAACTCAAGGTTCCGACCTCCGCGATTAAGTGGTTTGTCCCACATCAAGCGAATTTACGTATTATCGAGATGACTGCGAAGTATCTCGATTTTCCAATGGATCGTGTTTTTGTAAATATCGATACATGGGCGAACACCTCTGCGGCTACAGTAGCGATTGCTTTAGCGGAAATGGAACAGCAGAAGAAACTTCAAAGGGGCGATTTGATCCTTCTTGACGTTTTTGGTGGCGGCTTTAACTATGGAGCAGCTTTAGTTCGATGGTAACGGTAGCGCTTAGAGGGTAGTTTAAAATTTTCAAATGACGAATCAAAAGGCACTCATTGTTTTTGCAGGTCAGGGGAGTCAGTTCCCCGGGATGGCAAAGGCTTATTTTGAGAATTTTGATCTCTATAAAAAAACACTCGAAGAAGCTTCGGATGCTTCTGGTCTCCATTTAAAAAAAATCTCATTTGATTCAAGTGAAGCTGAAATGCGAGAAAGTTCAATTGCCCAGGTTCTTATCTTAAGTTCCAGTATTGGAATGTGGAGAGTGTTAAGTAAGCAATTTGGCATTCTAGATAGGTTGAATCCTGTTTTTGCAGGGCATTCCTTGGGCGAGTACAGTGCCTTGGTTGCAGCAGGGGCTTTTGATTTTTCCGAAGCGGTGAGAGCTGTCCAAAAACGCGGGCAATTCATGAGCGAAGCTGTGGCTCCTTGCGTGGGCGCTATGCGAGCTCTTATTCTTAGAGAGCCTGCGCAAATTGAGAAGTTACAAAACTTTTGTAAACACGTGACTCAGTTAAGCGGAAAGCTTGTTGCTGTGGCGAATTGGAATACAGAAACACAAGTGGTTTTATCAGGCTATGAAGAAGCTCTTAAGCAAGTGGATCTACTTGCAGGGAAAGAAGACGCCGGTGGAGATTGGAAGTGGATTCGCAGGAGCATAGCTCTGGATGTGAGTGGCCCTTTTCATTCGCCTCTTATGAAAAAAGCGGAAGATTTATTTCTTCCAACTTTAGAAGCTTTGAGTTTTAAAAATCAAAAGTCATCTTATATCCGAAACATCGATGCCAAACTTTGTGAGATGAATTCAGAAGTAGAAGTTAAAAAAGCACTCAAGGAGCAAGTTTGTGGAAGTGTGCAGTGGTATCCGTCTTTGCTCTGTGCAAAAGACAGTGCAAAAGACAGTGCAAAAGATACGGCTGGCCTCCCTGTGACTGTTCATGCTGAGATTTCTCCTTCGAAAGTTTTAACGAATATGGCTTCACGAATGGAAGCTTTTAAAGAATGGAATTTTATGAATTTTGAAGACCCTTCAAAAATTGAGGAAGTTCTAAAATGAGTTTACTTGTAGGCAAAAAGTTAGTCGTTACCGGAGGAAGTCGCGGAATTGGAAAAGCCTGTGTTGAGTTTTTCTTAGAGCAAGGTGCTAGCGTTGCTTTTACGCATACTTCTGCGAGTCCAGCTGTTTCAAGTTGGGTCGAATCACTTCAGGCAAACGGGTATAAGGTTCAGGGATTTGTTTTGAATTTGAGTCAAAGAGACCAGTTTAAAGCGACAGTGGCTCAAATTACTGAGTTTTTGGGAGGTATTGATGGCCTCTTGAATAACGCGGGTATTGCTCGGGATCAGCTTATGTTGAGGATGAAGGAAGAGGACTTTGAGGAAACCCTCAATGTTAATTTAAAGGGGACTTATTTTTTTACAAAAGAGTGCCTGCGTCCACTTATGAAATCTGAGACAGCTTCGGTGGTTTTTGTAAGTTCCGTAGTTGGTCTTATGGGAAATAGCGGCCAAACAGCCTACTGCGCTTCTAAGGCCGCCCTGGTGGGCTTAGCGAAGTCTTTGGCGAGGGAGTTGGCCTCAAGGCAGTTGCGAGTGAATGTCCTGGCACCAGGCTTTATTGAGACTGATATGACCTCAAATTTGAGTGAAGATGCCAAAAAGTATTTTCTGACCAATATTCCCCTTGGGCGCTTGGGAAAACCCGTTGAAATTGCTCAAAGTGCGACTTATCTTCTCTCGGATATGTCACGTTACGTCACGGGCCATGTTCTGAACGTAAATGGTGGCTTGTATATTTGAGGCTGATCTGTTGTTCTTGGCCCTAGAAAGATGTTATTTATGCCCGAAGTGTTTAAGGCACAGGGTTCGTTTTAAATGTGTGATTTAAGGAGTTGGTTATGAACGTAGAAGACAAAGTAAAGAATATTATCGTTGAGCAGCTCAATGTAGACGGCGATGCCGTCAAACCTGAAGCAACTTTTATTGAAGATCTCGGAGCAGACAGCCTCGACATTGTTGAATTAGTTATGACAATGGAAGAAGAGTTTGATCTTGAGATTCCCGACGAAGATGCAGAAAAAATTAAAACCGTCGGTGATGTTGTGGCTTATGTTAAAAACCACAGCAAAGAAAATCATTAAAATTTAGCGGGGTTTTCGAGATGAACTCCAAGCGAGTTGTGGTTACGGGCATAGGTTGCGTAACCTCGCTCGGTTTAAATTTTGAAGATTTTTGGAAGAATATACTTGCTGCTAAAAGTGGCATTTCTATTCTTTCGAATATTCCCAGCGAAAAGTTATCTGTAAAAATCGGCGGCGAAATAAAAGATTTCGATGCTGAAAAATGGATCAATAAAAAAGACCTTCGCAGAATGGATCGTTTCATTCAGCTGGGCCTAGCCGCAAGCTTTCAAGCATGTGATCAAGCCCAATTAGATGATTTTCAAGATAAGAAGCGAGTCGGTACAATTCTTTCGAGCGGAATAGGTGGACTTTCTTTGATTGAAGAAACTGTCCTTGAAATGGCCGCGGGAAAACGTGTTTCACCGTTTTTTATTCCTTCTATAATCTCAAACTTACTTCCGGGGCAATTGAGTATTATCAAGGGCTTTAAGGGAGTGAATTATTGTATTACATCTGCCTGCTCTAGCTCTGCTCATGCGGTGGGAGAGGGCTTTCGCATTATCGAGCGTGGAGACGCGGATGTGATGGTCGTTGGGGGAAGTGAAGCTCCGTTAACGAATCTTTCTATTTCTGGTTTTTCTTCCATGAAAGCACTTTCTACGCGCAATGATGCTCCTGAAAAAGCTTCTCGCCCCTTTGATGTGGATCGAGATGGTTTTGTGATGAGCGAAGGTGCCGCAACTCTTGTACTTGAAAGCCTTGAATCTGCACAAAAACGAGGCGTACCTATTCTTGCAGAAATTATTGGATACGGAACAAACTCAGATGCCTACCACATGACCTCTCCGAGTGAGGGGGGTGAAGGTGCGCGAGATTGCATGCTTTTAGCATTAAAGGATGGCAAAACTGAGCTTACAGAAGTCGATTATATCAACATGCATGGCACCTCTACGGGGGCTGGTGATGTTTCAGAGTCTGCTGCAATTGAATCGTTGTTTACGGACTGGAAACAACATTTACTCGTGAGTTCTACAAAGTCTATGACGGGTCATATGTTGGGAGCAGCTGGTGCACTTGAGGCATTGGTTTGTATCGGGGCTATTCGAGACTCAGTTATTCCTCCCACTATCAACTTGGAAAATCAGGATCCAGAGTGTCGCTTAGACTATGTGCCTAGTGAGAAGCGTAACCATAAAGTTAAAAAAGCCATGTCGAATAGTTTTGGTTTTGGTGGCACAAACGTCTCTTTGTTGTTCTCGGAATTCAAGTAGTTTTAAGGACATTGTTAAAGAATAATATTTAAAAGGTGGCGCGTACCCAAAGCTGTGTCCAGAGGAGTGGCCTTGGGTACGGCCGTGTTTGTTTATACTGAGAGAACAGAGCTTGCCATTAGCTTCGGTTCAAGGAGTCGTAGGCGCGACAGCTTTGTACCGTTGAAAACGGGCTCATCAACTCCGAGGGAGTTGACTCTTTTCTAAACAATACCAGTTTACACTAACCCTGTTCGGATTGTCTGCGCAAGAATTAAACAAAATAAGTTTATGTTTTTGTTAAGGATGCGACAATCTTTACATACTTTGTTTTTTTGACAATGTTTTTTGCCCTCACACCCTTAACTAATCCTTAATATACGAGTAACTAAGTGCCTCTGTCTCTTGACTCTTGGGTGGGCCTAAGGTAAACTAAATTAGTTTATTAACGGGGGCGGACTTGGCTTTGTCTCTGTGTAGGGGGGTGAATTTTTTGAGAAGGATTACGCTAACTTGCAAAAGTATGTTTCTTTGGAAAGCTACCTATTAATGAAGTGTTTTAGATGAATTTAAAAAACCCTAAATTTTGCTCGGCATTGTTCCTCCGTTGCGCTACATTAAGTGAATATTGACATAATGACGTATCTATTACGTTTCACAGGCTGGAGATTTGGTATGAGTAGTATAAAAAGAAGTAATCAGAACCTTAAGAAAATAGCACGATTAGAATTTGCTGAGTTTTTAAGGGGTAAGAGAATTGAAGCAGGATTAACTCAAAGTGATGTTGCTAAAAAGCTTAAGTTTAAAAACGCTCAGTTTATTTCAAATATTGAAAGAGGTTTGGCGCCAGTGCCATTTCCTACCTTGAAGTTACTTATGAAGTGTTATGATATGAGTTTTGAAGAACTTTCTGAAAAGTATTTAGAGCTACAAGCTACGATATTACAGAGTGAGCTTGGTGCTAAAAAAAGTGCTTAGATCATAGCAGCAAAACATCTAAAACAGATGCAAGCTACTTAGCTTTATGCCAAATTAGAAACTATGAAACTTCGTATAGCATCAGACCATGCCGGCTATGAACTTAAAGAGTATCTAAAAAAACAGTTCAACGATGTAGAGTGGATCGATTTAGGTCCTACGAATTCTGAATCTACACATTACCCAAAATATGCTCAAAAGCTGTGTGAGGAGCTTCTCGATAATACCCCTAAAGAAGAGCTAGAAAAGCAGCAAGGAGTCTTGATTTGCGGCTCTGGGGTGGGGATGTCGATGCAGGCTAATAGGTACATGGGAGTGCGAGCTGCCCTTTGTTGGACTCCAGAGGTAGCTGAATTGAGTCGTAAGCATAATGCTTCAAATGTGCTCTGCTTAAGCGCTCGTTTAGTAGATTCGAC
This sequence comes from Bdellovibrionota bacterium, assembly GCA_041391385.1. GTDB lineage: Bacteria > Bdellovibrionota > UBA2428 > UBA2428 > UBA2428 > CANIGN01. Next base: position 262,777 of record JAWKOD010000006.1, read on the forward strand.
AATGAATTCAGAAATTCTTAAGAAATGGCTGAATACGGCATTTGAGGGCGGGCGTCATGCCGAGAGGATTCGAATGATGGATCTAGATGAAGACTGTGAGTGCTGCTAGTCTTTTGCCAAAATGAATGACCTGCATTTTACTCAAAAACTAACGGATAACGACCCCGAACTTTGGCAGAGCTTTGAGCGAGAATTTTCTCGTCAACGCGATCATTTGGAACTTATTGCGAGTGAAAATTATACTTCAGCCGCTGTCATTCAGGCTATGGGAAGTATACTTACTAATAAGTATGCAGAAGGCTACCCCGGAAAACGCTATTACGGTGGTTGCGAATACGTGGATGAAGTTGAAAATCTTGCTCGAAACAGAGCAGCAGAGCTATTTAAAGTGGGGGATTTTATTCCGCACGTAAATGTCCAGTCGCACGCGGGAGCGCAGGCCAATCAGGCGGTGTTTTTAGCCTTACTTCAGCCAGGAGATAAATATTTAGCGTGTAGCTTAAGCCACGGTGGGCACCTGACACATGGTTCACCAGTGAATTTGTCGGGTAAGTGGTTTCAACCCGTTCATTACACTGTAAATCGTGAAACTAAGCGCATTGATATGAATGAGGTACGCGATTTAGCTCTCAAGGAAAAACCAAAATTAATTATTGCGGGTTATAGCAGTTATACGCGTGTTTTGGATTTTAAAGCTTTTCGCGACATTGCAGATGAAGTGGGCGCTAAGCTCATGGTTGATATGGCCCATTTTTCAGGGATTGTCGCTGCGAAGAAGCATCCAAGTCCTTTTCCTCATGCACATGTTGTTACGAGTACAACGCATAAAACACTGAGAGGACCACGTTCGGGTATGATTATGTGTCACCCCGAGTTTGCAAAAGCTATTGATAGTGCGGTTTTTCCTGGGTTTCAGGGAGGACCTTTAATGCATGTTATCGCGGGTAAAGCCGTAACTTTTAAGGAAGCCTTAGAGCCAGCTTTTGTTACGTATATTGAGCAAGTATTGAAAAACTCTCAGGCTCTCTCCAATACTTTAACAAGCCTGGGTTATCGCATGGTGAGTGGGGGCACGGATAATCATATCTGTGTAATGGATCTTTCTAATAAAGAGATTACGGGTAAGGAAGCAGAAACGCTTCTGGATCATGCGGGTTTAAACGCAAATAGAAATACAATTCCTTACGATACTAAGTCCCCCATGGTTACGAGTGGTGTTCGTTTGGGAACTCCAGCGCTCACATCGCGAGGAATGAAAGAAGCCGAAATGCAGGAAGTTGCTTCATTCATTGATGAAGCTATTCAAAATAAAGCAAATGAGGAAAAAATTCTTAGTCTTAAAAAGAAAGTAAAAGATTTTGCTGTGCGTTTTCCAATTTATACAGGGCCTTTAGCTAGGTAACTTGAAGGGAAGTCTTGATGAAGTGTCCATTTTGCCAGAACGACGATAGTAAAGTGTTAGATTCTCGTCCCGATCCCGAGGGAAAAAGTATTCGTCGGCGTAGGGAGTGTGCTCGTTGTGGCCGACGTTGGCGTACATTAGAACGCGTCGAAGACGAGATGCCTCTTGTTATCAAAAAAAATGGTACCTATGAACCCTTTAACCGGGAGAAGCTTGTTGGCTCCATGAAGGTTTCTTGTGGAAAAAGGCCCGTTACACTTTCTCAGCTCGAACAGATTGTAGCTGATATTGAATGGGATCTTTTATCTTCTAATGCGGGAGCTGTAGAGAGCACCTCGTTAGGTGAAAAAGTTATGATGGGCCTAAAGCAAATAGATGAGATCGCTTACATTCGATATGCGAGTGTCTATAGACGCTTCAAGGATGCGGAAGAATTAATTTCTGAGATGAGGGGTCTCATTGATACGGAAGCAAATCCTTCTTCTTAAGAATATAAAAATTACGTTAAGTTTTGTTTTAGAGTAGAAAACTCTTTCTCTATAACTTTAGGGATTCACATAAAATTCGCATTTTCTCATGGCGAACAAGTTACTAATTTCTCACATATTTTTATCTTTCGTCACTGTGGTGTCACTCTCGCTTATTCAACAATGAAAATTACACCAACTCATTAAGTAACAAAACGGAACACCGAACATTGCTTTAAGTAAATTTGCAGTGTGTAGCAGAAAAAATTTCAAAGAAAGAAAAAGGAGAAAAAATGAAATTAGTTAAATCGTTCGCATTTGTTCTAGCACTGAGTTCGGGCTTTGAGGCTCGTGCTCAAAGTTTTGATTGGGGCTCATTGCTCGGTAATCTTAATGGAACTGACCTCGGGAACATTGGAGATATCGGAAGCATTGGTGGCGGTCAATTTGGTGATATTGGAAGTATTACTGACTTGTTAAATGGAAGTGGAGATAGCAACGCTGTTATGAGCTTAGCTTTTAATGCGGCCTATATGTATGCCAGCAAAGATCCTCGTTATGCTGTAATTCTTCAAGCCCTTAACGTGCACAGTGGTTCTGATCTTCAAAACTTGTTAATGAATGATGATCAAAACTTTCAGGACATCATTGCTCACTTGGCATTAGCTTATGCTTCTGAGAACCCTCAGTTTTCGCAGTGGTTCAGTCAAGTAGGGGTTACTGACCAAGCGTCTTTAGTTAACTTTATGGGTAAAAGTAAGTATAAAACGACAGTTCATAAAATGGCGTTAGTTCAAGCCCGTGGAGACAACAATTACTCACAGTGGTTAGATCAATTGGGAATTCAAGACGTATCTGACATCCAGGCGTTGTTGAATGGCGAAGGAAATGGAGACATCTTTCAGTCTCTTTGGCCACTTCTTGAGCAATACGTTCAAACAAATTACCCTGAGTACGCTCAATTCCTTCCACTTGTACAACAATTGCTCGGAATGGATTCAGGAAATGATGCTTCAATTAACCTTCCCGTTGAGCAAGACGATCCTTCTATCGATCTTCCAGTAGAAGATGACGAAATTGTACCCCCAGAAGTTTTGGGTTCATTCCGTGGTCTACCTTTAAGTGAAGTAAAAGCTGTTCAAGATGGCAAAAAGAAAACTGTTAAAAAACAGTCAATCTTAAGTCTCTTGAGCCTCTTCTCTCGATAGGAATACATTAAAAAGGGGGGGGCAAGGCTCCCCTTGTATAACTAAGTTAAGCCCCTCCTTGTTTTGGCAAGGGGGGGCTTTTGAATTAAAAAAAACGTAGGGCATAATGTCTCTAGGGGTTCTTAATTGGGAGGAGTGCGGTGCAACGGACTTTTAGCTTAAAGATTAGTTTCTTGGGGATCTTATTTCTTCCCTTTACACTTTTTGCAGATTCCTATGTCTTAAGTCCCGAAGCTCAAAACTTTTATACCCAGTTGCGCTCAGATACCTTGCAATCTCTCGAGACAATGCGAGATCCTGGCACTTCCCTGCTGGGCGATAAAACGACATGGTCTGAAGATTTTAAGAAACAGTCGAACAATGGTTTTGTGGCCTCAACGAATATAGCTCTTGATCTTATCCAGTTAAGCTCTATGGATAGCGAGGAGTTTAAGGCCAAAGTAGCCAAGATCGTTGGGACACTTTCTATGCTTGAAAAGTTTAAAGTTGATGGCTCAGAATTCTTTTATTGGGCTTATAAAAAAGATGAAAAAGGCTCCTTAGTTGTAGAAAATCCTGAGGTTTCCTCGATTGATAATTTTCATTTAGCTTTTGCTCTTTGGCTTGTGGCCAACACAAGTAAAGATGAAAACGTTAAAGCAACAGCAACTTCCATGTATTCAAAAATGAAGCTTGATCCTTTTGTAGACCCTAAAACGGGACTCATTCGTCTTGCCTACAAGAAAAATGATCAAGGCGAACATGAACTCATGAGTAACTCCTATGCTTTTATGGATCAGAAACGCGAAGTATGTATGCCCTGGGGTCTGCGCTTGGACTTGTTGGCGGAACTTCCCACGAAAAATACATTCAGAATGTTATGAAGAATTTAAAGTTAGAATGTTGGGAAAGATCAGGAAAAACGCCAACCCTTAAGACCTGGGATGGGGGTACCTTTCAGTATCTTTTGCCAGAGTTACTTTATGGAGAGTCTCAATATTCTAAGTCCATGCGCGATACCTTTGAGAATCTATCAGACCTTGCGAGTGACGAGAAAAGAAATAGAGCCTTAACTTTTGCGCCTGCTTTTTCGGCTTGTCAGCAAGCAGAGCCGAGTCATGAAATATTTAAATCGATGGAGGGTGCCTCTGCGTATGCCGGAGTCTCAGGTTTTTATCAATTGATGGCCTCTCGCAATCAAGAAGGGCACACTCAATCTGAGGTGGAAGATGTGGTAACCCCGCATGCAGCCGTACTTCTTGCGAGTATTGAACCAAATCGTTCAGTAGAAAATTTAAAAGCTCTTCAGCAAGTTCCCTCTCTCAATGGAAGTCTCTACAAAGAGGGGCAGGGCTTTATGGATGCGTATTTTGTAGAAGGTCCCATGAAGGGTGTTGTTGTGCCCGTTCAACTTGCCTTGGATCAGACCATGATTGCATTAGCGACCGATAAGATTTTAGATGAGAAGCAAGAATCTTTTTCTGCTGAAGTTGTACGCAATGATCCAGGAGTACAAAGTAAAATTCAGGCTTTTTATAAACTCTTAGATGAAAAAGTAGCGAAGCAGTGTCCCGTTGAGGTTCCTTCGGGAAAGTTACTTGTTGAGCAGCATAAGTCTATTGATGCTCAACCGTTAGACGGTCCCTAGGTGTCTTTTTCGGCTAGCTTGGTTTAAAGCTGATTTTCAAAAACTTTCTTTTGCCCGCTTTTATTGTAGCTTCTTTTTTGTTTTCTATAACGTAAGCCGTATCAAGAATTTTTTCACCATCTACCTGCACAGCTCCTTGTACAATGAGCCTTCGTGCTTCTGAGAGAGAAGGCGCAAGGTTTTGTTCTGCAAGAAGTTTGGTAAGTGGAATTTGCTTAGCTGTGATGACGATTTCAGGAATATTGTCGGGAACAAGCTTTCTCGAAAATACAGCATCAAACTTTTCTGAAACTTCTTTGGCAACGTCAGAGTCGTAAAAACGTTCTACAAGGATTCCTCCCAAGCGTGCTTTAGCTTCGCGGGGATGAAGTTCTTTGACCGTTTTGAGGTCTTCTAGGGTAAGTAGCTCATAATAACGATACATAAGCTGATCGCTAATACTCATAATCTTGCCGAATATTTCTTCGGGCTTTTCATTGATGCCAATGTAATTTGAAAGGCTTTTGCTCATTTTTTGAGCGCCGTCTGTTCCTTCAAGTAGGGGCATGAATAGAGCGACTTGGGGCTCTTGACCATGAGCTTTTTGATATTCACGTCCTAATAGAACGTTGAACTTTTGATCGCTTCCACCAAGCTCAACGTCTGCTCTCAACTGAACAGAGTCAAAGGCTTGAAGCATGGGATACATGAACTCGTGCAAGGCGATCGGGTGACCTTCTTTATAGCGTTTTGAAAAGTCATCTCGTTCGAGCATGCGGGCTACCGTCATGGTACTCGCAAGGCGAATAACATCTTGGATCTTCAAGTTGTCCGTCCACTGAGAGTTAAATACAATTTGAGTTTTAGAAGGAGTGAGAATTTTTAATACTTGATCCGAATAAGTCTTTGCATTTTTTAAGACATCTTCGCGACTCAAATTTTTACGAGTCTCTGATCTACCAGTCGGGTCGCCAATTTGCGCTGTGAAATCTCCAATCAAGAATAGAACAGAATGGCCGAGGTCTTGAAAGGTTCTTAGCTTTTCAAGAATGACTGTGTGGCCTAAGTGAAGATCGGCTGTTGAAGGGTCGACTCCAAGTTTAACTCGAAGGGGTTTATTGTTTTTTACGGAATTTTTGAGTTTTTCAAAAGCTCTGTTTCGGGAATAACTTCAAGTGCCCCCCGCTTGATAATATCGAGTTGCTTTTGTGCCTGCTCAATAGTCTTAGGTTCATGTTTTATGGGAGCTTCGGTGGACGTATCTTTTTCTTTTGTTGTCATTTTTTGCCTACGTTTCTATTGCTCTTTTTTATCTTCAAAACGGAAAACTCTTAAGCGTTCAATTTTAAGGGCCTTGCCTGTTTCATCGTCAATATCAACTATAACACCACAGAGCTGTGGGTCGTGTTCAGCAGCTTCGAACTTTTGATGTTTTCTGTAGAGATAGCGCTCAATGATAACTTGTTTTTGTACGCCTATGACCGAGTCATGAGGACCTGTCATTCCTGTATCTGTAATAGCTGCAGTTCCTTTGGGGAGTATTCTTTCATCAGAGGTTTGTACATGTGTATGAGTACCTACAATACAACTTACCTTTCCATCGAGATGCCAGGCCATAGCAATTTTTTCTGAAGTGGCTTCAGCATGAAAATCCACAAAGATAAGGGGGGTTTTTTGTCTGATTTCTTGAACGAGCTCTTCTGACATTCGAAAGGGACAGTCGAGAGGCTCCATAAAAGTACGTCCTTGAATGTTTAAAACACCAAGAGTGCGACCATCTTTTGTAGGGTAGAGAATGTAGCCTTTTCCCGGAAGTTCTTTCGGATAATTCGCAGGTCGAGTCACAAAGGGTTCTTCATCTAAAATAACGTGTCCCTCTTTTTTATCGAAACTATGATTACCACCCGTAACAATATCTACGCCCGCTTGAACTATTTCAAGATAGGTTTTTGGGGTCATGCCATTTCCGCCAGCCATATTTTCAGCATTCGCTATGACAACGTCAGGGCTGTATTGGGTTTTAAGCTTGGGAAGGAAATCTTTGACCATATTTCTTCCAGCTTCTCCAAAAATATCTCCAATAAATAAAATTCTCATATTCTTAGTTCACACATTAGTTCTTGTACTACTTTGCTAAAGAGACCGCTCGAGTCTCACGAATAACAGTTACTTTAATCTGACCCGGATAAGTCATATCTTGTTCAATTTTCTTTGCGATTTCACGAGAAAGCACAATAGCTTGTTCGTCGTTTATACGGCTATTTTCTACCATGACACGTATTTCGCGACCTGCCGCGATTGCGTAAGTGCGCTCTACCCCAGGGTGAGAATTTGCAATGCGTTCAAGATCTTCGATACGTCGTACGTAGTTTTCAAGTTGCTCACGTCTCGCGCCAGGTCGAGCTCCACTGATGGCATCCGCTCCAATGAGAAGAAAATCTAGCCAGGCTTCAGGTTTTACATCTTCATGGTGGGCACGAATAGCGTAAACAACATCGGGAGTTTCACCGTATTTTTCGGCAAGGTCAGCGCCGATGACTGCATGTGAACCATCTACTTCGTGAGTAAGGCCTTTTCCAATATCGTGCAAGAGTCCTGCACGACGGGCCTTTTTAACATCGAGGCCAAGTTCTGCGGCCATCAAGCCACAAAGGTGGCCAGTTTCTAAAACGTGATAGTACTGGTTTTGGCTATAGCTGTAGCGAAACTGAAGTTGACCTACAAGTTTTACTAATTCAGGGTGCATGCCAATAATGTTCAATTCAAGAAGAGCTTTTTCTCCAAATTCCTTGATTTGTTTACCGATATTAACTTTTGCTTTTTCTACAATTTCTTCAATGCGAGTAGGGTGTACGCGACCATCGGCAATAAGTTGTTCGAGAACCATTTTTCCAATGTGTCTTCGAACGGGATCAAAGCAACTCACGATAACTGTTTCAGGCGTATCATCGATAATCATGTCACAGCCTGTAGCCGCTTCGAGAGCGCGGATATTACGACCCTCTCGACCAATCAACTTCCCTTTCATTTCATCAGAGGGGAGAGATACCGCAGTGGTTGTTCTTTCGGGAATATAATCGCTTGAATAGCGAGAAATCGCGATTGAGATAATGCGTTTAGCAAGTTTGTCGGATTCTTCTCGGGCTTGTTCTTCAATGGCTCGAACAAGTTTACTGCTCGAGAGCTTGGCGTCTTCTTCGATACTTTTAATGAGAGAGTCTTTGGCTTCTTTTTGGGTCATTGCCGCAACTTTTTCGAGTTCTTGTCTTAGCTTTTCTAGCTCGGTACGAAAGTGCTCTTCTGTTTGTGCAGCCACTTTAGAAAGACGCTCGTTCTCTTTGGCAGCTTTTTGAGCACGTTCATTTGTGAATTCAGCCTTTTCCTTGGCTTCTTTGAGTTCTTGTTGCTCACGTTTCAAGTCGCGCTCGATATCTTTTGCTTTTTGAACAGAGCGCCTTGCTTCTTCCGTTTGATTTTCTACTGACTTTTCAAATTTTCTACGAGCTTGCTCAACGGCCTCTTTTGATTTGCGATCAGCTTCGCGTCGCATCTCGTCTGATTTGAGTCGAGCTTCACGTGTTAGCGCATCTGCGCGTTCTCGGGCACTTTTGATGATTTGGTTTTTTTGTATTTTAAATAGGATTGCTCCGCCGACAATTGTGCCGACAAGAAGACCTCCAATTAAAAAGAGTATTGAACTCATGTTTGGACCTCATTTCCGTTTTTAATTTTAATAAATTCTTTTTCTGTTAGGACAGAATGAACTTTTTGGTCACCTTTATGAAAAAAGTGACTTGGAAGCTCATCGAAAAGAAAACTTGAATGTGTGACCACGCAGCTCGTTAGCTGAGGGTTTTGGGCCATATAGCGATCGTAATATCCCTTGCCTCGGCCAAGGCGTTCTCCACTCAATGTACAGGCAAGTGCAGGGAGAAGAAGTAAGTCAGGGATGACAGCCTTTTCGTCCGAAGCGATATGTTGAGTGCCGAGAGGGCCAGCAACAATAGAATCTAGGCTGAGACGATGAAAGGTCATCTCATCACCTGAGAGCTTCGGACCCAAGAGGGTTGTATGGGGGAAGTATTTGGCTAGAAGCTCTAAACTAAGCGTTACGATATTCTTAGGTTCTGCCCAATCCGCTTTGGGGATAAAAATTCCGACGTGCGAATACGACTTTTCCTGGAGTAGCTTTAAGAAGGTTTGGGGCAGTAGCTCCCAAGAATTTAAACTTTGAGCTTGCTCTCTTAGTGAGAGTCTAAACTCCTTTAAACTTAAATCCTTTGAGGAGGACCCTTTTGTGGGAATCCTCAACAGTGGCTCCTTCCCCATTAACTGGGGTTCAAAAAACATATAAAATAACGAGTCTTTATGTCTGAAACTAAAAGATCAATCTAGACTGTTCAGCTCGGCTTCGACTCGGTTTAAAAGCCCTTCTGAACTCTCTACTACCTTCTTCTTGAGAGCTTTAATGCGTTCACGTTCTTTGAGAAGTTCTTCTCCAAGAGTGTAAGCAACTAAAACTGCCAATTGATGGGGTGAAATACCTTTAACTTGTGAAGAATACTCTTCGAAGCGGGCTTCCACTAAATCTTTAGTTTGCTTCAGTAATGAAGGAGTAGCGTCCGTCTTCACTTTTATGGAAAGACCGCCTAGAGAAAGTTCTGTAATCTTATTTTGCCCACGGGGCAAAAGATCCAGTCCTTCGTCGTGAAACTCCTTATTAACTTCAGCCGACATATCCTTAATATGTCACAGCTTTTTGGCTTTTGCACGAAATGCTTTAACTGAAAATGCTTTGATTGCCCTTAATAAAGCCACTTAGCTATGTCTTTATTTATAAAAGCGCTTAGTTTTTGACGCAGAGCCTAAACGGGAGGCACTTCGTTTATTCCAATAAGGGCTTGGGAGAATCTGGAAGCATCAAAAAAGAGCATGTCGTTTTCACCTTCCCCAATTCCAACTCTTAGGATTGGAAGTTTAAGTTCATGTACAAGAGGGTAGACCGCGCCACCTTTAGCGGACCCGTCAATTTTGGTGAGTATAAGCCCAGTGAGACCAAGCTCTAAAAACTTTTTTCCCTGATTGAGCATATTTTGTCCTGTGTTGGCGTCGAGAACGAGAACTATGTCGTGAGGGGCACCAGGGAGAGCCTTTTCAATGACACGTTTGTTTTTGTTCAGGTTCTCCATGAGTTGATCGTTGTTGTGAAGTCTGCCCGCAGAGTCGCATATAACAAAATCAACACCGCGTGCCTCGCCCGCTTTAATTGCATCAAATAAGACTGCTGAGGAATCAGAATTCTCTCCGCCTTTGATACAGGGAATTTCAAGTTTTTCCGCCCAAGCAGCTAACTGGTCAGAAGCAGCAGCTCGAAAAGTATCTCCGGCGGCAAGAAGAACCTTGTGGCCTTGCTCTTTGAGTTCTCGAGAGAGTTTCGCAATACTTGTAGTCTTTCCTACTCCGTTTACTCCTACAATAAGGATAACGTGAGGCGTGTTTTTTTTCTGAGGCCACGTTTGGGATGGAGCCACGTTTTCAAAGGCAGTCGACATTTTCGCAGAGATCACTTTTTGGAGTTCTGGCCAGCTGAGAGCAAAGTCTAGGTTTTCTAAAAGTTCTTGTGAGCATTTGTATCCAACGTCAGCACCAAGAAGGGCTTCTTCCAGTTGCTCGCGTTGAATCTTTTCGCCTTGATTGAGCCCAAACCATTTCTCACGTGTTTTTTTGAGAAGCTGAGACCATTCATTTTGAGTGATTTCTTTTGGACTTTGGTTTTCGGGACTGACTGTAACGCCTGTATTCTCATCTGAGGAGGAGAAACTTTTAGGCGTGTTTTTCTTTCTGTAGACAAAGTAAGCTCCCGCAAGACTTAAGCCCGATATGGCAATTTCAATTCCATGCTGAGTAATAAATACAAGTAGCTCGTTCATCGCTTATATATGAATAGGCCGACCCAAGGCTGCCAGAGCAGCTTCCTTGACTGCTTCAGTGAGGGTGGGGTGAGGGTGGCAAGTGTTTCCTACATCTTCGAGTGTGGAACGACGGCTCATCGCTAAAACACCTTCTCCAATAAGAGAAGACGCATGCGCTCCAATAATATGGACGCCTAATATTTTATGAGTTGTTGCATGAGCAAGGATTTTTACTTTTCCGTTTAATTTACCCATGGCAATGGCTCTTCCGTTACCAAGATAAGGAAAGACACCTTTTTTGTAGGGGATGTTTTTATCTTTGAGTTCTTCTTCCGTGAATCCAACGGCGGCAACTTCTGGTTCTGTGTAGATGACTCCAGGAACTAAAGCGTAGTCCATGTGAGCTTCTTTTCCGCAAAGGGTTTCTGCAACCACAACACCTTCTTCTTCGGCTTTGTGTGCGAGCATTGCGCCTCCGATAAGGTCGCCGATAGCGTAGATGTTTTTTACATTTGTTTCAAAGTGATCGTTAACGATGACAAAACCTCTGGGGTCTTTAATGATTCCAGCGTCATCAAGGCCAAGGCCGTCTGTGTAAGGGGTTCGGCCAACGCTAACGAGTACATGGGAGCCTTCGAGTGTTTCTTTTTCTCCTTGAGAAGACTCTATACTAAGAGAAACTTTATTTTTCTTTTTCTCAAGTGCTGTGCACTTGAAGCCCATTTTAAGAGTGAGACCTTGTGCTTCTATTGCTTTTTTAAAATCTCTTACAAGTTCTTGATCCATAGTTGCTAAAAGTTTTTCAGAGAATTCAACAACGGTTACTTTTGCCCCTAGACGTGCCCAGACGCTTCCCATTTCAAGTCCAATGTATCCGCCTCCCACAACTAAAAGATGTGAGGGAACTTCTTCGAGTGCGAGAGCTCCTGTAGATGTTAGAATTGTTTTTTCGTCCACCGGAAGAAAGGGAATGCTTGAGGGGACAGATCCAGTTGCGAGAACGATAGATTTTGCTTGAACTGTTTGTTTTTGCCATTGAGGTCAATTTCAACTTGGTGGACTTTCGCCACCTTTTATGATTTTGCTTTGCCTTCAATGCGCGTAATTTTGTTTTTCCGAAAAGAGCCCTTCAATTCCATTGGTGAGTCTTTCAACAACTTTGTTTTTACGATCCATCATTTTGGCGAGGTCTAATTTGGCAGCCCTACCGCAATTCCATGTTCTTGCAGATGCGTTGCTTCTGCATATTTTTCACTCGAATCGAGGAGAGCTTTTGAAGGGATACATCCAATATTGAGACAAGTTCCGCCGAGTTTTTTTTCAGATTCTACGCACGCAACGTTAAGTCCGAGTTGGGCTGCTCGAATTGCACAAACATAGCCACCGGGGCCGGCTCCAATAATGACGAGATCGTATGTTTCCATTGAACTCAGAAATTAGCATGCATCAGAGAGGCAACCAACCCCCTAATTAGAAGCCTGGACTAGAAATCGAGATTCAATTCACTCGGTTTTTCTAAGCGGTTCTTAATGTTGATCAAGAACGTAACAGCTTCTTTACCGTCTACAATACGGTGGTCGTAAGAGAGCGCTAGATACATCATAGGTCTAATCTCAATTTTGTCGTTTATGACAATAGGTCGCTTCACAATGTTGTGCATTCCAAGGATGGCACTCTGTGGGGGATTGAGAATGGGGGTCGAAAGAAGACTGCCGTAAACACCGCCGTTAGAAATTGTAAAACTACCACCTGACATGTCGTCGATGCTCAGCTTGTTGTTTTTAGCTTTTTCAGCAAAGGCAGCAATCGCTTTTTCTATTTCAGCAAAACTGAGTTTGTCTGCATTGCGAAGCACAGGGACAACGAGTCCTCTTTCGGTACCTACTGCGATACCCATATTGACGAAGTCTCTAAGGATCATATCCGTGCCGTCAATCGAGGCATTTATAAGCGGTTGGTCTTTGAGAGCGAGACAGCAGGCTCGAGTGAAGAAAGACATGAAACCAAGGTTAACTCCATGTTTCGCTTTAAAAAGCCTCTTTGCTTTTGGCTCGAACAGCCATGACTTCAGTGAGATCCACTTCGTTAAAAGTTGTAAGGATTGCAAATTCGTTTTGAGCACGAACAAGATTCTCTGCAATTTTAAGACGAAGTCTTGAAAGAGGCTTACGAGTTTCTCCCGCAATGAGTTTTTCAGGCTCATGTGCAACAGATGGGGTAGGCGCACTTCTCATGGAAGTTGTGGGTGAACCACCTATGGGAACAAGGGTTGGTGTTGCGCTTAGTTTTACGCTGGCTTCACCGAGAAAAGAGTCTTTGTCTCGTCTAATAGTATGCCCGCTCGATTTTGCAGCAATTTGCTGAGAGGGAGCAGGTGTGCTTGATGATTGAGTATTGGTTGTGACACTTGGAGCAGCGCCCTTACTTTAACTGTTGTGTCGATGTTTCCAACTAGGGAACCAACGTCCACGGTTTCTTCAGCTTTTTTTATAATTTCTAGTTTTCCAGAGTGTTGTGCTGCAACTTCTACACTGGCCTTGTCTGTTTCTATTTCTAAAAGAACATCGCCTGATCTAACCAAATCGCCTGAATTTTTTTTCCAACTTAGGATGCGAACTTCTTTGATACTTTCGCCAACTTGGGGGGCAACAACGGGTTCTAAACTGCTCATATGTCTTTTTCCTCTATAGCAAAGGCCATCTCAATGAGTTGGGCCTGTGTTTTTTGGTGAGTTTTAAAGCTTCCTCCCGCAGGTGCGGCGGCAGCTTTTCGTCCAATATAATTTAACGGAATCTTTTTGTTGATTTTAAGGAAGAGATCGCCCGCAAAACCAGTACCTGAGGCTCCTAACCATTCCATAAAGAGAAAAGTCCAAGCGCCTTGATTGCGAGGCTCTTCTTGAACCCACTTCACTCTCTCTAAGTTTGGAAGCGCGGCAAAAGTTGCAACAAGCTCTTTGCGGGGTAGAGGGTGAAACTGTTCAAGTCTAAAGATCGGAGTTTTGATGTTATTTTTTTGTCTGTATTCTAAAAGCTCATAGTAAATTTTTCCAGAGCATAGAATCACTTCTTTAGCAGCGAGAATTTCTTCTGGGCTAAGTGTGCTCTCGGGAATAACTTTTTTGAATGATCCTTCGCTCAGTTCTTTTAACGGAGAAAAGCTCGGTCCATAACGCAAAAGACTCTTAGGGGTCATGATAACAAGGGGCTTGCGATAGGATCTCTTAACTTGTCTTCGAAGAGCGTGAAAAAGATTTCCTGCAGTTGTTAAATTACAAACCGTTATGTTTTTTTCTGCCGAAAGTTGTAAGAAGCGCTCAAGGCGAGCGGATGAATGCTCGGGTCCTTGGCCCTCGTAACCGTGTGGGAGATAAAGAACAAGGCCGCTTGCACGCTGCCACTTGATTTCACTTGAGGTGATGAATTGGTCGATAATAACTTGTGCTCCGTTTGAAAAGTCTCCAAATTGAGCTTCCCAGATAACAAGCCTTGCGGGAGAGCTGAGAGAGTAGCCGTATTCAAAAGCAAGGACGGCTGTTTCACTGAGAGTGCTGTTGACGACTTCAAATTGAGTCATTTCAGAATCAAGTGTTTTTAGGGGGCAGAATTTTTTACCGCTCAGGGTATCGCTCAAGACCGAGTGTCTATGGGTAAAAGTGCCTCGTTGAGCGTCTTGTCCGCTGAGCCTTACAGAGTGATTTTCTTTGAGAAGACTTCCTATAGCAAGGGCTTCACATGTTGCCCAATCAAGATTCTCACCTTGTTCTAAACTTGTTTTACGTAATTCTAAAAACTTTTGTATCTTGGGGTGAGCTTTGAAATCGCTCGGATATTCAGTGATAGCTTTTCCGACAGCTTGGAGAACGCTCTCTTCAACTGCAGTTGTATAGGAGGGAGGTGTAGGAGCTTCTTCCTCAATCTGAGTTGGCTTCCAACGAATCCAGCGGCCTTCAAAGGCAGAGGCGTAAGGAGTAATATTATCTTTTTTAGAGACTTCTTGTTCGGCTGCAAAGTGAGCTTCAACTTCTTCTTTGAGGGCTAAGTCGTCTTCTGCGCTTATGAGTCCAGCGTTTAAAAGTTTTTGAGAATAGATATTTCGAGTCGTAGTGTGAGGCTTGATGCGCGAGTAAAGTTCCGGTTGAGTAAAGCTTGGTTCGTCGCCTTCGTTGTGTCCGTATCTTCTGTAACAAACGATATCGATAAAAACACTTTCACTAAAGCGCGCTCGGTATTCTGCTGCAAGTTGCGCCACCCATACGAGGGATTCGGGATCGTCTCCGTTGACGTGAAACACAGGAGCTTCAAGCATTTTAGCAACGTCAGTACAATAAGTTGTTGAGCGAGCTTCACCGGGGCTCGTTGTAAAACCAACTTGGTTGTTAATGACTATGTGAATAGTGCCTCCCGTATCGAAGCCATTCACTTTGAGAAGTTAATCGTTTCGTAAACAACGCCTTGTCCAGCAATCGCAGCATCACCGTGGATGCTAATAGGAAGAACTTTTCTATTTCGGTCAGCTGCTGGGTAGCTTTGTTGCTTTCCGTAAGTCGCACCTTCAACAACGGGAGCTACAAACTCCAAGTGGCTAGGGTTGTACGCCATAGAGATATGCATTGTAGTTCCGTGATCTGTAACAATGTCTGCGGAGTAGCCTTGTGATACTTAACGTCACCGCTTCCCATGTCTTCTGTTTTTTGTAGTTGTCATCAAACTCTGAGAATATGTAACGAGCTTTCTTTTGGAAGATATTCGTAAGAACGTTAAGTCGCCCTCTATGGGCCATTCCTAAAACAGTTTGTTCTGTTCCCCACGCCGCACTGTCATCAATAAGAGTGTCGAGTAAGGGAATCAGTCCTTCTCCACCTTCTAGGGAGAATCGTTTTTGAGCAACGTAACGTGTCTGTAAAAAGTGCTCGAAGCCTTCGGCTTGAGGTGAGTCGTTTGAGGAGGTATTTTTTCTCTTCAGTTGAGAGATGAGTTCGCAGTTGCTCTTGCTCCATCTTTGTGTGAGCCAGTCGCGGTAGCTTGATTTTCAATATGAGTAAATTCGACACCGACGCTGCGGCAGTAAATTTCTCTGAGACGTAATATGATTTCAGCAAGCGTTGCGTTTTTGAGTCCAATCGCTTGTCCGGCGTCAAAAGTCTCGTTGAGATGTTTTTCTTTAAGTCCAAAACGGCTCAGTGAAAGAAGTGGGTGTTCCGCAGGTGCTTTGTACAATGGGTTAACATCTGCGATTAAGTGACCCGCGTTTCTATAGGCAGATATGAGTAATCCAACCTTAGATTCGAGGTAACTTTTAGAAAGCACTTCTTTCGGAACACCGTCGTCAAAGCTTTTTCCAAACTCAACTCCGTCAAAGAAATGTTTCCATGTGGATTCAAGCCCTTCGGGATCTTTTTCATAAGATTCTCTAAGCTGATCCAAATATTCGAGATTACTTGGGTTTATGTAGTTGTGCCGTTTCACGAGCTAACCTTAGGGTAGACCAGAAAGAACCTCGGTATCAACTCATAGTCTGAATATTTTAACCGATAAGGATAAGAGCCATGTTGAAAAGCGCAGAAGCCGGTATGGGCTATAAATTTAAGAATAAAATCAGGTACTTCTGCAGTCTTTCTTTACTTTTCACAAGTTTTTTAACGGCTGCCGAAACTCACATGGAGCAGTCAACTCAACCTAAGCCTGGCACTGCAAAAGCTTCGAGTGTGGTTATTCCTTTTCTACTGAACTTGGGATGCGCAAAGCGAATGGGATATCCGAGAGATTTAACGATGCGCCAAGCAGTGTGGGCTATTTTAAAAAAAATTCAAGAAAATGAAATCGATCCAAGAGAATTTAGAGAAACGCTCGTTAAACTTTACAAGCAAGATGTCTACGTTGATCGGTATATCGGACCAGATACGGGTTATCTACCAGAGTTACAAGACACAGAGCGAGACTATACCGATCCAGATCAGATTAAAGAACTTGAAAATCCTATTTTGGATTCTTGGGATTACATCTTGGCTCTTGTGGACAAAAAATATGGAAGCGACGATCGAAGTCTCTACAATTTAACTTTGTGGGCAGATCGTATCGATAAAGTTGCAGACAATATGCAAGATTGGCTCATTAAAGCAGCGATTAATCCATCTACAGACAACCTCTTAGATTCACATTGTAAAAACTTACAGAAACATCCCTGGGAAGGGGAGGCTTACGCGAACCATGTAAGAGATTTAAGAAAAGTCATTCGGACTCCAGATTCATCTCCTTCTTTTGTTCAGAGAAATCCCGAAGCGGCCCCCTCTCGACCCTATGTGAGCGCAGATATTAGTTATCCTCTGGATGCTGAGCAAATGGCAGAAGTTTTTATGCGTGGAATTTGGTGTGAAAACACATCCGATTTGTTTCATGATTTAGCCTACCGTCTTCAAGAACAACAATTTTTGTTAAATGACTTTTTAAAAGGTGTTGAGAAGCGTGTAGAAGAAACAGAAAAGTATAAAATTCACCCAAAGGATAATTTTGGGGATTTATCAGCAGACAGAAAAAAGTATGGGGATAATGGCGCGAGTTTGATGGACATCTTAAGTCCATTGGCTAAGGTTTATCTTTATGCAGGTGATGTAAGGCTTTCTGCTCAAGAAAGATTTTATCGCTCTGTAGATAATGAACGCTTGCTTCATGAGCTTGATCAACGCCTTCAGCAATGGCAGCGGAATAATGTAGTAGGCCTTAACAAAGACAATAAATATGACAAACGAGCGTGCAGTGAAGAGCCACCACGTATGCTTGGACAAGAGTTTAGAACTTATCTTTATCATGCCGTAAAAGCTAAGAAGTCAGGTCATGCAGTAGGGCTAGCGAGAGCTCCCTCAGTAAGTTCTTCTCACGCGGGTTTAGCGCCTTTGTCAGAGATGGAAGATTTAAAGTATCCCCCACATGGATCAGGTTATTCTGCGAGTGTTGCAAATCGTTTTATTCGGCTTTTAAGTTGCTCGAGAATTTTAGGATATCAAAATGATGTGAATGTGCATTCGTTTGTGTGGGAAGTTATGGAGGAAATTCAGTCAGGAAAATTAAATCCTGATGAATTTAGAGCCAAACTTGAAGATCAGTATAACTTTGAAAAGAGTCTTCGCTTTCCTGCGCCAGGATCTACTTCTCGAAGACCTAAAACTATGGGTTATTTACCGAGCCTTTATAAAACTTCTCGCAAAGCGCGAACAACCGATGAACTTGCGGAAATTGTAGGAAGTGAAAATGCAATTCTCCCTGCTTGGGATTATATTCTTGAATTGAGCAAAAATCCCCAGCGCTTCCAGAGGGAAATTTCTTATGCGGCTATACTCATTGATGTTTGGGCACGGCAAAATGGAATTCAAAGGCCAGGGCTGAGTGCAGATCAATGTACACGTAGTTTTGTACAAAATCCCCTTCGAGGCCACGCATACAAGGATCAATTAAGAGATGATTTAAAAGCCCAGCGCTATCCTGTAGCTTCTGAGGATTACTTAAAGCGAAATCCTGAGGTTCGAATTCGTACTCCCTATAAAGCTCCTAGCAATTTTGCTCCCATTTCCGCACATGAAATGGCAAGAAAATGGGCTGAAGGTCTTTGGTGTGAAAATTTAAATGAATTGTACTGGGAGTTGACTCTTAGACTTAATCGAAATCACTTTAGTCCCGAGGAGTTTCGTCGAGAGCTACTCTCCGCACTAGAATCAAAAAAGGGTTCTGTGGATTACAAAAACATTGATACCGAAGGCCTCGTTGCGGCTTTAGGAGATCTCAGTCATTTTTCTCAAAAGACTGGGCGCTCAGAAGAATCTTGGCAGCAGTATGCAATGGGAATTTCTCAATTAATTGGTCCAGAAACCACGCTTGAAAATTGGCAAAAAAGAAATCTTTTAAATGAGCAAGCCAAAGAGCGTCGATGCTTGGAGCGTCCGAATAGTCAGGTGGGACAAGAACTGAGGCGTTATCTGAAGGATTCGTATGTCGGATTTAGAAGAGAGCTAGTTGAGGGACATACTTTGGCAGCTACATTGACGGAAAAAAAGCTAACAAGTGATAACGAGAAAGAAAATATGCATCTCGATACTCTTGTTGCGTTTAATAAAGAGGAATCTAAGGGAACTCGAGCAGCGCATGATGAGCGCGTTGTCACAATCCAATCCGATTTTAAAAAAAAACAAGAAGATCATTACTCACAATTTACAGACGATTTAAAAGCTGAAAAAGAAAAAAAGATAGAAGCTCACAATAATCAGATGTTTGATTTGATTGAGCTCAGTGGCAAAGACTATGGCGCACTTTATGGCGGTGAGGGCTTTGCAGGTGCTTGCTCTACGACTGCTGGAAACACGTGGCAGAACGGTCCTGTGATAGCTTCGATGTATCGTCACTTTGCGGATGAGTATTCGAGAGATTTAAGAGCACGTTATGCTGCTTTTCAAAGGGATGGAGCAAAGCTAATCGCTCAGGAAAGATCCTCAAGTTGTGATAAAACGATTAACGATTCATTTGAGAAAATATAAAATCGTTAGCGCTTCTATTTTAAAAGAATTTAGAACACTTCTTTTTATGTTGCCTGAAGAATCAGATTTTTGCTCCTTTTTCTTCGATGGCTTTTAACCCTTATCAAACAAATCCACAAAAATACCACTACGAAAAGGCTTTAATTACAGCGCGCCGGACTTCTTGAGTTATAAGAAAAATTACTTCGATGAAGCGAGTGAAGGGACGAGACGACGTCAGTTATTCACTCAGGGTGTTCATACTTTGCAGTCTTCCATTGATCACATGTAGGAGCGAAAGCCAGCGTTTTATTGAGAAGGAATTCTTGGATAAAGTTATCGTGAATGAGTTAGCAGTCGTAAATGGCAAAGAGACTTTGTGCCAAATATTGAAAAATCTCTTCCGTTGATTAATCGTTTTTGCCAGACGGATCATACTTTTCCTCCTGAAGAGGTAAGAGCTGTCGATGTAGAAATTTTTAATTCTATCGTAAAAAATGACCCGAATGACCTCTATGAAATAATGTCTGTTCGAGATATTAATGAAGCAAAAGATCGAGATAAAATTAAGCCCGAGGCTATTGCGGCTTATGGTATTTTACATGGCGCCTGCCTTCCCTTTAGTATTCATTTGCACCAAATGACCATGGCCGACTTTCCAGGTGGAGCTTATTATATAACCTTGATGAAGAAGGACACTAAAAGTTCTTGTGCGGATGGAACTAAAGAAAACGAATATAATAGTAAAGGTGAGTACGTAGGAAAAAACGATAAGTTTCTATGTTCTGAACCTTTGAATGCATTGGCGTCGCGAGTTGAGGCTTTGGCCCAGCAGGAGGCACAAAACACGAGTGTTTATGATAATCCTGCTTTAGCTATTCAAGAGCTTCCTCTAGGGCAAGCTTATGCAAGAAAAGCAAAGCAATATGAGCTCGAGAGAGATAGGGAATTAGAGATGATTCAAAGAGCGAGAGATCAGCGACTCGTTGTTTTAGGTGCAGAACTTGAAGGGATTCAAAAGACTCGTGAGCGTAAGAATAATGAATATAAACGTCGCCTAAGAGAGAATATTGAATTTAGAGATCGTAAGATTAAAGAAGCTCAAAAGGAAGGTCAGGGGATTTAGCTTTAAAGCTTTTCTTCTTTTGCAGGAAGTTTAATCACAAGAGTATAGGCTTTTTCTTCAAGTCGCGCTTCAACTGTTACATTCGCATCAAGCGTTGCGAGCTTTTCTATGATGACTCCAATGTTGACGAGTTTGTCTTCGATTTTTACCTGAAGGCGTTGTTCGTTTAAGTAGAGTGGACTTTTTATGATTTTTCCGTCCTCTAAAACAACTTCAGCTTCAAAAACTTGAAAGCTTAGGAAGCTATCCGTGCTCTCAATGTCACATTCAACTAGAATACGGCTGAGGGTCTTGTCCTCTGGAGAGCTTATGAAATGGCGTAGAAAATAAACACCACTCAATTCGGCTTTTATGGCTTCACCTGCATGAAGAGAGTTAAGAGTAAGTAGCAGTCCTATGCTTAAAATTATTTTTTTCATCCGTTTTTTAGTGCTTTTTTGCTTGAGAATAACTCAGTAATTACAGGGAATAATGCAATGTGTCAAATAAAAAGCATCTTTCCCTGACTTTGCTTCCAACTAATTGACGCCACGGAGTGAGCATTTCTGTTGAAATAAGGATGTGGGGGTACGGGTGAAGAAGAAGTTTATACTCTTTATTCCAGTAGTGGCTATTATAGGCACTATGTTGTGGGGTCGTGGAAGTTACGACACTTCCGATAGGCTGAGTACCGAAGACGAAGCCACCCTTGCAGCTTGTAACTTTGTCAGTCGAGATAGAAACACCTTCAGCGATAACTACGAAGACACAATAAACGAACAAGAAGCTTTATTGGGAAGTTGGCTCGAATTTCCAAGTCACGACTTTAAGGACAAAGTCGATTCGGCTCGCGCAAAGCCCAGTATGTTCGAATATAGAAGCGCTCTCTGTGAAGAAGCTCTCCAGAGAATCATTACGGATATGGGCGGGGGGACTCGTTTTTTAAGTGGTCGATGTAAGGCACTCGCTGCAGATCACGAATACTTTTTGAGTGAATATAAAGGAAAAGACAATAATTATTTAAAAGCTAGACGTGAGTCGACTCCCGTTACAAGTGCGGAACGTTACTGGTGTAACGGTCGAGGGAAAACTGATCTTATGAAGATTGCTTGTTCAGCTCGCGAGATTAAGCGAGATGCGTACAATCAGAACAGCTCAGCTTACAAAGATGCTCTTTCTGCTTTAAAAAAGCGCTGTGGTCCCTATATTGGTGAGCCTCGTCGCGAGTTAGCGAGTAACGGCGATTTAGTAGATAGAGGACCTTTTTTGAGTCAAGGATCGACTCATGGATCAGGTGTTGTTCAGTCCAATAACGGACCTATAGTCGTGCGTCGTTACATTCAGGCGCCCTCGGGTCAGTGGGGCGGATGCGCGGGGAGTGGTGTAGGGAATGGGCTGAACGTGATTCAGTTTAAGCCATCTATAACACATACGATTATGAGTGGCCTTGTGGCAGGGTTTGGCGCCTATTTAAGTTACGACGGACAAAAAAGAGTTGATGAGCAAAGCTATAAACTCACAAAACACGTGATCGATACGAATGCGAGTTTAGGCGCTGCAACTCTCTATGCAGGCGGCGGCGCTTCTTATTGGGGGCAAAACGGTGGGGCTTATCCTTATCCTTACGGTCAAGTGAATGGTCCAAATACGGGTGGCGGAATGTGTGGGAGACCTCCCTTTAATACGGCTTACACGGGTTGTTTGGGTGGGATGCCCGGTCAACCCATTATAGGTGGTCAACATGGAATGTGTCCGGGCGGCCAGTGTGGAATGATTGCTGGTGGCTCAGGTGCTATGTGTCCTCCGGGAGTTCCTTGTCAGGGCGGGATGATCCCTGGCGGACCGGGTGGTTTTCAAGGCGGGTGCCCTCCTGGATATCCCAACTGCGGAGCCGGACAAGGCGGGTGTCCAGGTGGAAATTGCCAAAACTATCCTGGAAATTACATGAACAACCCCGCGATGATGAACAATCCCAATCAAATGTACGGGCAAAATCCATATAATTTAGAACTTGAAAAACAACGGCTTCAGCAGCTTCAAAATGAATACAATAAACGTTTGGAAGATGCGAGAAGAGCCCAAGAATATAACCAGCAACTTGCTGATTTAAGAAATAAGCAAAACGCTCTTAACAATCAAATCAACACAACGCAGATGGGATACAATGGCCTTCTTGCCAATCAGTTTGGACCCGCTACGACATACGGAAATCCTGGGATGTATCAAGGCCCTGGTATGCCTAATGCGGGCGGCTGTGGTGGATCTGCAGGTGGTGGAACCTGTGGTTGCGCTTCTATGGTGTGCTATCCTGGACAGCCCTCAGCTTATTACTCACCTCCTTACGTCTACGGAAATAGCGGCTTAGGTGGAACTAGTAGTGGGTATCCAAGTACAAACAATGGATTCTTTGGCATCAACCTAAGATGGACAGGCGTTCGTCCCAATACAGGAACATTTAACGCAAGGTAGCGCAAAAAGGTACCTAGTTACTTTTTACCTGCACCCGGCACCTTTTTACACGTACCCGCTACCTTTTGCTGCTTTTTGGGTTTTGTGACGCAACTTTTCGCAAAAAGGTAGCGGGTACGTGTAAAAAGTAACTAGGTACCTTTTTGTATGCTAGAAAAGTCCTGTGAAAAGTCCGGATAGAAGTTCTCCCTCATGGCAAACTCCGCTTTATCAACAGTATTGGAAGATAAAAGACGAGGTTCCCGGCACGCTCTTGTTTTTTCGGCTGGGTGACTTTTATGAACTTTTTGGAGACGATGCCGTCCAGGCGGCTCCCTTGCTTCAGGTGCAACTTACTTCACGCAGCCAAAGCGCTGAGCCTATTCCGATGTGCGGAATTCCCTATCACGCGTGGGAAAATTATGCGGACAAGATTCTATCGAGTGGATTGAGCATTGCAATTGCTGACCAGATAGAGGCTGCGGGAGCTAAAAAGCTAGTGGACCGCGCCGTTGTTAGGATACTCACACCTGGTCTTCCTATTGATCCTACAAAATTGAATTCTAAAAGTTATCATTACTTGGCTGTTATCTCTCAGACCGATACTTATGAGATAGTTCTTTTTGATTTTCTTGCACGCAAGTTTTTTCAAGGAGAGTTCTCAGACGATGCGGCACTTTCTGAGATTCTAAGCAGAACAGATCCTCGTGAAATATTACTCTCGAGCGAAGTCGCTATCGAAGGACTTCCTTCCTTGTCGCGCTACGAAAAAAAGACTCTTAATTGGGGGCGAGGAAGCGCTTCTTCGATTCTTAAAGATTACCTTGCCTATACTCAGCGTTGGACCACATCTGAAGTTGAGGCTTATCTGCCAGAGCTGCAATCGCTCCAGGAATTTTCTTCGAATAACGAAGAAGTCTTGCTTTCATCTCAAGTTCGCGAGCAGTGGGATATTCACCCTCATTTGGAAAATTTACTCGACGAGTGTGGTTCTGCGGGAGGGAGTCGCCAGTTGAGGGAAATTCTCTCGCGGCCTTTGCTCAAGGTAGAGCGCATCCAAGCTCGCCAAGAGCTTTTAAAGTATATTCCTGTTAAGAATTTCTTGGAACTCACTCGTGAGCTGTATGATTTAGAGAGACTTGTGGGACGTATCCTTGTGCGAGCCTCTAAGCCGTATGAACTTTTAAGAGTACGCGATTCTTTAAAAGTACTTCGAAAAATCGACGACTTTTTTAAAGGTGAGTGGAGTGCTTATTTTTATGCACTTAAAGATTTTGAAAAACTTCCAGACTGGAAAGCTCTCAGTCCTGAACTTTTGGCTATGGAAAATCTATTCTCAAAAACTTTAGCTGAAGAGGCTACCGTTCAATCCAGTGTAAGAGATCTCATCTGTGAAGGTATTGATAAGGATTTTGATTCTTTAAAGAACCTTTATTCGAATCTTGAGGAGTGGCTCACAACTTTCGAAGAAAAGTTAAAAGCCGAAACGGGAATCAATAATCTTAAACTAAGATTTAATCGGGTGGCAGGTTTTTATATCGAAGTCAGCAAGGCGCAAAGTGCAAAGTTCCAAGTCACTTTGAGCGCAGACAAACTCTTGTAAATGCTGAACGCTATACACATCCTGAACTCAAAGCCCGCGAAGAAGAAATTTTAGGAGCGGAAGACAAGCTCGATAGACGCGCTCAAGAAATTTTAGAGTCTTTAAGTGAAGATCTTCGAAAAAGCAAACGCTCTTTTAGGGGCCTCAAAAGTGATTTCTTTTTTAGATGCACTTTGCGGAGCCGATAGAGCTATTCAAAAACTTGGGGCCTTTGGCACTTGGTCTCAACCAAAGGTCGAAGAGGGGCCTTTTTCGTTTGATATTCGAGACGGTAGACACCCCATTATCGAGGCAAGCCAGAGAAGCTTTGTGCCGAATTCCTTGTCCTTGGGCCGAGCTAAAAAACGCATCCTCCTCCTGACAGGGCCTAACATGGCGGGGAAATCGACCTTAATGCGTCAAACAGGATTAATCCTCATTTTGGCTCAGGTTGGTCTCAGGGTTCCAGCCGAAAGTTGTGAGCTAAGTCCCGCTCGTGGATTTTATTCACGCATGGGTTCGAGTGATAAAATCCTCCTGGGGGATTCGACCTTTATGGTTGAGATGAAAGAAATGGCCTTGTTGCTACGAGAGGCGAATGAGAATTCATTTGTCCTAATGGACGAGGTGGGGCGAGGGACCTCAACTAAAGATGGCTTAGCTTTAGCGAAGGCTTTTTTGGAATATTTTGCCGAATCGATGCCGGCGCTTACTCTTTTTGCGACTCATTACCATGAGTTAGCTCCTTTTAGTGAGGACTTTGAAAACGTGCTGAATGCTTCGATGTCGATTAAGGAATGGAAGGGCGAGCTCATCTTTTTGAGAAAGCTTATCCCTGAAGCAGCGTCGAGTTCTTATGGCCTTCATGTTGCAAAGCTGGCCGGGATTCACGCGAAAATTCTCAATCGCGCGCGTTGTTTTCATAATCAAAAAACACTCGAAAAAGACGATTTAGCTCTCAGTGAACTTCCTCTGTTCTCAAAGCCAATTCCCCTTGTTCAGAGTGCTCTGTTGAAAGAAGACCTAGACTCCAAGTGGGAAGCTAGAATAAAAGATATCAACTTGGATGAATTATCACCCAAAGAAGCGTGGCTACTGCTAGAATCTTGGAAGATGGGCTCTGATGCGACGCAGGAAGATGGCGAATATGAAAAGCGAGCGAATAGTTCCGGCAACTTGGCAGCTTTCAAGGAAGAAGTGTAGGGTGAATAGGTATGACCGTATTTGATAAAGTTAAGTCGCTTCTCAGTAATGATGTTGCGATTGATTTAGGAACAGCAAACACACTTGTGTACGTTAAAAACCAAGGCATCGTTGTGAACGAGCCGAGCGTAGTTGCGATACTCAAGGATAATAGGGGCCAGAAAAAAGTTATTGAAGTGGGCCACGCCGCTAAAGAAATGCTTGGAAAAACTCCAGGCAATATTCAAGCGATACGCCCCCTTAAAGACGGAGTTATTGCCGACTTTGAAGTGACTCAAGCAATGATCAAAGAATTAATTGCAAAAGCACTTAAAAAACGAACTCTGATTCGCCCACGCATTATCATCTGTATTCCTTACGGAATTACTGAAGTAGAAAAGCGTGCGGTAAAAGAAGCTGCTCTTTCTGCCTCAGCCCGTGAAGTTTATTTGATTGAAGAGCCTATGGCGGCGGCCATTGGCGCAGGACTACCGATTACGGAATCAAGCGGAAACATGGTTGTCGATATCGGCGGTGGAACAACTGACGTTGCTGTTATTAGTTTAGGCGGCATCGTATTTTCAAAATCTGTTCGCGTCGGTGGCGATAAAATGAATGAGAGTATTCTCAATTACATTCGCCGCAAATATAACCTCGCTATTGGCGAGCGCACAGCCGAGCAAATTAAAATAACAATTGGCAATGCTTATCCATCAGGTAAGGAAACTTCTATGGAAGTAAAGGGGCGCGATTTACTCGCAGGAGTCCCAAAAACAATAGAAGTGAGTAGCGATGAAATTCGCGAAGCATTAACTGAGACAGTAAATTCAATTGTAGAGGCTGTGAAAATTACTCTCGAAAGAACTCCACCTGAATTGGCTGCAGATATAGTTGATAAAGGCATAGTCATGACCGGTGGTGGAAGTCTTCTTAGGAATTTAGATATCCTTCTGCGAGAAGAGACTGGTCTTCCCGTCTTTTTGAGCGAAGATCCACTTTCAGCAGTTGCTCTAGGTGCAGGTATTGCACTGGAAAACCTTGATTACCTCAAGGGTGTCACTATTGATTAAATTGATTTCTTAATTAGAACGGAGTACTCGTTTGTCCGTTTAAGAAAGAAGAGAGTCGAGCTTTAATCAGTTTTTCTCTATTCGTTACGGAATTGAGTTGAGATTCGAGTTTCTTTTGAAGACCTTCTTTTTGTTCTTCTGCAAGATCTCGTGAGTTTATCATTTTTTCATTGAGCGCTTTTTTTACGTTGTTGTAATGAGCTGTTGTAGCGTCGATTGCGTCTATTTCAAGGGCATCTTTTACACGATTACTTTCGGTTCTTTTGTATTCTGTTTTTAGTTTAGAGAGGGTACTTAAAAGCGCTGCTTCTTTGTAGGGGTCGTAAGTTTCGAGCACTTCTTGAGCGTTAAACTCAGTTTTAATCTTTTCACTGTTTACTACTTTAACTGAAGTCGGTGGAGTGGGGTTACTCGGTGCTCGAGAGACAGGGGTGCTGGCCGGCTGACGTGTTGCAGGGATGGACGGCGTGTATACGTCATTTTGTTGCTTCACTGAAAGTAAAAAGGCAAAAAGACCAAGCGAAACAGCTGTTGTAATAATGAGTTTTTCGCTTCCAATTCTTTCGTGCAATTTTTGAATGGGGCCTGCTGTTTTGATTTTGCTTTGGGCCTCGTTTGAAGGTGCCTTTGTTAATACTGCTGGTGGCAGCTGAGGCTGGGGACGTTTTTCTAAGTTAAGTGGAGCATTGAGGTGAATGTCTACGTGCTCGTCAATGGCTGTTTTTTCGAGAAGAGATTCAGGTGTTTCAAACCCCGTTTCATTTGTTTCGTTTGAGTTGACTTTTAATTCCCCTGTAAAGGTGATGACGGTGGATTCCTTCGAACGAATTCTAAAGCTTTGTGCGCCCATCGTTATTTCATCATCTATATTGAGTTCCATAGGAACTTTTGGAGGAATCTTCTTTTTGTTTATGAAGGTGCCGTTTGTGGAGCCTAAGTCCATCACGAAAAGCTTTCCACTTGCTACATAAAACTTACCGTGAATTCCGCTTAAAAGTTCGTCGCCAAGAATAAGGTCTCCTTGACGTCTGCCAACCTGGCATTCGCCCTCTATCTTGTACTCTTTCGAGGTATCATAGAGTAAATAAAACCTCATACTGAGTTTTCGGCTCGATTTTTGAGTAAAAAAGCTCAAAATTGCTACTCACATGTCAGTAATTTGGGCAGCTGTCTAAAAGTTCTACGACAATTTTTGTCATTCCAGGAAAAAGTGAGCTTCTTGAAATTCTGGTAAATCGTAAAAATTCAGAGAGATACAGGCAATTGTTAAGACTTTGTTAAAATTGGCATTGATCCTGCATATATTGTTTCGAAAAGTTTAAGACCGCAAAAAGCGGCATTAAAGACTTAGAAATAAAAAGCCCTATATATCTTAAGGAGGTACGTAAATGGAAGGTGCAAAAATTATAAGAAATATCGCTCTCGTGGGAGCATTCTGGACAGGAGTTACAATCCTTGTAACAGAAGCAAACGCTCAAAGTAGTGTTTATGATTCTGAAGGAGCGAAATCAGTTTCAATAAGTCCAGGAATGAATCCTGGAACTGTTCCTCAAGCTGAAATCAATGTAGATGCAGGTGGCACTTCAGCTCAAGACGGAACTGCGAACTCAGGAGGAGTTCAGGTTCAAAACGTAACAGTACAAGCTCAAGCAGCAGCAGAATCTGAAGCGCAAAATTCAACATCCAATGCAGCAGAAGCTATCAATAGAGCACGAACAGACGCAGAACTTTCGAACAACGCTTTATTGCTTCAACAAATAGAATTAGATCGCCTAAAAGCTGAACAAAAAAGAATTTCAGCAATTAATCAATTTGGTGATCACTTAAATCAACCCACGACGTTACCAGCACCTGTGCCTGCAAGTCCTTGTGGATTAGGCCCCTGCGTAACTCCATCTGCTCCTTTAATTGAAAACAACAACACGATCATCAACGATTCTCCTATAGGCAAGAGTGCATCTGTAGAAATTGAAGAAGAAGTAAGCAACGGAAGTAGCTTTAAAGATACAAAATGGGGAATCTCTCCCTTGTTAGGTATGAGATGGTTTGACGCCAAGACTATGGCGAACGTTACGAACACTTTTGTTCTCGGTGCAGCCTTAACAGCAGATGTTAACAACTGGGTAACAGCTGAGGGTTCATTTATCTACGGACAAGATCAACTCGCAGGCTTTTCTTGCCTCGGTGGCTGTGGATACTGGAACGAAACAACACGCGACACTTACGAAATTGGTGTTGGAGCTAAACTCGGGCCTCACATGAATGGATTTCGTCCTTACCTTGCCTTGGGTCTTGGATACTTGATGCAGAACTACGACTTTATCAACGGTAGCGTGACCACAAACAACATAACGGGCAACATCGGTGGTGGTGTAGACTTCGAAATTGCTAAAAACTTTGCAATCGGCGCGAGAGCCGATTACCAAACCCTCTTTGGTGGAAACAACAACAATTTGGCCGGTGGATTTACTATGGATCAAGTTTACGGTGACCGATCTGATCGCTACCGCCTCGGCGCTACAGCGACAGTTATGTTCTAAAAATAGCACAATAGAGCGCCCGCTCTCTAAAACGGGTGGCCGCTCAAAGATTTAGTGAGAGCACCTTCTCCCTCTTCTCGAAGCCAGAGTTTCCCAGGATGGGAGATTCTGGCTTCAACTTTTTTATTAAGTGATTAGTGGTTGCTGCCAGCTCTGGGAGCGTAGTCAACATATCCTAGTCGAGGGAGTACGACGGCTTGAGTAAGAGCGCCGACGCTAACCAGACCAATGTCTCTTGAGATTTTAGAGTAAGCGTAGGCTCTTGGAAGTAAAAATTCTTTTAAGGCATCAAGGAGATATCGATAAGAATAATCTTTGGGTTTGTTTTTTACTTGGAAAGCTTTCCAGTTTTCACCTGGGCTTAAATTAAAATTATACCTTTTAGAAAACCCATCAGATTTGAATTTTCCTAAAATAACATCGGCAATTTTAAAATTTAAAACACTTTGATCCTCAAACTCAAAAACGAGTTCTTCTGCTTTTATTGAGAGGTGGGGAAGTTCGGGCAGTTTTGAGAGAAGTTGAAGAATTTCTTTTTTGTCCTCTTTGCTGAGTTTTTCTGAGAGAGAGTCCACGTAAAATTGTGGGCCTTTTTTTCTGTAAGCCTTGCGTGCTCTTTCGTAGCGATCAACAACGTTTTGCATAAGAGGCAGAGCTTTTTCGAGATCTCCTTTTTCAAGCACATCAGGGAGTAGTGTTTTAGCGTATGATTTTTGACTGCAGATAAAGCTAAAGAGTAGAGCTGAAATAGCAATAAATCTTAGAGCTCTCATAGTTTAATTTTAGCACCCTCCAAACTAGAGAAGTGTTAGCTTTTTGTTAAGAACTCGAGTGAAGTTTATTTTCCAGCTTGGCTACGACGGGCAGCTTCTCTATCCATTTGGAAGAGTCCCACAGGGGTGCTGCCAACAAGTTTAAGTTGTCCAATAAGGTCTTGAACAATGTTTTCTTCTTCTACTTGCTCATCCAAGAACCACTTCAAAAAGGATTGAGTTGGATAGTCTTTGTGCTTGGCCGCAAGTTCGTAGATGTTGATGATTGATTCTGAGACAGCTTGCTCTTGCGCAAGGCTTGCTTCAAATGCTTCGATGGGACCTTTGTATTGAATAACAGGTTTAGGGATTTCATTAAGCACGAGGGTGCCATTGCGATTAAAAATATACTGCACGAATTTTTTAGCATGCTCGAGTTCTTCATTCCCTTGAAGTCGCATCCAACTTGAAAATCCAGGGTAGGAGGAGTGTTCAAAAAAAGCCGACATTCCAAGGTAGGTATAGGCCGAGTGGAGTTCTACGCTGATTTGGTTGTTAAGAGCTTTTTCGACTTCCGTGTGTAATTTCATGCTTTATAGAATACGGCAGCTTTATATGAGGGACAACTTCTATAAATAAAAAAAAATTAATTTAAAGAACAGGGAACTTACTGCAGGTAAACTTTTATTTTTCTGAGTTCATACTTTAAAGCGTGAATAAGGGGGTAAGTATCGTCTGGAGTATCCTCTCCTGTATAAATCGCGCGTGTTCCTCGAATGCAAAGCCCCGTAATAACACTTTGTTTCCAGTTGGGTACTTCTATTCCGTTGTTGTATTTTCCCATCACGGGAGTTTTAACGGCCCCATCTAAATTTGTTGAAAGGTTAGCTAAATTGTCTTCGTTGTCGGTACTCATGTAATTGCCGTCTGCAGTGGCGACTATGTTTTGACGGTAGAGTCCAAAGCTGAACTTAAAGGGATTGGGCTGTGAGGAAGGAGTAAAATCTCCATCTGTTGAATTTCTGCCCGGGAAGAATTGAAATCCAAGGTTTTCAATATCGTCGAGTGGAAGAAGAAGTGAGGCAAAGGCGTTGGCTCGTGTTGCAAAAAGTTGGGATGGGCCGGAACCTGTTACAGTTGAGCCTGATCCGTAGGGACCAATTGGATTTATCGTTCGAGTTTCATAAGGGCGCATTTCGCCTCGTTCAAAAAACCATAACCCTGTGAGGAAATATTTACTTTTTTCAGCCGAGGATAAACCACTTAAGCTTGAATCACTTGTAATTTTGAAGCCGACAGTGTTTGGATTGCTGATATTACAGGTATTGGGACTTCCCGCATAAGTAATTTCTGTTTCATTCGTTCTATCCCAATAAAAATAACCTGAGTCAGGGTTGAACAGGAGTGGGGCTGTTCTTACAGATATTTGGAGGGAGTCATTGTTAATTAAAGAGTAGTTTTTATCGTCGGGAATAGTAGTGCTGTTACTAAAGTAAAGTTGCAGTGCCTGAATCACCATGGGAAGTCCACTGGCACTAGTACGCCCCGTAGTTTCTTCGAGTGTCGTTAAAACATCTTCTTCGTCGCCAGAAAGAGCCGTGGACGAGTACAGGGGTTTGCGACAAGTAACCGCGCTATCAAATCCAGAACCCGTTACTCTTTCATTTGAGAAGCAAAATGTTTCACCTTTAGTGCCACTTCCGTAACCTTGGATAGCGGTTGAGTTTGGGTATTTTTTGTCAGCAAAAACAGTATTTATGCTTTGTTTTTTTTCTGTCTTAATAGCAACTGTTTCAGTGATTGAGTCTCCACCTGTTGTTAAGCTTGAGGGGGGACTACTGATACTGTTTTCACTTCCTGGCGTGCTCACGAGTCCTTGTTGAAAGCAAGCTGTTAAGAAAAGCAAGGGCCAGAGTTTCAGTTTCACGTCACATCCTTTAATTTGTAATTTTTATGCGTGGAGATTTAAGCTCAAAATGCATGGCTTTAATGAGAGGGGTCCAGCCTGTTTTTTCTTTTCTTTTTCCTTTGATACAAAACTTAGTAATAAAGGACTGCTGCCAATCGGGAATTTCGTTTCCGTCTTTATCGTAAGCTCCAAAGGCGGGTGTTGTGACGACGTTTCCGATACTAGAGCTCGTTGCGTAGTAACCAAAACTATTCACAGCTGCACTCTTGGCTCCTGTGAGACGACCGCTACTTACAACCTGGCTTGGAAATTGTCGATGTCCCAGACGTAGAGCATTGGTTGTGATGTTTTTATAGATAACGGGAACAAGAAGTGAGTGCCAGACACTTACTTTGTCGGCAATAAGATTGCAGAGAAAGCCTTGCCCGGTGCTAGGGTCTACACATTCTGTGGCTTCATAGGTACGGTTCTCAGAAGTTCCCTCACCAAAAATTTTTTTCTTTCCACGCTCAAAAGAAGAAATTCCTGAGAGAAGAAAGCGATTTGTAGATTGGTCTGTGACTTCAAAGCCGACTGCGTCTTGGTCGTCGATATTACAATCACCTGATCCGTAGTTATAACCATTTTTTTCAACGACAACAGGGTTTCCGGTTGTGGAGTTAAATGAGATTTTTGATTTTTCAATATACGCTGACTCAAAGAAAACTTCGGAGTAGTTGCCGCCGTTCGCTTCGGGAGCATTTTTAAAATTAAATTGTAAAGCACTAATGAATACAGAATGGAGGCCAGAGTTAGAGTTTTGAACGCTTTTAATATGAGATACAACGCTGCTTTCGGCTTTGATGCAGGAAGGATAAAGTCGTGAGCCAGAATCGCTTTTCCACTCTTCGTTTGAAAAACAGAAGTTACGGCCGTTCGTGGTATCGACATATTTAATGGGAACCATGGGAGCAGATGTGCTGCTTGTGGTTGTAGAGGCTGCAAGGTCGCGTGAGTATTCTTTCAAAGATAAATCTGCAAATCCGGGTATAAAGTAAAAACTTGCATTTTCGTCGCTTGGCCAACTTGGAGATCGGTATCTCATGGAAACAGCTGAGATATTTGTTCCAGTTCCAGTGGAGGAAGATCCGCCGTCACTGCCTGTAGTGCTTCCGCTTGGAGGAACTGAAGATAATCCAGTGCTGCTTTTTTTCAAGCCTCCACCACTTTGAGTGCAGGATATTACAAAAGAAATAAGCAATAGGAGGTGTAACCTCATATATTTAGTGTATCGGCATCTTTTGGCAATATTGATGAATTTACGGTTAAGAAGGCCAAGAAAGCCTCCTTTTAGAGCCTTTAATGGCCCATATTGGCTTTTTGTGGCTTGCGAGGAGGCTGTGACTCGGATAAAAGTAAGCTTAGTTGGAAAGCCCACGCTCTCTATTCCTAGCAATAGGTTTGGGGGGTTAGTGGGCTTTTAGTTTTATTTAGAGAATTGATGATTTACAAGAGCCCTAAAGAATTAGAATTAATCGAAAAACTAGGCTCTGTCGTATCTTCTTTGAACTATGAGCTTCGAGATATAGATATTCGACAGGGCAAGCCAGCGCTTGTCCGTATTACGATCGATATTCAGGATCGTAGTCGTGGGGTGACTCTCGATGATTGTTATGAGGTTCATCAGGCGATTGATCCACTCTTTGATGTTTGGGATCCCTTACAAATGGCTTATACCCTGGAAGTAAGTAGTCCAGGTGAGAAGGCACCACTTCGTTCAAGAGAACATTTTGACGAAGCTGTTGGAAGCGAAATTGAGTTTCGTACTCGAGAGGCCGTTAAAATGCCTGAAAATCCTACCGCTGCTCCACGTAAAAACTGGAAGGGTAAATTGCTAGCCGTTGTAGGGACGGAGACGGATCTAAAAGTGAAGTTAGAAGACAGCATGGGAACCCATGAAGTTGAGGCGAGTCTGATTGAGGGAGCTCGTTGGATTAGAGATTGGTCTGCAAAAGACAAAAAGGAGAATAAGTTATGAATCTGGGTGATCTTGAGAAAGTTCTCGATCAAGTCGGCAAAGATAAGGGGATTGATAAAGCCCTTCTTATCGGAGCAGTAGAAGAAGCATTACTCACTGTAGCTCGTAGGCAATATGGAGCTAAAAAAGAGATTGAGGCAAAATACAATCCTGATCTCGGAGAAGTAGAGCTTTATGAGTTTAAAACAGTCGTTGAAACGATCAACGATAAAGACAGAGAAATTTCTTTTGCAGAAGCTAAGGGCTTTGATTCAGAAGTTGTTTTAGGAGATAGCATCGGGATTAAAATGGATGCTGGGTATCTTTCTCGAATAGCAGCTCAAACTGCCAAGCAAGTACTTTTGCAGAAGGTTCGCGATGCTGAGCGAGAACTTATCTTTAACGAATTCCAACACCGAAAAGGTGAGGTGATTACAGGCCTTATTCGTCGTGTAGACAAAGGTGCTGTGATTGTAGATTTGGGACGCACAGAAGGTTATATGCCTCTTAAGGAACAAATTCCTGAAGAGCCGTACAACTCAGGTGAGCGTATTCAAGCTTATCTTATGGATGTGCAGTTAACGCCTAAGGGTCCGCGTATTATTCTTTCGAGAGCCTGCCCTGAGTATTTAATTTCTCTTTTTGAGAACGAAGTTCCCGAAATTAGAGAAGGTTTAGTCGAAATCGTAGGCGCTTCTAGAGAACCTGGTATCAGAGCTAAGGTGGCTGTAAAATCTAAAGACCCTCAAGTTGACCCTGTAGGGGCTTGTGTCGGTGTAAGAGGAAGTCGCGTTCAAAACATTATTCAAGAACTCAAAGGTGAGCGTATCGATATTGTTCCTTGGGATGAAGAGATTACACGTTTTGTTTGTAACGCACTCTCTCCAGCTGAAATTCAAAAAGTTGTTATCGATGATCAAGAAAAAGCAATCCAAGTGGTTGTTGCAGATGAGAATTTGAGTATCGCTATCGGAAAAAGAGGCCAAAACGTACGTTTGGCGAGTCAGTTGACAAAATGGAGACTGGATATCGTTTCAGAAAGTGAAATGTCTAAGCGTTTAGCGGAAGCGAAGTATCAGTTAGGATTAGTTCCAGGTATTACTGAGACTATGGCGATGGCCCTTTATCAAAATGGTGTCGAACGAGTTTCTGATGTGGCTGAGATCACAGCAGAGGATTTGGCAACTGTTCCCGGTTTTGATGAAGCGCGAGCGATTGAGATTATTAAAAATGCAAAAGAAGTCATTGCAAGTGGCAAAGCAAGTGCTCCGATGCCGGAGGAATTGCTTGATTACGCGACTCGTAAGAAATTAAATAAAGGCAAAGGCGATGATGCTAAAACAGAAGGTGGAGATGGCGTGAGTGCTATTGAAGCTAAGTTACGTGCTGAATTGGCTGCTGCTGAAGAAAAAAATAAAGGCGATAACAACTAAGGTTGTTAAGGAGAAATATGAAGGTATTTGAACTCGCAAAGGAGCTCGATACAAAAGCTCTCGATCTTATAGAGAAAATTAAACCTTCAACTTGACCCTAAAGAACCACATGTCGGAACTTTCGGACGATCAAGTTGTTAAGATTCGAGAGTTTTACTCAACAAGAAGCGCCGGCTGCAAAGACTAAAAAAGACAGGCGTTGTTCGCAAAAAGAAATCTGCTGGAGAAGGCGCTAAAAAAGCGAAAGGCAGTTGTCATCAAACGTAAGAAAGATTCGGATGAGAATGCGGAAGAATCAAAAGATGAATCTGAGCTTTCGATGAGCGATTCTGAAGACACTCCTTTAAGTGAAGTTGCTGAATCAACTACAAACTCGCCGACTGAAGAAGTAGCTACTCCGATTGAGGCAAGTAGTGAAGCTTCAGAAAGTCCTGTAGATACAGAAGATTCTTCTGTATCGGTAGCAGGCGAAACAGAGGAAGTGCTTGCTGAGACTCCTAAGGAAACTGAAGTCGCTAAGGCAAAAGAAGTTCCACCTGTAGCAGCTGCGGCTAAACCTCGTAGGTTTAGCTTTATTAAAGTAGCAGAAAGCACAACAGAAGAGCTTGCTATTCGCCGACCAGTCATTGAAGACGCTGTTTCTGGAAGAAGTTAAAAAAGAATATGAAGATGTAAATGCTCGTCGTCGTGAAGATGACGATCAGTGTTTCTGTTGAGAGAAGTGCGGCAGATATCCTGCGTGAGCTTGAAAAAGATGAAGCACAAGGACGCAGAAAAGGAGCCTTTACTGTTAAAGACACAGCTAAAAGTCCGGATTTTCGTTCTACAGATTATTTGCGTAGAGAACGAGTTTATCAAATTCGAAAGAAGAGACTCGCTTTTGGAAGACCTGTAAGTAAGATTTCAACAGTTGCTCCAAATGCTAGAAAACGCTTTGTTGAATTCGATCAAGAAATGTCTGTTGAGGAGTTAGCACAAGCGCTCTCATTAAAAGTTCGCCAAGTTGCAATGAAGCTCGATTCTTTAGGGGTTGAGCGCCCAGACGAGGCGGAAACTTTTGCTGAATGGATTTTAGATTTACCGGCTGTAGAGCTCATCGCTGCAGAGTTTGATTATGCTGTAAAAGATAGAAGTCTTTCTGAAGAATCTCTTGTTGAATTCAAAGATGAGTTTGAAGTTTTTTCAAGGCCTCCTGTTGTTACAATTATGGGCCATGTCGACCATGGAAAAACCTCCTTACTCGACTTTATCCGTAAAGCGCGAGTTGTAGATCGTGAAGCGGGTGGAATTACCCAGCATATTGGTGCCTATACAGTGAAAGTTGCAGAAGCAATTCGTAACATTGATGCTGCTTTTGGCGCGAATGCTCAAGCTGCAACTTCAGGAGAAGGAAAAGCTGCTCAAGAAAAAGGAAAGGCTGGAAAAGCGTCTAAGTCTAAAGCAGCTGCTACTACACAAGAACAGGCAAGTGCCATTATTCCCGAAATTACTTTTTTAGATACTCCTGGTCACGCTGCATTTAGTTCTATGAGAGCTCGCGGAGCTCAAGTGACAGATATTGTTGTCTTGGTTGTTGCTGCGACTGAAGGACTTATGCCGCAAACTAAAGAAGCGATTGATCATGCAAAAGCAGCTGGGGTTCCTTTGATTGTAGCTGTTAACAAAATGGACTTACCCGATGCAAATCCAGATGAAGTATTAAGACAGCTTTCAGAGCTTGAAATTCTTACAGAAGATTGGGGCGGAGAAGTCCTTTCTGCTAAAATAAGTGCAAAAACTGGTCTGGGAGTTTCTGACCTCCTCGAAAAAATTCAGCTTCAAGCTGAGCTCTTAGAGCTCACAGCACGTAAAGAGGGTCCTGCGACCGGTATTATAATTGAAGCACATTTAGATAAAGGTCGTGGCTCTGTTGCAACGACTCTCGTAAAAGAGGGAACTCTGAAAGTGGGCGATTATGTTGCTGTTGGACTTCAGTCTTCTAAGATTCGCGCTTTGATCAATGATCAAGGTAAGAATGTTAAAGAAGCGGGTCCATCTTCTCCCGTATTGATTTTAGGTCTTACGGAAGTTCCTGAAGCAGGTGATCCTCTCAATGTTGTTGAGAGCGAAAAGAAAGCCAAAGAGTTGGTAACTTTTAGAAAAGAACAAGCAGCAGAGGCTTCTAGTGGTCGAAAAATGACGATGGAAGAAATGATGCGCTTGATGAGTCAAGGGGAGCTTAAAGAGTTGCCCATCGTCTTAAAGGGTGACGTAAAAGGATCTGTCGAAGCCATTGTGGGTTCTCTTGCTAAGCTTCCTACAGACAAGGTGAAAGTTAAAGTTCTTACGACTGCTGTTGGCGGTATTAACGAAAGCGATGTTGCGTTGGCTTCTGCCTCTAAAGCAATCGTTATTGGCTTTAATGTAAAAGCTGATGCAAAAGCTTCTAATGAAGCTGAGCGCTTAGGTGTAGAAATTAAAACTTACACCATTATTTATCAGCTTTTAGATGACATTGTTAAAGTTATGGAAGGCATGCTGGCTCCAACTATCAAAGAAGAAATTTTGGGTCAGGCAGAAGTACGCAACGTATTTAATCTTTCCAAATCTGGAATAGTTGCTGGGTCTTTTGTTACGAGCGGAAAAATCGTACGCGGGTCTAAAATTAGAGTTATTCGGCAGGGTCGAGTTGTATTCACAGGTGATATGAGTGGACTCCGTCGCTTTAAAGATGACGCGAAGGAAGTTGCACAAGGTTACGAGTGTGGAATCAGCGTTGCTAACTTTAACGATATTAAAGAAGGCGACATTTTAGAAGCTTACAAAGAAACTGAAGTGGCTACGAAGTTAGAGGGAGCTCCCGCTTCACATTAAGCGAGAGAACTTTCTATGGGACTAGGTCTTTTTTGGAAAGAGCGTGGTCCCTCTAGTAGTCAGTATCTAGGAACTCTTAAAAGAAAACTTGCCGAGCAAAATTTTAAAATTAGCGGTCCTTCCAGGAAGGGCATTGGCCATGGTGGGACTCTTGATCCTTTTGCAGAAGGCTGGCTTTTAGTTGGCTGGGATGAGGGGACGAAACTTCTGGGAGCCCTCAAGGGCTTAAGTAAGACTTATGTTGCAGAGATTTATTTAGGAGCTTCAACGGATACTCTTGATGACACTGTTACAGCTGAGAAATGGAATCAAAAACTCGATCTAAATGAAGAAAAACTTAAGCTTTTTTTAAAAGAAAAGATTGGGGTCACGCTACAAAAACCCCCTTTGTACAGTGCAAAAAAAGTCGAAGGTAAAAGCTCTTACGAGGCGATTAGGCGAGGGGTTGAGCTCGACCTTAAACCTGTTTCCATTGAAGTCTTTGAGGCCGAACATCTTGGGCTCATTCAAGAGACGGATGAGGTATGGCGTTGGACGGTAAAACTTCGAGTCAGTGCTGGAACTTATATTCGTGCTTTTGCACGAGATTGGGCTATGGAACTTTTTGGGAAAACGGCTTTTTTGAGCCGTCTAGCTCGGGTGGGCTATGGGAGTTTTTGCGAGCTCTCCAATGAGCGCGATAGAATAGTGAGTGATAACAAAGAGTTATCTGCCTTTTTTGATTTCGTTTCTGACGAAAAAATACACCCTCAGGCTCTAGCAGATCGGGGGCACTTACTCCTCGATGAGCAGAATCAGATACGAGCTGCTTGGCTTGTCGATGCTGAGAGGTGGCGTTATTTTACCTCGAACCCACTGAGCTAAGCCCCCTTAAGGGCAATAATTATCCTAAGAATGCTTCATGACAGCGCTTGTAAAAGCATTGAGAAAACGGTAACTTGTTGGCAATTAAATAGGAAAGTCGATAAGGAGACAATAGTGTCAATTAGTGTAGAACAAAACAAAGCGTGATCAGTACATTCAAAACTCACGAAAAAGATTCAGGATCCCCTGAAGTACAAGTCGCCCTCTTAACAACTCGAATTAATAATCTAACAGGTCACTTTAAAAAGCATGTTAAAGATTTCCACTCTCGCAGAGGTCTCTTGATGCTCGTCGGCCAACGCCGTCGTCTTTTGAGTTACCTTCGTAACACATCTGTTGTTCGATATAATAAAGTTGTTAAAGATCTCGGACTCAGAAAATAAATTTTAAATAATTAGATTACGACCTTCAAACTTATGGAATGGGGTCGTACTAAGAAATTTCTTAGTGCGCGCTTAAACTCTTAATCATTGAAGGAATTCGTAGGACTCTCCTTGGAGGAATAAATATGACTCAACTCAATAAACCCGTTGTTGTTAAAACAACGATCGGTGGTCGCGAACTCTCAATTGAAACAGGACGTTTTGCAAAACAAGCAGATGGCTCTGTTTACATTCGTTTAGGTGACACCTCAGCACTCGTTACAGTGGTGAGTTCTTATACACCGAAGCCGGAATTAGATTTCTTCCCGCTTACAATCGAATTTCAAGAAAAGTTTTACGCTGCTGGAAAAATCCCTGGCGGATTTTTTAAACGTGAAGCTCGTCCCAGTGATTGGGCAACTCTGAATGCACGTATGGTGGATCGTCCTTTGCGTCCACTCTTTCCCGAAGGCTACAAATTTGAAACTCAAATTGTTGTCACTCTTCTTTCATTTGATAACGAAAATGAAGTGGAAACTATCGCAGGACTAGGTGCCTCAGCGGCACTCATGGTTTCAGATGTTCCCTTTGAACATCCTATTGCTACTGTTCGTGTTGGTCGCATTGGTGGCAAGCTTGTGATCAACCCAACGCTCAGTGATCTTGCTAAATCTGATATGAACGTTCTTGTGAGTACCACTGAGTCTGCTCTTTGCATGGTAGAGGGTGGCGCCCAGTTTGTTGCTGAAGAAGATATGCTTGAAGCATTATATTTTGGCTTTGAGCAAGCTCAGCCGCTTATTCAATTGCAAAAAGAACTTCGTAAGCAGTGTGGAAAAGAAAGACGTCCGTTTACTTCTCCTGTGCAAGACGAAAAACTTTTTCAAGAAGCAAAAGATGCAATCTGGAGTAAATTCGAAACAGCCTTTTCTATCAAAGATAAAGCGCAACGCTATGATGCTTTGAGTGCTTTAAAAGAAGAATTCCAAACAAGTTTTGCGGCTAAGAAACCCGAAGACAAGGAAGAAGCTGCTTGGAAGAAACAACTTTCTGGAGTTTTTGATGAAGTTAAGAAAAAATATGCTCGTAGCTTTACCCTGAAGAGCGGAAAACGTATTGACGGTCGCGGTTACACAGATATTCGTCCGATTGAAACTCAAGTGGGTTTGCTTCCCCGAGTACATGGTTCAGCTTTATTCACGCGTGGAGAAACACAAGCTCTTGTGACTGTCACTTTGGGAACAGGCGATGATGAGCAAATGATGGATACAGTCCGCGGTAAGTGGAACAAGCAATTTATGTTGCACTACAACTTCCCTCCGTATTCAGTTGGTGAGACAGGGCGTTTTGGTGGTAATTCTCGTCGTGAAATTGGTCATGCAACTCTCGCTGAGCGTGCCGTAGAAGCCATTATGCCTTCTCGTGAAGCTTTCCCTTATACTGTGCGATTGGTCTCTGAGACTCTTGAGAGTAACGGATCAAGTTCAATGGCAGCTGTTTGTGGCTCAAGCTTAGCGCTTATGGATGCAGGAGCTCCCATTAAAGAAGCTGTTGCAGGTATTGCGATGGGCTTGATGCATGAAGATGGTCAATTTGTGGTTCTTTCAGATATTTTAGGTGATGAAGATCACTTGGGTGAGATGGACTTTAAAGTATGTGGGACCGCTAAAGGTGTTACTTCTATTCAGATGGACATCAAAATGAAGGGCGTAACCAAAGAGATTATGAAGCAAGCGATGCTTCAAGCGCGTGAAGGTCGTCTTCATATCTTAGGTGAAATGGCTAAAACGATTACTGCTCCTCGTTCAGATATTTCTGAATACGCACCTAAGTTTACAACTATCAAAATATCGACTGAAAAAATTGAGACCTTATTGGCCCCGGTGGAAAAAACATCAAGGGCATTATCGCTATGACAGGTGTTAAAGTTGAAGTAACAGATGATGGAACCGTTAACTTAGCGGGAAGTGATCCTGATGCTGTAGCGAAAGCGCTTGAAATGGTGAAAGCATTAACGGCTGAACCTGAAATTGGAAAAAATTTACATGGGTATTGTAGAGAAGATTGCCGATTACGGCGCTTTTGTAGAAATTATGCCCGGAACAACAGGTCTTTGTCATATTTCTGAACTCGACAAAGAGCGCGTACAATATACAGCGGATATTTGCCAAGAAGGTGATCAGATTCCTGTGAAGGTATTGGAAATTGATCGCAGTGGTAAAATTCGTTTAAGTCGTAAGGCAGCTCTTTTAGAAACTACGGCGCAGGGTTAAGGATGAGTGATATCACCTTAAAATGGAAGAAAGTTAATCCTAAGGCTTCTCTTCCGAAAGTTCAGAGTGCTGGAGCAGCGTGCTTCGATTTGAATGCTTGTCTTGTGGAGCCAGTACTCTTAAAAAAGGGCAAGGTGATTGCGCTTCCCACAGGGCTCTCTGTTGAAATTCCTGAAGGCTATGAGATGCAGGTGCGAGCTCGGAGTGGCTTAGCGTTTAAGCACGGCTTAACGCTTGTAAATGGAATCGGTACGATTGATTCGGACTATAGGGGAGAGCTCAAAGTCCTTGTGACTTTGCTTCAAGACGATGAGCTACTCATAAAAGACGGTGATCGTATTGCCCAAGCGCTTATTTCTCCAGTCTTAAGAGTTACGCACGAAGAAGTTGAAGAATTGTCTTCTACGGATCGTGGAGCAGGCGGTTTTGGCTCTACAGGCGTTTCGACTGTTTAGTGTTATTTTTGTTTGCACTGCGTAATTAGCTCTAAGGACAATTAGTTTCTGGGGGATTCTAGCTTCTCTGGCTATCGATTGCTTCACTTCACTGTTACAAATAAAGAGTGGATAAAAAATTCATTGTAGTTAAGGGTGTGAGCCGAGGTCTTGGACTGGGGCTAATGGAAAAGCTCTCTGCACAGTCGAATGCACAGGTTATAGGAAGCATCAGAAACCTTAAAAAAGCTCCTAATTTAGATGCCCCGAATATTCAGTTTTTAGAATGCGAAATTTCTTCTGAGAAATCAAGAAATGCCTTTATGAAAGAAGTCCTTAAGATCTTTCCTCGCGTCGACGTTCTTGTGAACAATGCAGGAGTCTTTTTAGATGATCAAGACAAGGCAGATGAAACAGCTTTAAACGGAAAATTGCAAACCATACGCGATAGCTTTGAAATTAATACGCTCGCGCCTTTTCATTTTATTCAAAGTCTTTTGCCGGGAATGATAGAGCGAAACTTTGGTCGTATTGTGAATGTCTCAAGCGGAATGGGGCAACTGAGCGAAATGGGAGCGGGCTACCCAAGCTACCGAATTTCTAAAACAGCATTGAATTGCGTGACAAAGTTTTTTGCATCGGAAGTAAAAGGGAAAAATATTTTGGTGAACTCAATCTGTCCAGGCTGGGTAAGAACAGATATGGGAGGCGTAAATGCTGAGAGGTCTATCGAGCAGGGCATTGCGGGTATTTATTGGGCTATGAATCTTAAAGAAGGGGATGTTAGTGGCACCTTTCATAGGGATGGACGGAGTTTAAGTTGGTGAGTTTTTCAAACAGAAATAAAGTTTTTTTGCCCCTCTTGATATTGGCTATCCTTTTGGGAATAGGACTAAGTTATAAACCAATCACTTATTATATAAGAAGTTTTTTCTATCAAAGAAGCTTCTTAGAGCGTGTAAGGGATTCGGTCGCTGCAGAAAAGGATCTCGACCTTCGTGATTTTAAACGAGGCGACTGGGATAAAATCGTTTGGGTTGCCCCCTATGAAAACCCCTGTGAGCTAGGAGAAGCTTTTAAAGCGTGGTGGCTCTTCTGTAGGGGGGCTCAGGAAGATTCAGAGTTTAAAATTTTCTTCCTTCGCAATTCAGAACCCGTAGCGGGCTTTAGGGTTCTTCGGTTTTATTTAGATTTAGTTGAAAGTAACATTCCTAAGGATATTGAGCGTGAAGAGACAATTTTTAAATTCGATCATTTCGAACAATTTCCTACAGTGCAGCAACATATACAGTGATTTAAATTAGGGTTAGATTAGCGCTATGACACAATCACCAATTATGAATGTGGCGGTTCTTGGAAGTGGACAAATGGGTGCTGGAATTGCACAAGTTGCAGCTCAATCTGCCAAAAATGTACATATATATGATACGCGTCCGGAAGCTCTGATAAAAGCCAAAGAGGGTATTCAAAAGAGTCTTGAAAAATTAGAAGCAAAAAAAATCATTCAAGAAAAAGCTGCGGATGTTCTCAATCGAATTAAATTTGTTGAGAGGCTCGTCGACATTGCACTCGCTGATATCGTAATAGAAGCCGTAACCGAGAGTTATCAGGTTAAATCTGATCTTTTTAAACAAGTAGAAGAAGTTGTAAAAGCAGAAACAATTCTTGCTTCCAATACAAGTTCTATCAGTATTACTAAAATAGCCTCATGCCTTAAAAATCCAAGTCGATTTATTGGAATGCATTTTATGAACCCCGTTCCTATTATGAAATTAGTAGAGGTAATTCCTGGTTTAGCTACAAGTGAAGAAACAAAAACAAATGTTTTAGCGTTAGCTTCTGAGATGGGTAAAGTTACAGTTGAATCGCGAGATATGCCCGGATTTATTGTAAACCGTATTTTAATGCCCATGATAAACGAGGCGTGTTTTGCGCTTC
Source organism: Bdellovibrionota bacterium (assembly GCA_041391385.1). Classification (GTDB taxonomy): domain Bacteria; phylum Bdellovibrionota; class UBA2428; order UBA2428; family UBA2428; genus CANIGN01. Next base: position 306,616 of record JAWKOD010000006.1, read on the forward strand.
AAGAAAACTTAGCAACGGCAAAAGACATTGATGAAGCAATGAAACTTGGCACAAATCAACCAATGGGACCACTTACTTTAGCGGATTTTATTGGACTCGATACATGTCTTTACATTATGGGAGTTCTCCACGAAGGATTAGGCGATTCTAAGTATCGACCGTCTCCTTTGTTGAGGCAGTATGTTGAGGCGGGCTGGCTAGGTAGAAAAACAGGTCGTGGGTTTTATTCCTATTAAAACTACAAAGGCTATATTATGAATCCGTTTGAATCCGGTGAAAGAAGAGTTGTTCCAGCAACTCTCATATATTTGTTTTGTCAGAATAAAGTCTTGATGATCCATAGGATAAAAAAAAACAAGGACATTCACGAAGGAAAATGGAATGGGATTGGCGGTAAGCTCGAGCTTGAAGAATCTCCCGAAGAAGGGGCCATTAGAGAAATCAAAGAAGAAAGTGGCATCTCCCTACTTCCATCACAGCTTAAGCCAATGGGTGTACTTACCTTTCCTTCTTTTAAAGTAGATTCTAAAACTAACTTCGAACAAGATTGGATTTGTTTTCTTTTTAGAGCCGACCTCGAGGGGTCTTTAGCTGATTATAAATTAGTGAACAGTGATGAAGGTCACCTCGAGTGGGTCGATCAGGAGAAAATCATAACTCTTCCTCTTTGGGACGGAGACTATGAATTCATCCCCAAGGTTATTCAAGGCAAAGCGTTTATTGGAACTTATTGGTATAAAGACAAGAAACTTATAAAGTATACGCTCAAAGATATTTGCTAATTACGGTTTAACTACCTAGCTCTTTTAGCTAGATGCTTTTATTCTAATTGTATGCGATGCCTCGTTTTAATACATGCTTTTTTTATAGCGTCTCTCATTTACGCTCAAACAAATTCAAAGCTTCCACCTAAGTCAATTTATGATGCCAAAGCAAATGCAAGTTCTCCTTCTTCTGAATCGATAATCCCTGAGATTAAACCAGAGGCATCTGTGGATGAGCTTTCCTCTGAGAATGACAACTCATCACCTGAGGAAGTTTCAGACGCTACAGCTTCAACTTCTTCTGTCTCATCAGAGGAAGTAATAGATGGGATCATTGAAGAATCTCCCGAACGCGTTGCGAAACTACAAGAGCAACTCAAGGGGCAAGTTGAGCTCTTAGAAGAATTAGTGAGTGTTTCAAGTGACACAAAATTAGAAATAGAAGGTGTTAATAAAGTTCAATCTATTATTGAACGAGAACTTAAAAAATTAAAATTTAAAGTTGAGTTAATCGACAATCCTGATCCATTTACAAAATCTGGGAAGCTTTTAGTGGGGACTTTTGCAGGTAAAAACACGGAGCAGTACATTACCTTGCTCTCGCACGCTGACACTGTATTTCCCGCAACTACGGGTTTCAAAAAATTTGAAAAAATCTCTGACTCTGAAGCCAAAGGACCAGGAGTTATTGATGACAAGGGTGGAGTGGTTGTAGGGCTAGAAGCCCTAAGACTTTTTTTATTAGCAAATCCGAATCCAGAATATTCAGTTCGTTTCATAGTGAGTCCCAGCGAGGAAATAGGGTCTACTGGATTTCTCAATTTATTTGCTCAGTACTCTCTTTCCAGCGTAGCTGTTTTTGGTCTCGAGCCTGCACTTGATAAAGGCGACATCGTCGATTCAAGAAGAGGAGATAGGTGGTATGAAGTCACCGTAAAAGGACGCGAAGCACACGCCGGCAGACAACACCGAGTGGGAGTAAACGCTTGTCACGAACTGGCGATTAAAATTGAAAAGCTCCAAAAACTCACAAACTACAGACGTGATGTCACAATTAGCGTGGGAGCTATTCAAGGTGGTAAAGATAAATATGCAATTGTTTGTGGTGAAGCGAGCATGAAACTTGACGTGCGCTTTTCAGGGCCCAAAAATAGAAAACGAATTCTAAAACTTGTTGAGGGGATTTTGAATACACAATACGTAAAGGCTGCCTCAGATGGAGCGCGTGCGACTACGGAATGGAAGATTGTTGACGATCCCATGCCCTTTAACGCCGATCCCGCGAGTAAAAATCTTATTGAAATTTATAAGAAAGTCATACTCGATGTTGAGGGAAGAAAAATTTCTGCGGCGCGATCCGGTGGCACAAGTGACATTAACTTCTTTTACAGACCCGGAGTTGTTCTTATAGACGGATTAGGCGCAATAGGATCTGGCATGCACACTCACGAAGAAAAGATTCAACTGAGATCGTTACAAACCCGTGCCATCGCGCTTTCCAAACTTATACAGGCAGCAGGACTTTAATAGATCCTTAAGCAAAATCGTTAATAAAGCAGCCTTCTTTCATGATTTGCTCTTTTTTGCCATCGTGATGAATACCGTGAATATTCATCTCGGGGCAGCCAATCATGAAGTCCGTATGCTGAATAGAAGAGTTAAAGCCGTGCTTCATCAGTTCTTCTGGAGTGTAGTTCTTATCTTCAACTCCAAGAGGATAAGCACCTCCAAAAGCCATGTGGCAGGCTGCATTTTCATCAATCAAAATTGAATAGAATGTTTTGCCACTTTGGAAAATAGGAGAAGTACTATCTACGAGGGCAATTTCACCTAAGTAGCGAGCTTGTGGATCTGAGTTAAAGAAAGACTCAAGTGCGGAGGCTCCTCGTTTTGCTGAGAAGTTTACACATTTTCCATCTTTAAATTCGAACTCTGCGCCTTCAACAATTTGATTCATAACTTCTACAGGACGAGTCATGCGAGCACGGCCTTGAGTTTTTCTCCAGTCAGGAGACGTAAAGACTTCCTCTGTCGGAATGTTGGCTAAATAGCGAAAACCTTTTGTGGTGTTGTCGTGCGATCCGCCCTGCCAGCAGCTTTCTTGGATAAGTTCTACTTCAAGCGAAGTGCCGGGGGCTTCGAGGTGCAGTTTTAAAAATTTCTTCTCGTTGAGGACAGTTCCTCTTTTAACAAGTTTGTCTGAAAGCTTTCTCCAAGTTTCTGAAGGATTAGGGGTATCTAAACGCAAAATTTTTGCTAAGATTTCCCAAAAGGCCAAAGTTGTTTCTGGGCCTTCAGGTGTCCCCATCACAAGAGCCGCCCATTTAGGAGTGGGAAGCGCAGATATCGACCAAGGCATATCACCTCGTATAATAGATGAACGAAATTTTGCGGCTGCGGCTCGAGCAGCCTTATCTGCGGTTAAGCTTTTTGCTCCATCTACACCAGCGAAAAGATCAGGGTCCCCTTTGCCGTCTAAGTGAATGCGAGCCCATGGGAGTTGTGAAGCTTCATCAAAAAGACTTTTTACAAATTCAGGCAAATAACCACAGCTGTCTGCAGTCCCTGAATCAAGTCTAGCTCGATGAGCTTTCATGAACTTCGGGTCAAACCATACATATTTTGCGCCTCGTTTATAGGCCTCAGCTCCAAGCTGCTCTGCGTATTCAGCCAAAGCCGCATCAAAAGAAATGTAGACCTGTTGGTCTTTTTTCATCTCGATACCAGTTGAAAGAACAAGGTCTATAAACTTATCAAAATAAGGAAGTTGCATAATGCGAGCTTCACATAAACTCTGCTTTTGGTCTATGAAGAATTAGACTAGACTCGAAGCGTGGCAACAATTTGGTCGGATGCATTCCTTTCCCCAGAACACATTGAAATAGCGCAAATGGCACGTGACTTTGCAAATAAAGAAGTCGCTCCCTTAGCGGCTGAAATTGATTTAAAACATAAAATCCCAACAGAGCTCATAGAAAAACTATCCGCTCTGGGTTTTTTAGGAATGAATGTCGATCCTGAATGGGGCGGTGCGGGACTCGACACCTTGAGTTATGTTTCTGCTCTCGAAGAAATCTCGGTAGCTTGTGCCTCAACCTCAGTACTCATGAGTGTAAACAACAGTCTTGTGAGTAATCCTTTGCAAAAATACGGAAGCCCCGAACAAAAGAAAAAATATCTCACTAAATTAGCCACGGGGGAATGGATCGGATGCTACTGCCTTTCCGAGCCGGGCTCTGGGTCAGATGCAGCTGCCATGAAAACACGCGCTGTAAAAAAAGAAGATAAATGGAAAATCAATGGCGTTAAAAATTTCATCACAAACGGAGCCGAAGCCAAACTTGCAGTGGTTTACTCAAACTCAGCTCCCGAACTAAAGCACAAGGGAATTACGGCTTTTTTAATTGAAAAAGAACAAGCTGGTTACGTCATTGCTAAGCTGGAAGAAAAATTAGGCATCCGTGGTTCGAGCACAGCGCAGATTATTTTTGAGGATATTCTATTAAGTGAAAACTTTATTCTCGGTGAAGTGGGTGGGGGCTTTAAAGTTGCCATGAACACGCTTGATGGTGGACGTATTGGGATTGCAGCACAAGCTATTGGTATAGCTCGCGCGTGCCTCGAAGAAGCCGCAGTTTACGCAACTGAGCGCGAAGCCTTTGGAAAACCCATTGCGAGCTTACAAACCATACAAAACTATATTGCCGACATGAGTGTAAAAATTAACGCCGCTCGTATGCTCACGCGTGTAGCCGCCCTGAAGAAAGATTCAGGAGTAAGCTGCACTCGTGAAGCCGCTGAGGCCAAACTTTTTGCAAGTGAAATGTGTATGGAAGTTGCCGTAAAAGGCGTACAAATCCTAGGAGGCTACGGTTTTACAACGGATTATCCCATGGAGCGCCACTTTAGAGACGCAAAAATCACTGAAATCTACGAGGGCACAAGTGAGATTCAAAGACTTGTTATAGCAAGGGAAGTTTTTAAATCCATAAGCTCATAAGCTACAAAAGAATAATGTTTTCATAATTTTGTCTTACTCAGAAACCCTAAAGCTTGCTTGGAAACAAAATCCCTTTCTTGTAAGTTAATGGCTAATGACCTGCGGAAAATGCGAATCATGTTGTAACTCCAAATTTTGGACTTTTTTAAAATCAACGGTAGGAAGAAAATTTGTGATGGGGCTTACAGGCCTTATGCTTGCAGGTTTTGTTTTTACTCATATGGCGGGAAATCTCATCATTATATTTAAAGGTGCAGATGCCTACAACCTTTATGGTCATAGCATTACGAGCAATCCTCTCTATCCGCTCATTGGTCCGGGCTTATTGGGTATTTTTATCATTCACATCCTCACGGCAATAAGCTTATCGCTTGAAAATCGCAAAAGTCGTGCAAGTAAATATATTGCAGGAGCGACCAATGGCGAAAAAGCGGTGCCTGTCGCAAGTCGAACAATGGTTTATTCTGGAACTATTCTTTTAGCCTTTCTCATTTCTCACCTCATAACTTTTAAATACGGAACTCACTACAGCACGCTTGTGGGAGATATCGAAGTTCGAGATTTGGCTCGACTCTTTTTTGAAGTCTTCACAAGTCCTATTTATGTTGTGGGATACCTTATTTCACTCATTGCTGTGGGCCTTCACCTCAAGCACGGATTTGCAGCAGCTTTTCAATCCTTAGGTTTTTGGCACCCGCGCTACACACCTGTGCTTAAATGTTTAGCAGCGCTTTATGGAATCGTTGTTGCATTGGGCTTTATGTCACAACCCCTTTACGCATTTTTCATCTATAAGCAGTAGGAGATAATACTGATGACAACTTCTGATTCAAAACTCGATTCAAAATGTCCAAGTGGGCCTCTAGAAACACGCTGGACACAGCACAAGTTCAACATGAAACTTGTGAATCCAGCTAATCGCAGAAAACATAAAATCATTGTGGTGGGAACAGGTTTAGCGGGAGCTTCCGCTGCCGCATCACTTGCTGAAATGGGCTATGACGTTGAAGTTATTTCCTTTCATGATTCACCCAGGAGAGCTCACTCAATTGCGGCTCAAGGCGGTATCAACGCTGCTAAAAACTATCCTAACGATGGCGATAGCGTTTACAGGCTTTTTTACGACACGATTAAAGGTGGCGACTACAGAGCGCGGGAATCAAACGTATACCGGCTTGCAGAAGTTTCTTCGAACATTATCGATCAATGTGTAGCACAAGGTGTTCCCTTTGCACGTGAGTACGGTGGCCTCTTGTCGAACCGTTCCTTCGGAGGGGCACAGCTCTCGAGAACTTTCTATGCAGCAGGACAAACCGGGCAGCAATTACTTTTAGGCGCTTACTCTGCGCTTATGAGACAAGTAGGTCTTGGGACCGCGAAATTATTTCCTAAGCGTGACATGATGGATCTCGTTGTTGTCAATGGTCATGCCCGCGGAGTGATTTGTCGTAACATGGTCAATGGTGAACTTGAAACTTATACCGGCGACGCTGTTTTACTTTGTACAGGTGGCTACGGAAACGTATTTTATCTCTCCACAAATGCGAAGGCCTCAAATGCTTCTGCTGCCTGGAGAGCGTATAAGAAGGGGGCGTATTTTGCGAACCCGTGCTTTACGCAAATTCACCCAACGTGCATTCCTGTCGCGGGAGAGCATCAGTCTAAACTTACACTGATGAGTGAAAGTTTACGAAATGACGGCCGTGTATGGGTGCCAAAAGCTAAGGGAGACAAGCGCAAAGCTAAAGATATTCCCGAAAGTGAAAGGGATTACTACTTAGAAAGAATTTATCCGAGTTTCGGTAATCTTGTGCCTAGAGACGTAGCTTCGCGTAACGCTAAAAAAGTATGCGATGAAGGGCGCGGGGTAGGAGACTCTGGACTAGCGGTTTACTTGGACTTTGCTGACTCTATTAGTCGTCTCGGCGAAGACAAAGTGAGAGCTCGCTACGGCAATCTTTTTCAGATGTATGAAAAAATTACGGGAGACAACCCTTATAAAACACCTATGAGAATCTACCCCGCTGTTCACTACACAATGGGCGGCTTGTGGGTTGACTACAACCTGATGTCTAATCTTCCAGGATTGTTTGTGCTTGGAGAAGCGAACTTCTCTGACCATGGTGCTAACCGCTTAGGAGCAAGTGCTCTTATGCAGGGATTAGCTGATGGTTACTTCGTAGCTCCGTATACATTGGCAAATTATATTGCGAGCACAAAACTCGAAAAAGTTACTAAGGATTGTGACGCGGCAAAAGCGGCTACAAACGACGTTAAAGAACGCGTAGAGAAATTACTTAGCATTAAAGGTAAAAAGAGCGTGGATTACTTCCACAAAAAACTTGGGAAAATTATGTGGGATCATTGTGGAATGAGCCGCAACGAAGCGGGGCTAAAAGAAGCCATTCAAGAGATTCCAAAAATAAAAGAAGAGTTTTGGTCGGACCTTGCCGTTTTAGGAAGTGGCAATGAGTTAAACCAAGAACTCGAGAAGGCAGCTCGAGTTGCTGACTTCTTGGAGCTTGGCGAATTAATGTGCCGAGATGCACTTTACCGCACGGAATCGTGTGGGGGGCATTTTAGGGAAGAAAGCCAAACTCCCGAGAACGAAGCCTTAAGAGACGATGAAAAGTTTTGTCATTCTGCAGTTTGGGAGCACACTGGAAAAGAACCTACGTTGCACAAAGAAGAACTTAATTTCGAATTCGTTAAATTATCTCAAAGGAGTTATAAATAATGAGCGGCTCTGAAAATTCTAAACTCTTAAATCTAAATTTAAAAATTTGGAGACAAGCAATATCCTCAGACGAGGGTAGCCTCAAAGACTACTCAGTAAGCAATATTTCCTCAGATGTTTCCTTTCTAGAAATGGTGGACATTTTAAATCAAGACCTAATCACCAAAGGCGAAGAGCCGGTGGCTTTTGACCATGATTGCCGAGAAGGCATTTGTGGAAGCTGCTCAATGGTTATTAACGGCAATCCTCATGGCCCAGATAAGGGCACAGCTACTTGTCAGCTTCACATGAGGCATTTTGAGAATAACGAAACAATTACTATTGAACCTTTTAGGGCGAATGCGTTTCCTGTTGTCAAAGACCTTGTCGTAGACAGATCCGCATTTGATCGCATTCAAGCAAAAGGTGGGTTCATTTCTGTAAACACAGGAAATGCAGTTGAAGCGAACACAATTCCCATTTCCAAAGAGAAGGCAGATCTATCGTTTGCTGCGGCATCTTGCATCGGATGTGGTGCTTGTGTAGCGGCCTGTAAAAACTCCTCAGCCTCCCTCTTTGTAGCTGCGAAGGTTTCTCAGTATGCGCTACTTCCGCAAGGTGAAGTTGAACGTAAAAAACGCGTTATATCGATGGTCGAGCAAATGGACGAAGAAGGCTTTGGGGCTTGTTCCGTAACGGGAGCCTGCGAAGCTGTTTGTCCAAAAGAAATTAGTCTCGAAAACATTGCTCGCATGAACCGAGAATATATTGCAGCTAAATTGACTGAACGCTAACGAACAACAGTTGTGCCTACCCAGATATAGTCTTCATGAACGTAGCGGCTTTTCATTTGCTCATTACTGAGATCAAGTATTCCGTACCAGGGGTCATAAACCCGATACCCCTTAGCATTTTGATACTTTGCCTGAATAATTGCGTAATGCTCAATTCCAAGTTTTTTATTGTACAAGTACATCACAGGCACTTTGCCTGAAGCAATAGATGCATCCACAACCGAGGTATTCGGTAACTGCCTATCTACCTTTAGCCCATATTTCGGAACAACTGCTTCAACAAAGCCACCACGATTACAAGCGCTCGTATTTGAACAACAGGCTTTGTTGATCGTGTCCGAAATTAATTTACACTGCGAAACCTTCTTAGAGTTTTTATACTGGATGGCCATTTGCGAAACAGCTATCCAACACCACTGTGTATTTGACTGGGCATAATAAGGCATCCCCTGAAGTTCGATATCAACAGCTGTTTTTTTAAGGAAATCAAAAAAACCTGCTTGTGAAATATTTAAACTCAATAACGAAAAAGAAAAATGAATGCACCTCTTCATACCCCTGAACTCCTCAAGGTTATTCTTAATAAAAGCAGAAACAAGGCGCGACTAAAAATCTCTTAATAAAAAAAGCCACCTAGGGAGTACCTAGGTGGCTTTTTTTTAGTTTAACGTATTTCTACTTAATTACATTTCCAAGAGAGCGAGCATCGTACTCAATGCGTTTGCAACTTTTCCAGTAATTGAAAGATTTGCAAATAAAGTCTGACCGATTGGTCCTGTCTCACTTGGAATATTCACCATGAGTCCATCATAAGTGCGGCCATTCTCAAGAAGAAGTTCTTTGACTTCAGCAGCTGTAAGATCGGGTTTCATGGACCAGATCAAAGCAGCAGCTCCCGCAAATGCAGGGGATGCCATACTTGTTCCGCTAAAGATCGCGTACTGGTTACCAGGGATAGTTGATTCAACTCGAACTCCTTGAGCAAAGATATCAACTGATTCATTACCGAAGTTACTGAATACCGCTGGAAGATTAGCATCTTTCTTAGAAGACGCTGCGCCAACTTCAACCCAAGAATTGACCCTGCCTTCGTCACCAATTTTATTGGGGGTAGGGAAGTTGTCGTTCAAGATTTCAGTTGTATTCTTTCCGTCGTTACCCGCAGCGTGAACAAGTAGAAGGCCTTTTGCTTCAGCATATTCAATCGCTTCTTGGACTTCTGCGCGGTTAGGGCTGTATTGTTTTCCAAAGCTCATGTTAATCACTTGTGCGCCATTATCAGCTGCGTAACGAATCGCAAGTGCAACGTCTTTGTCGCGCTCATCACCGTTCGGTACAGCTCTGAGACTCATGATAAGTGCAGAGTTAGCCACACCATCAATACCAATGCCATTACCGCGTTCTGCCGCAATCATTCCAGAAACGTGTGTCCCGTGATCGGCATCTACGCCCATTACATCGTTATTTCCGTAACCAACATCAGAAAAATCATCTGGGTTATCGCCTACGATTTGAGCGCGAGGATTAAAATCTGGGTTGTAGTAGTACTCAACAGACTCATTATCGAGCTCAATAAAGCGCATTAAGCGCGCTACAGACGTAAAACCTGTTCTATCAAGAGCCGCAACAATTTTGTCTTTAGCCGCATTCACAGTTGAATCGTTGCTCTCAAGAGCAGCAACTTCATCACGAGTTAAGGCTTCTACCGGCTTATCACCTAAAAGAGCAGCTACAGCAGGGTAGGCTTCTTCTATCTCTGCCAATGCAGGGTTCAACACTGCAAGTTCTTCAACAGCAGCTGCCTTTTCTTCTGTAACTTCTTTTTTAGTTTTATCGTAAAGAGCTTGCTCTTCTTCCGTTAAAGCTAATCCAGAATCTAATTTATCTTGAAGTTTTTTGTAAATACGAGTTTTTTCAAGAGTCTCGGGACCAATACTTACGGGCTTGCCCTCAGCATCGTAACCACCGATGTAGTTCCAACCGTGGATGTCATCAACGTAGCCGTTGTTGTCATCGTCGATTCCATTGCTCGCTTTATCTTTGCCAGCAGCATCAAGCCCCGTTTCACCTGGATTTGTCCAGATTTTGTTTTTTAGATCTTCGTGATTGATATCAACGCCGCTATCGATGACAGCAACAATAATAGGCGCAAGGTCTTTTTCGCGGCCATTCACCAAGATTTCGTTATAAATGCGATTTGCGCCTAAGCCTTCGATTCCATCAAGTTCTGGATCTAAATTAAACCAGTCTTGTCGAACGATATTTTGGGGAGTGTCGTCTCCATTGGGACGAGCTCCATTCTCGTTGTTCTCTTGCGGAATAGGATCTTCGGCAACGGGAAACTTACGAATGGGTTTAGGTTTTGCACCCACGCTTTTTCCACAAGCAGACAGTCCCAATCCTAGGGCAACAACAGCTACCACAGACAAGCGAGATGCATTAAAAGACAATAAACGTTTATAAAATAGCGCAGAGGAACCCCTCATATAACTACCCCCTTCCAAATAGTCCCCCTTAAGAGACTCCAATTAGATACCTCAGCTAGCCCATTCGGTTAAACTTAAATGGACTTTCTTTGACATTTCACTGAGCAGAGTGTCAACAATACCCAAGTTTTAGAAGCAATTCTTAAGGTTTAGCCTCATTTGTACTATGTCTTTGTAATGACGATGAAAGAAATTACTCGTGCACCTGCGCAATATTTTCCATTCATGAGCGGCGTTTTTGAAGTGGCTGCCGGTCTTCGTCAATTTGGAACTGACTTTGGAAACAAAGAACTCGATCAAAAACTTATTCAAATCGATAGCGAGTTTTATAAATACCGTGAAAACAAAACAAAGTGCCGCGAAGAGAACATTCACAAGTACTGTTGTAGTCATCGATTTGGAACTGAAAAGCAATCCCACCTCGTAGCTTTTCTCAGCGCTAAAGTGTGCGAAGAATACCCTGAATACTTTCGACTTAGAGAAGAAGCTCAAAGCAAAATACTTAACTGCGCACTCACACAAGAAGAGCTACATTTTGACACTCACTGGAATTTGCTCGAAAGCTCAAAGACTTCGCTCAAATACTTAAACGCATTTGATGCGCTTTGCTCTCAAATCCAAGAAGACGTTGCTCTTTTAACTTTAGAACAAGTAGAGGGTGTACAAAAAAACTACCTAAGTGCTGTTCATCTGTGTGCAGCCGGACACTGGTCGCCTGAAGATAAAATTGGAAAAGATTTTTTTGCTGTTCACACACCCGTTCCTCATATTGAGAAAATAAACGAGCGAGCTCAACAATTTGCCGATATGATGGTTCACAAGGGGCCCTTTGTGCGCTTTGTTTGGGGCTTTTCAACAGACACACGACTCAACCATCACCCTGTTGCTCCTCAAGGAATTGATTCAAAAACTTGGCATGGAAGAAGCTTTCAAGACCCTAAACGGGACCAACTCTTTGTAAGAGTAGAGCGTCAAGTGACTTGGGGACTCCCTGAAATAAACTCAGGGCTTTTTACCATTCGAGTGAGTTACTTAAAAGGCGAAGAGATACTCAAAGACCCGGAAAAAAAACAAAAATTATTGGAATCCATTCAGTCCATGAGCCCGCATTCTAAAAAATATAAAGGACTAGAAACTTCTTACGAAACTCTTTGTAAATATTTAGAATCTTAATCACGTAAGACAAAGGTATAATAGGGGCCCAGTTCGCCGACTTCTGACTTAGACTCAATTTTCCAATTTCTCTTTTCATAAAACTTGCAAGCTCGGGTGTTTTGTATGGCACACTTGAGTCGGGCAGGACGCCCCATAGTTTGGAGTGCAAATCCTAAGAGCTTATCTCCAACTTTTTCACCTTGGTATTTAGGATCTATGTACAAATGGTGAATGAAATTTTCTTGGGCCCATATTGAGACAAATCCCAAAAGAACAGTGTTCATCTGTGCGACGTAAATAATTTCACCTTGGGTGTGGGGTTCAAAGTCTTCTAACTTGAATTTAGCTTCTGGTACCCAATTAAAAGTAGTGCGACGTGTATTCAGATAAATTTCACGAAGAGCAGGGGCGTCTTCTAAGCTAAAATTACGAATAACGGGCATAGTCATATGCTAGATAACTTTAACCTGAATCATTCTAATTAATCAAAAAGTACATATTTTTGTAACTTAAATTGCTTGTTATTTGCCCGCATTAAGCGCTTAATGAAAACATGGCTAAAGCTTTTTCAAGAATGACGACTAACAAAACCATCAAAGAGCTTCTTCAGCATATGGAGCATATGATTCCAGACAAGAAAGTTCTTAAAAAGTACGAAGCTTTACTAGAGAAAAAACTCCATGACTTGCACGCAGCTGAGCGCCTCGATGAAATCCTAAAGCCATTGCGCCAAAAGCTCGAGAAAAGCTGCATTAAGCCTCTTGAAGCAAAAAACCTTCATGACTTTTCACAACGTGTGATGTCCGTACTGCGTGTTCAAGCGAAGAAAAAGAAAAAGGTAATCGAGAAAAAACTCGGAAAGAAATTCCCTAAAGCCAAGAGAGCTGCGCCTAAGAAGCGACGTGCTCCCGCCAGGAAAAAAGCAAGTACTGCAACTAAGAGCGCCTAAGGACTCTAAAGCCACTTAACAAGAGCGAAGAAACAACTATGAAGGCTGCGAAAAGCGATAGTATGTCGTAAGGCTGACTGGGATTAGAGGGTGGGCCCATCGTTGCACCACAAGCAGCTCCACCTGAGCCCGCAACAATAAAGCAAGACGTGGCCGCTACATTTGAACTCATACCGGCAGGGCACTCTAAACAATAATGCGCCTCAGAGTTCTGCTGGTAGTAGCCAGAGGGGCAGTCAATACAGGTTTGCTGTCCCGTAATATCCATATAGGTTCCAGGATCACATGCATCACAGGTAGCTTGTCCAGTAAGCGGTTGTACAGTCCCCAATTCGCAATCTGAACAGGAGTTACTCCCAACTACATTGGTTGCAGTACCCACTTCACACTCAAGACATGATGTTTGACCCGTAGATCCCTGGTAACGACCAACGGGACACGGCGTGCATGATACTGCAGTCCCAGCCGTGTCGCTAAAACGCCCCTCTTCGCACGGAGTACAACCTCCAGCATCATCACCATCAGAACTATAAGAGCCCGCAGGGCATGGGGCGGCAAAAGCAGTTGAAGTACAAAGTATTGAGAACAATAAAATAAGAATTTTCACTTGATCTTAGGATATCTAAAAAGGGGGCTTTTAATAGAGCTCATAAATAAAGCCTACAAAAAGGACTCAAAATATGAGCGTTTTTGTAGGCTTTTTGATGCAAATTCAAAAGGCTTTTTTAGGGCTTTCATGAAGGCCCTAAATTGCTCATTTCAATAAAAAGCTTGTCGTGTACTTTTTAAAAAGCTCTTTTTTTGATATTTATGCTCGATAAGTTAAATTATCAATAATTATAAAGTATTGATTTTATATAAAATACCCTTTAAACTAGAATTATGTTTGGTGGCTTAGTCAAAATAGTCAAAAGAGCTGTTGGCGGAATTAAGAGAAGGCTTGGAAAGCGCAAAAAAGAGCTCCAAAAGCCCTGCCAAATTTAGCTAAAAAAGGCAGAAAAAAGCTCATATTTCGGAAGGAATTGAAGAAGGGCAAATTCAATTGCCAGCAATTGCCAGCGTTGGAGCAGATATCGCCCTCAAAAATTTCTCTTCTGTCCAATTGAGCGCACACACGAAAAGAGCTTATGAGCGCGATTTAAAAGAGTTCTATTTATACCTGAAAAAGCCCATTTATTTGAGGCCTGGCAGCTGCTCGGACCTCTGAAATTGCCGCCTATAGGGACGATCTCATTTCCCGTAATTTTGCCAAATCCATGTGACCCGAAAACTTGCGGTTCTAAAAAGCTTCTACTGTGGACCATCGCCCAGGGCTATATGCAGAGAAACCCCGCGGACACTGTGAGGTCTTTTCCTCAAAGCCAAGACTCCAGCACGGGCTTTTTAACTGAAGAGCAGGTTTACCAACTCCTTTCCTATCTCGATCGCCTCGATGGGGAATCAAGACTTTCGAATCACCTCGCTAAAATAGGCATATCCCTCTTGCTCATGCTTGGAGTACGAAGATCTGAAGCCTGTCAGATGAAATTCGAAGACATCGTTCTCATGGGAGATTCCTGGACCATAAGAGTCCAAGGCAAGGGTGGGCGAGATAGAAATCTCCCCATTGCTCCGATGCTCCTCTTGGAACTCGAAAGCTGGTTTTATCGCCGACACCCAGAAGAATGTCCCCGTGCGAGTTTTAACGTAGCTCCTGCTGCATGGATAGATTTTTTAAAACGCAGATCTCAAGAACCTTTACTTATCTCAACTAGAGCCACTGTTTTTGATAAAGCCCTCAGCGACGGAGAACTCGCGCGTATAGTACGTAAGCACTGTCTCAAGGCAGGCATCCCCTTTAGAGTTTCACCTCATATGTTGAGATCTACAGCCATCACCCACGCCCTCGATCAAGGAGCTACTCATAGGGGCGTGCAACAAATGGCAGGATGGACCTCTCCTCTTATGATTTCTCGCTATGACAAAAAGAGAATGGACCCTAAATACTCAGCCGTGCATCAGTTAAGGTATGCGCAAGAAAACTCTCGGCGACAAAGAAGTCTAGAAGAAAAATAGCCAATGACTTCTGATGGAGTCATGCGTACGCCGACCCACTATCACTTTGAGAAACACGCGGACTTAAATCACCAACATCAGACCTGTTACCCAAATTTTGGCCTATTATAGTGACATGTGGTTCCGTCTTGCAACATAAAAACATATTCGGAACAAAGCTTTTAAATTAACATAACCCGAATCACTTAAGGTGCTTGGCTTCTGTTTTGGAATGCATAAGTAGCATTTGTGCCTACAGCAGAGGCGCTATCGGAGCGAAGTACTATAGCCGAATCAAAAGCTGCCTTTGGGTTTAGTAAACTGCGCATTTGATGTACTTTTTAAGCCTCAATAGGTTGTAGATCTTAAGACTCTTATCAGAATTGTCAGTCGTCTTAAAAGTGACATCTTCTGCAGTCACTCGAAATATAGACATAATAGGAAGCCGCCCCTGGATAAGTGTATGCGATGTATCGATTGGCGTTACTTCAGGAGGAGTTGAATTTCCACACACTTCTTCGCAAGAGCATCATAGTGCCATAAGGACCACCCCTCCTCAAAGGCACAGTTTTGCTTTGTGGTATCCGCAGGACAATGCAAGAGAGGAGTCATCGCACTGGCACTCGACTCGATTGTGTCCAGTGAGTCGTAGATTGCCCCGCGCTCACTCGCATTGCATAGCCTCTTTTGTGCTTGCGGAACAAAGCCATCAAAGTAGCAACTTGAAGAGGGCTCTAAACTGGAATGCGCTGTGAGCGTGATATCTGTATCCTGCGCACCCTTTACTTCAGCTGTTAGCTCACACACCTTAACTTGTGCCAGTGAGCAGAAAACGACTCCTTACAGACTAATTGACCCTGATCATTCATTTGAAGTGAATAACCGGAAGGCATTCATTCTTACCTATTGAACTTGAGGAACTCAAGAAACACTGCTTCCACCTGTTGTGCCTCAGTCGTTCCACCGCTAGTACCGCCGTCGCTCCACCTGCCACTAAAACACCCGTTGCATTACTGGCCAATGACAACTGACCATTCAATAAATTCACCAAACGAGGGATCAAATAAATCATTCACTCCCGCTGTGTTGCTGTATCTACGCATCCAAAACTTCCATTCCCATACCAATGATTGCGACACTGCACACTTCGAAGCCAGCGTGCGCATCATCCTGCATTCTTTATCCGCTCCAAAGGAACTTCACTTTCTAACTTCGATATACTTCCGTACATCACTGCCTGTTCAGATCCCAAAGGACTTCCATCTACACTCACTTCACTTGTGATCAAACCTCTCGAACAAACCACCTCGCTGCATTCATAACGAATCTCTGTCTTTGTTTGAAGAATACACTCAGCCCCACTGTTGTGCACAATGACCCATTGCCACTAAATCTTCCGTTCAATATCAAATCATCATTCGCATCAAACGCCTGACCCACTATCACTTGGAGAAACACGCGGACTTAAATCACCTGGAAACATCAGACCTGTTACCCAAATTTGTGCCCCATTATAGTGACATGTGGTTCCGTCTTGCAGACATAAAAACATATTCGGAACAAAGCTTTTTAAATTAACATAACCCGAATCACTTAAGGTGCTTAGCTTCTGTTTTTGGAATGCATAAGTAGCATTTGTGCCTACAGCAGAGGCGCTATCGGAGCGAAGTACTATAGCCGAATCAAAAGCTGCCTTTGGGTTTAGTAAAAACTGCGCATTTGATGTACTTTTTTTAAGCCTCAATAGGTTGTAGATCTTAAGACTCTTATCAGAATTGTCAGTCGTCTTAAAAGTGACATCTTCTGCAGTCGCACTCGAAATATAGACATAATAGGAAGCCGCCCCTGGATAAGTGTATGCGATGTATCGATTGGCGCTTACTTCAGGAGGAGTTGAATTTCCGCACACTTCTTTTTCGCAAGAGCACTTCATAGTGCCATAAGGACCACCACCTCCCTCAAAGGCACAGTTTTGCTTTGTGGTATCCGCAGGACAATGCAAGAGAGGAGTCATCGCACTGGCACTCGGACTCGATTGTGTCCAGTGAGTCGTAGATTGCCCCGCGCTCACTCGCATTGCATAGGCTCTCTTTTGTGGTGCTTGCGGAACAAAGCCATCAAAGTAGCAACTTGAAGAGGGCTCTAAACTGGAATGCGCTGTGAGCGTGATATCTGTATCCTGCGCACCCTTTACTTCAGCTGTTAGCTCACACACCTTAACTTGTGCCAGTGAGCAGAAAACGACTTCCTTACAGACTAATTGACCCTGATCATTCATTTGAAGTGAATAACCGGGAAGGCATTCATTCGTACCTATTGAACTTGAGGAACTCGAAGATGAACTACTGCTTCCACCTGTTGTGCCTCCAGTCGTTCCACCACTAGTACCGCCGCCCGTCGCTCCACCTGCCACTAAAACACCCGTTGCATTACTGGCCAATGACAACTGACCATTCAATAAATTCACTCCAAACGAGGGATCAAATAAATCATTCACTCCCGCTGCTGTTGCTGTATCTACGCATCCAAAACTTCCATTCCCATACGCCAATGATTGCGACACTGCACACTTCGAAGCCAGCGTGCGCATGATCCCTGCATTCTTTATCCGCTCCAAAGGAACTTCACTTTCTAACTTCGATATACTTCCGTACATCACTGCCTGTTCAGATCCCAAAGGACTTCCATCTACACTCACTTCACTTGTGATCAAACCTCTCGAACAAACTACCTCGCTGCATTCATAACGAATCTCTGTCTTTGTTTGAAGAATACACTCAGGCCCCACTGTTGTGCACAATGACCCATTGCCACTAAATCTTCCATTCAATATCAAATCATCATTCGCATCAAAGGCCCCCGAAGCATAGCTGCTCAGAGAAAAAACCTGACTTACTCCAAACTGTGTTGCGCAATCTGTTCCTTGACCATTAAAACATGCATTTAAATTTAAATCCGACGCCAAATGTGCATTGAAATACGAAGACTCAAACTTCCTCAGCAACGTATTTACTTGGTTCTGCAACAAGCCCATTTGTGTTCTTACTTGTGCGATCTCTTGTTGCTTTGTCTGATTACTTATCAACTTTGTTGCCAATAACCCAAACACCGACGCTATCGCCAAACCTACAAGCAGTTCACTCGCCCCAAAGCCGTGATTCCGAGATGAAATCATAAGGTCCTCCCATATTTATACATTTTATATTGATCGGGTTAAGCGTACCGTCAAAAGAATAGTTTTTAGCGACCTGATTAGGTGAAGTACAAAAAGTAACTTCACTTTGACTCTGCAATCCATCTGGAAAACTTGAGCATTGAAAGGTAAAATCATTGCCAACGGAAGAGAGCCAACGCCCTTGTGCAATATTACACTTAGTACTTGTTGAAGTTGAACCTGCAGTCACAAGCACATCACTTGTAGGAATTGCTCTACAAATTGCTCGCTCTATTCCTTGAGAATCCGTTGTAGTCCCCGTAAAAATGGGT
The DNA here is from genome assembly GCA_041391385.1 of Bdellovibrionota bacterium. Lineage (GTDB taxonomy): Bacteria > Bdellovibrionota > UBA2428 > UBA2428 > UBA2428 > CANIGN01. Next base: position 325,000 of record JAWKOD010000006.1, read on the forward strand.
TGATTATGAGGACAGATTAATGGATTTAAGTTTTTACATTTATCATTTGTTGGATTTTCTGGGCAAAAGCTAGACCGCATGTAACCTGCACATTCTGCACTCGTCCATGGATTTGCCATACGAATACAACGTGATCCAAGTTGAGAATCAGCAGCTGCGCTCCCGCCTGTAGCTATAAGTATACTCTCTTTGGGAAGTAATACCTCTACTTCCAAATCTGCTAATGAAACTGAATTATGTGAGTCGCCGTTATTACCTTCATACGCAAGCGTAATATAAGCAAATTGATTGCCAGATACTGGATCTTCAGTATCTGGATGAAAAACGACATTTCCTGATCCATCGACCGATTTGTAACCAAAGCTGATCAGTGGAAGGTTTGCAGCATCTCTTTTTACTTTTATTTTACAAAGATCATTCCCACATTTTGTACCTACCACCGGTGCAGAGAACTGATCTAAAGAACGTATATCATTCTTAATATCATCTAAGCTGTTTCTATCAGCCATATTCAGTTGAATACTTGTTTTCAAAGTATCCTGAGCAACACTCATTGTATGTCTCGATGCACTTTGAATGAAATCTTTATCAAGCGTTTTCTTATATGCCATCACACCTATCGCACTTATAAAGAGAAGCGTTCCGATAGTGAGTGCACTCATGATTACAAAGCCACTATTCCCTTTAGCGTTCAAGTACTTCATGGAGTAACCTCTGAGGGGGTAGGGTAAACCAAAACTGGCTTAACTCGCTCTGTAGTTGAAGAGATAAAACGGGGGATACAAGACCCATCAGCACCTTTTGAGTAAATGTTTTTAGCAGGACAAACATCGCCTCCACCCGGCGGGCTCATTTCACTTACTTTCTCAGGAGCTATTACTCCGTCTGTTGAGTACGCATTAAAGTCAATAATAGACTTACACTCAGATAGGCCCGGAGTTGCGCTTGATACGGGTGGATACAAGTCATGGTAGTTAAGTTTATTAAGAGTCATAAAGCTTGGGAGTGACTCTGTAGTATCATCAATTAAAGCTAAATCTAAAGAAGGGCATGAGAGTCGATTAAGTTTCTGACACTCTACTGAAACCGTATTGGTGCTTGCATCGAATTTAAGACCCACGGGGATTGACCAAACGGGACACTTTGTTGTTCCCAGGCTCCAACACACAATGCTTCCGCTATTATCTTCTTTAAGCCCTCGAATAAAGCCATTGCCACAAATCTGCTCTTGGGTAGCTGTGAATCTTTTGGGAGCCACAAGAACCTTAGTAGACATTTCGTTTGACAGGTTGGGCGCATAGTAAGTCTCAAGAGTCTGGATCACTTCACTTTGAGTGCTAGGCCAATTCTGTACTCCTAAAGGAGAAATTTTCAATTGAGGCGAGGTTGATTCAATTTGATAAATGGCTCCAAATCTCGACTCACTACTTGCTGGATCAATAAAGTTACTTGCACTTAACAAAACTTTTATTGGAAGCTCCTCATCTAGGCTTGATTCCGTAAGAGTTTCATTTAAGTAAACAGGAACACCGTTTTTAGCAACTAGAAGATCTCCGATTTTAATTTCAATTTCAGAGAGGGAGGCATATGATTTTTGGAAGAAAATTTCACTCCGAACAATGTTTTCTATTTTTTGCATGCTTCCTAAAAGCTTTGATCGTTTATAACTTTTGGTAATTGGACTGAGTATTCCAACACTCGCACTAAAAACTAGAACAAGGATAACGATGCCTACAATTACTTCAACAACGGACATACCTCGCTCAGAGAGACGCATGTCTTAATATCGTCATTTTATTGAGAAAAAAGCAGTTCTTAACCTAAAATTATGCATTTAAAGAGTGATTTTTGCTTCGCCTTGTTCCTGATGCAAGTTGATAATTTTATTGAGTTAATTGCAGCCCAAGAATACACGTGGGGCTATGGATTCTACGTTTGCAAATCTAACGACGTAGTCATTCGTTCCTCTAACAGTTGTAGGAGGTGTTGTAACACTAAAGCTTCCATCTACACATTCAGCGATAGTTGAAAAAGAAGAGGCCTGATAATTGTAAATATACACAGCTCCTGAGGACGGTTCACATGACCCAGATATCGTTGCAACTCCCTCTTCATAACTACAACTAGGAGTAAAAGAAGAATTCCCAGGCTCATCACTACAGATAAAGCCATCCAAATAACTTGGGGCAGTATTCGAATTTATTCCATAAAAAGAGAGTACAACCGTTCCCGGATTTGTAGTTATAGTAAAAGGGAAGTCTATTAAACCAACAGAGCCACAACCTACGCCCGTAGAGTAGCCTGTGTCGATTGCAGTCATTCCAAATGAATATCCCGAACGACAACTGCCCGTCATAGT
>JAWKOD010000007.1:0-192406 GCA_041391385.1 Bdellovibrionota bacterium
GCTACAAAGCGATCACGTCTCTTGATGAGCTCAAAAAAACTCTAGCCTTAGCGAAAGATTGCGAAGACTTTGCGTTTGATACCGAAACCCACTCTCTCGACATGTTTCAAAAAGAAAACCTCGTAGGACTTTCTTTTTGCTTTAACGACAAAGAATCTTACTACGTTCCACTCAGACATAAGAACTCAGAAAATTTACCCGTAAAAGAAACACTCGCGTTGTTTGCTGAAATATTTGAAACTAAAAACATAATCTTTCACAACGGAAAATTTGACTGGCATCAACTTGCAAACGATGGCTTAGACTTTAATGGAAGATACGAAGACACCATCCTCGCCTCTTTTCTGATAGACCCAGCCAGTTCACACAACCTCGAAAATCTATCAGAAAAATATCTTGGAGCTACTCCGACACGATTTTCTGAGATCGTAAAGAAAGGTGAAAATTTTTCAGATGTTCCACTCGAGAGCGCAACTCATTACGCCGCAGAAGACTCCTATCTGACATTTGAGCTTTGGAAGCTTTTCAAAAAAGAGCTTCAAGAAAAAGAGCTTTATAAAGTTTACGAAGAAATCGACAGACCACTTGCCTATGTCCTTTTCGAAGTAGAACGAACAGGTGTAAAACTAGACAAAAATTACCTCAACAAGCTTTATCGTGAGCTCGAAAAAGAACGCTTTCAAGTGGAAGAAAATGCACGTGAAATTTTAAAAAGCGAAAAAATTGAAGAATACAACACCATTAATCTAGCCTCTACCAAACAGCTCGCAAAGGTACTTTTTCAAGACCTCAAGCTCCCGGTGATTAAAGAAAAGAAAACGGGTCCCTCAACAGACGTGGAAGTGCTCGAGGAGCTCAGTACTCAGCATCCCTTCCCAAAAGTTTTGCTCGAGCTTAGAGAACTCTCTAAACTGTTATCAACCTACATCGAGCCACTACCTCTGCTTGTGAACGCACAAACAGAAAGACTTCACACGCACTTTTCTCAAACAATTGCTCAAACAGGTCGCCTTGCGAGCTCAGAACCTAACTTACAAAATATCCCCATCCGTACTGAAAGAGGAAACAGAATCCGCAAAGCTTTTATTGCAGAAGAAGGCTACCAACTCTACTCAGCAGATTATTCTCAAATCGAGTTGCGCTTTTTGGCTGAATTCACAGGAGATGAAGCGCTAACTAAAGCCTTTAAAGACAAAGCTGACATCCACACCCGGACGGCAGCTCTTGTGATGGAAAAAGATGAAAGCACCATCACACCTGAAGAAAGACGCTCTGCCAAGGCTATCAACTTTGGAATTATTTATGGCCAAACTCCCTTTGGACTTTCAAAGGCACTTGGAATTCCAAGAGCTCAGGCAGCTAAGTTCATTGAAAGCTACTTTCGCAGTTATCCTAAACTTAAAACTTGGATGGAATCAGTTGTTCAAGAAGCAAAAGAAAGAGGGGAGGTTTCAACTCTTTGCGGAAGAAAAAGAAAACTGCCTGACATCAACTCCAAAAATGCAGTTTTAAGAAATTTCTCTGAGCGCATGGCAGTTAACAGCCCATTGCAGGGGACTTCTGCTGATCTCATTAAGATTGCAATGATAAAAGTTCAAAACTGGCTCAAGGGAAGTAAAGCTCCAGCGAGAATGGTCTTACAGATTCACGATGAACTCCTTTTTGAAGTTAAAAAAGGATTTGAAAAAGAATTTGAAATTAAATTAAGAGCTATTCTCGAAGACCCCAATGTCTTTAAAGACTTTACGGGAAAAAGCCTAGAAATCCCCCTCCTCACAGACCACGGAGTAGGCCACGACTGGGGCGATATCTAAAAGGTGCCATAGACCTACCCAAAAGGTCTCTGACGCCTTTTAGGATTTTTTCTTAAATAGAGCCCAGAGTTCCATATGTTTTCTGCGCGGATGAGAGTACGGGCTTCGCTGCCATTCAATGACTTCAAAATATTCCTGAACGTGCTGCTTTAACTCCCACTCACTTAAACCAAAAGGCGGTCCCTCTTCAGAGTATCGCGTAAAAAAGCTGCCCCCCCAAAAGCCTCCTGGCTTTAAGAGAGAATGCATTCTTTTAACAAGAGCTGATCTCAGGCCCGGATCAATCGCAACAAAAAAAGCCAATTCTAATGCGGCATCAAATGGCTCAAGCGACTCTGTAAAAAAATCACCCACAATATATTTTGCTGAGCAATTTGGGTAATGCTCTAAAAACTTATCTTTTGCTTGAGGCGAAAAATCTAAAGCTGTAACGGACTTAGAAGCTTTTTCTAAAAACGAAACCTCATGCCCTGTTCCAGCTCCTGGTACCAGATAACGATTCCCGCTTTGCTCCAGCATCCTTTTAGAATGTTCGGCTATCACTGGATTCACTCCGCCCATATCCCATGGCATTTCATTATCAACGTATGGCTGATTCCAACGACTCGCACTTAAATCGCTCACAGTTGAACGATAAGCACTCGGCTTAAGTGAAGCGAGATCTACAAATTTCAACAAAAAAGCTGCCTGCGCCCTATGCGACATCACAGCAGGTATACGCTCTGGACCCACATAAGCATGAAGTCGATTCCATTCATCAACTCGAAGTTCATCAAGTGAAACCTCAAAACTTAAATTTCCTAAAAAATTCCAAACAAGTTTATTCTTTTCAAAAAGCACTTCTTGCGCAACAAGCGGGTCGTCAAAAGAAGAAAGGAGAACTTCCTTTCCATTCATTTCAGTACAGAGTGGAAACTTATCGTCTCCTTTATAGCGACGTAAGTTTTTAAATACGATTTCCAAAAACTCTGGATCATCTCCTCGTATGCCACCATCCATAACGGGGTAGCCCTCCGCATCTATATGCAAGGTCCACTCCGAACTCATCTCAACAACTCTTTAAGCTTAGAAACACCCACGTCCATTTCCTCTCGAGTCATTGTGTAGGGTGGGGCAATTACAAAAGAGTCACTTTGTTCTGCTTCAGAATCCCCAACTACAGGCCAAAGAATGAGCCCCAACTCTTTAGCTTTCTTAAAAAGCTTCATAACGACTTTGTCTTCTGGGGGAAACCAGGACTGCGTTGCTTTATCTTGAACAAGAGTAATTCCCCAAAAAAATCCTCGCCCAGTAACGCCTCCTACGTGAGGAAGCTCTAATAGTTCTTTTTTTAGTAAGGATCCCAAATACGTGCCCTCAGTTTTCACACGTTCAATAAGATTTAATTTTTCAATTTCCTTGAGAACCTCAAGAGCACAAGCCGCCATCATCGGACTATGCATATAGGTTTGATGATGCATAAAGGATTTTGACCCCTGCTGGATAACATCAACAATGTCTTTCTTTACAATCATAACACTTGTAGGAATAAGACCCGCATTTACTCCCTTACCTAATACAATAACATCCGGATCTAAACCGAGTCCCTTTGAAGCAAAGTAGTCTCCCGTTCGAGCCGCCCCACAAGCCACTTCGTCAGCAACAATCTTCACATCATACTTCTTGCAGATTGCAGTCACTCCCTCCAAATAACCTGGAGGAGGAACAGAACAAGCCCCTGAAGAGCCCATCACTGTTTCTAAAATAAAGGTGGAAACATTTTCTGGTCCTAGCTTCAATATTGTTTCTTCGAGTTCTGCAAGATAATCAATGTCCTTGCTGCGATATTCTTGCGGAGCACTTACAAATGTAATTTCTGTTAAGTAGGATGAGAAAAACTTTTTATAATATTTTCTCGCTGACGCTGAAAGAGCCAGCCCTGTGTTTCCATGATAGCCAGGACTTCGAGCGATAATTTTATGCTTCGTTGTTTTTCCACTTTCAAAAAAGGCTTGTCGAACAATCTTAAGAGCAGCTTCAACAGCTTCTGATCCAGAACCCAAAAGCGCAACGTGCGAAAAGCCAGCGGGTGCGTGTTTTAAAAGCTTGGGGGCATATTCCTCAAGTTGTGGAGAGGAAAAGTGCCAGCCATTTACGTAACTAACTTTTTTCATTTGATCAGCAATTCGCTGAATAAGATCTTCGCGTCCATGGCCAAGTGCATTTACAAAAGCCCCACCACTGAGGTCGAGATATTTTTTTCCACTTAGATCCCAAAGCCAAGAACCTTCGCCTTTGGCTATCTGGGGCAAATCGAGTGTAAAGTTTCGATACAGGACATTCGACATAAACTTAGTCTATAATGGGAGCCGATGTCCGTCTCTAAGAATTCCCCCAAAAATCCTGCTTTCACTCAACGCATTTTTATAAATGCCGCGTATCGAAGCCCTATAGGTAAATTTGGCGGAGCTCTTAAAAAATTATCCGCTGCTCAACTCGCTGCGAATACACTTGAGCAAGCTATTCATAAATCAAAACTATCGAATCCTGATTATGTGATCATGGGACACGCACGACAAGCAGGTGCTGGCCCCAATACAGCTCGACAAGCCTGCATTTACTCAGGGCTCTCTGACAGCGTTCCCGCATGGACGATAAACCATGCGTGTGCTTCAGGAATGAGCGCTCTTGTTCATGGAGTAGAAAAACTTTTACTCTCAAGAGCCCAGAATCTTTGGGTTGGGGGAGTCGAGTCCATGTCCAACACCCCTTATCTTTTACCTACAGCAAGGTGGGGGCAAAAACTTGGCAATCAAAAACTTCAAGATGCCATGTACCAAGATGGATTCTTTTGTCCTATGGCCAACATGCTCATGGGCGAAACGGTTGAAAGATTCATTGCAACTGAGCGAAATATTAGCCGCAAAGAGCAAGACGAGTGGGCCCTGCTCTCGCACAAAAGAGCTACAGAATCTTGGTCTCAACAACTTTTTGAAGAAGAAGTTCTTCCCGTTCAAAACAAATTAGCAACCCTCGAAAAAGACGAAGCCTACAGACCCGACTCTTCAATCGAGGCACTGGCTAAACTCCCTCCAGTCTTTGATAAAGAAGGCACTCTAAGTGCTGGTAATTCATCTGCGATCGTCGACGGAGCCGCATGGCTGCAAATCAGCGTGGACAACAAAAACGCTATCGCAGAAATATTAGATTATGAAGTCACCGCACTTGATCCCAAACTAATGGGATTGGGCCCCGTGCAATCTATTCGAAACCTACTAGAAAGAAACAACTTAAACGTTAACGATATCGAAGCTTTCGAAATTAACGAAGCCTTCGCAGCTCAAATGCTTGCTTGCCAAAAAAAGAGCTACAAATCCCTACTGAAAAACTAAATACACGTGGTGGGGCCATTGCCCTTGGCCACCCCATTGGTGCAACAGGAGCGCGCATTCTCGTGACCCTCTACATCGCCTTAAGGACAAAAAGAGTTTTGGCATTGCGAGCCTCTGTGTAAGTGGCGGACAAGGCTTTTCGAAGTTCTCTTGCGTTCGCTCTGAAGTGACTTAAATTCTCTGTAATTACGCCATACTCCTCATGTGCACTTGCCACTGCTTAAGAGAGGGGCAAACCTCACATGTTGAATCCGGTAGAAAAGTTGGAACAATGGGCGGAAACAAATCCAAGAGAGATACACCTCAGACAACTCATTAACGGAGTGTGGAAAGAATACACCTTAAACGATGTATATCGCGAAGCCTTGCAACGGCAGCCGCTCTCAACAAGTACGGAGTTCAGGGAAAACGTTGCTATTCTCTCAAAAACTGCGCTAGTTGGATCATCTCAGACTTAGCCATTTGGATGGCAGGTGGAGTTTCTGTTCCCTTTCTCCCTACTTATTCGCAAGAAACACTTCAAAAAATTATCGTTCACAGTGATGTTTCTGTTATCTTTTGCGGAAAGCTCGACAACTGGAAATCAATTCAAAAAATCATCCCAGAAAACTTACTTTGCATTCACTACCCGGACTTCCCTCTCGAAGGAACAACATCATGGAATGATTTTATAAACAATAATCCAAACCATAATTTCACTCCGATTAAACGCAAGCCCGAAGAATTAGCCACCATTACATACACATCCGGCTCTACAGGAGCCCCTAAAGGGGTCATGCATAACTTTGCAGCCCTCAGCTTTACGGGTGTTAACGTTGCTAGTTATTTTTCGTCGCCTGATAACAATAGAAACATTTCCTATCTTCCCATTGGGCACGTTGCCGAAAGAGCGCTCAACGAACTCGCACCTATTTATGCACATGACAATGTGTCCTTTGTAGAGACACAAGAATCATTCTCCAGAAACATCCAAGAGGTTGAGCCCAATGTATTTCTCGCTGTGCCTCGCATTTGGCACAAACTCCAAGCTCAAATACTTAAGCAAATTCCACAAAAAAAGCTCAGTGTGCTTTTAGCTATTCCCATTGTGAGCGGGATCATTAAGAAAAAAATCAAAAAGAAAATGGGCCTTTTAAAAGCCCGCTACTACATTACAGGAACTGCCCCTATAGCGCCATCACTCGTAGAGTGGTTTGGAAAATTAGATATCCTTATTCGAGATGGCTACGGCATGACAGAAACCTTTGCCTATGCCTACTTTTCTCTCCAAGAAAAAGTAAAACAAGGAAGTGTGGGACAACCTCTCAAAGGTGTGGAGACAAAACTTTCTCCCACTGGAGAACTCCTTATCAAATCCCCCTCAAACATGATGGGTTTTTACAAATGCCCCGAGATGGACAAAGACGCTTTTGAAGGAGACTACATCAAGACAGGTGATCTCGCGCGTTTTGACGAAGAAAACTACGCGTACATCACTGGTCGTTGTAAAGAAATATTTAAAACGGCTAAGGGCAAATACATCGTTCCCGTTCACCTTGAATCAAAACTTTTACAATCCAACCTCATAGAAAACGTTTGTGTAATGGGCTCTGGTCTTGAAGCACCTTATGCGTTTATCAACTTAAGCGAAGAACGAAACAATCGAGAAGAAAAAGAAATCACAGACGAGCTCGCAAGCTTTCTTATCAACGTAAACAAGCAGCTTGAAAGCCACGAGAAAATATCAAAGGTTCTTATAAGTGCAGAAGTTTGGACAATTGAAGCGGGCTTTCTTACACCAACCCTTAAGATTAAACGCTCTGAACTTGAAAAATTCTACGAACCTAAGCTTCTTAAGATTAAAGATACTCCAGGCAGAGTTCTCTTCTTAACAGCCTAAATTCACACCTAGAATTCGCAGTGTAGAAAAAGTTAAATTCTACTACTTTGTTTTTTTGATAAGCGACTGACGTAAGTTTTCTCGCGACTGCTTTCGCTTTCTCGCTTCTTCTTGAGCCTGTTTATCTTCAGCCGAATCAGCTAAAAGGGGTGGCATTTCGGTGGGGCGCCCCTGACTATCAACTGCAACAAAGCTCAACATAGCGTCTGTTGTTTTAAACTTTTCTCTTAAGACAGGATTCTCAGCACTCACTTCAACATGAACCTCACAACTCGTTCTATGAACAGCCGTTAAACGCGCTCGAATATTAACAATATCTCCCTGTTTAATAGGTCTTAAAAAATGCATCTCATCTATCGAAGCTGTAACGCAGGTTCTGCCAGAGTGTCTTTTAGCAGCTATAGCCGCAGCAATGTCAATCCAGCTCATGACAACACCCCCAAAAATACTTCCAAGGGCATTTGTGTGCTGAGGTAAAACCAGTTCGGTCATAATGACTTCTGATTCTGTAGCAGTTTTTCCGTTCATAAACTTAAGTCTAAATCACTTCTCAGAGATTCAACAGGTGATTCAATATCGGGGAGAATTGTTTTTTCTTGTGGCTTCTGCGAGAAATCGAGCAAGCTCCACACGTTGTTATCAAACTCCAATGCTGTCAGGTGCTCTACCCAGTCCCCTGAATTGAGATAAAGTACATTTTTTTGGTGTTTCTGTGAATATAGCTCTTTTATTCCAGGCGCATGTACGTGCCCGCAGATAACACCTTGATAGTTTTTCTCAACAGCCAAATCAGCCAAGGTCGACTCGAACCTATTTAAGTGGTCGACAGCTTTTTTAGAATTCGCTCTTACTAATTTAGAAAGTGAAACACGCGAGCGTCCTAAGACATAAAGTACTTTATTGATAAACCGATTAATTAAAATGAGACGATCATATCCCCAACCACCAAGACGTGTAAGGAAGCGTGTAAAGAAACCAACATCATCAAGAGTTGCATCTAAAACATCTCCATGAAAAAACCAATAATTTTTGCCGTTTAAAGAAAGAACAAGTTTATCGACAAGCGAAAAATTACCTAAGAACAAATTACTAAAACGTCGCAATAGATCGTCATGATTACCTGTTAAGTAATAAACCAATACTCCCTGAGAAGCTTTCGAAACAATTAGCTCTAGCACACGCATATGTGACTTAGGCCAATACCTTCGATTGAGATACCAAAAATCTATAATATCTCCATTGAGTACGAGAGTTTTAGGTTGAACTGTCTCAAGATAGGCAGCGAGCTCGTCTGCGTGACAACCATAGGTTCCCAAATGTAAGTCCGAAATAACAACTAACTCGGGAGATCTCATATTTTGATGCGACACCTTCTAGTCTTTGGCATCTAAAGATAAAAATCAAGCTTTTGACGTATCGAGGTGCTCGCTTTTCTTCTAAAATGAACCTTGAAGATGTTTGAATCCAATCTTGATCACGCCGAGTTACCTGTTGATAAGCTTCTTTCAGGCAAACGTAGAGGCACAATGGAGAATAGGTTTTGGGCTAAGCTCATAGACTTTTCAGTTGTGATGGGTTCTCTCTTTGCGGTTTATTGGTTTTTTGGAGCTGCATGGGTTTTTCTAGCCGCCCCTTTATTATGGGCCTTTATTGAGATTTGGAACGAAGGCCAGAGTCCAGGTAAGTGGTTATTGGGACTCCAAGTTGTAGATTCACTCGGAGCCCAGCTTCCAACTTTTTCAGGGTGCCTCATTCGAAATTTTCCATTTATTCTTCTCTCGGTCAGTATTTTTTACTTTGACCACATCATTGGATTTTCTGGAGTCATATTGGCTATACTCTTTCTCGCTCTTGAAACCTACTTCGTGCTACTTATTCAAACAGGTATTCGTATTGGAGACGTGCTTTCAACGACTCGCGTACAAGATTTTAGAGACCAACATATGCGCTTTATCGAGCAATACCTTAAAGACGACGCCGAGTAATATTTAACGCCGAGCATTGCGCAATGCGCAGAAATCAAGATATGAGTCTCCGCTCCTTTGCTTTACGGGCCCTCACAGCTAGTATGGAACTTGCTTCATTAAGAATGAACTCAAAGAAGGAGATATAGATTTCATGTCAGAAAAGAAATCCAAGCAAAATGTCAACTCAACAACGAACGCCATCATCATTGGTCTTTCAGTTGTTTTGGTTGTTTTTATAATTTTATTCGTTAACGAAAGAGCAAAAGGTGGCAGTACTTCAGGAAGTACCGAAATTGTCACTCCTTTAGCAGACGAAACCGTTATTCTTAAATATAATGGTGGGGATGTTCGCGCTAAAGAAATTAAAGGCAACATCGACTCTCGAGTTAAACAACTCTCTGAAGAAGTAATAGAGATGTATAAGCGTGGGGCTGAAAACGCTCTTGTAGAAAAACTACTCAATGCAGAAGTTCAAAAGAAAGGCGTTCCTAACGTAAACGCTTTACTTGAATCTATTGGAACTGCTTCAGAAGTAAGTGACGCTGAAGTAAATGCCTTCATCAAAGAAAACAATCTTGAAAAAGGATTTAAAGATCCTATGACTGGCAAAATGAGAAAAGTCAGCAAAGACGAGATCAAGGCTCACCTTAGCAACCGTGCAAAAGTGAATCAACGCCAAGATTATATCGAAAGTCTTATGGCTGGTGCTAACGTTGAGTGGTTACTTAAAGAACCTCGTAGCCAAGTTCCTGCCTTTACAGCAGATGAACCACTTAAAGGAAATCCGAATGCTAAAGTTGTCGTTTACGAACACAGCGATTTTCAGTGTCCTTACTGTGCACGTGGAAAAAGTGTCGTAACTGAAATTGCAGCTGCTTACGGAGACAAAGTAGCTATCGTGTTTAGACACCTTCCTCTTGATTTTCACCCCGAAGCTAAACCCGCTGCGATCGCTTCTGTATGTGCACAACAACAAGGTAAGTTTTGGGAGTACCACGACAAACTTTTCGACAATCAAAAGCAATTGGGAGCTGCCAACTATCCTAAATGGGCTAAAGAATTAGGCTTAGACGAAGCGAAGTTCAATGAATGTCTCAAAAACCCTGCCACTGTACAAGCTGTTGAAAAATCTCAAGCACTCTCTGAACAAGCAGGCGCTAACTCAACTCCTACTTTCTTTGTTGGAAGCAAAACTGAAGGTAAGAAAATTGCTGGAGCACAGCCCTTGCAAGAATTCAAAAGTTATCGACGCGCAACTGAGATAGTCAGCCGCAATTTGAAATAAAATGAAACTAAACGGAAAATTAATTAGTTTCGAGGGAGGGGAGGGCTCTGGAAAGAGCTCTCTCCTTTCTCGTTTAAAAGATGAAACAGCGCTCTCTACATACAAAATACTTTATAGTTTTGAGCCCGGAGGCTCAGAACTTGGCCAAGAAATTAGACAAAGTCTAATTAAGCCGAGAGCCTTTGTTTCTCCACGTGCCGAAGCTCTTCTCTACGCTGCGGCCAGGGCTCAGCACGTAGATGAAGTCATTGTCCCAGCTCTTGCGCAATCCACACATGTTTTTTTAGATCGATATGTAGACGCCTCTTTGGCCTACCAAGGAGTTGCTAGGGAACTTGGCCTTAAGCGCATTCGAGACCTCAATGAATGGGCCATGAATTCTATCTATCCCGATCGTACCTATTACCTAGATATCGACCCTGAAACTGGCCTAAAAAGAGCCAAAGGGCGCCAAAGCCTCGATAGAATAGAGCAAGAAAGTATGCTTTTTCACGCTAAAATCAGAGAAGCCTACCAACACCTTGCCAAGGCTGACCCAGCTCGTTTTATCGTGATAGACGCCTCAAAAACAGCCGATGAAGTTTTTAGCAATGTTCTACGAGATTTGTTAGGCTATCTCCCTAAGAATGGCTCATAACAAGATTTCCAAGATTAAAGAAGCATTTGCTAAGGACAAGCTTAGCCACGCTCTCCTTTTGGAAACACATCTCGGAGCTGCGACAGGTCTCGAAAGTCTCTTCCAAACAATCCTCTGCCAAAAAAGAGGTATCGAAGCCTGCATGGAGTGTGAGTCCTGCCTTATCCCTTTCAATTTAAACGATGAAAGACGTCACCCTGATTTTATGATTACACGTCCCGGAGCAGCTTCTGGCTACTCCGTTGAACAAGTTCGAGACTGGGAATCAAGATTTCTCTATCTTTCAAAAAACGTTTCGCCCAAAAAACTGCTCGTTATCACTCAAGCCGAAAAGCTTGCAGGGACACAAAACGCTGCAGCCAATGCCCTTTTAAAAGTACTCGAAGAACCCCGCCCGCACACACATCTTATACTTCTGACTTCAAATAGCTTAAGGCTTCTGGCCACTATTCGAAGCCGAAGCCTGAAAATTAATTTAAAAAACGAAACTCCTGCTCCTGATTTAAGTTCTGTAAATGAATTTCAAGAAATTCAAGAAGCCCTTTGGGGGCTCTTCCCTAAAACTTCGGATCTTTCAAACCCCACTTGGTGGAAAGATAAAGCCGCTAGAATTGCTGAACTCGAAGAAAAAGCTCCACTCATATGGAGACAATGTACTTTGAGATTGGCTCAGAGTCCCCGCGAAGAGGCACTGAGCTTTTGGACCCACTGGAAACACTTTGAAGATTTCCTTTGGGCCGTAAGACACTATGGTAATCCGGCTCTACATTGGTTAAATTTTAAGAGAAAGGTAATAGGTGGTCAGCCATGGCGCATATCGAAATTGTTCGGATAAAATTCCGCTGGCCTGGAAAAATTTACGAATTTCGCAACCCGCAAAACATTGCCCTCAAGCGCAATGACCGGGTTGTTGTAGAAGGTTTTGGAAGAGAAACTCTTGTAGGAGTTGTGAGCGTCGCCCCTCGTATAAGAGAGAAAAGACATGAGGACGATGATCTTCATGCCATTCTCCGTATTGCAGCCGAAGAAGACCTTCAATTCCTGGCTAAAACAGACGAATTCAGAAGTGAATTAAAACGCTTTTTTGATACACGTGTTCGTTCACGTGAAACAAGTGGCGTAAAAATGGTTGATTGCGAATTAGTCGATCAAGGCCGCAAACTCATCGTTTATTACTCATCTGAAACAAAAGACTTTGATTACCGGGGCATGGCCAAAGAAATCGCTCAAAAATATGGCCTCAGGGCCGACATGCGCCATGTGGGCGTAAGAGACGCAGCTCGTTTAGCGGGTGGAATTGGCCGCTGTGGTCTTTCCACGTGTTGCAGCACTTGGATTTCAGACTTTAAACCCGTCACAATAAAAATGGCTAAAGACCAAGGGGTCTCCTTAGAGCCTGAGAGTGTGAATGGCCAGTGTGGTCGCTTACTGTGCTGCCTCGGATATGAACATGACAACTACGTAGCCTTGGGAGCTGACCTTCCTAAAGTAGGTAAAGCTGTTATCACTCCGCAGGGGGAAGGGCGCGTAACCAAACTCGATATTATCAAAGGCCTCGTTTCTGTTCGATTAGAAGACGGAAATTATGAACAATTTAAAGGATCAGAAGTTCAAAGGAAATTTGGCCCGCGCTCAGGCGGCAAAGATTCTAAAGACTAGCACTTTAATATGAGTCTTTTTGATACCCACTGCCACCTCGCAAGTAAAGATTTTGAAGGCCGCTTAGATGACGTTTTAGCGGAAGCTGTCCAGGCAAATGTGAGCCATGCAACTGTCATTGCCACTCACCTAGAAGATGGTCGCAAAGCCTTAGAGCTATCGCGTACAAAGTCGACCTTAAAACTTTTTCCAACGCTGGGACTTCACCCCCACGAAGCAAAAGATTTTAACAATGCTTTTGTCGACAGTATGGAAAAAGAAATCTCAGACTACGTTGCAGTTGGTGAAACAGGAATTGACTATCACTACGACTTTGCGACACCCGAAATTCAAAAAGAAAGTTTTGCCTACCACATTGATCTCTCAATACGCGTTAACAAACCTCTTGTTATTCACTGCCGCGAATCGGTAGAGGATATCTACGCTTTACTGGCTGCACGCAAAGGTGACTTCAACGCAATCCCTGGAATTATGCATTGCTATGCGGAAGACTGGGAGTGGGGGAAGAAATTTTTAGATTTAGGACTCTATCTTTCTTTTTCGGGAATCATTACATTTAAAAACGCGGACAGGCTCAGAGGAGTTGCTGAAAATTGCCCTCTGGATCGCATGCTCATTGAAACAGACTCTCCTTACTTAGCGCCTATCCCATACAGAGGTAAGCCCAATCAGCCTGCTTATGTCGCTAAAACTTTTCAACAACTTTGCGCTATCAGAAAAGAAACCCCTCAAGAAATTGAAAAACAACTTTTTGAATCGTCACTCAAGGTATTTCAATTAAGTGCCTAAAACTTAACGATTTACGCACTTAACTCTACAAAAGCCATCTTCATCGCCAGGGAGTATAAATCCTGCCCATTCTTTAGTTCCATCAGAATTTTCATGCTCCCAAATTCCAGCTTCTGTGCCCGAATTAAAAACAAATTCTGCAAGATTATCATCATCTCTATCAAGCTCGGTAGAATCTATTTGGCCATTCCAAGTACCAACAGCAACGCCTGTGTTTTCGTTAATAGAAACATCCATTGAACACTTAATAGAAGTGGCCCCTCTGCCATTTCCTTCTTCTGTAAAGCAACTCATTTGTTTTGCTTGTAAGGCGAATGGAAGAACTGCACATAAAGCAGCAAGCGCTAATTTTCCAAACTTGTTGATTGTTCCTTTGTTTTGATTTTTTTTCATGAACCCCTGCACCTCTGAATAGAGTTTTTATATCGGGACTAAAATAAAAAAACCCTACATTACCTTAAAAGACTTAAAGTTACCTTACACGTCAAATGAAGGGCTTTTAGAAAGTCACTCCTAGCGAAAACTCTGAAAGGCAATTTCGCTTATAAAATAACGCACAACGTCCATAAGCTGAACACGCTCCCCTTTATAGGTCCAAAGGAGCTGATCAAAAGGACCCCACACAGCTTCTAACTCTATATGAGAGTGCTTATCCGTCTGCGCTAGGGGTGCAATAAATTGGTTAAAGCTTAAGCTTATACGGCCAGCTCTTTGAGCAGAAACAATTAACTTCACTCCATTGCGATACATTAAAAAATCTTCATCGCTTCGAGAGATTTTATAAATATGAATTGCATGGGCGGCTGATTTTCTTGCCTGATTAAAATGCTCTACGTGTTTGCGAAAAGTATGTTGCAAAATACGTGCATATTCCTTTGTCTTTTCGGCAAGAAGTTCTTGTCTTCGATAGGGGACCCCGTAGTCGGCAGTGCCTTCTTTTTTCGAGTCGTCTTTCGTGAAAAGCGAGTTGAGTTGCCCAAGGTTCTAAAAAATCTCAGCATCATTTTCGTGAGATTCAAAATTTTGTTCCTGTTCTGAGGGTCTCACTGCGGGAACACTTGTTTGAGCAGGAGCACCCGCAACTTGAAATTCGTCTTTCCACTCATTCCAAAAGTCGCTCTTTTCTCCCCATTCACTCAATGAAATAGTGCCTGTACTACGAACTTTTGTTGAGCGCCTCCACGATCCGCCTCATCTCGGCTAGGAAGTGGGAGGTCGCGCATATCCCAAAGATCTTTACCCTTCATCCTTGAACCCTCTCTAACTTTAATTATGCACTAAAAATGCCCTGATGTGGGCTGAGCCAGATTCTTATGCGGCTCAGTCTTAGCTAAGAGCCAAGAAAATCGGAAAGGGCACCATCCTGGCCGTCTTCAGACACTTGCTTTGACCCCACAAAGTGAGGTGGGCATCCTTTAAAGCCTTCAATCAGCTTGTTGGTTTTAGGCTTCCCACCACGAAGGTGGGCATGCTCACTGCCAACAGGGAGGACTCCCGTTTAAAAAATCATAGGACAAAACAATGTGCCATCTCGTCGTACCGGACAGACACCCTATCCTTATTTTCTATTTTAGCACTCCTTCAAGCGTCCTGTGAGAAGAATATTTTTACTAAATTAGGGCTCAGGGTATTGACGCAACACGTTCTTAATACTCACGCTGTCACCGCTTTTTTACAACGCTCCTTCCCAAGACCTTGAAAATCGATGAAACTAATAAGTGGGGGTTACAGGGATTTGGCACAACACCGGATATTGCTCGCAGATGATTCCAGCACCATGCACCGAGCGGTTAAGCTCGCTCTAAGTCAGGAGATTACGAGCTCGTTTGCTGTGACAATGGCACAGATGCGCTTAGAATCTGTAAGAGACTACACCTGCGCTTCTTATCGCAGATCTCGATCTTCCAGGTGTTTCTGGGTCTGAGCTAGTAAAAGCTGTAAAAGAAAATCCTGCACTCCCAATCAACAAAAGTAATCCTTCTTTGCTCCAGCATTCACCAAGGAGATATCGGAAGACTCGACAACATTGCAGCTGATGCTCGCCTATGGAAGCCCTTTGAGAGCGAAGCTCTCTTTACACTAGTACTTGCTTTGCTTCGTAGCTCTGGGGCTACGAGAAGCTCAAGCTACTCTATCGTCTGCGGCAACTCAACAAATGTCACGAGCTGCTATTAATCCTGATATCACACGCCCTATCAATAAGGCTTCTGTTTTGGTGGATCGAACGATGCCGCCCGTGGCGCCCAAAACTCCTACACAGTCACGCACCACGCCCTATGGACAACAAGAAAAGTCTTCACTCACTCAAAAAGATTTAACTGAAAACCTTTGACTCAGACTTTGATGCGCCACCTATGACAAGTGAAAGCACGGGAAGTCGTGAATACACCGCTCCCTCCGGCAACTTCACAAACAAGTGCTCCCAGCCACACTAAGACAAGCGAGAACCTTTCGGCTTATCACGAAGCTTCAGATCAATGGGAAAGTATCCAAAGCAGACAGAACTCTCCTACGCCTCCACCGCCACCTCGAAAAAACGAAGCTCCAACAGCACCCGCGGTTTCTAAAGAAGAAATTAGGAGCATGATTCGAAGCGAGATTCAGTTAGCTTTTGATGGATGGTTTAAGGAAAAACTTGAAACAAAACTTCAAGAAATTTTAAATCAAATTGAGAGCGAATCTAAAAAGCGAAGTTAATTGACTCAAAAAACTATTTTTTAAAACCTAAGATATTAAACCCCAAAGTGGGCCATGTTGTACCTTGAAGTCTCTCAGCGACGTAATCGATTAAAAGTACATCCTCTACTTTTTTGTGTGCAGATGATGCCTGACGAATATAAAGAGTTGAATCCTTATTTATTATAAAACCTTGGTGGCCTACGATTACAGGAATATTAGTTTTAGTGTTCTCATTACGTATCATGTTAAAAACTACGACTCCCTCGTCTTTCAAAAGAGTGGTGACTTCTGAATCCAACATGTTTTTAAGAGGTATGTAATTTAGCTGCGCAAGTGCTTTTCCTTTGGGCCAAAAACCTTCTTTTTTAAGCTCAGCAATTTTTTCAATATCCTCAGGCTTTTTTGGATCCAAGCTTTTCAGCTTATCTTGATACCAGGTTTCAATGTCCAACCACTTCATACGTTTTGGTGAGTCGTTAAAAAGATCTAGCGTAATATCCACAACTCTGCCTTGTGATAAAATATTCGGTATCCAATTTATGGAGGCAAAGTGGTTTCGGTTAACGTAACAAACTTCAGAAAGCGATCCTGAATCACAGGCATATTTAATTTTTAAAAAGGAAGCTAAAAAATCTTCATACGAAGTCCCTTTAGAAAAAACCAATCCCAAAACAGCTTCCGTGTAAGTTGTACAATCAAACTGATCAAAACGCGTGAGAGGTTTTGACTCATACCTACCTGCATCACCTTCACCACATGGCCCCCAAACAAAGGGGCGACCTATAAACTCAGCACTTATCAACTGAGCCCGCTCTTCGGGAGAAGAAATATTCGAGTAGGACTTTAGAATTTTTTCAGCTTCTACTTGTGTTTCAACTGGAACCGATTCCGCTAGGGCGAAGCTAATAAAGCTCAAAAATAAAAAAGAATTTTGAAGTGTAGCTTTTAAGAACCTTTGCACGCTCAGCATTGTAACGCGGAGCAACAAATAAGGCAAGGCATATTAGGAATATAGTAGCCATTTTCTTTTGAGCGTTCCTAGAATTAGAAAAGAAAGCGGGGCTCTTTTTTGCACTTTGATCTTTTACACTTTAAAAGTTGCGATAGTACTCAGGATTGCGCGCTCGAGTACTCATTAAAAAACAACTGCTCTTCTCTTATCATTTGCGATAATCAAAAACAGGGAAGGGGACGTAGGGGAAGACAGTGGAAGAGCTCAACTCAAAGCTCACTCACAATGTCCCTTAGTTTTCACAAAAATATTATCTCCAGCGACCCAGCTCTGCTTTCACTTTATGCGGGAGCCGTCCTTTATATTCTACTCAGCGAGCAGTCTTCAAAGCTAAACATGCTCAGTCTCAAATGGCCTAATGATCTAGGTGTCTTTACTGAGACTTCTTTTAAAAAAGTTGCTGGGATTTTAGTGGAACTTAAAAAGGACTACTTCTTAGTTGGAATCGGAATCAACCTTCAAGCCCCCGCTCCCTGGCCCGAAGCCATCAGTTTAGAAGAACTTGACTCTCGTCCATATAATATAGACAAAAAAGACTTTGCCCGAAGTTTTGGAGCTATGTTCTTGAATTACTTAAACAGTGCTACTTTTTCTGCGGATGAGCTTTTAGAATTTCTCAACAACAAAGCCATGAGTGCTTTATGGAACAAAGACCTTGGCGCTAATTGGAAAAATCATAGAGCAAAAGGACTTGCGGGGGATGGGGCTCTCATCACACTTGGCCCAAACTCAAAACTTCAAACCATTTACTCTGGCGATATTCTCTAATTACTTAGAAAAAACTATGCCGTGACAATTTTTGCCGCCCGAGTGAATAAGATCTCTACAATTTTTAAGTCATTTTTAGAAAGTTGCTCAGACTCAAAACACAGCGTGCATAAATAACACACTCTCAGGACTATTCCTCGCATGGCACGCTGATTGCATTCTTTGATGCGGAGTAAATGATTATGAAAAAAATATTTGTTTTAACAATGATTGCCCTCTTTGCTGTAGCTTGTGGAAAAAGTAGCGGTGGAGGAAGTGCTGCCACTACGCCCGGAACTTACACTGGAACAACACCTGGAAATCCAGGCGAACCTATCGTTGAGTTTACTGTAAGTATGGATATCTGCTCAAAAGGAGCTCTTCAAATCCGACCCGGAACACGTATGGGCGCTTCAAGCGCTCAAGACTACTTTAGGGATTATTTTATAAATGCAGACTATTTACGTGACGACATCGCTCGCGTAATAGGTTCTAGATACGACCCCTACTACAGACAAACAGTAGAAGTTAACTTAGGTCCCGCTACGGGCATTGAAATTGCGAATGGACACGTATTCAGCAACGGATACTAAACTAAGTATATAAAATCATTCACTAAAAGCCCTTCTTGGAGACAGCTGCCAAGAGGGGCTTTTGCATGTCTGGCCTTGCACAAGCCTCCCCCCTGATCCCCTAAAAAGAGCTGCTTAAGGACAATTTTTGTCGTTACAGTGCAAAGTAACTAGGCGTGTTTGAGGTCCTCTGCCTATAAAAGCGGCACTTTA
Organism: Bdellovibrionota bacterium; assembly: GCA_041391385.1. Taxonomy (GTDB): domain Bacteria; phylum Bdellovibrionota; class UBA2428; order UBA2428; family UBA2428; genus CANIGN01. The sequence goes on from JAWKOD010000007.1 coordinate 18,625, forward strand.
AACATAAAAGCAACATCTTTAGAAGTTGGCACGTCCGTTGCAACTACCCATATAAGAAACAAAATTTATCGAACGTTAGCAGAGAACAAAAGGAGAAATGAAAATGAAAAAATTTATTGTAACCAGTTTTACGGTATTGGCTCTTCTCTTCTCTCTCGCTAACTGCGGGAAGAGCGGAAGTGGAAGTAACAACAACCCCAATACGTATTACCCCTATAACCCTAATTATACGACTCCCAACCAGTACAACCAACAGTATCAACAAATGTACGGTGGAAACTATAACTACTGTAACCAGTACGCTACGGGGTGCACATCTTGCTACTACCCACAGTGCTCAAACGGCGGCTGTACTTGGGGCCAAGTGTACTACGCTCAACCTGGATACTACGCTCCACAATACGGAATGTACGGTCAAGGTGGCGCCTTCAGTATGGCAATTGCTTGGTAAAGCTGACCCTGACAAAGTAAAACAACTACGCTATTAACTAACAGCATGGGCCGCACGATTAACACTCAAATAAAGGGTGAAGATCGGCGGCCTTCGAATTTTTTAGAACGTAATTCTTCTGATTCCGACGACAAGTCAAAATACGCAAGTCACCCCGAAGGACTTAAAATTGTTCTTCTTCGTCCTAGAATCCCACAAAATACCGGATCTGTTGCGAGAATGTGCGCTGCTACTGGTTGCTCTCTTGATATTGTTGAACCTTTTTTTGAGATTGATGACAAAAAGCTCAAGCGAGCCGGGCTCGATTACTGGCCTTACCTTGATGTCTTTACCTATAAATCTATCGGCGAGTGGTTAGAAGCTCGCAAAGAACATGCTCGTTGGTTTGTCGAAATAAACGCTCCCCAAAGCTACACAGATGTTACGTACGCCAAAGCCGACATGCTCATCTTTGGAGATGAGCAAGATGGTGTCCCCGAAGAGTGGCTTAAAAAAGAGCCAAGTCGTCATGTGGCGATACCCCAAAAAAACGTACGCTCACTTAATCTCGCTACAAGTGTGGGAATTGTTACCTACGAAGCTCTTAGGCAACTTGATTGGTATTCAACACAAGCTCCGCTTACAAAGTAATTTTACAAAGTAATTATTGATTCCAATGAATTAAGTTTTTTAAATACGCGTCTGGGTCTCTAAAATGCTCATAAAGTTTTACCATGGCTTCAAAGTGAACATTGTGAAGCTTTTCAAGTTGCTGCTTTAGCTGAATGTAATGTCTCTTAGTCATTAAGGCCAAAGAAGCATCATCATGGTCCACAAGGCTTTCTGGCATTTGTGAGGCCGTCACATTCGACCCCTTATCTAAAGCATCGCAAACTTTTTGAAAATCTTTCAGGAGCTTTAGCAATTCAGCTCTTTCTTGCTTTTGTCTTTGCCAAAAATTGAGCGAGATTACTTCACTCTCAGTTCCCAGTGAAAACAGCTGATCGATAACATAGCGTTCTCTAAACTCAGCTTCTTGATACTTGTCCCGTTTAAATGGATCACCTTTGTGACCCCATTGAATATATTTTTCTCGAAGTTCTTTTTCGAAATCAGAAACAGTTTCTAAAACTCGTTTTGACTTTACTCCTAGCGCATGCACTTCGCTTTGAAGAATCAGTAGTTCCTGTTCTTCAGTTTGAGCTTTATTCAGCACTTCGCTTCGCTTGGATCTAAGAGCGATATGCTTTTCTGATCTTGCAGCATAATCATCGTTCATCTGTCTTCGAAGATCATTGAGATATGCAAGATCTGCATTAAGTGCATAATAACTATAATAACTCGTGCGCTGAATATAGTTATAGGCATAATCAACACGATATTTTAAATCAGGATCGTAAGTAACATTTCCATAAGCATCCGTTAGAAGACGAATCTCGGCATCCAGTCGAACAACTTCCCTTCGTAAATTTAGAATATGTCCATTTTTCACTCGCACATCATATTCTTTAGTGTTTCGTTCCCAAGCTAGAGCATCCTTAAAGTATTGAAAATCTTCAGGACCCAAGCCAGCTTCAAAAACAGCAAAACTTTCGAAAAGATCTCTTTTTTCCAAAGCCCTTTTTTCTAAGAACTGTGCAACTTCTTGAACACGCTTGGGAAGGACTCTCTCCCAAGTGGTAGCGCTTTTTAAAAGATTGAGCATTCCAAGCCAACGCAAAGAACTCAGGCTAAAGCGAGGTGGTCCAATTTCAATCGCCAAATAAGGTTCTTTTTCATTTCCCGGATCAAAGGCATATCCCCGCTCTTTGTAAGAATAAAAATAAGGCACTTCAAGAGCGGGTCGCTTTTCGAGCTCAAGCTCTTCTAAAGCAAATCGTGTAAGTTCATACTGCTCTCTCCAGTACGAATACATCTCTTGATATAACTCAGGTGCTAGCTCTAATTTTTTATGAGCTGCTACATCAGAAAAAATAGCAGCACTTGCTGCTGCGCTTAGAACAAAGAAAAACGAAGCAAGAATGCGTTTCACAATGCGCCAAGTTATACATTGATACTCAATACGTCACGTTCCGTGAGCTTCGTGGAACATTTCTATTTCATATTTAAGAAGCAGAAAGGCCCCCTGCCTGTTGGGGCAGGGGGCCTTTCTGTTAATCGAATAATAAACTGAGCAAAAGCTCTTTGTAATCTTATCGTTTAGAGAACTGATAAGCACAACGTGCGCCGCGAAGACCGTATTTCTTACGTTCTTTTTTGCGATCGTCACGCGTTAAGAAACCACCACTTTTAAGGGAAGCTCTCAAAGTTTCGTCATGCTCAATAAGAGCACGAGAAATTCCGTGTCTCAATGCTCCCGCTTGACCCGAGTGACCGCCACCTGTGCAGTTTGCAAAAACGTCAAACTTTTCAAGCATTCCAACTTGCTCAAGAGGTTGATTCACAATCAATTTCAAAACTGGACGAGCGAAGTAATCGTCGAATTTTTTGCCGTTAATAATCATTTCGCCTGTTCCAGGCTTCATGCGTACACGAGCTGTAGAGGACTTTCTTCTTCCTGTTGCCCAAATAAATTTAGTTTTATCAGCCATTTTCTATAAACTCCCTTTTAGTTTCCTGTGCGAGCTGAGTGGCGAAGTTGCCATACCACAGGGTTTTGGGCCTTGTGAGGATGCTCGGTACCTTTGTAAACTTTTAATTTCTTCATCATGTCTCTGCCTAGAGGAGTTCGTGAGATCATTCCTTTAACAGCAGATTCTAAAATTCTTTCTGGATGCGTATTTCTCAACTTAGCAGGAGTCGTCATTTTCATTCCACCAATCCAACCACTGTGTTTGTAATACGTTTTAACTTCTTCTTTTCCACGAGAAAAGAATACTTTTTCAGCGTTGATAACAACAACAAAGTCACCTGCATCTGAATGAGGAGTAAATGATGTTTTGTGTTTTCCGCGAAGGAGCATTGCAACTTCTGAAGCTAAGCGGCCCACTGTTTGACCAGCAGCATCGATTAAAAGCCAAGCTCTCTCTTCATTTACAGCGGGAGCCATTGCAGTTTTTCCTGAAACAGCCTTCATAGGACCACGAGCAGAAGTAATACGAGCAGACTGAGGGGCGTGGCCAACAGCGTGGAATTTCTTTCTGCTACCTTCACCCTTTTTAACTTTAGTCTTTTTCTCTTCGCCACCGCGAACTTTAATCTTAGAAGCAGATTTTACAGCTTTTTTAGCCACTTTATCCGCTCTTTTAACCAGCTTAGATCCGGCTTTTTTAGTGCCAGTAGCTGTTTTTGTTGCTTTATCTTTAGAAGTACTTTTTGTTTTCGTTGTTGCTTTAGCCATTATTTTTTAATCCTATTTTAAGTATCTGAATCTTATCTACTAAAGCCACAAGAGAGTCAACAATCGAAGTCAAAATAGACCGTAAAAATCATACAGATAGGTATTTAGCCAAAGCCTGAAATCAAGTAGCGTGGTGGGGCATATGACATCAAATACACCGAGCAGACCCGCCTATATAGTTACTGGTATCAGGACCCCTTTCGTAAAGTCAGGGACCCAATTTGCCAAAGTTCACGCCGCTGAGTTAGGCCGCGTAGCGCTATCTGAGATGCTCATCCGAACTGGAATCCCCTTAAGTGAGTGGGGCGCACTGGTCGACGAAGTCATTATTGGAAACACAGGAAATCCGGCAGACACAGCCAATATCGCCCGTGTGATTGCCCTTAGGGCCGGGCTCGACCAAAGAGTGTCGGCTTACTCAGTTCATAGAAACTGTGCCTCTGCCCTTGAATCCATCTCTCAAGCTGCCCTTAAAATCTGGTACGGAGAATCAGATATCATGATTGCAGGTGGTGCCGAATCGATGTCTGGCATGCCACTTATTTATAACAATAAAGCGAACAAGTTCTTTGAAACCATGAATAAAGCCAGGAGCTTAGGAGATAAAGCTAAAGCCTTTAGCCACATACCCGTACAAGATTTCTTAAAACCTCGTATAGCTCTTATGGAGGGCCTCACAGACCCTATGTGCGGTGTGAATATGGGGCAGACCGCTGAAGTTTTAGCTAAAGAGTTTCAAATATCTCGCTTAACTCAAGACGAGTTTGCTCTCTCCAGTCACCTTAAAGTAGCCAAAGCTCAAGTAGAGAACTTTTTTAAAGATGAGATAGCGCCTGTTGTACTCCCTCACGATCCTGAAACCGTTGTTGAAAATGATATCGGCCCCAGGGCCAATCAAACCATGGAAGCTCTTCAAAAGCTCAAACCTTTCTTCGATAAAAAACACGGATCCATTACCGCAGGAAACAGCTCTCCTATTACAGATGGTGCCGCCATGGTGCTTGTTTGTTCTGAAGACGGACTCAAAAAATTAGGACTTAGCCCTCAAGCAATGATCCGTGGTTACGCCTTTGCCGGTTGTGATCCTTTAAGGATGGGACTCGGTCCTGTCTTTTCAACACATAAGCTTTTACAAAAGACTGGAGAGAAACTCTCAGACTTTGATGTTGTTGAACTTAACGAAGCTTTCGCGGCACAAGTTCTTGCCTGCCAAATGGCGATGGATTCTGAAAAATTCTGCCAACAACATTTTAATACTTCTAAGATTGGCTCGCTTAATTCCGAAATTCTGAATCCCAATGGCGGAGCGATTGCCCTCGGTCACCCCGTTGGCGTTACAGGAACACGCATTGCACTAACCGCAACACGAGAGCTTAAACGTAGAAACAAAAAGAAAGCCCTTGTCACTCTCTGCATCGGTGGTGGCCAAGGTGGCTCGATGTCCTTGGAGGCCGTATAATGAATGACTCTCAAATTGAAAACGCTGATTTAACCAAACAAAAGGTAACTCGTATGACCCAATTTTTTACAGGCAACGCTTTTAAAGTAAATATTTCAGACACTCTCGCTATCGTTGATTTCGATCTCGATGGAGAAAAAGTAAACAAATGGGACGACAAAAGTCTCAATGAACTCGACCAAGTTCTTAGCAAGCTTGAAGCTAATAAAGGGAGCTTAAGTGCCGTTCTCTTTCGATCCGCTAAACCTAAAAGTTTTATTGTGGGCGCTGACATTAATGTCATTCAAAAGATAACGACAAAAGCTCTCGCTGAAGAAGCTGGAGAAATGGGACAAAGAGTTTTTTCACGCGTTGAAGACTTTCCGCTACCAACAATTGCAGCCATCGAAGGCCCCAGCATGGGTGGGGGAACTGAATTTCTACTTTCTTGTGACTACCGTGTCGCAAGTGACAGCAGCAAAACCATCATAGGACTTCCCGAGGTAAAATTGGGAATTATTCCAGGCTGGGGTGGCAACTTCAGAATGACCCGTCTCGTGGAACTTCCCACAGCGCTTGACCTCATCCTTTCTGGCAAAGCACTTAATGCAAAAAAAGCTCTACGTGCTGGCCTTGTTGACGAAGTATATCCCGAGGGACTCTTTGTAAATAAAGCAATGGAATACGCTCGCACGCGCAAATTCAAAAGGGGCGTTATCACTCCTAAATACAGCACACCAATTAACAAATACTTGAGCAATAATTTCATTGGTCGCTCTATCGTATTCAAAAAAACACGTGAAACTTTAGAAAAAACAACACGAGGTCATTATCCAGCTCCCGTAAAAGCTTTGGAACTTATTGAAAAAAGCTGGGGTAAATCACGTGCTGAGTGGATGAAACTTGAAAAAGAATTTTTCTCTGAACTCGCCATTACTGAAATCTCTAAAAATCTCATCCGTATCTTCTTTATGACTGAAGCCGTGAAAAGAGAAAGTGGCTCTAGCCTAAGTTCTGAAGAAGCTGCAAAAGTAGCTCCCATTAAACAAATGGCTGTTCTCGGCGCTGGAGTTATGGGCGCAGGTATTGCCTACCAAAGCGCTGCAAAAGGTCTTTGGGTTTTTTTAAAAGACGTCAGTTACTCAGCCGTTGGAAAGGGCATTCAACATGCCAAAAAACTTTTTGATAAATCTGTAAGCCGCAAAAAGCTTACCAAGATACAAGCCGAAGACAAGCTAAGACACCTTCGCCCTCAAACAGACTATTCCGGATTCAAGGGTCTCGATCTTGTAATTGAAGCCATTGTTGAAGACCTCGCAGTGAAAAAGAAAGTTTTTGCTGAACTTGAATCCGTAGTCGGTGAAAATTGTATTTTAGCAAGTAACACTTCAAGCTTAGAGCTTTCAGCGATCTCCGCTGACTTCAAGAACAAAGCTCGCTTTGTGGGTCTCCACTTCTTTAACCCTGTAGACAAAATGCCGCTCGTTGAAGTTGTTGTTACAGACGCGACTCCGCCTGAAAACACGACAAGAGCCGTCAACTACGTAAAATCGATTGGAAAAACTCCCCTAGTCACAAAAGACGGACCTGGCTTTTTGGTGAACCGACTTCTTGTTCCTTTTCTTTTAGAAGCTGGTTACATCATGGAAGAAGGTGCTGACCTTGAAAAAGTAGACAAAGAAATTAAGAAATTCGGCATGCCCATGGGTCCCTATGAACTTCTTGACGAAATCGGACTCGATGTCGTTTCAAAAATATCACCTATTTTTGAAAAAAGTTTAGGTGAAAGATTTAAGGCCTCAGAAAGTATTTACAAAGTTTCTGGCGACTCAAAACAAAAACGTTTTGGTAAAAAAACGGGCTTAGGTTTTTATAAGTGGGAAAATGGCAAGCGTGCAGGAATCGACAAAGACAATCTTGAAGCTCTCACGGGACTTAGCTTATCGGGTCAAAAGTTTCTCGTTTCTGGCGAAGCTCTTGCTAATAGAATGATATACCCTATGATTAATGAAGCAGCTGTGGTTTTAGAGGAAAAGATTGTAGCCTCAGCGGAAAAGGTAGATTTAGGAATGATTTTTGGAATTGGATTTCCTCCTTTTCGTGGGGGACTCTGTCGATACGCAGATAGCATCGGATTAGAAAAAATCATAAAAGAGCTAGAGCGAATGAGTGCTACTCATGGCCCACGCTTTAAGCCAACAGAAGCTCTTAAACGAGCGGCTGCAAACGGAGGAACCTTTTATAAATGAAGAGTTCTCGCGTAAGTGATGCCAAAAAAATACTTGAACTTGAGGCTCAAAGTATACTTGTAGCTTCTGAAAGGCTGGGTGCAGAATTTGATACGGCTTTGAGTCTTATCAAAGACGCTGCTACCAATAACCGCAAACTCATCATTATAGGTATGGGCAAATCGCACTATATCGCAGCTAAAATAGCCGCTTCTTTCATGAGCACTGGCCTAACTGCCATTTTCCTACACCCCGCCGAAGCTATTCACGGGGACTTAGGAATCATTACTCAAGGTGACGTTTGTCTTTTAATCTCAAAAAGCGGAAGCACTCCGGAGATCGTTGCCTTGCTTCCTTTTTTAAAAGAAAAAACTAAGATTATTTCTATTATTGGAAATAAAAAATCACCAATGGGTGATGCTTCTGATTGCATTCTTGATGCTACAGTAGAAAAAGAAGCCTGTCCGATTAACCTACTTCCGACTTCAAGCACTACCGTAGCACTTGCAATAGGAGACGCGCTTGTCGCAACTTTTGCACGCATCGATGGTCTTAACCCTGAACGCTTTGCGGGTTTTCACCCGGGTGGATCTCTCGGAAAACGTCTTTTAAAAGAGGTCTCAGAGGTCATGCTCCCTATCGAGAAAACTGCTGTGGGCACAGGCAATGAGTCCCTAAAAGAAGCTGCTGAACTCATGAGTGCAAAACCTGTAGGCGCACTTTGTATCGTCGATAAAGAAAACAAACTCAAAGGCATCCTTGTAGATGGAGACTTAAGGCGAGCTCTCGCTAAAGGCATTGCAACTACAGAAAATATTTCTCAATTTCTTATTCAAAAACCCGTCACACTTGAGCCCAACATGCTAGTAAACGACGCGCTGGCTTCACTTGAGCAGAAAGAACGACAAATCACCTCAGCACCCGTGGTTGATAGCACAGGCACGCTTGTGGGATTTGCTCGTATACACGACTTATTATGAAAATATTAGCGGTCCTTCCTTTTCGACTTAAATCTGCGCGTGTTCCTGAAAAAATATTCCATAAAATTAATGGGACAGAACTGTGTCTTCGCACTCTCGAACAAACACTCAAAACAAATGCAAATAACTTGGAAGTTATCGCGGCTGTTGACGACGAGAAAACAGCGAAGGTCCTTTCAAAACTTCTTCCAGCAAACAATGTCATCCTAACAGACCCAGAAATTCCCTCTGGAACAGATCGAGTCTATACAGCTGCTAAGCTCTATTCTGCTGCAAACAATATCCCCTTTCAAAGTTTACAAGGAGTCGTAAACGTTCAAGGAGATATGCCTTTTTTATCTCCAAGTGCATTTGAATTATTTCTTACACACGTTATTACGTGGAACCCCAACGAAGATAAAATACTGACTCCTTACGAATCTTGGCCAAGCGACATGGATGAAAAAGACCTTGGAAATGTTAAGATTGCCTGCGATCAAAACGAAAGAGCTCTTTATTTCTCCAGATACCCCATCCCATGCTCTAGAGAACACAGCAAAAACGCACTCAAACTTCATGTGGGAATTTACGCCTACACCCCAACAGCGCTTGAGAAATTTTGCAAAAGCCCGGTGAGTGATCTCGAAAAACTCGAAGGACTTGAGCAACTCAGAGCCCTCAATCACGGAATCCCCATTCACTGTGTAAAGGTAGAGTGCAAACCCAATGAAAGTTTTAGAGGCATAGATACTCCTGGAGATCTTGACTGGGCAGAAGCTTTCGCAAAAAAGGATAAAGCATGAATCTTAAATCACTCGATAATCCCGTTGAACTTGTTTATGGAGACAAAACCTATACTTGGGGTAGGGGTAAAAACTTTGTATTGATGTCCGGACCTGACATTTTTGAAGACTATGCAATGGTGCATGAAACAGCGACTGAGCTCAAAAGAATAACAGACGAACTTAATATCCCTTGGATTTTAAAATGTTCTTTTGACAAAGCAAATAGACAAAGTTCAAAAAGTTTTCGTGGTGTTGGCATGAAAGAAGCCCTCAAGGGACTTGAGAAAATTAAAGGTGAACTCAACTGCCCACTTGTTACGGATGTCCATGAAGTGGCTCAAATCGAAGCAACTGCTGCAGTAGCAGACGTTCTTCAAATTCCAGCATTTCTATCCAGACAAACTGACCTTGTACAGACAGCAGCAAAAACTGGAAAAGTAGTGAATATTAAAAAAGGACAATTCCTTGCACCCTGGGACATGAAAACGATTGCACAAAAATGTGTTGAAGTTGGAAACTCAAAAGTACTTCTCTGTGAGCGCGGAACAAGCTTTGGCTACAACAGACTCATTGTAGATATTCCAGGTCTCTATGAAATGAGAAAATCAGGTTTTCCAGTTGTAATGGATGCCACACATTCTGCACAACTTCCTGGAACTGCTGCTGGCGGAACTGCGAGCGGTGGAAACAAAGACGCTATTGCAATATTAGCAAGAGCTGCAGTTGCAGCGGGTGTTGATGGTTTATTCTTAGAGACACATCCTCGCCCTGAAACGGCGCTCTGCGACGGACCTATTGCTTGGCCACTTGCACAAATGCGAGATCTACTTAAAGGCCTGAAAAATATAGATAATCTCACTTAATGCTCAATGACTAAAGAATTTCTTATTCGTTAAAATCACTTATTTCAAAAAAGCACTTTAAGCTAATAGCTATGAAGACATTCACATTTCCTAAAATATTTTTACTCGGTTTTTTTCTAAGCTCAGCTCTCTTTGCAAAAGTTGAAGTTCCTCGCTTCCTGAGTGTAAGCCCGGGCGTTTACCGTTCAGGTCGCTCCAACGAAGAAGGAATTAAGTGGTTAAAAGAAAAATACAAAATCAAAACAATCATTAACTTAGAAAACAGCAATTCGGCTATTAAAAACGAAAAGAGATGGGCAGAAAAATACGATATCGACTTTCACTCACTCCCAATGAATGGATCTAAAACTCCCGAAGACAAAACTGTAAATGAAGCCCTCGATCTTTTAGACAATTCAGCCAATCACCCCATCTTGGTTCATTGCAAATATGGACGAGACAGAACAGGTCTTATTATAGCCCTACATCGAGTAGAAAATTTAGGTTGGGATGCACAAGATGCGCACGACGAAATGATCGATTTGGGATTTAGACTTTATTTGTACAAGATGAACCGCTACTTCAAAAAACGCACTGGTCTTAGCAAAATGCTACTCCAAGCATTTGAGTATTAAACTAAACGCTTAGCTCCTCTTGAACGAGAGACGGTTGAATAATTTTTTTTGACTCAAGTTGTTCAAGAGGAGCTTTTCTCAACTCTTTTACTATTCCAACCCAAGATAAAGCTTTCAAAATATAATACGTAGGGTCCCACTCCCACCAATAGAAGCCCTGATTCGCGCTCGTCATATAAGTATGATGGTTATTGTGCCAACCTTCGCCCATTGTAAGAATCGCTAGAAAGAAATTATTCCGGCTCGTGTCTGTAGATTTATAACGTTGAGACCCAAAGACATGGGATAAAGAATTAATCGTCGAAGTGGCCTGCCATGTTAGAACTGAACTAATAAAGAACCCCCACATAAGAGCTTGTATGCCGCCTAAAGCAAACAAAACAGTGGCATAAATTAACGCGGGTAAAAAATCATACTTATCTAAAAATCGAAGTTCGGGATATTTTGCAAAATCTTGAACAAGACTGATATCTGTGTGCTGATATTTCTTAGATAAGAACCATCCGAAATGAGCCCACCAAAAACCATCTTGTTTAGGAGAGTGAACATCTTCACTTTGATCAGAATACTTGTGATGAATACGATGATGTCCAGCCCACCATAAAATTCCATTTTGAGCTGCTGTTTGAGCTAAAAAAGCCATACAAAATTGCCAAAAGCGATTAAGTTTATAACTTCTATGAGCAAAGTAACGATGATACCCAGCCGTTATGCCAAACATGCGCAGAAAGTAACTTCCCATGCAGAGAAAAAACAAATTCCATGAGTACTCTACGTAAAAAAGTGAAATGATTGCTATCAGATGAATCAAAAAATAAGGAATACTTTCAAACCAAGCTATTGGAAGCTTAGGTCGCTCTTCACCCGTTGACCTATAGGATACTTTCTCGGACATCAGAAACTTATAATCGACACTCACGGAAATTACTAAGCATTAGCCACTCTAACGCCTCTTTTTAGAAGCACTCTGCATAACTTACCTATAGAACTATTTTTTATGCTCGGGGGGGGCTTCTACTGGCACAAGTACCTTCTCGCCTTTTTCATTGACCCGAATTTCCATGACCCCGTAAACCTCTTCCCCTCGAGGAAGGCCACGACCACTCAAATCGGGTTCTTTTTCATTGCGGGGAACAGGTCCTCCAGGTGCATTCGTAATAACAGAACTATCTTCTTTTTCCCCCACTACAGGACGCGCATTTTGAGAAAGGGGGTAGGCCAATTGAGCCAGGCTAAGACTAAGTACTGTAAGGCCATAAATTACAAGGTTCACACTCTTTAGTTTAACGAAGAGAACCTGCTGTTCTATTGTCAGGAGTTTGACAGGCAACTGCCAGCTTCTCCTTAAACTACAATTGGAGTGATCGTTTTACTTGAGCAATGATCTTTTCAGACTTTTTAATCTGATGATCTTGTTCAAGTGTCTTTCTGTAACGCTGGAAATAAATTTCGGTCAATCGAGCCGCCTTTTGATAAGCCAGCTCATCAAGTGTGACAGGTAAGACTTTCTCTCCTACCCAGCGAACTAAAACAACTCCTGTAGGAATTTCTATAACACGATTTAAAAGTGGCTTTTCTTTAGACAATGCAAGTAACTCAGTTGCTTGAACATCCTTTTCAGCCAAAAAACCTAAACGATTTTGTCCCACATCCCACCCGGGAACCTTTGTCCAAGAAAGATTATACGCTTTTAACTGAGCAGATTCAGGACCTTTTTTTAACTTCAACCAAGATTGCGCAAGATCTTTTACTTGCTGCATTTTCTTCTGGTCTTTAGCATATTTAAGGGCAACTTCACTTTTAACATCTTCAAATTTCTTTTCGAAACCTTCTTTTCTCTCAGTAAACTTGATGAGGTGGTAACCAAAAGTTGACTTAATAACATCAGAGATCTCTCCTGGAGTTTTAAGGGCAAAAGCAGCAGTTTCAAAATCCTTGTCCATTACGCCTTTAGCAAAAAAGCCAAGATCACCGCCCTTAGAGGCATTCGAAGCGTCTTTTGAATATTTTTTAGCAGCTTCTTCAAAAGAAATTTTGCCAGTCTTAATCTCGTCCTGAATCTCTTTAATTTTCTTTTCTCCACCATCTTCTTCTTTAATCAAAATATGCTTGGCTGAGATCTCTTCTGCTTTTTTGTATTCGCGAATATTTTTATTATAGTATGCTTTTAGGTCGTTCAACTTGCTAGCATCTGCAACTACAGCTGCAACATCTGCATCGTTCACAATTGGATCTTTTTTGATAACACTCGGGTTAATTTGCAAGACTTCGAAGTCTTTCTTTTTTGCCATCATTCGGCCCATTTCGACTTCGGCATCCGTTACAAAAGTAGCTAAAAAAGCAAAAGGTTCCATTACCTTTTCGCTCTTTAATTGATCCCTCAAACTGTTTTCAAAAACATGAGGCGCTGAAACGAGCTTTTTATAAAGGGCCGGATCAAAGGCTCCATTCTTCTTGAAATAGGGAAGCTCTTCAAGTTGCGAACGGATAGCCCCTTGAGAAATTTGCATATTTTGCTTGTCGAAAAGATGAAAGTAAATCTTTCGCTGTACCATTTCATCTACAATTTTATCTGGATTTAACTGAGCCTTACGAATTTGCTCATAAAAAGCTCTTCCTTGCTCAGTGTTCATCTGCGTAGAAAACATCTTACGCATTTGCTCGTCTTTTCTTAGTATGTCTTGCTGAAGCTCTTGAATACTCACTTCTTGAGTCCCCACTTTAGCGACAGCTTTAGACCCAAAACTTAAAAGATCCAGGGGGTTCACAGAATTCGAACCCATCCCAGGAAGGCCCATTGAAATAATCATCCCCAAACCTGAAAGGATAAAAATAACCATAAAAACAGCTCTATGACGGCGGATAAAATTGAACATCCCTAGATCATCAATCAAGCCACGAGGGAGTCAACAGGGGAGGCGGCTAAAAAAACCTAAAGTGCCCCTGGATGACCTGAAATAGACTTTTTTAGAAATCTCACTCTCATCTCTTTTATTCGCAAATACTCAGGAGTAGACTTAAGAGTATGATATGGGGGCTTTTTTGGAAGAAATACAGGAGGTTGCTGGGATATGCCGCCTTGTTTCTTCTACCCTTTGCAGCATTTTTGTGGACGAATTTCGCTTCCCCAAAACCATCATGGTGCAAAAGATTAACTCTTGGATCGTACACCCGGTCTCAGAATCCATTCACAACTCCTTTGGGGGAGTTGCATACATTTTTAAAAACTATGTAGCCCTAAGAAACGTTAAAGAAGAAAACGGAGAACTTAAAAAGCAAATTTCAACCTTAGAGCTTGAAGTAAAAAACCTCCAGGAAAATGGCCTCGAGAATAAGCGTCTTTATGCTCTCATGAACTTGAAAAAAGAAAACAACATTGCCGGTAAGGTTGCCCAAATCATAGGTGAAGATGCAACAATTGACCGCTTTAGCTACCTCATCAATTTAGGGTCAAATGACGGAATCGAAATACGCTCTCCTGTCTTAATTCCTGATGGAATCGTAGGGCAAGTTAGAGACGTTTACGAGAATACAGCAGTCGTTGTAACACTCCTGGATCCCTCAAACATTATTGATGGAGTAGGGACTCGTTCCAGGTCGCATGCGCTCATTGAAGGTACAGGCAAAGATTATCTTGCACGCACAAAATTTGTAGACCGTATAGAAGATTTTAAAGTAGGCGATCTCATGCTCTCAAGTGGCCTCGATGGTATTTATCCCAAAGGCTACCCTATAGGCACCATAATAGACGTTCAAAAACCAGGCCTCGGCGTTTTGCAATCTTCGCTTTTGCGCCCGGCTGTAGACTATGACAAACTTGAAGAAGTGCTTGTGCTTCCGCCCTTGAAAAATCATAAAATCGTACAAGTCTCGACTCAAGAATCAAACAAAGGTGAAGCAAGGTGAGTCTCACCCAAAAAAGGTTGCTCCAATTTCCGCTTCTTTTTTTAATTATCTTTCTAGTTATATTGCCTCTTGAGTGGACAGTTTTTTCTCAGCTTCCTTTTTACTTAGGTCCTTTTAATTTTTTAAGCATCCTCATCACATATATTGCGCTCACGCGCTCTCTTGCCCAAACTCTAGTTTGGGGTCTTGTTGGTGGCCTCATAAGTTCTCTTTTATACCCTTTTGGATTTGGTGCTATTATCGCAGCTTTTGCTTGGAGTGCTATGGCCGCAAAACTTATGACCTACGCACTTCCGTTTGATAGTCGGGTCCCTTTTGCAGCACTTGTCTGCTACCAAATCGCATTTTGTAAAATACTCTGGAGATTACTTACCTTACACACCTACCATGGCATTGGTTGGTTAGATTATATTTTAAAAAATATTCCTAGCTTTTTCACATCTGGAATTATCGCTTTTATTGCACTTCCATTTTTTGTTGTTTGGGATGAGTTCTTTGAGAATAACTCTCCGAAGAGTTCGGACCTCAAGCCCAGTATCATGGGGATGCGAAGATGATCGGCCAAAAAGACTCTTTACGTTACCTTCAAGAAAGATTTTTTTTACTCTTTACTGTTGTAACTCTTGTATTTGGCATTCTGCTTTCTCGCATCACATACCTCCAGTTAATCAATGGAAAAAAGTATCGCCTTATTTCTGATAGAAACTCTTTGAAAGAAGAAATTCTACCTGGTGCCAGGGGCCAGATTCTTGATCGAAACGGACGCCTAATGGTGGATAACCGTTTAGAGTTAGACCTTGTCCTTAATCGACAAAGAACAAAAGATCCTGAGGCCACAATTAAGCAAATCGCTGAGATGACAGGGCTCCCTCTAAAAAGCCTTCTTCGAACATATACAAAAGAAGTCCGACAAAAACAGCAATTTGCTACCGTCTCTCTCATGCGCGATCTACCTCGTGATATCGCAGTTCGAATTGAGGCAAACAAAGCGTTGCTTGACGGAGTAGATGTCGAAGCCCGTATTAAACGCGTGTACCTGATGAATGAAAATGCTTCTCACGTGTTTGGTTACACGGGCACGGCTTCAAGAAAAGATCTAGAAAAAGAAAAATTTCCAGGCGTCATGTTTAACTCTCATGACATTGTCGGCAAGTACGGACTTGAAAGATTTTTAGACTCTAAAATTCGCGGCAGAGACGGTGTTCGCTACGTCGTTGTAGACGCCTTTGGTAGGCGTCTCAAAAAAGACGACGAAGAAAAAGTCCTAGGAAATTTAGCTAAAGAAGTTGAACCCAAAAGTGGCCCTGAGGTTATCCTTACCTTAGATGCCGACCTTCAAGAAGTTGCCCAACTTTATATGAAGGACATGATGGGTGCAGTTGTAGCAACAAACCCCAAAACAGGCGAAATACTAGCAATGCATTCGCAACCTGGTTTTGATCCCACAGCGCTTTCTCTGAATAGCAATGAGGAGTGGGAGCGTGTAGTGAAAAACCAAGAATTTGGTGCTCTCAGAAATAAAGTTATTCAAGACCACTTTTCGCCGGGATCTACCTTTAAAGTATTTACAGCTCTTACAGCACTCGAAGCTGGAATTACCGACCCCAAAAGACAAATATTTTGTGATGGGACACATCGCATAGGTAACCGAGTACTTCACTGTCACAAGCGTAACGGGCACGGGTGGGTTAATCTTCGTTCTGCGATTCAAAAGAGCTGCAACGTTTACTTCTATACATTGGCAGAGGAAATGCCTTCAGTAGATTTAATTCACGACTTTGCTCAACACTTTGGCTTTGGACAAGTGGCAGGCCTCGGTATGGAACGAGAATCTAAAGGTATTCTCCCTTCTACAGATTGGAAATTAAAACATATCAAACAAAAATGGACTCAGGGAGAAACCCTCATGGTTGCAATTGGCCAAAGCTACACCCTGACCACACCGCTACAACTTAACATGGCGTACTCCACTCTATTAAACGGCGGTAAACTTATGAAGCCGTACCTCCTCTCAAGTATAAGAAGCCATGATGGAACAATAATTGAAAAGAATGGCCCCACTGAAATGGATCACGTCAACATAAACCCGAACCACTTAAGGATGGTCAAGGACGGACTCTCAGACGTAGTAAACGAACCTGGTGGCACAGGATACAGAACCGTACGCAGTCCTCTCGTGAAAATTGGTGGCAAAAGCGGCACTGTAACCGTGGCCTCTTTTAGTGAAGAAGACCTTTTTAAAAGTTGTGAAAATAGACCTATCAAAAAAAGATCACACGCTTGGTTTGTAGGTTATGCACCTGAAGAAGATCCTGAAATTGTCGTCACTGTATTTGCGATGCACGAATGCGCGGGTAGCGGTAAAGCAGGCCCCGTTGTGAAAGCTATCATTGAAAAATGGTATGAAAAAAATAAAGCTAAATTTGTTCCTGTATCAGAAAACAATCAAGCCAGACCTGACTTAACCTTCTCGACAAGATAATTTTTACCGCAGTACTTACATTCAACATCAAAAGTCGGCGCTAAACTTTCTAGGTCTTCTTTCGAAAGGACTTTCATGAGTCCAATAATTCTTTCTTCTGTGCAATTGCAAAAATACGTAGGCTTCTTAGAGAAGATCAGTGACCCCTTAGTAGAAGCAAAAATAAAATGAGTCATTTCCTCTGCTGCCTTTTGCGAGTCTTCAGGCAAAACCCACTCAGCGGGTGATCGTAGCATCGTCAGGAAATTTTGCCATTTCTCTAAAAGCAAATCGCGTTGCGACTCAATGGGCGAAGGTAAAACATGAAGTAGATAAGCATGTGCAAAGGTAATTTTTAGCTTCGCAGTATCCATGCTATCATCAATATCCCAACGCACCGACAACGCCATAGCGCAATCCTTTTGATCACTCTTAAGCAAAATATCTTGGACATCTCGAACGATATCTCCCGATGAATCTACAATTCCTGAAGTTTCAAAAGCAGAAACATTTCCTGTTCCTTCCCCTTGCTTAAAACTTTTTCTAACTTTAAAAATGCCTTTTAGCTCAGCAAGCTCTTCAGACTCATCGCCATACCAAGAATAGTTCGTGCGAATAGCTCCTTGAAAAAGTGAATCAGCGTAGAGATGCTTCAGGCCCTCTTTTTCCCAGCTCCACTGCATCTCGAGATTTTCAACGCTGTCTTCTTCGCCCAAAGCTTGAACACAAAGACAGGCGAGTACGGCTTGTGCAGATTTTAAAAAAACTCGTGGGTTCACCCAGCGGCGACTTTCCCAAAGCTCTTGAATAAAATCTCTTGCCGCAAGCGTAACAAGTACAGCATCTTTATCAGGACTCAATGACTTAAGAAGAAAACTCATCTGATATTTAAAATGTCAGAGCTAATTTCTAGCTGTGTTTTTGCAATATATTTTCAATCACTTCTTTGGGCTGATTTCCCACAAGCTGATCGACCATTTGACCATTTTTAAAAAAGATCAAAGTAGGAATTCCTCGCACACCAAAACGACCAGCAGTTTCTGGGTTTTGATCCACATCCATTTTAACAAACTTTACTTTTCCATCATAAGTGCCCGAAAGTTCTTCAAGTTTTGGAGCTAAAGCACGGCAAGGACCACACCAAGTCGCCCAAAAATCAACAAGTACTGGCGTCGCTGAGCTTAAAACTTCACTTTCGAAACTACTATCTGTAATGGCTTCAATTTGAGACATATGCTAAGTTTAGCCCACTTCTTAAGTCATGCCAAAGCAAACACCTATCTTCTCTCCCTGGCTCGTCGGCTTACTGCCTTGGGTCATAGACCTTCTCTTTAGGACCTCTTTTTTGAACTCCTTCTGGGGAGCGCTTTTATGGGGTCTCCTCTTAGTTGTCTATTTTGCAGGAGCTAAGCTTAAGGACCCCAAACTCAAAGCCAATTTAAACTCTATTACGCTCTTATTATCTATTACCTGGCTCGTGGGCTGGATTCGGGCCCTTCTTTACCCTATCGAAAACCCCTTAAAACCGGCAGCCTCTCTTTATTTTATGCATGGCACCTTTTTAGTGGCTGCAGCGGGGATGCTCCTCCTCGTATTCGTTGGCTCCATAGCAGGGCTATTTGCCCAGAAAAAGCTCTTTGCCCCTCGTAACACTCAAACACCAGAGACCGAAAGAGGCCCCTCTGTAGAAGGTATTATTAAACTTTGCTCTTGGAGCCTTAGCCTTGCTCGACGTTTTTGGGTCCTAGGAACTGCTCTCGCCATTACAGCTCTTGCCGTACAAATTGCTCATAATCATGAATCATGGGTAGAAGAATTCAGTCGTTGGATACATGATCCCGCCGTGTGGTGTGTTCTTGGACTTGCGACTCTCCTTATTCTTTCTAAATACTTTATACACAGCACTCTTAAGCTCAATCTCTTGTTTCGAAGTTATCTCATTTTAGCGCTCACATCCCTTATCGCAGTGAGTGCTGTCTTGTGGGTAGAAAACAGTAAAAACACACACTTTCAAAAGGAGTTCCTGCGCTAATGTCAATGCTGAGTAAATTGTTTTGTCTAAGCGCAAGTTCAAAATCTGCTACACTTGAAGACCGGGAAAAACTCGCTCTCGCTCCAGCCCTTATGGTGCCCTTCCTTAAGAATCTCGCAAAAGAAGCAGACACTGGCTTTCTTTATTTAAGCACCTGCCATCGAGTTGAAGTTTATGGTCACGGAGCAGACCCGAGCTTAGTTACAAAACTCTGGACCGAAGCAACAGATACCCGCCCCGAGGCCATACGCTGTTTGAGAGACGCCGCCGCACTTGAGCACTTCTCTCGTGTTGCAGCCGGCCTAGAAAGTGAAATCCTAGGCGAAAACCAAATCATGGGACAGGTCAGAAGCTCCTTAAGAGAAGCAAAAGAAAACTGCTTATTGACCTCGCCACTTAATCATATGCTCCAACGAGGCTTGCGGGTAGCGCGTAACATACGAAACGAAAGCCGGGTTGGGGAAGGCCGCGAGAATCTTTCTGACCTCGCAATAACAACTCTTCATGAGGTTTTTGAAAGTCTGAACGATAAAAGTTTTTTGATCGTCGGAGCCGGAACCATGTCCCTTTTAGCACTCGAGCGACTCAAGTCCCTTAAGGTTTCAAAAATCACATGGATCAATAGAAGCCGAGATAAAATAGAAGCCCATCCCTACGCGCGTTTTTGTAAAATCGAAGATTTTTCAAATATTGCCCAATTAGTAAACACTCATGATGTAAACTTTTTAGCCACTGCTGCTCAACATCCTATTTTATCAAAAGAAATTTTAGAAAAAGCTTCCCTTAATTTCAAAAAGACTCGCATGGCCAACTTAAAAGTAATTCTTGATCTGGGTCTTCCTCGTAACGCAGCCCCTGATCTCAGTGAACTTGGTTTTATCTTACGTAACGTTGATGATTTTAAAGAAATTTTAGATGACCAAGATGCCTTTCAAAAAGAACGTGTCGAATTTGCAGACAAAGTTTTAAAGCGTGACCTTGAAGAAATTAAACGTGATTTTGATTTAGAAACGATAGCGCCACTTAAAAGGGACTTCCTCGGAAAATGGAAATGGCTAGCTGATGAGATTCTTCTGGAAAATTCAGCAAATCGGGTGTATAATACAGAGCGTTTCTGGGCAAAGCTCGGTCACGTGCTTATGACGAAAGCAAATGAGCTAGGTCCCTACGAAGGGGGTCAATTTTTGAAGTACTTATGTGAAGGGCTTGATTCCTTTGAGGTAAATGAAACCTCAAGATCAAACAACGCCTCAGAACAAAAACCTCAAAATACGACACCTACTCAAGAGAATGAAAATAATTTTGTAAATGTTCTTCCTATTAGAGAGAGGTAATTAATGACCACAAAAGGCAGCCAAAACTCGTCTTCAAAAAGTCCTACCCTTAGCCGCTTAAGCGTTTTAGGCGCTAAGAAATCTTCTGTACTCGGCTCTTCCGTCTTAGGCTCTCGCCTAAGCACCTCTCGACTTGGCTCTCTTTCAAAAACAAAAGATCCCAAAAAGAAATCTACTAATTTAGATTTCATCGGATCCTTTCCTCTCAAAAAAGACGACGGCAAAAAGTTAGAAAACAAAAAACAATCAACAGGTCCCGTGTTCACTCCTGGTGAGTACAAAATTGCATGTCGTGGAACTGAACTCGCTCGCGCCATTCGCAGCGATTTTAAAAACCTTTTCTTAGGTCGTTACAAAAAAGACAAACTTGAAATTTTAGAAGTAGGCAAAAACAAAGATCATGTGTCTGCTTACTTTAAAGGTGTGCCTTACGAGCAACACAGGAAATCTGTCACTGCTGATAGCTTTGAACAACTTCTTGCGGGCAGTATCGATCTCGCTGTTCACAACATGAAAGAAATCCCCTTAGAATTACCTGAAGGCCTTATGATTGCTGCCGCTGTTACGCGTGAAGACCCTCGCGATGCGATGGTAACTCGCGCTACTTATGGAGCTATTCAAGAGCTTCCAACAGCAGCACGTGTAGGCGCACGTTCTCAAAGACGTATTATGCAAATCCGTGCTCTTCGCACAGATGTTGAAATTATCCCAACTCCCGGACCTCTTCATGAGCGTCTTAAAGAACTAGATCGTGGTGCACTTGATGCACTTATCGTTTCTTGGGCGGGACTTAGAAGACTCAACATTTCTCCTCGTTACTACGTAGCCCTTCAACCTGAGCTTATGATGCCTGCTCCTTGCCAAGGTATTATCGGTGTTGTTTGTCGCGTAGCTGACGAAGAACTTAAACAAAAACTTCATTACGTTGAAGACAGCGAAGCAAGCTGGGCTTCACGTTGCGAACGCTCATTCCTTTTAAAGTTCGGCGATTTTGGCGATGCTCCTGTCGGCGCAAATGCTCACCGCAAAGGAACTCAAGACCCTTGGATTCTCGACACAATTATCGGTAATCCTCGTACTGGCGAAATCCTTCGCCATCGCGAAGTGGGTACGAGTCGTTGTAAGCCAGAAAGTCTTGCAGACAAAGCTTATGTAGGAATTCTCTCTAAGGGAGCTCGTAAGTTTTTGCCTTTCGGGCAAGGCTAGTTCGCACAAGCTAGATCGCTTTGAATTTTTACTTCGGATTTACCATATTACTATATTCAAAGTTCCCAGCGGGAATATCTTCTCCGTTGGGACCTGCTTTAACACCGAATAGAGTTATAATATCAAAGCCGTACATTTTTGCATAAGATTCGAGGATAAGACTTCTATTCATTCCCTCAAGAAGCTTAGGCACATCCACAACGTCACCCATCTCAACTTCTAAGAATGAAAGCTGAGAAATCCACGAATTTCTCTGATTGTTATAAATATCAGCCAGGTACCCAGGCTCTTCTGCTAAACGATCTCGTGAACTTTTAAAGAGTTCAGGAATAGAAAAGTTTTTTGAATTGGGATTTTCTGGGTGAAATTTATCAAACTTTTTATTTTTATCTCTAAAGCGTAAAAAATTTACGGCCTCTCTAAAACGAGAATCAAGATCTGCTCTTAACTCTTTATTTCCCACTGAAGAATCACTCGGATAAGCCTCTTTCATTTCGGCAGCAAGCTCTGCCTGCGCATCTTTGAGTGTCTTTAAGATTGCACTTCTCAATGCAGCAGGTTGAGTGACGGGTGGAAAATCACGCACTAACACCTCTGCTCGACTGCTACCAAGTGCTGAAAGACAAGAATTTTTTTTAGCAATATCTGACCTGTCAGCATAAGAGACTTCCATCAACAAGAAAAACAATCCTAAAGGAAGACTCACTTTTAGATACGGACTTCTAAAAACAGTCATAATTTTATTCTACATCATACTGAGATAAGCGATGTCAGTCTTTTAGACACCTGTCACTTTGTTAAGTACACAAAAGCCCTCCTGTTAAGGCTTCTTAACGCTTTCTTTACATGGAAAAAGCTAAAATTAAAGCATGTTTAGGGGAGCGCTGAGCTTTATCACTTTTATAGCGATATGTGCCAACCCGCTCGTTTGCTTTGCCACTGTAGCTCAAGCAATTCAAAAATCACCTTACGAGGCAGCAAACTTAAAATACCAAACTCAATACCAAGAAAGCCTCAAGAAATTAGGTGACCTTGGCGTGGCAAAAGCACTTCAAATGAGAACAACTCTTGGCTTCATCAATGACGAAAGCGCTTCTTATAGATTACCTTCTCTCTATTGGGTAGAAACCCATGGCGATGACAAAGTAAAATTAGACAATGAGAGAATTACGACCATTCCAATTGCTGCAAATAACATTCTTCAAAATGTAGTTGAAAAGGGCTGGGACAAAAAAATTGAAGTTTCTGAAAGCAGTGCAGAGTTTAAAGAATGGCAAGATAACAAAGGTAAAACTCCAACTCACTATGTTGTGACCGACATAGAAGGAAACAGACGATTTAAAGACGTAGATGATCTCTTGTATTACAAAGCCCAAAAACCTACGATCAAGCAAAAGGATTCGGAGGCCCTTCACCTCGCACTTGCTGATACAACACCTGTCATATCTCCACTGGAAGATTATTTAAAAGCTAACGAAGAACTTACCTCTCTCAGCAAAAAGATTAACTCAGTTGTTGGCCGCCTTCCTGGAAGAAATCCTGTGTCTACAGGCGAGCACAGAGACGAAGTTATTACAGAGTCTCCATCTAATAATTAAAATCTGAAAACACTGTGGTGTCTTTACCCACTTCGCTAAAACATCAGCCCAATCATCACGATCGTTTAAGCTAGACACAAGATGAAATTCCTTGCCTCCCGCTTCTATGAAATCATGCTGACCACGCTCACCTAATTCCTCAATTGTTTCTAAGCAGTCTGATGTAAACGCGGGACTTAACATAACAAGTCGCTCTACGCCCTTTTTCGGAAGCTCTTTTAATACCACGTCCGTAAAAGGAAGGAGCCACTGATCCACACCAAGCCTGGACTGAAAACTCATAGAGTATTCTTCTGTTTTAAGTCCTAAGGTAGCTGCCAAGGAATGAGTCGTGTGCGTACAGTGAGACCTGTAACAAAACTCTGGAGCCGATTCTTTTAAACAACACTCAGAATCAATAGGACACTTAGAGCAACCTGGGCTTTTACGTATATGCCTCTCAGGAATTCCATGAAAACTAAAAAGGTAATGTGTTTTGAGTTTTGAGTTAGAAAACTTTTCTTGCGTTTCTTTCACCCGTGTTGCGAATAACTCTATAAAGTCGTTGTGTGCATAAAATGGCTTCAAAACAGCCTTTACACGACAAGGATGCTTTAAATCACGCACATGTGCATCCGTAGAAGCCGAAGAAGCAAGAGCCCATTGAGGATAAAGAGGAAGCAATAAAACTTCTTGAATTCCCTCAGCTAAAAATTCGTCCAACACATTTTTAAAAGAGGGGTTTGCGTAGCGCATAGCAAACTTAACGCTATAATCAGCACCTAAAGCTGCTTGAACCTTGCGTGTTAAGTTTTTAGTATTTACAACCAATGGGGAACCCTCTGGAGTCCAAATAATTTCATAAGCCTTAGCGGAAGCCGCAGCTCTCTTTCGAAGTATCAAGCCACGCACCACAAAAGCCCGTAGAAGATAAGGAAGATCTATTACGAATGGATCCATTAAGAACTGATCCAAATAGCTCCTTAAAGCTTCGGGGGTAGGGGCATCTGGGCTGCCGAGATTACTGATTAAAACACCGGTTTTTACTGTCATTATGCTTTCACCAATTCATTCGCTAATTCTTTTGAACTCAATAGAAGTTGAGAAAGTCCCAACTTACCAAGATAATTTCCGTGGAGATAAACTCGACTCGCTTTAAGTTCTTCTTTCATAGAGGGCCAAGTCTCCCGCAAAAAGATTTCTAGCTCATGACTATAAAGAGGAAGGCCCTGCGGCCATTGAGTTTTTATAGACTTTAGAGCAGCTTCCTGGACACCAAAGAGGTCTTTTCGTTCTTGAGTTATATCATTCATTAAAATTCTTTCTTCGGGCAAATCTCTGGGACTGGAATAGGATTTAATCCAGGTTTCAGAGGACTTCGTGTAACGACTTGGAAAAACTCTTGAATTTAAAAGTGTCCCCAAAAACTTTCTTTTCTCAACACTCGGATACAAAACCCCAAATGCATTATAAGGCAGAGGCTTTTCATAAAAAAGCGTCGTAGACGTAACAGCAAGCATCTTTAATCTAAAAAACTCAAAAAACCTCGAAAAGGGCTCAAGATACTTTTGAGCCTCTGACAATGAGCCACAAAAAACAGTAATGTCTTTCGTTTGACTTGAATACGTCTCCTCTTGCGAGAAAACAAACTGCACACCGCTCTCTTGCAAGTAAGCCCGCAAGCCCTCAACAAAAGCATTCATCCCTTCACGAGGAGCTACACTTAGGATTTTCTTCTTAGGCTTTTTTTTTGCTCCCAACTCTTTTTTCTTAGGAGCAAAAAAACGACCCATGATCAGCTGAGCATTGAGCTGCGAAATAGGAGCCGCATAAATTCCACCAATGGCTGGTGCTAAGAGGTAGCGTGAGGCTTTTTTACCTAAACGACGTTCACCCCATTGCTCAAGACTTAAATCTTGGTCGGGGTAAAGAGACCCTTTATTTAAAACCCCAGTAATAATTTTAAAAACAAAAAAATACTTTCGAATAGACTCAAGGGCCATGAGTAAAAGCCACCCGACCTTAAAATATAAGCTCTTTTAATACCTGCATCTGCTTGTAGAAGCTCCACTCAATATCCCCTGCTATAAAACGAAGTTCTTCACTATCGAGCATTGCATTGGCAGCCTTTTCAGCAACGCCATAGGGAGTTTTTTCTGTTTGAAGGAGCCCTCCCACATAAGAATTTTTTTCAACAACTACAATAGGAGCCTCAGGTTCTATTTTTTTTAAATAGTAGGCCAAGGTCAGGCCCGAAAAACCTGCACCGACAATGCGGTAACTCCTCACTTAAAGGCGTTCCTTATCCCCTCAACAAAGCGTTTTACATTTGCTTCTTTCGCTTGAGGTGTAATTCCGTGACCCAAATTAGCCACCCATCCCGCACGCTCTGCTGGAGTTAATTTTTTGAGTGGGGCTAAAAAATTTTCAAATTCCTTTTCAAAGTCAGCAGACTCGAGCGTCATAAAGTCTTGATTAAAATTCCCCTGAACAAAGCCTTGTTTTGTCTCCTTGAGCACAGTTGCCATATCAAAATGATGATCGTAACCAAAACCTGCCCCATGACCAGCAAGTGAGTTGTAATGAGCACTTGTTCCATGCTTCATGTAATAGCCGGTTTTAGAAGTCATTAATTTTTTAACATCTCCCACGAGATGCTCAGCATAGATAGCAGCATCAATCTCGCCAGCAGCTGTATCCATGACCAAAACAACTTCGGCTCCTGCCGCTAGCTGCAGTTCAATATTTTTTTGAAGAAAAGGCACCATTAGCTCAGCAAACTTTTTATAAAGCCCCATGAGGGACAAACTTTTCTTGAGCTCTCCCTTATGTGAACCCTCGACTGCGTAAACAAATAAAGTCCAAGGACCGCCAACAAAACCAATAAGACTTTTTGAAGTGGGTAAAAGCTCTCGAGTTTTACGAACAGCTTCGGCTTGAAACTCCATCCCCTTTAAAGCTTCTTCAACTTTTTTAAAGCCTAAAAGCTGTTGATCGTTTTCTAAGTGCCAGCCCAATTGAGGCCCAGGGTTATATGTCAAAGGCATCCCCAACATCTCGAGTGGGAAAAGCAAATCGCTAAAAAGAATTGAAACATCAAAATCAAAATCACGTATGGGGCCCATTGCAACTTCAGCTGCAAGCTCAGGATTTTTGCATAAATCCATAAAGCTATAGGTCTTTTTCATGTTCTGATAATGACTATGATAGCGGCCCGCCTGTCTCATCATCCATATAGGAGGTGTAACTAGGGCCTCACGTTTAAGAGCTCTTTGAAAGAGTGTTTCGCTCACAGAAGATATCTAATCACTGCCTAGAATTGAGGCAAACAATCTTCGCGGTTCAAAACACAGAAAAGCCGCTCTTGCGGGATATGCTTTTTGAGCTCATCAAAGGTATTACCAAGGCCACATACATGTAGCTTTTGAACAATCGAGGGATCATGCTCCAAACAGGCCAGAAAGAGACTCCCACTTGGCCAATAGAAGATCTCATAAGGCTTTAGGGTGGGAATTACGGCCCCTTTCTTAGCAACTAGCTCATAGGTAGAAAGCAGCTCACCCACGCCCTGTGGGGCGCGGTTATGGGCTAATTTGAGCACCCTATGGGAAGGCCAAAGTTCTAAGGGAAGCTCCATAAAAGACTCACCTAAAGACTCATTGGACCCACTCACCCAGTGCCCTTTTTCACGTAGTTTCTTCCAGCTCTCCAAACCCGCAACCCAAAGGACATCTCCCGTTTTGAGCCAGTTTTCAGGCAAAGCCTCCGCCTTCGAAACAAGATAGAAGCACGGACTTTCAGCAGATGGCTTCGAAGCATTAAGGGGATTTCGCTCAAAATACTTCAACTCTGTGGCATCAAAAAATGCTTTGGGGTTCACTTTCGGTAACGGATGAAGGGGTTCCCACTGAGTAAGACTCAAAGGTGCCCCATCAGGTGTAAGCCCACGCTCAATTTTTAAAGTTCCACGCTCAGTGCTTCGTTGGTAAATCCCTAGCTTTAAATGGCAACCACCTCCAAAATCTTTAAGACGCTCTCTCTCGGCTATAACATCCTCAAAACTCGTAACATGATTAATTTTAGAAAATAACTCTACAAGATCTTTTCGGTCTTTTTTAATCTCAATAGCCAATGCTCCTTGAGCTGGGGCAGGGGGGTTATTTATTACAGGAACAACTAAAACCTCACATATGGCCATGACCTCGGCCAAAGCCTTTCGCGATTCTTCGTTTCCATACTGCAACAAACGTTTAACCGCCGCTAAAGCTAAGACTAAAGCATCTCCATCAGACTCCATAAACTTCTTCATGCGTGTTGGAAGATTTCCACGAACTGCCAAGAAAGTTAGCTTAGATTGAGGAAAAACATAATCTTGTACAAAGCGACCTAAGTTTTCTTCGCGCCTTGGAGAAGAACTTAAGAAAGTAATTTCTTTTTTGTTCAGAGCTGTCTTTTTTACAAACACTAAATCACGAGGATCTTCTCTTAATAAAGTTGCAACAACTGTCGTTTCGGCTGGGCCGGCAGTAGGAAGATCCTTCCACGAATGCACGACAGCATCGATGCGACCTTGAATTAAGTCTTGAGACAAGTCTTTGGTAAAAAGTCCCTTAGACTCAGCCTCAACAAGCGAAATGTTCAAATTAAGATCGACACCTACATCTTTAAAAACAAACTCAACCTCTAAATCTGGCTGAACACTCTTTAAAGTTTCGGCTACAATCCGTGACTGAATTTGTGCTAGGTCACTCTTGCGCGATCCGACTCGCATCTTCATGTAAGGAAACCTTAGCACTAGCCTCTTTATTAGGCATCGTTAAAAGTACCGGGAGTGCAGGAATTTCTGTTTCATAAAGACGCCGATACATCACATAGTTTCGAAGAAGCTTTTTAACGTAATCTCGTGTTTCTTTATAGGGAATGCGCTCTACAAAAGTAAGCGGTTCCCCTGAATGATTCGAAAGCCAGTTATTAAGCGGTGGAATCCCTGCATTGTAAGCAGCAAATGCACATACAAAACTTTTATCAAAGCTACTTAAAAGCCGACTCAAGTGATGCGCACCAATCTCGATAGCCACCTCTGGCTGATAGAGATCCTCACTCACAAAATCAGTTTTACCTAGTAACTTAGCTTCCTTTTGAGCGGTCGTTGGAAGAAGCTGCATGAGTCCAAGAGCATCCACAGGAGAACGTGCTCGTGGATCAAATGCACTTTCTTGGCGAATAACACTACTCACTATCCACGGATCCATGGAATGCGTAGATGCTCGTTTTTTAATTTCACTCTCAAAAAGTCGTGGAAAAATAAACTCCCAATCCTCGCTCGAAAGATTATCTGCCTTTGCTGAAATAAGACCGCCCATGAGGTTCATGGCACTTCGCTTAGAACCAAGGGCAACATAAAGACGAGCTATATCACGCATTTTAGCATGTCTATCGTCGACACTTGCCAAACTACGCCAAGGTCGCGCACGCGCAGCATCTCGCAAAACAGCAAGTGCCCGGTCAAAGTCTCGTGCCTTTGCGAGCACCAGGGCACGGGAGATTAGCTGATCGCTATCATTCTTAGGGTAGCCTTCAGCATCTAAATAATTAGACTCCTTAAACTCATCTTTAGAGTCTTCAGCTCCAATCTTCCATCCATCAGGATACTTTCCACTCAAATCCTTGTAGACGAGCGCAGAAAACAATCCGTAAAAGTTGTAGGGGTCGCTTGCAAAATTTGCCGCTAAAATCTTTTGAGCTTCTTTTTCTTTTTTTGTTTTTGCAAGAGCCTGCGCTTTCCAGAAGTCTATTTTAATCGGATACTCACCCATGCGCTTAAACAATGAAGTATTGTCATTTAAAAACTTTACACTCTCAGCAACTTGCTTGGGATTACCTTCTAAGAGTCTATAAAAAGTACGCCACCCCAACTCTAATTTTTGATCCTGCCTTAGGTTCATCTTAAAAGTCTTTTTAAGTAGATCAATATTGCTCGTTTCGTTCATCCGCGCTCTGACATAGGCCACTTTGAGTTGCACAGAGCTCGCTTCTTTAGATTTCGAAGCTGTGATTTGATCCATTAACATAAGAGCTTGCTTGTTTTCTTCTAAGGTCCAAAACTGCACAGCAAGCTGATACAAACGCTCGTAGTGTTTAAAAACTTCTCCACGTTCCGTAGGCGGGGTAAAAAACTTAAAGCTTTTTTCATATTTTCCAATCAAGGGAGCAATCTTACTTCGCTCATCCAAAATTTTATAAATTCGAATATGTAACTGCAGAGCTTCCCAAACGTCGTCACGCCCAATGAGCAATTTAGACCTTTCATCTATAAGCTTATTCATCATTCGCTCAGCACTCCGGGTACTAAGACTTCTGCTTAGCGCTTGAACCCGCCAAGAGTATTCTTTCCAGTTCAGTTCATCGAGCTTCCAACTATCGAGTTCTTTTTCTAACCCCAACTCAGTCATGAGTTTTTTTAACTCATTCGCGCGCTTCGCTTCGGGACTGACAATCCATAACCAACGAAGGGTGGGGAGTATTTTTACAATTTGCTCAGGGCCTATGGGACGCTCAACCAAACGGATACTTTCAATTTGATAATTCCAATTTGTGTCACTTAAAGAGCCGCCAATGGGAGAAAGTTTTGCCTCCAAGCGTTTCGAATACCAAGCGCGCACAGGAAGGGCCCCAAATTGTTTAATCCACTGAGAAAGCTGAGTTAAATAAAGCTGCTCGAAATCCCGATGCTTCAAAAGCTCTTTAGACTCCGTCTCAAGTAATTCCGCAAGAGCATCGAAACGTAATCCAAGACCTAAGGTCCAAAACATTAAATGACTGAGTTCTGGCTTAAGAAAAGCCTTATCCCCCTTTGATCCATCTTTTAATGGCTCTAACCAAAATGTAATCTCATCCACTAAACTTTTACTCGCGCTTACAAAACTTGCTTCTTTCGAAGGTGCTGTAACTGGGACAGAATAGTTTTCGGTTTCAGGAAAAAAATACTGCAAGTAATTACTACGAGAACGGGGAAGGTTGGGAAAAAGCTCAACCGTCTCTTTATGGGTAATTTTTTTCTTAAATAACTCTGTTTGGTGTTTGGTATACAAGGCTTTTACTAAAAGCCTAGCTACCAAATATCGTTTTGCTGGCTCCTGATAATTAGCAGCGCGAACTTTTGAAACAAAGTTATCAAGAGGACAAGCGATTTCTAGGTCATCTAAACTCTTTTTTACAACTTTCACGCAAGAGCCTAGCTCTTTTAAATCTGTATATTCGAAAATTGCGGCTTGTGCGTGCAGGCTCCCCAAGAAAAGCCCCAGCTCAAGCACCCTCCGTGCAACACCCATTGTAAATTAGATTAACAGATGTCTAGAGATTAGCAGGTAAAAAGCCCTGAAATCCCCGTCAAATTCCCTCAACCCCATAGTGCGAAATGATACTCTGTGTAAGGGAGACTAAAAATGAGGGAATATTTTTATAAAGTCATAAAGTCACGCGCTTTTTTAAGCCTAACGTTTACAATTACCAGTTTTGCGCTCACCAATCAGCTCAACGCGTACACTCGCTTTCAGTATCAATTAGATGGCAAGGTTAAGAATTACCGAGTTCACTGGGTTTTTCTTGACCTTTTTGACAACTCATCTTCAACGATCAAAGCCTTTAGAAAACAAGGAAAGAAAGTTATTTGCTACTTCAGCGCTGGAACTTATGAAAATTGGCGCTCCGATAAGGGTCGCTTTCCATCGAGTATTCGTGGCAAATCCGTTGACGGATGGGCAGGGGAGCAGTGGCTAGACACCTCATCAAGCACCACGCTCAGTATTATGAAATCACGACTCGACTTAGCACGCAGTAAAGGCTGCACAGGAGTGGATCCAGACAACGTGGACGGATTCGACAACAACACAGGCTTTAACTTGAGCAAAAGCACTTCAATTAACTATCTCAAAAGGCTTGCAAGCGAAGCCCACTCAAGAGGCCTTTGGATTGGTCTCAAAAACAGCGCAGAAATTGCATCATCTCTATCAAGCACCATGAACTTCGCAGTCGTCGAAGAGTGTTTTAAATACAACGAATGCGGAAGCTATTCGAGTTTTGTGAGTAAAAGAAAACCCGTATTTCTTATAGAGTATTCTTCAGGCTCAAGGTCTATGTGCAACCAAGCAGACAGCAGGCGTATGAATCTGGCTTTCTTTAATCTAGACCTCAACGGCAAGTTTAAAGTCTGCCACTAAGAGCTCTTAACACGTAAAAACAAGAAAAGTTATGTAAACTCAAGAGCTGTAACTAAACAACTTTAAGAATCTCACTCCATCTTGTTGTATAGGCAGCTGACTTCATCTTGCTGAGCATTTTCCAGAACTGCTCTATTCCACATGCTGCAAACTTTAGCGTGTTGCGCCCTTCTCGTTGATTCACACCATCGAGCAATTGCATGAGCCGAAGCTCTTCGGGAGTATCAAAAGCCCCAAAAAAATCCATTTGTGAGGCTGCACGCGGACGTAGGTCATTAAAAATGACTCCAACTTTTTTATACTGATAATTGGGCAAATAAATCTGGTCTAAAAGCTCAAAAGCTTTCTTAATGAGCTTATTAGTTACGCAGCTCCCAGATAACAACGTGTAACTTGCGGAATTGTAATACTGAGGGGTGTTGTTAAAGGGATTGGTTTGCACAAAGACATTTATGTTTTGTGCAATTAAATTTTGACTTCGAAGTTTTTCACATGCATTTGTGATGTGATTTGCAATTGACTCTCTTAGTTCATTTAAGTGCACAACAGGACGCCCAAAAGAACGAGAAGATATGATTTGCTTACGATCCTTGGCTTCTTCCAAGTCTAAGCACGAAATACCATTGAGCTCTTCAACGATACGGCGACCAACAATAGTGAGTAATTTTTGCATCAGCTTTTCATTTGCCAACTTTAAATCATGCGCCGTATGAATATTATAAGCTGCAAGTTTTAAGTGTGATTTGCGGCCAATACCCCATAAATCTTCTACGGGAAACTTTTTTAAAGCTTGGTCTCTAAGTGTGGGATCACGCAAATCAAAGACTCCCCCACTCTGTTCTTTATTTTTTTTCGCCATTCTATTGGCCGCTTTAGCCAAAACCTTTGTAGGCGCAATACCAATAGAAACAGGAATGCCCGTGCGCTGATAAACGCTTTCTTTAATTTCTCGTGCGTATTTGTGCAAATCCCACGACTCGAAACCCTTCAGCGACAAAAACGCTTCATCAATAGAATAAACTTCGAGTTCAGGGGTGTATTCGCTCAAGATCTGCATCACTCTGCGACTCATGTCTCCGTAAAGCGCGTAATTTGAAGAATACACAGCAACGTTATGCTTTTTTACAATATCTTTGATTTTAAAATAAGGCGCACCCATGGGAATGCCCAATGCCTTGGCCTCGTCAGTTCGCGCCACTGCACACCCATCATTATTCGAAAGCACAATAACTGGGCGATCCCGTAACTTGGGATTAAAAACACGCTCGCATGAACAATAAAAAGAATTGCAATCAACCAAAGCAAAAAGTCTATCGGAAGGATCGGATGGCATGGGCCACAACTCCCCAAACCTCAAACGTCATGGAGTCTAAAATCTCAATCGCTTTAAACTCGTCGTTCTCGGGCAAAAGAAAAACTTTTTCCGCCGAATACTGCAATCTCTTTATTGTAAATTCGCCATCAACTATAGCGAGAACAATAGAACCCTGCTGAGCCTTAAGTGATCGATCAATCACAAGCAGGTCACCGGGAAATATCCCCGCGTTTTTCATGCTCTCTCCGCTAACCCTTACAAAAAAAGTAGAACTTTTGTTTTTAATTAGAAGCTCATCAAGACTTAAGTGCCGATCCAGATATTCATCCGCCGGACTGGGAAAACCCGCCGCTACAAGGCTATGAAAAAGAGGAAGACGCAAAGCCTGGGTCTCATCTCGGACTTGAAATGGAACTAAACTCCGGGCACTGAACATGGGGACTAGGATATAGGAACCCATACAATTGTATGCAAGCGTTAAGCTCTAAGACAGTCTTTTTTGCCATCCAGCCTTAAGAGGACGCACTATAGCCACATCAAAACAGGGCTCCGATCTGCTGCTCCGCAGAAAATCCAGCATTTCAACCGGGCTCTTGGAGTCGACCTCCAGCCATCCCCTATACTTGGATTCATCTAAAAAGACAGGACTGCGATCGTGGCCCATTTTATCAACAAACGCATAAGGTTCGTGAGTGAGTATTGAAAAAGACTCCAATACTTCGCCTGTTTTCTTGTTCAACCATTCTTCCCAAATTCCCGCAGCAACAAGAAGATTTTCTTCTTTTGAAAAAAACTCCACCATATTACCCGCTAGAGATTGGGTATAAATAGCTTCAATAAAACCCGTCATGGGCACTAAGCAATGTTTTTTCTTAAAGGGATCTCGCCATGTGGGTTTTTCATAAATTGCGACTTCTTTGTTTGTTTTTTCATCAAAAGAATAAAGTCTTGCGTTGTGTGTGGCAAAACGTACCTTGGGCTCTTTGCTCCACGCAGGCACAAGTGAAAAGTTCATAGCTTTAAGATTTAAACTTTTATCATCTAGAACAACAACAGGAGCTTGCCTATAAGGTAGAAAAATTTCGTCAAAATCCCCAACTTTTTCGGGCAAACGAATTCCAAATTTTTTTGCTAGCTGATTTGCAGTAATTTTTAACTGAAATTGAGCACACATAAAGTATTTCCTTAAAAGAATACTCAATAAATCATGAAACGTCATTTATACTCATATTCATGAAGTTTATAAGTGCATTTTTCCTAATTCTTTTCGCAATAAGCGCATGTGCCTTTAAGCTTCCGAATGCCTCATTGGGCCTTTCTGCTAAAGACGGAATGCACTCCTTTATTCACTACGAATCGCTCCCTCAGGTTCCAGTTTTCGATGGCGACCTCTTTATGATTTTTGCACACGCAGACGACGAACTCCTTACCCTTTCCTATGTAGCGCGCATGCGCAAGCTCTACCCCGAAAAAGCTATTCACTGGATACTTGTTTCTAATTCAGGAAAGGGTCTTATTATTCCTACCGCTTGCGGTCTTAAGAATGCAGTGGACTGCAGGCGTTTAGAAGCGCAAAAAGCTGCCGACTGTATTGGCATAAAACATCCTTACGAAATGAAACTACCCGATGGTGGAATTAACAAAGTAAAAAACCTCGATAAACTCTTAGCAAAAACAATTAAAAAGCTTACAAAAGAAAAAGTGGGCCTTATTCTTACACACGATGTAACTGGGGTGTATGGCCACGCTGATCACATTACAATTCACGACACGCTCAAAAAAATGAGCCAAACAAACAACTGGCCTATGCTCACTGCAGGAATACCTCCTGAATTCAGAGAAAACATTAAAATGCGAGGCAAAGCCGGCAAGGGCAGAGTTGACGTGCCAGTAACCCATATCTTCACTCTAGATGAGGAACTTAAAAAACAAATGGTCTGCGCAATTGAAGCACATGACTCGCAAAAGTTTTTACTTTGGCTGATGAGAAGGTTTATGACTACTGAGGGATACCTCGATAGAATCCCTTTACAGTTTTACAATTTAGAAATGAATCAGAAAGAATAAACAAGTTCTTCTTTTTCCTTACGACTTAACGACTTAATGCGGGACTCAAGCTTTTGTGCCTCACTGCGGTTTTTACATTTTTTTACATAAAGAAGGAGCGAAGCTTTATCGGACCTAAAGAACTTCGCCCCACCCTTAATTTCCCCAGAATGTTGCCTAAAACGCTGATTAACGTCTTTGGCAACACCTGTATAAAAACGACCCAGCTCGGTCTCGACGATATATAAAAACCACATAAGATTATTATGCCCTATTAGTTTATAAATCGAGGCCCGGGGTACTGATGTTTTTGGTACTCTTCTTTTAAATTCACTTCTCTGGGTAAACTCTCAGTACCTTCTAATTTGTAAACTTTTACGGGTACAAAAAGTACATACAAAACTAGATGCACAAGATTCTTGAATACTTTTAGAAGCAAGAAAATGTTTCGCCAAAGGTTTTTTAATAAATACAGCCCGTTCTCTACGAGAACGCGACGGTAGTTTTTTGGATATAAGACAAGCGGTCTCATGATAAAACTCCATTAGCCTTAGCTAAAAAAGCCAAGACGGATTGCTAAAGGTTATCTGTTAGTTGACTAGATCTGAGTTGATTTGTGGTTATCGATAGCGTCTGTCGCTATGAAAAAATTCCGGTAAAGGAAGTTATAACGACAGACGCAATATCGCTTTGTTGAGCATCCACTGAGCCAATTTGATTAATTTTCATTGTTACCATAGTCGTTACCTCCCTTTCTAAGAGTATTTATTTATTCAAACATAAGAGAGGAATCTCTTCAATAGAGAATTTTAAGAATTATTATTTTGGCTAAAAACTTTGTATGCAACTTCGCCAAGTCCGCCATATTTTTTAAAATACAAATGCCCACCGCTCGGCAAAACAATTGTATTCTTTGCAAATTTCTTTTTAAAGATGCGTTTTTCACTCACTGCAATAGGATCATCAAGACTCAACACTGCTGTCCAAGGAGTTTTTACATCCCCAATCAAGGGCAAGGCTGTTGTTGAAGAATAATAATCAGCAACGCTCTTAAACCCAAAAAGAGGTGCAATATATAACTCGTCAAATTCGTAGAATTTCTTAATTCGATCCCAATCAGGAACAGTCGTATCTGCAAAAGCTCTTTTGCGTTTAACAAAATAGCTTTTTAAAAAACTTAAGACAGATTTATTAATCATTCCCAAATAAGCATGTGAGAGTTTTTGCGAAGCAATGGGTAAATCAACTACTGGCGATAACGCCAAAGCACGAGACACAGGTGCATCTAAATTCTTTGCTAAGTATCGAAACATCATATTGCACGACAATGACATACCAACCAACACGACGCGCTTATCGTTAAAGCGTTCGGCGACAGCTGCAACAACAGATTCGAAATCAATATCATGACCTGCATGGTAAATATTCTTGGCTAAACCCGCCCCATGCCCGGAGCCCCTTAAATTCACTCGAACAACAATATGCCCTTCGGATAAAAATTTCTCAGCAATATGCACGACTGAGGGATCTGTAGCAGCGCCCGCCAAACCATGAACTACAACAATAACGTCGTCTTTAGTGATTGCAGTATTGGGAACATTAACCAGCAAACAAAGTCTGTCGCCATCAGGCAAATCAAGGTACCACTTTTCTCCCAAAAACAATTTCATGTTCTTGGTGTCCTTCACCGAACTCCACGTATTATAAAGCCCAGTCGTTTGTGTGCGTAACCAGTTCACACTCTTGTTTTAGCTTCTATTTCTTGTTTAAGGCAATCAGATACTTATAGATGAGCGAGCTTACTTCATCGCGCTCTTTAGCCGTTAGGTTGGTATTAAGCGGCGGCATTGTTGTTCCGGCCTTCACCTTTGAAGGGCTTTGGGTCCACTTTCTAAAGCTTGAATAACCCCTTTGGATGACTCCGGGGTTAGGATACAAAGCGGGCCCCTTGGCCCCACCTTCTTCTCCTGATACTGAATGGCAACTCATGCAATAAGTCTTAAAGAGCTCAAAACCTTTTTTATGATCAGGAGTCGGGTTTTTTATTGGAAAAGCTTTTGCGTAGTAACTCGCATATTGAATTCTATCGATTTGATCAACTTGGTATGGCCAGCCATATGCGCCAGTGCGCTTAAGCTCTGCATTCCGGATATTATCCCAAATTAAATAATAAGGACCCAACTCAACATCTTTTTCGTTTTGCGCTTTATTATCAATTTTAAAAGCCTTGCTTTCATCCGCAAAAGAAAAAGCCAAAAGCGGTTTGTATTTCAAAATCTTTTCAATAGATACGTCTGAACGATATCCATCCAGAGCGGTAAACAAAATTCCATCCGATTTTTTCCACTCCTCACCAAACTGACTATTGAGCAATGCCACCATCGGAAAGGCTAGGTATTCAATGGGCGTATTGAGGTGCGCCTCATGAACTGTAACTTTTACAGGTGTCGCGATTTGCTTAAGCTCCTCTAAGCTCAGATCTTTCTCATTTATTGTAAGCGAAATAGGTGCTTGCTCTTCGACTAACTTAGAAGACTGACACGATACAATTGAAAAAAATACGAGAACAAAACAAAATGATTGAGTCATAAAGCTACGCATACCTCGAAGCTTAATGGCCAAAGGGCTCCAAGATCAACTCTTTAACTTTAATCTCTCAGTCAAAATATCTACAAATTGAAAATGGCTTTCAATCCCATAGAGCGTATTTAGTTGCCTAAATCCCATCGGCGAGGTGATATTTACTTCTGAAATCTGCTCTCCCAAGAAATCAATACCAATCAAAAGCGCTCCCATGGGTAATAACTTTTCGGCAACTACCTGAGAAGCCTTTGCTTGCCCTGGGCTTAATTCCGCTCTCACCACACTTCCGCCTTGATGTATGTTCGCCAAGAGGCTGCCCCTAGCTGGAAGTCTTAAGATCTGCCCCATATGCACTCCATTGAAATATAAAACTCTTAAATCTCCGAGTTCTTCTATATTAGGAACAAAGGGCTGCCCCACCCAAGGAAAGCCACTTTCAAGTTGCGCTTGATTTGCGCTTAAATCCTCGGCCTTAAACAC
Source organism: Bdellovibrionota bacterium (assembly GCA_041391385.1). GTDB lineage: Bacteria > Bdellovibrionota > UBA2428 > UBA2428 > UBA2428 > CANIGN01. The sequence continues at coordinate 56,441 of JAWKOD010000007.1, forward strand.
AAATAATATGCCGATCCCACTACAAGAATTATCAGGCTTTAGAACAACTTTATATCCGTTTTCTTTTGCAAAAGATTCCACCTCAGAAACACTCCTCAATGTGCGAGTGGGTATAGAATATTCCGGAAACATTTGTGGAAGCTCGTGCTCAGCATGCTTTAGTGTAACCTTTGGATGATTCACCTGAACGATCTCATCACTTAAGCTTAAAAACTTCTCATGATGGGCCACATAAAACTCATCAATCGGGGGATCTTTTCTGTGCAGTATGGCCACGTATTCCGTAGCCGCTGCCATACGCGCTTCGGCAAAAATAGGCACATCAAGCTCTCCACTTTTTTCAAAGCGCAAAATCTGCCTCACCTTGAGTTCATCTAAATACTTTGCATTGTTTAAATCCTGTTCAGCAAGAACGCACCAATCAACCGCATAACCTCTATCCAACAATGCCACAGCCATCGCAATGGTCGTATCCATCTCCAAAAGCAGGGATTCAATGGGATCTGCTGTAATGAGGATTTTCATACTGCTAGGATAACTCGGTGAAAGTAAATTTGCGAAAGACTACATACTCATGTCCTATCACTCCTACAGAAGTAGCCTGTACAAAAACTTCTCCCTCTGCCTTCCCACGTACCCCATTAAATATTTAAAATACCAAGTACTTAGCCTCATACTGGACTCATAAATACTCATTTGACGAAAATGACTCATTGCGCTATACAGCTACTTAAGTTCAGGATAATAATGGATAAAACATCACTTAACTTTGCTCAAGTTTTCATGAATTGTGAAAACATAGTTCGAGAAGCAAAAAAAACCTCAAAGCCCGAGCTCCTTGAGAAGCTACACTCTTTACTTGATTTGCGAAGGAGTGACGGACTTAGCACAAAAGATGCAGCTCTCTTGTTGTCCTGCCTTGAGCACCCCGACCTAAGAATTATTATCAGACAAAAAGCAAAAGAGCTTAGAAATAAACTCTTTCAAAAAAATGTAATCACTATGTCACCATTAGAACTGACATCTTTTTGCCAAAGCCAATGTGAATTTTGCTCTTGGCGCTCAACTAATAAAACAATTCCTAGGCTTAGAACTTCTTTTATACAAATCTTAAAACAAGCTATCAATATAGCTGAGAGCACCTCCACTCGACATATTGAACTTGCAGGTGGCGATGACCTGGAAATGGTCAAAAGTCACCTTAGCGAATATATAAAGAATTTAAAAAAAGAACTCGTGTCAAAATACTCTAGCTTTCGGATTTCACTTTGCATGACACCATTAACATCAAAACAATATGGAGACTTACACGCAAACGGACTAGACGCTGTCCTCAATTGGCAAGAAACTTACGACTATGAAAGATTTCACCAACTCATAGTTAATGGAGTTAAAAAACACGGTTTAAGAGATGATTACACAGTAGACACTAAATTAGATGGCTTTGTCTTTAGAGCGGAAGCACAAAAGCGAATAATAGATAATGGAATGCAAGCAGGATTAGGGGTCATGCTTGGTGCTTCAAAAAACCTCTTAGCAGATATTCTCTGTACTACCGAACACGCAAAACACCTAATTCAGTATAAAGACGGCAATCTACAACCTCTAATCTTTGGCATACCCACTTGGAACAACACCTTTGGAACCCAATCGACTGAAAACGCAGCGAGCCTTTTTGCAAGTCTAGAAGAAACATTTCCCGCCGTAAGCGCAGCGTACTTATTAATAACTCCTGACTCCTATGCATGGCCATTTGCTAATTGTCGAGTCTCACCTGAAATTCAAGTAAAAGCCATTGATGAATCATGCTTCTTCACTTCTACAGAAGTTTCACTGGCTCCTGGAGGATACTTAAAAGACGAAGCTCAAAAAAATGAATATAGTAAAATACGAAATCACACAAACAACATAGCCGATAGTGAGCAATTCTCACATTTTACCTACCCTCACTCTTTTTATATTAATCTATTCAATAATCACGAAATCAAACCTACAAATGAAGAAAATTTTCTAAAAAATATATAAGATGAAACAAGCTATTTTCCTAGACTCAACACCATACTTTAAAGATAAAATCAAAAAATCATGCGAACAAAAAAACATCGAAGCTTTATTTATTGAATCTAATCAGCTTACTGACCACTTAAAAAACAAAACAAAATTTCCTGTTATTATCCCCCTTAAATCATCAGCGATCGAAATCTCGGCCGCTTACAATTATAGCCAATCGGGTGCAAAAGTAGGCCCCGACCAGAACACTGCCTACGCATGTGCTAACAAGCTTAAAATGAGAGAGCTGATGCAAGATAGTCCTCACAACATAAAGCACTCCACTGTCAGCAGCCCACAAGAGATAATGAGTTTAATGCACTCATGGGATTGCAAAAAAGTAGTAGCGAAACCTATTTGCGGTTCTAGCAGCAGGCACGTACAAGAAATCACAAATACGAACGTCCTAATCGCTAATTCCTTGCCATTCCCTATGTTAATCGAAGAAAAGATTGAAGGTCTTGAAATTAGCGCTGAAGTACTCTGTTTATCTGGCAAACCAACACTCATTGGAATTCTTGAAAAAACTCCTTTTCACCCACCATATTTTGAAGAAGCTTCTTACTCTTATACAAACAATCTAAATCCAAGAACCAAAGCAAAAGCTGAATCATTACTTCAGGACCTTTTCACCCGACTTAAATTCAATTCTGGAATTGCACATATTGAGATGATCGTTAATGAATCACACGCAAAACTAATCGAAGTAAATTTAAGATTTGGAGGCGGTGGACTAACAAATACCCTATTAAAACTTTCAACGGGATACGATTTGTTAGACGGATTACTTTGCGACTACTTGAAACTACCCAGCACTACTCAAAAGACTATAAACAAAGCTACCATCTTATACCTTTACCAAGTTAACAAAGGTGGAAAGGTAAAAAGCTTACCCATGCCAGAATTACTAAATAATGAAAATTTAAAATACGTGGAGCATTTCGAATACTGCAAAAAAGGAGACACTTTAATTCCATACCCTCAATACTCAGGACTACCGGGCTTTGCTATATTTCAATCAAAGAATCAGACTCTTGATCCAAACACACTTATTACTTACTTAGAGCAAAACTTAGCAATTACTTATGAATAATTACAAAAATATCTTCCAACTTGTTTCAATACCAGTACTAGTAGCTCTAAGTTGGATACTTGGAAAAGTACTCATAATAGATTTAGATCCCGCAACTCTAAGTTCTACCCGACTTTTACTATCGGGCAGCATTCTTCTATTTTTTTCTAATCTAACAAAACAATTATTACCCATGTCTTATAAAGAACGAACTAAATTGTTATCAATACAAATACTCCTCTCTACAATAGGACGAGTCACGTATTTCTGGCTAGGTACCTATGCCTTAGTAACTATCAGCTCAAGTGAAGCGCTAATAATAATGGGACTCGTTCCAGTTTTCGTTTTAATACTAGAATTTCTATTCAAAGTTAACCAACTTAGCACAAAAAAAACTTTACTTATCCTATCCACCTGTATCTTATCGCTCACTGCAATCACAAAAGAATCAACGTCCAATAGCAGTTACTCTGATTTAAGTATTGGGCACCTTGCAGCACTAGGCGCTGCTGTTAGCTTTGCACTCTACTTAGTTTTACAAAAAAGATTTATCAACAAATCACCGCCTAGCAATACTCTTGTAATTCAATTTCTTTTCGCAGGCTTTGTACTCTTTCTAATTGCCAATTCACCTATTCAAAAAATAATCAACCTTAATGGAGTACAACTAGTCCGGCTCATAACCTATTCCGCTATATGTAGCTTATTACCACACTTTTTCTTACAAAGATCACTAGCGACATTCCACTCTTCTACCGTAAGTAGCGTTATAAGCTTTACTCCAGTTATAGGAATTATTCTCACAACGATTTTTGAAAAAAAACAGATCAACTTCAGTTTTCTTTTACTCACACTTCTAGCCTGCGCTTGCTGCGCTATATTACTTTTATCAATTCGCCCAAAAAAGGAATCTTGCTAAAATGCCCAGAACTCTAATCTTCGTATTATTACTTACTCAAACTAACTTTAGCTACTCTGCGATAAACACACCGGAATTAGTCATAGGCTATGGATCTTCCGATGCCGTACTCCCACAAAAGTCACAGGAGTTATGGTATCGGGGATTTAGATTAGGATATGAGAAGTTTGCAAAAAAACCTCATCGAGTAATAGAAAAACATATAATTACCGGAGAGAAACTAGGCGCAATCGAAGCTGCTAATTTTTTGATCCAAAACAATGCATCTTTAATTATCGGATTTCCGACAAGTCACGAAGCATTGCTGACTTCTCAAGTTGTTAATAAAAAGACAAGCATCGTTTCAATCTACGCTGGTGCTGGCCACGCAAAACTAGGCTCTTTTGGTAGCAATATCCTAACCACTGGCGAGTCAATGGACTTGTCAGTATCAACAGTGGTCGACTTTATAGTTCACACACTTAAATTCAAAAAAGGCGTTGTTATTTCGAACCCTCACGCAGTATTTTCTGTAAACCAAGTAGAAAACTTAAAACAAAACCTTAAAGATTACCTTGGCAAGTCAAAATTAGATTTGACTCATGTCGAAATGGACAAAAAACAAACGATTTCGTCTACAGACTTAGTAAAAATAAAAAATGCTGACTTCATATGGATGACACAATACGCAGACGAAAGCTCAATAATCATGAGCCAATTAGAACAAAATAAAATTGATAAGCCAATAATAACTAACAGCAGTTGGTCGACGGGAGACATAGAATTTATTAGACGATTTTTGGTAAATAAAAAAACCCCTACTTACAGCTTTGCACTTTGGCTCCCACACACTCGAGCATCACTTGAATTTAACTCCCTCATTAAACAGATCTACAACCAATCACCTACAAGTGAAATTGCTTACGGATATGATATAGGTGTAATAACAGCTGAGTTATCTAACCGAGTTCGTAAATACCCAAACTTAAAAACCTTCAAAGCAGCCCTTAATTTCAATAGATGTTTCAATAATACGAGTGTAGGGAAAATATGCTTTCCCATTACGGGCGGACACGCAAGCCGCAAAATAACTCCCACTATTTTCTCGCGCAATGAATTTAAGGAAATCCCAGATTAACTTATGAATACAAGAAACAAGTCTATATTTGCCACGGTAGTTAAATTGCAGATAGCAACCTCTCTACTCGGCGCTTTTATTATCTTTCTTTTTTTGAATCACACTCAGTCACAATCTTTGAATAAAGAGCTAGAGAGACAAAAACTAGCTCTAACTTATGAGTTAGGATTAAACTACGATGAACTTGCAACTGCTCACCTCCTGGGGCTAAAAGAAACCATTGATCCATTTTTCAAGGGGACCTTAGATCGTTTTGCTTTAAGTAAAATAGGCTTCTCTAAAGTCGACGACCCTTCTGATTTTGATATCTCATTTTCTTATCCCGAGTCATCAAAAGACAGCTTAAGCAACCCAGTCATTAACTATACATTTAGCCATGCTCGCCTTAAACAAGATGCCAGTGTTTCACCCTCAACCGGTATCAAGATATTATTCATTACACTAGGCGCAATGCTCATTTCTAGTCTACTAGTAGCTTTTATTCAGAATCGATTCATATTTACCCCACTAAAAACACTATCTAAAGAGTTAGAGTCAAGTACCCCCAAAGCACTGAAGTTAGTATCTCACGGTGAAATAAGTATTTTTGTAGATAAGTTCAACGATTACATTAACGCCATTGAACAAAGGTCTAAAATTACTGCTTTCAATGAAACTGCAAAGTTAGTTGCACATGATATCAGATCCCCAGTAACGGCCCTAAAAATGATCCTCTTAAAAAATAAAGATCGCATGCCCATCGAAGAGACCGAGCTTTTAGAAAGTGCCATTGCTCGTATCCTTAGTATTTCAAACAATTTAATTAAAAGTCCCGACTTTAAAACAAAGAGCAACCCTCAAAACTTAGTTACAGCTATCGAGAAATTACTTAGTGAAAAGAAAATTGAGCATCAACTGGAAAATGAAATTGACCTTGAAAACACAACCATGCAAGAAGATTTTAAATTAAATATTTGCCCTGAAGAGTTTACACGAATTTTATCGAACCTAATAAACAACTCAGTACAAGCAACGATGGTACCAAAAATAAAGATTACTATTAATTCCTCTAGCGAAAACAAGTCTATAGCCATAACTGATAATGGTCCTGGCTTACCACAAAACATTATCCAAAGCTTAACTCTTGGACAATATCCGTTACCATCTAGTAACGGCAATGGCCTAGGACTAGCTTCTGCCAAGCGATACGTAGAATCAAATGGCGGTCAATTTATTTACAGCAGTAGTGGCAATGGTACCAAAATAGAAATGATATTCCCGTACGGCCAACGCCCCAACCAACAACTCTAGGCTGTATAAATCTCTTGTTTAGCTCTGTAGAAGTTAACTGAATGGATAATCCGACGAGTAGCTTTTTGCGACTCACGGAATGCACATTTCGCCTAAAGAACGATATTGTAAAGCTATGAGTAAAGCTTCCTGCCCTCTTTCAGCGATTATTGATGGTCACTTGGCCGCCTACAACAGTCACAACATAAAAGAATTTGCCAAATACTTTGCCCAAGAAATAATCGTAAACCGCCCCCCGGCACCTAAAACTACACTCAAACTCTCAGACTTCTTACTTCTCTACCAAAATTTCTTCAGTCTTTACCCAAAAGCAAAAGCAAAATTCTTAACCGTGAAGTTCATCAAAACATTCATACCGTTATCGACACCGAAGAAGTAAACTTTGGTGACACTGAACGCGGTGTAAAAACTTTTAAAGTAACTTACATAATAAAAGATGGATTAATTGCCTCTGTTGAGATTCAGCCAAACGAATAACAACTGAAAAAAAGCTTCTACCTATACTTAACTTTAAATAACTCAGGCGCTTTTAGTGTCCACTCCTTTAAGTCATTTTGACTTTCTGCTTCGTATATAACATTTGCCACCATTGAGACAGAAGAGTCCTCATGGTCAACAACATCCCCTTCACTTATATAAACAGCAGAGTTCAAAATCCCAGGAGTACCGTGAATGTTGTTCTCTATTTTTTCTACTATACCTGCATGCTTAGGGTATAAATAGTACCCAGCGTAGGCCTTCCTAAATATTTTAACTGGGACAATCTCCTTAGGCCTTAATTCTGACACAAACATTTTAATGTAATAATCCAGGATATCCAAACCGGACATATAAGACTGAACTGGTATTTGCAGACCACCAGGTAAACGACACCCACTTTCTCCAAAATACCATTTCTCGCCATCCCATAAGAACTCTGTATGGAAAAAACCATCAGTTACCCCAAGTTTTTCAATAAACTTGCGAGTATAAAGCTTGATCTCTTCTAACTTTTCAATTGGTAAGAAACCCGGGAAATTAACTCCAAATCCTTTGTGTGTTTTGTTAGACTCTAAACAATTCACGGTATATTCCCCTGGAAACTGCACAACAACTTGTGAACTAGCTACTATGGTGTCGCAACAATACTCAATGGGATTCCTGATAAATTCTTCAGCATAAAAAATAGCTAACTTGTCTTGCGAGACAGAATACCATTTTTCAAATTCGCTTTTAGAAGAAACTATCTCTATTCCCTGTGCAAGATATCCAAGACGCGGTTTAATAATAAAAGGTAGTCCAAGTTGTTCCTTAAGACGCTCAAAACTATCTATCTCAGAAAACTTAGCAACGGGAATGCTATTCTCCTGCAAGAACTTCTTTAAAAGATACTTGTCTCTTACCACACGAGCTTGTGAAAGCGTTATACCTAATAGATGTTTAAAGTAGCGTTCTCTAGTAGCAGCTGCTAACTCGACATAATCCTCTAGGCAAACTATCACACCATCAATCTGTCCCTGAAATCTTTCAAAATCCTGAACGTTATAATCGCCTAACGAAGCCTTAGGACCATCTACGATCAAGCTTATATCAGCCTCAGAATTCTTCACTTCATCAACTAACACAACCTTAAGTCCTAGAGATTTTAAACGCGCTACCATGTCAAACTTAGTACCAAAAAGCAGAACAGTGCGGGCCCTCATAGCTTTACTCTTTTCATAGCGCGTACTGGCTCAGACTTTCTTAACAGAAAACCCAAAGTTAGGATTATACAAATTACAATAACCTGTATTGTACGATTAGCATCAATAGAGGTCATAGATACTAGCAATAATAGCGGAAGGGCAGACCCAAGCAGATTGCTCATTTCAACAAAAAAGTTGAGGGTTAAATTTTGAGAAGGATAATTACGAGTAGCATTATTCATCAGCACAGATGAATAATGCGTCTCAAAGAGGGGCAGAAAAAAAGCACAAATACCTAATTGAAAACTTATCCAGATCATATTGTTAGAAACAAATCCTATGAACGCGTAACTTAAGCAAAGAAGAACCGCGAGAATATAGGAGCGCCCATGAGACTGCTCTGCGACCCACTTCGCGCCTCCAACACGGCCTGCGATGACAGCTCCTAGTATATGACCAAAGTATACTAAAAATAACTTAGACGGCGCGACACCCAAGTCAGATGTTAAAATTGGATACTCAAGTGCCATAAATGCATTTACCCCTACAGAGGTAATAAGCACCACTGCAAACAAGCTTATCCCAATTGAATTTCTCAACCCGAGCAAACCTTCTGAAATCCTTTTAAAGAAACCAGTAGAATTGAGTGATTCTTCTTCAATACAAGCCGGCTCCCCAAGTCGCCGAGTTACTACCAACATCGCCGCAGCAGCACCTAAATAGCAAAATGCATTTACCAATAGACTTAAAGAGAACAACTGACGTTCTCCCAAGTAGCCTCCAATAGTAGCTCCAACAATCATCACGACAAAACGAAGGCTAATGATTTGCGAAGTAATAGAGTTTCGTTCTTTACCCACAAAATAGCTTTGAATTAGCGAGAGAGTGAGCGCCCGCGTCCATTGGCGAAACATTGAAATTAAAAATACACATAAAATTACAACACCGACTTGCTCTGCCTTCACAAAGCTCGTAATGACTAAAGCAGAACCCGCAAACACTAAAGGTAAATATTCTTTAGATTTTGTGAAAGCCGATTTCCATACACCCGAAACCACCAAGAGAATAACAGCAGGAATACAATAAATAAGATAAAAAATAACAGCGTGGCTAGCACCACCGAGTTGGCGTGCGTGCTCTAAAATAGCAATTAGCGCGTTATATTCACCTGCATAAGCTAAACTAACTGCAGTATAGAGAGCGATTTTGCTTGTGGAACTAGTTTTTTCAATCATAGCGTTATTCTTAAAATATTAGACTATTTTACTATCTCATTTTTCTTTCGCGGAAACACACCCACAATGGCAAAAAAACAACACATCATCGCACCTACAGCCGAAGTTAAGCGCATCTCAATGCGACCCTCTAAAACTTCAAACAAAAAAGTTACTCCGGGAGTGAGTGCTAATATTATAGAAATAATCACAGGTTCCGTTTTTTCTATGGCCTTTTGAATAATAAACATAGGTATTACCACACCGACAACCCCTACCAGCAAGGAAACTCCTAAGAAACTAAAGTCATATATAGGAATAGTAGCGCCACCTAACTTTAAAAAAATGAAACTTACCAAACAAAGAGCTATAAACCTAAAAGCCATTACTTCAGTAGTGCGAAATTTTTTATCGCTCAATTCTTTAGTGATAAAAGTATTATAGGACATACCTATTGATGTGAGTATGCATAGTAGCACTCCTATTACTTGCATATTAAAAACTGGGTGAGCCAACGAAGTAACTTGTGAAATTTCACCATATACTAAAAGTAAAATACTCGCGAGTATCCCAAGTGAAGAAAGCTTCTCCAAAAAACTCACACTCATGTTCGGTCTAAAGTAAGCGTTCAAAATAACAGTAATTGCGGGTAAAAGTGAAAAAGCAATAGCACCTGCCAAAACAGGTTCGATATACTTCAATGAATAAAAAAACGTCAGCCAATTTAAAGTTGTATAAAAATTTAAAAGTAGAAAAAGTTTTTTTTCTTGAGAGACTCTTTGAAAAGAACTCCACACCCCACGACCTAGCAAAGCCCAAAATACAAGCATTCCTATCAAAAATGCACTAAACACTGTGAGGAGTGGATTCTTAGTCTGAAAATAGCTCGCCAAGAAAACATCCTGAAAAGCCCCTATCACAACAAACAAAAAAGTTAAGAATATTCCCATAATTACATTCGTCAAAACACAAGTTAATGATACGAGATCTTTAACAAACTTAGACCATTTTGGCTCCAATTCCCGAAATCACCACTCAGATACTAAATTCAGCTAGTGAGTAGCTTCCATGGACAAGCAGATAGGCAAAATAGCTATAAATATCGATAAGAAACACGTATTTTGACGCGACCGGTCGCGAATGTTAAGTTACCCAGTATCTTAAGGTGCAAGCATGCAAAGTACTCAAACTACCATCAATGAATTGAGAAATTTTATCGATAAGAACAAATTAAAAAAATTAACTAAACAAAACAATCTAAAGAGCTACCTTGCCTTTTTGCTAGATTGGTCAATAATTTTTCTCTCAGTTGCAATTGTTTACAATAACATTTTTCTCACTCCAATAGCTTTAATTTTGATAGGATCAAGACAACGAGCACTTTCAAACCTCGTGCACGACGCATCACACGGGAACCTTTTCTCCAATAGAAAGCTTAATAATTTTGTACCAAACATACTCGCGGCTTATCCAATGCTTGACAGTGTAGAAACTTATAGAAAAAGTCACTTAAAACATCACCGCCATCTAGGCTCACTTGAGCTTGACCCGGACACAAAATCTCACTTTAGATATGGATACAATGACACGAACCCTAAAAACGACCCCGCTTGGAAAATATATAAAAAGTTAATCCTCAACAAACAATCATGGAAAGATTCATTTACAGGTAACTTCTTCTCTTTAAGTCCCTCAACAAAAACTCTTGTAATATTGTACAATACATTTGCAATAGTACTGATCAGCATCGGCATCAGCTTCAAATTTACCACATTACTAATTTCTCTCTGGATTATCTCAAGAATGACCACTTATCATGCAATTAGGGTATTTGCCGAATTCCTTGATCACGCTGGACTTAAAGTCGGAACCATATTGGGATTTACCAGAAACTTACCACATACTGGCTTTTTGGCAGCAATTTTGCACCCGCACCAAGACACATACCATCTCGTCCATCATATTTTTCCAAAAGTCCCGCACTACAATCTACACGAAACTCACAAAGACTTGTTTAATAGTAAGAACTACTCACAAGCGCACCATTGCGACGCCTACTTTAAAGGACAACATTCAGCCATGTCATGCTTGGAGGGTAATTGTCATAAGGAGTATCGTCATTGATATTTAAACACGGGACTTATTTACCACTAATACTCCTACTTAACCTAAACTCCCTTCATTCTAAGAATGCAATTGAGTTAGCGAATGTACATGTGGTTGAGATCGTCCCTCTTGATCCTAAAAACTACACAACCTCCTCGGAGTTAAAACAAATAAGACACGCTATTGAGCTCGCTAAAGTAGCCTACTTCGAAAAAAACAAACTTTGTAAAGTTGTCATTAACGAAAACATTAAACAAGGGTCGGAAGAAGAACTCTTTGCAACAGTCAAAGATATAGCATTGAAAAATAAAAACCCTATTTTAATCGGTTTATCTCGAAGCACTTTTGCTAGAATTGCCGCAAAAGCTGCGGCAGGAACTAAACTGAAGGGCATTTCAATTGGAGCTTCAACAACCGATCTACAATCACTGAACTCAAATTTTGTATCACTAGCATCACCCCAAACTAACCAATGGGAATCTCTTTTAGAGAAAATACAAAGTATTACTAGCTGCACGCATAAGACTACACTGGGTATTTTTAATACTCAAAATCACCTTTCCCTCCGCTTTAAAGACAATTTTTTGAAAAGTGGATACTCCCAAACTCAAGAGACATCTATATGGAATCCAAATACGCTAAGCAAACACATTAAAAACGTAAAGTGCATTTTTATTGCCTTAAACTTTTCTGAATCACAACAATATCTAGAAGCCATACTTAAGTCTAAATGGCGAGGAAACATCTTTGGAGTTGGTGATTGGAATATATTTTCTGACGAGATGATAACTCTGGTTAAAAAAACTCAATACTTAGGACTAAACATATTTGTACCAACCGGATGGACCAGCAAAATAAACAATATCTCCACAATGTTTGCAAAAAAAATGTTCTCTGAACATGGAACTCACCCAAGCCCCATAGGGGCATACTCGTATGACGCTATGACGATCGCACTAGATGCTGCTTGCAATGGCTCTGACATCAAAGCATCCAACATATCTAAAATAAACAAACTAGGGTTGTTACGACATTACGAAAGCATCGCAAAAAGTGGAAACTTTATAAGTAAAATGTTTATCAAAGAGTTAAAAAGCAAAGAAAGTAGTAAAGATTAAGATGTTGGAAGATAAATATTCTCACCTAAAACTATCTGTCATTCATGGCGATTATAAGTATGTACTCTTTAAGGATTTAAATGACTACATTCAAGCAAGCAGAACTATTATTGAGCAAATCAAAGATCAGCCATACTCAATATTCTGTACAACAAAAGAATACTCCGCCATCATACCCGGGGAACTAGAACTAAATTCTCTTGTCGTTTCAGAAGTCAATAACTGGTCATGCTTTCAGATAGTTGGAGAAATGCCCTTTGGAACCGTATCCGGACTAATAGCTACAATAACCAGTGCTCTAAAAGAATCAAAAATAGGTGTATGTGTAGTTTCTACATATAAAACTGACTTGTTTTTTATAAAAACACAGAACTTATCACTTGCCATTTCTACCCTTAAAGATACTGGCTGGGACTTCTTGTAAACATGTCTAGCAAATTCAACCAGCATCCAAACTCAATCACTAAAATTGCAACAAAAATTCTCCGAAACGCACAGATTATCGGCTTTCTTATCATTGGAATCATCTTCTTCGGAACACTAACGGTACTTTCGAAAAGCTCTAATTCGATTACTTGTAGGGTTATCGAAACTGAACTTTCTAACATAACAAGCCAACTTTCGAGAGAAATTGCCCTCGGTGATGAGCGTGCAGCTCATGAGTTATTCAAACACTTTATTAGCAGCATCGCGAATATTGGAAAGATTCAAAAAATCACCCTAGAGATCAATAAAACAATACCCACAAGTTCGAGTGATAGCTGTAGGGCTAAATTTTTTTCAGTAGAAATTAACCACCCTTTGATTTTTGCTGGCAAACAAGTCGCATACATTCAAGGATCTATCAAGCAACTTTCTCTTCTCAACATTATATTTACCTTCTGTGTTATGTGTTTATGCTTCATAGTCTTCATTCATTATTTGTCAAAACATCTTGAAGAAAAAATTACCCATTCAATCATTGATCCTATTCTGAAAGTGTCAGCTCAAATTTCGCTGCCTGACGACAAACAGTATCCGGACGAAGTAAGAGAAATAGAGCGCAATATAATAAAACTAAAACAGGACATTCAAACTAAAGAAAAACAAAACTTTGAACTTCAAAAATCAAAAGAACTCGGGGACATTATCATTGGAATCTACAAGCAAGTCGCTCACGATATCCGCTCTCCGATTAGCGCGTTACAAGTCGTACTCAAGAATAAAGATAAGTTCGCACCTGAACTACACGACGTTTTATCTCTTGCAATTGACAGGATCAAAGAAATAGCTGCAGAACTAAGCAAAAAAAGCATGGGCGATATTTCACAAAAAAATGAAATTCATGTTGATCTACTCATTGAAGCCATCAAAAAGCTTATGACGGAAATGAAGGTAGCGTATAAAGACAAAAGCAATTTAACACTTAGTCTAAACATAAAAAGAGACGCTAATGCAATAAATTCTAAATTAAACCTTAACCTACCTGCTATAAAGAGAGCTTTATCTAATCTTATAAATAACGCTGCTGAAGCAACACTTCTGAACGGGACCGTCGAGCTAATTGTTTGTATCGAAGTAACTCAACTCCATATTTGCATCCGGGACGACGGAATTGGCATGAGCAATGAAACATTAAAGAAGCTGGGTGAAAGAGGCTTCTCCTATGGAAAGGAGTCCCTTGAAAATACAGGTAGCGGTCTTGGATATAATTACGCACAAAAAGTCATCAATGAACTCAACGGTAACATTACTGTTACTAGCAGATTAACAAAGGGTACATCTGTTGCAATCAAACTACCTTACTCTTAGATTAAACTTGTATAATCACTTTAACTATTACCACTACCTCAGCGCTGGGGTTTCGTTGCTACTGGGCTTGGGTGGAGGTGCGCCTTCGACGTGAGTTTTGGGGATGGGAGATCCTGACGAATTAGAAGAGTCCACAACAAGACTACCCACGGGGAATTCATTCACTTCACGGTAGTTGGGTCCGATTGGGAAATTAAGTAAACATGCCAACTGAGAACGTAAGCGTTCTAATTTCTTTTATATCTAGGATCATTCGTCTCAGCATACTTCGCTCTAAGTAGCTCAGCAGCCCCAGATAAACTCTACGCGCCTATCCAATGTATCTTTCATAACATCAGGGTAATACGCGGTAATAAATGCAGAGTGATACGTTGCCCACTTCACACTCATGTCATCTAAAACAGCAACAACCTTATCGGCCATACCTAACTTTCTAGCTGCACGAGTAAATGCTTGAGCAAAATCATCGAAGTGCTTTGACTGTAAATCAAAGTTGGGCAAAAAGTAATCGGATTGTCGACCTACCTTCAAGGAGTGGTGACTTGGCCATACTGCCCAAATCAGCTTTCACTTGCTCAAACAAAGCATAAACCTCAGCTAATTCTCGATCTGAGTTCCTATTTGAATAAACTTTATCCAAAACCTCTAAAACCAGCACATAAAGCGCCCTTAGCATCAGCAACGCAAGTATTAAAAAAGTCTTTAGCGGCTTCACGCGACTCCTTAAGTGCAACAGGATTTCTCTTAATCGTACTAAGGTACTGAGCGTTCTGATTTTGATTACGATTAATGAGAGCCAAAACTTCGCGGTAAGCGTTTTCAAATTCTTTATCTGTAGTTGATGCGCTTACAGCTTCAATCCCGAATCTGTTGAACTGGCGGCACAGTAGCCTCAATATCTTCTGACAACTTCTCTGCTGAACTCACAACAAACAAGTCAAAAGGATTTGGCTTGTCAGTATCAATTGTAAAAATAGAAGACCTATAACCATCTCCAAATCCCGTAGAAGATGCACGCATAATTGCCCATCTATTATAATTCTGTAAAGGTATACTCAACGCAGATAAAGACTGAGCCCCTTATAAACACCCCTTATAGGTATGGACCGCATCTACCAAAACACCATGATCAACTGCCGCATCCCTCACAGAGACAATTCCACTATCCGTATAAGCTACTGAACAGGCACAGGTATCAGAGTTACGAGGTAAAATCATTTCATATATCTGCCCCATCACAAGTAAGTAGAGCATGAAAAACTGACTTAGCAAAAGCATTCCTTAACTGATCAAAATCTTTCGAGACAATAGAAGCTCTAGCCTCAACATCTGACGAGCTTGTCATTAATCTAGTATGATCATCATCTTCTCCCGTGTCAGAATCACCAGGCCACACGGGTAAACTAATATTCTTTCCTTACCCTGACTATGAGAAGCCACTACAATATCAACTTTAATAAACTTCGACATATCGTCTTTGGGATTTAATCGCATCAACTCCTGACAATTAGGATCAGCCGCAAAGGCTCTTTTTATCGCATCAAGTTTAGTATCGTTCTTTAAGTATCATCAAAAGACGGCCTTGCTGTTGGAATATGAGTAAAGTTAGTTCCATGTTTTTTTGAGCTGATTCAATAGCCGTAGCTACACCAGGAGAAGTGTCACTCGGACAACAAAAGTATTTTAGAATTTTTAGTTCCCTTACGAGCAATCGCATTGAGGTAATCGGAAGTATCAAGTGCCGCTGGATCTTTGCCTTTATTATCCCCCTCACCGAGGTTCTCGCCCGCTCCGTTGTATATGATTGTTAAATTGCCGCAGAACTTGGGGTTACTGCATGGATCGCTAGCATCGAGCCCCAAAGACAATGTGCAGAAAGAACTAAAGCGAGTCATTCCTACTTTACTTACTTGAATTCTTTTAAACATTTTCCATCCTTAGTGAGTTTAGCTGCAGTAAAAGACTCATCAGAGCTTGCCACACTACGGCGCGGTATGTCAATCGCGGAATACTCAGTTAGGTATTTAGAATCACTGGATTTTTCGAAATATGCTTGAAGCGAGACACCCCTTGGCAAAAGAGTTCTTCGTGCAACTACTTTGTAGTGCAAACGAAGACTAGATTCGCG
Organism: Bdellovibrionota bacterium; assembly: GCA_041391385.1. GTDB lineage: Bacteria > Bdellovibrionota > UBA2428 > UBA2428 > UBA2428 > CANIGN01. The sequence continues at coordinate 72,909 of JAWKOD010000007.1, forward strand.
ATATCTTACGTCTACATACTCTTGAGTTGAATTAATTACATGCCCAACAACTTTAAAACATTTGGCATGTAAAACTGGAAGCACACCAAAGCCAGCAACAATGAGGCATGCAAATAAACGCATACTTAATTGTACGAAAGAATTTACATGCAAACTAGCTAGAAAGCGTCAAAATCCATGGTGATCTATTTAACTGGTTCTATGTGGTCCGCCGCCAGTAGCCCCACCCGCTCCACTACCTTCTGGAGCAGAACCAAACAATTTTCCGTCAAAATCTGAAATAAGTTTAATGTTCGGTCCTCTGAGAATAATATTATAATTTATCTTGAAAATATAAACATATGCGCTCGAATCGAATTCCCATTAACCTTTGCCTCACACGCATTATCATCCAAATTCAACCACTGGCTCATCTTTAACGGCACATTTACGTTCATCGCGACCCCCACTGCAAAAGCCATCTTCAGTATGTTCCTTTCGAAACTTTTCGATTGCGTCAAAGCATTTTTGAGCCAGGTCTTCAGCTTTAGGCTTAGCAGGATTTATTCCCTGCTGCTCAGGAATCTTAGCCGTTATAGTGGGAGTGATGGGACCAGTACCGCTTCCAGAAACACCAGCAGAAGGTCCACTTGGCGCTGTAGCTGGGGTCGGCTTATGCTCCTCTGGTTTTGTAGTAGCATCTTTACTTGCAACCTCTGTCTTAGGAGTTTCAGTTTTAGTTTCTGTCTTCGGTGTTGTAGATGGTCCCGTTGTTGAGGCTGGAAAAGTAGATGCAAAGACTGGAGAAAAGCGCGAGGTGATTCCTCTCTTGGCTGCGAGGATGTTTGTGCTCCCGATGCTCCTGCCCTTGCGCCTGCTAAAGAAGGCGCGCCACCACCTATGGCATTGGGTGCTTGAGCAAATACTCCCCCGCCAGCTGGCTCGCTCTTTGCCGTTGCGCAAAACCATCTCTGAAAGAAGCTCCGCTCCCTCCCCCACTATCACCAAAAGCGCTTGCTTGAATTGTATTTTTAAAATCACCCAGTCCATCTATAAACTAGCAAGCTGGGCATTAATTCCAGCAACAGCATCAAGACCAGTACCACCACCAGCAAATCCACCGCCTGAAGCTTGAAAGCCATCGCCTCCACCAAAGGCACCTGCACCGCTGCCAGCAGCACCTGCACCAGAGCCTGCTTGGGCTGAGCCACCACCACCGATAGGACCAGTATCACTGCCATCCGTTAATGAACCAGGAGGAGAATCAGAGGCACCCCCAACAGCAAGTCTGCTTGCGGCTTTTGTTACACCACGTGAGTTGCCTACAAAATCAGAACCAAAATCGTCCCCTGAGGCAGCGACTGTTGCTAAATTGCGTTCTGTTTCATCTGCTTGAGGTTTTATTTCACGCATGATTGCGGGAATATTTGTACCCGCTGCAGCCGCGATGCCAGAGAGATTACTCACTGCCGAAACAGTTCCATTTAAAAATTTACCTATGTCTTCTTCAAAACCAGGCGAAACTGTACGTTGAAGCTTAGCTGCATTGAGAGGAATAGAAAAAAGCAGGCATGCGCCTGAAAGCAAAAACTTCAACATGCTTTCCTTCCTCTATTGTATGTTTTTTTCAGCTTCTAGAGTGAAATCTGCACGCCCTTAACCTCTAATTCAGCAAGACTTAACATCAAGATTACACAATGGTTAAGACCTTAACCTAAAACTTACAGAAACAGACTAATGCCAATAAAATAGCTTATTTATTGGCACTTGCGGGAGCTCTTTGGGCGTCTACTTTATTAGAGAGTTTTTTAAAGTACGGATCCTTAGGGTGCAAGGCAAGCGCTCTTTGAGCCGTTAATTTTTGTTTATCTTTCTCACCTAAAATTCCATAGAGCCGCAGTAGGTTTTTATATATTGCATTTTCAGTTACGGGATCAATTATTTTTAGTGCAATGGCTTCTTCATAAACCTTTTTGGCTTCAGCAAAGCGTCCAGCTTTTTCTTCAAGCAAACCGAGTTGTAATCTCATTTTTAAATCTTGTGGGTTAAGTGCCAAAGAACGATTCATCAAGGTACGAGCTGTATAAATTTGCGATGCTTTTTGTTCAGCGCCCGCTAAAAATCCTAAAACAATTCGCTTTTGATCCGGTTTAATATCTTTGGTTTTTAATAAATTCTCAACATAGCTTTTTACTTTTCTATCATAAGCCGCAGTTGGAACAGGTTTTTCAGCCGTCACTTGTGTAAAAGTCCATGCTTGGAGCGCATAGTAATTGGGATCAAACAAATTGGGACGCAGTTTTACAGCGGCTTCAAGTGCATCGTGCGCGATAGAATATTCTTGCTCGTAAAAAAAATATTTTCCGGCTGCCATGAGAAATTCAAAACTTCCATAGAGCGCTGGGCCACCTTTTACGAATGTCGTTTTAAAAGCTCTTCGCTTGATATCAAAACATAACTGGATGAGACGATCGGGTAAGCCCGTTGTATTTTTAATTATCATGGGACGCAGCTCTTCAATGTCTTGAATTAAAAACTGCGACGCGCGAATTCTCAACTCAGACTCCATGTAGTCGTTGAGCATTTTAAGTTGTTGGTTTGCTAAGGAGCAATGTGCAAAGTCACCGGTCTTATCTGCCGCGTTGAGCTGAGCGGTGCACATAAAACTAAGTCCCCATAAAAAGAGGAGTTCAGGCTTATTCAAGTATAGATCCCCACTCTTATTTTGGCATGAATCACCCCAAGGTGGCGTCAAAAAAACGAGTCGGGCGCTTACGGGGCTTCTATAAGCTCAATTTTATAGCCGTTAGGGTCTTCAATAAAAGCCAGTACAGTTGTACCGTGCTTCATGGGGCCGGGCTCACGCACAACCTTAGCTCCAGCTTTTTTAAGTTTATCGCAGACTTCATAAATGTTTTTTACTGCAAAGGCCACATGCCCATAGGCATCGCCCATTGTATAAGAGTTCTTGTCCCAATTGTAAGTAAGCTCAATACAAGGATCGCTTTTAGATTCTCCGTAACCTAAAAACGCTAAAGTAAACTTGCCTTCGGGGTAGTCTGTTTTAGAAAAAAGCTTCATCCCCAGTATTTCTGAATAAAACTGAATTGACTCCTCAAGGTTGTTTACTCGAATCATAGTGTGGAGGTATTTCATGTTCACTGCTCCCTTCAACTAGCTCTTCTTAAAGTGCAATCGAATGGGAGTTCCTACAAAACCAAATTCTTCGCGCAAAACGTTTGTAATGTAACGTCTAAACGAGAAGTGAATCTGATCTGAGGCCATATTACAGAAAAGAATAAACTCAGGAGGGTTCGTTGCCACTTGAGACATATAATAAAGTCTCTCACGGGCCCCACCCCCACCACTCACGGCACCTGAACGATCTTTAATTCGACTTTCAAAGACAGCGTTGAGTTCTGCGGTTTGCACACGCTCTGATCGGTTGTGCGTCACTTCTAAAATCTTTTCTTTTAAGGTTTTAACTCCGGAGTCCTGTTTTTGCAGAAATTCGCACAACGGGACACCACGAAAGGAACGCCATTTTCAAGTCGCGTGAGCGTTCAATTTCTTGAAACTTATATTCAATATCTTTGTTATCTTTTACTAAATCCCATTTGTTAAATGCGATCACCAAACTCAATCCTGCATCGAGCGCAAAACCTGCAATCGCCGAATCCTGATCCGTTACTCCTTCATCCCCATCCAGAACGAGCACAGCTACGTCTGCTCTTTTCGAAAGATCGACAATTTTATTTGTCGCAACCCATTCAACTTCACGTTCACGACGCCCAGGTCTTCGCATTCCCGCTGTATCGGTGAGCAAAATCTCAAAAGAGTTATCAACCGAGGCTCTTTCAGAAACAGAGTCACGTGTGGTTCCAGCCATTTCACTTACAGCCGAAACATCTTTGCCACTTAAAAAATTCATTAAAGTGGATTTACCCACATTAGGCCGCCCTAAAATAAGAACCCGAGGAAATTCTTTAGCCGCATCCGTTTCGGTGCCTGGAGCTGGAATAGGTTTTACTTCTGCCTTGTGATCTTGGATATAATGCCAAAGATCATTTATTCCGCGCGAATGCTCGGCAGATATAGGGAAAATATGCTCAAAACCCAATTCAAAAAAGTTATTTTCTGCAAAGTCGTTTCGATCTGCTTTATTCACAACAAGAGCAACTGGAACTTTTCTATCTGTAAACTTTCCAAGCTCTTTTCTTAAAAGTCTTGAAAGTTCAGGAAGCTCGACTTCATCTTTTGTGCCATCAACAACAAAAAGCACTAAGTCTGCTTCGACCAAGGCGCGCATCGCACGCATTTCAATTTCGTCTTTAAGCTGGTGATTCGTTAAGCCCGATCCCACTCCACCCGAATCGATCACACGAATTTCTCCCATGTCATCGCGCTCAAAAGTGAGTTGGTGCGTATCAACTGTTACTCCGGGGCGGTTGGCTACAATCGCCTTACGAGTAGATGTGAGCTTATTAAATAACGTCGATTTTCCAACATTCGTAGGACCCCACAGCACAACTGTATAAACTCCAGGAGTTGAATACGAATGCGCAGGCTCGGGCCCTGGCTTGTATCTATTTGAAGCCGACCCCGTAGCGGGTGCGTTTTTAGGTGTTCCTTTAACAGCGTCTTGGGTTTTTTCAGACATGCATTTCCCCGTAACCAAGTTCACTCAACATATCTACACGTTGCTCCCAACGATCGACCACTTTAACAACAGTGCGAAGGATAATTTCTTCTCCTGTAACATCTTCATAACGCTTTCGAGCACTCATGCCGATTTCTCTAATTTTCTGTCCCTTAGCTCCTACAATAATGCCTTTAAGCGAGGGGCGAGAAACCCAAATAACGGCGTCAATTTCAGCCTTTGCTCCCGCCGTTCCTGCCTCTTGATATCGCACGACCTGGCACTCGGTCTGATAGGGAACTTCTTTTTGCGTCCCTCTAAAAATAGATTCACGAATAAACTCGCGAATCATTTCTTTTGAAGAAATATCCGTAAAAGCATCGCGGTCAAAAAGAGGCTCACCCTCTGTTGAGTAATCGTCTAGCACTTGCAAAAGACCCTCAAGATTTGAGTCATCACTCTTTAATCCCTTTGCGGCAGAAATAGGTACGACTTCTTTAAACTGAGGCAAAATACGCAATGCTTTTTCGATCAAGGGCAATAAATCTGCTTTGTTCACCAAGTCTGCTTTATTTAAAACAAGAATCCACTTTTTATCGCTGTTTTTGACAAGATCACTCATCCAGTTTGCAACACGGTCTTCTTGTACCTTTTCCATTTCAAGGTCGAGCAGATCTTTTTCAAAGCTTCGTGCGTCTGCGAGCCAAACGACAACATCGGCCTCTGCCAAGCCTTCTTCAACAGCATTAAAAAAGGAACGCTCAAGCACACCCTTTTGCAAATTTATTCCCGGAGTATCCATAAGAATAATTTGTCCCGTCCACTTTTTCTTCGTGAAACGTTGCAAAACTCCAGAAGTTTTTCTGCGTGTTGTTTGTGGCCTGGAAGAAGTGGCACAAAGTTCACTTTCAATAAGCGCATTGAGCAAGGTGCTCTTTCCGGCATTTGGCCTTCCAAGAATGGCCACTCTAGCCGTTTTAAATCGTGATGGAATAGAAGTCTTTTCTTGAGTCTTTGTCATAATTCTTTTTCTTTCTGTTTGAGAATACTTTGAATACTTTCGATTTTGCCTTCGGATTGTTTGAGTAGATCTTGGGCTGCAATCAGAGTTGCTTCTTTTTTACTTGCAGCGCGACTTCGCACAATTTCAACGTCTTTGATACGAAGGCTCATTTCAAAAAAACGTTGTGATCCTTTTCGAGTTTCAGAAACACACTCATAAACGGGTGCGAGTCCCCAAGCTTGCTGACAAATTTCTTGCAGATAACTTTTCGGATCACGAGGACGACCCCGCCCTTGCACTTCGATACGAAGTTTCTCAATCTTTTCAGCGAAGAGATTTTTTAGAAACAAAATACATACCTCAAGGCCACCATCGATATACATCGCACCTAAGACTGCCTCAAAGGTATCCGCGAGAGTCGAGTAACGCTTACGTCCTCCCATGCGCTCTTCACCTCTCCCTAAGAGAAGCCAATCGCCCATGCCTAATTTTTCAGCAAATTCTGCAAGCGTCGTCTCGGATACAAACTGCGAACGAAGCGCAGAAAGCGTACCCTCATCAGCTTCTACAAAAATCTCACATAAAAGTTGGCTCATGATGAGATCAAGAACAGTGTCGCCCAAAAATTCCAAGCGCTCATTGTTGTACTTGAGCTTTTTTTCATGAGAGTAGGACCTGTGAGTCAGAGCTTCGGTTATGAGTTCAACGCGCTTGAAATCATAACCGAGGGTCCGAAGCACCGCCTCAGGGGCAGAGTTCATATGAAAGGAAAGCTACTGAATCATGACCCTTTTGTCGACATAAAAGCAGCTCCAAAGGATAGCCAAATTCGAATAAGAGCATAAATTACAGGCTCTTAGCTCCGTGTGCTGAATACTGATTTGTGAGACAAAGGGTTAAATGAGCTTTTTAGACGCTCTAAAGAGCTCTGAATACTTTCTCATGTGCTGCTTATTGTTGCTTAAAATCGTCGGGGTTTTCTTTCATTAAGCGATATACAACCCTCTGCTTAGTGAGCACATCATAGTCGGACATGATTTTAGTCGCCCCTTCTACGTCATTTGCCTTAAGAGCTTTGACAATATTTCCGTAGACTTTATCGAATTTGTTTTGATCTTCCTTTTCCATAGGTAGATCTCCTGCGGGAGCTAAAATAGAGGTTGAAGGAACCCTTAATTTTGAGCTTGTTGTGGGGACAGCTTGTACCTGAACTTTATCTTCGTCCTCAAGATTAAACATCTGCGCTTTGAGTAGAACTCCTCTAATAATAGAGATCCTAAGAAAATCAGAAAATAGCGCATGATTTAAGAGTATCAAAAACCTAATCTTTAAAGAGTAAATTTTTTGTTAAGTTCCTCTCGTAAATCATATAAAATACTAAGGAGTGCATTCAAAATTTTGTATTCTTTGTCTCGGATCGCTTTTAAATGCACTCTGCGCCTTTGCAGTCCCTAGTGACGAAGTTCAAATAGCCCCTCATAGTAGAATCGCGATTGTAACTGGTACCTATAGCCCTCCCCACAAGAGACACAACGAAATATTCGAGCAGCTTCTCACTTCAGGTTTAGTCGATTACATTCTTGTCATTCCCAATGATGTCACCCCCATAAGCCACATGCACTCGAAGCCGATCAACGCCTTGAAATGCTGAGGCTCTCCTACAAAGACAATCCCAAAATAATATTCCCCCATGACATTAACATCGGATTCCCACTCGCTTCTAAAACCAAAGAATATCTCGAAGCCAAGGGCCAAGATCTAAAATGGTTCGGAGTTATGGGAAAAGATTCCACTCAAAATGCGTGGGCCAAACTTGGAGCGCGTCTTCAAAAGGTTAACGGCTGGATTGTGCTCTCGCCCGAGAGCGGCGACGAGAACGAAATTCCTAAAAACTTTGGAAAAACGAAAGTAACTCGCCTCTACGCTCCAACTGATAACGATGTTCATTCAAAAGAAATCCGAGAAGCTGCCGCAAATGGCGATCTCGCCGCACTCGAAGCCTTAGTGGCTCCCGAGGTTGCACGCTATATTTTAGATCAGGGTCTTTATAAAAACCCTGATCCCAAAGCTACGTTGATGGACTACCTCAGATCATGCAAAAAAATTCTGGCGAAAAAGTTTCTACAATAAAACAACTGCGTTTAAGTAATTGATTTCTTAAAACGTTCCACCTCTAAGCTCAGCTGATTATCTTTTTTTAGAGCAATATTGAGACGCATTTTAAATTCCGTCTCCTTCTCCTCAACTATGAAGAGATCTCGCAACGCTGAAAGTAATTCATCAGAGGTACTTTCTAAAAGATCTTTTTTATCGTCCACTGTTTCATCGATGCGAACAATTAGCGTAGAGAGCTTTCGAAGCCATACAAAATCAGCATGACTCATAAGCATTCCCAATAGCTCGTGAGGGCTAAGCTCTTTTCCACTTAAGCTTTCCATATTTTGCTTTTGAAAGTTTAAAAGCAACTTGTGTAAATTCAATAAGGAACGGCTAATAGTTGCAAGTTGATTGCGCATTTCAGAGCTCTTCATACACGGGATAGAACAATAAACTTCCACCCTCTTGTCTAAGGGAATTAACAAGTCGCCTCCCTAGGACATATGTAAAAGATTTCGTACAAGAGAGCAAAAATTGTCTATTCCCTGTAATTGAGCACCTCAAACTTGCTTATAAAAGCACCCCAAGATGGCGTAAATATTGCTTATTAAAGGAGGATTTTATGCGGATACGTTTACACTTAAGCCTCTGTGCTCTTAGTCTTGCAGCTCTTATAGGTTGCTCAAAAAAAACATCTGCCTCTGCAGAGGGCTTTGCAGAGCTCAACACCCCCTCCCTTAATTCGAATACACAGGATGGCGACATCACAGACCCAACAGATCCAAACGGCCTTCCTAAAACACCTAATGCTGAAACAAAAAACGAAGCTTCTTCTGCAGAGATTTTAAAAAGCCTTTTAGGTGCTTGGTCCTCAACCTGTAGAGATCTTGATTCTAAAATCTCCAATAGCTCTGCTAAAGACGTCATTTATATCTCGTTAACCAAAGAGGGCACCCATAAACTTAATCTATTTACACTCTTCTTTTCAGGATCAAGAAACTGTGAAGCAAAACGCTTTCAAGAACTCGAAGAACACAACTTTCTTTTGAGCTCTATTCAAGACGGCCAAGAAGAACGTAACTCCGCACTTGCTTTAGACTTAGCAGATCCAGAAATGAAAATAGACCCACCGACAAATGTTCTTCTCGTTTTAGCCAACCAAGAAGACTCCACTCAAAAAGGTCGCATGCTCCTTGAGGTTTTAGATTCACAACGCACATCCATTCGCTTACAAATTCAAGAGTGGAAAGAGCTCCTTCCCACTCGAGCTAAAGATTTTGATTCGGTTGTATTACAACTTGAAAGTCTTCAAAATTCAGGGGCAACGAACAACCGTTCCATCTACTACACAAAATCCCAGGCATTTTCACGAAGCAGCACAGAAGACATCCTTCTTGTTGAGCCAAGCTTTTAGCAAGCCTCTCTTTTTATTTTGAAGCAGCCGGAGGAGTACTCGATCTGTCGGGATTATATGTTGGCGCAGGTGGAAGCGTTGGCGCTCCACCGTATTGAAACACGTAATCGCGAATTTTTTGCATCTGCACGTGGGCATCATCTTCAAAGAAGCCAGGCAACGCAACATGCGCAGACTTAGGATCATCTGGATCAAGAGGCGGCCACAATTGTGGCATTCTTGTACCTGGCATAATTGCATTTGGATCTTTGATCCAACGAACAACCCACTCAGGCCTTAAGCGTGCTTTAACGTTCTTTAAATTAGGTGCGGAAGTCGAAAGATCCACTCCTTCTCCATGGCAACTCAAACAAGCCAACTGACCAAACATCGTTCCCGCTGCTTTGAGTTCTTCAGAACTCAAGGGGCTATTTACCTTTTTAAAGAAAGGATATGGAGCTTGATCATAAGCAGCAAAGTATTTCGTTAGAATCGTAGCCTCTTCGTTTGTCATTTGGAAGGTAGGCATTCTTAGCACATGCCACGGACGAATTTTCACATTCGTATTGAGAAGATACGCGTGCAACCAATCAGGCTGAACTTTTGATCCTTCAGTGTGCAAATTAGGAGGCCCCATATTCAGATCATCTTGATAGTAAGCAAGAATGTGACCACCCTTACCTTTTTCTATCGCATGACAACCTACACAGTTATAGCGATTAATTACTCGCTGGCCCGCAATAATTTGCTCCCAACGACCATCCACAGGAAACTTAACAGCGGCTTCTACGTTTGAATTTTCATGACCCAACACAACTGCAGCAACAGCTTCGGCTTGTTTATGCGTGAGTCCAAAATGAGGCATCTTCGCCTTGGCTTCGAAGTCACGAATCTTGCCCACATCCCAAATGCGTGGAGTACGCACCTTCGTATAAATCCAATCTGGACGCGAAGTATGGTCGAGATGAACGTTTTCAAATGCAAATTTAGAAACGTCCTTACTTCCCTCTTCTGTTAACTCTGCTCCTAAATTAGGTGCTTTCTCAAATCCTTTAATCGCATGACAGGCATAACAGCCATAGTGCGAAATGAACTTTTCTCCCAAAAAGTTTTTCTTCTCATCAAGAGACATCGAAGCTAATTTGACAGCAGCTTCTTTAGGAGAAAGTTTTTTTCTAAAATAATCCGTAACGAGCTGATCACGAACCTCATCTTTTGCAACAGGCACATCAAGTGCCTCAAAACGTTCGTTCTTTTTAGAAAGTAGGTATTCTGCAATATCAATAGCCTCTTTCTCGCTCAACTTCATACTTGGCATGATGGTTTGTTCCCAATAATGCTTCGGATTAATGAGCCAGCTTGTGAGCCACTCGCGCGACACCTTAGAACCCATTTGATTCAACTCAGGCCCTGGCAATGGCACAATCGGATCTTTCCAACCTGGATCCAAAGGAGAAGATGGGTTCTTACGTGGAAAGTCAGCAACTGCGTGACAACCTAAGCATCCAATACTTCCAACGAGTTCTTTTCCTTTTTCTGCATCTCCAACTGAATTACTTGCAAGCTTGATTGGCTCAAAAGGCTCAGCCTTTTTGAACAAGAAATACGCTATGGATTCAACTTCAACTTTACCGCGCTCAATAGAGTCAGGATCTGAATTATTATGAACCTGCCAGAAGGCAGGCATTAAAGTAGTGGGCCTAAAAGATTTAGGATTCCACAACCACTTGATAACCCACTCGGGAGTTAATTTAGATGCGATGTTGTTAAGCTGAGGTCCGGATTTCTTTTCGAGAGCAAGTTTTTCAAAATGTCCTGCAAACTTATGGCAGTTGTAACAGCCATATCGCTCAATAAGTCGCATGCCTGCATTAAAAGTAGGCGCTCCATCTAATTGAGTTTGGCTCGCATGACACTGCAAACACTTTCCTTCAGTCATCTGAACAGGAAGCATATGTGTTTTAATATGGTGGTTGCGGTGAAAATGATACTTTTCTGCCCAAGCCTGTTCTTGAATTTTATTGCGTGGAGTATGCGCCGAGTTTGCAAAATCAACACTCTGAGGGACCCCACTGTGACAGCCTGTACAACCTACTTTTGAAGCAGGGTGTGGACTATCTGCACCCACCATAAGCTTTAATTTAGGGTGAGTCGTAAAGGGTTGAGGAAAATCTTCAAAGCCAGCTTTGTCAGCTGTCACGTGACATGTCATGCAGCGATCAACACGACCTACTTTGTTAAAGAAGTAATCGTCTTTAAGGTTAGAAAGAATAATTTGGTTAATCTTAATTGTAGGTGCAACAAAATCGATGAGAGGTGCGTTTCTTATAATATTGGGCAAGTTCGCTTCATTATCAAAAATTTGCTTCTTAAGTGTATTTAACTCTTTAGTAAGCTTGTCTCTTCGGTCGGCGATTTCTTTTTCGCGCGACAGAATGTCAAGCTTCATGTTTTTTGCATGATCTAATTTTTTCTCAGCATCTTCGGCAATGATCTGAAGTTTTTTAACTTCTTTGTTTTTCTTATCGTAAGCGGCCTTAAGCCTATTCGCCTTAGGGTCTTCATGCTCGATGGCTTTTTCTAAAATAAAAAGATCGGCTAACAAAACACCCTTTAAGTTTTGAAACTCTTGGTTTTTAACGGAGTAATCATCAGAAAGATCTTTAATCTTTTTATCAATTTCTCTTACAACCTCAGCTTCTTCAGCTTCAACTTCTTTAAGCTTTTCTTCAAGCTCTGCTACCTTGCCATCAAGCTTGCTTTTTTTCATAGCTGCTTCGGCCGCCTTGAGACGCTGTTCGCCGATAGCTGCTACAATTTTTTGAGACTGCCGCTGATACTGCTTCCAAGGTCTGTCGTAATCTTCAATTAGCGCCCATACCACTATCACTAAAAGTATGAGTGAAGAAATGGCAAACCACTTGGAGAGCTGTTTCGAGTTATAAACTGTGTCTTGCTTATCCGCCATCTATCGTTACCTAAATATTCAAGAGATACTCTGGGATAGACACTACGTACTTAAACGCGAATATCCACCTGAGATACATTTTTATGGGGAGAGACATCATGACCAAAAAAAGTTGCATCATGAGATGGTAGCGAATGGGTCCCATTTTTTCGAAGTAGGGATGGAACCACTTTGTTTTCGCCAATATGAAAGGCAATACGCCCAAGTAAAATCCAATAACACAAAAACCAAAAAACTCTCGTACAAGAATATTTTGCGGAAGACCAATGTGAAGAATTTTCACCCAAATAATTTCTGACAAGTTAATGTTTGGTGCACTTAAGACTTTATGAGAATCCCAATACTCAAAGGGTCCAAAAAAGTTCCATCCCGGACCACGCATAAAGGTTCCTAAGAAAATCAACGAAATCCAAAGAACAATAAAACCAAAACCAAAAATCCAAAGCGCTGAATAACGCTCCTTAACGGTGTAGTAACCATTCCCCTTAGGGTTAAAATCCACGTAAGGAATAGCAATTAAGCCCACGATAATCATAGTGGGAAGCACAACACCCGCAATCCAAGGATCATAATACACAAGCATTTCTTGCAGTCCCAAGAAGTACCAAGGCGCTTTTGCAATTGCCGGAGTAATACCCGCATTCGCTGGGTCCTCTAGAGGCGCTTTAAAAAGAATCGCCCATAATATGAGGAATGCGGTAAAACAGACCATGCAAATAAGCTCTGAGTAAACGAGGTCCGGCCACGTATAAACTTTTTTATCTGACTCCTGTTTTTCGAGATTCGGCTTTCCTTCGGCCATCAACTGATCGTTAATGGTTCCGCGATACATCGCCAACCAAAATAAAAAGCCAGTAGCCACGCTCATAATCCAGATAGGAATATTATCAGGCTTAGTAGCTTCTTTATAAAAATTTGGATCGGTAAACGCAAAGGCCAAAAAAGCGAGAATTAAAATTGTAGTCGGAATAATAAAACGTGGCTTCACCCATGTTTCGTGAAAACGCATGATGGCCCACCATGCAATGCATACTGCTGTGAAGTAAAAAATAGGATTAGAAAGGTAATTAATAATCTCGCGAAGTGTTTGAACCATAACCGCAACTCCAACCTATAAAGGCCCGGAGATTCCCCCATCCTTTCGTACTCGCCAAAAGTGAATCGCAATTAAAAGTGTCACCACAAACGGAATTGCGATGCAGTGTAATACATAAAATCTCAACAGCGTCGCTTCACCAATAAAGCGTCCGCCCAAAAGACCAAACTTGGCATCGTTACCACTGTGTACCAATGGAACATCTCCGATTTGCAAAAGCATAGAACCTGGACCTGTAACCCCCATAAGAGGAGTTGCAGCTGCCATGTTAGCACCTACTGAAATCGCCCAAATTGCCAACTGATCCCAAGGAAGCAGATACCCTGTAAAAGACAACAACATTGTAAGAACCAAAAGAATAACACCTACACCCCAGTTAAACTCACGAGGTGGCTTGTAGCTACCCGTCATGAAAACTCGGAACATATGCAACCACACTGTGATGACCATCGCGTGCGCACCCCAGCGGTGAATTTCACGCAAAATCCCCAATGGTACGTGTTCTCGTAAGGCAATAATGTCATTGTATGCAAACTCCAAAGTTGGACGATAATAAAACATCAACAAAATGCCTGTTACGGCTTCGATCAAAAACAAAAAGAAAGTAAGTCCGCCCATGCACCACGTGAAAGACATTCTCACACCTGACTTGCGTTTTACCGGGTGAAGATGCAAGAAGACGTTAGAAGGCCAATAACTTTGATCTCTCGGATTATCGGCAAGCTATGCCTAAAAATAGATTTCAAATTTGACTTTCGCGAATGTAATTCCAAAGTGAGCGAAGTGGATTCATCTTTTAAACCTTCAACAAATAATCTGATTTTTCCCAATCAGAGGAATTCATAATTTTTTTAGATTTATCGACAACAATGGTGCCCGATTCATCTGTTGTAATTGAAAAGCGCTCGAGCGGACGAGGCGCAGGACCTTCAAAGTTTAAGCCCGTAGGACGGAATCCGCTTCCGTGGCAGGGGCACTTGAATTTTTGTTCATTTGCAAGCCAGTTTGGCGTGCAACCTAGGTGAGTACACACAGTAGAGAGTGCATACATTGTATTTTGCGTTGTTTTTACAATCCAAACAGATTGTGTATCTTTAAATCTTTCATCGACCCCTAAGGAGTAATCATCTGGCGAGCCCGCTCTAAATTTTGAAGGTTTTTCAAAAAGAACATTTGGAAAAAGAAAGCGACCTAAAGCCGTGAGCATTACACCTACAACAACAGAAAAGGATATCCACCCCAACCAAAACCACGAAAGAAATTCGCGCCTATTCAGTTTAAGATTTTCTTCGGTTCCTGAGCCGTTATTTCCTGTGTTAGTTGCCAATTTCTCTACTCTCCAAAACAAACTCTTTTCTGCTAAAACTTTGAGTCCTTTCTTTATGCCGCGAGGGGTTCGATATATCAATCAAGTTTTACGTAGGATCTTATTTTTCTTAGAATTTTGATTCAAACTTACGTGCAAGATTTCGAACTCTTAAGTCAGAATGAGAACTTGAAATGAGCTTCAAATCAGCCGCAGTTTGAGCAGGCTTAAGCAATAGCTGCACCTTGAAAACTTCGCCAATCAAACTCTCCAAAGCGGGCCCTTGAAATCGTGATAAAAGAGTAGGGTCTCCGTCCTTGATCAAAGCGTATAATTTGCCAATCTCACGAGCTGCCAAGGCCTTTTCAGAATCTGAAAATAACGGCTGCTTCGAAGTCGACTCCCTCAGAATTCCCAAAGCAACATTCCAACGAACCTCATCATTCGGATCATCTAAAAGCCTTACGGTATACCGAGAACACTCTTGGGCTGTTGAAAGTGCCGCAGATGCGCACTGCGCAAAGTAAGCCCCCGCCACTTTTCGAAGCGCCTCATTTGTGGACTCAAACAAAGCTCCCAATCGCTCAAATGCTTTTTGAGAAAAATCCCCTTGTCTCAGATAAAAAAGCCCCAATGCCAGAAGTCCCTCATTTTTTAAAGAAGCGGCGGCTATGCGATCAAGATCCTTAGACTCGCCCAATGCAGGTCCCCAGCTTGCAACATGCAAAGCATAAAGCGCAGGACTATTCGCCGCTGTTTCGAGCTCTGAAACTTTAGCCGCGACAAATGAGACGAGTTCTTTCTGCTCATAAGCATTCGGCTTCCACTCATTCTCTGTTACTGGATTTGAGTTTTGATCTATATTTTGCATCCACTCCATAAGCAGCGATGCCTGACGACTGGGAGAAGCAGAAAGTATCTGAGCTAATATTTCGACGTGGTGTTTTAGCCTCCTACTAAAAAACGAAAACTGAAAAAAATTCCCAAGGCAAATGACAAGAACAGACGCCACTATAAAAAGTCCGTCGCAATAGGATTTTTCAGGCAACTCTGCTTTTTTTTGTCGGCTTTCTTAAACTTAGGCTCTTCTTGGGTCATTTTATGGAGTCCTCCTTTAAGTTTGGGCAAAAAAGGTAGCAGGCAACGTTCAAAAAGGTCCCTGGCGCCTTTTATTTGGGGATAAGTGGGGTTTTCGTCTTTGAAGTTTAGAGTAATCGTAAACTAAATGAATGCGATCAACTGCTTCAGATACTCATACTCCGTTGTATGTACGAGACCTCCGTGATCTTGCGACCTCAGTACACAAACCACAGAAACAACAGAGAGCTTCGTCAATATCAAAACGCAATAATTTGAGCTTCAAGGTTTAGATCCGAACTCAGCTGGGTTTTCGCATCCGGATTTTCATCCGCATTTTTTACGGCTATCAATCGTAATACATTCAACGAGACAAATAACCACACTGATTGCACGAAATACAACCTTCTTCATGCATGAAGAGTCTGTTTTCTTGAAATGGCAGGAATATTGTCTTTCACGTCAGGATAACTAATCGTTACATCTCCTGAACCATAATTGTAGCCATCGCGCACTTTCTTTAAGCCGTTTGTCTTAAGAAAAGCATTCATTGTAATAGAGAGTCCTTTGTAAACAGTTTTTACAGCGACCCAAATATTTAAAAAATAATTCTTCATCGTAATTACCTGTCGACCTCACCTAAAACGATATCAAGGCTTCCCAAGTAGGCTACCACATCCGCCAACATCATCCCCGCGCACATTTCATCCAAGGTTGAGATAGCAATAAAACAAGGGCTCTTCGCTTTGACGCGATGAGGACGTTTCGTACCGTCTGCAATAATATGATATCCCAAAGCACCTCTTGGGCATTCTGTTTGCATATAGACTTCGCCTCGAGGCTTTAAGGATTTAGGAATTCCGCCCATAATAGGACCTTCAGGGAGAGCCTGCAAAGCTTGCTCAATGATACGAATGCTTTGAAACATTTCTTTTACGCGAACATAGTAACGGTTCCAGCAGTCGCCCACTTCACCCACTTCGGCCTGACCTACGCAAACTTCAAAGTCATACTTTTCATAACCACTGTAAGGATGAACTTTTCTTAAATCCCAATTGATGCCACTGCCTCTTAAATTTGGACCACTCAATCCGTAACTTACCGCCGTATCAGCGCTAATGACGCCAATGTGTGCCGTGCGGTTTACAAAAATAGCATTGCCCGAAAGCAGGTCATTAATCTCTTTTAACTGCGGAACAAAATACTTACAGAAGTCAGCAATTTTCTCCTGAACTCCCTTGGAGATATCCCTAGAAACACCGCCGGGACGAATGTAATTATAGAGCAAACGCGCTCCACAAATTTCTTCAAAAATTCGCAAAACTTTTTCGCGATCACGGAACGCATACAAAAACGGAGTAAAGCCACCGATATCAAGCGAATAAGTGCCCAAGGCCAATAAGTGACTTGCAACGCGATTGAGCTCAGAAACTATCACTCGAATAGCTTGTGCACGCTCAGGGATTTCAACTTGCTGTAATTTCTCAACAGCCAAACAAAACCCAAGCTCCATGTTCATAGATGCGATGTAATCCATGCGATCTGCGAAGGGAACAATTTGAACATACTCCCTAGCTTCGCAATGTTTTTCAAAACAACGGTGAAGATATCCAATTTCGGGATAAGCCCCTTTAATAATTTCACCATCTGAAACAATCTCAACACGCAACACTCCGTGTGTTGAAGGGTGCTGTGGCCCCATGTTGATTGTAAGCTCTTCTGTGTCTAAATCTTCTAGCTCGTTAAATCGATTGCTATTGCCTGTTTCCATATTCTTCAATCTTTCCTTTTAACCCTAAAGGGGCACTTTCATGCCATTGTAGGTTTCAGGGAAAACATAATCTTTTTTGAGCGGATGCCCTACCCAGTCTTCAGGCAACAAGACACGCTCCAAGAAAGGATGGTTTTTAAAAACAACTCCTAACAAGTCGTAGCACTCTCGCTCATACCAGTTAGCAGCACGAAAGAGATGACTCACACTTTCAATCACCGCATTCTCACGCGGCAACACAACTTTAATGTTCAAGTCAGAACGAAGAGGAAATGAATAAAGGACATAAAGCAATTCAACTCTAGCCTTCACCTCTACACGATCTTCAGTTGCAGCTACATCAATAAAATCAGAAGCTGATATGACCTGAAGAAAATCAAATCCCAAATTCAAGTCGTCTCTTAGCCACGCTAAAAAACCAACAAGTTTACCTGCTGGAACAACAAAAACAGAATCGCTTGGAGCTTTCTCTTCAAGTTGAACACCCGAAAAGCCCGCTGCTTCTGCTTTTTTGAGGATCTCTGCCAAAGGAGGACAAGCTCCTGGCTCCCCCACAACTGTTTTAACTTGCGCCATAGGCGCGGGATCAAACGTCGTTTTCAGTTTTGCCACATAGAAATAATTACCCGAAGCGAGGCGTTTAATCCACCAAGTCCTGAAAATAGATGAATCCTGGCGAATTAAAAGCCTAAGGATATTGAGCCTTTCCAAAAATTTGAGACAATAGATCGGTGAACCCTCTTTCAAAAATTGCAAAGTTCTCCTCCCTCTGCGCCATGACGACCCACCGAATGACCAAAATTTACCGTGCCAAGTGGAGAAACGCCCCCATGGAAGACTTTGTAGACATCTACAATAACTGGGCCAGAGACCTCTTCACTGGAATGGGCTTTGAACTCGAAAGCTCGGGAGAGAAGCCACTTGAAGAACCGTGCATCTATGTGGGTAACCACGTCAGCTATCTCGACATTCCACTAGTATGGACCGCCGCCCAAACGGTGTTTGTCTCCAAAAGAGAAGTTCGCAACTGGCCCGTAATTGGAGCGGCCGCTCAAGAACTCGGAACCATTTGGGTTGAGAGGTCTTCCATGAGCTCTCGTGCCAAGGTCATTGATTCTATGCGCGAAGGAATTATTGAACATAAAAAGAGAGTTTGTATTTTCCCGGAAGGAACCTCTAGCGTTGAGGGGACCCCTTGGAAATGGGGGGCCTTTAAGCTGGCCATGCAATTTGGAGTTCCCGTACAACCCTTTCGAATATTTTACTGCCCCCTTAGAGACACGGCCTACACCGGAGACGACACCCTCACCACTCAATGGTGGAAATGCATGGACTCTCCCAAGAAACTCGCCTCCCTGGAGTGGGGAAAACCCACAAGAATCACAGACTTCCGCCAAGACTCTCAAGCTATGCACGAATGGGTAAGGCAAAGTTTTAACAAAATAAGAGCTGAAAAGAACTGCGAGTAAAGAAAACGCACTCTTTTTGCACTTATTGCCGCTTTAAGGATGAAGTCTAAGTCACTCAATACACACTCTTTTTAGCTTCTCTTGAAGCAAGGAGCCTCTATAAGGGCCTCCGAGACAGCCTCTAGAAAATCAATCAAGTTACGGCGACTTAGCAAATATGTTTCACGTGAGCACTGAAAGGTACACGCAAAATCTTCTTCAATTTTCTCCTATAAAAATCTACAACTTAGAGTCTTTTTTTTCTCAACTTATCTTTTTATTGCTCCGAATAAGTTCTTGAGGAAATGAAATGATACAGCGTCGTTTTTGTTTAAACCAGAACCTAATGCTCTTCGCGATCACACTCTTTATGAGTGCGTGTGCGACACAACAACGCTCACAAGATAGCAGCGGCAGCACCATTGATGAACAAGTTCAAATGGAAAGCATGAGAGAACTTGAAGAAATGGAAAAAAGCTCAGCAGCCGTAATCGTTGAACAAGACTTAGGCCTCCTCAGCCTACACGAGCGCAACGAAAAAGAAGCCCTTAACAACCTTCAGAACGAGCTTAAGAATCCTGTTGTCGCGTCAGAAGAAAGTGAAGCACTCCGCCTCCCCGCTAACGAAGAAACAAAAATTGAAGAAAACAACACTTCGAACGTAAAAGTGACCTACAAACACGTTCAAGAGAAATACTCTAAAGAAGAACTCACCCAAGAACTCTTTGATGCACAAGCAATCCTTGTTCAAAAAGGAGACTCTTTAAGTGGATTGGCAGCAAAACATTTAGGTAACTCAAAAGAGTGGAGCCGCATTTGGGCCCTTAATCCCAACATTCAAAACCCCAACACTATTGAAATTGGGGACAAACTTTACATGCCGAAGTCCAAACTCGAAGCTAGATCACTTGCTTCGGTAGAGACCCAAAAGAAAAACGATAACTTAGAGAAGAAAGCTGAAGTAGCAGTTGTTGCCCCAAAAGAAGTGGCACAGGCTCCCGTTAGCATCCCCGTAAGCACACCCATAAGTACACCCGTAAGCACACCCACAAGTACAGAGACTGCTGCTGACAACAACATCTCTTTGACTGCGGCGACGGCTTCGCACTCGACAGACGAACTTCACCAAGAACATCTCGATTTAAAAAGAGCTCGCAAATACAAAGGCAAGGAAATGCCCGAAACTGTTAAGCGCAAAATATCTAGCGTGAACGATGTAGCCCCCGAAGAAGAGAGCATGATGAATGCCCCACAAAATCTAAGTAAGATTATAAGTTTCTTAGGGCTCCTTCTCGTTATCAGTGTATTCAGCAGCTTCTTCTTCTCGAAGGACAAGAAAAAACAATAACTTAAACCCCAAAGCTGAAGCTAAGCTTCAACTCCAGGGCCCTAAGTTTTCTTCAAATCCAAATTCAATTATTGAGCGGATGCAGGGATCTTAATTTCAACACCAATAGGAAGGTGATCCGAGTAACCCATCTCCGCCTGTGTGGGAGCTGTGGTCTCGAAACGCTGAGGAATCAAAACACTTTCTCCAGCAAAGGGACCATGAGTTGGAACAATGTTCTTCATGATGCGCTCATCTTTTAAGATAAAAAATGTAGAAGGAACAAGATCAGCGCCTCTTTCGTCCGCTAAGTTTTGACTGACAAAAATGTGATCCAATTTATTCCAAGCTGAGTCACGGCCAAACCAATAACTTCCTGGAAGCAAAGTATCGTTAAGAGCAGGAACCTTTTCGCGAGAGTATTCCTCAGCGTCAACAAGTGCACCTGTCCATACTTCTTGGTTTAAGATGAGGTCATTAAAAGGGTGAGGCATATCGCGAGGAATCGTATTGAAGTCACCCATTACTACAAAGTAAGGAGTCCCGCGAACAGATGCGCGAACACTCTCAATATCTTCTTGTAAAATTTTGGCAGTCATCATACGAGTCGCAGAAGGAGCGGCTTGGCTGGGCCAATGGTTTGCGTAAACAAAAAGCGACTGATCGGCAAGAACCCTACCGTTCGATCCCTTCAACTTAAACTCGATACGTAAAATATTGCGCGTTGGTTTCGTCATATTTTCGCCAACAACTTCGATCTCTTTAGAAGCCGCTATTTTTAATTTTGATTTATTGTAAATAACACCCACATCAATCCCGCGGTGATCTGGACTATTTGAAGTCAGATGCCCAGTTCCGTAACCCAATTTTCGAGCTAGAGCACCAACAACATTTTTATTCTCAACTTCTGCAAGCGCAATGATGTCAGGTTTTTTAGAAATATAAGAAAGAGCTTTCGCTGCATTGTTGAGCTTCCATGTTGCACGCTCAAGAGTCCAATCTGTCTCTTGGCACTGCTTAAGATAAAAACCACTTGAAATCTCCGGGCACAATCTTTTCAAAGGATTAGCCAAAGGAAGAAAAGCAATATCCTCTTTTCCATTTGGTAATTCAGGATCCTCATCATGAATTGAATCAAAAAGATTCTCAACATTATAAGACGCTAGACGAATTCGAAGTTCTTGCTGGGCTTGAGCAACGGACAAAAACCCTAAAGCTATAACCCCAGACAATAAGCGTTTATTAATTTTAACCATACCCCTCGTATCTCCTCGTCGCCCAATTTAGTCATGGGATTGAAAAAGCGGAACCACCATTTGTTATGTTTTTAATAAATAAAGCTTAAGTGTTGTTGCGTTAAGAGTTTTTCACGCACTGCTCTCATAGTGTAATCCAAGTGCAAAGTGACCCCATTCCGAGTTATGGTGTGCGGCATGGCTCAACTTATAAAGCTGTTAAAAGAAGTTTCCGAAGCTCATGGGGCTCCAGGTCATGAAGACGAACCAAGAAATATTTTCATTCGAGAAGTCTCAAAACTTGGAAATTTAATTGAAGATCGCCTCGGAGGCTGTGCAGTTCGACTTAAAAACTCGTCGCCCAAGGCCAAGAGAAAAATATTCCTCGGTGCCCACTTCGATGAAGTTGGCTTTATCGTGCAAAACATTCGCCCCGATGGTTACCTGCAATTTCACGAACTCGGTGCCTGGTGGGGCCACGCTGTTATGAGCCAACGCCTTCGTATTCGTTCTCGTAAAACTGGCAAGGACGTTGTTGGTGTTGTTTGCTCCGTCCCTCCTCACCTTTTGGGAGCCAACAAAGATAAAGTCATAAACATCCAAGATATGTTTATAGATATCGGAGCTACTTCGAGTGCTGAAGTCGCTAAAATGGGAATCAAAGTTGGAGACCCTATCGTTCCAGCTTCTAATTTTACCGAATTAGGCAAGGGCCTTTACATGGGCAAAGCATTTGACAATAGAGCGGGTGTAACAGTTGCTATCGAAGCTGCTAAAGAACTTTCCAAGTTAAAGCTCAACGCTGAAGTCTACGTGGGTTGCACAGTTCAAGAAGAAATGGGACTCAGAGGAGCTCACACGCTTGCACACTTACTTGACGTCGATGACGCCATTCTCCTTGAGGGCGCGCCTGCTGACGATACCCCCGGACTAAACCCTCTTGATGCGCAAACAAAAATCGGAAAAGGCGTTCAAGTTCGTATCATGGACCGTTCTGCAATTATGAGCCGACAACTTGTAGATCACGTACTCGCAACAGCAGAGAAGAAAAAGATCCCCACCCAAGTTGCGGTACGAAGAACAGGCGGCACAGATGCGGGAGGCTTTAGCCTTACACGCCACGGAAGTCGTTGCTGCGTCCTCTCGACCCCTTGTCGCTACATTCATACTCACAATGCCATTCTCAACGAAAAAGATCTCGAGAACTGTCTCAGGCTAAGTGTTGAAGCTGTACGAAGTCTCGTATGACACTTTTCTAAAATTAATATTATTCTTCAACAGCTTCTTTTTCTTTCATAGAGCAGAACCCCTGGACGTAATCTTTCCCAAACTGAAGACCTTCATCTAAGTCTTCAAAATTGCCTAAAGCACGTGCCACAGGACCATTTAGATCTAAAACCTTTGAAATACTCAGAGAAGCTCCTGTTCTTAAGCGAACAATCGCCACAGAATTAAAGATAAGCTTTTTCACTTGTAAATCTTCATTTTCAGACTGACGAATCATCGGTACTTTTTCTTCAGACACAAAGACAACCGCATATTTCTCTTCACTGCGAGTACCTGCCTTCGTTGTAACGACCTGAGATTTGGTAATTAACTCGCTTCCCTCCTGACCAGGCGCACCCACCGAAACACCCGTAGCTGACGCCCATAAACCTGTAGTTGCAATTTTCTGAGGTGGTATGTAGCAGGCTTCCGCAGCAGAAAAGAAAGACACGAAAAGAACAGAGAAAATTAATTGATATTTATTCATAAAAGACTCCTTTTTATGTAGGTGCACCTACGAGTCACTTCTTCTAGTGGAACAACGCGGAATTGAATAAATAAAAGGTCTTAAAAATACAAAGGGCGTTCTCGAATAGAGAACGCCCTTTGTATCTGCACCTTTAAAGCTCACTCCGGAGCCGTAAATTTAACTTAGAATTCTCAACCTATTGTGGAGATTGAGCTGCAGCCCTTACACGCCTTTCAGCATCGCTTGAAGTTCCATCTTCGATGCCAATAACCTTTCCATCATACAAACGAGCTGAATGAGCCTTGATCGCCTCATCTGAAACTGATTGATTTCGGAATTGCTCGGCTTGCTCTGCAAAATCTCTTACGAATTGCTCGTTCGCTGCATAATCATAATTTGCAAGAGCTTCTCCTTCCACTTTAGAGGTCGTCCATTTTTCGTCGATAACCGTTCCCACTGCTCTCAAAAGAACGTGTGGATTCGTGGGCCATGAACCTGCAATCATTGACTGCAAAAGACCCGGACGCGTGTAGAACTTCACAAAACGCTTATCTTGCATACGCGCTAAGACCGCATCTGTAATTGCAACGGGAGTCTTATTCGCTTCTGCCAAAACAGCCTTGGCTGACTTTTTGAAATTCAACCAAGCAGCATATTTCGCATCACCACCCGCAGCTACAATGTCAGCATCAGGAATAGCCACTGAAGCATCTACCCCAGCCTTCACAGCTTTCATAATCATAGCGACTTTTGCTGCAACAACAGGAGCAGGTGTTACCTCTCCATCTTCATTTGGCTTAGAAAGCATTGCCGTTAAAGCCTTTTCATTTTCAGCCAGATAATTAGCCTTAACAACTGCTATAGGGGCCTGTGCAGGCAATGCCTTTAACACAAGCGAAGCCTCTGCCTTGAACATCTCAGAAACAATCGGAAGAGCATAACCCATGTAGGTTTCCTTGCTAATACCCGTTCTTCTTTCATGCTCGGCTTGGAAATTAAGAATAACCGCCGTGCTGATAAGTGCTTTCGTTTTATGGAAAGGAACGTACATCTCAATCAAATCAGCTAAGATATCGCCAGTTGTTTGAGGAACCCACGCGAGAGAATTACCCACTTTGTTGTATTCACTATCGCGAACAGCATTTGCCTCGTAACCAATTACCTTGCCACTTTCATCCAAGTCAGGAGCAAGAGGGTTTATAGAGGTATATTGTGCAGGCGAAGTCAAAGTTCCCTTTAACTCCCACAATGGCTTCATTTTTCCTAAGATGTTCTCTAATTTTCTTAAATCAAAGTTAGTAACCTCACCCGAAAAAGCACCTGTCTCAGCATTGCGCTCTCCAGGGATGCCTTCATTCAAGAGGACCTGTAGCCATCTTTCATTTACTAAAGCAAAAAGTTTAGTGCCTTCGGCTTCGCCGTAAATTCTTTGAAGATACTTTTCAGTTAATGGAATGTTGAGGGCAACGTTTAACTGGTTTGTAACACCTTCAAAACAATAAAGACCAAATACAGGATCTTCCAAAAGCCACTTGTAGTATGGCATTTTTTTACGCTCAGCTTTTTCAGCTGCACTTAAATTCAAGTTCATTTGATCAGCGTATTGAAGGAAATGAGCATTCAAGGGCTGGTTTACCCATTTTTTATCAATCCATGCACGACCGAAATCAAGAACTCGCTTAAGGGTTGTATTTTCAAATTCGTCAAATTCGTATTCATCCGCGAACTGATAGTGATCATCTGGGTTTTCATAGTAAATTTTTGCCCAAATTTTTGCATTTAAGTTGAGAGCTTTTGATCCACTCCCTTAAGTGACACTGTGTAAATGTTGTTAGGCTGGCCACCTTCCAAGAAACCTCTTCGAGTATAACCATTGGCGCCGTAATAAGCGCTCACATGGTGGATTGAAGTTTGTACTTTTACAGATGTCAGCTGTTGAAGATCTTTATAAATAGCTTCGCTAGAATCTGTGTGGCCTACGATTGCGTACATATGACGTGTGTCATTGGGGCCTGCGTCTGGGAACATAGACTGACGTACAAGACGGTCAACCAAACTCACACTGACACTGTTGGGGTTAGGTTCTGCCACAATTTCTTTATGCGACCAAACTTTTTGCCAGAATTCATTTTCGTCAAAACGCTTAGTTCCAACAACATCGCTATAAGCATACGCCAAAGAAGACTCAGCAAACTTACGAGGTAAACGCGACTGAATTCCCCAGCGCATATAGTAAGAATAGTTTGCACAAGATTGTTGATCGACATTCAACCTAAAGTTATCTGTGCAATATCGAGTCATGAATGTAGTTAATTTTGTAATATCAAGTTCAAAACCATCGGCCTGAACTTCCGTTATTTTATCGCTAAGCGCAGCCGATAATTTATCAAAAACACGTTCTCTAAAATCTTCTCCGTAGCTATCTTTAAGCTGAGTTTTTTGAGATGAGATTATAGAAGCTAATTCCTCTTGAGTAAGAACATCTCTTAAACCTGAATCTTTTACAATCTGAGGATAAACACTAGCAACCCATTCTTCGTCAAATTCACCAGGAGCAGGCAATTCTGCAATAGCGTCACGAAGTCCTTTTGTAACAGCATTATAGACTCCAACGTTAAACTCACTTCCATCAAATTGCTCTTTAACCAAAGTCGAAATACCTTTAACGTCGCCATTATCGTCGAAGTCACGAATAGTCAGCTTAGGTGCATTTGCCCTACGCTCTTCAGAAACTTCTTGTACAACGCGATCAAAAGTATCTTCGTCAACAGTACGTCCTAATTCACGACCCGTATTTGGGTCACGTAAATGTTCAGCAAACTTCACACGGTTCTCGTCTGTAATTCTGTAAACAGGAGCCTCAGCGCCTACAGGTATCAAGTTCAATCCCATACTATTTTTAGCGTTGCTAAAAACAACATTGCCGTCTGTGTCGCGCTCTAAAAGAACGGGGTAATTTACATCAGGCACAATGTACGGCTTTAAACCCATACTTGATAAATCAATGCGAGTAGAAAACAAATTTGTTTTCTGATGCTTCATGATTTCTTGTTTGCCAGCCTCATCTTCAGCCCAGTTCCACTCGCCCAGACGAGCTTCATTCAAGAGAGATGGACCCACATAAGTGTTTTCAGTGAAGTCATTTCTTGCAATGTCATAACGAGCTTGAGCAAAAGAAAGGAAAAACAAAGAAAACAGAAATAAAAGGGAACTTACGGGTTTACTTGCGCAGCGCCATATCTTCATGCTGCAGAGTTCTATTTGTCTTTGGCGCAGCACGCAAGATTAATTGAGAATAAAGAACACTTTAATGAGTCCCCTGTCAGTCTTTTTAAGGTTTAGAAAGCAAAGACTGCTAAATACTGAATATTCGTCGTAAATTCTGTTGCAAAGCGAGCTCGTGTGCGATGTTTTACATAGCTGAGACGGCCCTCAAAAGCCTCTCTTGGTATCCGCGCCCGTAGCTCAGCTGGATAGAGCAACTGATTTCTAATCAGTAGGTCATAGGTTCGAGTCCTGTCGGGCGCGCCAATTTACCCCCTCAGAAATTTCTCATCGAAAATTTACAGAACTTAAGAGACTGAAATAGAGAGCCCTACATAACTCCTGTAAAAGACTTCATCACACTGTCATAATTGAAATTCACATCACGACACTCTTTTACTTTTTCAAAAATTACAAAGGTATGTTTATTCAGCAAATGTTTGGGATTGATATTCAACTCAAGCTGCTCTTTATAAACAGCCGATTTAATCTGCTTGGGAATCTCAGGATTTTTAGCCATATTGCGGAAATAACGAAGAACAGAACTCACAAGAATTAGCGGATAAAAAACAGGAAAAAGTAGCAATGAAGCACGACTTAAACGCACATACTTTATTTCTTTAATATTAAATCCCGCTAGCTTTCCGATAGTACGTAACTTTTGCAATCCTATAAGAAATATATGCCCATGGTAGATCTCACTTGTAATCGTCTTATTGACCATCCAAATATCGGTGAGTTCATTGGGAGGCATTTGTTTATTATTTTCACTTTCAAAGAGAAAGTAACTAAAGCGTGATGAGAGATTCGAGTAGGAAGGTGTTGTTACAACTAATTCACCGCCTATTTTTAATGTACGGTTAAACTCCTTAAAAACTTTAAGGTGATCGCTCAAATGCTCAATCCCTTCCTGGCAAATTAACATATCTGCATGATTGTCTTTAACGGGAATTCCTTCAAAAACGTTTGCGCGCTTACACTCAACTTCTTTGATTTTAAAATACTCTGGGAATAAATCAAAAGGTTCTACAGTTGCTTCATTTGCCAAAAGGATTTCTGTTGTCACACCATTTCCGGCAGGAACGTCGAGCACCAACTTACCTTTGAGATTGGAACCTCTGGCATCAATAAATTTCTTTACGTAATACTTAATACTCTTTGGGTTATTGACGTAAGCGTCGATCATTTTCCATTTATGCCAAACAATTCCCTAAGTCACAAGCAAGGACCCAAGGCCAATAGCGCTAAAGCTCTTTTACGCAAGGAGCGTCATGCAAAGACTACCAAACGGTGCACTTATCAGCGGGGTTCATGGGCATTCCTTGCGCACATGAATGCACCTCTGAGAAAGCCTCCAAATTCATAAGTGGTCCATTCACCCGAAACTTCGCAGGGGAATGGTAATCGTTTTTAATCTGATTTTGGTAATACTGAGGAGTAGCTTTAGCGCACCATATCTGCGCAAAGGCTAAAAAGAAGTTTTTCTTTTCTTCTAAAGTTGCGTTCGGCTTCGCATTTAGAAAACCCTTATAGGCAATCTTGATACCGCCAACGTCAGCAATGTTTTCTCCTAGAGTAAAATCACCACGCAAATGTGTTCCATCAATAGAATACTCCGCATACTGCTTACTGACACATTGAGTTTTCTCCTTAAACTTCGACTCAGAATTTGCAGACCACCAACTAGTAAGGTTGCCCACCTTATCGTACTGGCTGCCTTGATCGTCAAAGCCGTGAGTAATCTCGTGCCCTATAACCATACCGGCCGCTCCAAAGTTGGCAGCAACGGGTGCGTTCACATCATAAAAAGGCGTGGCAAGAATGGCCGCAGGAAACACAATTTCGTTCCCCTCGGGATTATAGTAGGCATTGACCGTTTGAGGCGTCATGAACCACTCGGAGCGATCCGTTTTCTTGCCAATTTTCGCTAAGTTCTTTTCTGTTTCAAACTTATGCAAGTTTTGTCTATTCAGTAAATAGCTCGCATCACTCACGTTCAGATCCGCATACTCGTCCCACTTGTCGGGATAGCCAAACTTTTTAGATATCAACGAAAGCTTTTCAAGAGCCTTGTCTTTTGTTTCTTGATCCATCCAATCTAGGTTTTGAATAATCTCCTTGTAAGCGACTTGAATACTTTCAACCATAGTTTTAGTTGCTTCTTTTGCCTGTGGGCTAAACTTACGTTCAACAAAGAGACGTCCCATCACCTGCCCCAAGGCATCAGAACTTTCATCCACACAACGTTTCCAACGAGGAGTCTGAGCCTTTTGACCCATGAGTATTTTTCCGTAGAAATTAAAAGATTCATCTGCATACTTCGCACTCAGTGCTGATGCTGAACTTCTAAGCAGTTGCCACTTAAGATAATTTGAAACCTGAGCAGCGGAATAATCGTTCAACAATGTACTTAATGATTTAATATAATCAAGTTCGAGCACATTCACGGTGCCTACATTTTTCGCACCTAAAGCTTCCATGTATTTTTCCATCGAGAAAGTAGGTAAAAGCGCTTTAAAATCTTCAAGAGAAAATTTGTTTTTAGTTTTATGTGGGTCACGTCTTGCTTCGCCAGATAAAATGTTTTTAGCAATTGAAATCTCTATATCATAAGCGTCGGCAGCAGCCTCGAGTGCAAGGCTTGGAGAGTAACTGGACAATAAAAACATAGCTTCTATGTGCTTCTTATAGGCAGCTCGTAATTCCTTATCCTGATCAGCATCCGAAAGATATGTGAGAGAATCTGAAGAGAGCCCCAAACCGCTGCGATCAATGTGAGTTATAACCTTAAGCACATCATCTGGATCAGGGCTTGCTGAGAGGTCAAAAAATGCAGCTACACCTTGAAGATGAAGTCGCGCTAGCACTGAGGGTAATTTCTCAAGAAAATCACTTCCTATAGACAAAGTATCAAGCTCTATTAACTGTTTTTTTAAATCAATATCATTCAACTCTGCCTTCTGTTCGTTACTACAAACAGAATAGTAATCTGCTAATTTTTTAGAATCAGAATCTAAGTTATTACGAACGGCTAACTCATCGAGAATTTCTCTTTGCGTTTTCAAGTTCAACTGCGCCATCGTGCTAAAACTACGCACCCACCTGGAATACTCAGGAGAAAGAGGAGTCGTCTTAATCCAATTTCCACATGCGTATTGATAGTAGTCTGTGCAAGGATCAACCTGCTTGTCGATTGTTGTAGGATCAAGCATTTTTTCTTCCTTGAGAACAAATGCATTTTGATCGTCTTTAGATTTTGCAGATTCCTTGTACTTTGTACAAGAAACTCCCAAAAGACAGAGAGCTAAAAGAGAAAAGACTTGTGAGTGTTTAAATGCACCTTTATTCATTCGAAAGGCATCTTAACGGTTGCGCCGCACAGCAACAAGTCCATTCTCTAATCTAGCTGCTTAAATTTACTTACATTCAGACCATTAAGCCATTAAGCCATTAAGCCATTAAGCCATGAAGTCGTGACCGCGAACCGTTTTACGCCCGTTAGCCTTAGCGCGTGCTGTTGCCTGAGCAATATACCAATACAGAAGATCGTTGAGAGCCTCAAGAGCGTCACTCGCCGTATTGCAGCCTGCCTTTTTGAGCAAAACCTTTGCCTTGCTAGAGACCACAATCATTTCATTTTTCTTAGTACTTTTTTTCTTTTTAGCCATAATTCCTCCTAGGAAACAGGCTACCGAAGAGTCTCAAAACTGCTAGGGAAAAATTTTAAAAAATCAGCCACAGAGAATCACTCCGTGTCTTGAAGATGCTTGTTCTGCAATCCATATTGCTTGAGCTTTTCATAAAAACGCGTTCGTGATAGACGGAGTTTTTCTCTCGCTTGTGAGGTGGTCAAAGTTTTAAGTGTTTGAGAAAAAAGGAACTTTTCAAAAGCCAAAACACTCTCATCAAAACTCAAATTAAAATCAGGCTGATAATGTCCGTCTGTTCCACCATTCACTTGGGCTTTAAAGTCTTTAAGCGCAAGATCCACCGCAGAATCGCTCTTTTCTATATAGGTCTCAATTTCGGGTTTATCTAAAAACGGCATTTTAGATTCCATGGCAACTCTTCGCACGAGAACTCGAAGCTCACGTACATTACCTGGCCAATCATACGACTGCTCCAAAAACTTCAAAGCTTCGTCTGTAAACTGTAAATTTTTGTTCTCTGCTGTACTCAAAAAGTACTTTGCCAATAGTGAAATATCTGACCCACGCACTCGCAAGGGTGGTACGTTTACTCGAGTTGCAGAAAGACGGTAGTACAAGTCTTCACGAAAAGCTCCGTGCTTTACGCACTCCAAAAGAGGCAAATTAGAAGCACTTACGATCCGTCCCTTAAACTTACGCTCTACAGAAGATCCAACTCTA
The DNA here is from genome assembly GCA_041391385.1 of Bdellovibrionota bacterium. Classification (GTDB taxonomy): domain Bacteria; phylum Bdellovibrionota; class UBA2428; order UBA2428; family UBA2428; genus CANIGN01. The sequence goes on from JAWKOD010000007.1 coordinate 103,617, forward strand.
AAAAAACAACGTGTTTCTAAAACACGCAACAACTTTGCTTGCAAATTGAGGGGCAAACTTTGAATCTCATCCATAAAGAGAATTCCATTGCCTGCACTTTCCAAATAGCCCTCACGTGAAGCACTCGCTCCAGTGTAAGCTCCCTTTTCTGCTCCGAAAAACTCCGCTTCAAATAAGTCTGCAGGAATTGCTGCAACATTAATCCCCACAAATGGCCCATCACGATGCAATGCTTTTGCACATAACTCTTTACCGCAACCAGTTTCACCCTCAATTAAAACATCTACAACTTGATTTTGTTTTCTGAGCTCAAGGAGTCTTTTTTTCAATTCTGAAATAGGACGTGACTCACCAATAATGCTTTTATCAAGCTCTTGCCTCAATAATCTACGATCAAGGCAGTGCTCAATAAAAACAGGAATCTCATCCGCAATATGATCCTTAAGCACAAATTTCTCTGCGCCTAACTGCAAACACTTACGCATGATTGCAATGTCCTTAAGACCCGATTGAATCACAATCTCTGCATGAGGAAGTCTTCTTTGAAGCTCAGGAAACAATTCAACCGTCTCGGTCCCCTCTGGATCTCCAGGGTGACACAAATCGAGTAATAGAAGGTCAAAATTCGTCGGACCACTATGTTTTTCTAAAAACTCAGGCGCGCAGGTATAAAAACTCAGATCATGCTCTTTGAGTAGAATTTTTAATGAACTGATAACAAGAGTGTCATCCTCAAGTATCAATACCTTCGCCTTAGTTGCCATTTGAATAGAGAACAGCATAGCATCTTACGGCTTTTAACTTAAGAACTATTTCAATGCCTTGAAGAGCAGCACTTTAGACACTAAGCCTTTAAATGGACTCAAGAGGTACAAAATTGGTGCAAAACAGGTGCAAAAAATGAAACATATCACTCCCAAAAGCCTATTCCTCCTCATTATGCTAGGAGCCAGTGCCCATGCCGATATTAGCGGATATCAAAGATTTCTGAGCCAAAAAGCAATTGAAAACTTAAAAAGCATTGAAGCAAGCCAGATGGTCTACAATGTCTATGAAAACTTTATTGTCCCACGTATTTGCCAAAACTCTGAAAGAACAAAAGAAGGACATAAAAAGAAGGCCTGTAAGCTTTTAGGTCATGTGCGCGAAGACAGTTTTCTTCCTGTTTCTGGAGACACTTCTCAAATACTTTACAGGACTCGCGCTAAGCACACTCAAAGCATCGACCAAGAAACACTCAAAAGAGTCCCTGCGGCCCCAAAAAATTACGAAGTCACCTATGTAGGCTGCTACAAAAGAAGCAAGAACAGGCAAGATGGTGCTGAGTGTTCACTCTTCTTTATGATCCTTGAATCATCCACAAAAGAAAATCTCCCTCCCATACTTGCTGTCAAAGGAACAAGCCATAGCGAAGATTGGAAGAATAACCTCTTAGCCGGCGCGCCGATACTTAAAGAACTTACGAGCGTTTTATTTATTGAACTTTTTAAAGAACTTAAATCAAGCGTGATTGGAGACCGCTCCCTACAAATCCCTCTCGAGATAAAGGGAATCTCGAACGATCTTGGAGGTTTCTTTGGTGAACTCAGCGCTAAATCACATCGGCTATTATTCACAGGCCATAGCCTAGGCGGCGCACTTGCCCAGGAACTGGCTAGAGAAGTCTTCATAACTACTCGCGATGATATCAGCGACCTCTCATCAGGCCCAACTATTAACGTCATTACGTGGAACTCTTTGTCTTATACCTCTATGATTGGAAGGCTTAAAAAGGGACTCAAAAATAAACTCGATCCCATTTTTAAAGCAGGATGGCGCGAAGAAGATGCCCTCAAACTCGAAAACTACAAAAAACTTTTTGATGGAATAAACCTATCTGCCGTAAATTTTCATACCGCTGACGACGTACTCACTCTTTGGGTCAACAACTCTCTCATTGGAAAGCTTTTGAGATTTAAAGACAACCGTAAGGATACACAAGCTGGTGACGACGTACTCCTAGCGACTCAACGTTTTATAAGTGTAGATTCTCTATCGGGACAAGTTCAAGGACACAGAACCTCAAGTCTCCTAAAAGACGCGCTCTATAGTTTTGGAGCATCCAAAAAAGGCAAAACTATACAGATTCTCAACCCTGTAAAACAATACGAGGAACTCAAGCTCCTTGCTCAAAAAGAAGAGGATGCGAGCAGCTACGTCAGTTCTCCTCAATACTTCATGAACAACAACATTCGACCAGAGTTTTACGATAAGGATGGTGGAGTCAACTTTGACTTCCATATCGCAGCGGGAAAAGCCAGATCACACACAAAGCGATCAGACCTTTATACTCAAATGGCACAAAGCTTTAGTGAAAACATACGCCACTACGGAAGACTTTTAGGCGACGAAGAAAACGATATAACTTTAGAAATTTACCAGTAGCCTTATCAGAAGCTTACTGATCAATTCGAATTAAATGAGGCGAAAGAAACTGTGCCTCAGGCGGGATAACATACTGCTGCTTCCACTTATCTACCGACAGTGGAGAAGACTTACGCCCCAAACGATCCTTAATTAATTTTTGAGCCTCTGGGCCACTCAGTTTTTGAGACGCAATTTGAACTTGATATCCTAACTGCAGACCAATTGCTTTTGCGTAAACATACCAAACAAGCTCACTACAATACTCGGCATCATCGCGCGTAATACCATCATGACTGAGGAGGAAATAAATATCGTAAGGACGACCAAGACGAGTGAGTGCCACGGAGAACATTTTCTCTACCTGTTCTGAATTCAATTCCTTTTGAGGGCGTTGAACAGCAAATGCTTTTTTGCCAACAAAATTATCTACGGGATTAAAGCGCACTCTGGGTCCTGCCTCGTAAACAACCCATTGTCCCCCTTGAGGATCAGCCTTATCTGCCAATAGGACAGCCTTGCCATTTTTTAGAATATTTACTCGAAATAGAATTCCGACATGTGTCCATTTTGAACCCGTAACTTCTTCTAAGGCCTTAGACTGCATGCTCGTAGAACGAATAAAAATAACATCCCCGTTTTTAAATTTCTTCGAAACTTCTTTTAAGGATTTTTGAGACGGAATGAGGCTTTTAGATACATCAATCAAAGTATCTTTAGCCTTATTACTAAAAACTGGTGGTAGTGCTAAGCCCCCCACCCCTATTTTTTCGTTTGCGGTTGCAACAGAGGCTTGAGCAAAAATATTAAAAATTAAAAACAGCTTAATTTGATTCTTCAAAATAATTTCGTTCCTCAATAGATACTATCTATCAAAAACGACAGTACCTACGTACTTAAATCCATCCAATTTTGCATTTGAGCGAATCATAAACGAAGTCGGTGAAAAATTATCCGTAACCCCAGAGTTTATCTTCGCAGCAACCTCAGCAGGCTCTCCCCCTGCATAATAACCCTGATTAATAAACTTCATAAGATCACTGTTAGCCTCTGCCACAGCTCTGTGGCCTGAAGACATACGACCTGCCAACTGGTCAGGACTTGTTAAGATGTCCACAAATGCGCTTTGAGTAAGTAATTGTTTTTTTTCAGTTTCATTTTTCCCACCCGAAACAAGTGCCGCCTCTGGACCTTGAATAAGGCCCGCATTTCCTGCAAGTCCTGGGACCAAGCCCGTAAGAGCTCCGTTTTGTGTTCCAAATATTACCTTTTCACAGCCTGGAGCATAAGAAGCGGGGTTACAATCTCGAAGCCCCAAAAACGTCCACACGAACTCCGAGCAATATGCTGAAAAACTTCCACCTGAAGTCGCTACTTTTGCCAGTTCTTTAATCTGATCGAGTGGAGTTCTATTCGCTCCACGCTTATACCAAGGCGTTGCATAGTCTGTGAAAAACCCAAAGCGACCAGGGTTTGCTAAAATCTTTTTAGCCCAACCCGAAAGGTTTGCTCTTTGCTCGTTGTTTAAATTTGGACGAATCACATGAATCGCATTCAAATCACCGTAATGGTGAGAAGAATTCATTGGACTACTATAATTGATAGGCGTTTCAAGTGTATGAATAAATTTAGATCCACCCTGCTCAACAACAAATGCAAGAGCAGCGTGAGAAACACCCAATTGCATATGAGCATAAGCCAACGTGCCATCCCACTCAGGACGGAAACTTAAAAAGATATCACCCGACTGTACAATGCCCGTAGCTGCTAAATCTACAGCTGCTTGCTTTGAGGCCTGTGTGCTGCGTTTTAAATGGACAACACGAAAGCCAAGCTCTCCCGAAGCCGTTGTCTCTTTAGTCACCAAAGAAGACTCAGGCACATCGGCCCATGTAGAAACAGGAGCCATCATATATTCAGACACTTTTAATGAACGTGTTGAAATTTCAGCACTCAAAGTAAAAACAAAGAGCAGGAAAGTTGAGATTATTATTTTTTTATTTTTATTCTTTTTCATCATTGCACCTGTAATTGCACCTTATTTAAATTTCAACGAGCTAATGTCTACCTGATCAGCTTCGCTCACTTTTCTTTCTTCAACTGAAAACTTTCCGCCCACATCAATTTTTACAACCCATGCTGAAGCGGAATCAGGCGCTAATAATTTTTCAGTCGGTGATTTAATAAAGCCAGACAAAACAACGTTTCGAACAGCACCTGTTGCTGTGTTTTCTTCAAAAGTTACAGATTTTCGAGACTGCGTATCGAGAACAACGCGTTTCGATGCTTTTGCTTGAGCAATCTTTTCTGCTAGTAGCTTAGACTTTCTAGAAGCTGCACGAATGAGTTTTGTTGCAGCATCTTTAATGCGGCAAATTTCAGACCCACCTGCAAAGTCTATGCAATCAGGCCCATCTAAGCTCCACAATTGATCTGCTGCTGCCCTATAAGCCTCGCTCGAAGCACTCGCTAAATTTTCTCCCGCAACATTTAATGCTGGATAGTTATAGGTAACTTTTGCTTGAGATTCTTTACCCACTTCGAATTCAGTGATCATCTCTTCTTTCACAATCAGAACTCTCTTTAAAATTGAAGGGTCACGCGCATCACGTTCTGTAACAATGTATCGAAGTGAAGTCACTTGACGGCTCGTTTTCACAATTTTGCGAGATTTCTCGCCACTTACGGGATCAACGACATCTACTGAATTGGTAGTTACTTTTGCCTCGGGATTGTTTGCTGGACGCTTAACCATAATTTGAGTCGTTGGGCCAAGCTCTTCATCATTCAACCAAGCAGAGAAACGATCCATATTGCGAACAAGTGCAATGAGAGCATTTGCCCCTTCTGAATCCTCTTGGCTCAAACTCACGGTTACCCATTCATCATTTGCATTTGCTGCAAAAGCAGATGCTGAAAAGAGGCACGTAGTTAAAATTAAAGATTGAGTTAACTTTTTAGTTATTTTTTGAAGACGAAACACCATAATGCAGTGTTTAATGATTGTATCGCATCTAGTCAAAGTCTTTTAAGAGCAAGGACAAACGCTCAGGTGTCTCTACAATGTACTCAGGGCGGTAGGATTTCAAAAAATCTCCATCCTTTGCTCCCCAAAAGACACTTATAACCCGAAAGCCCGCATTGTGGCCTGCAACTATGTCTCGCTCCTCATCCCCTACGTAAAGAAAATTTAAGCCCTGATACTTAACAGAATACTTCCAAAGGACGCGCTCCTTACCCCATAAAGGGAGTGAAGCGTGAATAAACTCAAAAGAACTATCAAGTCCTTCTTTCTTTAAAAAATCTAAAATTCTTTTTTCTGGACTCGAAGAAACAATACCTAGAATAAAAGAATCGTCTAATCCCAAAACAAGCTCTTTCATTCCTAACTTGATCGAAGGCAAGTCTCTTTTCGCGAGCTCTTTTTGAGACATTTTTACCAAGGACAGTGCTCGACAGGATGATATGCCCATTTTTTTAAAAGCCTCTTGTGAACTCATTTTGCGAAGCTCTGCAGGGGGCAATAAGGCAATTTTCTTTTTTTGAGTTACATATTTTGTCACTTCAAGAAGCTGCTCGTAACTATCGGCAAGCACACCATCGAAATCAAAAATTAATAATTTAGTTTTTGAAGAAGTTTTCTTCATTTCGTTTTTTATGGGTGTATTTATATAAGTTGTTTTTTTCATCAATTCGCACGCGCTCGACAAGTTCAAAGTTTGAAAGCTCTTTCATATCGAAAGACATTCCGCTGAGCTCATCATCCGACTGATAATGCCACAACTCATCCACTAAGGAGGAATCCAAGAAAGCCTTCGATAAAGTCGGACCGCACTCAAGCATAACATCGAAAAAGCCCTGAGAAGTCATAGATTCCAAAGAAGCTCTCAAATCAACTGAGTGGTGCCATTTCCACTGGGGATGGCTCAGTATCTTCTTTGAAGATCCCAAATCCTGCTTTTGTGAAAAGATCCACACCTGAGGCTGATCCACGGCAACGTTGCCTAGCTCATCACGAACAGTTAGCGCAGGATCATCCACCCTTACAGTCTCCCCACTACTTAGCAAAAGATCCACTCGGGCACGTAAACTCATGGCATGCTGCCGAGCCGCTGGACTCGTAATCCACCTTCTATCATCGGCTACAGCAATTGCATTTTTAGAAGTAGCAATCTTAAGCGTTACAAATGGGCGCCCCAATTTCTTAGACCACAACCACTCACGATTGAGAGCAAAGCACTTTGAAGCTGCGACCCCCTGCTTTACAGAAATTCCAGCAGCCTCCAGACGCGCAATCCCCCGACCTGAGACCAAGGGGTTTGGGTCTAAAAAAGGAACAAGCACCTCTTTTACACCTGCTTCTATTAAGGCATCTACGCAGGGAGGAGTCTTCCCCTTGTGTGAACACGGCTCCAATGTAACGGCTACCCGCGCACCCTTAGGGTTTAAATTTGATTTATGAATTTTCTCAAGTGCTGCGCGCTCCGCATGTGCTCCACCGCAAATTGCATGATGCCCCTCTATAAGCGTCCCGTCTTGGAGCTCAAAAACACATCCAACTCTTGGATTGGGCCTCACACTTCGAGTTCCACGCTCAGCCGCCCCTAAGGCAAGAGTCATAAGAGCTAGGTCATCTAAAGCCATAGTTCGAAGATACTCTGTTCCGATGTAGGGAGCAAAAATAAAGAAAGGCACTCGACCCCCTCAGATCGAATGCCTTCAAAAAACAAAACAGTTTTTAATGGAACGGCACCGTGGCTTTCGCCACGGCACCTTCCCCTCGTGCTAAGAAGATCGTTTTAGTAAGACCAAAGTCTCAGTAGAACGTTATCTTAGCGTCCCTCATCCTCGAATCCCGAGCTTTCGCTTGGGATAAAAAAACTATAAAGCGACTCCTAAAAATGCACAATCACTGTGCGTGTCAAAAGAGCCGAAAGCTGTCAGTTTAGTCCTACTTCTTCCAGGCACTGAGTATGAGTCTCAGGGTAGTTAATCATTTGCTTTCTTAAATCAACTGGAAGTAAGAAGTTAGAATTTACAAGCCACTCATTATGACTCGCTTGAAAGTCTTCTAACTTAAGTTGGATATCACCCACTGCTAATTCATCTAGCTTAAAAACCTTAGATGGAGTTAAACAGCTAAAATCCTGATTCATACTGATGTTTTTCATAAAGCCAAGATTTTTATCATCCCTAAATGCTATCTCGTGAGTCCCTTTGTAAGCAATCCTCCATCGACCACTTAAAGAAACCTCATCTAAAAACTTATGAAGATACGCAACGGAATCGCCACCCTTATAGTTTTTAGCAGCGGCTGCCGCTCGAACAAAGCGAGACAAAGAATCACTCCCCGAAGGAATAAGCTGCTGCCCACCTAAACCAATATAGTTAGACGCGTATTTTGCTGACTCTTCGTAAGAACTGTTTGTAAAAGCACTATACGGAAGATCAGCTCCCCGATGAACTGCAAGCTCTCCATTCAAATACTCAATACTTGCACAATCTGACTGCTTATCACAGACCAAGTAATGAACATCCTGAACAACACGCGAGATTCTTAAGCCCTGCAAGCCTTCAACAACTTCATCAATTGTCGCGTATGCATCTAATAGATATTGGATTACCTGAACCTCATTCACATTCGCTAAGCTATCTGACTCTGGAATATCTTGAGTGGGTCCAACCATGATCTCAACCACTAAGCCGGCTTCATTCATTCCACCCAATGGAAAATCTTTTCCATGTTGATTAAAGCTAATACTTCCATAACGAGATACCCAACGAAGAGGCGTTGCCTCTACAGTGAGCAATGCTTCTTTCTGCACATTTCGTTTATTTACAAAGAGAAGTCCGTGAGAAAAATACCAATCAAAGGTTTTTCCAAAAACCCTATCGTTATTTTCATCAAGAAAACTCAGCGTCGTGCACGGGTGCAGAAACTGCGGAACAGCTAAGGCCATAGCCAATACAAATTTTTTCATTTAAGTCCCCCTGGATAAAAGCTTAGCAGTCGCCAATAAGAAGACTAGATATTCGACTCGTAACGTCGTAAAACAAGACTGTGTCAGATTGTTCAAATGTTTTTTTCGAAAACAAAGATTTAGTTGTACTTCACAAACCCGCTAACATTTTAAGTGTTCGCTCTCGCTTTCATTCTACAAAACCTGAACCCACTGTGCTTGATTTATACGGAGAACTCCTTCCTGTTCACCGTTTAGATCGCGAAGTTGAAGGACTTCTTATTGCAGCTAAGAATAAAAAAACACAAAGTATTTGCAATTCTTGGTTTGAAAAAAAAGAAATTAATAAGTCTTACATGGCTCTTAGCTGCGAAGTGGACTTAAATCTTTTTGAAAAACTTCCCTTTCAAGCTGAAACAATTTCACCTAAAATCGGAGACTCTTTTCATTGGACAAGCACTTTGCTTCGAGGAAAAAAAAGATCCTATGAACACACAGAAGGCGACAAAGCTGAAACCGTAGCGAGCCTTGCGGGTATAACTACTCTCAATTCTGCTAAAATTTACCAATGGAAACTCTCTCCTCTTACGGGGCGCTCACACCAATTAAGATTTGAACTCGCAAAACACAAGCACCCCATTCTTGGAGATGAACTCTATTTTGCTCCACTAATTCCACATTACGAAACAGGAATCGCCCTCATCGCAAATGAACTCGATTTTAGCCAATGCCCCAACAAGGACGTACTCAACCTTCCTGACAAAATCTCTCTTAATATTAGCTGGGACATAATGCTTTCACGCCTGGACTCGAATGCAACACACGTTGCGGAAAAGGAATAACCACGCCTTGCTCTGTAAAGGCAGAAAAGATTTTTTTTCGAACTTCTGAAGTTATAATATCTCTATCCGCAGGTGAATACAATTCAACCGCAAAAGACAGAGACAAATCGACACTACTGTCACCAAAGTTACTCAAAAAAACTCTCGAGGGAAGATTTTCAATTACCTGCGAAACTCCCTTCGGCATTTCTAATAGAATTTTTTCAACTTTTTGCAAATCGCTTTCGTAAGCGACTCCGACTGCAATACTCATATAAACGGGATTACCTGCCTGGCCCCAATTCACTAAACTTTTCTCCAGTAAACTACTATTTGGGATAATCACTCGGCGATTAAGCCCCAGCTGAAGTTGAGTGGCACGAATCCCCACACTCTCTACGCGCCCAAAATATCCATCGGCTTCAATAAAATCTCCCATTTTAGCGGGACCCTCAAACATAAAAATCAAACCACTAATAAAATTATTGACTAGGTTTTTACTTCCAAAACCAAGGCCCAATGCGAGTGCTCCACCCATAAATGTAAAAATAGTTAGCGGAACATGGGCGATTTTCAGTGCGACAATTGTCACCAAAAGACATGAAACATAAAAAGTAATCGTCGTCCAAATATGCAATGTTGCGGGAGTCATGCGCATCCGTGCAAAAAGCAATTTCACTAATTTACGACTGAGCCACCTGGCACAAATAATTCCCACTACAAAACAAACAACAGCAATGATTAAAACACCTACCGTAACAGAGGCCCCTGAGGCATCCTTGAGAACTTCGAAGTTCCAAAAATCCACCCATGAACTTTGTATTTCTTGTTTTACGAAACGCGGATCAACGACGTCCTTAAGGTCTTCTTTAATATTTCCTACATTCTGAAACATATATTCTCTTTATCCTTATCCACATCTACGAAGCCACTACAGCTCAATACTATTCACAATATTCTGAGTCTTTATATCTTGAATTGAAAGTCTAACCCGAAGCAGATCCGGGGTCTCAAAAAAATCCATCAAAGCAAAATGGGTTTGTGGCCACAAAGGCCCCACTCTCATTTCATTGGGCTCATTGGCAGCTTCATAACTATGAGTCAATCCACTTGCAACAACCTCAGTCAAAAGTGCCCCACTCGGAAGTTTTAGCTGATTAATTTCTCCAAAGTGACGATATCCACTCAAAAGAATTTTAGTTTTTACCGGAGATTCATCAAGTAGCTTTAAAAGACGTTCTCTAGATTTAGGAAAATTAGCCCATTTTTCAAAAGGATGTTTACTCGAAAGCACCTGTGTACCGTTCGCTACCACAACGACATCATAACTAGACGCTTCGCCCAGCTCTTTCTCAAACCACTGCCACTGTTTTTCTCCAAGCATATCCCCTTCTGTAGGCAAATATTCACCTTCTTCATTTTTTTTCAGAGGATCACGATTGTAACGACTATCTAATATAAGAAGCTTTACTTGATGAGATCCTATCTTCCAAACTTCTGCGCGATAGACTCCTTCTTGTGAGCGAAGAATACTTGCCTTTGGAACTTGCATAAAATCCCAGAAGAGGTCTTTACTTACTCGTCTCATGGGGAAACTTGCTCCGGCGTCGTTCTCTCCAAAATCATGATCATCCCACGTTCCCGTAATTCGAACTTGCTTAGCGAGGGCCTTGTAGTGAGGATTGTCTAAAAGTTTTTGATATTTTGCCTTGAGGACACGAGGAACTCTCGTATCGGCATAGATATTATCCCCTAACCACAACCAAACTTGTGGATTTTGCTTTAATACAAGCTCCCAAAAAGACTGATCCTGATCTTGATTATTACAAGAACCAAAAGCAACTCGAAACACAGGTGCCGACATTTCGGCAGGCTTAACAGCTTTTGCAATTTGCTTTGGTGTAGAACACGAAAGAAATAAAAAAAGAATTAGCAATGCGCTCATTTGCTTCATAAAGCAAAGTCTAAACGACTAAAAGCCTCTAAGCTAGAGCTTCAAACAGACAAAGCCCTTAAGATAATCTCCTTCAGGAAATTGTGGGCTTCTAAAATGATCCGCTGGGCCCGCAAATTCGTGTATTATTTTAATTTCAATCGACTGGATTTGCATACACTCCAAAAGCACTTCTCTGAGATCTTCTCGCGACATATGAAACGAACAAGATGAAGCTACCAAGATTCCGCCCGGCTTAAGAGCTGTCAATCCTCGAAGGAAAACCTTAAGATAGGCTCTTCGTCCGGCAAAATAATGTTTCTTCGATTTTATCAATGCTGGGGGATCGACAACTGCGACATCAAAATCCTCACCAATTGGCCAATCGTTTTCGACAAGATCCAAATCGATACAGGTCGCTTTGATTCCATATCGTTTCGCGTTCAGCGCGGCGGCTTCGAGTGCTGCTTTTGAAGAATCCGCAAAAGTTACATCAGCACTAAGTTTTTGCGAAACAAAGTGCTCACCTAAGCCCACTCCCCATTGTCCGCAATAAGAAAAAGCATCAAGCACCTTAACAGTGCCCGTATAGTCTTTATTTTTCAAAAGCCCCTTTAACCAACTAACGTTACCCCTTTGATCTAAGAAGAAACTGCCCGTCTGTTTTCATTTGCAAGAAAACTGCAACAACTTGGTTCACATCGACATCTATCAAAAGAGCATCTGGAATTTCGCTGACACCTCAGGCTCTAAACTTTAACTTTCTTCAAGCGCCACGGCGAGATTTTGAATCGCGACGAATCACAAGTCCTGCTAAACCCAATTCGTTCTTGAAAAGATTAAAAATCGATGGCGTTCACGTGCATTAAAGCCGATCCATACCCGGCAGAGTGAATATGAACTGGACCAATAAATCCTTTTCCTTCAGCTAGAATTCGTCGATGAATTGTAGCAAACCATGGGGCAAGAATCGTTTCAAGAACGATACGTCGACTTTAACTTCAGAGCAAGTACCAGACCTCTTTCAAGAATCTTATTTTTAACCCAATCTGCTACTATCTTCTTTTCTTTTGAATTTCAAGAAGCCTTCTAAGGAAATTAAACTCGAGAAGGATTGGCAAAACCTCAGCAAAACCTACCTGGATTAATTCGTTAAATCAACGACATCGCCCGCATCGGGCCCTTGATACTTTCAATTTTCGTTCGAAAGACCCACGGATGGCCCGTTTCAAACCGCTTTGCTGCACTCTTCTTTAAAACCCACTTATGCACTTCTTAGCCATTTCCTTTCAAACTTTTTGTTAAAACCTCAACCCATCTCGGGTGTGGCTCTGTAATAACTCGTTTTTTAATGTCCAAAAAAGCCATCCGATACTTTGCCTTACAGGCGATATCACCATTGGCTTTAAAAATTGTTTGTCGTAGCCAGTAAACCTTGCCCATTGCTCCCTCATTGCCAGAGCGAATAGTAATTTCCTCATTTTCTTTGAGCTCCCGGGAAAAACGAATCTCGATATCTACTACAATCGGCCCCACTCCAAGTTCAGCAACCAATTCGCGATTCCCTCCCCCTTTTTGAATCCAGTCCCATCGAGCTTCTTCAAAAAGCTGCAGGTAAACGGCATTATTTACATGCCCGTAGCCATCAATGTGCTTAGATTCGATCTTCATCCGATATTCGTGGTCGAAAGTCATCGAAGAAAATCGTATACAAGTTAGATGGCAGTTAAAAGTCCTATACTTAGTTATTTTCCCACGCTCATTTATGAAGCGCCACTGATTAAAAACTCAAAAAGTCTTAATTCCTTGGTCAAAGAGAGCAAATTGGATTCTTTGAGAATCTTTGAGCACGACAATGAAGGGCACAAATGGTCCCAATCGCACTACGCAAACGGTTATACGAGCTACTCATCCATTTCAAAGCTCCATGAGATGAACTCCACCTTCATGGATTTGCGAAAACACATCGACAAGCACGTTGTAAAATACGTCAAAGCTTTGGGCCTCGAAACTGAAGATTCCCTCGAAATGGTGAGCTGCTGGCTTAATATTATGCCTCCCGGAGGAACACACTCCCTCCACCTGCACCCTTTAGCCGTTATTAGCGGAACCTTTTATGTTGAAGTCCCCAAGGGAAGCGGCGTTATAAAATTTGAAGATCCACGACTTTCAAAAATGATGGCCGCGCCCCCCCGCAAAGACAAATTTGAATCTGGCGCTTTTGCCCGCATTACGCCCCAAAAGGGCCACCTCGTGCTTTTTGAAAGTTGGCTCAGACACGAAGTCGAAGTCAACCGCGGCAAAAACGAACGCATCAGCATCAGCTTTAATTATGCCTAAAAGACTAACGTAAGTTATCGGCTACCCAGTCGGCCATTTCGTCTGTGTAAAGCCAAGATTTTTCCCAGTCAGTTAAATCGTCAAAGCTGTTTCGAATGGTAACGTAGCCAGTGCCATATTTTTCAAAAATATCAAAGGCGACGTGAGAGTTTTCAATTTTTATGCGCTGACACCCATGAGACGCAGGTTGTCCAAGATATTTATTGTTCTCAGAGGGCGTTCCATGAACTGCGTAAACGTTCTCGCGCCCTGGCCATCCATGAAAGAAAAGTGATTTATACATTCCAGGCGCTGCCCAACCGGGAATTGCTTTGTGAATCTTGTAGACTCCTGGTCTTGCTTTTGCTCCTGCGCCAGGTGAAGTAAGAAATGCGTGAGTTGGCTTTCCATCCTGAGTGATAATGATAATACTTTTATTGCGAATTTCCTCGGGCCATCGATCTGATGTATATGCAGCTGACAAGTTAAAGGCCCTATAAACCAAACGTGCTCCAGAGGGGGCATCTACCTTACCTTCAGCAATCCTATAAGCCAGATCATACGAGTCACGAATAATTTGATTTGCCGCGTATTCAGAATCCACCTCTTCTAAGTGAAAAGTAAAATCATCTTCGGGCTCTGCTACCTCGTATTGACTTAAGTCAATAGAAAGTTCGGGCTCACCCGTACTTGCTTCTGCGCTACTTGTTATTGCGAGTAACGCGACCAATAAAGTTGAAACACCCAAAAACCCACTCAATTTCCTTAATGATTGCACCATGCGAAGACTTATAGCAAAGGGGCAAAAAATAAGAACCCGAATTTCTCTTTACAACGCATTCTGTGAAAGTCTGGACAGAGGCGCTCTGTCCCTCTAAAGTTTTGGGCATATGCGATCAGATGCAGCCTTTACCTTTGACGATGTTCTTCTTGTGCCCAGCTACAATCACTACGAGTCTCGAAAGCACGTAGATATTAGTTCTACCGATAAAAGTGGAAAGCTCAAACTTAAGCTCCCCATTATGAGTTCCAATATGGACACTATTACGGAAGACGGCATGGCCAACTTCATGGGAGAAAAAGGCGGCATAGGAGTCCTTCACCGTTTTTGCTCAATCGAAGAAAACGTTGAAATGTATAAAAAATGCAAACACCAAACTTTTGTAAGTATTGGATGTAGCGAAAAAGATCTCGAACGCGTAGCCGCTCTTAAAGACGCAGGCGCCCAATACTTTTGTGTAGACGTTGCCCACGCGCACGCTCGCTATGTGGGCAAAACTCTTAAATCACTCCGAGACATGCTGGGCGAAAATGCGTGCATCTTAGCTGGAAACGTTGCCACTTATGCGGGAGCCGATTACCTCGCCTCTTGCGGAGCAGATATCATCAAAGTTGGAATTGGCGGTGGAAGTGTTTGCACGACGCGGATTAAAACAGGCTTTGGAATGCCAACACTCACTTCTATTCGCGAATGTGCCCGAGTGGATCGTTCTATTATTGCAGACGGTGGGATTAAAGCCGCTGGAGATATCGTAAAAGCGCTCGCATTTGGCGCAGACTTTGTCATGATTGGTGGCTTACTTGCTGGCACTCGCCCCACACCAGGTGAGGTTAAAGAAATTAACGGAAAAAAAGTGAAACAGTATAGAGGAATGGCGAGCCTTGAGGCCCAAGAAGACTTCATTGGAGTTATGACCGACTGGAAAACAGCTGAAGGCGTAGCAACAACGGTACCCTACCGCGAAGATGAGGATAAAATCATTGCCGACTTCATTGGCGGACTTCGAAGTGGACTTACCTATGCAGGCTCTGCAGATATCCGCGAGCTTCAACGAAAACTCGATTACGTCATCATCACCCCTGCGGGTAGGCACGAAAGCCTTCCGCATAAAACATTGGGCTCTTAAAAATGGCTCATACAACAGAGCAACCAAAAGTTTGGTTTGTAACCGGATGCTCTACGGGTTTTGGAAAAAAACTCGTAGAAGCTCTTTTAAAAACAAAAGCTCGAGTTGTCGCCACAGCAAGAAATCCTGAAGGCCTCGTAAAAGACATACAAGGCAGCCTCGACAACCTATTAATTCTTAAACTCGACGTTACAAAAAAAGAAGATCGCCAAACCGCTGTAGCCGAAGCCATTAAACACTTTGGTCGCATTGATGTCTTAGTAAACAATGCCGGTTATGGAATAGTTGGCGCAGTTGAAGAGTCAGGCGAAGAAGAAATTCGCGCCATGTTTGAAACAAACTTTTTTGGTCTTGTGTTTCTCACTCAAGAAATCCTCCCTCATATGAGAGCCCAAAAGTTCGGACATATTCTCAACATGTCCTCGATTGCAGGTTTTGACCCTAGCTCTGGTTTTGGAATTTACAATGCAAGTAAGTTTGCCGTCGAGGGACTCTCCGAAGCCCTTCAGCTAGAAGCCGGACATTTAGGCATAAAAGTCAGCATCATTGAGCCCGGCCCTTTTAGAACTGATTTTGCTGGAAGATCCTTAAAATATTGTAAAGAAATCTCTGACTATGCATCTACAGTAGGTGAAAAACGAAAAATATTTAAAGAGATTGAAGGTTCTCAACCCGGCGACCCCGACAGGGCGGCATGGGCGATGATTGAACTCGTAGAAAAACCACTCCCGGTTATGCGTATTCCCATGGGTAAGATCGCCTGGGATCGAATTACAAAAAAACTAACACGTGTTTCAAACGATTTGAAAATTACAAAAGAACTTGCCTTCTCAACGGACTATATTGATTAATAAAATTGATTTAAAAGTTCGACTAGCGAGCGGCTTCTTTGGGTAATTCCTTGATAAGAGTAAAGTGAAACACCTTTTCTCTTTTAGCTAAAATCTCAAAAACCTTCTTTGAAACAGCGTATACAGAATAAAACGAAAAGATATGAAGCAGAAGCGATGCCAAAAGACCCAAGTACACTGACTTCTTCTTAACAGGTTGAGTATACAAACTTGAATCCCACAAAGGAGAGCGAGGCTCAGCGCTCATGCAATTTAATTTACCCTTTTTTAGAGATAATTTCGAGGTCTTCTACTCAAAGGATTCTTAGTGTGATTCAACACGTAACATCTTCGCGATTTTACGAAGCTCTGAGCTTTCACCTGCACCTTCGCGGTGCACCAGTGTAAGATTTCTATAAACTTTCTTCATCCCCAAAGGCGTAGGAATCCGTGCAAGCTTTTTAGAAGAAAACGCATTGTGAACATTTGCAACAAAGTCTGGAATGAAGATGGCACAGCGACCACTCGTAACCAGCCCCATGGCAGTAGATAGCAAATCCACTCTATAAAGAACTTTCCGCTGAAATAAAGTCTCGGGCCAACCGTCAAGACCTCGCGCTCCAGTGGGAAGTGTATCGAGAGGATCGATAGGAGATACAAAAGGAATTTCTTTAAAATCTAATTTCTCAAAAGCTCCCTTAAGTGCATAAACTCGCATCTCTACCTGAGTTATTTTTATAAAATCTACACCCGCCCTAGGAATGGGTTCATACGTAACACCTAAATCCACAATCCCAGACAAAACGGCTTCTTCAATTCTTCCCGGCAAAAGCTCTCTGCAAGAAAGGCCCACATTTTCAAAATACTTCCCCCAATTTGAAGCTATTAAGTAACTTGAAAAGGTTTCATGTGTGGCAATTCTGTAGGAATCCTCCTGAGTTTTCTCAAAGGACAAAAAGCTTCTTTCTGCCTCCAAGAATTTTTTTGCCTTTTCTAAGAAGACTTTCCCCTCAGGCGTAATCACGATATGTCGCCCATTCACTTTATAGAGCGCCACTCCCAACTCTCCCTGAAGCACCTGAAGTGATTTGTGAAAAGCAGAGTGCGACAAGTTAACTAACTCGGCTGCTTTTCTTAAGTTTTGTGTTTCGCAAAGAATGCAAAATTGCCGAAGCCTATTGGTTTCCATAATCGAACATAAATAGCACAAATATCAATTCAAAGTGAACATAAGATTCATTACATTGCATAGAGAAAGAAGGAATTAAAAATGAAAAACATATTACTTACGCTTACAACTCTTGGACTTGGATTCTTAGCTCATGCTGACAAAAATGATTGCTTTTACAAAGGAGAACACAAGCAGATCGAACATGTAGTAGTGAGTGACACTTATGCAGACTTCTTAGAATATCGCGATCTCTACGTGGAAATGCGCATCAAGGGCTCACTTCTAGCATGTGAGTTTTCGCCGATCTTTTGAAGTAATTAATGAAGCTACTGAGGATCGAGTGTATTGAGTGTCGAATCCCAATCAGGATAGTCATTCAAAGTAGCATTGTCGGGACTATTAGAAGGGGGAGTTCCGCTCACATCATAATCTCTTAGGTAGTAATTAAGAGTAAACAAGGGGTCAGCAAATGCATCTTCACATACAACGGAATAAGGACTCAGTGTAACAAGATCACCTGTGTACCCACCTCCAAAGGCAGTTACTATTCCATCAGACCCATCAAACATTATTCTATCCGAACCAATCACATAAGTCGGGTCAGGGTTAGAAGCCATACGGTTTGAGCGTCGACTTAGCTCACGGCTCGAAGTAATCTCTACTTCGCCGCTTTGGCTTAACGCTGTAATATTAAAAAAATAATCTATACTCGGAAAATTCAAGCTAGCTGTCATCTGAGGAGCCGCTCCTCCGTAGCAATTTACACTGTCTAACGAATTAGGAGCACTACAATCTACATCCAGATCAAGTGGAGAAACCCACTCCGGATGAAAAGTAGCACTATTTGAAGCCCGGTAATAATACGGATAAAACTTCAGGTAAGGACACGCTGTTGTATCATTCGTTCCCCATGCAAAACGGAGTCGACTATTGTAGAGCTTAGATTCGTCGTAATTAAAATTTGGACAATCGATAACGGTACCTTCAATAGTACCTGTAGGAACTTCACATGTATCAAGCAGCTCTTCTTCACCTACCTCTGCACCCGAGACAAGTGAAGCATATATTTCCAAGTAAGCATACGAAGTAGAAGCAGCTGATGATGTTGAAGACGAAGAAGATGATGATGATGATGATCCTCCTCCACTTGTAGTAGACAAAGACCCGCCTCCTACATCTTCTTTGCAGGCACTCAGGAGCAAACAGCCCAATAAGGCGATTAGAGAGTATTTCATCAGTACTTTCTTCGGTACTTATTGAAAGCCACTTAGGCGTTAACCTAAAATTAGTAATTTGAGCTTTCTCTCTCGAAAAAGACATAATTCTGACAATCCAGCTACCCAAAAACATATTCAGACCCGCTTTAAATAGCCCTTAAAGTAAAGTGACGATTTTAGATTCTCAGTCTATGCTCTTGGGCATGCTTCAAACTGTTAGTAGCTCAAAAACCGATTTTAAAGTTAAAGACCTTTCACTTGCTGAGTGGGGTCGCAAAGAAATAGGAATTGCTGAAACCGAAATGCCTGGCCTTATGGCGCTTCGCGAAGAATACAAGGGCAAGTCTCCTTTAAAAGGTGCACGTATTGCTGGCTGCCTTCACATGACCATTCAAACAGCCGTTTTGATTGAAACACTCATTGATCTTGGCGCTGAAGTTCGTTGGAGCTCTTGTAATATTTTCTCTACGCAAGACCACGCAGCTGCAGCCATAGCTGCAAAAGGAATTCCTGTTTTTGCCTGGAAAGGTATGAATGCTGAAGAGTTTGATTGGTGCATTGAACAAACTCTTAAGTGGCCTGACGGAAGAGGCCTCAATATCATTCTCGACGATGGAGGCGATCTCACCAATATGGTTCACGATAAGTTTCCTGAACTTATTAAAGACATCGTGGGACTTTCTGAAGAAACCACCACGGGAGTTCACCGTCTTTACCGCCGCGTAAAAGAAGGTACTCTTAAGATGCCCGCTATTAACGTCAACGACTCCTGTACAAAAAGTAAATTCGACAACCTTTATGGCTGCCGTGAAAGTTTCTTAGATGCTGTTAAGCGCGCGACTGATGTTATGATTGCTGGAAAAACAGTCATCGTTTGCGGCTATGGAGATGTGGGCAAAGGCTGTGTTCAAGCCGCACGCGGACTCGGAGCCTATGTTGAAATCACAGAAATTGACCCCATCAATGCGCTACAAGCCGCAATGGAAGGTCTAAAGGTTGTAACAATGGAAGAAGCCTGTAAGTACGGCGACATTTTTGTAACTTGCACGGGCAACGTAGATGTCATCACTCGTCAACACATGGAAGCTATGAAGAACCAAGCCATTGTTTGTAACATCGGCCACTTCGATAGCGAAATCCAAGTTGAAGCTCTCTACAACGATAAAAAGCTCACAAAAGTTGAAGTAAAACCCCAAGTCGATCAATTCATTTGGCCCAATGGCAAAGTGATTACCGTTCTTGCAGAAGGTCGCCTTGTAAACCTTGGATGTGCCACAGGTCACCCTAGTTTTGTTATGAGCGCCTCGTTCACAAACCAAGTTATGGCTCAAATCGAATTGTGGCAGAACAAAGGTAAATACAAAAACGAAGTTTATATTTTGCCCAAGCATCTCGATGAAAAAGTTGCGAGCTTGCACCTTGGCAAATTGGGAGCGAAGCTCACCAAGCTCACCCCAGCCCAAGCGGAATACCTCGATATCAAAATAGAAGGCCCCTTTAAGCCTGAACATTACAGATACTAGAGAAGTAGTGCGCATGGCGCGCAAGGTCATTTAAGTTCATAAAAGAGAAATTAGGGATATTCGCACCCTAGTTTTTGAGTAGAAGTGCTGCATGCGGGGGTGCAGCGCTTATATGAAAATCACTCTTCAAGATTTTTCGATAAATCTGGGTGGAGGGGTGTGTTTTTCCTGTGCGCTACCTAAGGGTCACTACAAACATTTCAAGAAAAAGTTTTCTGCTATTTTTGCAGGCCTGGTTGTTTGCTCAACCTTTTATATGGCCATGCCACAGCTTGAGGCTGCGCCCCGCGGATTTGTTAACATCAAAGATATTTCTGACAGCATTCAAGTCGACATGGCCTATGTCGGACGAAAAAACTTTTTAGGCCGCAGAGTAGCTGGATACGAAGCCAACAAATGCTACTTAAAAGAAGAAGCAGCTGTAGCCCTCGAAAGAGCCAACCAAATACTCCAAGCTCAAAACAAATTAATCATTGTTCGGGATTGCTGGCGTCCAACTCAAGCAAGCTTTGACATGTCTCGCTGGGCCGATGCTCAGGACCAGAGAAATCTTAAAAAAAATGACCTTAGCTCTACTCAACAAATAATATTTGAAGATACTCGTCTTTTTGATTCCCTTGGCTTTCTTAAAACAAGTCGACTTAAACGTCTCGACTACTTAGCCACTTACTCGAATCACAATAAAGGCGGCACTGTAGACATAGAACTTCTTGAGTGGGCTAGCTACAGATGGAAAAAAGCAGATACCGGCACCGACTTTGATGTTTTCTCTCCACGTTCAGCTATGAATGCCAGGGTCAACGAAACCGCAAGGAGCAACCGAAATCTTATAGCAGGAGCCATGAAAAGCTCTGGATTCAGAGGGCTCTACAGTGAATGGTGGCACTGGACCCATAGGGCCTCTAACAGTGGCGACTACCTTGACGGCACAGTAGACTGAAGAGCCGTATTTTTTACAAAATTTCTTTAAATATTAATCCAAATAGAGTCCTTCAAATCCGGCAGTGTTTCCGGATGATCCGCGAACTTTCCCTCAGGTACCGGGAAAATGGCCGCTGCCATTAAGAAAACGATTTTGGCGCAGTAGGCTGTGCTTAAAATTGAAATTGTATTTGATATTGCTACTCTCTTGAGTGTTCCGCGAGTGTTTCTCATTAGCGAACAAGGAGGAGATTAAAATGTTTAAACAAAAATGGAGTTTGAATTTTATAAAGATAATTGCTTTTTGTGCAGTTCTTGCACCCACGCTAAGTATTGCTTGTCCTGAGGGAAGTTATACTGAACGCACAATCGATAGAAACTATTCTAGCCGCATAAGTCCTGTCGCTTTTCCCGTAGCAAGGCACTTAGGCTTGAATGAAAGTTGTTATGGGCGTCGACTCTATAAAATTCAAATGTGGGCTTCAACAAGTGCAGGTGCAGGACTCGCTACATTGCTTGTAAACGGGCGACCCGTTGGCATTACTCAAAAATTAGACTCAGAAGTTAAGCTTTACGAGTTCCCATTGGACCTCGATTACAACTTTATGGGTATGCACTTGAACATGGCCAGCATGGAAATACGACTTGCGGGAGACTTTTATGTAAGCAAAGTTTCTGCTGTCTTGAACACAGATGAAGACGTTGAAGTAAGTGAGGACCCCTGGTCCGACTATGGAATTATATTGGGTCAATCACAGGACTTCGTTCAAGAATTAACACAATCAACTTTAGAGATTAAAAAAGAAGACAATCCACTGAGTATGTTAGTTTTTGTAGCGCGCAAAGCTGATATCTCAATTCAAACAATTCGAGTTTATTGGGCAGATGGCACTCACCAAAACTATGGTCCCGTAGTTATCCCAAGTGGTGAAGCAAGAAGAATTGACAACAACGATACTAAAGAAATTTCAAGAGTGCTTATTAAAGCAAAAGCTGCTGCTGATAATGATGATGACTCTAGTTCAGGCTACCTAGAGATGCGCGGCATTCAAGCAGAGTAGTCATAACTGGGGCAATTTTACCAAGAATGGAACAATTGCCCCAACTCAAATAATGAGAAGTCTCTCCATTTCCCAAATAGACAAACAGCGTTTGAGACTGCAAAATAGATCCTTACAGGAGATCCAACATGAACTTAGCCCACTTGCACCTCATATTGAACCACATCCCAATTGTAGGAATTCCAATTGCCTTAGCATTTCTTATCCAGGGGATTTGGGCCAAAAACAAATCAACCCAGAAATTTTCACTCATTGTACTTTTTGTCTTGGCACTTATCGTACTTCCTGTTTTTTACACGGGTGAACCTGCCGAGGAAGTAATTGAACACCTACCAGGCGTTACTGAGGCCTTTATTCATCCTCACGAGGAAGCCGCTGAACTCTCATTAATACTTACGCTAATTACTGGAGCCTTAGCTTTTCTTGCTCTTTTCTTTCAAAAAGACGAAAAGAAAGCGAGAATTCTAAACTTTGGAGTTATCGGCGTAGCAACAATAGCCACTGCCAGTCTCATTTACACAGCCAACCTTGGGGGCCAGATTCGACATACCGAGTTTCGCTCTAGCAGTATAGGGGAAACGGAATCCTCTACAATGGACACACTAGAACACGAAGACGACGACTAAAGTAAAATTCAAATAAGCGTTATTTAAACGCCTACATCAACAGCTTCTGCAGCCACTCCTACAACATCATCTGTTGCAGGCTCAGCAGAAGGCTCAACTTTAGCCTCAGTGTCTCTCAAATTCTTCTTCATAAATGCTGGAAGTATGAATGAAGCATAATGCAACTCGGGGCTGTAATATCTAAAATCAATTTGAGATTTAGTAGCCTTCTCGCGATCAAAATCGTCTAGAGGATGAAAGCTTTCACTTGAAAAAGCGAAACTCCACAAACCTCCCGGATATGTCGCGTTGCTGTAATTGTAGATAAAGACCTTAGAAAACACAGTAGACAAAGTTCTCCTTAACGCCTTTTGAGTATCGGCATTAAAAAGAGGCGACTCTGCCTGAGAAACAATCACTCCGCCAGCAGCTAAGACATACTTAAGGCTTTCATAAAACTCTTCGCTGTGAAGAGTTGTTGGCTCAGCCGAAGTCGAATACGTATCCACCAGAACAACGTCGAATTGTTTTTCAGACTTCTCCATAAACGAAGCTAAAGTCCCAATTACTAATTCAAAACGAGAATCAGCCATAACTTGAGCAGGCCATTCGAAGTGTCGCTTAGCGGCTTCAATCACCTTGGCATCAGGCTCAATGCAGACACATTCGATCAGGGAATTGTGCTTTAAAACTTCACGAGCGACTCCCAAGTCCCCTCCACCAATAATTAAAACTCGTGCCGGATCAGGATGTACAAACATTGGCACGTGAGTCATCATCTCATGATAAATAAATTCATCTTTATCTGCACAAACAATTTGCCCATTGCAAACAAGTGTCTTACCCCAAGCTTCTGTATTGTGAACTTCAACTAGTTGAAGTTCACTTTTTTCCTTATAAAAAGTTTCTATTACTCTTGACCCAACAGAATACTTATCATTTTTCTCAAAAAACCAATCTTGAGCCTCTTCTTTTGGTGTTTCTTCTACTAATTTTTTTTCAACAAACTTAGGAATTTCAATTTTTGTTAAAACTTCGCATGCTTGCTTTTCTTGAAGAGCATAAAACTTTAAAAAATGGCCGCTTGTTAGCGCCGTTTCTAACTTGTAATTTCCCTCGCCTTCGACATAAGCGTTAAATGGCATAGGTCCTTCAGAGCCAAACAAGATGACTTCATAGGATTTTGGCTGAAACAATGACTTCACAGAAGCCACAAGCTCATCAATTTCTTGATCAAAACAATTTGTTTCAAAACTAGCATAGCTAAAGAAATCATCAGGATTTACATGAAAGGTAAAATAACGATCCCCTTTAATAGCATTCAAAACATATCCGAAAGGCTCATAGCCATGATCTAAAACATCAAAGGACCCAAAAAAGTTTTTAAAATCAGGATTTTCAGATATCCACTTGCGCGCAACTATCTTGCCTTTTGTAAAATGCGACTTAACTTCTGCGCTAAGACCATGCATGGCCACTTCAAGCGTTGACTCCGAATCCTTCAAATAAGAAGAGGCTTTATCCATGTAAAAAAGATAAATATGACTTCCCGTTTCGGGGCCCAACCTACAGGCTTGACCGGGAACCATACGCGCTAACTCTTCAGCATCTTGAAAAAAAGGACTTATTTTCAAATCAGGAAAGGCTTCATTTTTATATTCATAAAAAAGAGCATCCACCTCTTCCATCTTAAAATGAGTGAGGAATTCCCGAAGCGCAGAAACTAATCGCGTATGAGATCCACCAATCATTAAAAACTTATGTGGAAACACAAAAAGAGACGCATCTGATAATAAATAGCTATCGCAGAGTGGTGAAGTCACGGAACTCACAATATGAGCACCCGAAACTTTTGCCACAGATTCCCAAAAACTTTTAGGTAAACTTTTAAGCGACTTTGCGCCTTGCTTAATAGAAAGCTCTAACTTCTTCTCTGATCCTTCAAAATACATATCCCCCCCCTAACTTTAACAAAAAATGACTCAAGAACGCGATTCAATACTGTGCTTATCAATAACCGCTAAGGTCATTCGACAAATACAGGATAACTTACTGTTAACCTCTAGGCGGGCTTCCCAAACCTGAGTCTTTTGACCAATATGCAAAGGCTTGCACGTAGCAACTACCTTTGAACCTTCAAAAGCGGGCCGTATATGATTAGCATTTATCTCGAGCCCCACACAGCGAGCTTGCTCAGGGTCTACGCAGTAATTAGCAGCCGCGCTACAAATACTCTCAGCCAATACGACATTGGCCCCCCCATTGGCTATTCCCATAGGCTGGCGGGTTCGGTGATCTACAGGCATAGTCGCTTTAATATAGTCAGCCCCTATCTCTATAACTTCAATCCCTAGCCATTCAGCACAGGTTTTTTCGGCTCTAATTGCAAAATCTTCGATGCTGACATCATTAAACCAAATCGCCACACATTGATTAAACACCTTTTTCAAGCGAGTGTGAATCATGTAGATTAAAAACTACAAACTTAAATGATGACTCGTAACTCGCTCGACATAGTTATTCGATTTTCTAGCCTTGGAGACATCGTTCTCTGCTCTGCGTTCATTGAGAAACTTGCTCGCCAAAAAGATCCACACCAAATCATATTTGCCACTCAAAGCTCATTTAGAGATATTGTGAGTACATTTAAGCAAGCACCTCACAAAATCTGGGCCCTCCCCTCGTCATCTTTGTCAGTTTTCTTTAAAACATGGGGACTTCTCAATAGTGAGCACTCTCAGCGCCCGCTTCACTCCCTGAGAGTCTACGATCTTCACGGGGTTCCAAAGTCCTTTTTTCTCAAATGTGCTGCCTTTATTTTTGCCCTTACGCACGGAATTGATTACGTGAGCTCAACAACATCTAAAAAAAGCATCCGCAGATGGCTCACTCTTTTGTTCAAAAAAGACCTCATGGGGCAACGTCACGTCTATGCCGAACACCAAAAGCTCATCACTTCATCCCCTGAAATTCTCCTTCCACAACTCACGCATAAACACTCAAGCCCTCACTATTCCCAAGACAGAGTTAAAAAAATCTTAATTGCTCCTGACAGCCAGCACTGGAAAAAGAAATGGCCCGTAACTCTATGGGAAGAATTTTTTCGACTCGCATATATTTCTATTCCCAATGCGGAGTATACACTCGTAGGCGGAATTGATGTTTTCCCTATGGACTTCCTAGATCAACTGAAAGAAAGCTATGGCCAGCGATTTCAAAATAAACTCGGACAACTTCCCCTAGTGGACCTGCCTCGTATTGCAGCCGAGCACGACCTCACGCTCTGTGGAAATTCCGCTTGGCAGCATATATCTGAGTCCGTGTCCGTTCCCGTCATTTCACTCCCAGGCCCCATCGTAAAAGGTTTTGGATTTTCTCCTTTTTTAGAAGATTCACGAGAATTAGAGGTGCACCTCAATTGTCGTCCCTGTACACGGCATGGTGGTGGAGTCTGCCACATGAAAGGCGACAACTTTCACGCCTGTATGAAGCGAATTAGCCCTGAGCTTTTGCTCAAAAATACCAAGGAACTATTGCGTTTATGAACTTAAGTAAACTCGGAAGTCTTCTTTACCGTGGAGTTGAATTTCTATGCATGAATATTAGCGCTTCACATAAAGTGACAATGACTCTCGACTATCGACGCCGCTGGCAAAGCTTCCTGCCTAAAAAATCCCCCGAGCTCCCGAGCTTATGGATCCATGGTGCCAGCGTTGGAGAACTTGAAGATTTAGCAGCCTTTTACGGAAACGCTGAACTTGTAAAGAAAGCTGGTTATTCTCAAGAGCAACTCATCATAACTAGCTCATCTCCTTCTGCAGAAGAATTTCTAGAAAAACTAAAGAAAAAAATAAATCCTCTCTATGCCGGCCCTATTCCTCCCGACGTCCTTCCACGCGTAAAAGAATTTTTTAATTTTTTAAAGCCAGAACTTCTCATACTTAGCCAATCAGACGTATGGCCCGTGCTCTTAAGTATAGCCAAAGACAACTTAGCTAAAGGCGCTATATGGCTTCCACATAAAGAACAAAGTGCCGCTTGGGCGCGAAACATGCTCCTAGCTCCAATCGTAAAAACTGTCGGCCAACGCAGACAAGAAGCTCCAAATCCATTGCCTTCTGCACGATCAGAATTTGTAGGCAGTCCCCGCATTGACCGCATACTTGAACGCATTCAAGAAAGTAAATCAAAGCCACATCCGCTACAAGATATTTTACCGGCTAACGATAAAACATCGTCCAAGAAAATTAGGATTTTAATCGGCTCGGCATGGAAAGAAGATGCCAAGCTCATGAGCGAAGCTCTCAGCAAAATACGCCTGGAAGATCAAAATAAATTTGAAGTCATTGTCATTCCGCATGACACAAAGAACCCCACCGAAGTATCTGCAATTTCCTCTTATCTAGGAAAAAATATTATTTCACGAGAGGGAATTTTGCTTGAAGCCTACAACGGCTTCGCCCTTGCCTTTGTAGGCGGAGCTTTTAGAACTGGCTTGCATAATATCATTGAACCATTGGCCTGGGGGATTCCCACTTTTTGCGGCACTGACACTCACAAACAACCAGATGCGCCCTTTTACATCTCACAGGGATCGTTAAAAAGAGTAAACAACTCCGAAGACTTAAGGGAACTTCTTATAGCTACTCTAGAAGATAACTTTCTATTTAAAGAATGGAAAGAAAAAGCAAAAGACGCCCAACAACTACTCTCTTCTCAAAGTGGCGCATCCGAAAGACTCGTAAAACTGATTAATGAATCTTAAAGTTTAGACCAAGGCCTTATCCAAGTTTTCTGAACGGCGTGTTTGATACTCTCAAGAGATGTAGATTGCTTCCAATTCAAACTTTTATATCTCAACTTCGCCTCTGACGACTCGGGCCAAGTCTCTAGCTTTTTCACAAACAATTCTTTTTCTTTTTCAGTCATCCAAAACTTCCCTGGAGTCGTCAAAGGTCTTTCATCTTCAGCATGGCACTGCAAGCAAAGCTCCGGATTCTTATCAGATATCACTGCTTCTTGTGATGTGAGATGAAGAGAAAAGGCTTCATACTCTCCGTTTTCTCTATTCAACTGAACGATTTCTAGACTTGAGGCTGAGTGCTCCTCTTCTTCATCCGCATAGAGAGTTCCACAATTAAAACTCATGACCATGCTAGAATCCTCATTATGAATGAGTATGCGAGGACAATCTACTGATGCGGCTTGAACGGAAGTACTCTCTTTTAAGGCAAGAAAGTTTTTTCTCAAAAAAGCTGGTATTTTTTCAGATTTCATAAAATCAGATACTGAACGAGGGTTTTCCCTTGAGACAATATCTTCAATATTTTCCAAATGAAAAGCCGCTTCAGAGTTCAATGCACACAAAGAAGCAAGCCATAAAAAGGCACCCCCCTTATAGTTATTGATGCACCTATTTCCCATAATGATTAAAAGGGAAACTAATAGTAATTGTGCGGCGCATTCAACTCCAGATTCCTTCTGTAAAGGAAAAGAAAGAGAGTCAAATTACCGAAGTCCCAAAAGACTCCCGAATCAGCCACCATGGAGTCGTGGGCTATGAATTAAAAATAGAAAATCTCTCGTATCACGTGAATGAAAAACAAATACTTCACGACATTAACTTTTCACTAAGCGGTGGAAACTTTGTTGCACTTCTTGGGGAAAATGGCTCCGGAAAATCCACGCTTCTTGATCTCATTATGGGATTTAGAATTCCTAAAGCAGGAAAGATTTTTGTCGACAGTAAAGAACCCCACATTGATGACCTCACACTCAAAGCCAACACTATTTACCTCTCAGAAAAGATGGACGTTCCTGTTTATTGGAAAATTTCAGACTACCTCGATTTCCACAAACACTTCTACCCAAGCTACTCCGCAGAACTCGAAGAGCAGTACATGCACGAATACAAAATAAAAAGAGACACGAATTTCCGATCTCTCTCGGCAGGTGAAAACAAGCGCGCACAAATTGTGGCAGCACTCGCCTCAAACCCTCAGTTAATACTTATCGACGAAATTACAGCGGTACTCGACATTGTTGGAAGACAAAAATTCATGGGACATCTCTCGAATCTCGCACAAAGAGGCTGCACTATTGTTCTCGCGACAAATATTCTAGAAAACATAGAACTCTTCACTTCTCACCTTATACTTCTCAACAAGGGTCAGCTCTCTTATTTCGGGGACATTAAAAGTTTTATGAAAAATCAAAAGCCCAGCCTTTTCATTGAACAAATAGCAGCTGTGCTAGAAGCAGCATAAGGAGCAACCATGAACACTCTATTCTTCTTCATAAAAAGAGATTTTAAAGACAACCTACCCTTATGGACCGCTCCACTCGTACTCTTCTCTATGCTCTTTACACTAACCCTTCTTTGGAGAAGTCATATCCTCACTACAAAGCTATCCATTACCATTCTTCAAATTTGTACTTTTCTTTTTATTTTTGTATCGGCAACCCTCTATGGAAAATACTTAAATTCAGTCGTTGGAACCTCACTCCAAGTAAGAACGCAAATGTCACTGACGCGTAATTATCTCTTTTCGCTCCCTATAACTCGCAGTCGCCTTTTTTGGTTTAATCAAGTAAGGCTCTTACTCCCACTTTTCCCATTCGTAATTTTTGCAACAGCTTTTATCGTTACATTTAATCCAGTAGTTTCCAAAATCACTGCCAACGGACTTTTCCTGGTTGGCTTTGCCCTCTCATGGTTACTCCTAAACTATTTTTCTTGGATATGTTATTTAGTAGAGCGCTCTTTCGAAAACCGCAGCCTAACTCATGCATTTAGAGGCTTTTTTCTCTTTAACCCTATTCTGCTCTTAACGATCTACTATTGTTTTTTGAAAAACATTCCTGAGCTTGTCATGGGTGGATGGAACCCTCTTTTTCTTTTAGCGTTTCTAATGCCCGTTATGATGATGTCTCTTAATTATCTAAACTGGCTTAAAAGAGAATAAGAGAAATCAAGTAGTAAAGACTAATCATCTTCATCCGAACGGTTGTCGACTTCTAAAACTTCGAACAAAGGAACACCCTTATCGTTTACCTCTAGAATCTTAAAAGTATACGGGCCATCAAAAATTAAAGTTCCCACAGGAGGAAGAGTTCCACCCGTTTTTTTAAGGATATAACCGTTTAAAGTTGAATAACTTGCTTCAAGCGGAAGGTTTTCATCAAATCGCTCATTAAAATCAATAATACTTGTTTCACCCGTTAATACACGAGGCCCACCCATTGGCCCCTCAAATCCCGCATCACTTGGATCATCGTGTTCATCACGAATATCACCCACAATTTCCTCAATAAGATCTTCGAGCGTTAAAAGGCCCGTTATGACTCCTGTCTCATTTCGAACAAGGGCCAAATGAGTTCCCCACCTTTTCATGTCTCTTAGAATTTCACCGAGAGCGGAAATTTCTGAAACAAAATAGGGACGACGAATTGCGCGCGTCCAATTTGTGGCAATCATAACGCCACCCCTTTGCATTGTATTGAGCAAATCTTTTACGTGAATCGTGCCCACCATATCGTCAAAGCCATCTCTGTAAACGGGGTATCTAGAAAAAGACTCCTGAGCGATAAAGCGAGTTACTTCATCTAATGACATTTTCATGTGAAGAGACTTTACCTTAGACTTTGGAGTCATAACGTCCTGCGCTCTATGATCAGAAAATTCCATAAGGTTCGACAGAGCCTCACCCGTTTCGGGATCTAGGCCACCTTGTATCGTAGCCAATTCAATGGTCTGAGTAACTTCTTCCTCACTAAACGGGCTATAAACAGATTTACTTAAGTCAAAACCAAGCGCCCAAATAACAAAGCGACTTAATTTTTCCATAGCCCACGTAGCCGGGGCCAAAGGTTTCGAAACCCAGTACAAAAAACTTAAAGCGGCAGGTGCAAGAATCTCGGCAAACTGCCTGGCGAAAATCTTCGGCAGAACTTCAGCAAAAAAGATAACGATAAATGTGAATATTCCAATAACGATTGATATGCCCATCGGATAGAATTTCTGAGCCCAAAGAGTCATGAGTGAACTGGCAATAATGTTTGTAATGTTATTACCAATTAAAATAAGAATAAGAATACGCTCAGGCTGATGAACCCAAACCTTAAGCATTTTACGCCAAGGACGCTTAGATGTAAGTAAGCGCTCAATCTCTAGTCGACCTAAGCTTGTTAAAGCTGTTTCAGTGCCTGAAAAGCAAAAGCTAATAAAAGTAAAGAATAAGGCGATCCAAGGAAACCAATCCACAATTGAACTTAAGTATAGAATCACTGCACAGAAATAGACAAGGCAAGAGATGATTTTTTAAGCCCAAAACAAAAGGAGGGGCGCTAAGCTCAATGCCTAGCGCCCCTCCCTTGGGTTCTCTTGATTTACATCAAGTTAGCTTAGAGGTTTTCGTCAACACAACTAATCTGAGCTGAGAATTCAGTACCCAAAACTTCACTCAAGCGATCTTGAGTCATTTTACGGAACTCTTGCAAGTTCTCAAGGGCGAGTTTAGCAGCTTCAGTGTCAGATCCTTTTTCAGCTTTAAGAGAGTCCTCTAATCCATCTTCACAAACTATGTCTGCGAGAGTTTTAGCAACGTAGGACTTAACAGCAGCTACGTTTTTCTCAGGTCTTCCGGGAACTTCAAAGAAACGGACCCACGTATTCATGCTTCTCTCAGCAGACTCTCCGTAAAGGAGGATTCCATCACTATACTTAGTGAAGTGTGGAAGGATATCATCCTTAGGCCATACGGGAGCTTCTGTAGTTCCTTTTCCGATGAAAAGGTCACGAGTACGAATAAAGCGAGTCACATGATGCATGTAAGCGTTGTTATCTGCATCGTCGCGTGAACACTCCGCAGAACCTGTGTGTCTTGCGATGTTACCAACATTCTCGTCTGTGCAGAACATGTTACGAACAGTCGGCTCTTTAAAAGCGTAGCCGTAATCAATAGCCATTTTGTCGTAGCTAGCAATTCTGTTTTTGTGTCTGTAAGGACGGCTAAGGTATTCCATGATGGAAACAGACACATTGCCCTCAGAATTATCATCACTTGCGAAAAGATTTCCGCGGAAGTTGTGCCTTAATCCCATGTTGTGGCCCAATTCGTGAGCAACAAGCTCACGGAAGTAACCTGTCATGTATTCTTCATAAGTCATTCCTTCAGGAACTATTTCGAAGTCAAGCTTAGTCGCAGCCGCATCCTGAAGACGAGGATCTTGCGAGTTAACATTAAACTTGTACTTACCGTTCAAGGCCAAAGCGTAACGAGGACCTTTTTGAGCTGTTCGCTCTTCAAAGAGACGATTTCTCGCATCTTTCAAAAGTTCATCCGCTCTTGCTTCTTCACCGATATCTCGAAGAGCAGCTGCTTCACGGTTCACTTGGAACCACTCAGTATAGATGCTTACGATTTCAGGTCCTTGAACTAATACGTTAGAAGAAAGCATTGCGCCTGTTTCTTGGTCCGCTATGGATGGCCCAAGTCCACCGTAACCTGCTTTGTTTACCAAGTCCCACTCAAGAACGTTTACGCGGATGTCTCCTGGCACAAGATCAGCAGCCAAGGGATCATTTGCATCAACAAATTCGTAAGTAAGGATGCGCTCTCCGATTTTATCTTCGAAAACATCATTCCAATCTTCAAGAGCTTGCTTAAATACGGGCTTAAACTCTTCTGGAACGTTTTTAACAAAGTAGTGCGTTTTGATAGGATTCCCATCAGCATCAACATATGCGTGCTTGTGAGTTTTTGGCGTTTCAAAACGCTCAGTCATAAAATACCCAACACCTTCAGTGGCCACTTGAGGCTTAAAGTTGTTGTTTACTTCTCTGCGCTTTAAGTACCAGCGAGTTGTGAATTTAACTTGCTTCGCGTCGTTATCAGCAACTTGTTGAGGAGGATTGTTCGGAAAGAACAATTGCTCAATAGCAGCAGTCGCAGGAATTTCTTCCATCAAACCCAAGACATCAAAAAGGAGTGTCCCGTGGCTGTAACTTGCTTGCACCGTGCTTGCAGATATCCCTTTCAAATGAAGGTATTCTCCATTGGGGTCAAACATTTCAACAAGGTTTAAGTCTGCGCCAATGACTGAAAAGTCCATGTAGATTTTATCAGCATCTTCACCTGAGATAGGGAATGCCATGATGTTTTCTCTATCTTTAAAGTCAGGCTTACAATCTTGAACACAGCCTTGAAGTACAAGGTAAGGCTTCAAAGTTTGAGAATCTATAACTTTGTTAGGATAAACATGAAGGGGAGTAAGGTCGGTTAATTTCAAACCGCCTCTTTGCTCATCTTCTTTGTCATCCGTAGCAGTGATCACACCACCGAAGTAGTGCTCTTTGCCAAGAGATGCTTTGGAAAGCCGATAAGAAGAGCTTCGGGGCTCTGAGTATCCGCATCGGGATTTATTCGACGAATTTCACCATCGCGAATAAGTTGCTCAAAACGAGCACGTCCAACGACTCTGAGTTCGCCATCATCCGTGTCAAATGCTCTATCTGCATCTACAGCAGCATTTACGCGACTCGCGTTCAGCTCTGCTAAAGATGGAGATTGACTTTTTGTTTTGCCACACGCACTCGACAACGCGAGCAAAGCCACTCCCAAGAAGAAAAATTTATTGTTTTGGCTATTACGCCCATTAGGTTTGAGAACCCCTCTCATAAAACCCCTCTCTTTTCTCACTCATAACGCCCATCCATGATGGTTCCCCGCGTTTGAATTGAAACGAACTCTATTCGATATCCTAAAAAAATCAAAAACTTAATTACTAAAAAGCCTTACACGACTTCGACGTTTTTATGCCCAATGTGTCACTTATGCGTTTCAAAGAGAGGAAAACTAGATTAAACAACTACCCGGTGCAGCATGTCTCAAATTGAAATTAAAAATTTAATCAAGAAACACGGACAGAATACCATTCTTCATGGCCTAAATATCAGTATTAACTCGGGAGAATTCGTTGTATTCGTTGGCCCCTCTGGCTGCGGAAAATCTACAACACTGCGACTCATCGCAGGGCTCGAGGAAATAACAGAGGGCGACATTTCCATTGGCGGCAAAGTCGTTAACACTGTTCCTCCACGTGATCGCGACATTGCCATGGTGTTTCAAAATTATGCGCTCTACCCACACATGAACGTGCGCGAAAACATGGCTTTCTCCCTCAAAATGAGAAAAGCCAATCCTGCTGAGATCGACAAAAAAGTAAAAGAAGCTTCTGAGCTTCTAGGCTTAGATGATTTACTTGATCGTCGCCCCGGACAACTTTCCGGTGGGCAGCGTCAGCGAGTGGCTATGGGTCGCGCTATTGTGCGTAACCCCCTCGTATTTCTATTCGACGAACCTCTTTCAAATCTTGATGCAAAACTACGCAATCAGATGCGCGCAGAAATTAAAAAACTACACGAGCGCCTTAAGACCACAACCATTTACGTTACTCACGACCAAGTCGAAGCCATGACTCTTGCTGACCGCATTGTTCTCTTAAGAAAAGGCGTCATTGAGCAAATGGGAAGCCCTACAGAGCTCTACAATAAGCCTGCAAATATGTTTGTAGCTTCTTTCTTAGGAAACCCTTCCATGAACTTTCTCACAGCAGAAATTCAAAACGGCAAACTCCTTTGCGCAGGTCAAGAAATTGGAAATGTGTCTGATTATAAAATTCCAACTAACTACTCTGAAAATAAAATCGTGATCGGTATTCGTCCAGAATGTGTAAAAGATGGAAGCGAAGGCCCTCAATCCATTAATGGAAACTTAGATCTCGTAGAAATTCTAGGAGCCAACACACTTGTGCACTCAGTTTTATCCAACAAAACGCGCATGATTGGTTTTTCTAAAAAATACGATTACAAAACAAATACTCAAATCAGTCTTTCTTTCGACCCTAAAGACTGCCACCTCTTTAACCCAACAAGCGAGCAGCGAGTTCTTTAGGGCATGAAAAAGTTTTACCTTGTTCTACTTCTTGCTTTCTTCGCGAGTTGCACAAACTCTAACTCTGAAACTCAAAGAAAAGACGGGAAACGAGTTATTCGCTTTTGGCATTCAATGTCTGGAGCTCTTCAAGAGAAGCTCAATAAAATTATTGATGGATTTAATGCCTCACAAAACGAAGTTATTGTCGAAGGAACCTACAAAGGAAATTACACAGACGCCCTGAATGGAGTTGTCGCTGCATACCGAGGAGGCAAGCAACCTCATATTACTCAAGTTTTTGAAGTCGGCACGCAATCCATGATGCAGTCAGGAGCAATCATCCCTGTTGAAGACCTCTTCACCAAGAACGGAATCGACCTCAACAAAAGTGACTTCCTTGCCCCTGTACTTGGCTACTACTCTAATCTCGATGGAAAAATGATTTCCATGCCGTTCAACTCTTCCACTCCTATAATTTTTTACAACCAAGATCTTCTCGATGAACTCAAAATCACAAAAATCCCCGAGACATGGGATGAGATGTTTGCTGTCAGCAAAGAAATAAAATCTAAATCTCCTTACTGTGGTCTTGTTTTTGGCTGGCAAAGCTGGACCTTGGTTGAAAACTTTTTAGCCATTAACAATGTCGCTATCGCAAATCCAGAAAATGGATTTCTTGGGCTTGATGTTAAAATGAATCTTCTCAGCCCAGAGCTTTCCAAAAACATTGCTCGCGTTGCCGAGGCCATTCAGAACAAAGAGTTTCTCTTTGAAGGCCGCCGCAGCGAAGCTCCAAGACGTTCATTTTTAGCGCGCAAGTGTGTCTTCTTTGTCGACTCATCTTCTTCAATTGGAACTCTTAAAAAAGCCGCTCAATTCAAGTGGGGCACAGCCTACCAACCGTACCTTAGCGATAGGAAGCCTCAAAACAGCCTTATTGGTGGTGCGAGTCTCTGGGTCATGAAGGGCCATCCGGAAGCAGACTACAAGAGTATTGCTGAATTCTTTAAGTTCATCGCTCGTCCCGAAATTCAAGCCGAATGGCACCAAGCTACGGGTTATATACCCATCACACGTTCTTCCTATGACCTCAGCACATCACAAGGCTTTTACTTAAAAGAACCTCAGCAAGAAACTGCTGTGAAGCAGCTTTTAAGAGGTGAAATGACAAGTAAGTCACGAGGAATTCGCCTCGGAAACTTCTCCCAAGTACGAGAAGTTATAGAAGAGAATCTAGAGAAAATTTGGGAAGGCCGTTTAACAACCGAAGAGGGACTTAAAGAAGCAAACGAAGGTGCCAACCTTGTTCTCGATCGTTTTAAACAGTTAAGAAGCAATAACGACAAAGCATCTGAGGAAACGAAGCCATGATAAAAAAAGCACGCTTTGACAACCCAACACTGCCCTATCTTTTGCTAGCGCCACAGCTCCTGATTACTCTTTTATTTTTTATCTACCCTGCTTTTGAGGCCGTACGTCAGGCTTTCTTTTTAAGCGACCCTTATGGAGCTTTTGCAAAATTTGTTGGCCTCGATAACTTCCTAGTTCTTTTAGGTTCTGCAGACTTCTGGGCCTCTCTATGGCGCAGTATTGTGCTCGGGTCAGCAACTGCATTTTTAGCTATGAGCAGTGGTCTCTTACTGGCTGTTTTAGTTCTTAGACTCGCAGTTGGAAGAAAACTAGCTCAATCACTTCTTCTTTGGCCTTATGCACTCGCCCCAGCCGTGTCGGGTGTTTTGTGGCTCTTCTTGTTTCACCCTACCTATGGAGCCTTGGGATACCTCGTCACCCAAATGGGAATCGACTGGAACCCCGTCCTCAAAGGCAGTCACGCCATGCTCCTCGTAATTATGGCAAGTAGCTGGAAACAGATTAGTTATAATTTTGTTTTCTTTTTAAGTGCACTGCAGGCAGTTCCTGCAAGTGTACTCGAAGCCGCCAGTCTAGATGGAGCCGGACCCATTAAAAGATTTTGGATCATCACATTCCCGCTACTCTCACCTACAATCTTTTTCTTAGCGACCATGAATATGGTCTACGCACTCTTTGATACCTTTGGCACAATCCACGCAACCACAGAAGGTGGCCCCGGGGGCGCAACAAAAACTCTTGTTTACAAAGTCTACACGGACGGCTTCGTGGCCCAAGATCTCGGCATGTCAGCTGCAGAAAGCGTTGTCCTTATGTTTATGACAATTCTTTTAACTTGGGTGCAATTCAGTCGTTTTGAAAAGAAAGTCAGTTACGGAGCTAAATAGATGAAAGAAAAAAACCTCGTACTCGACATCATCACCTACACCCTTTTGATTTTAGGAATCGCAAGTATACTGTTTCCGCTCTACTACACACTTGTTGCAGCCACGCACTCACTCGAAGACGTAACCCGCATTCCGATGCCCCTATTCCCAGGTGCTGAACTCATGAGCAATATTTCAACAGCATGGAACAAAGCTCAATTGGGCACCAAGCTCATGAACTCTTTTTGGGTTGCAATTGGCATCACAATTGGAAAAATATCTGTTTCTATACTGAGCGCCTTTGCCGTTACTTATTTTGAGTTCCCCTTAAGGAAATTCTTTTTCTGGATGATTTTCATAACCCTCATGCTTCCCGTTGAAGTGCGTATTCTTCCAACTTACGAAGTGATGGCAAACGTATTTTCGCCATTAAATGCTATTGGAAGACTTTTGGGTGTTCACATTAGTCTTTCGTATAGTTTGCTCGATTCTTTTGGTGGTCTTACACTTCCACTCATTGCGTCTGCCACAGCAACTTTTCTCTTTAGACAGTTTTTCATGACTCTCCCCGATGAACTCTGCGAAGCTGCTAAAATGGACGGGGCTACGCCCATGCAGTTTTTTAGACAAATTCTTTTTCCTCTCTCAAAAACAAACATTGCGGCACTTACGGTTATCACTTTCGTATATGGCTGGAACCAATACCTCTGGCCTTTATTGATGACAACTCGTCCGGAACTCAAAACAGCCATGTTGGGTCTCAATCAACTTATCCCAACGGCTGAAGAAATCCCGCATTGGAACGTTGCTATGGCCGGTACACTTATTGTACTTCTTCCCCCTGTGATTATGGTCTTAGTGATGCAACGATGGTTTGTTAAAGGCCTCGTTGACAATGAGAAGTAAGCTCCTCAAAGTTACGCTTTTTGGTTTTCTTCTCTTAAATGCAAACGAAGCCTCAAGTGCTTCTTGCTCAAAAAAACTAAAAAAAGCATTCACGTCTAGCTTTTTAGCTCATCAGCAAGGCGGCTGCTATCAAGCCAATCGATGTCAGATGAACGTTTATTACTTTGTAAAAAAAAACAATTACTCAAAAGATTCACGAAGATACAAAGTTTTGCTCCTTACTCCAACTAAAGAAGCCAATATCCCCCATGTACAAAGTCTCACTCGCAATGCTTATGGCATCCCTTGGCAGTATCATTTCATCCTTCAGTTTGATGGCCATATTTACGATTTCGATTTTGGAGATATCCCTACTCCCATTAGTGCCTCAAAATACTTTGAAGCTTTTTACCCCGACACATCTGATTTGCTCATTACTTCCTTTAGCTTTATAGAATACATT
The DNA here is from genome assembly GCA_041391385.1 of Bdellovibrionota bacterium. Lineage (GTDB taxonomy): Bacteria > Bdellovibrionota > UBA2428 > UBA2428 > UBA2428 > CANIGN01. Next base: position 141,809 of record JAWKOD010000007.1, read on the forward strand.
GAGTTTATGGAAAACGGACTTAGTCTTGAGGACGCTATTGCTGAGACTCAAAGCGCCGCCATTCCTTATTCAGAATTCATTCAAGAGGCACCTCTGTAACTTAAGTTTTTCATCTTGGCCTGAAGCAGAACTTCTTTTAAAGTATATACATGCTTGTCATTGCACATCGTGGATACTCAGAAAAATACCCTGAAAACACACTCCTCGCCTTTCAAGAAGCTATCAAACTTAGAGCCTCCGCCATTGAACTCGACATTCACTTAACTAAAGACAACGAACTCGTAGTCACACATGATTTTAAACTTGGTCGTTGCGTCCAAGCATCTGGCACTGTGAACACATATACGCTTTCTGAGCTTACAAGCATGGACGCTGGCTCTTTTAAGGGATCTGAATTTAAAAATGAAAAAGTCCCGAGTCTGGAGTCAGTTCTCTCTTTGATAAATCACCAATGCCCTCTCAATATTGAGATAAAAAGAAACTCTCCTTAGCCCAAATGCCTATGAAAAAATGGCAGAGAAAGTCTTAATTACTTTAAAAGACTACGGAATCAAAGACATACTCTTTTCTAGCTTTGATCACTACTTTCTTAAAATTCTAAGACTCAAATCAAAAGAAGCTCGTATTGCAATGCTTGACGATAGAGTAGATCAAGGTCCAAAAATTAACGAGGCCAAAGACCTTAAGGCTGAAGCCTACAACGTAAACCTTAAGCGCCTCTCAATAGAAAATGTTCATTTCATTAAAGCCGCAGGACTCAAAGTTTTTGCATATACAGTCAAAAACAAACGCGACCTCGTACTCGCAGATGGGCTCCAAGTAGACGCAATTTTTTCTGATAACCTTGAAGAATGCCTAGCTTAACTAGGCGAATAAAGAGTTTGCTTAACTTGCCCACCTTACTTGACGCAAATGAAGGCGCTGTTTACTCAAGTAAAATCAACAACTTATCCCATGTCAAAGAGACTCATAAATTCTGTTAGTTAAATCAAGTTTAATTGAATATAGATTTCTTGAATCTCAAGTATCACTCACCTATCTAGGGGGGTATCAACCTAGGAGGTTTTAAATGAATTTTAAAAACAAAGTTTTCACAATAGTCTTCGCAATGGGAACAAGCCTATCTGTCTATGCCAATACTCAGATGGTTAAAATTGATGGGTCAAGCACTGTGTACCCCATCATCGAAGCTGTTGCCGAAGAATTCTCTAAAGTTAATCCTAAGATTCGCGTTACAGCAGGTGTTTCTGGAACAGGTGGTGGTTTTAAGAAATTCATCGCTGGTGAAATCGACATTTGCGATGCTTCTCGCCCCGTTAAAGATTCAGAAAAAGCTGAACTCACAAAAAAGGGAATTAAATATCACGAAGTTAAAGTCGGTTACGACGGACTCAGTGTCATTATCAACCCTGCAAATACTTTTGTTGATTACCTAAGCACAGAAGAGCTTGCTAAAATTTGGGCTCCCGGTAGCAAAGTAAAAACTTGGGCAGACATTCGCAGCACTTGGCCAAAAAAAGAGATTAAACTTTACGGTCCCGGCACAGACAGTGGCACATTCGACTTCTTTACTGAAGTTATCAATGGCAAATCACAAGTAAGTCGCTCTGATTTCACTAAGAGTGAAGACGACAACGTTCTTGTAAAAGGTGTAGCAGGTGACAAATTCGCGCTCGCTTACCTAGGACATGCTTATGTTGAAGAGAATAAAGACTCTCTTAAAGTTGTCCCTATTGGTCCTTCAAAAGAAAAGGCGATTACACCGACCACTGAAACCATCAAGAACAACACTTATGCTCCGCTTTCTCGCCCACTCTTTATCTATGTCGCAGACAAAAGCTTAAAGAAACCAGAAGTTAAAAGCTTTATTGAATTCATGCTCAAAAACTCATCTAAACTCGTGAGTGAAGTAGGATATGTTCCGTTGACTGACATGGAATATCAAACTGAAACAAAAGTTCTTGCGAGGTAATCACAAGACAAATGATCTTACGTTTTGATTTAAGATCTCGAGCCAAATACATGGAGCGCCTCACAAGGGCGCTCCTTTTTTTAATTACGCTCGTACCACTAACCGTCACTATTCTTGTAGTCGCCACCCTTTGTTATCAAAGCTATGTATTCTTTAGCCAAGTTAACTTTATAACTTTCATCACAGATCTTGAATGGGAACCTCTTATAGAGCCCCGCCACTATGGAGTTCTTCCCCTTGTACTTGGAAGTCTGCAGGTTCTTGTTCTTTCATTAGTTTTTGCACTTCCCATCTCGCTGCTCACAGCTATCTATCTCGCAGAATTTGCCCCTACGCGAATGCGTAATATTCTAAAACCCGCTCTCGAAGTTATTGCTGGTATACCAACAGTTGTTTTTGGTTTCGTTGCCCTCACAGCCATTACTCCTTTACTTAAAAATATTTTCCCTACAATTGAAGTCTTTAACTGCTTGAGCGCATCTCTAGTAGTTGCCCTCATGCTACTCCCTATGCTTGTCTCACTTTTTGACGATGCTTTTCACAGTGTTCCTCGCTACTTGCGTGACTCTGCGTACGGGCTAGGAGCAACGGCCACAGAAGTCATCTGGGGAGTGCTCCTCCCTGCCGTTAAAGGTCGCTGTACAGCAGCCGTACTCTTATCTGCCTCTAGGGCCTTGGGCGAAACTATGGCCGTTACCCTTGCGGCAGGATCAACGCTCGACTCAGCATTAACCCGCTTGAAAGCATACAAACGATGACGGCCTATATCGTGCAAGTAAGTCTTGGAGATATGCCCGCAGGTGGCATTGAATCGCTCACCACCTACGCTGTAGCCCTTGTGCTTTTTGTGATGTGCTTTTTCTTAAACTCTTTTGGGATCAGACTCATGAAGGGAGATCAACTTGGCGCTTAGTGAAATTGCAGACGCACGCATTCAAAAAAGGAGACAAAAAAACAACTTCTTTAAAACATTAACAATTGCTACTCTTGTCATATCTCTTCTTTGCCTTGCTTTCTTTCTTGTTAAAATACTTGTCGACGGCCTTCCTTTTTTAAATTTTAATTTTTTAAATTCTTATGTTTCACGTAAGCCCGCTGAAGCTGGCATCAAAGCAGCACTTGCCGGAAGTTTTTGGATCATGCTTCTCACGGGGCTTTTTAGTATCCCATTAGGAATTGGTTCGGCTGTCTTTATTCAAGAATATCTTCCATCAAAAAGTCGCTGGAGAAATCTTTTTATTCTCAATCTCTCGAACCTCGCAGGCCTCCCCTCAATCCTTTATGGTCTTTTGGGCTTGACCCTTTTTGCACGAACCTTTGGCTTAGGTGGCAGCCTCCTCACGGGAGCTCTCACCATGAGTCTTCTCATTTTACCCACAATCGTCATTACCTCTATTGAAGCGCTTCGCTCTGTCCCCAAGAACTTACGCGAAGGGGCATTTGCACTAGGGGCACGTAAATGGCAAGTAATTCTTGGCAATGTCCTTCCGAGTGCGCTACCCGGAATACTCACGGGACTCATCCTCGCCTCTTCTCGAGCTATTGGTGAAGCAGCTCCTCTCATTGTTGTTGGTGGCCTCAGCTTTGTAGCATTTGTACCTCAAACTCCCATGGATCAATTCACGGTACTTCCCCTACAAATTTTCAACTGGGCGTCTAGACCACAAAAATCTTTTCATGACTTAGCAGCCGCAGGCATTTTAGTGCTGATGGCTATGCTTCTCGCCTTCAACCTCATTTCGATCCTTTTAAGGTATTACTATGGAAAAAAATCAAAATACTAAAGAAACACTCTTACGACTTGCGAGCCATAAGCATCCTTCTGAATATTTGCTGCGCACAGAAGAACTCTCGATTTCTTTTGGAACAAAAAAAGTTGTAAAAAGTGTGTCTCTTAAAATGGATCGCAACAAAGTATTAGCGATCATAGGCCCTTCTGGATGTGGAAAAAGTACTTTCTTAAGAGCCATTAATAGGATGCACGATTTTACTCCCGAGGCGATTGTTGAAGGAAAAGTTTTTTTTGAAGGAAAAAATATTTTTGTAAAACGAGAAATACACCCCATTGAATTAAGACAACACGTGGGAATGCTTTTTCAAAAACCCAATCCTTTTCCAAAATCTATTTATAAAAATATAGAATGGGCTCTTAAACTACACGGATTTGCAAACTCCGAAATTCCAGGACGCATTGAACAGTCGCTAAAAAGAGTTGCCCTTTGGGACGAAGTCAGTACGCGACTTAAAGACGAAGCACTGGACCTCTCTGGTGGGCAGCAGCAGCGCCTCTGCCTTGCGCGCTCTCTCGCCCTTGAACCCGAACTCTTACTTATGGATGAACCCTGCTCAGCGCTTGACCCCAAGTCGACTGCAAAAATTGAAGAACTTATCAAAGAACTCAAACAAAGTATTTCTATTGTCATTGTGACTCACAACATGGGCCAAGCTCAGCGTGTTGCCGACGAAACAGCTTTTTTTCTCAGTGGCAAACTCATTGAAATGGGTCCTACTTCAGGAGTCTTTCACACACCTCAGCACAAAGAAACTCGCGACTATGTGAGTGGCAAATTCGGATAGTCTCCACCAAAGTATCTAAATTAGCCGGAAGCTAATAAATTTCGACAAGAGCGCACGAGGTTTTGTTTGGGCTCGCTACCTAACCCATAAAAGCGATTATAAATTATTTGAACCTCGGATAAGGGAAGATTTGAAAGCCCCGTGGCTTCAATAAAGTCCTTTAAAGGAAGCTGCTGTTTTTGACGCAATTGCAGCTCTACTGCAGGGCCCATTTGTATCCCGTTCTCGATAGAAAGCTGCCGTATAACGTAATTCAAATCTGACTTTAGATACTGCCTCTTATCGTTTATTTTTGGAATTAAGCCTGAAATAGCAACTATTTTTCTTTCGCCTGGCTTCATGATACGTGAAGCAACAAAAGTACCCACTTTCATAATCGCCACGTTAGAAAAGTTAACAACAGTAGCGGCTTTGTTCAGCCCCATACCAAGAAGACTCTGGTAAGCGGTATCGACAATTCCCGCACTATAAAGAAGAATAGAGGCAGTTGTAAAATTGAGAACACCTTTTTGAAGAAGTGTTCTGACACCTTGTTGTTTTTTTGCATCTCCCCAGAGTTCCACGGCAGAATTCGCAAGAAAATAACTAAAAAACTCCGCTGTATTCGGACTTTCAGAAAGCTTAGTTACGCCCTTATCCATTACACTCAACCCGGCCATGTAGGCTGTAAGTCGTGTCCCGTAATTTACAAAGAAATTAATAAAAAGACTGATCGATATAGATTTAAATGTTTTGTTATTATTAAACCAGTTAAAAAATGGAAACCATTTAAGCTTTTCAAGCTCAGGGTGATCTGTTGTGAAAAAGAATTTCACTTCGGTTGCCCATTGTGCAAAGTCATACGCCTTATAGCCAAAAGCTGCGGTAACGCTGGCCCGAAAAGCTGCGAGTATTCCACCAACCCAATTCCACCCATAGCGCGAAATGGTTAAGGTAAACGCAATGGTCCCTTTTGCAGTTGCCACCATATACGCAGCAAAGGAAGTCGCACGTGGTTTATCGCTCAGCTTTTCGTACCACTTTCGATTCCATTCCTTTAACTGGAGGACTTCCCCCTCAACGACGTCTTTCATAACTAGAATCGCCCCTTTTTGCTCGGGATCAAAAACTTGGATCAATTGATTGTCCAATTCTTTTCGCACGTTATCTAATTCCAGAAGACGTTCATCGACATCAAAATAGGAATAGCGAAGTTTAATGATTGTGTGTTTTCCAATTTGAGCATCAAAAGCTTTCATCACATGAGCAACAAACTCAGTGACGCGCTCTTGGGGGAGGTTTTTAGGAACAACAATCTCGAGTGTCATGGCAGCTTTGTTGCCATCCGGAAGTAAAGAAGCTCCGTGTTCGTCTATAAAGTGACTAGGAATTGCTGCGACTTCAGCAGCTGTTTTGTATTCTCCACCATCTACAACATAGTGGGCAGGATATTTTTTCCCCGTTGAAGGATCTGTTGCCTCTCTATGGAAACTCAAAACGCATGGGCGGAGTCAAATCTTGAGCAGCTAATGAATGAGTAAACAGAAGACAGCAAAATCCATACAGAAGCCAGAAATAGCTGTTTTTTCGCACCATAGAAAGCAACCGCATTATAACATAGACACCCCACTCATTTTAAAATTCTTAGAGGTAAAATCGAGCTAAGATTTGCTCTCACTTAATTTTAAGGATGGATTTTGTATATTATTTATACAATTAGTTCTATCTCAAAGAAGATTTGGATCTAATACATCAAGCACGACTCACAACCTAAGCCACTGGGAAAGGCTTTTAGATTCCAAATTCTGTGTATGCTTTTCTTCACTTAATTCAATATTACCCAAGGAATGCCTCAAAATTTAAAATAATTACGATTCTCCTCGCTAGCGAATAGAGAGAGGTACACTGCGTCACGAAAAGACCCCATGAAAATCAAGCCCTTAGCCCCCATCTTCTTGTTTTTACTTCTAGTTTTTATGTCTCCTGCTGCACACTCAGACGCCAGTGACTTAAGGCAGGCAATATTGAATGCCAATTTCTATAGCAGCGACTTATGGGTACTCGGAAACCAAATCGAAGAATGGGGAGAACTCCAAGAATTCGATCCTGCCGTTCAAAAGAAACTTCTTAAAATTATAGGTTGGACTCGGAGTGGATTTTTTCCAAATCAAAACATTCACATGCGACAACTCAAAAGAGCCGCTACAAATGTTCTCGTCCTCTACCCGCCCGAAATAAACGCCGACATCCGCGCCATTGCAAAAGCTCTCAATGCGAGTTCTAGTGATAATTTTTTTTCCAATGACTTAAAAATTACCGACTACTGCTTTACCGCCGAACTCCTTGTAGCTTGGGCCAAAGCCGGTAATGCAACGGCCCTTGAAGAACTCACTCTTGCCCTTGAAAGTCGAGATAAAATTAAAGTTCTCGAAGTAGAATTCGCTCTTGCCAAACTCCACAACCAAGATCCTGAATTCATAAAAAACATAGACTCAAAATACTTACGACGTATTCATAATGCACTTGGAAGACCTTGGGTCTACTCAACCCTTCAAGTGACTTACAGAAGCGACATGCGCTTTAGTGAGCATGCAAACGAAAGACTTGCATACGCACTTCAGAGCCCCACCGCACCCAATAGCAGCGCAGAAGATATCAAAGTAAAACTCGATTGGGAACTTGAACACTCTCCCTTTTACTTTCTACAAACAATAGAATTTGCGCAACGCGATCCCGCCTTACTTAGAATTCGAGATGATCTTGCCCCCATACTCGCCAACGCAATCCAACGGGCCATAGAACTCAATCCTCGATTACGATACGACCCGTATTTTGCCAGTATTATTACACCTACTCTTGAAACTTATGCGCTCCACTCCCCATTCATCGACAACCTTCTCGCTGACTGGCTAAGTATCGACTTTAAAATACGAACAAATATTATTGGCCTTGATCAAGGCCGCGAAAAGGCAATCATTTTTGATCTCAGAAACAATGCCATCAATTTACTTATACGCATACAAGAACGTTTTCATTATGCAGAGACAGTGGCCCGTGCTGCTGGATTTACAGACGCAGAAAAACGAGCGATCGGATACATTTACTTTCCAGTCGTACAAGAAAACTCCACAATGCTAGATCCAAATGCGCTTAAAAAAGTTCTTGATTGCAAATACACCACTACATCGAAAAAACTAGACCTTCTTGATTTTCACTTTATGGAAGATCCCCTTGTGCAAAGTGCGGTGATACGTATAGCGCGAGATGCACAAGTTCAAAGTCGAGCACTCGATCTTTTAAATACAGCGCCTCACTTAGAGCCAAAGCAAATTTCTGAATTAGGTGCCCTTATGGGTATCACCTCACCAAGCGAAGCTGCTACATATTTTCCGTATCACACAAACCTAAGAGGCTATTTTTCAAATCCAACTAATCACATGAGCGGAGTTAAATCTTGTCTGACCAAACTCCGAACACGGCTATTTGGGCCACGTAGCAAGTAAACGCAGCATACAAAAGCAAAGAACTATTTTTTATAAATTTTATCTTTTAAGTATTTCGGAAGCTGATCAAGCGAAATCACCTCTTGAGCCATGCTATCGCGTTCACGCACTGTCACCGTTTTCTTTTCAATCGTATCAAAGTCGACTGTTACACAATAAGGAGTTCCGACTTCGTCTTGCCTTCGATAACGCTTTCCAATGCTTCCAGAAGCATCGTAGTCGACAGAAAAATCATTTTGAAGATCAGTCACAATCTTCATTGCCAACTCGTCCATGCCTTCTTTTTTCATAAGCGGAAACACAGCTACTTGAATAGGAGTAATCTCGGGATTGAGCTTTAATACGATACGCTCGTTGGCCTTATCGTCTACATAAGCATCCAACAAGACCGCTAGGGTGCAACGATCCGCCCCAACCGATGTTTCGATTATATAGGGTAAGTACTTTTCATTGTTTCGCTTAGGATCAACATAATGAAGGTTTTTCTTAGAATACTCTTCATGACGAGTTAAATCGAAATTTGTACGGTTGTGTACTCCTTCAATTTCATCCCAACCAAAAGGGAATTCATACTCCACGTCTCCCGCAGCTTTTGCATAGTGTGCAAGAGCTCCTGGCTTGTGAGGACTAAAACGAATTTTTTCTTTTCTTAAACCCAAGTCGTAATGCCAGTTAAGACGTGTCTCGCGCCAAAAATCAAACCACTTATCGTCCTCTGAAGCATGAATGAAAAATTGCATTTCCATTTGCTCGAATTCGCGAGTTCTAAAAGTAAAGTTCCCCGGAGTAATCTCGTTTCTAAAAGCCTTACCAATCTGCGCGATACCAAAAGGCACCTGCATACGTAAGCTCGAAGCCACATTGAGAAAGTTCACATAAATCCCCTGAGCGGTTTCAGGGCGAAGATAAACCACAGCACCTGAATCCTCTACGGGACCCATATGAGTTTTAAACATCAAATTAAAATTTCGCGCTTCTGAAAGCTCAAGACTGCCACAGTTAGGGCACTTTACTTTTCCGTCATCTGTTTTAGGAGCTTTGTCCTCACGAAAACGTGAACGACATTTTTTACAATCCACTAAAGGATCGGTAAAGTTCTCTACATGTCCGCTGGCTTCCCACACACGAGGCGCCATCAAAATAGAAGCATCTAATCCTACAACGTCTAAGCGAGAAGTCATCGACTTCCACCAACGATCCTTCACGTTCTTTTTAAGGGCGACGCCCAAAGGACCATAATCCCAGCAGCTATTAAGGCCGCCATAAATTTCTGAGCTTTGAAAAACAAAACCACGACGTTTAGCAAGTGAAACCAAGTCCTGTAGTGTATCGGCCATTTGAAATGATCCTAGCGAAAAGAGCCTTAGCTGAGAACCCTTTTTATAAGCTTTTAGAGGCTTTTTTGAATCCAATTCAGGAAAGCAGGCTGCTTTGAGAGCTTTTTAAGCAAAAAAGCCCTGGAGGCATTTTCGTCAGCCAGCAACGCCTCCTTCCACAAGTCCTCAAACAAGAGTTCTGAAGAACCTACTGCGAGTGAAGGAAAAGCTCCGTCATCAACTTCTCCAAAGCCCACAATCAACAACTTTGCCCAGAGTACCTTTAGGGCACGCATATAAGTGGCCTCAAAAAACTTTCCCTTTAGATCAGTCTCTTTTTTTATGCGCTTTGTGGATATAGGCGAGTTCTGATCTAAGAGCTGCATGATTTTTTTGCTTTCATGAGTGAGTTTTTTCTTTTTAAACTCAGAAGTTTTCATCAAACATAAAAGGGCAACAAAGACTTCTCTAGAAAAAAAAGTTGCTCGACCCTGAAAGTACTTTGCATAAACAACTTGTGTAGATTCGGAGAGCTTCATGCGCAAGTGCCACAGGTTTGCGACTCGATCGTCGCCATCGTCCGTCCACTCCCAGAGCATTTCTTCATCTGGATAAAAAACAGACCACAAAGACAAGACATCACTCTTGTTTTTCATGGGATAGACCAAGAGAATTCCGTGCCTATTAATGGCAGAAATTGCAGAGCGCTTATTCACTGAGATGAAAAATAGTAGTAGCAATGCGGCGTGTCAACGTCCCGAGCCCCTGAATCGATAGGCCTCATTCAAATTCAAAGTCCATTCTTGACTCAGAAAGTAATTCTAGCGATATACAGGGTGCGGGATGGAGCAGTCCGGTAGCTCGTCGGGCTCATAACCCGAAGGCCCCAGGTTCAAATCCTGGTCCCGCAACCAATTTTTTTTCCATTTAAATTTTAATAAAACGATTACCTTACCCATAAGTTTTGCTTTTGTAGCTAAATGGACAGCAAGAAGAGCTTTCATTAATTATAAAGAATGCCATTCAAAAGGTCTATGCGATCACTCCCAATCCCAGCCTTAGACCTAAACGCTTCTGTCTCTCAGATTGTTGAAAATGAAAAGAACTATGTCTCTAATGAGAAACGCTATCAGGCGGAAACTCCAATAAACGCCGCCCCGCACGTTCTCAATCACCTCGAGTACCCCGTACGAGCGGGTGGCTTTTAGTGCGGTTGGAGTGCAAGTTGAGAAACTCTTGAAAAAAGAAGCTGTTCAAACTGATTTTACAACCATTAAGCAAGAAACACGCATAAACATAACAATCTCGAATCAAAGTCTCACAAGCAAACAAGATTTAGCTTTCCTGAGCCAAAAATAGATCGAAGTGAAAAAAAATTATTGTTAAAAAAGATACGTGCTCAAAAAAAGGGAACTCTGTTTATGTTAGGAGGAAGTCTTCCGCCGCAATTTACAGCTAACGATGCTAAAAAAATTTTAGAATTAGCTCATAAGAAAAAAATTGCCACGATAGTCGACATCCCCGCTGAGCATCTGCGAGCAATCCTCCCTTCAAAACCGCTCATGATCAAACCCAACCTCCCTTGAATTTGAGCAATTGGTAAGAATAAAATTGAGCAAAATTCCTGAAATTTTGTTTAGGCCAAAAAAAAACTCCTTAAACACTGCCCAGTTATATGTGTTTCATCAGTCAGCAGCGGTGTTCTGCTAGTCACAAGAAATGGAGCCTACTTTGCCCAAGGTCCAAAGATAAAAGCAAAGAGCAGTGTAGGCGCGGAGATTCCATGGTGGGTGCTATGGCGGCAGGAATGTTAAAAAATCATTACTTATGAAATGTTTTTCGGCAATCAAAAAAAAGAAATTAAGGATAAGACATGGGAATCAATACTTAGCCTAGGAATGGGTGCCGCACTTGCTACAATAAGCTTAGCGGGTACAAATTTAGGAAAAAAAGCAGCAATCCTTAAGTACTCAAAACAAATTCAACTTAAAGACTAAAGCAGTAGTTAGAACTATCAATGCCCACCGCCCTTTTTTCTTAGCTCGGCAAGTTTTTCATTTAAAAGTTTAGGACTAGAAACAGTGACTTCGACGCCCTTCTTGTCATAACATCTGTAGTAAGGAAAGGTCATGAGTCCAATTGGAGCTCGCTCTTCTTTGCACTGACCTCCCTCCTTTTTTATTCGCTCTGCTTCAGCGTCGACCTCTTTCATTGTGTCAAAGCGCCTATCATTTTCATCCTTCTCTCGAGCTACAAAGGCTTGTAAAAGAAGGGGGAAAATTAAAGATAAAAACAATACAGAGGAGACTCTACTCATATATAGATTTTAATATAAGCGAAGAAAATAAATGTTAATTTTAGGTTAATAGTTTTTAAATGAATACGTTTCTATTTAGTTACAGCCGAAGTGATAACATCATTCCCTGAGGCTTTAATCAAAACATTATCTTCGATTCGTACTCCACCAAAGTCTTTCCATTTTTCAACTTCACTCCAATTGATGTGTTCTTTGTACTTCACCTGAAGATTCGAATCTTCGATTAAAGCTTTTATAAAGTAGAGTCCGGGCTCAACTGTCATTAGAAAATTCTCTTCAAGTGGAATATCCACTCGAATGCGCACTCCCGCATAAAGCTTTGCTTTAGGCTTTGGCACGCCCCCAACATCACGTACTCTAAGACCGACCATATGCCCCACTCCATGGGGAAAAAAGACAGAGATAGCTCCACTTTCTACTAGAGCCTCTGTAGATCCTTTGGCAATTTTCAATTCGATCAAACCTTGCGCGAGTACTCGTGCTGCTGTGAGATGCACTTCAGACCATGAAACAGAGGGTCGACAAAGCTCCAGTGCCGCTATCTGACTTTTTAAAACCAAATCATAAATGTCTTTTTGCTTTGATGTAAAAGTTCCATCCACTGCAAAAACGCGAGTTATATCGACACAGTAATCTTGAATATCTGCTCCTGCATCTATCACTACGATTTCACCTTTATTTAAAACTCTTGAACTGGGGATGGCATGCAAAATCGATGCATTTGTTCCAGAACCTACCAAGGTATCATAGGGAAATTTTTCAGCACCGGCATTTAAAGCAGCAAATTCATATTCAAGTTGTAGCTGTCTCTCTGTTATCCCGGGCCGAATAATCTTTCTTATTTGCATATAGCCGGCATGTGCAGCTTGAAATGCTTTTTTAACAAGAGCGATTTCAGCATCGTCTTTAACGCGTCTTACTTTATTTAAAGCCTCTTGAATCTCATCGTGCTTCTCTACAGAAACATTTTCTAAAGATTTCATTCTGCTGTTAGCCTGCCCTAGAACATAAATGTTCCTGTACTTTTTCTTAGAAAAGAAACTTTCAAACTCGTTAACATCACGGCCCTCAAATTGAGTATTGAGCCCTTCCCAAACTTGCTCATCCCGAGATGTTTTTTTAATAAATAATTGCAAGCCCTCAGTCTTGGAATAAAGGAAAAGAGATTCAGGTCGCTGCAATCCACTTAACCAATAGAAATCGGGATGTGTTAGAAAAGGATACGATTGATCAAGGCCACCTGGCTTCTGTATTGGCTCTCCTGAGCAAATAACAACAACATCATCACTTCCTAAGTGATTAGAAAAAGATTGAATGAGCCTCTGTGCTCTATCTTCTAAAACTGCGCGATTAAAATAGGGAGTTTCATGAGCTGACATAGCCCGAAGTATAGTGCCTCAGCTTAAACTAAGGCAAGCTAAGCCCAGAGTATCAAGCACCTTCAAGAATTGCTGCTACGCCCATACCGCCAGCGGTACAAATACTAATAAGCCCTAGCTCCCCAGGATTATGACTCAAAAGCTTCGCCAAAGTTCCACTGATGCGCGCTCCAGTGGCAGAGAAGGGATGACCCAGAGCTAAACTACTTCCCACGGTATTTAAGCGACTTCGATCTATTGGGCCTAGATTAAATGGATCAGTCTCCCAGGCTTTTAAAGTGCACAAAACCTGTGCTGCAAATGCCTCGTGTATTTCAATGAATTTAAAATCACTAAAAGATAGCTCATGGGCTTTAAGCAAATCCGCTACGGCATAGGTTGGTGCCATCAACAAACCTTCTTTTCCAGAAACAAAATCCACACCCCAGGCTCTCACATCTGCAAAGTAAGCAAGAATGGGTAAATTATTTTTCTGAGCGTATTCCTCCGAGGCTAAAAAAACTGCAGCGGCCCCGTCACTCAAGGCAGTGCTATTACCTGCAGTTAAAGTGCCCGTTTCTGTTTTATCAAATGCTGTTTTTAGCTTCAGCAGTTTATCAAGTGAAGTATCTTCTCTGAGTATTGAATCTCGATTGAGGCCCTTGAACTCAATAACGAGATCCTTATAAAAACCACTGGCATAAGCCTCTGCTGCCTTTTTGTGACTCTCAAGAGCAAGCTCGTCCTGACTTTCTCGTGTAACGCTCCATTCCTTTGCCATTAACTCGCAATGCTCTCCCATAGAAAGCCCTGTTCTTTTTTCGACAACGCGAGGAAGCTCTGGGAGAAAATCCTTGGGCCTCAATGATTTCAAATCCAGAATTGATTGGGCAGAAAGCCCCTTAGAATAAAAGTTTTTAAAAACCTGAGCTAAGTTATCTGAAAACAACAACGGCAAGTTACTATTTGTATCAACACCTCCAGCCATTCCACATTCAATTTGTCCGAGTGCTATTTTATTTGCGACCGCAGTAACAGCCTCGAGTCCGCTCCCACAAGCACGTTCTAAATCAAAAGCAGGTGTATGAGGATCAAGAGTCGTTCCCAATACGCAATCTCTTGCTAAGCCTCTCTCTGAGGGAGACTTTAAAAGAGATCCGACAACAACTTCGCCCAGTCTTTTTCCTGACAAATTTAAAGTGTGCACCAGAGAATCAAAGACAGGAGTTAAAAGTTCAGAAAGCGTTATTTTGTTATAATAAGTGCCACTTTTTACAAAAGGTATGCGCTTAGAAGCAACTATAGCCACTCGTCTGCGTTCAACTGTTTTAGTATTGTGTCCCATATTACACGGCCTCCTTTATAAACCCTACAACGTGAGAAATAACTTCTGTGTCACGTAAAATTTTCCTATGACCTAAGCCACTAAAGAGTTTATTTTTAGCCTCAGGAAAAGCTTTAACTAGCCTTTCAAATTCACTCGCAGGAACATCCTTATCTTTTTCGTCGTGCAAAATTAAAAGAGGATTTTTATTTTTCAAATCCCACTTAAGAACATCAAACACTTCAACAGGTTCTCCAACTTGTTCTTCGAGAGACTTTAGAACCGATTTAAAGGTAGATTTTCTCAGTTTCATTTTTTCAGCTAAAGAACTCACTGCGGGTAACCATTGAGAAGGAGAAGCAATAAGTATTGCCTTCGAAAGCTTTAATCCCCTCTCGGCTGCTAACATAAGTGCGGCTGCGCCCATAGAGTGTGCAACGTAGGCTTCTATAGGTCCAAGAAACTCTGCATCTTCCTGAATTGCTGATGCAAATTCTAAGAGGTGAGTTTGCGCACCGGGTGAGTCTCCATGTGCAGGTCCATCCCAAGCCATCACCTGATAACCAGCAGCAAGTAAGGGTTCTACAAAGGCGCCGAGTTGAGTTCCCCGGCCTTCCCAACCATGAATGAGTAAGACTCGAGGGGCATTCTCACCCCAAACATATATTTTTCGACCCGAAGGAGTTTCAATTTTTCGAGCCGTAGCAAGTAATTGCTTTTCCCATTCAGGCCTTTCGTAACGTTTTGGAGTCATAAAAGCTTTTGCGATATAAGCTCCCGTTTTCTTCGGGGCAACCCAAGAAGCTAAAGCTAATAGGCTTCTGTTAATGTGTTCGCGTCTTTTATTTTTTTTCATTTTTTAACTCCGTAAAAGTCGCGGCCTCAATTTGCCTAAAGATAGACTTAAGAACTTTCTCGGGATTATCACTTGCTCGTGCCAATTGAAGGCCTCCCTGTATACTTGCTCCAATAAACAGAGCGTGAGCAGCCACTTTATCTTTAGATATTTTCAATTCGCGGGCTTTAATACTTTCTTCAAGTAAAGTAACTAACCACGATCGGTGACAATCTATGAGACCCTGAAGTTCAATTCTGACTGGTTTAGAAAAATTATTCCAATCCAAAAGTAAAGAGCCTCCTGGACAAACGCTCTTACCGCTGCGAGATATTTCGGCAAACATTTCGAAGTAAGCCCTAAGCTTTGCCCTAGGATCAAGTGATTGTGAATCAAGTGCAGCTATCCAAGCCTCAAGGCGTTTCCGATAATCAAGCACCATCACACGTGCTAGGTCTTCTTTGGTTTTAAAATGATGATGAACGCTTGCCTTACGAATTCCAACTGAGTCAGCTAAATCCTGAAAACTTAAAAACTGATAGCCTCTTTCCTGTAAGAGAACTTGTGCCTTATTGATAATTTTCTTAGCTGTTAAGCCTAAACCTAAACTCATGACTTCATTATACCCGACCTACCTACCGATAGGTAGGGCAGCTAAGTCATTGAAATTAAAAGCTGGGACTTAAGTCAAAAAGTAAAAACTCTGAATCCTTCTGAGCAACTACGCTCAAGAGCTCTTCGTCTCTCACGGCAAGTCCATCACCTACTGAGAGCTCTAATGAATTTACCTTAAGCTCGCCTTTTACCATTTGTAACCAAGCAACACGCCCTTGCCCAAGTTGATAATCAAGAGAGTCATCAGCTTTTAAGCGAGACACGTAAAGCTTAGCATCTTGTGAAATACTTAAAGAGCCAAGCTCTGCATCAGGAGAAACAACTAGAACTAACTTTTCAGTATTCAATTGTTCTTCAAAAGATTTTTGTTGGTAGCTAGGAGTTAAGCCCTTCTTATTAGGATGTATCCAAATCTGCAGCAAATGCGTATCCTCTCCTTTGCGAGGGCTATATTCAGAGTGTAGGACTCCTTTACCAGCAGACATTTTTTGAACCTCACCTGGTAATATGACAGCTTGGTTGCCCATAGAATCCTTATGTTCAAGGGCTCCTTTTACAACATAAGTAATAATTTCCATGTCCTTATGAGGATGCATTCCAAAGCCTTCCCCTCCTTGAATCCAGTCCTCATTTATAACTCTCAAAGGGCCAAAACCCATAAAGTCTGGGGCGTGATAATCCGCAAAAGAAAAAGTATGCTTAGATTTGAGCCAGCCATGCTCAGCTCCACCTCGGTCATTTGTTTTACGTAGTGTTAACATTGTTGTTTATCTCCTCTCTTTTCGTTTCTTATATGAATATAGTCTTTTTTTAGATTAATCATTAGCCCGTATAATCTGTTTACATTGTTCATTGTATTGTACAATAAGCATATGGACCTCAACGAAATAGCTGTTTTCATTAAAGTCGTACAAGCGGGAAGCTTTCGCCAGGCAGCGAAGCTCCTGGAAATGCCCAATTCTACCGTGAGTTCAAAAATTTCCTCTCTTGAAAAAAGACTTGGAATTACCCTCTTACAAAGAACAACCCGTAAGCTAAACCTTACGCAGGCTGGGCAAAGCTTTTACGAAGAATCTCTTGCGGGCCTCGTTCAAATTAAAAATGCAGAAGCACGGGCCAATTTCAACCAGCAAGAAGTCCTAGGAACACTCAAAGTAACAGCTCCCGTAGAATTTGGTAATTACTTCCTTCCCCTCCTGAGTACTCAATATCTTAAGGCCTACCCAAAAATGAACCTTGAGTATCAACTCAGCGATACAGCAATTGACCTCATAAGCAACAGTGTTGATCTCGCAATACGTATAGGAAACCTAAAAGACTCAAGTCTCATAGTTAAAAAAATTGGTTCTGTTCACTTCGGAGTTTTTGCAAGCCCAACTTATTTAAAAACACATGGCATTCCCAAGGAACCTAAAGATCTCAGCAAGCACTCTTGCATTCACTTTACCCAACTTGAAAACAACAAGTGGCACCTCAATTCCACTAAAAGCACCTCGATTATCAATGTACAACCCAAAATCCGTAGCAACGAACTCAATATGATTAAAGCTCTTACAGCAGCTGGAGAGGGCATAGCCCTCCTCCCGGCCTTTACTTGCTGTGAGGAAATAAAGAGAAGAAAACTCATACGCCCTTTGCCCGAATGGAAAAGCAGTATCAAACCCGTACACTTTGTTTACCCAGCTCAAAAATACGTTCCTCCCAAAGTAAAAAGTTTTATGGAGATTACGCTCCAGCCCCTACAGGCGCTCTTAAGCGACAAAAGCGCATAGACCTATTGACACCTCTTACATAGCATTGCTATGTATTTTCCAAGGCTATGGATATCAACAATTGGAAAATGCAAATGCGAAAGGGCTACCTCGAACTTTGCATCCTTGCACTTATTCATGAAAAGAAGAAACTCTATGGTCTTGAAATCCTAGAGCTTCTCTCAGAAGTTAAATTGAGTGTAAAAGAAGGAACACTCTACCCTCTTTTAAGTCGCCTTAGCGAAGACGGTCTTTTGAGTTCCAGCTGGGTAACTGAAAACAACAAAGGTCATCCGAGAAAGTTTTACTCCCTCACCAAAGACGGACAAAAACTCTCCAAAGAAATGAATGAAGAATTTCAAAATATGATCAGTATTTTAGAAAAGTTAAAAAAATAGGAGCTACGATGTCTACAAACTCAAAACTTGAATCTTATCTTACTACACTCAATGAACACCTAGGGGCCATCTCCGTAAGTGATCGCAGTGAAATCATCATGGAAATAAAAAGTCATGTCCTCGACGCTTCAGAAAAATCTCCAGACAAAAGCATTGAGGATGTATTAAAGGATTTTGGATCGGCTGAAAGCATTGCAAAAAAATACCTTGAAGAACGTGGAATTAAAACATCAACGAATACGCGCTCACCTTTCACAACTTTCATAAAATGGGCATTTATTGCCAGTGCAGGGATTATGCTTCTACTCGGACTCACCCTTTTTATGATTATAAAAAGCTTAACCCCCTTTGTTTCCGTAAATGGTGACAAGGTTTCAATAATGGGTGGACTGATCCACGTAGATGACAACAACTTTCGTTTTGGTCACACGGTCTATGAGATCGATGGAAAATATAAGAGTTCCAAGTTAAAAGACGTAAAGATATTGGCCTCAAATGGAAAACTCGAATTTTCAGCTTCTCCCTCGAATGAAATCATATGGGACTGCAAAGTAGACCAAATAAAAGGCGTTCAACCTCTGAGCAAAGAATCTTACGTGGAGATTGACCTTAGAAAATACAAAGAACTCGACTGTGAAATTCAAATTCCGGCTCAGTTAAGCTCGACTGTTACTATGAGCAATGGAGTTATTGAACTCGAGGAGCCCGAAGGAAATTACGACCTCAGCCTACAAAATGGAGAGATAAAGATTTCTCCTTTGGATACTTATGCTTATAACTTTGATCTAAAAGTTAACCTTGGCTCAC
Source organism: Bdellovibrionota bacterium (assembly GCA_041391385.1). GTDB lineage: Bacteria > Bdellovibrionota > UBA2428 > UBA2428 > UBA2428 > CANIGN01. Next base: position 160,561 of record JAWKOD010000007.1, read on the forward strand.
TCGACAAATTCACATCCAGTGCAGCTAAGAGTACAGGCAATAAAAAAGCTATAAATATCAAAGCTCGCCTCGAAAACGGTAAGATTAAGAACTCAAGCGACTAGGCCTCTAGGCTATTTCTGTCTTGATGGAAGAGAGCAAAAAAGCTAAAAGCCCAGTATGAAAACTACCGGTGCAATAATCCTTTTTGCTCAGTTCTGCCTTTATTCATTTCAAATGAATGCCGGGCCTGTAGTGCAAAGTACCTTCAAGGGGCCTGTGGAACTTAAAGTCTGGCAACACTGGCAACAAAGCTGGAACGTAGAAAACGCCAGCCAAGACTATCTCTTCGAAATTCAACGAGGAGAGGATCTTTCTCACACCCCATTTGTAAAAATAAAATTTAAAAACAACCAAGAAGGACTTCGTGCTCAAATCAACTGTGAGTCTTATGTTCCCAAGGATATGTGGTCTATGCACAAGGTGCAATCCGAAAACTATACTCAAAACTCGCTCACGACAGATCTCGAATCGAACTACTTTGTTTTTGAAAACGTACCCTGTGTAGACAGCCCTCAAACTAGAATTACGACTCAAATCAATTTCAAGATACTTAATAGCATGGGCGAAGAACTTTACAACGAATCACTTAGGCCGATGTATCTTAGAGGAAAAAAGCAAAACTACTGGGATAACGAGATTCCTGCCTACAGTGCACATGCTGGCGAAGGCGAAATTTCAGTTGCAAATGGATTGAACGCTGAAAACGGACAGGACACTTGGGGAGAGACGCTTGTTCGCCCTACCCTTAACTTTGTTGACCGAAATCGTATGAAAAAAGATTCTTTCATAGGCCTTCACCGCCATGAAAAAAATCAAGAGGCTTATTTAATAGAAGAAGGCCAAGCAACCATGATTGTGGGTGTAGCTTATAAAATTCAAGGTTCTGATGAAAGAGTAACTCGCAAATGGAGTCTTGCAGGAGATACTCAAGAAACATCACAATTTAGTGCAAATGGTGGTTGGATCGAGGAACGGAGTATGAGCCCTGGACAAATATCAGTTATTGTCCCTAACCCCGATAGAGCTTCAACAGTTTACTTCCACGGTATTAAAGCCGAGGAAGATACTGTCTTTTTTACAATGGGAACAAAAAACTAGTACCTAAGCAACTTTTTGACTTGCTAAGTAGAGTTCTAATTTCTTTTCAAAGTCGACTGGCTTCGCGCCGTCACCACGAATAACACCCGCCATATACATTTCGAAATGCTCCTGGCAGAAGCCAAACTTTTTAGTTTTGCTTTTGCAGGCTTCAAATCGACAATGTGTTGGAGCAACTACACCGCCGTGTTCATGGTTGTTGTCATTTTTTTTGTTTTCAACTTTTTTTGTGCTCATAATAACCTCTTGTATTTCCTAAAAGGCTTTCGACGCTGCGCGACGCACACTTAAGTTAAACTTTGAGTTAAACAATGTTTTGACGCTCTAAAGACTCAACGCTGCCTGGAGAGGGAAATCAACGGGACTCAAGGCTAGACAACTTTCAGAAAAATTAAGAATTTGTAAACTAAGAGTGCGTGCTTTTTGGCGCTTACGTGGGATAATAAAATTATGGCTTTCGATATTCATCAATTCGTGACCAAGAAAATGGACTTAGAAGCTTTTAAAAAAGCGCATTGGACGGGGTCGTTTCAAGACTACATCAACCTCGTGAGTGAAAATCCAAAGATCACACGAAATGCGTATCAACGTCTCTACGACATGATTATTTCATGGGGCTCAGAAGAGATTACAGATAATAAAAAGAAAGTAACTCGCTACAAATTTTTTGATGATCCCATTGATAATGGATTAGACGCGGTATTCGGACTTGAAATTTCATTGATGAAGCTTGTCAATATCTTCCATAGTGCAGCGAAGGGCTACGGTCCTCAGAACCGAGTCATTCTCCTACATGGTCCTGTAGGAAGTTCAAAATCAACAATCGTTCGAATGCTTAAAAAAGGTCTCGAACAATACAGCCGTACTGATGCTGGAGCACTCTACAGCTTTTCATGGGTGAATCCGGACAAAGAAGATATTCCTGTCTTCAAACAACTACAAGAACTTGGAATGGATGAATTCCCAGATCCCATGAACGAAGAACCTCTTAAATTGATACCTGAAGATCTTCGTCCAAGTTTTGCGGAAGAATTTGCAAGAGGCAAAAAAGACTCTCGCATTGTAATTAAAGGCGATCTAAATCCTGCTTCACGCTTCTTCTTTGAAGAACTTATGAAGCACTATAAGGGAGATTGGTCTCGAGTCATAAGACACATTAAAGTTCGTCGTCTCGTATTTAGCGAGAAAGATCGCGTAGGTATTGGAACCTTTCAACCCAAAGATGAAAAAAACCAAGACTCCACAGAACTTTCTGGTGATATTAACTACCGAAAAATTGACATCTTTGGATCAGACTCTGACCCTAGGGCCTTTAACTTTGACGGGGAATTCAACATTGCCAACCGAGGTATTATTGAATTTGTAGAGATCTTAAAACTAGACGTAGCCTTTTTATACGACCTCTTGGGTGCTTCTCAAGAGCATAAAATCAAACCTAAAAAGTTTGCTCAAACAGATATCGACGAAGTTATTATTGGTCACACCAACGAGCCTGAGTACAAAAAACTCCAGAACAACGAGTTCATGGAAGCTCTCCGTGACCGTACTATAAAAGTAGATATTCCCTACATCACTAAGTGGAAATTTGAGACAGAGATCTACAAAAAGACCTTTAATCGTGACCGAGTTCGTGGAGTTCACATTGCGCCCCACACACTTGAAATGGCTGCACTTTGGGCCGTATTAAGTCGGATAGAAGCTCCTAAAAAAGCTAATTTAAGCCTATTACAAAAAGTGAAACTCTATAACGGAAAAACTCTCCCTGGCTTTACCGAAGAGAACGTGAAAGAACTTCGTAAAGAAACCCTGCGCGAAGGCATGGATGGAATATCTCCACGCTATGTGCACGATAAGATCAGTAATGCTCTTGTGAATGAAGGCGAAGTTGCTGGCACACTCAACCCCTTCATGGTTCTAAACGAGCTCGAAGGCGGGCTAAAGAGCCACAGCTTAATTAGCAGTGAAGAGAAAAAGAAACACTACCGTGAACTATTAGCCGTAGTTAAGATGGAATACGAAGATATCGTTAAAAACGAAGTTCAGCGTGCCATTAGTGCCGACGAAGAAGCTATTGCAAAACTTTGTGCGAATTACATCGATAACGTAAAAGCACACACTCAAAAAGAAAAGGTTCGCAATACTTACACAGGTCAAGCCGAAGAACCCGATGAAAGACTTATGCGCTCTATTGAAGAGAAAATCGATATCCCTGATATTCGAAAAGACGACTTCCGTAGAGAAATCATGAACTACATTGGAGCCCTTGCTCTTGAAGGCAAAACCTTTGACTACAAGACCAATGAGCGTCTGCATAAGGCATTAGAACTTAAGCTTTTTGAAGATCAGAAAGACAGTATTAAACTTACAACGCTTGTTTCCAATGTGGTCGATAAGGCGACACAAGAAAAAATTGATATCGTTAAAACTCGTCTTATCAAGAACTTTGGCTATGACGAAGTTTCTGCAACAGATGTGCTGCACTATGTAGCATCTATCTTTGCACGTGGTGACAGCAAGCAAAGTCGAAGCTAAGATTCTCTTTAACAGGAGAATCTTATGAATAAACTATTTATTGCCCTTGTGGCTCTTGCTATGAACCTAAACGCTTGGTCAACCCCCATGAAGGTTGACCCAAGCAAATCCAAAGTTGGATTTAGTATTTTCAAATTTAAAATTGGAAAACCTGTAGCTGGCGAATTCAAGAAATTCACAGGTACCTTCGATGTCGATGCCAAAACAAAACTCCTAACGAGTGCAAATGGAGATATTGTTGCTGAATCGATAGACACTGACTCAGGAAAAAGAAACAAACATCTTAGATCAGCAGATTTTTTTGATGTTGCTAACTATCCAAACATTACTTTCAAGCTCACAAAACATACAGGCAGCTTAAAAGACGGAACCATAACTGGATTTCTTACAATGAAGAAAATAGAGAAGCCCATTACACTTAAAGCTGTGGTGACCAATGCTGATCCAAAAAATTATGCCATCACACTCAAAGGAAAAATAAATCGTAAAGATTTTAACATTACTTGGAATGACGTTTTGGACAAAGGCGGTTTTGTACTTGCCGATGAAGTTGACCTAGAACTTAACATTCAGGGCGCAGAAGTTGCTCAAGAGGCCATCTAATAATAGCTAAAAATACTCTTTAAGCATTGAAAATAATCTCAGAGCCTCAGCGCTCTGAGAATGAATCAGCGTCCAGTTAAACTTTAACAATACGACAACCACAGCGGGTATCATGCAAAGAGAAATATACTGAACAATAACTTTTGTGCGCAAACGCTCCATACCTTTATAAAGCACATTCATCATTACAAAAGGACCAAAAAAAATACCGAGAGTTGCAGCTGCAGCTCCGGCAAAACCAGCAAGCTTCCAGCCATAATAGGTCGCACCTATGACAACAGGTCCAGGGCTTAAGTTGCCGAGTAAAATACCCGTATTAAAAGCATCTCTAGAGAGCAGGCCTGTTTTAACAAGTTCACGGTCAATATAAGGAAAGAGCATATAGCCCGTTCCAAACACAACTAAACTTGCCACAAAGAAAAGAACAAAGACCCCGAGTGCCGTAAAGGAATAAAGTCGTGCGCGTTGTGGAACAAGTTTGTAAAACGAAACCCCTAGTAAGACTGCAAACGCCAACATTTCAATTTCCATTCGCTCATAAACCGCAAACGTTAAAGAAGCCAGCATTATAGAAGTAAATATGAGGGCCCTCCACTGCTGAGTCACAGGAAAGTTTGCCCAAGCATCTCGCATCAATTTATAAGAAGCCTTTAAAATTAAATAAACGATATAGAACTTAAAAAACCAAACTAAAGTAAGAGCCATAGTCGGAGGAATCATCTCTGCGATAAAAACCTCTAAGAAATTCCAAAGCATGATGATTAAAAATGCTGGAAGTATATAAAAAATCAGAGCCAGAAAAGATCCCCAGACTCCAAAAAACTTTCGCCCAAGGGCAATGGCCATAAGTGAAGAGATGGGCCCGGGTAACAGCTTTAACATCCCCATCCGCTCTAAAAATTCTTTTTCACTCAACCAGTTTCTACGACGAACGTAGGCATCGCGCATAAGGCTCATTGTAACTAAAGGCCCACCAAAGCCCGTAGCGCCCACTCGAAACATACTCAGACAAAAATGTAAAAGATTAGGTTCCTCTTCAGACCTCTCTATAGAGTTAGCTTTAGCCACAAGAAACTTTTAGCACGTAGAAAGGTTGTAGGCACTTGAACAAATTTAGGTCGCTTCTAGATTTCACGGGCAAACTGAATGAGCTTCTCGAGCTCTTTTTTAGCGTCGTTCAAGAAAACTTTTTGTACACCTTGCATTGTGAGCTGTGTTCCAGTCGTAGAGTTTCCCTCTTCCTTCAAATATTTCTTAGCTCCAGGAATAGAATAACCCTCAACATAAAGAAGATGTTTAATTTTAAGAAAGTTTTTTACGTCTTCATCGTCAAAGAGGCGCTGGCCGCGACCCGTTTTGTTGGGCTTAAGTTGTGGAAACTGTGACTCCCAAAACCTCAACACATGTGCAGGAACTCCAATTTTTTCAGCTGCGTCTTTGATTCGATAGTAAGCCATACTTCTATTTTGACGCCTTTTTGATGATTTTTGACGGTTTAATGCGTCAAATAATAGTCGCTTCAAGTGGAAACTAAAAGATGAGGCTTTCTCGACAGAGACTATCGAAGCGTAGCGCCTAATTTAGAGAGCTCTTTAATAACCCCGTCAATGTTGCGCTGAACATCTTCTTCAGCCAAAGTACGGTCTTGAGCTTGTAACAAAAGCCTAAAAGTAATCGAGAACGTCTCATCACTTGAATCCTTTTTATAAAGATCTACACAAGAGAGTTCTTTTAAATCAGGAGAAGATTTCTTTATGACCTTAACCATCTCGTCGTGTTTTACGTTACTTTTTACTGTAAACGAAAGGTCACGCTCAACAACTGGAGTTAATGCAGGAGCCTGAACTTGATGACGAGGCTTAACCCCAAGCTTCTGAGATAATTCCTGAGAAGACTTCCAACTCCAGAGATCTTCATAAATTCTAATCTCACCCAAAGCGACCGGGAACTTCCAACCCGCAGGAAAGTTCATGACTTCACTTACAAGGCTTGGATGTAATTCGCCTACGAAACCTCGATACCCACGTAGAGCAGGAACAGAAACAAGCGCAGAGCGCCCAGGATGGAGGGCTGATAAGGGAATCCAAGACGGGATCTTCTTTTTATCTTCGTCACTTAGGGTCCAAAGTGCAACGAGCTCTATATTCTTCCAACGGCCATCACTTTTGAGAAGTTTCTGATGTAAAAGTTCCCATACCGACTTTGCATCAAAGTAGCCTCTGTATTCCTCACGGGCTGTAGATGTTTTATCTTGCAACCAAGTTTCTTCTTCACGGTGACCCATAAGGCCCCATGAAAAATGAAGTGATTCTTTTGTCTTTAGTTGTTTTTCTTTGAGCCCAGGCGTTCCTACTGTTTTTTCAAAAGCAGTTCCCACTTCAAAAATTTGCACTCGCTTTTGGCGCAGGCTTCCGTGACGTGACAAATTTTGAACAATACCAGGCAGCAAAGAAGGCCTAAGGTACTTCCAATCTTCAGAAATAGGATTTTCTAACTGCTGTAAGTCACAGGTAGGCGCAAAGTTTTTCTTCTCTTGTTCAGAGATAAAGGCGTAAGGGGCAACTTCAACAAAATTCGACTCAACTCCAACAGTTCTAAAAACTTGAATTTGATCAAAAAGCGAAGTGGCTATCCCACTGAAGGACTTCTTTTGAATCGGATAACGAGAGGGAATCTTGTCATATCCATAAACGCGGGCAATTTCTTCGACGAGATCTATTTCACGAGACAAATCCCAACGATACGGAGGAACTTCTACAGTCAAAACATTTGATGATTTTGGGTGACAATGAATCCCAGTGCACAACAAGGACTCCATTGCTTTTTCACTCGGAATTTCAAAGCCAAGCGTGCGCTGAACTTTTCTTAAATCTAAATTAATGGCTCTGTTATCAAAAAGCTTCTCGGCTTTATCTGCTTTAACAAGAACAAAAGAACCACGTCTACGGGCACCTAATTGCGATTTAAACAATGCACTTAAGCGACCAGCAGCGTGAATAACGCCTAGGGGATTTACTCCGCGTTCAAACCTATGTGCTGCATCGCTGATAATTTTATGTCTCTTAGCAGTTGCTCTCACAACTTCAGGATCAAAAAAAGCTGATTCCAAAACTACTCGTGTTGTTTTCTCAGTTACGCCGCTCTCTTTTGAACCCATAACCCCCGCAAGTGCAATGGGTTTTTCCATGTCCGCAATAATAAGATCTTCGGGATGAAGCGTTCTCTCAACACCATCAATTGTAGTCATTTTTTCGCCTTCTTTAGCAAAGCGAACAACTATTTTAGCTCCTACAATTTCATCAGCATCAAAAGTATGGGTTGGGTGACCCAACTCAAAAAGAACATAATTCGCAAGATCCACCACGGGATTATGCAAACGCTCAATTCCTAAAACTTTAAGCCGATCAATGAGTAATCTTGAATAATTCGTTTTAGAAAAGCCCTCAAAAAGCTGAGCACCATAAAGTGGGCACGCCTTCGGAGCCTGAACTTCAACTCGTATAACAGCAACATCAGCTTGCTGATCTTTCTCAATTTCATCTCTTTCGGGTTGCTTTAAGTCTGGCCAGTGATTGGCCTCGCCAAAGTAGCGTCTCAACTCACGAGCCATTCCCATAATTGACAAGCAATCGGATCTATCGGGCGTAAGTTCGAGTTCCCAAATTTCATCTCGAACTTCTACAGCATCTAAAAATCGTTGCCCTACAACCAAGGCATCAGGTAATTCCAAAATCCCCTCAGACTCCTTAGCAAGTCCAAGTTCGCTTTCACTGCAAATCATTCCAAATGAATCAACTCCTCGAATTTTTGCAGCCTTAATTTCTAAGCCACCCGGAAGCTTTGCTCCTACGGGAGCAAGTGCAATGGTTAAGCCCGCTCGCACATTCGAGGCGCCACAAACAATTTGAAGCGTTTCATTTCCATTATTGACCTTACAAACATTCAAACGATCCGCTTGAGGATGCTTCGCTGTCTCAAGAACTTTTGCAACGATAATATCCTCAATGCCTTCGCCATGATTTTCGATATGTGCAATTTCTATCCCGGATAAAGGGAGCAAAGACCTGAGCTCAGCAACGCGTCTCCACTCAACGGCTGTTGGATTTATATCGTAAATTTCAAAGAGCCATTTCCATGAAATCTTCATGTAAACTCCTTTAAAAATCTCTGATCACTCTCGAAAAATGCGCGTAAATCATTCACGCCGTATTTGAGCATCGTCATACGCTCAAGGCCCATACCAAACGCAAAGCCCGACCATTCTTCAGGATTTAAATCGACGGCCTTGAAGACTTCAGGGTCAACCATTCCGCATCCACCGATTTCAATCCAACCTGTATTCTTACAAGTACGACACCCTTTTTGATTACAAAAAACACAGGCCATATCCACTTCTGCAGAAGGCTCTGTAAAAGGAAAAAACGAAGGGCGAAGCCTGACTCCTAAACTTGCGCCAAAAAATTCTTTAACCATATGATCTAAGAGTCCCTTGAGGTCTCCCATCACAACATCTTTATCAATGAGGAGCCCCTCTATTTGATGAAACATCGGAGAATGTGTGGGGTCATAATCGCTACGATAAACCCTCCCCGGACATATCATCCGTATGGGTGGCTTTTGCATAAGCATTGTGCGAATTTGCACAGGTGATGTATGAGTACGCATAACGAGTTCTTTTTCGCCTGCAATGTAAAAAGTATCTTGCATGGCACGTGCGGGATGATTTTTGGGCATATTGAGTGCATCGAAATTAAAAAATTCGTGTTCAACTTCAGGCCCTAATTCCACAACAAATCCACACTTAGAAAAGATATCAACTAGCTCTTTTTGAACTTTCCAAACAGGATGCTCACAACCTTGTAAAAACTTTACTCCAGGCAGGGTAACGTCAATGCGCTCTTTTTGAAGTTGCTCATCAAGCGACTTAGTTGCCAAAACCTTATGCTTCTCTTCAAGAGATGTTTCGACTTTTGTTTTTAATTCATTAATTTTAGCCCCAAGGGCTTTTCGTTCAGTATCGGGCACAGAACCAAGAGTTCTTAGCTTAGCTGGGATATGGCCTTTTTTGCCCATCCATTCAACGCGTAACGTTTCTAATGATGATAAATCCGTCGCACTCGCAAGCTGAGAATCAAAGAGTTTCGACAGTTCTTCTAATGAGATATCCCCCACAACTCAAATCCTACCCAAGAAATATCCTTAGTAAAAGGACTAGTTCAAAGAAGATTTAACAGTATCAAGGATTGCTTTAAAACTAGCAGGATCGCGAAGTGCAATATCTGCAAGAACTTTTCTGTCTAAGCCGATGTCACCTTTAACAAGTGCACCAATGAGCTTTGAGTAGGAAGTTCCTTCGTTTTTACAAGCAGCTGCAATACGCTGAATCCACAATCCACGGAAGTCTTGTTTTTTAACTTTTCTATCGCGAAATGCATATTTCAGAGCTCGTGTATAAGCTTCGTATGCTTTTGAAAATGAACGACTTGCTGAGTTTCTGAAACCCTCAGTCGCTTTAAGAACTTTTTTGTGTCTTCTTCTAGTTTTAAATCCACCACGTGCGCGTGCCATATGTTACTCCTTTTAAACCTTGAACCTATAAGTACGGAATGAGTCGAGCGATTCTATGCTCGAGACTCGCGTCCACGTAAGCAGATTGATGTAATCTGCGAAGTCTACTGTTTGTTTTACCTAAGAGTAAGTGACGAGTGTTACGCTGTCCGCGCTTAATTTTGCCACTAGCTGTTTTGCTAAAACGTTTTTTTGCTCCAGAATGTGATTTTAGTTTTGGCATATCTACTTCTTCTAAACCTTATAAATTAGGGGTTAAAGATGCCATGTTCCCCCCCCAATATCAAGGCAATGATAGAAGAAAAGCAGAATAATTTTAAGCACCCACCCCCTGCGAGCAAGCTTAAGACGGCCCTCGTCAAAGAGGCTATTTTCAAGTTTTTAGCCTTTACAGAGCCTAGCCTTTAGATTCCTTCTACCCTAAACTAGCCCCTAAGATGAAGTCTAAATCCGCAAAAAATCCAGAGCTCAATCCAACAGTGATTGGAATTGGCATACTCCTAGGAGTCCTTCTCACCGCTGCAAACGTCTATCTTGGCCTCTATGCAGGTATGACCGTGGCAGCCTCAATTCCAGCCGCCGTGATATCGATGGCCATCTATTCGGGTATTCTCAAAAAGAAAAACGCCGTCCTCGAGAGTAACATCGTTCAAACCATGGCCAGCGCAGGAGAATCCCTTGCCGCAGGTATCATATTCACCGTTCCAGCCTTAGTTATTATAGGAACATGGAACGAGTTTAAATTCTGGCCCACGACACTTATAGCCATCTCAGGAGGCCTTCTCGGCATCCTTTTTATGATCCCGCTCAGAAAAGCACTCATCACAGAGAACAAAGAGCTCCAATATCCCGAAGGAATTGCCTGTGCGGCTGTTCTTAAATCTGGCGATTCCTCTGCAAATAAAAACTCATTTGCACAAATTGTAAGGGGCTTTATCGTTGGAGCGTCTTTCAAGTTTCTTGCAAGTGCATTGGCCGTTTTCAAAGGCACTGTGGAATATGCCCACCGTATAGGTGATAGAAACTTTTACATCGGATCAGATGTATCTCCCGCACTCGTCGCGGTGGGGTACATTGTAAACTGGCAAAATCGCTACCCTCATGATCATAGGAGGAGCTATCGGTTGGATGGTAGGAATTCCCCTATTAGGCAGCCCCGGGGATCTTCTCAACGGTGATGCTATGGATGCAGCGTGGACACTCTGGTCTACCAAAATCCGCTACCTTGGTGTGGGCGCTATGGTCATAGCGGGTATCCAATCCATTTTTCTTGTAAGAAGAGGCATTAAAGACGGCGTGGGCAGCATGCTTTCTGAATACAAAAATCCCACTTCTAAAACAGACAAAGACCGCAACATCAGTCTCATGAGCATGGGTATTTTGTTCAGTATTTGTCTTGCGATTATTTTTGGCCTTTATCAATATCTTTTGAACAACTGGGGATTGAGTTTTTTAACAACCATCATCATGGTTATCATGAGCTTCTTTCTCGTTGCTGTAGCAAGTTACATTGTTGGACTTGTTGGAAGCTCCAATAGCCCCGTATCGGGAATGACGATATCTGCACTCTTAGTGACAGGCGCTCTGCTTTTAGTTTTCGGATATCAGGGAGAATCTGCCATCCTCGCTACACTCGGCGTTGCAGCAGTAGTTTGCTGTGCAACCTGCACATCAGGTGACGTGTGCCAAGATTTAAAAACTGGCTCACTTGTAGGAGCAAGTCCCAGAGCTCAGCAAATTGCAGAAGTCATTGGGGTTGTTATTCCTGCTTTTGTTATTGCTCCTGTGCTCACTCTTCTTCACAAAGCATACGTTATTGGAGAAGGACTCAAAGCCCCTCAAGCCGTCCTCTTTGCAAACTTAACCCAAGGTATCTTTGGCCACGGTGATGTACCCAAAGATCTTATTACCTACGGAGTTATACTTGGCTTGATTGTTATAGCTATAGATGAACTTATTTTACGTCCGAGAAAATCTAGCTTCCGCCTCCATCTCATGGCAATGGCAGTTGGTATTTACCTTCCGCTTTCATTAACCTTTCCCATCTTTTTAGGCGGAATTATTCGTCACATGATTGAAAGAAAACAAAAGAAACACAAAACACCTGAAAACGAAGGGGGTGTTCTTTTAGCCAGCGGCCTCATTGCAGGTGAATCCATTATGGGCGTATTGATCGCTATTCTCATTGTAACGAATATCGATTTAAAACTGAGCTTTTTGAGCAATACAGTCGTTGAACTCGCCTCTCTCGTAGGACTACTTGGCTTCTTGTTCTACTTTAAAAAACACGCTGCTAAATAAAATGAAAACAAAGCTTTGGTTTAAAAGGAAAATATATGGATGGGGTTGGACCCCATCCACTTGGCAAGGCTATTTGAGCACAATCACGTATGTCATTCTTACGCTTGCACCTGCCTTGATAGAGACTCAATACATTAAAGAACACACTTTTTGCTATACGGGCTATGTCGCCCTTCTCACAGCAGCCCTCATTGCTATTTGCTATAAAAAAGGTGAAAAACCACGTTGGCAATGGGGTAAGAAAACACCCCAAAACAGCGATTAATGCCATTTTTACGAAGTAAAAAGTGTTTTGACGCGGGGTGTTTTTTTTGATACACATAGACCTGTGTCCACACACAATCAGTCTAAAAATCAGCAGCTTATAGCCGAACTATTAAGTCAGAATACGGCAGCTCAATCGACAAAGGCAACGATACTAGAGGCCTACCTTAAAATTGCAGTAAAAGAAGGTACTACAGCATTATCTCTTACACGTTTAGCTGAAGAGCTAAACATATCCAAACAACTCGTTCGTTATCATGTGCCAGATCTCGACCAAGCCGCACTCGAGTTATTTAAAATAACTGCGCTCACAGGAGCTAGCTTCACTCAAAAAAGTATTGAGGGCGTGATTCGTTGGGAAGAAAAAGTTCTTTCGTGGATTCATGCAACCTTTGATTGGGTTGTAGCCTATCCTGATTTTGCGAAATTTCTACTCTTTATGTATCACAGAGCAAGTGTAGATACTGAAGTTAAAGAACTTCACTCTAAAATTGTAAATACTGGCCGAAATAGATTGAAAGAAGTCATTAACTCTTGCCCCAAGAAAAATATTCAAAATAATTCGACTCAGCTTACACTTATTATCCACCAGCTCATAACCGCCGCTCTCATTGAAATGCTTTCGATGAACGATATAAAAAACCAAGCTTCCTACAAAAAAACCTTTATTCTTTCTACGGAATACATCTTAGGGACTCGATTGAAATAAATGAAAAAAATCATCTTCAGCCTTTTCTTGATAACTCTTGCTTGGTCAGATGATGAAAGCGACATTCCCCAAGTACGATCAGAACTAAATGTACCCTTCTATTACACAATCAACGGAGGACCTGATATTTCATTCGCAGAAGAAATGCTCGGTCCTTTTAGAGCTTTTTTGGGAACTCAGTATTTTAACAAACCCAAAGTCTCTGACACACTCACTATCTATGCTGCAACTCTAAAAGAAAAAAATGGCACTGAAATATCTCGAGGGCTTACTCCAATGATGTGTCTGGAAAAAGCTGACATTTGCGCTTTGATAAAAGCAACCCCCACCCTCGACGAACCCAAAACAATCACTTTCCTCGAAGAATTACTTATTCCCCTGAAAGACAATTACTCTCTTGAAGATTTAAAGCAAGGCTACCTAACTCTAGAAAATCTTCTTGGAAGCATAAAAGCAGCTTTCATCATAAGTCACCTACATATACTCTCAGTTTCTGAACTCATTCAAGTAGCTGGATATAAGTCACATGAAGAGTTTTTAGTTCTAAGACGCTTTGGTTATATTCGAAATCGTATGCAGGGAATGAACCAAGTAGAAGAGATGCATACCGATTTAATTCTATTTGATTCTACCCACCCCTACGTACCTGGCTGGATGCCTCCACCCGCTTTTAGTGAGCAAGATTCACAACTCACCTTTGAATATAACAACTACCCTAGGACCACACAGGAACTCAGGTTTATGTGGGGGCAGTTCTCTGATCGTTTTCATAAGTTGGCACTAACTCACTACGAAAATGAAAGGATAAAAGGACAGCGACAAATTTTTACAGAGCACCTATTGCAACAGCTTCGACAAGACAATCAATCAATTGATTTAGAAAGAGCCTTTTTCTTTACGGTTGAAAACTACTCAACCGAACAACTCCACGCTACTCTTGCACTCATTGATGGCGATACGCGTGCCAGAGCCAACACAACAAGCGGACTCTACGAAGTTCCAGTAGTCAGGAACATACTCAATAAATCGCCCTCCTTTAATCTACGTAAAAAGTTTGGTGGGCGCCATGTCTTTGAAGTTCATTCACTTGCAAAAGATCCCAAAAAACTCAAAGAAATACCCCTTGAGAGTCTTGCACTTCTCATCGCCGAGCACTTGGATATAAATAATTTTTCAAGTAGTGTTCTACTTGTTCAAACGGATGCCGTAGGTGCAAGACGATTTAAAAAGTTTGGCTTTTCAATAGACAAAGAGGCTTCAGCCATACTCGGTGGAGAGATGCGAGTCCTTACGGTTTTAGCTTCTAATTTTATTCGGGAAACACGCAAACTCTACCCAGTTAAAGGACATATAAACATTGCCCTCCCCAATCCACTCTCAAAACGTTTTTCTCGTCCAGCAATTGATTCCGCTTGTCTCTTAAAATTAAGAGGCGAATTGTAATCATTTTAACTAGCACGGTTTTTACAATGTAAAAATTTACTTTACAATGTAAAAGTATCATTTTATGACCATGCAGCAAAGGAAAGCATATGGTCAAAAAAAGAATAAACAAATCACTTAAGATAATCCCTCAGTCTGGGCTTATAGCCCTCTTCACTCTTAGCAGCTGCGGAACCTTTAAGGTTCGCAATAAAGACAACGCTCAAGTATCGAGCATTAAAACTGTAGCGCTTGTCGGAATGGATGTTGTGGAGCCTGTTCCCAAGGAGTTAGGTCTAAATTTAGGAAGCGGCAAAGTAGAGGCCGACTCTGCAGGTGGCATCGGAAAGTTTCAGCAGAAATCCTCTCACGTCGAAGCCATGTACCAGGAACTCCACCGAGCCTTAGGGCTTCGTCTCAAATGGAAAGTCCTTCCCAAACAAAGCATGATCAACAATGCAGGATACAAAGCTGCGTACACAAAAACTATGAAGGGCTGGCAAAACAAAATGCCTCCAGGACAAAACCAAGCACAATACGTTGTTGAAGATGTCTTAGATTACGACGCCCTAAGAATTATGGGACAAGACGGGCGAGACAAACTCATAAGTGACCTGGGAGTTAACGCCATAATGGTCGCTAAAGTTTACATAACCCTTGGAGGCACTTCTATTATGGGATTCGGTCCTCGCCATCCAAAATCAACTCTAACTTTTCAAGTGTACAAAAAAGGTATCGAAGCTCCCGTTTGGTTTGATGGAAACGTAGAAGGCAAAGAAGGCGATTCTGTAGGTGCTACAGGGCTTTGGAGCGTAGAAAAACTTCACAAAGAAGGTTTGGATTCAGCAATCGACGCTTTTTCAAAAATAGCTCAAGAAAGAAAATAAAAAGGAAATAAAATGACACAATTAATAAAAAAAATTAACCATAAACTTTTAATTTTAACTCTCGCATCTGCAGCAAGCAGTGCAAACGCATTTGATTTGGGCGGAATGAAACTCGGTGTTGGCCCTAAACTTTCACTCAACGCAAACAAAGCTAGCATCGGATCAGCCGGTAGTTCTAGTTTTGGATTTGGGTATGGCGTAGGCGCTTACTCTGTTCTCGACTTAGACTTTGTCGCGCTTGAACTGGGCCTTCAATACTCTGAGCGTCGCTTTGAATTTAGTAACCTCTTGGGTTTTGGCGGAGACTACGCAGCTACTCTCAAGCAAATTGAGATTCCATTTCTTGCTTATTACAAACACTCACTTGGCGAAACTCTAGCCCTCAGAGCAGGAGCTGGAGCACAGTTAGAATTTGGTGTAGGTGATGTCAAAGGCGACTCAGGATCTGTCTCCTATTCTCAGGCAGGTGTTTCAAAAAGTAGCTCATCTCTACTTTTTGACATTGGAGGAGATTATGTTGTCAGTGAGCTTGGAACAATCACATTTGATCTACGCTACGCTCTTGGCTTAAAAGACCGCGCAGAATCGAGCGGGCTCCTCTTCAATGATAAATTCAAAACTCAATACATCGAATTAGCAGCTGGATTCCTTTTCTAAAATATCACGGAACAACCTGTTACATAAACTTTAAGCCCCAAACAGAGGGGCTTAAAGTTTTCTTAAGACGAAGAAGACCTTGATCACTTTAGTTCAGTCACCTAGAAGAAAATCAACCTTAAGGAGGTTCTATGGTGCAAAATCTCATTTCAAAAAAACTTAAACCCCTATTCTTACTCACCTGTTTTGCGGCCTATTCACTTAACGCTGCGGGAACCGTAAGCGTAGAAGCAGAAGGCTCAGCTGAAGCCAACCCAGACTTATACGTCTATTCCATGCAAGTTTCTGCAAATTGCTTTGACAGTGATGAAGCTGTTGAAGAAAAAGTTGCTGAACTCGAAGATTTGCTTTCAGAAAGCATTACTCCATTTTTAAGCGAAGGAGTTGAAGTTGAAAGCCAGTACTATACGACAAGCAATAATCTCCCTGAGCAAAACCAAGTACCCGTTAGCACTTACATTCGCAACTCTGGCGATTACAAAGTTGTTTGCAGCGCTGGAAAATGGAATTACTCCTCAAGCATTGTATTCAAACTTCTTGATGTGACTCAAAGAAAAGCTCTTCAAAAAGTGCTTACTCAATTAACTGCAAAAAATGGCCAAC
The DNA here is from genome assembly GCA_041391385.1 of Bdellovibrionota bacterium. Classification (GTDB taxonomy): domain Bacteria; phylum Bdellovibrionota; class UBA2428; order UBA2428; family UBA2428; genus CANIGN01. The sequence continues at coordinate 177,247 of JAWKOD010000007.1, forward strand.
AAAACGCAGATCTTGATCTCGATAAAAAAACATGGGGAATCAGCGCAGGTTATGCGCAACCAAGTTTAAAAGCTGAGACTAAAAAAGTACTTTTTGAAGCCGCTTATAAAGATGCTTCAAAAAATGCACAAGAAAAACTACGCACTATTTTAACAACCGAGAAAATTGCTACGGGTGGATATACTTTAACTGAGGTTGTCGAAAACCCAGCTGAAGGTCAAAGTCGCAACTATCGACTTGAGTCACTCGCTATGGCAGCTCCAGCACCTGAAAGTGCAAGCCCTGGTGTTCAAAAATTAAAACTCACTGTAAACTACCGCTTCAAATACACAGCAAATTTTGCGAGTGCAAACGTTAACGATTAACCCCTCTGCTCAATCAAAGAATTCAAAACAAAAAGCCCTCGCTTCTACTCAAAGAAGCGAGGGCTTTTTTATAGATATTTTGTTATATTTGTTAGACTAAAAACTATGGAGTTGTCGGAGCGGCTCCGCCCGTAGGAGGAACTCCACCACCGCCAGCTGCTGCCATAGCTTGCTCTTGACGAGCAATAGAACTTCTCACTTGGTGAGGCATTTCTAAACTTGCTAATAAATGACCTGGGTTAAATTTCTTACCTTGAGGAAGCGGTCCGATAATACACGTAAGGCGCTTACCTTCCATTTTAGGTTTAGAATCAATCACTGCAACATCGCCAATTTTAGTGATAAAGGCTTTGAGAGTTTCCCAACCCACTTTAAGGTGCTCGAGCTCGCGCCCCCGATAAACAACAACAATTTTAACTTTGTCGCCGTCACCTAAAAACTCGATAGCTCTTTTGCCCTTGTGTTCAAGGTCATGAGCTTCGGTTTTGGGACGAAATTGAATTTCTTTAATCTCAATTACAACCTGTTTCTTTTTAGCTGCTTGTAACTTTTTCTTTTCTTGGTACTTAAGCTTGCCCACATCCGTGATGCGACAAACGGGAGGATCGGCATTATCGGCCATCAAAACTAAATCCAGACCCATGCCCTCAGCTAAGCGTACCGCTTCCCGAGTATCCATAATTCCCATTTGTTCCCCTTCAGTTCCAATAACTCGAACAAATGAGGCACGAATACGACGATTGGTAATAAAATCTTTCATGTATCTAAATAGTTTCTCCTGTAAAATATCGTTTAATGATTTTTTTCATCATAAGCTAGGGCGGCCCTCGGACTGAAGACGCGCAGTAAAATCCTGTAATGTCATTCCCGACAACTGCTCCCCATTACTCAAACGGAGGCTTAGCTTTTTGTCATTTGCCTCTTTAGTACCAAGAATTAGGGAATAAGGAACTTTCATGCTTTGGTATTTTTTGATTTTAGCAGATAGCTTGTCGGACGAATCATCAATAAAACAACGATACCCGGCCTTCTTAAGTTCGTCAAAAACTTCGTGTGCATAGGGATTAGCCGCTTCTGTCACACTAAAAATACCCACTTGTTTAGGGGCTAACCAAAGGGGGAAACGACCCCCAAAATGCTCAATTAAGATCCCGAGGAATCGCTCCAAACTACCTGAAATTGCTCGGTGAATCATCACAGGCGTATGCGTTGTATTGTCGCTCCCGTTGTACTCAAGATCGAAGCGTGCGGGCATCGAGAAATCGAGCTGAATTGTTCCGCATTGGAAGCTTCGTCCCAAAGAATCTTTTAAATGAAAGTCGATTTTAGGGCCATAAAAAGCCCCATCACCTGGGTTAAGCTGGTACTCGCGGCCCACTTTTGCGAGTGCATCTGCAAGCGTTTTTTCAGCTTTATTCCAAACTTCAAGGGTTCCAATGTATTTGTCAGGACGAGTTGAGAGCTCGACACGGTATTCAAAACCAAAAAGAGAGTAGAAAGTATCGATCATTTCTAAGATTTTTAAAATCTCAGATTCGATTTGATCCTCGGTACAAAAGACGTGAGCGTCATCTTGGACAAAGCTACGCACCCTGAAGAGTCCCTGAACCACGCCACTTCGCTCATGACGATGCACACGACCAAACTCACACATACGAATAGGAAGCTCACGGTAAGAGTGGCGAGTGTTTTTATAAATAAGGCAATGCCCAGGACAGTTCATGGGTTTAACAGCAAAGCTTCGCTCATCAACATGCGTAAAATACATATTCTCGCGGTAGTTATCGTAATGACCTGACTTCTTCCACATTTCATCACTCATGATGAGAGGGGTAATAACAGGCTCATAGCCATATTTATTATTGAGTTCTGTTAAAACCTTTTGAATTTCTCCATAAACAATCGCTCCGTTCGGGTGAAAGAATGGAGAAGCTGGAGCGTCTGCATGTAAACTAAAAAGATCAAGCTCAACTCCAAGCTTACGGTGATCACGTTTCTTAGCTTCTTCAATAAGCATTAAGTGATCATCAAGATCATCTTGCGACAAAAAAGCTGTCCCATAGATACGAGACAGCATGGGATTCTTCTCATCGCCTCTCCAGTAAGCCCCCGCAACAGAAGTTAACTTAAAGGCTCCGATGTATTTTGTAGAAGGAACGTGAGGGCCACGACAAAGATCCAACCAAGGACCCTGCTTGTAAATACTCACTTCAGTAATTCCTTGTGCTTTGACCAAGTCTTGAATCAACTCAACTTTAAAGTCTTCACCTTTTTTATGAAAAAACTCTACAGCCTTATCGATAGGCCACATTTCGCGCACGAGTGGCACATCACTCTCAACGATTTCTTTCATGCGTTTTTCGATCGCAGTAAAATCTTCAATCGTAAAAGGTTTCTCACGGAAAAAATCGTAATAAAAGCCATCATCAATAACAGGTCCAATAGTGACCTGTGTTCCAGGAAATAGCTCTTGCACAGCCTGAGCCAATACGTGCGCGCAGGTATGACGAACAAGCTCAAGCCCCTGCGGGTCTTGTAACTTCACATCTTCAACTTTTGAGGTATCTGTAGTGCTCACAGGAGTTTGTAAATCAAAAACTGTTTTTGCGACTTTTTTACCTACTACTTCGACCGGGTTCATTCTGCATATCTTATACGAATAGCTAGTAGCTATCCAGTAGTTGCCACGGTCCTGAAGGAGTTAAATTTAAGTTAATTTACACCAACTGCAACCTTTTCCTCTAAACTGTATCTCATAGGCAGAACGTAAAATGGGCATTCAAGGCCCCCGAAAGGAAAAGCATGAAAAAGTATCTCATCATCCTAAGTCTTTTAACTCTAAACCTCGAAGCTGCTGAGTCTGGCCCAAACCCAGGCAATGCCCGCGAAAGACGTCAGGAAAAACGCATTAAAAATGGAGTAAAATCGGGCGAGCTAAGCAAAAAAGAAACGCGACGCCTTGTACGAGAACAAAAGAAAATCGACCATTTTCAGAAAAAAGCAGCTTCAGATGGAACTATTACAGACCGCGAAAAGCACAAACTTAAAAGAATGCAAAAGCGCGCTAGCCGCGACATTTGGAAACAAAAACATGATGAGGATAAAAAAGGGAACTCAAGTGATACCTCCTCAGACGAAGTGAGCGATGAAGGCAGTAGCGAAACATCTGCAGAAACAGAAGAATAAAAAACAAGTATCAGCTAAACACCGTTACTTGTCGTGTTTCCCTGTTGTCCAATTTTCTGGAAAGCTTTCACGGGCGAAATGTCCGTTGTGTCATCAATGAAACTTTCGAGATAAGTATAGGCATTTAAGCCTTCCTCAAAGTGACGTATCAACAAGCGACTCTCTTGCAAAGAGATTAATTTCTGAGAAAGGGCCTTCTCTACGCTCTCACGAATTGAACGCATCAACTGAGGGCGCTCATATTCCACATAACCTAAAACCTCACTGACACTATCGCCCTGAATAACGTGATCAATCACATATCCGGAGCTCGTTAAAGATAAATGAACGGCATCCGTATCCCCAAAGAGATTGTGCAAATCACCTAAAATTTCCTGATAAGCCCCCAATAAAAACATCCCAATGTAGTAAGGCTCTGTTGTTTTATGAGTATGAAGAGGCAAATAATCCTTAACGTCTTTAACATCGATAAACTGATCAATCTTACCATCGCTATCACAGGTAAGATCTAGAATAATCCCCTGCCTTGTTGGCTTCTCTTCGAGACGATGTATGGGCATAATCGGAAACAACTGATCAACAGCCCAAGTATCGGGAGCAGATTGGAATACGGAGAAATTACAAAAATAACTATCGATTAAAAACTTCCGAAGCTCTTCAACTTCCTCTGTCTTACGGGCCGCTGTTTCAGCAATGGCTAAAGCTCGTGTGCAAAAAACCCTGAACATACTTTCCATCGCTGCCCGCTGGCGCAAATTCAAATAACCCAAATTAAAAAGACTCAAAGAATCATCGCGCACTTTATAGGCGTCCTGAATACACTCGTTCAGATTTTTATTTGTGAGCGATTCACAGAGCTGCTTCATTTGTGCGAGAGTATCGTGTTCGTCATCCTCTGGCAGAACCGGAAGCTCATCTTTTCTCACTTCATTCACACCCAACACGTTAAACAACAGGACGCTGTGATGGGCCACAAGCGCTCTGCCTGATTCTGTTATGACATCTGGATGCGGAATCCCTCTCGAGTCACACGTATGTTTGATTTGCCATACGACGTCGCTCGCATATTCCTTAAGTGTGTAGTTAACGGAATTTTCCCAATTCGTTTGCGAGCCGTCATAATCAATTCCAAGCCCACCTCCGACATCAATCATTTTTAGACCAGCACCCATCGCTGCAAGTTCAACGTAAATCCAACAAGCTTCGTTCAAGGAGTCTTTTACACATCTTAAAGAAGAGACCTGAGATCCAATATGAAAATGAAGCAATTCCAGAGAAGATAAAAAATCATTCTTTCTGAGAAGCTCTACGCCCTCAACCATCTCTTCTGTATTCAATCCAAATTTGGACTTTACCCCAGAACTCTCAGCCCACTTCCCAGTGCCCTTAGACTCAAGCTTAGCTCTAAATCCGATTCGAGGACGAATATTTAACTCTTTGGCACACTCAATAATCACTTCTAACTCAGAGAAGCGATCGACAACGATAATTGTATTGCGACCCAGCTTTTGGGAAAGCAAAGCGGTTTCAATGTAATCGCGATCCTTAAAACCATTACAAATAATCAGACCTTCAGAAGATTTATAAACGGCAAGAGCAACAAGAAGCTCTGGCTTAGAGCCCGCTTCCAGACCCAAGGAAAATTCCTCACCCTGTTTTACAATATCCTCTACCAAAAAGCGTTGTTGGTTAACTTTAATGGGGTAAACACCCCGATACTTTCCTTGATAATCATACGATTCGATTGCCTTACTAAAAGCCTCGGAAATATTTTTTATGCGGCTTCCAATAATATCTGTAAAACGAACGAGAATAGGTGAGCGCAAACCCCTCTGCTGGAGGTCATCAATAAGCTCTTTAAGATCAATTCCATTAGGGCTTTCGGGACCTTGAGGTGTGGCCTCTAAATTTCCTTTGGAGTTTACACGGAAGTATCCTGATCCCCAATTATTCACATTATAAAGTTCGGCACTATTGTGGACTGTCCAGCGTTCCATCTTGAAGCTCCAGAACCTATCAAATAGCTGCCCCCACACAAGCCTTGTTTCACAAGCTCAACGCAAGCGCACCCTATAGCTATGCGCTTCATCTGCGAGTTCGCATTCTTCAGAAGCTTTATTTTGTGCTAACACTTTCGAAGAGGTAATTTGAATGGCAAAAAAGTATCTTAAATCATTCGCTGCGGGCTTCTTAGCGACTCTTATTTTTCACCAAGGTATGGTGGCCTTCCTCCATTTACTTGGAGTCCTTCCCTTCGCCGCATACAACCTCTCGCCTACACAACCTCTTGGAGTCCCAGCCGTCATATCACTCGCATTCTTTGGTGGAATCTGGGGAATACTCCTTCTCCCACTTCTACAAAACAAAGCGACCTTTTGGATTCGTGCCATAGTACTTGGGGCCGTACTCCCTTCCTTTGTAGCAATCGCAATCGTTTTTCCCCTTAAAGGGATTCCTTTTCAGGCCATTATTATCCCCATAGCCTTGCTTTTAAATGCTTGCTGGGGCTTTGGATTAGGCCTCTTTTTGAAATTGAGCCGAGCCTAAGTATCTCTCTTGTAAGACTTTTTTTATTGCGTGGCGCGTAATAATTTGTAGCATCATCGCGTTCAGGTCCTGGCGCTAAAAGAGTGCCTCATTTGTGTGCAATCAATATGAAAATTAAAAACAACCCACTTCGCAACATATTCCTCTGCAGCACTCTCTTTCTTATACCAACTCTTGCATCTGCCCTTAATTGCAGAGATATCGCTCTCCACATTACAAAACTTAGCTTAGGCCACTACCACTATAACGATCCACAATACATCAAGAGTCTCAAACCCCTTGATGCCAACAAGCTCAACAACTTCATTTTTAATCATATAGAGAGAAGTGCAGAACTCTGGATAAAGCAGCAGAACTCAAACATCGAAACACGTCTCCTCTTAAGCGAAGAAAATAAGGCATATTATATATTCAATTCCTTATACCAACTTGATGAAATGGGCTGCGAAAGATTCCAGTTACTTTTCGACATTAAAGTAGCCGCTCTCAAACGCTTTCAAAAAAACCTAGAAGAGGCCCTCAAATTAATCCCCAAAGGGAGAGCTAACCCAGAATTGCCCTTCACCCTCGTCTCAGAAAGAAATCACAAAGGGGCAAGTATTCAGAGCGAACTGGAAGAAGCAACAAAACTCTACGTTAATTCTCTCTACGCTCAAGACCCCACAGATACCGAAAGCCCCGAAGAGAAAACCTCAAAATTACAAAAGCTGAGCGCTCAAAAACTAAGAGAATTAAAAATTAATGGAAGAACAAGCATGCTCGACGAAGTTGTGGATGCTTACGCTCAAGCTCTGGACCCACACTCCAAATACCTAACCCGAATAGGGAGTCGCAAGATAAAAGAATTCATTATGGGCTCATTAACTCAAATCGGAGTTGATATTGAATTTTTCTCAAGCTTCCCCAAAATCATCAAAGCATCTACTGAAGTAGACAATCAACTTTTGGTAGGAGATGAGATACTCGCTGTATCCCAGGACGGAATAACTTTCACGGACACTCAAGACCGTACACAAGATCAAGTCATGGACATGTTACGAGGCCCTCAAGAAAGCGTTGTTTTTCTAAAAATAAAACGAGAGAATTCCGCCACCCCCATTCTCCTTAGCCGTAAGCGAAAAGAGTATACCGAGAACAACTTACACAAAATGAGTGTCCAAATTCACAACGTAATAGACTCAACAGGTGTCTCGCGAAAAGTTGCCACTCTCAGGTTTCTTGTTTTTTATCAAAATGCCGAAAAAGACTTCAACGAAACTCTCCAAAAAATTACAAAGGACGAGAAGCCAGATACTGTTGTGATTGACCTAAGGTCGAACCCCGGAGGGAGTCTCGAAAGTGTCGCAAAAATCTTAGATTCTTTAGTTGCAGAAGGTGTGGCTGCACAGATGCAATACGGAAGTGGCAAAATCGAAAAATTTTATGGTGATCACAACAAAGACACTCTTTATTCAGGCCCCCTCGTCGTTGCTATCAATAAAGACTCTGCTTCTGCTTCTGAAATCTTAGCCGGATCACTCAAAGACTATAAAAGAGCTCTCATAGTCGGCTCAGAACAAAGTTACGGCAAAGGATCCGTACAAGGAATTATCTTTGAAATAGAAGACACATTTGAGAATCGTTTCCGAGGTCTTGCACCCAACGGCATTGTAGGTGGAGTCATTTGTACTACTGGTGGGTTTTATCTCGCTTCAGGAAAAAGTACTCAACTCAATGGTATCAGCTCTGACGTTCTCATTCCTCGCCCCAGTGACTACCTTCTTCAAAGAAGTGAAACGGGAGAAAGAGGCCTCCTCTATCCGATTCAGTTTAGTAAATTAGACTCAGCAGTAGACATGAATGCGGCCCTGGGTAGCAATGCATGGAAAATAATCCAACCTGAGCATATTGAAAAAATCAAAAATTTGTCCCAAGCGCGTTTGGCTGTCGATAAAGACGCAGAACTTATCGCACAATACAACGCACAAGTTGAAAGTCTCACACGGAAGCCTCATTTCACCGTTCGAGACTTTGAAGAAGTTAGCCAATGGGCCGCTGAACACTTAAAGAATCAACTAGCTCCAATAGACAACGAAAGCTTATCTATAGACGAGAGGATAAGATACAATCCGTCTAAGAACTTAGAAGACCGCGAAATACTCGCGATAGCTGCAGATCACGCTGCACTACTTTCAAATCCCCAAAACTAAACTAATGACTAAGAACTCATTAAGAAATAGCCAGAACGAACAGAGAGACCATTGACACATAGCGTCTTTTGGCTCTATGACTGCCACATGCTCAAAAGCTTCTCAGCAAAATTCTTCTTCTTTCTGCCTCTACTTTCGCAAATGAATCATTAGACTTTAAAACGCTCAAAGACTTGTCGGAAAATATGAAGTCACGCATACTTCTATAATAGAAAATGGAATAGAAGAAGACGAAGAAAACTCATTCGACTTACGTTTTAAAAAATTAGAACTTAAAGAAGAAAAAAAAGAATACTCCTTAACCTTAATATTCTCAGAAGATGCATCCGCTAAAATGAAAGTTGGCACCTATGACAATACTCATGGTGACGAAGAAATTGGTTTTGATGGAATCAAAATGCGAATACTTGATATCGGCGAAAGCCTTACTGGCTGGAGGAGAACTCACTTCTCAGTCGTGAGCTCAATTCAATATAGAATTGTCGATACTTTTAGTTTTTCTCAAGACTCAAAGGGCCTGCTGCACTTTAAGCAAGAAAGAATTCGCTATTCTTATCCCGCCGGAAGCAACCCCTCTCTTGCTAAAAGAAACTCGACAGCAGCATATAGCTACACCCTTAAAAAGCTCTAAACTCCACCACTCGAAAGCGGTATATGAAAACGCTACACACATTATCTCTAGCACTCGTTGTACTGTCATCTAATCCAGTCTTTGGATCTTATAAACCTATTCCCAAAACATGCCGGGGCAAACTTATTACACAAGAAATAGGCTGTCACGATTGCGGTTTGATTGCATACATCAATCTCGTACCATGGCTTCTGCACCACGTGCACCCAGACGAGTTACGCCTAGCACATCAGAGAATCATGCTTGAACACCCAGAACTTAAGGTAAGAGGACCAGACACCCTAAAGCTAGTGGAAATTATCAAGCACGAAGCATATCCCTTAGGAGTTTACCCATCACGCACTACGCTCTCTGCTCTGAAAAACGAAAATCAAGGTATTCTCTTGTTAACGAATAAACTAGGTGATTACGGACACTACGTAAGCCTTATCAACACAGAATTTATATCTGAAGCGATTTATTTGATAACGATTTTAGATCCGGCAGATCCGTCTCAAAGCATACAGTTACGCCTCTACTTACAACCCGATGGGAGTGGACGTATAGCGCAACCAGAACTTTCTGGTTTTAATTTTGTCGATAGTAACTTTATAAGTATCGATTATAACGACTAAGCGCCACCCATTCACCCTCCTAAGCCCTTCCATAAGCTCCCGCGTCATTTCTCTGTGATTTTATTGTTAAGACTGCAACTTATTAAAACATTGCGCATCTTATCTTTCGAATAGGAGACCAAAATGAATAAAATTAAAAGCTCTGGAATCATACTCTCATTTATCCTCACAGGCTTTCTTCATGCCGAAGAGGGCAACTCTCACAAAGGAGAGGTCTTATCTGAGGTCAAAGCGCATGCCCTCACCATGATCGATAAGCGAATAGCCTCACTTCAAGAAACTAAAAGTTGCATTAACTCAGCACAAAGCCGTGATGATCTCAAAAAATGTCGTGAGGATAAGAAAAGCGACCGTGGTGAGTTTAAAGCTGAAAGAGAAAAGTTCCGCTCAGAACTGAAAGAAAAACGTGCTCGACTTAAAGCACAACGAGAAGAAAAGAAATCATAAGACCTCTCTTAATTTGAAGGTTAGCCGACTCCAACAAAAAGCCTTCTCGCCTAGCCTTCAGCTTAAAGCTATACTTTGAACAATGAAGTTATTTGTTCTTATCGTGCTTTCAACACTTCCGTTTGCAGCAAGTCTTCTATACTTTTTGCCGAGTGAGCCTCACCCTCTTTTCATGTATTTACTTGGAGCTACCAAAATATTCCTTTTTTTAAGTCCCATACTTTTTTGGAAGCATCTCAAACTGCCCGGATCTTGGAAAAACTTTCTATCCGAAGTTAATTGTAGTGCACCTAAAAGACAAATCCTGCTTGGTGTTCTTATAGGTTTTATCATGTCTGTCCCCGTCCTCATACTCTTTGAATGGCTCCCACTCGACATTCGAAGCGAAGCCCTTTTGCGAATCTCAAAAAAAATATCGCTCTTAAATATCAAAGAACATTATTTTTTATATGGAATATTTTTATGTTTAATTCACTCTCTTCTCGAAGAATTTTACTGGCGCTTCTTTATTTTTAACGCTTGGAAAAAAGTTAAGTTTTCATCAAAAGCCATTCCGCATTTGATAGCTGGCTTCGCATTTACCCTTCATCACTTTTCGGTAACTATTAATTACTTCGACTTAAAACTTGGACTCCTCCTTGGCTTAGGAGTTTGGATTGCAGGAATTATCTGGTCATTTACCTATGAGAAAGAAAAATCTCTTCAAGCGGTTTGGGTCAGTCACATTCTAATTGATATTGCGATTCTTTCGATTGGATTCAAAGCGCTCTAAACTTTCACGCTCTTTCACTTGCTTAGTCACATAGCTCAAACAGTCATTCGTCAAAAAACATACATCGCAGAGCATTGCTCATATGAAAGAAAATTTCGTGACGTCAGATAATTTAAGTCACGATTCTAGCATTTCAGATCAATCATAAAACCTTGGCGATAAAACAATTTTTTGTTTTTTTAGTTTGAGGAGGATATCTATGAAGGGGTTTTTAATTAGTTCACTGTCATTAATTTTGACATCATCAGGAATGATGAACAATCACATGTGTAATTTCGTTCCAGAGAACGATCTTTACATCGCAGCTGACCAAAAAGAAGGAGAAGAGACAGGCATCACCAATGAAGAATTCGACTCTATATTAAATAGAATTGAAAAAATATATGGGCCTATCATCAAAGCGAAAGGTGGAACCCTAGAGATTCGTCGCCTTTGGACTGACGGCACTGTAAACGCAAGTGCTGAGCGCATCGGAACAACATACAGACTCAACATGTACGGCGGTATGGCTCGTCACAAAATCATGACAGCTGACGGCTTCATGCTTGTTGCTTGTCACGAAATGGGACACCACCTCGGTGGAAAGCCTAAGTACTCTAACTGGTGGCCTATCGGATCTGAAAGCTGGGCTTCTGTAGAAGGTCAAAGTGATTACTTCGGTACTGCTAAATGTATGCGCCGTATGTTCCTTGATATGACCGAAGAAGAGCTTGCAGATTTTGATCACAGCAACGAATTTGCTGCTGAAAAATGTGCTGGTGTTTATGAAGATCAAAAAGATCAATACATGTGCCTAAGAAACGCTGCTGCTGGCGTTGTTCTTGGTAACGTTTTAGGTGAACTTGGCAACACTGGTTCAGTAAACCTTGAGACGCCTTCTACGGAAGTTTTCTCTGGAATCAACCAAAAGCATCCTAAAGCTCAGTGTCGCGCTGACACATACTTCCAAGGGGCTCTATGCTCTGTACCATTCAATGTAGACTTCTCTGACGCAAACCACAGCACAGGCGCATGTGGCAAAGACGGCGGATTTGTTGAGGGAATTAGACCTAAGTGCTGGTTTAACCCTTCTACACGTAGCCCGCGCCCCACTAGAGGCGTAGCGCATCAAGGGAAAGTATTTTACTAATTCAGTAAAATATAAAATATTCTTTCAACCTATCCTCAAGCCCAGTATAAGGGGCTTGAGGATATACGTTGTTAAACTTATACCACCTTAAGTATTTCTACGATGCAGCGATGAGTGAATCGCTCTTAAGCGCTGCCCAAATAAACCATGTCTCTTCCCAGGCAATCAGCCAAGCTATTCAAAGCCTTGAAAGAAACCTCAACCTAAAACTTCTCATCCATCAAAAAAACAGATTTCGTCTCACACCCCAAGGTGAAAAACTTCGCAACGAAGCCATGCGACTTCTCACTGCCGCCAACTCATTAAAAAGCGAACTTGAAAAAGAAGCGGGCAAAGTAGTGGGCAATATTGAACTCGCCTCTACAGGTTCCGTTTTTCACTACATGCTCAACCCCATTCTGGGTGAATTCATTAAAACAAATTCAGACGTAGCACTTAAAATGAAACTCTCCCCTACAAGCAAAGTGATTGACTATCTTAGCCGCGATCAAGTTGCTATGGGAGCAGTTCTATTTGATTCGCGCATTCGTCCCTACGAGTGCATTGAACTCTTCAAAGGGCGCTACACGTTGATTTCCAAAGACCCGAATGTAGACCTGGGCAATACAGACTTTTTCATTAAAGAAGAAGGACCTGAGTCTTGGGATTTTGAAAAGAAATACTTTCAGCAATTTAAAAAGTACCCTAACTTCCGTGGAATCATGGGGAGCTGGGAATCCATGCTCGACTACGTAGACCTCGGCTTAGGTGTAGGCCTTATTCCAGACTTTATTCACTCCAGAACCCGTAGAGAATTTGCACAACCTCACATGGAAATGCCTCTTACAGATTATAAAATTGTTTTAGCCTTTAAGAGCCGCGAACATTTGCCCGACGCTTGTAAAAACTTCTTAGACTTTTTTGAAAGTCACACACAGAACGTACATTAAAAACTAAAATCTTGAGTTAAGTGATCCTGAATGCAGATGGGTACTGAACTACTCCAGAGGCTCCATCAAGAGCACCGCTCACTAATTCAATCGCCATAAAAACCTCGTCGGGGACGTCGAAAGGAGCTTGTATTCCCCACTTGGAAGCTCTGGAATATCCAAAGCGAGGATAATAATCTGGATGGCCCAAAAGAATCACTGATTTAAATCCAAGCTCTTTAGCTATCATGTGACCTCTGTTGATGAGAGCTCCTCCAATTTTCTTTTTTTGATAATTAGGATGAACTGACACGGGAGCTAAAGCTAAAGACTCTAGAGGCGTATTATTTTTCTTAACAATTATTATTTTGCTAAAAATGATGTGTCCTACAATTTCATTCTTGAGCACTGCTACTAATGAAAGTTTTGGAACAAATGTACTTGAAGCTCGAAGTCTTTGCACTAAGTTATGCTCATCCCCATCAGAGTGAGTAGCCCCCTTAAATGCGTTATAAACTACTTCATTCGACTTTGCATAATCCATAGGTTCTTCTGTCCTAATTTCTATGCTCATATTGAATTGATACTCTCACATTTCACCTATTTCGGCCACAGGAACTAGCAACGACACTAATCAAAGAAATTCTTTAGTGAAAACGGCTGGTAATAGTTCTGCGAGAGTGTATTCGCGCTCAACTCGCTTGGGAGTTGCAAGAATAATTTTCATATCGGGATCGCAAAATTCAGAAATAACCTGGAGGCAAAAGCCGCAAGGTGGAACAGCAACGCCTTTAGCGTCTGAGACAACAGCAATCGCTTTGAATTTTTTAAAGCCTTCTGAGACGGCTTTGAAAAGTGCAATGCGTTCTGCACAAACGGTTCCTCCGTAAGAAGCATTTTCCACATTGCAACCAGAATATATTTTGTCTTCTAGTGTGAGCACTGCGGCTCCTACAAAAAAACCGGAGTAAGGGGCGTGAGCATTTGATCGTGCTTCACGCGCCTCTCTCCAAAGTCGCTCTAAGAGCAAACTGTTTTGATTTTCCACAAACCTAGCTTAGTCTGCTCTTCGTTCACTTGGAAGCGGTTGCTTACGGTGAGTTTCAGAAGCAGTATCTCGGCTGATAGATGTACAAGCAGTTGCAAAAAGTATTACGGCTAAAAAATTACATATTTCATTTTTTTAGCCCTCCTATATATCTGACTCGGAGTTTAGTGTAACAGGTTAACTTAAAAGATATTAATTAGATGTTAAGAACGATGTGATCCTGTCAGACAAAAAACAAACAACTTAAAATAAAACTCAATTGAATTTCGTTTTATTTCTATTTTTCACTATGAAATAAAATGCGATCCCACACTTTTTTTTCTTTTAAGCGCAGAATTTACCGTCAAAGCTCCGACAGCCACACCTTGTCTTAGCGCAAGCAAGTCAGGCGTAAGTTTTGACATTTTATAAAAATCGTCAATTTCAGAACTCAGTTCTTTTAGAATTTTCTTTGCGCGATCTAACCTTTGAGCGCTTCTTACAATACCCACATAATTCCAAAGCGTTTGTCGCAACACGCTCCAGTCTTGCTGTACAAGCACAGAGTCCACGTTCTCTGATCCATGTATCCAATCACGCCCCTTCAGTGCTTCCCCCTTAAACGAAAGCATAGAGCGAGCAGAGGCGTCCCCAAATACGAGTGTTTCCAACAAAGACATAGAAGCCAAACGATTTGCTCCGTGTAGTCCTGTGCATGCAACCTCTCCAGCTGCCCAGAGGCCAGGTAACGTTGTCTGCCCCTCAAGATCCGTCCAAACACCTCCCATTGTATAATGAGCTGCCGGCACAACGGGTATTAATTCTTCTTTATAGTTCAAGCCATTCTCTTTTAAAGTGGCTGCAACTTGATGAAACTTCTCTTCTAAATTCGATATCGGCTTTAAATCTAAATAAACACAGCGCCTTTGCGAAGCTGCCATCTCAGAGTGAATAGCTCTTGAAACAACATCACGAGGTGCGAGCTCATCAACAAAAGATTCATTTTTATAGTTTAAAAGCTTAGCTCCCTCACCCCTTAAGGCTTCGGTGAGAAGTTTTCTTGGCTTACCTTCAATAAAAAGTGTCGTTGGGTGAAATTGAACAAATTCTAAGTCGATAACCCGCGCTCCGGCCTTCCACGCTGAAGCCACCCCTGCACCCGTATTTGTTTTAGGCCCTGAGGAGTGTAAATAAAGCCCCGAATAACCGCCTGTTGCGAGCAATGTAGCATCCGCTTCTACTGTTAAAACTTCACCTTGAGACATAATGTAAGCCCCAAAACATTGAGGTCTTAAATAACGATCACTTTTTTGAGTAGAATGTTTATTGCTCACAAGCAATTCGA
>JAWKOD010000008.1:0-33558 GCA_041391385.1 Bdellovibrionota bacterium
GTATTCATTAAAGGCAGCAGAGAGGTCTTGTGCTGAGTTGGCGTTGAGTGGGCGCCATCCACTTGGAGGAGTAAATCCTTTAGTTTGTGCTTCGTATTCGGCTTGAAAAGAAGCAGCTTCACTTTCTAGGTTTTCGAGATTTTTTATATCGTTCAGTTTAGAGAGCAAAAGAAAGGGACCGCCTAAAATCATAAGAGCAATAATCACGAGGGCGCCTAATTTTGTAAGACTTTTGAAAGCATTCTGCCCAACGGGAGTCATGGATTCATAGCGACGCATGATGCGCTCAAAGAGTGGAGAATTTTCAAAGTTTTGAAGAGCAGCGACTACTTTAAGCCAAAGACTTTGTAGAAGTTCTTTAAATCTATCCATCTCTATTCGCCCTTCATCTTAACTTGGCGCATAGAGCCCTGACCATCGATACTCACTTCGCTAAAGCCTTGTGCTTTGAGTGATTTTTCAAGATCAGCGGCTTCGAAGCTAGGGTTTTTGCTTACATTGAGAGAGGCTTGAAGCGATTTTCCTTTTGAATTCGAAGTAATGTTAAGTTCTTCAACTTTGAGCGAAGAGGGAATAGCCGCAGATATTCGGTTGAGCTCTTCGAGTATAGGTGTGTTTGTTCCTTTTCCAGGAATTTTAGCAAATTGCTTTGCCTTAAAAGATTCAAAAGTTTCTAGTGTGGAGTTGAGAGGAGCTTTTGCTCGAGAAAGTGCACTTTGAGTGCGCTTCGTTTGCTTTTCAAGACGTGTTTCCATCATAAAAATAGCCGTTAGGCTGAGAGCAAAAATCCCAATACATAAAAAAGCGAGAGGGAGCATGCGGCTGCGAAATTCGGGTTGTGAGAGTTGCTCTAATGCAGCAGAAATTACTTGTTTGCGCTTGGAGCTTCTTCTGAAGTTTAGCCAAGGAAGACTACTTAAAGCACCATGTCTCAAAGCAAGAGCAAGAGGAACAACAAAGCGAGAGGCTGTGTTGATATCGAGCGGAGCTTTGCTCACATCGATATTTTGAAAGGGATCCCAAACGAGAGTTGGTGTGCGTAACTCAGTTTCAAAGAAGTCTCTGAAACCAGGGCAATGAGCAAGTGATCCAGTGAGAACAAAGTGTGCAACTTTGCGACCTGATTTAGACATAGCGGCTTGAGTTACTTGATAGAGTTCTACAAGTAAGGGGCGCACGGCATTTTTGAGGCTGTCTGTGCTTGATGCTGCAAAGCTAACCCGAGTGGCCATGTATTCTTCAAACTCTTTAGCCGAAAGCGCAAGGCGATTGCCTTCTTGATCGTAAATATCTTTGGCTCCACGAGTGATGTGTCTGTAGTCGAGCAAAGAGTGGACATAAGAATTGGGCTTGAGTTTACCAGACGAGCCAACTGGAAACTCAACCGTTGAAACTTGCGTAAAATCAAATCCGATATCGCAAAAACAAACAACGCTACCGGGATCAAACTCGGAGGAAAGAAACGATAGACCTAAGCGGCCATAGGCCTCAGAGGGGAGTAGAAAGTCCGAAGGCATCACATCGATGGCTTCAAAAACACGGTTCATGTCTTCGAGTGGCTCGCGCGATATTAAAGCTCCGGTAAAAGTATTGAGGCTATTTTCGCGTCCGAGAAGCTGCGTTTCTAAAACAAAGTTTTCAATTTCAATGGGAAGGGTATCTTCGAATTCACCTAAGATAGCTTGCCTAACTTGAGTTCTGTCTTTAAAGGGAAAGTGAAAGTTTTTAACCACAACAGGTACGTTGCCAATACTAGCGACAACGCGATCGGGTCGGGGAGTGCTTGAAAAGTAACTTTTTAGAATTTCGGAAAGGGTTTCTCCTGATCCACGGTCCATCTCAAAGACGCCGTTGAGCGCGAGCTTTTTGGACGTAATCCCGATATCGAGAATACGGATCGTCCTGGAATCAACATGAATGCCAAGTGATCTCATTTTATCTAGGGGCTCCCTCTTCAAATCGTATCACACGAACGTCTTTAAATTTACCGTCTGTGACGGGCTCACCTTGTTTTTTAGCTTTTGGGGCGTCTTCGTCAATACGAACATAAAGTCGAATGAGGGCTCTCGAATCGCCCACTGTAGAGCTTCCCTCGATGATAAATGTACTTTCTCTGTTTGAGCCTTCTCCTGCGTACTTTTTAACTTCATCTGGGATGTTAAAATCGCCTCCACCGATGATGTCAGGGTTGGTACGGATAAAATTTACGCAATCATTGAGGCTCGTGAAGGGCTCTTCTATACGACGCTGCGCAATAAGGCCTAGGCTGGCATCTGTGAGCTGGTTTCTGGAATAGGCCTTAAAGCGATCGAGTGACATGGTATTGCAGTTTACTCGTGGGTAAACGCTGAGGGTGGAGAGTTCATTTTTTAAATAGGAAAACACATCATCATCCCATAAATCGACCATGGAGACTTCAGTAAGGTTTGGAATTCTGTCGTTTCTCTGTTTATAGGGTGGGTTTTTACGATCGTAGATGGCGCTTTCATCACCGCCTTCTGTGAGCGTATTGTCGCTATCAATCCAATCTTTAAGAGAATCAACAAAAGCCGTGCGGTAGTTGCGTTCCATTTTTTCTCTAAATTTTTCATCGTTTTCTTCGCGTAGTTCTAAGAGTTGTTGGATTTGAGCGCGAACGTCGTTTGCTGCACCTTCTGCTTCGGCTTTGTTTTTAATAATGGGAGGCATTCGGTAATAGAGTCCGTCGAGTAAGTTAATCGGGATTTTTGACCCTTCTCCTTTAATGATGGAAATAAACTTTCCAGGTGCAGAGCTTGGTTCAGAGTCGCCACTTACAGGGAGTGGAAATTCGGGCAAGGGAAAAGACCATACCATAGGGCGAATAGCTGGGGGGATAAGTCCCGCAAGACCACTTTGCCCGGAGAGCATGTTTTCGAGTTCTTTGTAAATGTGAATCCTTAAAAGCCCCATGCGAGCTGCAGAGTGAGCTAGGTAATAGGCTTGAAGTCGCTTTTGGTTTTTCTTAGTAATCGTGAGGTCAATGTTACTTGTGTAAGTGAGTTGCGTGATGAAAATTGCGATGAGGGCCAAAGACATAAGAACCATGATCAGAGCTATGCCGCTTTGTTTGCGCGTTTGCTTAAGTGATTTTCTCATGGGCTAATCACCTCTTCGTTCGGATTACCTTCAGAACTCACAGTTTGTTTCGACCAGGTTATATTTCGGTAGCTAGCTTCAGCAAGTCGCACAGCTGTAATGAGAAAAAGTTCTTGAGATTTGTTTCCACCTTTGTCGCTGGAGTATTCAGGGGTGAATCTAATTTCAACTTTTACAGCTTCGGGAACTTTGTTGAGAAATTCTGACTTTTCTGAATCCCAATCGGGTACCCAGCGTTGCTGTTTGGGATTCCAAAAGGAAAACTTAAGAGAGATAACGTTTTCTAAGAGTACAAAGGAGCGATAGTCCTCGGGGTTTTGTCTGTCTTCTACACGTATGGCTCGCTTGGACTCGCTTCTATGGAGTTCTTTGTTTTTGAGTTCGTAGAATACAAAGTGCTCTTCGTTCTCAGGCGAGTTGGCAGAGAGGCGTTGGTGTGTGCGTGTCGTAAAGAAAAGAGTGTTTTCTTTTCCTTGAAAAAGTGTAATAGGGGTGGGCTTTGTTGGAATGAGAGTTTCGTTTTCGGGATCGAGTGGAGGTGGGGGCTCTTCCCCTTCTTTGGGGTTTGAGGCGACTTCTTTGCGCGGGTACCATCCATAGTCCTCAGCTGTTTGATAATAAGTGGCCCTGAGGTCGCGTTCAATAATACCAAAAGCAGAACGGTATTCTTGTAGAATTTCTGAGCGAGATTCCACGATTTCTTTTGTGTTTGTGGTGGCTCGTACTGATGTGTAAACAGCATAGCCTAAGAAAAATAAAAGCACAGTTACGAGCAAAATTTCCAAAAGCGTAAAGCCACTTCGAAAAGGTCTCTGACGCCTTTTTGTCATGGTGAGAACTCTCTTCCTACATCGGCATTTTGTGTGAATTTGATTTTAGGCTTTTTAGGAATGAGGTGCGTGACCAAAATCAGGTTACGTTCTGACTTTTGAAAGTCCCAGGTGACATTTACAACCAGTTCTCCCATGTTTTCTTTGAGAGCTTTATTGAGGTTCGTAAGAAGCAGTTTGCTTTGTTCAAATTGTGCTTGAGCATCCTCTTCGGATATTCCATAGGCAGATAAAAACTGAAGCAGTTGATCTTGCTCTATCGTGATAGGGTTTTCTTTAAACTCTGCATTCCATCTAAAAGTTTCGTAGGGAGCATCAAAAGAGCCTTCTTCTTTTCCAAGTGAGCCTTTGATGCCTGTTTTATCAATGGCGTCTTGGAATTTTATTTCCATTTCGGTCATTTTCATTGTGGCAAGAGTTTGGGCTTGGGAAATCAAACGACTTTCAGCAACAGATCTGAGGGCGCGCGTGCGAGTAGCTATGACAGAAGCGATGACAAGAAAGAATATGAGAGTGGCTGCAAGAACTTCTAAAATAGTAAATCCTGCGTTTTGATTGCGAGTCTTACGGTGTGCCACTTGCGGCCTCCGCTTCGATATCGACTCTGCCTGTGAGACTTCTTGTCTTTACAATAAAGTAGGCAGACTTTGGTTTTCCTTGTTCTTGTAAGTAAATGGTTGCATCGTCAACAAATCCATTCGGAAAACAATATACAGAAATAGGCCCCTGAGTAAGGGCAACGTTAGGTCCTAAGCGCCAACTCTTTACTTGTACAATTTGAATGCCGCGTGGGAGATAGTGCTTGCTCGCTTCAGCTGCAGGCACAAAAGGTTGAATGGCAGAGGGGCTACCTTCCGAAGATTCGCTGCTTGAGCTACTGGATCCAGTTAAGTCTTCTTTGATTTGTTCTTCAGGAAGAGTATCTCCTACAGCCATCTCTAGTTTCCAACTTTGTTCCGAGGCTGTTTTGCCGTCAGCTAAGTCAAAAGAAATACGGTGAAGCTTACCTGTTAGAACAGATTGGTCGTAGCAATACTTAACAAGAGCCCCGAGGCGTCTTACTCCAGTGCGAACATTGGCGCGCGTAATTCGGTCAATCTTAGGTAGCCCTACTGAGAGCAATAGCCCCAGCAGAGCTAGCACCATAAGAATCTCGATAAGAGTAAGGCCTCTTTTAAATTTCAAGTGAGTGCGGATTATTCCGTAAACGGAATATCAGTTGCCTCTCCTTCACCACCTTCTTGGCAACCTTGACCGAGAGATTTAAGTGTCATTTCACCCGCTTCGTAGCTGTAAAATACAGGGCAGCCGTAGGGGTCTTTCGGGATTTGTTTTTTTCCGCTCATATAACCTTCAACTGCGTATGCGGGGCAATCTCCTGGGTTTTCAATGAGGGCTTGAATGTTTTTAGGGTAATCGTTGCAATCAAGCTTGTATTGATCGAGCGCTCCCTTAATCTCAGCCAAGAAGATACCTGTAATTTTTCTTTTACCACCGGTGAACTTACTCCAGACGTTTTTTCCAATGAAGGTAAAGATCAACCCAAGTAGGGCGATAACCATCATGATTTCAAGAAGAGTCAAACCTTGTTTGCTCGTGAGATTTTTAAAAGAAATAGGGCGGCGTTGGTTAAAGATTTTGTTTGTGAACATTAATAATTTCCTTTCATGTTTTACACATTCTGCATTTCAAAAATTGGCAGAAGAACAGCGACGACGATAAATCCGACGATCACCACCATGGCTACAATCATAAGCGGTTCTAGGAGACTTGTCAGTCTTCCCAGGCGTGCTTCGATCTGCTGGTCGTAATTATCGGCTACGTTGAGCAGCATGTCTTCTAGTTCTCCAGTTTTTTCTCCCACGGCTACCATGTGGACAACTATGGGAGGGAAAATTCGCGCTTGTTTGAGCGCGTAATTTAAACTTTTACCTTCTGTTACTTGAATAGAGGCGTTATCAATTGCCTGTTCAAAAACATCGTTGTTGACAACGTTTCTAGAAACTTGGAGCGAGCTAATAACAGGCACTCCACTTTTTAGAAGAGTGCCAAGAGTTCGGCAAAAACGAGTAACAGCTAGATCGGTGAATGTTGACCCAAGAAGAGGAAGCTTTAAAAGCGTTTGATCTTTCTTGGCGCGACCCTTTGGAGTTTTTACGTAGCGCTCTAACATGACCATGACAAAAAGAAAGGCAATGAGTAAGGGCCAGAAATTATTTTGTAAAAACTCTGAGGCTCCGATCATAATTCGCGTGGGTAGGGGCATTACTTTATTCGCGTCATTAAAAATTTGCGTGATTTGTGGAATTACAAAGTTCGTAATAACAAGCAATACCACCACGCCAATAACGACCATGATAATCGGATAAGTAAGAGCGCCAGAGACTTTGTTGCGTAGTTTAACCTGGTTGTCGCCGAAGTCGGCAAGTCGGCCAAGAACAGCATCGAGTCGACCAGAAGCTTCTCCAGCTCGAACCATGTTGATGTAGATACGGTCAAAAACTTTAGGGAACAGCGAAAAAGAGTCGGCTAAGCTATGACCTTCTTTTACGTGCTGCCGAATAGCCATGAGAATAGGAAGTAACTTGGGAGAGTCGACTTGCTCTACAAGTGCTGAGAGACTTTCAACAACTGGAACGTGAGCTTTGAGGAGTGAGGCGAGTTGGCGCGTGAAGTTTTGAATCTCCATGAAGCCAATTTTTTTAAAAGCGCTCCCGATGTTTTGCTTCATGGTTTCAGGCGCTTTGTTTATAAGTTGAGCATCAGTTGCAATTACAGTGAGCGGAATAATTCCCTGGGCCCTGGCTTTGGCGCGCGCGTTTTTTACCGAATCACTTTCGATAAACTTTTTGATCTTTTTGCCTGCGCTGTCAGTCCCGCGCACCTCAAAATGTGCCATTAATAGTTTTACTCTATCAGGCCTAAGTGCTCTGAATATCCCAGAAAAATAAGCTTATTTTGAGATATCTAACGCAACGCCCCCAATAGCTTGGGCGATTAGCGAGATTTTTGCTTACAGGAACTAAAATGGCAGCTTGTGTCGCTATAGCGGTCGCAGTCATCTGCAGCTTCATCATAAGCTGCGCTTTTTGTTTTTTTCCAGTTGCTGGTATAGGCCGTTTGCTGCAATTCATAGTGTGGTCCAGTGGGGCCGGGGACCATTTGCCATTCTTGCCCCCAAAAAGTGCATCTCCATGCGCCTTTAGGGACATCGGCTCCAGTAGCATTTGAGGGGGAGACAATTGAAAAAGTCGATAGGATTATAACGAGAGAAAAGAGTCTGTTCATAAGCCCTATTTTTGGAGGAAATTTTTATAGAAGCAAACTTTGTGATTGAATTTAGTTTTCGAGCTGAGTCAAACGCAAGACTTCGTCCAAAGTGGTTTGCCCTTCGATAAGCTTATCAATTGCAGAGTCGCGCAAGCTCAACATTCCTTGCTTAACGGCAATTTTTCGAATGTTACTTGCATCGTCGCGGCTAAGAATTAAGGCACGAATTTCGTCGGTTACGACCATTAATTCATAAATAGCAGCTCGACCTTTGTATCCCGTATAACGACATTCGCTGCAACCTTTGGCTTTTTTTAAGACAAAACGTTTCTTTTTGTAGCGTTTTTCTAAGTACTCTTTGTTAATTTCTCCGAGGTTGAGGTCAGAGTCATTGGCTTCAAAACTTTCCGCACAGGTTTTGCAAAGCGTTCGAATCAAACGTTGAGCCAGAACTCCCACGATTGACGAGCTAATTAAAAACGGCTCAATTCCCATGTCAGCAAGACGCGTAATAGCACCTGGTGCATCGTTTGTGTGAATAGTGGAAAGCACTAAGTGACCTGTAAGAGATGCGTTGATGGCAATTTCTGCGGTTTCTTTATCGCGGATCTCACCCACCATAACCACGTCTGGGTCTTGACGAAGTATGCTTCTAAGTCCCGAAGCGAAGGTCAGTCCAACCTTTGGGTTTACAGCAATTTGTCCAACACCTTGGATCTGATACTCCACAGGGTCTTCTACGGTAATGACGTTTCGTTCAGGCGTCGCAATGTTTTTTAAACACGCACTAAGAGTTGTAGATTTACCTGATCCCGTGGGGCCTGTAACAAGAAAAATACCGTATTTACTTCCGGTAAGTTCAGCAATTTTATCAATGTCTTTTTGGGAGAATCCCAATATTGGAAGTTCTAATACGACGGAAGATTTGTCTAAGAGACGCATGACGATGCGTTCTCCAAAGTTAACAGGGACAACTGAAATACGAATATCGATTTCTCGTCCTGCAATCTTTACGCGTACACGTCCGTCTTGCGGAATTCTTTTTTCTGCAATGTTGAGTTCGGCCATAACTTTAATACGCGAAGAAATGGCGGCATGTAGGGATTTAGGAACGGTGTATCTGTCATAAAGAATACCATCCATGCGAAAACGCACGGTGGTGTTTTTTTCAAAGGGTTCGATGTGAATGTCTGAGGCCTTGTCTTTAATGGCAGCGAAGAGCATTCCGTTAACGAAGCGAATTACTGGGGCTTCGTCATCTCCAGCTTCCAAGAGATCGACTGTTTCGTTGATGTTGACATCAAAATCTTCGGCGTCTTCCTCAAGGCCTTTAACGAGCGTTTCGCTTCTTTCAAAGACGCGGTTGATAGCGTCGGTAAGTTTTAACTCTGTCGCGAGAACAATCTCGACATCGCGAGAAAAGAAAAGCTTTAAGGCATCAATAGGGGCGTAGTTAAAAGGGTCGATAACCGCGACTCGCACGGAATCGTTTCGAAGCATAATAGGAAGGACTTTGTTTTCGCGACAAAATTGGATAGTTAGACCCAATACGCATTGAGTGTCGATCTCGTTTGCCTTGAGGTCTTCAATGTAGGCAAGTCCAAGTTGTTTAGAGAGAGCTTTGGTGATGTCCTCAGGGCGAATGATGTTTCTTTCGACTAAAATCTCACCGAGTTTTTTATGGCTTTCTTTTTGAATGCGCAAAACTTCTTCGAGATCACTTTCTTTGAGTCCAGCATTTTCAATTAAAATGCGCCCAATGCGCGTCTCGAGTGATTGATAGGCCATATCTAAATTATACCTTAATTCTAACCTTTCTTGAGTAAAAGGTAGCGGGTATGTGTAAAAAGGTACTAGGCACCTATTTGCACATACCCGCTACCTTTTTGCATTACTGTATGTCGAGGGGTTCGAGGCCATCAGCGCCGTCGTAATCCGATGGGGGAGGCAAAAGATCAGAGCCAGGGCCTGATTCTAAAACCTCAGCTTGTACTTCACCATCTCCCTCTTCATCTCGGTAAGTTCCGCTATTGTCGTCGTTGTTAGAGGGTCTTGTAGGTTGGCGAATATCTTCAGAGAGAAATGCAGAACGGTTCTTTTTAAAGCCCCATCCGCGTTTTCCTTTGAGCCTCTCGTCTGTATCTTTAAGGAGCTTGCTCACGTCTTTGCGGTGGTAATCCTTGGGATCGTAAGCTTCTTTACCCACTTCTCGACGTCTTTGGAGTTGCTGCTGCGAGAATTCCAACAATCGGTCATTGTCATCAATAATTTTAGGAGTCAAAAATAACATCAAGTTCGATCGAATCTTCTCTGTATCGCTTCCTCTAAAAAGTGCTCCGATGATGGGAAGATCACCCAAGAGAGGAACTTTACTTTTTTGGGCTTTGATGTCGTTTTTCTCGAGTCCGCCAATAACAACAGTGTCACCATCACGAACGACAACCACAGTTGTTGCTTTTCTTCGGATTGTGTCGATTTGGTTGGCAACAATACCCGACTTGTTAAAGTCCTCCATGACTTGCTCTACTTTGAGTTTTACAAGCTCATTGTCAGATCCAATTTGTGGAGTGACTTTGAGTTCGAGCTCAACGGGAACGGTTTCGGTTTCAGTCGTTTGAACCGCCTGATCGTTGATGGACGAGAGTGTAGTTTTGCCGATCACTTTAATTTTTTCTGTAATGTTCACCGTTCCAGGTTCGTTGTCAGAGGTGAGAATGTTGGGTTGTTGTAATATTTGTCCAACAGATAAGCCTTGGATGGCTTGAATGAGACCAACAAAAGAACTGATTGAATAAAGAGTTTTTGTTCCATCTGCACTTTTGATATCAACTTTTTTCCCTAGTGGGAGTCCTGCAATCAATCCATTAAGAGCCGCAGGACTCGTAGCAGCTGCTGCAAATTGAGAGGCGCTCATTGTAGTTGGGATGAATCCACCGGCACTTGTAAAACCATCAACAGCAATGTTAGCGGCTACGTTAAAAGTTTCGTTGTCTCTAATTCGAATTTCCATGATGGTGGCTTCTACGTTCACTTGGCGACGAGGGATGTCTAAGCGCTCCAAGATTTTTTTAAGCGCCGAGTAGTTTGAAGCAGATGCTCTTACAACGAGTGAATTGGTGGGCTTGTCGGCTACAACTTTAACTTGACCTTCAAGAGCAACGCCTGCGTTTGATACTCCCACGTTCGTTCCGCGGGTGCTAATGGGAAGGCGAGGAACAGTGGAGCGCGTGTTTGTCGCTCCTGTGTCTCTTGCGGGTTGCGAAGAAGTACTAGCTCCTGAACCAAGCAGGCTATTGAGTGTTGCTGCGAGTTCTTCGGCAACGGCATTTTTGATGAAGTAAATATGAATATTACCGCTGTTCGAAGCGTTAGTGGGTGTCGAGTTTAGCAACAAGGCTTCGAAGTTGTTCAATCCCTTTTCCGTTTGCAAGCACAACGAGAGAGTTTGTACGGTCATCAGGTACGATCTTGGTGATTACACCACCGCCTTGGATTTTCTTTTCTTTTTGGTTTCTTGAGCTTACTCGACGCGAAGTGGTTCTTCCGGTTTGGGCTTCAAGAATTTCATCAATCAACTTAGCAATGTCTTTTGCAGACGCGTAGTTAATGGGGATATTTTCAAGTTTAGGTTGAGATCCCGGAACGTCGACTGATTTCAAAATTGAAATCATACGTCTTAGGTTAAGGCCAGAGTCAGTCATAACAACACTGTTGGTCTCTGGATAAACGAGAATGTTTCCGGTACGTGGAAGAAGATCTTGGAAAATTCGAGGCATGTCCTCAGAGCTGATGTTTTTAAGTGGGAAAACGAGAGTTACGATCTCGTCGCTCGCAGGAACAAAATCGCCATAAAACACACGCACGTTACTCTTGGGTGCTTCACGTGAGGGAATAACTCTTAAGAACTTACCGCTTGATACGAGAGTGAGGCCATTCATGTAAAGGGCAGTGAGGAATACGTTGTAGGCTTCTTCTTTGGTTACTTTTTGGGGAGAGATAATCGTTACGCGTTTACCTTTGAGGCTTGAGTCCAAAATAAAGTTCTTTTGAGCGAGTTTAGAAATGGCATTCACAATTTCAGTGAGTTCAGCATCAGGGTAATCAATGGTTCCTTCAAAGGGTTGGTTTTTGAGGGATTCGTCGAGCTCTACGTAGCTTCCCATGTTGAGTTTAGGAAGACCGCTTCGAGTAGTGCTTGCATTCGAAACAGCTTTAGGTCTTGGTGGTGGAGGAGAATATTTGGGCATGGGGGCAACTTGTGAAGAGTTGGCTCCAGGGGGTGGAGGAGGTGGTGGGAGCGCTTCATCATTGAGTCCATCTGCAGAGTCAGCACCAAGATCTTCTTGGGGAGCTTGCTCTTTAAGTCCGGATGAGAGCACGGGGTTTTGTGCGAAAGAGCTTAAGAGAATGAGTGTTGATGTGAGAACAAGTAATGAATAAAGGGGTGTCGTATTTTTTTTCATATTTTTGTACCTACTTAGCTACCTTGTAATTGAGGTTAACCTCTTGGCCGTTGCGATTGACGGTGATGACGAGACTGTCGAGTGTCGAAGCGCCTGCTAGAATTTCTTGTGCTTTAGCGAGCGAGTTAAGGGGTTGGTTGTCTGCTTTGAGGATGATGTCGTTAGGTCGCATGCCGAGAGCCAAGAGAGGGCTGCCGGGTTCGATAGATTGAATCCTGAATCCTTTGATTTCATTGTCTTCAAAGTAGGGAGTTGCGTAAGCAGTTTGGAGAACGCTCATGTCCGTTAAGCTTTTCATGAGGTAGTCGCGTTTGATTTGAAAGTCGGTATCTGAAGCCTGAGAAATTCCTTCACTTACGACTTTGGGTGCGCTTGATGTGCTTACTCCGTCAAACTTGGGGATGCCGGGAAGCTCAACGTAAGCAAGTTTGTCATCGCTCTTGAGAATGCACACTCGATCACGACGTATTTCGAATATTTTTCCGTAACGATCAAACTGTTCGCCTACTTTGTAGCTTTTTGCAGGGCCGCCGTAGCTCATAGTTGCAACTGAAAACTCAGGGACATCGAGAGCGATCGTGCCTATAAGCTTGACGGATCCCCCCATGCGTTCTGCTTTGTCGCAATCTTTGGGCCGTTCTATTTTGCGAGATTCAAGGTTGGGTATAGGACAACCGGGGCAGAATATATTTTTTTGAGCAATAAGATCGTAACTTGATCTCGATTGGAGGTAATAAAGTTTTTTGCTTGAAACTTCAACTCGACTTTTTTTAGCAGAAGGAGGAATAACGTATTGAAAAAGGACTTCAATTAAAAGGGCGGATAAAACGAAACCTAGTAAAAAAAGCATGGCAGCGCGAATGCGTCCTAAGCTTGATATAAACTTTTTTGAAGCTTCACTGTTGCTGTCTAAGGCCGCGAAAAGGTGACGACTTTTTTCAACCAAAAAAGTCTTAGTCTTTTCATTCCAATCCGATAGCCGCCCCATAGTATTTATTTTACAGGTATATTTAACTTAGAGGGCTTCTGCGAACATCAAACGTAGATCAAAGCTTTTTCTCATAGCCAAAATAACGCAAAGTGTTGTACAAATATCCCTTCTAAGGTGTCTGAATATTGGCAGATTTTATAATGAGCTCAGTTTTGCGGTTTTGGAGGCAACTTAGAAAGCTTCTGCTGCCTTGCGTGTTCTTGCTTCCGAGTCTCACATTTGCCGCGTGTCGTAGCGCTTTGCAGGTCGCGCTTGAGTTGAGAGAGGGGGCGCTTGATCAAGTTTCAAAAAATGAAAGGAGCACTCAATCGAAAGTCTGGCTAGCTCATGTTGAAGAAGTAGATTTTAGTAGAGCCGTGTCAGTTCTTACTCGTTTCGAAAAATTAGCACTCGCAAGCAATGGAGCAGATGCAAGTCCTCTGCTCAAGAACCTTATTGCAGATAAAATAGGTCGCAATGTACTTTCTGCAGTATCAGGTGAGGATGTGGATGCTTACTTAGGACGAAATGGTGAAAAAGGCTTGGGCAGTTTTGTCTTAAACGGAGTGCTGTTTAGGTTTTTTTACCTAGAGGAACATGTTGATCTGAAAAAAACTGTCGCTCTTTTTAATTCACGAGTTGAGGAGTTAAGTGGGTTTTTGTCTCGTTTTGAAAAAGAGTTGGCAGCGGAATCCGAGCACAATGCAAAAACAAAAGCACACTATGAGCGTTACGCCTACTTTTTGTCTGAAGGTCAATTTATTAAGTCTGAACAAGAGAGAAGAGCTCCTCATGTTTATTTTCAAAATTTATTAAGACATTATCGAGAAATGAGTGAGTCTGCTGCTGGATCACCCGTAGAACCCTATCGAAATTTAAATCTTATGATTGATGGGTATAGAGATCTTGAGAGACCTCCTCTTTTAAGGGGGCATTATTTAGATGCTCTTTGGGATTTTGTTTCACAAAAGAGACGCGAGCAGTTTTTTAGCTTTTATGAAGCAGAACTTTTTCATGTTCTTTCGGCTCTTGTGCATGCAGAAGCTGATGCGAAAGAATCCTATGCAATGGACTTTTTCTTAAGTCTTGAATCTTTTGATTCTGTATTTTTAAAAAAGATAGATGCCGAAAGGGCGCATGTTTTTAAATTGGGGCTTTTGTACCAGATGCCGAGAGTTCTTAATGCGCTTTCAACTGGTGGTGAAGGACGAGTCGTTATTGATGGAGCTTACGTGAGCCCATCGGCCTTTGATATTATTCGAAAATGGTGTGCGATCTTAGAGTTAAGAGAGCCCCTATATGAGCCATAAGCACTTTGCTTATTAAACGTTAAGAATATTGATTTCTTCAGTTCCAAAACCCATAAGATAAAGAATGTCGTCTAACTGGCTGTGGTTGAACCTAACGTCGGCTGCTTGTTGGGCTTTTTGTTTTGCCTGATAGGCAATGCCGAGGCCCGCAATTTTAAGCATATCCACATCGTTGGAGCCGTCTCCTACCGCTACACTTTGCTCGAGCTGACATTGGTAGGCCTCGCACATGTCTCTGAGAATTTGAGCCTTTCGGTTGGCATCAACAATGATTCCATCTATCTGACCGGTGATTTCGCCATTGACGACTTCGAGTTTGTTGGAGAATGAAAAGTCAAGACCGTAATCTTTTCTCAACTCCGCTACAAAAAAATCAAAGCCCCCACTCACAAGGCCCATACGACATCCGAGGCTGCGTAAAACTTTAATGAGTTTCTCTACACCTGGGTTCGGTTTTATGTTTTTGAGAGCTAACTTGGCTCGCTCCATGGACAATCCCTTGAGGAGCTTTACGCGCTCTTCTAGGGCTTGTTTAAAGTCGAGTTCTCCAGCCATAGCTCGCTCGGTGATTTGAGCTATTTCTTTGCCTTTTCCAACGAGTGCGCCAAGTTCGTCGACAACTTCATTGGGAATAAAAGTGGAATCAACATCAAACACAACGAGGCGACGGTTTCTTCGAAATATTGAATCACGTTGAATAGAAATGTCGCAACCGAGTTCGTGAGCCCGCTTGTAGAGGTTCTCTTTGATTGCGGTAAGCTCTTCGTCAGAGAGAGTGGCGTTTGGCGATTCGCAAAAAAGTTCAAGACCCTCAAGCGTTGTTTTGGTGAGGGTTTTTATTTCGCCAAGGTTGAGTGAGAGTGCCGCAATTTCTCGAGTGACAGTTGCTACTGTTTGCGGGCCCAATTCTCCCAAGAGTGTAATGCAAAGGCGAGGGTGCTTTTGAATTTTCTTTTTGTTGTCGTCGTTAAAAGGAAGAACTTCAAAGCGCATATGCTTAGACTGGCTTAAAACAAGAAGTTCTTTAATGAGGTTTGAGTTATTGGGAACGTCTACAATTGCTGAAAGATTGAGAAAATCGTGCAGAAGAGATTGCCCTAAGTCGATGAGTTTTGCATCGTTGTCGGCTAGGCATTGGGAGAGAGCAGCGGTTATTCCAGGGCCATCACGACCACTGAGGTGAAGAATCATGCGTTCCACAGGTGCTATCCTAGTGTTCGCTACAAATATTGGCCAGTCTTAAAAGGCGCCAGGGACCTTTTGAGCGTTGCTGCGCACCTTTTTTAGTTTTAAAAGGTCCCTGGCGCTTAGAAGAGATATTTTACAGCTACAAAGCCCAAAATAAGAAGCACGGTAAAGACGATTGAGGCAATCTCAAAGTGTTTTTCGAGGAAGGGCTTTACTTGAACACCAAATTTGCGAATGAGCCATGCAACTGCAAAAAAGCGAAGGCCTCTTCCCAGAATGGAGGCTCCAATGAATTCCACAAAGTTAAAATGCATGCTTCCAGAGGCGATGGTGAATATTTTGTAGGGTATAGGAGTGATGGCAGCAACTAAGACCCCCCAAAATCCATAAGAGTCGTACCATGTTTTGATTTTTAGAATCACTTCTTGGCCGTGGTAGAAGTTCACAATGGGTTGTCCGACGGTGTCCCAAAGACCCCATCCTATGGCGTAGCCGAGCATGCCTCCCATGACAGAGGCGATGGTGCAAAAGAGTGCAAATTTAAACCAGCGCTTTGGTTGTGAAAAACAAAGAGTTATGAGCAAAACATCGGGTGGTACAGGAAAAAAAGAAGACTCGGCAAATGAGAGCAGCACGAGTGCTGGAACTGCATAAGGGGTTCCCGCCCAATGAATGGTCCAGAAGTAGAGTCGTTTAAGTGGATTTTGAGTCTTCTGCGTTTCTATAGTGTTTATCATAATGGCTTTGACTCACTTTGGCTTGAGGGATACCTCTTGTGGGGTCATAAAAGGTGCAATCTTGTTGATAAGTTTTATACAGCCCTGCCGTTTTTTGTCTCAAAACATAGCGGAAATATCTGTTTTCATTAAAGATTTGCCTTTAGCAAAAAGAAGCATCGCGTTAAAATGGGGCGGTAGACGTAATTTGAATTTCTGCGTGGGCAAAGATCTCGCGTGGTTTTTTTTAACATATAAGGAGTTACTAAACATGAAAAACAATCTCACAAAAACCCGAGCAGAACTATTGCTCATAACTGCAGTGGTATTCGGTATCGCTGCTTGTTCAGGCGGAAAAAAAGGCAATTCATCTACATCTGTAGTTCTTACAGATGATGTTGTTTTAGATCTGCCTGAAGATCGTGCCCTCGTTAAAGAAACGCAAAAATCAAGTAATAGTCTTTTTGAACTCGGTACCGACGAAAGTGGCGTAGATGCGCGCGTTGAAAAAGGTTCTGCACTTGGAAGCGAAATGCTTGCGCGTTTAAATCTATTTTCAGCAAAAGCTGGTGGAAGTGAAGATGCTTCAGATGCGGTTGATGGTCTTCTTGAGTCTTTGCTTAAGAAAGATGTCGAAAGCGCTCGCGCGAAGTTTGCAGCAGCTCAAAAAGAAGCTCTTAGTCGCAGAGATAGCCGTCTTAACGAAGTTACCGCTAAGTTTGGTGGGGCAGATGCCGTTAGCACTCTTACTCTTTTAAAAGAGGGTTCTGATGTGTTGATTAATCGTAAGATTAAAGAAGCCAACGCGCTTGTGGATGCTGTAAATGCCTATGATGCAGAATCAGCGGTTGTTTCTGCAGCCATGAGAGCTCGTGCTGGAGAAATGAAAGACTTGGAAGGTAAAATTCAAGTTTTGAAGAAAAAAATTGAAGCTGTTGAGGCAGGACAAGATCAAAAGGTAGAAGTGAAGAAAAGTATTCTTCAAGTTGAAATTGACTTGTTAACAGCCAAGGTGGAATTGCTCAAAAATCAAATTGCTATCTTAGAGAAAGATTTCAAAAAAGCTTTTGATGCAAGAAGAAAAGAATACACATCTTTTGTTGTTAATGTCCCTTTTACCGGAAAACGCTTTATAGGCAAGACAGATGCTGAAATCGAAAAAGAAGTTATAGCTGCGGATCCTGAGCTTAAAATTATGCTTGATGGTAGCGCACGTCTTAAAAAACAATTAGCTCAAGTGAATGCAGATAAAGCCGCTAAAGTAAGAGAGCTGACTACAGCTGATCTTTTGAAGATTGGTACGGCTCCTGAATTAAAAGCTGAACTTGCTAAAACTGAAAAGACTTTAGCTTCTTACTTAGTTACCGTTAAGCCTTTTTGGGGTGATGTGATTACAACTAAGTACTATCTTTTGAATGGAGCCTTTGTAAGTGAAAGTGAGATGAATCAAAAGCTTTTATCAATCACTACAGCTCGTTCTAGAAGTTTAGAGGAATTGCGTTCATTGGATCCTAAAAATATCCCTACTGAAATAGGCAAGCCTACAAAGCAAGTTATTGCCGAAGCGGCACAGCGTTCAGCTGAATTCTACAGAGACATGATTAAAGATGCTTTTGCTGAAGAACTGAAGAAATTTGACGAGCTTCAGAAAGCACGTGGCGAAGTTGCTACTAAGCTTCAAGGCGAAGTAACAGCTGCACAATATGAATTGAGTCGGGCAGAAGATTACCTTAAAGAATACAGAAACCGTTTGTCAGTTGCTTTAAAAGCCGTAAGTGGTTGTCAAGAAGCAGTCCTTTCGGATGCTGAGTCATCTCGTCGAGTTATCGTAGACTCTGTCAGTGTTAATGCTTCGGGTGACCTTGTAACAAGCTTAGGTTCTTTTGAAGATTTTACTCGTGTTGAAGAGCAAAATGAATATGCTGATGCTGTTACTGTTGCCTATAAGAACACGAATGACTTCTCACGCTTTGTTTACTTAATATTAGACGATAGAAGTGAAGTCGTTGGTTTTGAAACTTCTTCTAAACTTTCACCTCTTGGGAAAACCGTTAAAGGTACAGGTACCGTTAACATTGAATACCGTAGCGAAGAAAATCCTGAAGATCCTACTTTTGTTCAGGGTGAAATGGACTACACGGTAGATCAGTTCAAATCTAGCTTTGCGACACCTGTGTCTGACTTGGCTGGAAATGAATTTACAGTTGCTCTTTGTGTTCAGAACAAAAAAGGTGGATTTGAACTTAAGAAGAGAAAAGTTATCGTAAGAGACGTAGCTAAGCCTGCCGTTGAGTCTCCTGCTAACGACGAGACTGAGAACTAGTACTTTTATAAGAATAGTTAATTAAATCCTAACTTAAGGGAGTCCTTGCTCATATTAGCAAGGACTCCCTTTTTTATTTGCTGCTTTTGAGTATAGAATCATAAAGGTGAGAATACTTTTGCTAAGCTTTTTCGTTTCTTTTTTTTCATTTGCAGGGGCGAGTCCTCAGACTGCGGATCAACTAGCTGCTAAGCGACTTGCGTTTTGGACGGATGTTATCAGCGGAAAAATTAAGCCGAGGGAGTATTTGTGTCATGAGTCACTGATTCCAAACTATGGGATTAGGTTAGATGCTTCGAGCTTGGATGACGCCGTCAAAGTTTATGGAAAAATACAATAGTTAAAACGGGCGATGCTTCTACTTCAGAAGCGACTCTTTGCTACAAAGGGAAGGATTCCACCGTGTTGGCATTTTCTTCAAATGAGATGCATGGAGGGACTTATATTGCAGATGTGAGTGTTTTTGCTGCTGGAACAGAGTCTAATTTCTTTAATTGTAAAAATTCTGAGAAAGTGAATTCTTCGATTCAAGCGAGTGGGGGGCTAAAACTAGGGATGCCCAAAGCAGAAGTTGAATCTCTTTATGGCAAAGCTTCTAAGGCAACAAAAAATTACAATCTTTATCGTTACGATTCAAAAGTGAAGCCAAACCCACAGGTGCTCTCAGATGAGAGCAATTTTTGTATAGATAGCGAGGAAATACTTATTCACTTTAAGGATGAAAAAGTAGACTGGTTTGCCCTACGCCATAATGAGTATTGTTAGTTGTTAGCAGCGAAGAACTGCGTTGCCTTTTCCGCTATGCCGAGAAGGACACGTTATGTATTCACTGTTTTTGCTGTGTTCTGCGTCCTTGCTATGGTGAAGGTTGGAGTTCCCTTCAAAGCTAATAATAGGAATCTTGAGTTCAATTGGGGTTTCTTCGACTGATTTTACTTCTGTTGACTCGGGGGAGTGTTCTAGGAGGGGAATTTGGCTTTGCGTTACGTGAAAATTATCCATAACAACGAATGCACTTACAACGCTACTCAAAAACAAAAGATGCAATTCTTGCAAAAAATCTATCTTGCTCATGGGTCCCCCTTTCACGTGCTCTTTTATTATCATCGGCGATGTAGCTATTGTGGGCGTTTTACGTAGATAAAAAAACTTTTACTTTTGGGTCAGTTTCGTGACGCTAATTTTTCTTTTTTCCCATAGAGAGCGGGAGTCCCACAGCTACAAAAATAAGAGAAGTGCCAAAGAGCAAAAGAGTAACGGCTTTAAGTTCGGGTCCAAAACCATAGCGCAAAAGTCCATAGATACGCATAGGGAGGGTGTCTTGTCCTGCTCCAGAGGTAAACGCTGAGATGAGATAGTCATCCAGAGAAAGTGTCATGCAAAGCAAGAATGCTGAGACTAAACTGGACGAAAAAAGTGGAGTCGTAATGCGAACTAAGCTTTGAAAGGGAGTAGCCCCTAAGTCTTTAGCGGCTTCAAATATTTTAGGATCTAGGTTTTGAGCGTGGGAGCGTATAACCAGTGAGGCAAATGCGTAGGTAAAGCTAGCATGAGCCAAGGCAACCGTTAAATTGCCAAGATTCATTCCAATGAGCGAGTAGCTAAGAAGTAGCGAAAGGCCTAATACAATTTCAGGCAGAGCCATGGAGAGGTGTAGAGTGAGTGATACAATGCGATCGTTGTGTTTTTCAACACGCCAAGCGGCTAATGCTGCAATCACAAGAGAAAGGATTGAGCTTAAAAAAGCAATTTTTAAGCTTCTAAAGAGGCTAACGATCAACTCTGACTTGGCAAAAAGTTTTTTGAACGCAAATGCTGTAAAGCCACTTTCAAAAACAAAAGGGCTGAGTGTGTAGAGGATGGGAATAAACGGAAGGGCTAGCAAGATAAGAACTAAGAGTTGCAAGAAACGCGGAGCTTGAGGAAGCTTTCTCATTAGGGCACCTCTCCAGCGATATCTTTAGGGGAATTATTTTTTTGAAGAAAGACAATGAGTGCTGCACTTAAGAGAAGTAATAGCGAGAGGGCCGCTCCGAAAGGCCAGTTTCTTGCTTTTAGAAATTGTTCACTTATGAGCCCTCCTAGGTAAAAACCTTGAGCACCTCCCAGGATATCGGGAATAACAAATTCTCCAAGAGCGGGAACAAAGACCATAAGACTTCCATGAATGAGTGGTTTTTTGAGCATAGGAAGAATAATTTTTATCCAAATAGAGGGACGTCTCGCTCCGAGATCACTTGCGGCTTCCCATACCGAGGCGGGTAAACGCTCAATGGCAACGGCACACGGAAGGACAAAAAGTGGAAGGTAGTTCATGAGCATCCCAATTTGTATGATCACAGTTGGAGAAAGGGCAAGGTCTAGACCTGCAGGAGAAAAGAGCTGCCTTAGGGCTTGAGTGCGAACGATGAAGTTTGTCCAAAAGGGAATAAGTAATAGGGCGTAGTAGTAGAGTTTTTTCTTGGGTGTTGATGTGGCGATGACGTAGGCAATGGGAAATCCAAAAAGGGCGCACAAGAAAGCAGTTAAAGAGGCTAAACGTAAACTTTTAAAAAGGATCGAGATATAAGTCGCATCAAAGAGCTGAAGAACATTGTGTAGGGTTAGATCTGATGAGAATCCTCCACGAGCATTCCGGCTAAAAAAACTTAAAACAAAAGTTAAAACGAGCGGAGAT
The DNA here is from genome assembly GCA_041391385.1 of Bdellovibrionota bacterium. Taxonomy (GTDB): domain Bacteria; phylum Bdellovibrionota; class UBA2428; order UBA2428; family UBA2428; genus CANIGN01. The sequence continues at coordinate 20,865 of JAWKOD010000008.1, forward strand.
GCGACAAAGAATGCAATCCAAAGATAAAGAGCAGCTTGGGGAATTTTTTGTTTTAAGGTCCTTTTTGTCATTTATTGGCAGCGCTCACTATGTGCCAAGAAAGCTCGTTCGATATCAATGAAGATTTCTATGGGATCGCCTAGTTTTCTGGTTTCTTCGATATGCGGATCAAAGGCCGCTACTTTTTGATTTAATTGTGGGATTTCAAGTAATAGCCTTCTGTGTGAGCCGCGAAAGCTTATATCGCAAATGTGGCTGCTAAGTTTTATGTCATCTGGGCTAATGTCTAAGTCTTCGCCACCAAAAGAGAGGTCTTCTGGTCTGAAGTAAATCGCATCGGGCTCGTTGTCGAGCGTTCGTAGTTTCGAAAGCTGTTTGGCGGGAGAGCTTAGAGAATTTAGGGGGAGAGACATGAGCTCTCCTAAAAAGTCAGCTACAAAAAGGCTTTTAGGATTTTTATAAATTTCTTCAGGCTCCCCTTCTTGAATAATTTTTCCGTGGTTCATGACAAAGACTCGGGAGCACATATCAAAGGCTTCGTCGCAGTCATGTGTGACCAGTACAAAAGTTGTTTTAAGCTTTTGGTGAAGTTCTTTAAGTTCCGCTCGCACGTCGTCTCTGAGCTGTGGATCGAGAGCACTTAAGGGTTCGTCTAACAGAAGTACCTGAGGTTTTGAAGCTAGTGCTCGTGCAAGAGCTACTCGTTGACTTTGCCCTCCTGAGAGAGAGCTAATGGGTCTAGATTCAAAACTTTTCATTCGTACGAGGTCTAAGACTTCAGCTACTCGGGTTTCAATTTCGAGTTGTGACCACTTTGCTACTTTGAGGGGGAACGCAATGTTCTCTCTCACGCTCAAGTGTGGAAAAAGAGCATAGCTCTGAAAAACCATGTGAAAAGGGCGTTCACGAGCTTTTTGGGCAGTAATATCTTTACCTTGCAAGAGTACACGGCCCGAACTTGGAGCTTCTAATCCAGCCAGGCTGCGGAGTAAGGTTGTCTTTCCGCATCCTGAGGGTCCAATAAGTCCAACGAACTCGCCTTCTTTCAGAGACAGGTTTATCTCTTTGAGAGCACTAAAGTCGCCGAAGTTCTTGGAAAAGTCGCGAACTTCAAGGTATGACATGGGTGGAAGATTTCATGAAAAAACTATTTAAATCAAGCATTGTTCTTTTCTTTCTTGTTCTTTCTTCGTGCACTCAAAAAGCAGAAGAAAAAAAGGTACTACGTCTTTCGATTTGGCCCAATTATATTTCAGAAGATGTCATTAAAAGCTTCGAAAAAGACACTGGCATTACGGTTGAGGTTTCTAATTTTAGTGCCAATGAAGAGCTTTACGCTAAGTTAAAGGCTGGGGGCAATGTATACGATCTAGTTGTTCCTTCTGATTACATGATTGAGATTATGGCCGAAGAGGGGCTCCTTGAGGAATTGGGCAGTGGTTTTAATGCAGCCAAGGAAAACGTAGATCCTAACTTTTTAGGGCGAGACTTCGACAAAGAAAATAAATATTCGCTTCCGTATGCTTGGACGGCAACTGGTATTGCTTTCAATAAAGATATGGTGAAAGAAAAGGTAGAGAGCTGGAAGGCTTTGCTCACAAGCAAGACTTTAGCGGGTAAGTTGGCTTTATTGGATGATGGCCGAGAGGTTATTGCTGCCGCTCTTCGTGCTGATGGCAAGAGTATAAATACAACAAGTGACGACGATTTAAAGGATGCTAAAAAACTTCTTATGGGAGTTCGTTCACGCGTTAAGCTTTTTACCTCTGAGCCTTACTTGGCTTTAAGTAATAAAGAGATTGGTGTGGCGCAGATTTATTCTTCAGATGCTTTGCAGTTAAAGCGCGAAGGTAAATTGAATGTGGATTTTGTTTTACCCGAAGAGGGCGGCCCCATTGCGATTGATAACTTTGCTGTACCTAAAGGAGCTCAAGGAAAAGAGTTGGCTCAGAAGTTTGTTTCTTACGTTTTAACTCCGGCTCAATATAAAGTTAATTTTGAGTCTCAGCTTTTTGGCCCAGTTGTGAAGAATCTTTCTTCTTTGGTTTCAGATGATCTTAAAAATAATAAAGTGTTGTTCCCCCAAGCTGAAAAAGTCTCAAAACTTGAACAAATGAAGGACCTTGGCGACAAGACAGGTGACTTTGATCGCATCTGGACTGAGTTTAAGGCGCAGTAGCTTTTTTAAGAAGCTAGGTTTTATTGACCTTCTCTTATCGGCCCCGCATGCCGCACCGCGGCCACATGAAAACTAAATTCTCACTTTTTTAAAATCAGAGAACCTCTCAGTAAGTGAGTGACCTAAGCTTTGATATTTATTCGATCCGTATCGATTAGGTATATGTTAATCAATCGGGTTAATGCGTATAAGTTTCAGTTGTACCAGAGCGTGTAATCCGAAGGACGTTTGAAGACGTAAGATTCAACGTATAAGAAGAATTTTCGGAAACAGAAACTGAACAGCTAAGTTCACCAGAAGTAACCGTTTTAGATTGATTTTCTAGAAGAGTTAAAATACTTCCACGAATTTCACTGCGAACTTGTACGGCCGCTGTTACGGGGCCTTCGCCAAAATCACAAACATGGGCAACAGTGACTCGGCTACCTTCAATGTACCATTCTTTTGCAATGAGTGGAGAGAGTTCTTCATCTTCGATTCCATATGCCCAAGAACCCAAGACTCCCCTTTCGGTAATACCATTGGGAATAATTTCTTCGTTTCCATTTTTAGTGTTTTCTTCAACACAGGAGCTGAGAGTGAAAATGAAAGCTAAAGGAACTAAGAGAAACTTTTTCATGGGCTTAGGATATACGAGTATTACTTATGACGAAGAGCATATAGGGATAAAAAAATGACAATTTAAAGTGAGTTGTAATTTAGAGGGGGTTTGATTCAAAGTTGAGCCAAGTAGCTCCGCCATCAAGGCTGTACTCGAGGCTTCGAGCAGTCATGGGGTTAGAAAGCGCACCTGTCTCTGATTTGAGAATGGGTCGCCTATATAATTTAGAAAGAGGAAATCTAAGAAGCATGGGTTTTCCTCTTAACTGAGAAGTTGAAGTTTCAGCAAAATCTTGAGCGAGTTGTGCATCTCCGGTGTAGGTAACAGGTGATCTTCCCATAACTCCACCTGCGTGTGCTTCTTGTCCACGCAAATTATTGAGGCCAGATTCAAGAATTGATTGGTAATTTGTAGTGCTCGTTCCATGGTAGGCATAATCTGATGAGGGAGCAGGGATTCTATTTTCGACAATGTATGAGGCGATATCCGCTCTGCCGTTCGTAAACATCGGATTTCCCCATCCGAGAGCGATGAGGCCTCGGTCAAGTTCTGTGTCACTAAAGTTTTTGGGTCTATAATTTTTTGGAATATTTTTTCCTATGTTGAGGTAGTCAGCATCAAGAGAGGTCTTCTCTGTTTCCAATCCTTGAACAGGAGCGATAGGGGTTCGGGTCGGTGGGGGGAGTGTTTTTACTCCATTGCCTTCAACTCGTAAGGAATTTCCACAAAGTGTAATGCGAGTTGGAGATTTGTTCATATAGGACGCTTGAGCGCATAGGCTTAGTAGTAAATACGCAAAAGCTCCTATTGGGCGCAACATAAGTTTTATTTTAACAGGTATTTATTCAAATTTTTCGAGTTCTGTGTGTTTTCTAAGAAGCTTTAAGCCTCTATCGATAAGCTCTTTGTGGGCCTCGTCTACGCCGCGAAGTTCTTTAAGTTCAGCGAGCGCCGTTTTAAAATATTCAGGTTCTTCTTTTCGAGTAAGGGCAAGTTCAACGAGTTCAAATCGCGAAAGCCATTCTTTGGGAAAGTCTTTTTGCAACTTTGAAAAAACTTGATTGAGTGAACTGAGTTCAAGTTTTTTCTCGCGGATATCTCGGATCGTACCGAAAATTTCGTTGAGTGCATTTTGCTCAGGGCTCAGATTGCTTGCGTGTTCTTTGCTGGCATATTCTCCATTCCACGTGGATTTAATGTAAAGTGCACGGTCAGCGGGGCCGCCGTATACAGAGCTTACTTTTGTGGATGCAGTTGCAAGTGTGTATCCATCTGTTGTTTTTACCCATAAAAACTTTTTACCGTTTTTAAGAGTTTGTTCTTTCTCAACAGTACCTTGTACGTCTTTAGGAGAGAAAACGCCCAATTGAACTTTGAGTTTTTTGGGGAGCTTACTCATTTCAAAACCTGCAATTTCTTGATCGTTCTCGCAAAGTTGAAGAGGCCCATTTAATTGAATACTTGTAACTTCAGTGTCGCCTTTAATTCCAAAAGCCGTAACGGTACCTGAAATTTGCAAACCGCAATCTAAAACAGAAGTTGTGGTCATTTCTGAAACACGTGCTTTACTGAGTCCAGAAATTCCTCCAGTTCTAAAGGCCATTGTCTTTGCGTAGCTTTCTAAAACGTCTCGAGCTGATTCAAAACTTGTAGCCACATAGAGTTGTGGTTGAGGGCGCGTAATATCAAATCCCATATTCACACAGTCAGTGGTGAGGGGGACTTTGAGTACCTTTTCGTCAAAGCTATGAAAGGATTCTCCCATAGAAGAAAGAAGACCTGCACCATAAACTTTAAAGTCTTGAGGTGTACCCACGAGACCATACTCAATAGTCCACCAAGCCATGCGAGAGAGCTGGTTGGCTTCTGAAATATAATCCACGGCAGCGAAAGCTTTTTCAAAGCCTTTTTGTGCTTCATCAATTGCGTCTTGTGTGCTGCGCGGACTCTCTTTTACGTCAGAGAGTTTTTTGATGGCCTCATAGAGGTCCATATCTTTTTTGCTAAATATTGCTTTAACGGCGACTTCTCCGTAACTACGAACGTAATCATTGTAGTCGGGATCCGCTACAATGGGAGCATGACCTGCAGCTTCGTGCACAATGTCTGGAGCGGGGGTGTAAGCAATGTTTTCGAGTTTTCTTATCTCACATGCGATGGGCATAATCCCCAATGCCATGAATTCCAAAAAAACTGCGGGAGGAATAAATCCCGAAACGGCGACAGCGCGCCAGCCGATTTTTTTGAGTTTTGCGTCCATTTCAGACACTAAAGGAATACGCTCAATCGAGATGCCCGTTTCCTTAAGGCCTTCAAGATATTTAGTGTGAGCCGTGTCGGCAAAGAAATCGCTCGAGATCTTCATGATAAAGCGCCACACCGAGTGGTCGATTAGAGAGTACATATCCGGTTTTTGAGTGGTGGTGTAGGGCAGGAGGTATTCGGGAATTTGGTCTAAGGCCTTTCGGATAGCTGGAGTACTCATAACCCTATTTATAGCCGCTAAAGCTGAATAGGACAGTTTTAAGGCTGAAAATCCACTCAAAGCCCCTTATGCGATGCCTCGTAAGCTTTTAGCTCCAAATATCTGAATTATTTGGCCTTATGGGTGCTTGTCAGCTCCCCTTTTAAGGGCATACGCTGGGTGCAAACGTTATGACCGTATTTTGCTTCTGCTTTTTATTAAAAAACCGAAAAGAATCTGAAGGTTATTAACCGAATGAGCTACTTGGGGTGTCATATCAGCAGAAGAGGTGTGTATAGAGAGCCTTCGCTCGGGGTGGAACCTTGAACAGAAGATCTCGTACGGCGTGCACAGGAAGGTGACAGGGGAGCTTTTGAGCTCTTGGCCAAACTCCATGCGCGTACACTTTACCGAATGGCTTTTCGGATGGTGAACAGTGCGGAAGTCGCAGAGGATGTCACTCAAGAAGCGCTCTTAAAAGCATTCCAAAATATTGGAAGCTTTCGAGGAGATAGCAAGTTCTCGAGTTGGCTGATTCAGATTGTCCTCAACACCGGTCGCAATGTGCTTCGGAGTCAGAATCGTAGAAACGAAACTGACATCGAGGACGAAGTGATAGCTTTCGAGCATCGCGATTACGAAAAGATTGAAGGCATGCAAGCGATGATAAAGCTTAAGCAAGCTGTAGATGAATTGCCGCCGAGGCAAAAGATGGCCCTAGAATTGAGGCTCTTCGAAGAGTTGAGCTTTAAAGAGATAGCCACGATAATGGATTGCCCATTTGATACGGCTAAAGCAAATTATCGCCACGCTCTGATGAAACTCAGAGAGAGGTTGGCGCAAGAGGGGATAGAGATCCCCGGAGTAGAAACAGTATGAACGAAGTACAAATGAAAACTCTTTTAAAAACTTTGAAAAAAGAAAAGCACCTCTTTTCGGTTCCTGAGCCGGATTCAGGTTTTGAAAAACGCATGATTAAATCCCTTCGCTCAACTCCGGAGTGGAAGCGTGAGTCTTTGTGGTCCAAATTAAATGTTTTCCGTTTTGAAGTCTCTGTTTGGAGATTGGCTGGAGCAGGTATCTGCGCGGTATTTGTAGTTGTTGGCTCATTTAAATACTTTGAGCGGACTCAGAATCGCTTTGTAAATAACGAGAACAAGCGTAGCCATCCCGAGTTGATTGCTATGATCCAGAGAGGTGGAGAGCAAGCTCTCAGCACTTGGATCAGCGTAAGTGGCGACTTAGGAGCACAGAGCGACGCTCAAATGCCAAAATATGCACCTTCTAGCGATGCCGAGCAAAAAAGAATTCTCGCAGAGCTTGAAAAGAAGTGGGCACCCGCACTTTAATAGGATTTAAGTGAATTGGGTGAAAACTGGAAAGTTATTTCTCTTTTTATGGGTAAATGCATTGGCTTTGGGGATTCCCTCTGCGAACGCCATTCAGCCTGAAGAGTTAGATCGAAGCGCTCAAGCGCGTTTTGAAAATCGATTAAATGAACTTATGCTTTGGCGTCTTTCGGACGAATTGGGATTAAAGCCTCAGGATGAGCTGCAGCTCAAAAAGATTTTACGCAAATATCAAGATCAAAGAAAAAACGCACTTGTTCAACAAGAAATTCTTTTTTCTAAAATGGGGGATGCCATCAAAGAAAAGGCTCCTAAAAAGTGCCCTGAATGTTTAGTGGGTTACGAAAAAACAATTCTCAGTGTTTCAGAGGCAAACTCACGGGAGTTTAAAGAACTCAAGAAACTCTTAGGCACAGACAAAATGCAAAAGTTTTTAGTTATTCGCAGCCAAATGACTCGAGACGTTCGCGATGCGCTCAGGCAACCTGCAACACCCGCGAAATAGTTTTAGCAATATTTATGGGCTTTCTCGTTCGTTATTGGAGCGGGGTTGACGCATCGCAACTTGATGGCTAGATTGCTTCTTCCTCGTGCGCTTTTTTTTTATATTTTTATCTGCATATACTTCACTCGGACATTGCATTTGTTTGGATGCTTTAAGAGCTGAAATTCTCTCAGATCAAGATCGACAAGGTATCTTAACGCATGCATTTGTGGCTTCTGATAAAGGCGGGCAAGAAGCTTTGCTTGCTCTAAGGGCGACTCCTCGAGAAGCTCCTTTTGATTTTGATTTGAGCAATACTCATGACTTAAGTGAAAAGCTTTTTGATGCAAAGGATCTCTCGACAGATGCTCTTCGTCTACAACTTCAAAATATCAGTCAGTATGAGTTTATGCTTTTAAGTTTAAGGACTGGGGATAATGTCATTTTTGATGGAGAGGTTTTTAAGCTTGGAGACTTTTTAGGTCGTGGGAATACAACTCATATATGGTCCTTAGCGAATGATCCAGATAAGGTAATTCGTTTACCCTTTCTTGTTGGAGCTTTAAGACGGCCTGGCTTTGAAGGGGTGCATACTCGAAACGAATTCATGATTGGCACTTACAATGCTCTAATAAATTCTAAGAACTCTCCGGTGGTTTATGCGCATGATGAATATTATTTTTCTGAAAGTAGAATAATGCGATACATGATTGTTCAGCGTGTAAATGGGAGCGAAACGGGTGCAGATTATATACGAAGTCTCTCAAACGGAGTCATTGATCCTGAGAGCCAAAGAAGTTCTTTTCTAAAATCCGCATTGGATGATGTTTTTAATTCTGAAGCTTCGGCTAAGTTGAAGGCTCTTATTGAAGCAATGAGGTCAGATAACTTGTTTTACCCAGATAGCGAGATTTATGCGAAAAATAACCCCCATCATCTAGGTTGGGTTGATATGAGGTTTCATATGTGGCCCTCAGGAATCCTTGCTCCTAGTAGGCAATATGTATGGGATGTCCAGTTAGAGCGATGGTTTTTGGTCGACGGAAATTAGAGTTATAGAGTTAAAAGATAACTGACTAAATCTTTTACTTGCGATTTCTCAGTCACACACCATGGGTGGGGTGTTTTGGGTAATGCGATATGAGATTTGGACCCCAACTCTTTGGGACCAAACTCTTTAAGCATTTTTTGATAATCCCAATAAAAATTATTTTTATCCCAACTTACACGACTGAAATAAGCGTGTCTTTCCGTGGCGCGTGCTTGCGCGGGGGTCCCTATGGGGACTTTAAAGCTTCCTGCGTGCATGGTGTAATATTTTTTATAAAGAGCAGAACTTGAGTCACATCTTTCAGGATCAACTAAGTCTTCAAGTGATTTGACATGAGTGTCGTGCAAGAGGCCACGTTGTTGTACCCAGTAGAGGTGAGTCATCATAGAAGTTCTTATGCTTTGAGTTTCTTTTTGATAAATTGTGGGGCTAAAGTAAGTTCCAACTTTATTGAGTGGAATCATATTTTCATCACTACCTGTTCCAAAGTTTGTACTGTGGCACCCAAGACAGCTATTAGCATATACTTCTTTTCCACGTTCCAGTCGTGATGCAAGAAGTGGGTATTCTTCTTTTTCAGAGTAAATGAAATTTTGTTCAGAAACATTATCCACTTCGCTTAGAAGCTTATTTTCTTTTAACCAACGATAGAGACCTAAGTGTTGCAGGAGATGATCGTCTTTGTTGAGAGTGGTCATGTAGGCCGTGAGTGATTTTAATGGCTCAGCAAACATGGCACCTATGGCACCATCGGGTTCCTCGGAATGGATGTATGATCCCTCAAAGCCTGCATAAAATTCTGTATGTGAGAGTGATCTGCGTAGAGGTGTGTGCGTAGTTACATTAGGAATCGCAATGGGAGAAAATAAAAAGTCGTTGTGATACGGAGAGTGTGTATCGAGTGAAGAGCGAACAATGCTGTGTTCCCCTGCTCCATTGGGTATATGGTAGATCAGCATCGATTTGTCGGCGTCTTTGATGCCTACTTCTTCGCCCTTTATGCCTTCAAACTTCGATAGAACAGCCCATTTAAGAGACCAGTTGGGATTGGGGAGGCCTGGAAAAATTTTAGTAATTTTTTTTCCATCTTTTGCTGGGTAGGAGATTTGCATCCCGTGGCAAGAGGCACAGCTAAAACCAATCCAATGGCCTTTGATTCCTGTTTTCGGAGAAAGAGAGCTTGCGTAGATGTAACCTGCATATCCAGTTGGGTTTGTTTCACCTGAGTAAAGTTGTCTTCCGCCGACAACACTTGTGAGCGGATTGGGGATTGGGTAAGGATCGAATTCTACTTTTTCTCGAACAACTTTTGGAACATCTACTGAAGAGTTAACGGGAATTGCACCAAACAAAGTTTCTGGGTCAGCCTTTTTGCCAGTTATGGGATCAGTGGCTTTTCCTTGCATGACTTCAGTCCAGTCCTGGCCACGAGCATTATGAACAGCGCCAATGTTAAAGTCATAAGACCAGAATATTTTTTCGCCCGCTGCAACTCGGCTCTTAAAGTATTTATTTTCAATAACAACATCTACAGGGTTACTGAGTTTAGGTTCGGATAATTTTGATACAACATCAGATTGATGGCTAAACTCTCCATGTACTCGTTCTGTATTGGGGTTCCAAACAGAGTGGGGTCGATTGCTCATGGTAAGGGAAGGGTTCGAGTCTATTCTTTTTTGTACGGAAACAACAAGTGGACCACGATCTGTTGTCCCAGGTACTTTAAATATAATTTTGTTGTTGTTCCAATTGAGAACTTCTTTCTTCCAAGAATCATAAATTTCGTTCACTTCAAAAAAGTGTGCTGTCTTAACGTTCACGTGCCCGCGATACATGGTGAGGTCGCTTTCAATGGCTCGCGCTCGGCCCACAAGAATTTTTGAATAATCCACGTTTAGACCTTGGCCAAGTCCACTGCCGATGATTTCAAGGGTTTCACCTGCTATGAGTGTTGGAGCGCTAAAGCCCTCTTGCCAAATGACTTTGCCGTTGCGGAGAATTTTTTCGATATGAGGATCTGGAAAGCTTTCTGCAGATTCACGGCGCTGCTCTTCGAGTCCGAAATTTATTGGAGGAGTTCCATCGCGATCAAGTTCAGGGTTTTCGCATTTAGAGACGCCCATGAGTATTGAGAAACTAAGAGTAAAGAATAAAAATTGGAATGAGTTTTTCAAGAAGCTACCCCCCCGGTATAATGATTATTTTAAATGAAAGGTATGATTTCGAATACAACGCGGAACACAAGAGCCTTTCTTTTAAAGTGTGGGTATATGGCCTATGGGATAGGGGGGAATAGTTCGAGCGTTAGAGCTTTAATGGTCAGAGTTAATCTGCTGATTCTAAAGCGAAATTAAGTAAAAATTTACCGCGCACGTAGGCTCGTCCCAAGTAAAGTCTCTCATTAACTTTTCTCATTTCATCGCGAATAGCGACGCCTTGAGTGTTCGCTAGCCAATCAACATTTGGATTGTAACCGTCAATATCTTGGTTGTTTCTATAGTCGATAACAATTGAAAGCTTTGTTGGGTCAAAAAGACTTTGACCATAAAACACATGAGCTGGGAACATGAGTTTATTTTTAACTATTTTATTAAAGAGAATAGCTTCATTTGAGTTTTCTCTATAGAAAACTTTCCCCTTCCAAATTCTTTCTAGGTAGAATTCTTCTGCTTCATTAAGATCTATTGGAAGAATCGAAAGAATTTTTTCAAAAATTGTTGAGTTGGGTAATTGTACTTTTCCATTAAAGTCACCATCAGGAATAATAGGCCCCGCGTTGATGTTTTTGTAAAAGGTGTCGAGTTGATTCTGCGAACATCTATCAAAACTCCTGGCTTTGAGTGATTGAGGTTTGGAGAGATCACATTTTTTAAAAATACTCCCAAGTGCAGTATTGAGATTTATAAATAAGAGAAATGGGAATATTTGTTTCATCGATACAGACATGATGAGTGTTATTATATGGAGCTTTGCAGGGAGCTCTACATTTGTTTGTTGACACGCATTCGGGAGACCTTCAGCAAAAGTGTTAAAATCTGTTACTTTATCAATTATGAAGAGAATTATTCTTTTAACTTGTTGCGTACTTTTTTCTTCCCAGCTGGAAGCTAACGCCCGTGTTTGGTCGCGCTCTATTATGCCAAGCTGCCAATTTGTCTATCAGGTAGAAAGTGATGTTCGAGTTCAAGCGCCTAGCGAAGTTCTATCTAATTATTCATTCGAAGAGGTATATCTTAAAGCGCGTTTTAAAAATACTTGGGATAATGATCCCGCGAATTCTGAAACTTTCTACATTGCGCTTAACCCGAGTGGACTTGCAGAATTTACTTTTGAATCCATGAGTGTGTCTAAAGAATATTTGTTTCGGAACATGACTTTTTCTTGGGTGCGTAAGCAGGGCGATGATTGGGAGTCTATGAGTGCTCCGATGGTTGCGGACGTGGGGCGTCAATTCGGAGAATCCTGTTATGTTGAGCGCTATTCTGATTCTCAATATGTAGAGCGAGAGCTTAGAGCTTCTGTGATAGATCAATAAGCGAAGGAAATCTGAGGATGTATTTAGCGAGTGTTTTTGCTTTTGTTATTGGACTGCTGACTGTTTTACAATCTGGATTAAACAAAAAGGTTTCATTTACGGTGGGGCTACCCGCCGCCATTGTTTTAAACAGCGTCATTATTCTCGTGATCTCTTTGGTGTTTTATTTTGGACAAAAGCAGGGCTGGATTCCATTTCCTGAACAATTAAAAAGCACGTCTCTTTTGGGTTTTAATAAGTGGTGGCTTTTTGTCCCGGCACTTTGTGGATTTTTTATTGTAATGGGATTTCCCTACACGATTAGCTTTGTGGGTGCTGCTCAGGTTTTTGTTATAGCAATAGCGGGACAATGCGTAGGGAGTTTGTTGTGGGATGCGTACATCGAGCACAACACGATTAATATGATTAAAGTAGGTGGTGTATTTCTCACACTTTTGGGTGCTTATATAACAAGCTTTAAATAGTATAAATGTTTCTGTTCATTATCAAAATGCTATATAGCTAGCAGCAACAGACGATCCTAATTTTATGAGAATGCTTGTTGAGTTGACAAGTTGGACGCACATACCGCCTGTGAAGACGCTGGTCATCGTACCACTGCTTGTGCATAATCCGCTAGTTGTTACTTGCCCGTGTACTCTGCTTGAGCTTCCGCCTGCAATGGCCGCATGCCAAGTGCCATTTTTGTCTTTTGCAATTGTGGCGCTTCCGTTAAAAGCGTCTCCCGAGGAAGTGGCCGTAACGTGTATTTGTATTTGGTTTATTTGGCTTGCATCTATGCTAACGCTACTTCCCGTAGCAATGTCACCAGTGCTAACACTAGCGCCTGAGCTAGTTACACCAGAAGCTGTACAACAAATAGCATAGGACTGAGCAAGGGTTCCTGTTGAGCCAGAACTGCAATGCCAACCTTCGCGACCATCTGCATGTGTAATGGGGTAATGTTCGTACATGTAAGCGCTGCCAGATTCTTTGCAACCGCCACCTGTGCGTTTTTCACCCGCACTACAAAAGGCCTCTGATATTTGAAA
>JAWKOD010000009.1:0-26954 GCA_041391385.1 Bdellovibrionota bacterium
GTCTCTAAAAGGTTTTGAATCCTCTTTTAATAACCAAAATATATTCTGTACATAACCGAAATAAAAAGGAATGCGCCTTATACCCTGATACTTAAAACTAAAGTTAACTTTACTTGTTGGATTTCCAAACAAAAAATACATGGGTTCATAATAACTAAGGTTAAACCTATCCTTTGCTTCAACTTTTTCTGGCTCTGGTACGGACCTTGCCGCTTTTGCTTGGGTGTCCGTTTCGTTTTCTAAGACATTCTCAGATGACGTAGAAGGATCAATATCTGTAATCGCATCTTGAGTGAATCCATGTGTAACAAAGAAGGCGCTAATAAGCAGTAAAGAATACTTATTCATCCAAACACTAAAGTGATCCTTAAGGGCCAAGTCAATTTTAAGAAATAAAATCAGTAAAAAACGGGCTCGTGTTTCTTTTTTAACTCTTTCCAATGCGGAATATGCTGCGATAAGAGTGCTTTAAAGCCCGGGCCGTGGTTCATATGAAACAAATGACACAGCTCATGCACTAAAACATATTCAAAAAATTCTGGATGAAGGCGACTCAAAAACTTATGCAAGGTAATTCGACCATCGTTGCGACACTGTCCCCAACTACTTTTAAGCAAGCGTAGTTTAAGCAAAGGCACTTCTTTTAAAAAAAATCTCGGCGCCCATTTTTGTAAATACAAAGAAGCCATTTCATAGCTATTTTCCTCAAGCCAATCTTCGACTACTTTTTTAATAGTTGAACTCTTAAAGTCTCTCGCGGCGACACGTAGCACTCCTCCCTCAATACTCACATGAGAATAAAAAGCTCTTGTAAAACTCAACCGAAGTTCTTGGCCTTGATAGTAAAAAGATTGCCCCTCAACCCAGGGCTGACTCAAATCAATACGTGTGAGTTGACGAAGTTTTTTATAACGTTTACGAATCCACTCTTCGTGTTTTTTTAAAAGAGCTTGAACCTTAGACACAGACATCAGAAAAGGCACTGAAAGCACAACCTCGCCTCCAGGTTTAACAACTAAAGACCAATTTTTTCTTTTTAAACTACGAATTACTGAGACTGGAATTGTGTCCCGAGTAGGGAGCAGCTCTAAGTGAAGGATTTCAGATTCTGACCCCATATTCCTATCAGACAATAAAAAAACCTCGATGTAGAGGGGAGGGCAAGAATTCTACATCGAGGCTTAAGCTCTGAATCAAGGCAATTAGGTCCTCGAGACGGAGCGATATGTTATAAGTTTTAACACTTATCCACATATGGTCAATAACCCATGTAAGGGAAATGTGGATAAACGTGAAAGAATGCTCCGCATTAGCCCCAAATTACCCATAAAAGCCTTCAAAAGCCCTTGCCACAGCGCCTCGTCTTAGATAACTGTATTCGAATCCCGTGCGGGAATAGCTCAGTTGATAGAGCGTCGCCTTGCCAAGGCGAAGGTCGCGGGTTTGAGTCCCGTTTCCCGCTCCAATCTAAATCAAGACAAAGCGAGCGAATAGAGTGTTTATTCTGATTTATTATTCAGCAAAAACGCCTAAGTACTCTAGACGCCTTAAAAAGTTTAACATTAACCTTCCCAGTCCTCTTTGGTCCGCATTTTAATAGAATAAAATCATGACAAGAATAGAAACCAATTCACGTATCAATGGCGAGTTTACGGGCTGCAGTGGAGAGTCCATCTACGAGCTAATAAACGGCCAAATCTGGAAGCAAGCAAGATTCAAGTACAAGTATGTTTACAAATATTGCCCTAACGCCAAAATACTGAATGTAAATGGCCGACACTACCTTCAAGTAGAGGGGATGAATGAACTTATTGAAGTTCGACGATTACTTTAAGCTAAGCAACAGACTTAAGGTCTGACGTACCAAAGGGCGCTATTGCTTTAAGCTCTCCATTCGAACGTTCATCAATCCTAAAGCTAAAGTTAGTAAGGGCCTCTAACGGATCGATGTACTGGAAATTCAAAACTCGAAACTTATCTACGTTAAAACATACGCTATACACATATTGATCTTCCATTTGCCCAGTTTTCTTGTTTCGTCGTTGTGTGTAGCCCGACACAACTGCGTTCTTAATACTCGGACTGGAATTAAAAATATTAGCCGCAACCACATAGGCTAAGCCAACAACTCCCTTGACATATTCTTGATGTTGCAATTTTTGAGTCTTCTCTTTGCAGGATATTTCACCAGACTTTAGGGCCTTTTGGTTATAGATTTGGCACAACATCCTCAATCTCAGGTAAGTCTAGATCGAGTAGAACAGTATGATTATCTGGGACGTCAACACTAGCGGATATATCAAAAGGGTGTGCCATATCAGCAACTTCTTCCTGCAAGTCACAAAGCTCTCTTCCAAAACTTCAACTAGCACTTCCTCATCAGCGGCAATTAACTTCCTTAAATGTTCAATTCGCTGAGCTTCTACGCTTGGATGCTTTTCCTGGAGCTCCTTATGCTGCCTAGTGATTGTCTCATATTCAACTACAGCGCTAGCCAAAGCCTGTTTTCTATCAATCCACCAAATATAAACCCACCAAGCTACGGTGGATGCCTGCAAGAAATAAAAGCCTAAAACCGCATAAGGTAGATAATGGTTTGTAGGATTTTCAAAAAACATCTGATATACAATAAGCAAGACTAAAGGAAAAATTAATACCTTTGTTTTCCAACTCTCTATTAATGCATCCCAATTTTTTACCTTAGCCTTGCTTTTAAATTCTTCCAGAAAAGCTTTAGACTCTCCATACAAAGCAAGTGTAAATGGCCTTTGAAGCAATTCCTCTTCCCACTTTTCTTTTGGTAATAGCTGTGGCGTTTTTTGAACAAGACAAAGAAACTCACCAAAGTTTTCCTTTTCACTTTCAATTTCTGCTTGCGCTAAATTGTAAGTGAGAACTCTTAATTCTTTTTTTGTGAGATACTCAGCATCCACGGATGCATGCCTTGAAGAAGATAGAGTCGTTGTATAATGCAACCCACTGCCAGGCAGGCCAACTGTAGCCGTAGTCCCTCGTTTAGATCCAAATGTAACCCTCGCCCCTCTAACTCCAGCAGACAAACTCACACCTGTTTTGCCAAGGTTCAACCTTAGGCCAGGTGCGATTTTTAGGGTTCTTCTAAATCTAAAAGACATAGGGCTATATCGACCCTTGATGCCTATACGTTTAGCTATTTAACAAAAATTAGCACAAGGGCAAATCGCTGTTTTTACTCTGTTTTTTGTAGTGCTGATGCTATTAGTCCAGTAGGCACTGCAACGATACCCAAACCAACAATCAGTATGAGGGTAGTAAAAATCCTACCCTCAACAGTAATTGGATACGTATCCCCGTAACCAACTGTTGTAAGGGTTACCACAGCCCACCAAATACTATGAGGTATGGAGCTAAAGGCTTCGGGTTGCACTTCATTTTCAAAATGGTAAATACCCACAGAAGCTAAATAAACGATCAAAGAAGCAATAAACATAAAGATAATCAACTCGTCCTTGATAGATACAAAAGCTGTTTTCAAACGATCCATCGCTTTTGAATAGCGTAAGAGTTTAAAAACTCTTAGCGACCTTAAAAGACGCAAGGCTCTTAACGCAGAGAAGTCTAGAGAACCAAAACTTAACAAAGAAGGTAGGATGGAGACCAAATCAATAAGCCCGTAAAAACTAAATAAATACTTTAAAGATAATCCATTTATAAAAACTCGATACGAATACTCAACCGCAAAGATCAATACAAAAACTATTTCCAGTTTTGAAAAAAAAGGATGACCTTTATACGTAGGGAGAGTCTCTATTGTGAGCAGGACGCAGTTGATAACAATTAATAAAACCGAAACCTTCTCCAAAGACTTTGGCAATTGCTTAATAGGATTATCCAATACCTTTTCCATAAACTAATTAAACGCGACTTCCTAAAGTATTAAAACAACAATCACAACAATTTACTTGGCCCAGAAATCCCAGAAAGCCGCATGGGGCGCGGGCGTATTCCCAGCACCGGGCAAAAGTGAACCTGTTGGAGCAGGATCACCCACTGGGTTTTTGGCAAGAATCAAATTGGAACTGTCCTCACAGGTAACCATGTACCAACGATGTCCAGATATAGTTGAGTCCGATACAAAGTGCTCATAGGCACCTTGCTCAGTTGTAATTTCTCCAAAAGTTAACGTCACCGTATTTTTTTGAACGTAAGGTTTTGAGCAAGCACCACTTTCATATAATTTTTTGGCAAGAGAAAGTGCTGTGGTTTTTGTGGGATCGTCTTCGGCTTTTCCATCATTCCAATCTTCCCTACGCCATGTTTCTTGCCTTAACTTTCCAAAATCTTTTGCAAAATAACTTCGCTCCATAATGTATCCGAGCTCGGGAGAGGAGTGTCCTATGTACAAATCAGATATGATTGTATCTTGAGATGTAGAAACAAAATCTCTTGCACCAAAGTTAAATTGATTGCGCGCCCAAAAACTTAAAGTTGGTTCATACTTTGAGGGGCACTTTTCACTTAACGAAGCTAAACCTTTGCTCGAGGGAAGCGACCAAAAACGCTGATTCTCAGCCGTACCTGAGGGATAAACCACACTCCTCGATACAATTTGCTGCCGATAATAGCGACGTGAGTTGTGTAGCTCTTGGAGAGTCCCATCCGGCGCCTTGGAACAAAGTTCAGAAATTCCACCCCGAAGAACTCCATTGGCAAAAACTTCGTTCGCCCACTCACCCATCTTAAAGGCAAATTCTTTATCACCTCCAAAGACTTCATATTTCTGAGGCCCGTAGCCAGTCTCCAATCTTGGATTTTCACTACACGCATTGTGTCCCTTATGGAGAGCTGAAACAATTCGAGTGACTCCATCATGGAGCATGGGCACGTTGTCTCGAGCTTCTACTATTACTTTTGAAGTTGCAGTACGACACTCGTCCTGTTTTTTCTCTAACATAGAACTGAGGTGATAAGGCACTCTCTCTCCAATGCGAATTTGTCTTTTAAACTTACAATCAGCATCGAGTGGTGTTTTTCCGTATTGAATGCTGTTATCCGCAGGATCAATACAAACTTTCATAATCATATAGTCTTGAGCAATATTTAAAAGTTGCCCCCTATCCATAAGCTCTCGGTGCAAATCCTCATAAGAAACATCTTGAACACTTTTGCCCGAGTCTATCGCCAAGGATGCAGCCGTTCCCGCAGCTTGTCCCATCATCATATACTGGGGCTCAAGCCTTAAAGATCCATTTGCAACTGCACTGGCCGATATAGCGACAGGAACCAAAAGATTGATTGCTTGTTCTGCCTTAGGCTTAATGGCCCCATAAGAAATCCCATACGGCGTACAAAAATCAACCATGGCCGTGTTGTAGCCTTCGGCATTTTTTGCACCTTCAGCATAAAGCTTGCCGTCGACACTCACGAGCTGATGCAAATGTGTATCTACATTGTATCCAGCAAGAGCAATCGAATCCTCTACACTAGTCTGCAAGAGAACATTCTTTTCTGTCATGACATAATCACTTTGCATTCGTCTCGCCTCACGAACGTAGAGCTGTGTAGGAAAGTTATTATTATCTACAAACTCGTCCTTACAGGCTCCGAATTGATCAACAAAGTCCTTTACGCTTTCAGGTACAGAAGGATCTGTGACTAAAAAATGAAACAAACCAATGCCATAGTTAGCAATTTTTTTACGAGCCAAATCACGCGTCTGCTCATCTCCGTCGGGATAAAGCTGATTGTACTTCACAACATCTGAGCTAAAAGGAGCCCCGCCGTTGATATCATATTTAGAGTTCGCATAGGGTTGAAGCACTCCCTCTCGTGTTCGTTGAGGGCTAAAAAAAATCCGCGCCATTGATTCTCCACTTCGAGCTGGCAAGAGAGCTCGAAGGTAATCCAAAGTTCTACGAACACCTGCGTAAGTATAAGGATCATAATCAGAAGGGGCTAACTGCGAATAAGGTATTGCGTTTTCTTTGTTCTGACTTGCGCAATGCCTGTAGTTGTATGCCATGACCTTTTTGTCTGCACTTCCTACAGGAAGTAGCGGCCCCTCTGTCACACTAAAGATGAGTCCACTCGAAGGAATTCCCTGCCTCACATAAGGGTCAAGCTTTCCACCAAAAATTAGCTCTGGTTTTTGAACTCCAGCATCTGGCTCACTATATGTCGTAGAGGCCTCTCTGCCCCACGTATACGAGACACCTACCCTGGCCATAAGATCACCTTCATAAGTTGCATCAATATACTGTGAGGCCTCGTAAAGATCTCCTTCCTGAGTGCTTAGTGCGAGAATACGAGAAGCTACTTTATCGACGCCGGAAATCTTTGTCTGAATACGCAAAACAACGCCAGCCTCTTGAAGCATTTCACGGAACACATAAGTTGCCACGTGTGGCTCCAACATCCATCTGTTACTGGGATTCGCTCCTTTTTCTTTTTCAATTTTGTTTGTTCTGTCAAAAAATTCCTGCGTTGTTCCGGATATGACGCGTGTGAATCCCACATCAGTAGAACTTAAGCCCCCCGAAACCATGCCACCGATCCAACGAGAAGGCTCCAACACCACAACCTCTTTGCCCATTCGAGCAGCTTGCACAGCTGCTATAATACCAGACGGAGTTGCTCCATATACCAAAACATCAGACCGATAGACCTTAGCCGACGACACAAAACTCACGAGTAAACTCAGAAAAACTAAAAATTTGCGCATATAATTAACCCTTAATCTCGAAAAGACTTCTTGCTAACATTGCAAAAACTAAGATTCAACGAATTAGCTCAATTGTTCCACTATGTAGCCAAGTCCAAATCTTAGATACTTGAAATCAACTCACTCTGATCGTTATCCCTCAAAGGGGATTCCCCAAAACACAACTAACAGACAAAGCGCTGAAAAGACAAAGCTATAAAGAGACTTGAAATAGATCTTTCTAAAATTAAAGTAACAAGAAGATACTGATTGTAAAAAATAATACAATGCAAAGGCTTTAGAGGCGAAAGAGATAATCTGAAAGATATCGAAGCCCCAAACAAGAACAACACCTAGACTAGCAACTAGTAAGTAAGCATTCTTAGACTTTATTTTTTCGTGAGTCAGCTCACTTATGAGTCCGCCCGCTCCACCCATATCAGCCACTGCAGCACTCAGCTGACTTGCAATAGCTGCCACAAGTAAAAAGACGGGGCCTAGCTTAAAAACATGCCGACTCAACTCAATGACAGAAGTTTCATTTACTTCGCCCACTAAGGGATGTGCGGCAATAATGGGTGAAAAAACAAAGATAAAAAAGATATAAATTACACTGCTTAGGACTTGAGCCCAAAACATACTTTTAACTCTTAGCTCTGCACTATATTTTTCAGAGAGATAACGACTTGTTTCAAAGCCCTGAACCATAATTAAAAGACCCAACAAGACAGGAAGTGTTTTTCGAATCCCCAACTCACGATGCTCATAAACAGCAGGACTCGTACCTTGAACAAGACACACAACGAGTGCCACTAAAAAAGTAAAGATGATTCCCAACTTTATGTTTACAGAAACTTTCTCAATCCCCTCAATTGAGTTCAATCCATTTTGATGTCCATAAAAAGCAATTGCCGTAAAGACTAGAGTTGTAATCGCACGTTTCAGCAAAAGACTTTCAACCCCTACTGAATTCAATAAAAAAGACGAAAACAAGTATATGTAATAAGAAATGGACAAAACATAAGCAAAAGAAAGTGCCCAATCAGAAAATCTCTCTACCCACTTCAAAAAAGGTGGTAACTTTTGGGCTTCGGCCAAAGGTTCTATGTCGTAAATATTCCACCTCAGCACTTGTCCTATTCCCATTGAAAGCGTACAGAGAAAAATCATTAAATAAGGTGCTTTATCGCCTCCCAACTCATGCAAGATTGGGGCTGATATTAAAAAACCACTCCCAATTATAGACGCTAGTGGAGTCATAGTGGCGTTCCAAAGTTTGTTATTTAAAAGCTTTCGCCTAAACAATGCGCATAAAAAGAGAAGAAGCACCCCCACATATAAAAGCGACATCCCCCAAAGCTAACACCAGAGCAGAAGAGATTCTAGCGTGCAAAAAACTCACATGCTGTTCATCTTAAACTTATTAAAACACTACATGAAAAGTCGCAGACAACGCGAACGACCAAGTAAACTACACAAAAACCTCGAACTCTTAGAAGCTCAAGTGGCGTTTAGTTCTTCCACACATTAACTCTTATATCCCTAATTGATATTCTCTTAACTTACGTTTAACCTAAACCTCGAAAGAGGGGTTTTATGAATAAGAAATTTTGGTGGGGCGTTTTTTGGACAGTACTTGCGGTCTTTGTTTCTAACTTTATCATTCATCAACTGATTATGAAGGGCACATATGCCGCAACATCTAGTCTTTGGAGAGCCGAAAGCGAAATGGCAAACACTTGGCCTGCAATGATGTTCGGACAACTCTTGTTTGGATTCTTTATTTTCTGGATTTACAGCATTGGCTACAAAGGCAAAGGCTGGAGTGAAGCTTGGAGATTTGCTATCTATTTTGGCTCACTTCAGGCCGCAAATACATTCATTATGTATTCAGTAGCGCCCTATACTTGGGGACTTGTATGGTCATTGGTATTCTGGGGCTTTGTTCAAATGTGGGTAATTGGACTCGTTGCCACTTGGTCAATCAAAACTTGGAAGATTCAGCCTATTGCTTGGAACTAAAAAGGCTAGCCACACAAAATTAACAACAAATTTGTGTGAACATATAAGCTTTTTATAGGTCTATAATTAAGGGATGAAACGAAAAGACATATTACCCTGTATGGGACGCGGCTTTGTTGGTGGAACTTTGCTTGTTCAAAGCTTTAACGCTTTTCAAGCCCATAAACTCGGAAGCTTAATCGGTCTCGTTGCATCCCTTATTATTTTTACCGCTATGAATTGGAAGTCATGCAAAAGCTGCTCTAGCAGCAAAGATTGTGACATTGGCAATGATGCAAAAGCAATATAGGCCTCTAACCTAGCTTGCTCATAGCAAAAGAGCTCGTTATTCTTTTGCTATGAGCAATCCAGAATGGCATGAGCTAGGTGATGTAAAAACACTTTCGACCCAACCCCTTCAAGAAATAATCCTCGGTAAATCAAAAATTGCACTTTCTTATTTAAATGGAACATTTACTGCAATATCGGGATACTGCAATCATTTTGGTGGCCCTCTTGGCAAAGGAACTCTAGACGGTGAGTTTGTAGTTTGCCCCTGGCATAATTGGAAGTTTCACCATAAAACCGGTAAAGGCGAACCTGGCTTTGAAGCCGATTGTGTGCCTACCTATTCATTAAAGATTGAAGGAGGCAAGCTTTTGATTGATTTGGCATCAGCCACTCCAAGGAAAAAATCACCTCATGCGCCTCATCCCCTTGCTCGTGAAGTGACTCGTAGCCCAGGTCCCATTCGAGTTCTAGGTATTTCAACCACAAACATGGATGAACAATATCCGCGCACCTCTACGTCAGACCTACTACTCGATGTTGCCATGAAACACGCTGCCACTTCGTTAAAAGCAGAAACGCAAACAATTAGTTTAAGTAAACTTAGCTTTCGAGCATGTGAAGGATATTATTCTAAAGCTGCTAGGGCTTGCACATGGCCGTGCTCTATTACTCAAATGGACCCCAAAGACCAAATGGACAAAGTTTACGAAGCATTTGTCCACTGGGCGGATGTTGTTATTATAGGAACTCCCATTCGTTGGGGCAACGCAAGTTCTTTGTATTACAAAATGGTTGAGCGAATGAATTGCATTCAAAATCAAATTACAATTTCAAATCGCCAACTAATATCCAATAAAGTTGTTGGTCTTATCATTACAGGTGGCCAGGACAATATTCAGTCTGTTGCTGGTCAGCTTCTAGGTTTCTTTGCAGAGATTGGATGCACATTCCCGCCTTTTCCATACATCGCACATTCACGTGGCTGGACGGCTGAAGACATGGAACAGAACGTGGTTCAAGTAGCCAACAGCAAAGATCTTCGCGAAGGCGCCCAGGCGCTCGTGCAGCGTTCAATCGATACCGTGCAAATGATGTTAAAGAGTGATTGTGAAAAAGATTTGGTGCGTGGCGGCCGCAAAGCACAGGTACTCAAAGAAGAATAAAACATAGTCCTTATAAGCACTCGCTTTTGATAGCGATTCATTTTGCAACTTAAGCAGCTAACTTTGCCTGCGCCTTTATTGTCTTACGAGCTATCCACCATTGATTTACTCTTTGGTGGATTTTTAAAAGTAGAAATCCTATCGGAAGTGTTGTCACAAACGCACTTACTGGAAAAACTATATTCAACACTGTCCAATCAGACAGCTTCCAAAGCTTAAGAGCCAAAAGACTTTGAAAAGGCAAAGCTAAAATCGCACTGTAAATGAAAATAAGTGGCGCAGAAATGAATGAAACTTTATGGGTTGTATAAAAGAATTGCTTAATAAGTACGAGAGCAAGAAGTACTGCCACTAACGAAAGCCAATTCTCCGCAAAGACAGGCATTACAAAATAATCAGAAATCGAAAATCTAGAAAACATTTAAAGACCCCCTAGTCGCTTCGCTCTAGGCAAGTGCTTCGAGTTCGGCCCAGCGCTTATACAAACGCTCTACTTCTAATTGTACCTCAGCTGTCTTCTCGTAGAGCTCTTTCATTCGTGAAGAATTGCTTAAGTTTTGGGGGTCGTTTGACTGTGCCAATAAAGCCTCTAACTCGGCCTCAGCCTTATGAATAGTCGCTTCCATGTTTTTGAGCTCATGCTGCTCTTTAAAACCCAACTTAGCTTTTGATTCTTTCTTAACCTCAGCTTTACCTGGCGATGTCTTTTCCGCAGTTTTAACTTTTTCAGCTGCAAGAGCGGTAGAGCTTTGTTTTTTTTGCCAAG
Source organism: Bdellovibrionota bacterium (assembly GCA_041391385.1). Lineage (GTDB taxonomy): Bacteria > Bdellovibrionota > UBA2428 > UBA2428 > UBA2428 > CANIGN01. Next base: position 10,901 of record JAWKOD010000009.1, read on the forward strand.
CTTCCCACTGTTCAAGATCCGAAAAGGATTCAACGTGTCCGGGATCAAAATGTTGATCAATGGCTAAAATTTGAGTGGCCACCCGATGCATAAAGTAACGATCGTGAGTCACAAGGAGCACAGCTCCTGGAAAATCTCTCAAGCGATCTTCTAAGATGTTTAAAGTTACCATATCGAGGTCATTCGTTGGTTCATCCAGAACCAAAACGTTCGCTTCTTTAAGCATGAGTCGAGCAATCAAAAGTCTCGACTGCTCACCACCGGACAACTTAGAGACAGGCATTGCTGCCTTATCGGCATTAAACAGAAAACGATCCAAGTAACTTCTGACGTGAACAAAGTTACCGTTAAATTTAACGTGATCACCTTGCGGACAAACACTTTGAAGAACAGTGAGGTTGGGATCAAGACTTTCTCTATTTTGTTCAAAATATGAAACTTGCAAGGCGTCTGCCAAATGAACTTCGCCCTGATCCGGCTTCTCCAAAACTAAAAGTAATCTTAAAAGTGTAGACTTACCCGCACCATTAATCCCCAAGATTCCAACACGGCTACCTGGAGACAAGAACAGACTAAAATCTTTAATGACTTGCTTAGGCCCGTAAGATTTTGAGATATTTTTAGCTTCAATAAGTTTTTTAGGGTTTTTATCTGCGCCTACGAAGTCGAGTTTTACTTCGCGCTTTCTATTGAGCTCCGAGAGATCGGCTACGTCTTCAGCCAACTCACCGGCTCGATCAATACGAGCCTGTTGTTTGGTTGTTCTTGCCTTGGGCCCTTTGCGCAACCATGCAGTTTCGCGTCGAAGAACATTCTTCATTGTTTCTTCTTGGCGCTCTTGTGCGTGCATCAAATTTTCTTTGACCTCGCAATAATCAACATAATCGCCCTCTACTACGAGCAAACCATTTTGATTGCGATAATCAAGTTCCCATATTTTTTTCGAAATACGATTTAAAAACAATCTATCGTGAGTCACCGTAAGCGTTGCAAAAGGCGCTTCAGACAAAAACTCTTCTAACCAAAAAAATACTTTCAACGTCTAAATGGTTGGTTGGCTCGTCAAGAATCAATAGCGCTGGGTTTCTTAAGTACTCTCTGGCAAGTGCAGCTTTCTTTTTCCATCCACCCGAGAGAGAAGACATTAAGCTTTCTTCACTGATACCCGCTTCCTCAAACTGAAGCTTGGAGAGCATTTCATGAGCCTTGGCCATGGCTTCCCAATCATGTGGATCATCGGCGCCCTCCATAATTGTTTCCATCACTGTAGCCTCCGGATTAATAACCGGATTTTGCTCCAAAAAAGCCACACGCAGTCCCTGCTGAGCTGATAAGGTTCCCGAATCGGGCTGAATTTTATTTGCTAAAATTTTAAGGAGTGTGGATTTACCGGCACCATTGGGGCCGATGAGTCCAATATGATCATCAGAATTAACGCCTAAGCTAATATCTTTAAATAAAGTTCTACCTGCAAAGCTAATTGAAAGTTTATGAGCGCTTAAAAGTATAGTCACAAATCCCCGTTATCTGCTACTTTCCATAATGTGTTTAATCTGAGTAACATTTCTAAGCGGTACGGCCAACATATCATTTTTGAAGGGGCCAGTCTTCAGGTGAATCCCGGGGAAAAAATTGGTCTTGTTGGGCCCAATGGGGCAGGAAAAACTACAATTTTTCGCCTCGTTGTTGGAGAAGAAAGCGTGGATTCAGGTGCAGTTGCCATCCCTGACAAAGTTGTTGTGGGCTATTTTTCTCAAAATGTAGGCGAAATGTCTGGTCGAAGCGTTCTTGAAGAAGTTCTTGCTGGCTCCGGGCGCCTCTCCACTCTTGCCACTGATATTAGCGCTATGGAAAAGCAGCTCGAAGACTCAGCCACAAATCCCATGAGCGACGAGGACATGCAAATACTTTTAGACAGATACTCCGAAGCCCAAGAAGAGTTTCAGCAGCGCGATGGCTACGACCTAGAGCCTCGCTGCCGTTCGATTCTTACAGGCCTCGGCATTGGGCCCGAAGATCAAGATCGTCCTGTGGAATCCTTCAGTGGTGGATGGAAAATGCGTGTTGCTCTTGCAAAAATCCTTACCCTTAAGCCCGATGTGTTACTCATGGACGAACCCACCAACCACTTAGACTTAGAATCTATTGAATGGCTAGAAAAATGGATTCAAGAATTTAAAGGATCTCTGGTCATGACAAGTCACGATAGAGAATTCATGAACCGCTCGGTTACACGCGTTGTAGAAGTCGCCAACAAAGCCATCACGAGTTACAGCGGTAACTACGATTTTTATGAACGAGAACGCGAAACTCGTATGGAGCAGCTACTGGCTAGTCATCGCAAACAACAAGCCATGCTTGCAAAAGAAGAAGAATTTATTGCTCGCTTTGCAGCGCGTGCTTCACATGCTGCTCAAGTTCAATCACGCGTAAAAAAACTTGAAAAAATTGATAGGGTCGAAATTCCCACAGAGCAAAGAACCATGGACTTTGAATTTGCCACTCCTCCTCGCAGCGGGAACGATGTTGTCATCATGAAGGATCTCGCAAAAGAGTATCTTCGAGAAGATGGTTCTAAGAAACCTGTTTTTAGCGGAATCACAGGCATCGTTAATCGCCTCAGCAAAGTTGCAGTTGTCGGAGTAAACGGAGCTGGAAAATCAACACTCTTAAAAGTTATCTTAGGGGAGACTCCCGCTACATCAGGACTCGTATCCCTGGGAGCAAACGTAAAGGTCGGTTACTTTAGTCAACATTCACTCGAAGTCTTAAATCCCGATGCCACGATTATCGACGAGGTAATGGGTCGACTGGCAAATGCCAATTTGGGATTTGCGCGCAATCTCCTCGGCGCTTTCTTGTTTAGTGGAGACGATGTTCATAAAAAAATAAAAGTTCTCTCTGGCGGCGAAAAAAGTCGAGTCGTGTTGGCTTGTATACTCGCAAACCCCGTGAACCTATTAATCCTCGATGAGCCCACCAACCACCTGGACATCAAATCGCGTGAAGTTCTTCTCAAGGCCCTTTGCAACTTTGAAGGGACCATTCTAATAGTGAGCCACGACAGACACTTTTTAAAAGCGCTCTCTGATCGCGTCTTTGAAGTCGATCACGGACAGCTTAATATTTTTAATGGCACCTACGAGGAATACCTAGAGCGCCGCCAAGCACATGCCTAAACGCATCTAAATGCGATAACAGAGTCAAAAAGATTTTCTAGCGCCATTTGCTCGACAAGATATCCTATAGTTATGGGCATTCTCAGACTATTCCTTTTCATTATTTCATTGATGTCTCTTTCTTTATCTGCAGGTGAGAAATTCCTCCAAAACTCAAAATGGAACAGCTACGTAAACGTTATTTCCTTCTACCACCGTTTTTATCCGGGAATTTACAAGGCTCTTGAACTTATGCCCCTTACTCAGATTCCAGAAAAAGACTTTGAAAACGAAATCCAAAACACTACGCAAGAATGGGATCAATTTGCACTCAAAAAACGAGGAACGCTCGCCGATAGACAAAGTGAAATTCAGTTGTCACGAAATGCTAACGAACGCCTTTCAGCATTACTGGCCAACAATAAAGAATTTGTAGCGATTAAAAAGGTTATTGATTCCATAAAATCAGATCAGAGAGTGGCACTTACACCCTTAGATCCCGTTTTTTGGAATTCAGTTATTGGAAAAAAAGCCAAAAGCGATCTCGCAAGCATTCAAGCCGAGCCAGCACAAATATCTGAGGTTTCAATCAAAAGTAAAAAGGGAATTCTCGATTACACATTGGCAGATAATCCCAAAGACAAGTATCGCATTCGGGTTTTAGATAAGGGAGAGAACACCTTAAGAGTAAAAGGGCAACTTTCTAAACTTAGAGGTCCAAGCTCTATCCTAAACAAAGATAGCGAACTCAAAGTTTTTGACCTCAAAGGCGCCTTCTACCAAAAGAAAAGCGATCGACTTCCTTTTGGCCCCTACCCTTCGCCCAAGGAACTCTACCAAAGCGAAGATGGAGCAACCCACTTTCGAGGGGATGGCCACAAACACTTTTACTAAGCCAAAAGGCAGCGAATGCTATGCCAAAACACCATTGGCGCTTTTCAAGATATTTACTTATTTTTAAATTGCCTAAGAGCAATTTATGAGACAATATAAAACGAACGTTTGAATTAAACGTACGTTTTATGAAAGCATATATACCATTAATATCATTAATTTTTTTAAACATTAGCACTGCCCAAGAAAGCATTTTTTTGAGCGAGAAGCTCTTAGGAGAACTCAGCTCCGAGCACCCACCGAGTGTCCAACAAATTGAAGCAAGTTATGAATCCTCTAAAATCGATTACCTCACGAAACTCGACAAGCTAGGTCTTCGACTCGAGGGAGAAGGTTCCGTCTATGAATCAAGAGAGAAATTGCTAAGCCCCACAGACGGTGCCGTCACAAAGAATACTACCAACTACTCTGTCGGGCTTATTAAACCCACTCGATACGGCATTGATTTAGGCGTAAAAACTTTTGCCTCTAAAACAAGCAACGCCTTTATTAATGGCGCAAGCACTTCTGGGCTAAGCTTCAACCTATCAATCGATCTCTTTCAAAACTTTTTAGGCCGAAAAACAAGCAATGAACTTCATAAAGGTGAAGCCGGAATAAAAAGAGCTGAACTCGAAAAAAAAGCTCAACTAAAAACCTTTCAATCTAATTTACGAAAACTCTACTGGGCGCTTGTTGCAAATAATGAACAAAAGAAAATTCTTGAAGTCATTGTTGGGTTGGCCGAAAAACAACACAAAGACGCCAAGGGCCGCGCTCGCTCTCAAGTTGCAGACTCAGGAGAAGTCGCGAGATCTCACTCCCAGTGGCTCAGCAAGCAAAGCACACTCTTAGCTCTAAGTTACCAAAGAAATAATATACTCAAAAGCCTGCGTGAACTCCTACCTGAACTTGGAGAAAAAGAGATTGTACTCGCTCCTTATGACGTAGAAAAAACCGTTGAGGAAGTACTCAAATGCACTGCAGTCATCGACTCCAACAAAGAAGCTCCTTTTCAAAACACTGTTTACGACGAGATTGTAGATTTGCTCAACAAAGAAGAAAAATACGAAACAAAAGTCAGCAAAACCTACAACGACCCTGACGTGAAACTCTTTGGAGAATACTCTGCAATTGGACGTGATTATGGATTCGAAGACTCAAGAAGAGATCTCATAGATGAATCGCGACCAAGAACAAGCGTTGGGCTCAAGGTCACGATTCCACTTGATGGTAGAAAAACGAATACGCAAGAAGCTTATGAGAAAATTGCGCGTTATAAATATCAATCCCAAGCACAAGCTAACCTTGCAAAAATTCGCGCCTATCATAAAGAAACCGTTCTCATGATTAAAACTCTAAGAGAAGTCGTGCGCGCTCAAAAAGATACCAACAAGTATCTTGGACAAAGCTTAAAAAGTAGCCAGCAAAAGTTTGCGCAAGCCCGCATTAGCTTACAAGAGTTAATCATCGAGCAAGATGCTCAACTCCAATCTAGAATGAGCGAAATCGACACGAACCTCAGTATCATCAACGTCCTCTTAGATTATTTTAGCATCTACATGGATACCCCATGTGAAATGAACAAGGTATAAGCATGAACCACATAGCCAAATTCTTCATTACTAACTACAAGCTTACACTCGTACTCTCTGTAGGACTTCTCTTCTTTGGATTTGAAGGCCTAAGGAAAATGAACGCCGAAAGTTTTCCAGCGGTTTCATTTGCCACAGCCACAATTGTCACCTCATATGATGGGGCAACTGCCAACGATATTGAAACTAAAATAACCAAACCCATAGAAGATGAAATTCGTGGTGTAAATGGCCTTAAGGATGTGCGTTCCACATCCCAAGCTGGCCTCTCCACTATTGCTGTACGAGTTGACATGGATAATCCAAAGGTCAATGTAGCCGACACGATTGATGAAGTTCAAAAGGCTGTGGATCGCGTATCTGATCTTCCACGAGATCTAAAAGACCTCCCTAAGTTTACCGAAATTAAAAGTGAAGAGTTTCCCGTAGTAGAACTGGCCATAGTTGGCCCAAACACAAATCGAAAAAGAGACGAAATCACAGATCTTCTAAAAGAAGATATTGAAGATAATTCTTCGGTAAAAGAAGTGAGGCTTGTTGGATTTAGAGAAAAAACTTTTGACGTGCTTTTGGATGCAGAAAAGCTAAAAAGCAATTATATCTCCGTAGCTGAAGTTGAATCTAAAATACTAAGTCGCAACTCCAACACTCCTGGGGGGGCCTTGCGTACTCTATCAACCCAACAACTGGTACGAGTAGAAGGTAAAATTAAAAATGCCGAAGAACTTGGTAACCTTGTACTTCGATCTAATTTCACTGGACAAAGTATTCTTTTAAAAGATGTAGCAGAGGTAAAGGACTCTGAGCAAGAAGCGAAAACCCTAACTCGCTACAACGGGCAAGAAGCCACCTTACTAATCGTTAACAAAAAAGCCGGAGCTGATACCATCAAAATGGTCAAAGAGATTGATCGAACTCTTGAAGAGTACCAAAAACGCTATAAGGACTATCACTTTAGTGTTTTTCACTCAGAAGGACAAAAAGTTACCGACAAAGTTAACGTCCTAAAAAACAATGCTATCTCGGGTTTTATCCTCGTCGTTATTTTCTTGCTTCTGTTTTTGCCAGGGAAGATTGGCCTCATGGCCTCGCTCTCATTGCCACTCGCGATTTTAGGAACAATTGGATTTATGCCAACTCTCGGAATGAACATCGACGCCATTACCGTGCTTGCCCTTGTAATTGCACTTGGAATGATGGTCGATAACGCTGTTGTTATTAGCGAAAATTTTAGCAGGCTTCGAATTGAAGGCCAGTCTGTGACAGATGCTGCATCAAATTCTATCTCTAGCCTATGGCTACCAATAACCGCTACAGCCTTCACTACGATAGCGGCCTTTTTACCCATGCTTGTTACAAAGGGAATTATGGGTCAGTTTATTAAATGGATTCCCATCGTTGTAAGTATTGCACTCCTTTTATCGCTCTTCGAGTCGTTCTTCTTCTTACCCATGCGACTTGCATGGGCAGGAAAAGAAGTTAAAGAGAAAAAAGCAAACGGCGATTCTGATTGGTTTAATAAGTTCGAACGCCGCTTTGAAAAACTCATGGCTTATGTTGTTGATCGCCGTTACACGGTACTAGGTATTTTTTCTGCCATAGTGCTCTTTTCATTATTTATGATGGTTGGAGCCAATAAATTCGTATTATTCCCAGCAGAACAAACTGAAATCTATGTCGCTAGGCTCGAAATGCCCACTGGAACTCGACTTGAAAAAACTCACGAAGAACTCGAATTCCTCTCTGCACGAGTTAAAGAAGTTTTAAAAGAAGACGCAGAACACATTGTGGCACGTGCGGGGACTTCACAAATGGGCGCTGCTGACCCTAAGGCTCAAGAAGGAAACAATATCGGAATGCTTACAATTTATGTAAGCGAGCACGCAAAGTTTAACCGCGACTACACCGATGTATTAAAAGACTTGAAACAGATAAAATCTGATAAGGCTAAAATGCTCTCTTTTGAAGAACTCGTAAATGGTCCTCCAGTTGGAAATGCTATCGAAGCTACATTTAGATCCAACTCTAATGATGACATCAATAAAATGATTTCTATCATTACAGATAAACTCCATCAGCTACCGGGAGTTGAGAACTTACGTGTCAATGACATTCATGGAGACAATGAAGTTTTTGTCGATATTGATTACTCCAAAGCTGCAAGGCTCAGCATCGATGTAGACAATATTGGCAAAACTATTCGTACTGCTATTTCTGGAAAAAAAGTATCTGACGTTACGCTCGACAATAAAGAAGTCGAAATCATCGTTCGCTTCACGGAAGATGATAGGAGAACTGTTGAGGATATTAAAAAAATTAGCGTTCGCGATCCTAAGGGGAATCTTGTTTCACTCGGCACACTCGCAAACTTCAGAGTAGAGGAAGGCACCCCTCAGGTTAAGCGCTATGACTTTAAGCGCTCCAAAACGCTCACAGGTGACGTGGACACTACTAAAACGACGTCAATAGCGGCAAATGCCCTCGTGTTAAAAACTTTCAACGAGAACAAAGATAAAATACCTGGGATGAGCATTGTTTTTGGTGGCGCACAAGAATCCACCAACGAATCCATGTCCTCACTGTTTTCTGCTCTCAAAATTAGTTTGATTGGGATTTTTGCCCTACTCGTATTTTTGTTCAGATCATTCCTAAGGCCTGCCATTATTATGAGTACCATTCCTCTTGGACTCTTTGGCTTTTCAGTAGCCTTTTTCCTTCACGGCCGACCCATTTCTTTCTTAGCACTTATCGGAATCATTGGACTCGGGGGAATCATCGTTAACTCAGGCATTGTACTCATTAGCTTTATCGACGAGATGCGCGCAGAAGGTAAAATGAATTTACGAGAGATTCTCATTAAATCATCAGGCATGCGCCTAAGAGCAGTCCTCGTAACGAGCTTAACAACTATCAGCGGACTCATCCCAACGGCATACGGCATTGGAGGTAACGACGCTATGCTTGTTCCCATGACTCTAGCAATGGCGTGGGGTCTTACATCTGGAACAATCTTAACTCTCGCTTGGGTGCCGGCTGCCTATGCGATTTCCGAAGACATGAGCGCTTATTTTGAAAAAAAATTAACTCAGTATAAAAAACTCATTGTCGCTAAATTTAGAGGTGCTGCTCATGAGCACTAAAAGCACCAAGAAAAATCGTGAGATTGCGAACGACCTATTTGCCCAAAATGGATTTGCTGGAACCTCTATTCGAGACATTGCCTCTGCTGCCGATGTAAACCTCTCTGCCGTTAACTACCATTTCACAAATAAAGAGCAGCTTTACTGGGAAGTTTTTCAATACAACTTCAGTTGGATTGGAAGTAGCATTGAGAAGCTTGGTGAAGAAAGCCACTCTACAGCAGAACTCACTATAAAAACCTTTAAATTGTTCATCTCAGAAAAGTCCGCCATGCTAAATATTTTTAAAATGTTTATCTCAGACAAAATCCCCGTGGCATCTAAGAACTTCTGCGAAAAAGAAAGGATTGGCCCACCCGGAGAAGACACTTTTTTACATAAAATCAAAAGTGACCTTGGCTCAGATATCCCCATTGAGGGGCAAAAGTGGGCTGTTAGAATGATATTTTCACTCATCGTACACTTTGGCGTGATTATGAACACACCTGCAATGAGGGAGAGATGCAAGAATGAACCGAGCTTAAAACCAAAGATACTTGAAGACTCCCTTGCCCACTCAGTAAAGGCCCACCTCGACTATTTAAAAAAACACGCTGCTCTCTTTAAAAGCTAGAAAAACGAACCCCCTACCCCCTCTAAACACTACAAATTAGTGCACTAAAAGGCATCCTTTAAGTCTCAGCTCAACTTTTACTTTGATTAGAGTTCCCCTTATTTGCTAATACCTTCGTGTGACACAAAAGACCGTTGATCAAAGCATTGTGAACCTTTCTGGGTATTTATTCACCAAACTCGAGCCTGAAAAAATTCAGGAAAAAATCAAACTCAAAGGTGAAGAACTTGGAATTCGAGGAACAATACTTTTAAGCGTAGAAGGCATTAACTGCTTTTTTGCAGGAACAGACGAAACAACTCAAGCCCTTGCTGAGTATCTTTTCTCGTCTGAAATTGGCATTCCACCTTTTGAACTTAAAAAAAGCTTCAGCGACTATATTCCCTTTCGTCGCTTTCTTGTAAAAATTAAAAAAGAAATAATTTCTACTGGAAGAGAAGACCTAGACCCCAATTTTGATCAAGCCCCTTACATCAGTGCCAAAGAGCTGAAAGATTGGTACGACCAAAATAAGGACTTTGTAGTTCTTGATACTCGCAATGATTACGAAATCAAATTGGGAAAATTTAAAGACGCCAAGGACCTGAATGTAACAACCTTTAAAAAGTTTATTGCTAAAACAGAAGAACTCCCTGAAGAATGGAAGTCTAAACCTGTGGTTACTTATTGCACAGGAGGCATTCGTTGCGAAAAAGCCGCCCTTCATCTTAAGAAAAAAGGATTTAAAGAAGTTAAGCAACTTCATGGCGGAATTTTAAAATACTTCGAGGAATGTGGTAACAACCACTACGAGGGCGAGTGCTTTGTTTTTGACAAACGTATTGGCGTAGACGCAAACCTCTTAGAAACAGAAACAACCCAATGCTATGCTTGCCGTGCTCCTCTTGTTCCACAAGACCTTAGAAGTGATTACTATTTTTACGGCGAATCCTGTCCCTACTGTAAAAAGAAAAAATCTAACGGCGAATAAGAAAACTTAGTTAAAGTATTTTTGCGGACTTGAAAGATCCTCGTCTGATATTCCGATAATCATTTCACGTTCTTTAATTTGTGTTTCAGTATAGTTAAAGATGCTCTTCCAATCTAAATCTTGTATTTTTTTAGCCTCAGCATATTTCCTTAAAGAAACGAAAAAGGCCTCGCCAAACATTGTGGTGTGGGCTCCTTCGTTGCAACCAAAACTTGTGCGATCACTTCTTGAAGCAGTAAGAACCGAGGTATTTTTCATACCCCTCAATGTATTCTCAACTCCAACTTCCTTCTTTGGAAGTACAAAGCCGCCAGTATGACACCCTTGAAGCACAACATACTTTTTTGTTTTAGTGGGTAAAGAATTTAAAGCTGACTTTAAGCCTCGTGGAGTAAAAAGATATTCATCCGCATTTTCAGGATTTTCGAGGGCATATAAATAGGCCTTATAGAGGTTGTGGTAAACACCAAAGGCTCCTGGAACTGCGTATCCTTGAAGTTCCATACTATAAGTATCTGCCCACTTAGGAAGAAGCATTACTTTTTCCATTTTTTTACTAATGGCCTCGTCTTTGTAACTAAACTCATTTTCGGACATTGGAATATTTCCATGACTCGAAACGTAGAGATAAATAAAATCTGGATTTGTTTTTGCAATCTGCTTTATATGTTCAGAAAGAAGTTTGGGATCTGCAAAATAGCAATCTCTCAACTCTCTAAACAAGTCTGCATATTGTTTCTTGTCTGTTTTTTCTTTTTCGACTGGGGGCACGTAATAACAAGCAATTTCTTCGTTGGTGTAGCCTTGTGCGATCCAAAACTTTTTTTGATCGACGATCTCTTGTGCAAAGTTTGCTGAATCTTGGCTACCCGCTACAAGAAAAATTTTAGCCTTCGGAGAAGATTCCCCAACAGAAACTCTATACCCATTTTTTAATCCGTAACTATTTCCCGAAATGTGCGTGCAAGATGAAGCTAAAATGAAAACGAGGGGAAGGATCAACCTGAAGAGCATAGAAAGCTTATACCGCATCGCGTCAAGCTATGCAAGCCCTCAATCATATGTTTTTTAAGTGTTTTTTGAGCACTACAAAGTCCAAATCCTCTCGTTTGGGGATACCAAAACGTGGATCATGAGACGGAAAGGGTCGCCTTTCACCAGGGATAACTTCGTAGCCTCGCCTTTGATACCACTGAATTAACTCCACTCGATGAGAAATAACTGTCATTTCAACTTCTCTACTTCCCCACTCTTTATGCACATAATCCTCAGCTGCTTTTAACAAAAATCTACCCAACCCAGCTGCTTGGAGCTGAGGGCTTACTGTCAACATTCCCAAGTATGCAATTGTGCTATTCTTTTTTTCCAACTGAACACAAGCTAAGAGCTCAGAAGTGTCCTTATTTCTTAGAGTCAAAAGTACAGAATGAGGGTCACGAATAATATCTTCAATGGCATTCAAATCTGTGCGTTGTCCGCCTAGCAAATCGGCCTCTGTGGTCCAACCTCTCTTTGACGTTTCGCCTCGATAGGACGCATTTACCAGCTCCACGATATTGGCGGCATCTCCGAAGTTCGCTAGTTGCACGGGCTTTAAGTCTGCAGAATTAGTCACTTCAGTTATCATTCTAGCGCAAAGAATCGCTTTTTTATGCTCCCTTGACCATACAAGAAATTCTTATAATTGTTATATCCAAGATCTATGGTCCACCTATACCGCAAAGACATCTGACATTTTTAAAGCTTTAGTACTATCTAATAATTGACGATAATAAAGCGTGATTTTAGCTCAAACTTTGATCTCAAAAAAAGCTCTATTTTTTGTGAGATTTACTTTTTTTATCTTAGGAGGATTCTTTTTTCCTACAAAAGCACAGGGCTTTATTTGTAGGCAAGCTTTGCAAACTGAGGACCATGCAAATGGCGGAGGACTGCCCTCTTCCTCCAAAACTGCGACTCAGACTGAATTCTTAAGAACAAACGTAGATCCCTACGGTAAAGGCCTTCCTCGAGAGACACATGAAACCGAGAGAGAAGGCCAGCTTTACCCTATTGGAGAAAAGTTCAATGCACGTCTAGATGAAAATGGAAAGCTCCGAAAAGATGGTCGTTATCTTTTTGCTGTCGCACGTGACATAGACGGAGTTCGACGTATTATGACTGTGCCCCGTTTTGATTTTGAAAGAGCTGATGGCAAATTTCTAAGTACACATCGATCTATGTTCAGAAAATATTCCGATGTCTTTGGCCCCACTCCACAAATTGAAGTAATGGGCGAGTTAGAAATTCGACAAGGTATGGTTACGGGATACAACAGCAAGGCTGGGACTGCCTTTGATGTAAGCGAAGCACAGAATCCAGCTCTATTTAATGCGCGCAAAGAAATTGCAGAATCTATGGGAATAGATTTAACAAAAGCCGATCGAGTTATAAATTATGCGAAGACAGTCGCTTTAAATCAAAACGAACAAAAGAGAGAACTGGGTCGACACCTGGACGAGGAAACTTACGTAGAAGCCGCATTAGCAATGCGTAAAGATCCAACTACTGCATTACTCTTAAAAAAATACGATGATCTAATTCACAGAGCCTATACACTTTTTCCTGAAGAAACTGCCCCCAAGCGCATCATTAGAATGGATTCACCCCTGCTCGAAGGTTTTGAAATACCCAAAGAACTCGAAGGTCCCATGCTTGGAGATATGAGCGCCATTCAAGAGGACTCTCCTGTAGCAATGATCAGCGGAAAAGTTATCAACAACGAAGAAGGTGCTCTTGGCTTTGCCAAAAACTTAGACATGTTGGAGCAAATACTTCTTTACGCAGAAAATAAAAAAAATGGCCAAGCAACACACAACGTAGATTGGGAAACTTGGAAAGGACCACTGGAAATTCAGTACACTGCTATGTTGAAAAGCTCAACGAATACGACTTATCAAACAATGCGCTCTAGACTCCTGGAACTCAGTGAAATCAAGATCGACCCGATAGAGGCTCGCAAAATGCTTAAAGTGGGTGAATGGCCTGTAAAGGAAGAATACAAATACTTAATACTTTCAGGACAGAGTCATAAATTGATGGATGCTCAGTTTTTGATTTCAAATATACAAGAACGTTTTAAAGCTAATGACAAAGAAGGCACTTTTGATTTTGAAAGATTTTCTAAAGAAGTGCAGCTTTTAGAAGAGGATCAGCTCATAGATGAGAACGTTGCCCGAAAGATGATTCTCGAACTTATAGTTGAATCGAAAAACCCGAACGGAGATCCCGTTGGACTTTATCATTCTTACTTAAAAAAAGCAGAGAGCGCACATGAAGACGATCTCTACGAAACTCCCAGTCCTGACTTTGTAATAAGTTCTTTTTTAAGAGCTATGAACTTAGAGCGACCATTGACCGATACACCTTAAGAAGATCATAAGAAACAGCAACATAAACTCTTTCTGTCGTTGTCAAAAACTTGCTTTTTAAGCCACTCTCTCATGCCGATCAAAAGGAGCATGAAAAAACTTCAGCTATTGATAAGTACTCTTCTATTTTTATTCACACTCCAAGAAGCCACTGCTCTTGGACGAGCCATGAAAGCTAGCTACAGACCTGGACTAGCAAGCTCTACGAGCAACAACGAAAGCGGTTCTTTGCCAGCACCTACTCCTGGAGAAGTCTGGGACCATCTTTGACCTCTTCACATTGTCCCCCCTACTGCACTTAAAAGCCACGAATTACCTCACACTCAACGGCAGTAAATTTCCCAATAAAAATTATATGGTGATTATTAACTTTGCCTCGCACTCCAAATACAAACGATTTTTTTTGATCAATCTTAAATCGGGTGAGGTCACTGCTTTAAACACAGCACATGGCTCTGGAAGCGACCGGGATCATGACGGCTATGCCGATGACTTTAGCAATGGGCTCCAATATGACAAGTCTTGGTTATTACAAAAACAGTTGAAACCTACTACAGTGGAGTACTCATTACTCTCTTAAGACTTGATGGACTGAGCGGGTCTAATAGCCGTGCTCTTCGAAGCCGAGCCATTGTCGTTCACGGTGCTTCATATGTTGTTCCCGGCGCTTCGAAAAATGGGGCGAAGCTCTGGATGCCCAGCACTCGCAAAATCACTTAGCTCAGGGGTTATAGATAAAATCAAAAATGGCGCTTTGCTTTACGCCTGGATTCCAGGCACACCTAACAGAAAAAAGCTCGCTAAGCGTAATGCCTAGCGAGCTTTCTGAAATAACCAAGTCTTTATTATCTATTGGAAAGTAAAAACGAAGGAATTCGGGTCATAACGCTATCAATCCAATCTCTGCTGCGAAAGCAACACGTGAGTAAACACCGTACTTGTTAGGACGTGCACAACCAGCACCCCAAGAAACAACTCCACAAGAACCCCAGCATTATCTGTATCATTCACGACAAGTGGGCCACCACTATCCCCCTGACAAGAGTCTTTGCCACCTTCCTTAAGGCCTGCACAAATCATGCTCTCATCAATTTCTCCAGGATAAGCTTTTAAGCACTCTTCAGTATTTACTAAAGGCACCGTAACTTGCATAAGAGTCTTGGCTAAGCTGCCACTCTCACTTGTTGTTCCCCAGCCTAAAGTTGTAGAATTTCCATCTGCAGAAACCACAAAAGGATCTTCACCAAATGCAATCATGTCTACTGGAGTAAAAGCACTTGGAGTTTCTAGCTCAATAAGAGCGTAGTCGTGAGAGATTTCACTCCAAGTATTTACAAACTCAGGATGCGTTGTGTGTTTAACAACCTTGTGAACTTCTGCCGTAGAAGCTGAGGCCGAATTACTTTGTGATCCAATCACAACCTTCATGTCCATAGGAGCAATGAAATCTACGCAATGTCCTGCACTCAATACAAAATTAGGAGCCACTAAAGAGCCTCCACAATAATGTCCTCGTGAATTTTGCAACGAAACCACATAAGGGTGTTCAATGATACTACTTTCAATACCCCCTACAATCTTGTTGCTTTTGTTTTGCGAATATTTCAACGGTAGAGCCTGCAATGAACCCGCAATAATTGTAGTAAAAAGAACCGTAAAAAGAACCTTATAACTATTTTTCAATTATCCCCCTTTGTCTTCCCCAGACAAAGAGGCTAGCAGTCGCTTTTAGAATTCAATCCTAAAAGATCTTAAATTCGTTTAGCCAAAATATTCACGCTTGATCAAATTACTCACAGGTTCGCTTTCGGAGAAAGCTTTGCGAGAGAGCTATGCAGCTAGCCTCTCTCGCAAATTGTTTTAACTAACTTATCTAAAGTACTCAGGGTGCAACATGCTAAACAACTGAGAACTTATCTCAACGTTTTGAAAAACACTTCCGTAGTGCGGTTCAAGAGCTCGACTATCAGCAATCAAGTCGAGTGTTTGCGGTGCAACTAAAGCATTTCCATCAAAAAGCGACTCAACAGCTAGACCCAAGACAGGGTTTTGAATCTCAATAGCTCTTTGATCATTCTTGAACTGCTCAAGTTGAATCATGAAGTCATTACCAGCGCCTGATTGAAGAATTTCCTCAACAACTCCTGCTGTCTCAATAAGACTTCCAAGTTCAGCTTCAATATCTTCTACAGCAATCGTATTTAAGCCCTCGGGAAACTTCTTAATTTGCTTCTCGATTTCTTTTTTGAGTTCTTCAGGATCGCCCAGAGTAGAGGGATCTGCCGCTAGGTCTGG
>JAWKOD010000010.1:0-25357 GCA_041391385.1 Bdellovibrionota bacterium
AGGGTTTCGCTCAGATTAGAAATTAAGTGAGATCTAAACCTAAGAGAAAATACTTCGCTTTCGCTATGGCCAATTTCACTAAAAATACACTTAGCAGAGGTGCTAATTTTGGTTTTTCGCTTTGAATTCGGTACAAGTTTTTGTACGAACTCCTCTGGGAAGCCTCCTAGTTTAACAATTTTTTTTATAAGAGTAGAGCTAGGGAGTATTCGATCTTCTTCCATATCTTTAATTAATGAGAGGGAGATATGAAGTTTTTTAGCGAGTGTGGTTTGTGAATATCCGTACAAAGTCCTTAAAGACAAAACAAAACGGCCAAACGTTAATGGGCCGCCTAGCTTCTCAAGAAGTTCACTAGCAGATCTTACATTTCTCATATGTGTATCGTTCTTGACTAGGTTAAGCATAGAATCATTGATTAGAGGCTTTTTTTTCTGCTTTAGATTCACACTCAAATACGATTGTGTCGTAAAGAGCTACGGGTTTGAAGCTGATTCTTTCGCCATTTGGAACTTCAATGAGTTCTATGATTTTTAAATCCGCTAAGACTCTAACGTCTCTAAGTACGTTTGAGGTGTCTTTATTTAAAAGCTTAGCAAGAGCAGAAATTGAAGCGGGTTTTTTTTCAGCTATGGCCAAAAAAGCTTCAAAGCGAGAGGCTGTCATTGTTCTCATCATAGAGTCAAAAGAATCACAATACATTACTCCCGTATGTACATAGGGCTTGTTTGTTTTAACTGCGATTTTCATTTGTTTAATAGCATGATCTAAGGGGAATTTTTTTAACTTAAAGGTAAATGTTTTCATTCTTCATCTCCAAACAGTGAGGGCATAATATCTACATCAAATCGGTCTTTAACTTTTTTAGCGAAAAGCTCCATTGCATCATCAAGTGATGTCCATTCAAAGCTTATGCCTTGCCCCTCCTCATCAATGTGGAAGTGGGGCCCCTTACCTTTATGGCAATCAACTAAAACCCTCTCTAAGTTGTTGTCTGGATTAAAAGCAATCCAGCTAAACTTATAGCCCTCTGGGTAATCTAATGGTGCTTCGATCGCATCAATTCTGTAGAGGTCCATACTTACGGTTAACTTTCTATTGTCAGGCAGATTAACTGTGTATTCAAAGTCGTATATTAAGGATGCCTTCACTAAATACCATTATATCATACTTGTAGTGAAATACAACTGTATTGAAATACAAGAAAACTTATGTAAACTCAAAGCTTTGGCAGTCTAGGATTTCTAATAGTTTTAGCTATTTACCATTGTTGACAAGTCTCGGTAACTAAGTTACCATGTCTTAAGTGGCTTCAGATAAACAGCTTGTAACTGCCGTGAGACTGCACATTAATTCGTTAAATTTCTTGGTCATTGAGGGCAGTCACGCTGCTAAAAGAGGAATTGAACGCTTTATAAGCAATAACGACATTAAGTCTGTTGCTAAGAATATCGTCAGAAGCTACGTGGATACAGATAAGCGTGTGATTTTGGAAGGTAGAGATTTGAGTGACCGATTGCTACGAGTGGTTGCTGTAATAGAAAAGCTAGATACTGGTCCTGTGGTGATAGTAACGGTTATGAGAATTAGAGGTTAATTATGAAAAAGTCGAAGCTACAAATAACAAAACAAATTTTGATTTCTGGTATTCCTGTGTCTAAAACAAGCTACGGAGATGCTTTTAGTGCGCAAGTACTAAGGGATTGTGAAGAACTGGCTCTAAAGGCCATTGTAGAGAATAACTTCCAGATCACAGGTGAAGAAGTTGAACTTTTAAGGAAACACTTAAACTTCAAAGTAAGGCAATTCGCAGCGCTGTTTAAAGTCTCGCATCCAGCAGTTCTAAAATGGGAAAAAAGCCGTGAGCCTTTAGACTCCTACACACAATTAGCGATTAAGTATTTTATTTCAGATAGATTCAAAGTCAGACTTCCTAAGTTCGACAAGATACTAAGCCCTGAAAAAGGCTCAACGAAGCTTCCTTTTATAGAGGCTAAAGCAGCATAGCTGTCGCTTTTTTTTAATTATCTTCAGAGAGCAGCTTCTTTTGGACTGTCTTGCCCCGCCAGCCATTTTTGATCATTCCTTCAATGCAGAAATATCTACCATAAACTGACTCTGGAAAAGGTGCGTAATCAAAACTGCCTTTTTTGAAGCATTGAAAATCCATAGTTCCATTAAAGACGTGGCGATTTGGATGTCCCTCAATAATAGCTTCAATGTCGTAAACTATGTTCAAGCTTGAACCTCTAAGATTCCATATAGCCCAATGAATATCTAAGGCATGAACTCGGTCTTTTACTGGATTAGTATTACAGATTGATTCAACAAGGTGCAGGTCAAATCTCTGAAAAAAAGAGCTGGCAACTTCGTGATCCCAAAAAAGATTCTCAAACGCATACCAAGCCGCTAAGACCTTCTGCGGAATAACTTCTCCTCTGACCCTACCCGCATTGTCGTAGTCCGAAGGTTGAAGTTCTAAATCTCTACTAATGATCCTAGGTTCTGAGGGGACAAATCCATAACCGCAAAGAGAGCTTCCTTTTTCTTGGGCAACAACTTCCCGAAGGCGCTCATTGATATGTATTGTGTTTTTCATCTCTAAATTCACTTTCTTGTTAGAACTTATTACGAGTAAGGATTGGCTATAATATCAAAATTCAACGCTGCGATATAGGACGAATTCGTTGCTTATTGTTCAAAGTATTTACAAAAAACAGCAAGTTTTCATAGCTATTCACGTAATCTGTCTAATGTTTGATCAGGCTACCATGATACAATTTTTTGATGCTAATTAGAGCACTTCTGATAGTTGCGGCTCTCTTAGGAAAAGAAGTCTATTCACAGGAGCTCAAGCAATTTAAAAAGAACAAAGATCAGCTAAGTCAGCTTTGCAGTTTAGCCAAAAAGGAAGCCCACAGCCTAATAGAGCAAGGTTTAATTTCTACTGAAAAACTTAATTGGTACCTTCGTAGTTGTGCGGATAAGTCCGCTCCCTTGGAACTAGATTTATCGAATATGAACTTTGAGAACAATTCTCGGCCAAGTCAAAGCGGGGTCTTAGAAAAATCAAAAAAGACACCAGTAGCTGTCCAGCCATCAAACGAGTTATTAGACCAAGTGGAAGTAGCTTCAAAAGGTGAAATGGGATTTAACTCATTAGAAAACGAAATTATTGCGAGCAACGAGTCGACGCCATTTGCTCAAGGTAGGGGATCTTTGCGGCAGTCCGATAAAGAACAAAGAAGCCAGCTCCAAGAAGCGTCTGCCGAGGTAGTGATGATCTGTTGTAAAAAAAGAGAATATAGCTATCTCAAATATTGCCGTGGCATGGTTAACCAGATGGTTGCAATCCCAAGATTAGAATACTTATGGCTTCAAAGTAAAACACAGGAACAGGCTCTCCCAGAAAAACAAATAATAGCCGCCCATTAAAAAATAAAAAGAAACTTTAGTTATCCAAAGCCCTTCCTAAGATCAGGAAGGGCGACGGGGGATGGTTGATCTTCTCCTTAAATATCTACAATTAATTACATATAAAATTAAAAATTACATTTCTTCTCAAAGATACGCTTAAGCTCCTGACCTCGGTATCACTTATGTGGGACCGAGGTCAGGAGCTTAAGCGTATCTGGCGCTACATATGGAACTCACTATAACCAACTGTTTTCGCTAGCTTTAATTGTAGATATTTAAGGGTTTTCTAATGCTCTCCATGTAACCTATTAGGTAACCAAGTATTAGAACTTCGTTTATATTCTTTATAGGTCGCTGAGAATTCCAAGCTATCCATTAAAGAGATTCGATTTTTCATTTAGAAAATGCAAAAAACCCTCAAGAGAAAATCACTTTCTCTTGAGGGTTTTTTCGAAACTTACGAAAATATTTTATTAAGCGGCAGAAATCTCCGCGGAAGTTGTTTCGATGCTTGGACTTTCTATTAAAGAATCCGTGGCTTTTGCTTTAGGTGCCCTGCCTTTAGTTTTGACTGGAGGCACGTAGTCTCCCTGATCTTTACGAGCCTGCTCAGTTTCCTTGAGCTTTTCCTTTAGAGAAGCAATCATTTTTTGGCATAGTTCTTCTGAAAAAACTTCTTCGTTGTATTCTTTTGTTTCAGTCTGTAGCTCTTTAACAACCGCTCCAGCTGTCCAGTGCTTAGAGATTTTGATTTTTAACTCGCATCTTTTAGCTTCTCGTAAAAGCGCGCCTAGAAATTCCTCCGTACTTAGCTTTCTACTTGAGCCGCTTTTGGCCATCTCTAAAAGCTCATTGAGGTCTGTTTGAGCTTCAGTTGTTAATGGGATGTATCTTTTATCTTTGTTATTAGTCATTTTATTTTCTCCTCTATGGTTTTTAAAAAAGTCTCTTTTTCTAACAATTTGCTATTAAGCAAAACTATTCTCGTTCTTAACTGACTGTGATTTCTTTTCTGGTTTTGGGCGATTTGGGTAAGAGCCTCCTGATAAAGAGTAAAAATGCTTTTTGCATATGCAAAAACAATAAAATAATCACATTGGGTGAGTAAGACGTCCTCAATACCAAGTAAACGCTCTCTAATTCTTCGCTTTGTTTTTAGAGATTTTTCAACTTCAAGTCCGATGACAATTCGTTTACTTTCAGGAGTGAGGGTGAAAATTACAGCTCCATCTGGCTGATAGGAAAATTTGAACAGTTCGCTTGAAATATTACTTCTTAAGATCCCAAGTCTCATTTCAAACTCACTAATCCACGTAGCATCTTTAAAATTACTTACAAAAAGTTCTCTAATTTCTGAAACTATCAAATCGTGATCCGTATACGTGCTACTTAAACCAGCTACAGGTTTCGCTACGACGTATTTTTTTGCTCCTACCCCACGTGATTTTATGTCGATAAGGGAGGGAAGCTTTTGCGAAATTCCAATAATACTTTTCATAGCAGCTTGACGGCTTACTGATGAAAAGAATGAGTTCCGAAGCTCCGAGAAGCTAACGACTCTTTGAATGAGAATGTAGTTTAAAACTTCTGATTGTCTTTCGTTTAAAAGTCCGTACATTTACTTTCCCCCTATGGCTAAGGCCTTAACTTTACATTTTTGAATTTTTTTGGAATTTGGAAGATTTATCTCAATAACCGCAATTCCTCTTTTTAGGTTTTTAAATTCGTTTGGTTCTAGGTACCAAACCCGTTCCTCTTTAAGCCTTCCCTTTATAGATCCACCCGATGCTTCAGGAGGAGTAGCTAAAAAATCGAAAAATCCACCTAGAAATCCTATTCCCGCTTTATCTTTAAATGAAATATCGCCGAAATGCTTTGCCCAACTATCTGCATCCTTATGAGAGTTCTGTTGGTGTATTATTTTAACGGCCGTATTTGTCATAATTTGCATGGTGAAATTAGGAGAAACAGAATCTAAGTCTGAGAGCGTTTGAGTTGAAAGTGTAAGCATTATTCTTGAGCTTCTAGCTGTCTGAACTAACGCCTCAAGTCCTTGGTAAGCAACTCCATGAAGCTCATCAACAAAAACCGAAATCGTGGGACTAACGCTTCCCCCACTCGCTCTTTTTGCAGATAAATTTCCTACTTTTAAAAGAAGAAGCCTACCTACTACTCCTGCGGAGTCTAAGTTTGAAAGTTTTTGAAGCCCAACGTAGATACAAGATGGAGTTTCTCCCAAATCTTCAACCTTAAGCTCTGGTAGCTCAGTGCTACTTTCTAAAAATTTAATCCAAGGACTAGAAACAATATTTTGAACTACTGCGCCCAACCCTGAATGTTTTTCTTTATATTCTCCTACTTTCATCTCAAAAAGTGGCGTGAATTTGGCTCGAATTAGGGGGTTTTTAATAGATATTATGATGTCTTTATAAGTATCAAGACTGTGACAAATCCGAGCTAGCTCTATAAAGCTTGGCTCTTCTTGTAGTTCCTTACAGATTTCTAAATATCCAGTAAGAAGTGACCTTGCGAACTCTTTGTAATAACTTTGTTGAAACTTATCTGCACAAGCTGTGAAAAAATTTGAAACTACTTCGTGCACTTCTCCCTTAAGAGGGTTGAAATAGCAATTTCCATCGGGGTTTCTTGAAAAAACAATGCGTTGAAACGAAGAAGAGAACCCAGAAATTAAATCTGGATCCCCTTTTCCATCAACTATAAGAACGGATTTTTGAGCTTTTAAATCCTGATAAATGAGGCTTTTAAGTGTGGTACTCTTTCCAGAACCAGTCATGCCTACGACTAAAGTGTGACTTCTCCGAGCTTCATCAGGAATAAATACTGGAAAAGGAATTAGGCTTTTTTGTCTGCCAATAAATACCTTATTGAGCTGCGACTCCTCTTTCATTGAAAGACCCCGCTTCGTTTATAAGCACAACTACATGTGTACCTGAGTTAATTGTAATTTCATCAACGGCACTTTTCATTTCTTGTGTGTAAAGTTCCGCAGCATGATTTGCAGTTTGAGACATTCCGTTAAAAATTCCACTTTTTAAATTTCCACCACTTTGACTTGTACCCCAAGGGCCACTTGTTGTTTCAATAAGCCCAGCCCCAAGACCTGCAATAAAAGTAGAGACGCCAGCTCCTGCGACATTTTTGGCTTTCCCAGATTTTACCCTTCCTGCAATCCCCGCACTTCCATCAACAGATAAAACATCTCCTGAAATTGGAAAGCTTTGGGATCCGATTTTAAGCAAACCAACATTTATGTAAATTCTGCCTTCCTCAACGCTAGAGAGTCTTCCAAAGATTTTTGCTCCTGCCTCTAAAGCAACATCCCCAGAACCGTCTTGAAAATCTTCGGTGACTTCTAGAAGGACGGGAGTTGCTGAGTTAGCGGAAACTATTTTGTTTATTGTTTTAGCAAGAATCATTGAGCCTTGAGTTATGCCTGATAATGCTGAGCTATTATCAATAAGTTGAGAGCTGTAGATTTCCACCCTAGCCGCTTTTCTTTTAGTGCGTTCTTTAATTGCTTTCTCAGCTAATTCTTTTTCTTCTTCCTCTTTTTTTGCAATTGCTTCCTCCTCGAAAGAAGCTTCTGCGATCGATACATATCCCTGATAGGTAAAGAGCAAGAAAATTAGAGAGCCAAGCCCAATTGCCCCTCTTTTGGCTACAAGCTGATACTTCGAGTAGTCAACTACAGGTATAGACTCTGAGTCGTTAAGTCGTTTTTCTGGGTAAAAATAATCAAAAATCTTCTTTTTTTGTAAACGGTATTTATCAAGAATTTTCATTTTATAAACCTCTCTTAACCTCTACTACCGTGCAGCCCAGATTTGAGCTCACAGGCCTTAGCCATAATGAAACAAATGAGTTGCCCTTTTTTCCAACCATGACAGTTAGGCTTGTTTCCCTTGAATTACTCCTAGTGGGCGAAACAATTAGTACGTCTTTAAATCCTTCAGCTTTAGCCACACTATAATCAGATGAGCTCCCGATATGTGCAAAAGCTACATCATCAGGAAATTTAAGAGTGCTTGCAGCGCCTTTTGGAACTGCAACTTTTGCAACATCCCCTTTGCGGTACTTAATAGTGCACGTCTTGTTTGGTGCTGCTACTGCAAGTAGTGGAATAAAAAACAATAAATATTTCATACATTTTCCCCCTTAGGATTACTAATTGTGTTTGAGTCAATTTTTGGAGTTACTTTTTCTTGAGTACTTTCTTTTATTTGCTTGAAATCTTGAGAATCTGGATTTTTAGAGCCACCTGCCATTACACTTAAGCCACCAGTTGCTTTTGCTAATGCAAGACCGCCCATTTTACCGATGATTCCCCCACCATCTAAGCTTGATGCAGTTGTTTTAAGACTAAAATAAGTAACCCCAATACTTATTACACCGAAAAATAGTGGGAGTGTGGCGCTAGCAAAAGTCCCCTCAACTCCTTCAAATTTAAACCGAGTCAACCCTTCCATCATTTTTCCGAGAAAGGCCCACGGAAGGCGTAATATCAAAATTCCTACAATGATTCGGAAGTAAATTTTTGCATACTTATCAAAAATTGGACTGACAATCATTGGTATAAAAATAGGTGCTGAACTTATAAGAAATACCCATAAGTAACTAAATATAAGATTTAATGCGAAAAAAATCCCTTTCGATGCAATCGCTAAAGGTAACTGTAGGAAATAAGCCATTGTCTTTGTGCCTTCATTAATAGATTGCAAACTGAACATACTTACTTGAGCCTCTTCAAACGTAACTGAAGTAATTACTTGCTCGAACGTCCAAATAAGCTCTTTTGCTCCCTCTATAAGATGAGGGAAAAAAGTTAAGGCCATTATGGCTCCTACGGTTCGAGTTAACATTGATGAAATCTCCTCTCCTCCTGCTCTTGTAAAAAAGTAGAGAATTATTCCCAGAACAAAAAAAAGAAGCATCAAGCTGTATCCCGCTGGCCTGAAAGCATAGAAACTAGCCCAAGCAAACTGATTTAAAGATTCACGAACATATATAAAAAACTCCATAATTTAATAGGGCCTTTTCTTTTGTTGAAATCCCTTACTCTTGGCATTGCTCCCACCAATAAAACTCATCAAGGTTGAGTTGAGATTTTCCATAGAAGCACGCTTAGCAATCTTTTCGGTTTCTTCGCGCGTTTGAAACGCAAGGCTTTCTCTAGAACCATCACCCAAGTTGTTTAGAGCCTTAAGTATGTGGGTTTGAGTAATCGCCATGTGAGCCGTTAACTCTTTAACACCAGCATTTTTAAGCATTTCAGGGTCGTCTGTCGCAGTTACATACATTCGTAACTCTTCAGCTTCAAGGAAAAGCTTTTTTTGTAGCTCCATTGATGAGGACAAATTCTTTGCCTCTCCAACAACAACACCTGAAACTGATTTGCCTCGTGTAATAATCTCATCAATTATATACAGAACTTCTTCAACGTTTTTAATTTTTGTTTCCCAGTCCTTTAAGCCTCGGGCCTTTTTCTTTAGATCAGTAATTTTCCCTTTTACATCACCTAAAAGGCGTTTATTGCCTTCGTAAATATCTTTAAATTTACCGTAGTGATTCTTTGCTTTATCGAGTTGTTCAGTAATCAAAAGAACCTGTTGAATAGTTTGAATTAAAATATTGCCAAGAACTGCGACGTCCCCTCCAAACAAATCTGCCCTAGCAGACGGAGTAAAAGTAAGACCCAAAAATAATACTAAAGAAGCTATAGCAGAACTCACAGATTTCGCTTTCCTTGAAACCCAAAGTTTTGCTGCATCTATTACCCGTAATTGTTCATCCTTATGAGTCAGTTCATTATATATTGCATCGATTTCCATTCTTTCCCCCTTGTCCGTTGTAAAAAGCGCATAATGTACATCGCTTTGATGAAAATTTAAGAAGTATTTTTTAGATTCTTTAGAAAGAATAAAAAAATCTCCGGCTCTTCTATCTCTTAGAAATTCTTTGTTATGTTTGTTTATATCGATCACACGATCTAGCGGGCCTTCAGAAACTGAGCCCCCAAGTAAGTACCTCGTGGGACTATTCATAAGAATGTCCTCGCCACATGAATACTGCATGATTTGCTCAGGATGTTGACCGCAACAAATAACTGCACTTCCTGTTTTTCGAATACAGTTCCACATGGAACTCACCACTCCTGGTGCGTATTTCATAAGAAAAGCCACTTCATCCCAAAGCACTACACTTGGAGCCATCTTTTTCTTCATAGAAGCCCTGCTTGAAACTAAAAGGCTCACTACAAAGAAATATGGAATGAGCAAAGGATTATCAGTGTTTGTATTTACAGCGGGTGCTGTAAAGTAAAGTACGCGACTATTTACGATATTAGACGTTTCTTTAACATCAAAGTGTGCACCGTATATGCCGCCCCTAACCCACGGAGAAAGGTTTGAAGCAATATCTTCAAGACCTTCGCTTTTTAAAACACCCTGCCATCCAAGAAGACCGCCAAAAACATCACACTTCAAAGCTGCTTGTCTGAGTTTTGCTAAATCCTTTTGCGAGATTTCTCCCCTAGGATCGGTAATAAAACGTGTAAACTCTGCGAGCATCTCAGCTCTATAAGTCTCATTTTCAAAACTACTAAAAAGCTCTAAAACATTTATGCCAACTGGATTTGAATCAGTTGTCATTTCAATCATTCGTCCGCAATAAGCCTTAGTGAAGCTCTCGAAGCCGTAACCGCTATCAAGAATGATTGTATTTGTATCAGTTTCCTCGATAATGCTTGCAAGTAAGTTGGCAAGCATCATTGATTTCCCCTTACCACTTGGAGCAAAAACCATTGCGTTACCATTGGGAAGATTGCCCTCTCTTAGGCCACTAATTCTAACCATCTCAGAATTAGGTGTGTAAAAATTTGGAAATACATTTCCTTTATACGAATTTGAAAAAGATACAGGACTTAAGGCACTTGCCTCAAGAGCTGTCATTTCCATTGAAATAAAGCGGTCAATGATACCTAAATTGTATTTTGTAAGTTCTTCAACACTCAGGTGTTTTAACTTAGAAAAAGATGAGGAAAGAGCGCCAAATGGAAGCTCGTAAGTCCTTTCTTTCCTGAATACGCAGGCTACTGCTTGTATTTCAACGATAGAATTTGTTCCTGAGATCAACTCGAAAAGGATTTGATCGATAGCCTCTTTAGAAAGCCCCTCTTCAATCTCTCCACTAGCACCGCTAGAGAATCCACTGACCCTTCTCTTCCTAAAGCTAATCCGTTTAATGCTCTTTTCTGAGTTATGTTTTTTAATTGTTAACGTGAAGTTAGAAGATCCAAGATTATTTAAGAGATTATAAAAATCTGCAATATCGAACTCTGTAGGAAGTTCTTTAAGAGCAAATGTGTGTACACTCTGATCTACAGCGTGCAGTGCGTCCCCTGAGTTGATGGTGAACTTCTCAAAATTTAAAAAACTTTTGTTGATTGGACGCTCGACGAGTTCCAAACGACAACTACTTGCGAAGCTTTGTAAGTCCTTGGCCCATTTTTTCTCTGTAATCAGGAAAACCTTATTCTCGAAGTACTGCTTAGAATTAAGATACTTCTCTCGTCTCAATTCTTTTAGAGTGTCTAATGGGTTTTTATTGATATTTTTATCTTTGTTAAAAGTTGCTTCTCTTCGCTCAAAATGAATTGAGAAGTAGAAGCCTTCTGGCTTGTTGTTTATCGAATCCTTGAATCTGCTGTGATAGCTGCTCAAAGAGTCAAAGAATGAATAATCGAATTGAGGCCCAGTAACTTCAAACATTACTAGAGCCTCATATTGAATAGAACCAATTTTTTGAATTGGAAACACACGTCTTATGAAACGAATCACTAAGTCCGGCCCAAGTATCCCCCTTACAACTCTCACAGACCAATAAATTGTTATGATACTAAGAAGAGTGAATACCCCACTAGGACTAAGTGCTGCAATTAGGCAGGCGGCCATTATCACACAGATAAGTTCCATTTGTGAAAGCCCAAGCATTTTGGGCTCTTTCAATAAAAAACGTGTGCTTTTATTCTCATAAAATTAGCTGACTGCTCCTATAAGTGCAGGAAGAAGGTATTTTGCG
This sequence comes from Bdellovibrionota bacterium, assembly GCA_041391385.1. Taxonomy (GTDB): domain Bacteria; phylum Bdellovibrionota; class UBA2428; order UBA2428; family UBA2428; genus CANIGN01. The sequence continues at coordinate 11,515 of JAWKOD010000010.1, forward strand.
AGTCCCATTAGAACCGCTCCGAATGCTACCCACTTCACACGAGCAAAACCTTGTTGTGCCGCCATAGCGACTAATAATTCGTAAACAAAAATCCAAGTGCTGCTACTAACCCCACGCTTGTGACATAGCTAACAAGCCTCGTAACTTTCATCGTTACTTGATCCGCAAAAAGTGGATTAGCTCCAAAAATTGTTACAAAAAGAGTTACGAAGCTAAGAATGTTTTTAACTCTATACGCTTTAGCTTTTGCAAATCTGTTTTTGATGATTTGCTTTCATACGAAACTAGTTTCAATAAACCAATAGCAATTGCCAAAAGTGATAAATCTATATTTTTCATTATTCCCCCAACCCACCTTCAAGGTATTCAAATGTTCTGTGAGGCTCATGCCATGAGCCATCAATTTCTTCCCATCCAGTTTTCCCAACTCTAATTCGAGGCGCCTGAAGCATTTTTTGAACTTCATTTGGAAGACTAGAGGGCAATACTTTTGTTTCCCCTATATAAGTCCTGCCACCTTTACGTTTTGAGTTTCTGTCTTTGAGCAAGTTATCAATGAATGTTGTGTCTATGACTTTGTCCTCAGTCGCGAATGCTGTGACCGCACCTGCTCCTACAGCCGCTCCAACGGCAGCTCCCATTCCCATCATTTGCTCCCTGTTCATTCCATTGTCTTTTTCTTTGATTGCAGCTCCCGCAAGAGCTCCGGCCGCTACCCCGCCAACCATGCTCCAAATCATTGTTTTTTTATCAAACTGAAATGATGAGCATGCATTGAGAGAACATATTAAAAAGGCGAAGGTGAGCCGCTTCACGACTCACCTCCTGATAATTCCGAGATTGCTACCCCTAGCCCCTCGCTCCCACTCGCTCTCGGAAAGTATTTCTTATTTGGCACTAAAAGAGCGTTTAGTTTTTTATTTAGAACTAGCTCCTGTGGAATCTCTTTAAGCTTTAACTGGAAATCTAAATTTCCATTCTGACTATTGTTCCAAAGTGATCCGACATTTACCCAACTCTCCCCATGTTTTACAAGACAATCAAAAAAGGGTGCTTTGGGCGGTAGCTTGCTTTCAGCTTTGGTTGCCTCAATCTTTTCTAGTATCTGCTTTAAATATCCTTCTAAAACTTTTGCTCTATCAATAATTGCTGTAGGAATTACTTTAAGTCTTACAATAGGCTGTTCAGATGGAATGCGACTCAAGTCGATTGCAACATTAAGAGAGCCTGACGCTCTCCCATAGTCCCACGCAGCCCCGCAATCTCGGCCCTTCCCTGCTTCAAAGTACATTAACGAAAATATTGGTTTATTGTCTGACACGACTCCTCCTTTACGCTCGATGGCGTATTAAATTCGAAGCTAAGAAATCAAAGACAAAAGATTGCCTTAGATTTCCCGCTTCATTTTTTGATCCGAATTTTTTCTTGAGTAGGAGATAAGTCGTGTTATGTTATGACTTACCCCCGATCTCTGTCTGAGATCATTCGATTGGTTAATCCGCAAAAATTACAAATCAAATGAAATCAAAATTCGGGGTTTTTTTATTTAACTACTAGCTCCAGCACCTGATGATAAATTTGTATTACCTTTAGTTAGAGGTTTTTTATCCGATGATTTTAGCCCAACGCTTCCACCACATGCTTCGCAAGCTACTATGATAGCTGATGTTCCCATCTGTAATTTTGGATCTCCATCCCCACCGCCACTGTGAATACCCCCAGCAAGTTCAACTCCAAAAAAAGTAACAGCTAACAATAATTTATATTTCATATTTATAAGACCCTTCCTTATGCTGACCAAAATAGTACGAAAATTATCCATGTCAAATAAAATATTATATGTAATGTGTCAGTTTACATTGAGATTTAAGTCGTTTATATACTTACGTAGATGAACTCAGAATTTTCCATTATGATTAAGGAAAAAAGGCAGCAAGAATACCCTACTGCTAGAAAATTTTTCCTAAGCAATTCAATAAATTGTACATATCAATACTACTCAAGAATTGAGCAAGGACTGTCCCCAGACTTCGATCTCGCCGTACAGCTTTTAGAAACTTTGAGTTTAGATTTAAGAAAGGGCCTTTTAGCTTGGGTCAGGGACAAACTACCAAAAGCTACTCAAAAAGCTTTGTTTAGTGAAATAGATGAAAAAAAATCATCTCGGAACACTGATCATGTTTCGGTTTCAGAGTCCCTAGTCATCAACAGAATGCAAGCAAAGCTTCTCGAAACTGATCCTTGCCTTTGGGAGCTATTAACTTACATCAGCATAAATCAAGAACGCGGCAATGTTTCCAAAAAAACAATCGCCACAAACTTTAAGATACCCTCAGACGATCTTGATAAATACCTTCGATCTCTATACGAACATGGTCTTATTGATAAATTATCGAGTGAATCAGTAACAACAAAAGATTGGTTATTTATTCCCTACGAAGAAGAGTTCAGCAGTATAAGAGATACGAATTTCAAACGTGCGCTTGAGCAGTTCTTTAAGCAACCTCCACTCGACAGATACAGAACAACAATTACATGTCTTATGAATCCTGAAATCAAAAGCATCTTTGAGGCAAAAGTTGTAGCACTTACAAACGATATAATTAATTTGGCTCAGAAATTAGAAAGTGATGAATCAAACAAAAAACTAAAGAAAGAAACGGTTCCCTATACAATTGGTGTTTTTTCCTCAAAAAGGCAATTCGGTAATTAAATGAAAAAAATTAAACTATTAAACTTTCTCTTCGAACTTATCGCAGCCACTTTCTATAACTGCTGGGCATTCGCTTTATTAAAGAAAGATTCTGACATATCTGAACTTGCCAAACTATTCGGCCTTTTTCTATTAACTCAAGCCCTGTTCCAAGTTCCGACTGGTTACTTCGCTGACAGATATGGAAAAAAACAATCAGTAATTACAGGATTGGTATTATTTATACTTGGGTCAGTCATAATATCTACTAACGCTTATTTAATTGCAGGATTTCTTCTCATAGGCACATCCTTTTCATTTCTTGATGGTGCAAAATCAGCATGGTTCAGAGAACTTGCCAGCAAAGAAACAAATTTTGAGTGCGAAAAGCAAGACACGAAGTTCTACTTTTCCTTAGATCTAGTCGGAAGATTCGCTACCGCTATCGGTTCCTACGCTGGAGTTAGAATCGCTGCAAGCAACCCACCCTTATTTTGGATTGGACTATCGTTAATTGCTCTTGGACTAGCCTTGTATGCCGCAAAACAACCAAACGGCTCAATAGTCAGTCGAGAAGAGTTCAAACTTAGAGCAAGACTAAAGCTTAACTCTTTATCACTGCTATTAATTACGTTTTTCATTGGGAGCTTGTTCTACGGAGTTGAATACGGATTAAGAAATCTTATATGGCAACCTTATTTAGATAAGCTAACAAACGGAAACACAGCATATTTCGGAGTTTTCTTCGTCTTTGTATCAATAGCAAGGATACTGGGTAACCTTTCGTATAAGATCTTACCCAAATTCTTTAAAGAGAACCTGTCCTCAATGGTCCTAATTCCACTTGTAGTATTTGCAGCAGCTCAATTTAATGCTTCTGGCAGTCTGACATTTTTTCAATTTGCAATTCCCTATGCAATTGCAGTTTTCTTCTTAGGCATGTTTTTCCCAGCAAGAGAAACATTACTCAATCGACTTATCGATGACCGCTGGAGAGCAACAGGCCTTTCTATCGATTCAATGATATGGCTAGGGACGGGAAGCATTATCCTGTTATCTCTTTCAGCGAGACAAAACATTGACCTTAATTTCCTCTGGAAAGTTTCCAGTCTTGCAATTTTAATTTGTGGCTGCCTTTATTGTTTTTCTAGCAAAAGAAAAAAATGACCACACTAAGGGGCTACGAGTAGATCCACTTATTCAATGTTTTGACCCTGGAAAGGAAAAACTCTTTTCTTTGAAAGAAAAGTTTCTCGTCATACTACTTAACTCACTTCTTCGTTTTTTTTAACTGAGCTAATTGAGCTTGTAAGTCTGCCAAGGATTCCTCAAGCTTCATAATCTTTTGATGGTGCCTAAGAATTATAGCTTCAAGTTCTTTAAGGCTCCCACCCTTCTCGGGCACTTCAAAATCATTTGCATCTTGCCACGGTAAAACGACACGTCTCTCAACTTTAGTATTAGCTTCTGCGCATTCTTTGGAGGCGGGGCTAACAACCTCCGCTTTAGCCCAAGCCAAACCTCTTGATTCTTCAAGTAGAACTTGCTCTTTTGCTGATAGCCTCCCAATGGGCCTGCGCTTGGATAGTTCCTTGAGGGTAAGAGCCATTGTGATTATCTTAGTAAGAAAAGATCGCAGAGCTCACGACGCTACGCGCAGTTCTTATTTCCCGAACAATGATTGGATTTCTGCAATTTACAGTATTTAATGAAAGTAAGGCATTTGTTGTAAAGGACGGTAAAACATGGATACGGAACATAATTCAGAAAAACTTAAATTGGAAAAAAAACTGACTCCCAATAAATTTCCCAAATTTAGCGAAAGCACTTTTTCAATAGTTCAGCTTTCAACACTCTTTGGAGTTTCTCGACCATCGCTATATGAAATGATTAAAAACGGAACGTTTGAAGCCTCTGGGTCATCCAAAAGAGGCACTATCGAAACGCCTGTCTTTTCGTGGCAAGCAATTGAAAAAATTGCTAAACATCTCGGCCCCAAAGTTACCAAACCTATAAACAAAAAAGTAAAGGTTTTCGCAAACCTCAAAGGAGGAGTGGGCAAATCCACTCTTGCTGCGCAGTTTGCCATGACCGCCTCCTGCATGGGCATCAAAACACTGGTAATTGACCTAGACCCTCAAGCTCATGCCACAAAAATCATTCACTATGAAGATCACCACCTCATGGACCTCCCCACCCTTCGTGATGTGATTATTTCAAACAAAGCCCCTGCTGCGGTTATCCAAAAAATCACATCACTCTTAGATTTAATTCCTGCAAACCTCTCTCTAGCAATGCTGGAAATGGAGCTTCTTCCAAAAGCCAACAGAGAACAAAAGGTAGCCGCTCCAATTAAACTGCTCCGTGAGCAGTATGATCTAATTGTAATCGACACGAACCCCTCTCCATCCTCAGTAAACATAAGTGCAATTATCGCATCGGACGAGATATGTATTGTAACTGAAACAGACAAGCTCTCCACTGAAGGTATGGCCAGCATCTTTCAAGTTCTACAGCAGATTGACGAAGACTTTCAGCACTCTCCTCCAGCAAGAGTAATTGCCAATAAATTTGACGTTAGAGAGGGGATGGCCCAACGTTCAATAGGATTTCTCAGAGAAAATTACGGGGACGTACTTGTTAAAACTGTTGTTAACAAAAACCAAGACATTAAAGAAGCCCAAGCAAGGCATATTACCACTTGGCAATACAATAAGAGATCGTCAGGAGCACAGGACATACTAAATCTTACTAAAGATCTAATAAATGAATCTGAGGTCTAATGTGGCAAACATCGATGACATTAAGATAAAAGATAAAACGCTTGCTGGTGAATTTTCTGCGCCAATTTCTAGTTTTAGGCCAGGACAGAAAAAAAGAATCCAGCTGCCGACAAGTATAGAACAAACAATTTCTAATGAATTAGCTCGTGAACAAGAAATCCCCTCTCTACAAGCATCAGAATCACTTGAGGAACATCCTTCAACATCACTACCTTCTAAACAAAAAATGCCCTCTAAAGGTAACCGTCCCTATAATTTAGAAAATACAAACTTAGAACAGAGTGGGTCTAAGTTTAACGATGAAACCTCGAACAAACTTAGAACAGAACCTCAAACTAAATACAGCTCCAACCTAGAACAAAACCTCGAACAACGTGGTTCTAAGTTTAGCGGCGTATCCAAAAAAGAAACCTCTTTGGTCAACGAAGACCTTCAAGGCTCTTCTGATGAAACAAATTCGAACGATACATTAAAACTTAGAACAAACTTAGAACAGGCCGTATCTTTTGTAAAAACATTAACTTACACCGACGAAGAATTAGCAAACCAACTTAAACCAGACGACAACAGTTCAAGCTTAGGTGCTTACAAATCAACAAAAACAGAGCTAGAATTGAGTCAGAGAAGTTCTAAGTTTAACGCCGAAACCTCGAACAAACTTAGAACAAAACCTCGAACTAGAGAAGACTTAAACTTAGAACAGAACTTAGATCTAGCTGATTCTAGGTTTAACGCCGAAACCTCGAACAAACTTAGAACGAATGACATCCGGGCGAACAAACTTAGATCAAACCTCGAACAGAACTTAGATCAAACCTCGAACAGAACCTCGAACAAACTTAGAACAGTTCCTGCTGTAGCAACAATGCCTTCTGCTTTAATTGCTAGTACTTCAGGACTGAAACAAACGATCCTTTTTTACCTTTACTTAAGGTGCAAGCTCAATGCTGAAAAAACTACTGGCCCTATTAAAATTGGAGAAATTTCTACATATAGTGAGACAACCGTACTTTCCGCTCAAGAGATAGTTCGCAGACTAGTAAGAGCCAATCTCCTACAAAGAGAATCAGTAAAAGAAGGTCGTGGTGGGTGGACAGACTACAGAATTCCAAATGAAGTTTTTGCTGAATTGCAGCGCTTAGATTTTTCTGGATTAATCCAAAACTTAGAGCAAACTTCGAACAAACTTCGAACAGAACTTCGAACAGAACTTAGATCAAACACCTCTAGTAGTATTAGTAGTAATTATAATACTACTAATACTAGGGAACCCGTAACAAACGTTCCTTCATACGTTGAACAAGTTTTGCCAAATGAATGGAAGCCTTTTAGCGAATCAAACTTTGAGGGCATCGATATAGATCCTATTTCAAATATTGGTTTTACAGAAACCCACTTGAAACAGATCTATACGAGAAAGCTTTGCTCTAGAGAGATTTTGCAAGAATCGATATACAGATTTGCTTTCGATCTAAGCGAAAATAACAAAAGGGCTACCATAAAGTCTTCTGCCTTGGGCTTGTTTATGGGAGTCATGAATAGGCAAGGGGAGTATGCAAAGCCAGATAACTATAAATCTCCCCGTGAAATTGCAGCAGAACGTAGAGCAAAAGAAATCCAAGCAGAAAACGAGCGAATCTCAAAATTGAAGGCTGAAACCTTTGAGGCAGAATTCAATGTTTGGTGGAATAGTTTAAGCCATGAAGAGCAAAAACAAATTTCACCGCCCAGTACCCTAGGAGAGAGGCATCGAACCACTAAAGCTAGAATGTATTACCGAAGTGAAATTTTAGGAGAATCTAAAGAAACACAATAAAGTTTGAGAGCTTAGGATTAGGCCCCTAAGCCCTCAGAGAGCTCACACACACTTCACCCATTGAAAAGGAAAGTAATATGAACACCACTGAAACTAACACATTCAAAGATCAATGCTCCACTCGCAGTACAGAAAAAGAAGAAACTCCACGTCAGGTGCTGTTGTTTCGAGACCTGGGAGTAGGGGGAGATAAATCCGAATTCACTCAAGCTCGCAAGACTTCACAAGCTGAGTGGGCGCGTAGCTTCATAGAGATGCATGAACTCAAGTATGGGCGCCTTCAAGAATGCGTGGAGTTTTATAAATTAACCAAGTCCGAGCAAGATAGCGTGAGGTATCAACTTGGGAAGTTAGCAAGACATCAGCGAGACACGAAGTTGAGTAATCTGAAGAGTCTGGCGCCGACCGACCCACTTATTGATTCTACAAGCACCAAATTTCGCGCAGGCTTGGCCTTGGTAAAGTGGAAAGGGTGGGGGATGAATGTTCTTCTGTATTCCACCCTCGCGATTGTTGTGGGGCTTTTAACGACGGAAAGTGTTTCTTACTACACAACCTCTCGCGGCATGAGTTTGCATAAGGCCCTCGCATTTTCCTTAGTTGTTGAAATGATGCTTGTGATCTTTTTCCTATCGAAACAAAAACAGATTCGATTTTTAGGCTGGATGGTTTTTTTATATTCCACAGCTACTTGTGGGCTCTGGGTATTACATCAAGACTCAGCAAGGGTGGAATCATATGAAAATTCTAAGAATGAAGTGAAAAGCAAATTAGAAGAAAAAGAATTTCTTAAGAAGAAGATTCAAGCTGTTGAGTCTGAACTAGGAATAGCGCTTGATGCTCAAAAACGACTTCTCGATTTGGGTTACGTGACTAAAAGTTTTCAACTGCGGGATCATATAGAAAAAAAGAAAGCTGAGATTTCAGATTTGATGCGAGAAATTTCAGTTTTAGATAATAAAGAAAAAAGCTCACCCAATGTGCTTAAAGCCGGCGCATTTGAAATGGATAGTTATTCTCAGTTCGGACTTAGGATACTTCTCCAGTTATTTATTATGAACTTTTCGACTTTGAGTTTTAGTCGGCGTTAAAAAACACGAAACTAGATGAAAGTTGTACCGGTTTTTGTGCCGGATTTAATCCGGTACAAAAGTGACCCCGGGTACCAAATGTACCTAGGTGCAAAACTGACCCTAGGTACGTTCCAAACAAAATGGATCCCTGAATTTTTCAGAAAAATTCAGGGATGGCCACCGGCAGGGGCTAAATTATAAAACTTTAGAATCTTAACACTTTTTTAACACATTAAAGAAGCCGCTAAGAGCTACAATAAAGAGGTTAGGGTATGCGGATTAGAATATGCGTCTTCTTTTTGCTAACTTCTATTGCATATTCCAGTAATAACTCGCACTTAAATAAATCAGGCAAGGTTGGAAAAGAGCTAGCGGTTGATGGAGATCTCTATTGTTCAGTAGTCAGTAGAAAACTCGTAAAAGTTTACGAAGATGCTCCACTGGAAGCACGCTTAGAGCGGTATTCTGGCCACTTAAAAGAACTGATAATCGTAATGGATTATAAGGCACAAGAGAGGCGTGATTCACTCACAGAAAAACACCCTAAATGCTTAGAGCAATATAAAATCCTCGTTGCTGAAGAGCTCAAAGAGATAAAAAAATTAAGTACTGATAGTTACGAAAAAGCAATTCTCGAAGGTGACTACAAATATATAGTTGGCGAATACCGAGAGGCCAAAGCAAGTTACGCACGAGCAAGCCAAATTCTTGGCGGAGACATCAACTCAGGAACAAAGGAACTCGCAAGCATAGTTCAGATACTTGATCGTTACCCAAGGGAGCGCGATAACATTGATTATTGGCAAAAAGATATAAGGCTCATTTTTAAAGGAATGAACCGTGCAAATAAAAGTCGCCCAGAGATTCAAGATGAAATTAAAAAAATGTCAAAAGACCTAGGAGTTAGGCTCGTAAGAATCCTTAACTCAATCTTTGGTTATGCTCATGCAAGCTTTTCTTTTACAAAGCTTTTAAACTTTGGAGCGGGAATTGGGCACTCTGTTGAAGGAACCCCAGAAGCTGAAGTGTTGAGTCAGAGATTTGTTAGGTCTAAAGGCTTCTCTCAGCTTATTCTAACCAGAGAAGATCTTATGGACTTAATTAAAGAAAAAGTAGGAAAGGGTGGGAGTCTTAAAAAAGCTCTTGGCACATTATTCCCGTCCTCTACTGGTGATATTGAAATTAAGATCACTCAAAACATAACAAACGTTGGTTCAAACAAGGATGATGAAAATAAGTCAGATATAAATGAAAAGCAAAATGAAGTTTCTCCAAAGGGAGTAGTGGGCGCGACAACTGCTGGAAAAATAGTGGCGGTAGATAAAAACGGAAAAGCATGGGATCCAGCTAAGCCACTATCCCAAGCTTCTTTTCAAACAGATCCAAAATCTTGGTTAGGTGGCTATACCACGGCCGATTATGAAAGCTTTGGAAAATCAAAGACTACTACAGGTACTTCGACCACTAATCAAAATGACCCCATCGTTAAAGCATTAGCTGGATCAGATAAAACTAGGCACGAAAAGCTTCAAGAAAAGAAAGCTCTTTGTATAGAAAATCCCAGCGCACCTGAGTGTCAAAATAAGGGTGGGGTAGCTGGAACTAATACAGATCGCGAGATTCCACTGACTGAAGGCACACAAGCACCGATAATTATTGCAGCAGCTAGTCCTACGGAAGAAGTTAAAAAGCCAGAAGAAAAGAAAAAAGAAGAGTCTCGTGGATTAGCTCAAGCGACTAAGGCAACTAAGAAGAAAGAAGATAAAAGAGAATTGGTTAAGCCTCAAAAAGAGATAGTAGATTCTAAGCCCGAAAAATTTAATTTTAGCCCTAACTGTGGAAATTCAAATGCTGTTTCTACTGTTTTAAGTACGGTAAGAGATTTTCAGTTTAACGACGATCTTACTAAAGCAGGTAATTCAATTAATGCTTTGGGTGACTGTCACAAGGATTGGAATAATCTTATAACTTCAGCGAAAGATAAATGTGGTGGAGTGGTTGGAGCCTCTAAGAGATGTGGTGGGACTAAAGAAGGCGACGCAGCAGCTTGTAAAGAATCTGTTAAAGCTGTTTCAGGTGGAATGGCTCAAGAGTTTTATGGCGGCAGCCCGAGTGATGTAACGGATGCAGTGAAAAGTTTTAGTGAGACTGGAGAATTACCTAAAGATCACATGAGTGGAGTTGTTTGCGAGTTTGCAGGCTTAGTAAGCGTAGGAAACGCTTTACGAAATTACGCAGGAGGTGGAAGTGGTACGTCGACTAGTGGCACTAGTGGTTTGTCTCCTGGGCATTAATGCATATGCGTTAGATCCCCTCTTTTTTATTCCATTTCCAAATTGTTTAACAATTAAAGGCCTCGTTACAGAAGTTAATAAAAACACTGCAACGGTGTTGGTGAATAAGGGTGCAAGAAGTGAAGCACAGATAGTCTTAAGTTTCACAGATTGGGATGATGTAGTTTTACTTCCCTCTACAGCAATAGAAGCTAAAGCGGTTAAGGCAGTTGATAAAAACACCTTTAAAGTTATGCGTAAAAACGTAAGTATAGCTAAGAAATTTAATCCGCTATTGGGTTCAGTGAGAAGAGATAAGACATGCGAAAAATAGCATCACTATTTTTCATTTCAAACTTAGCATTTGCAAATAACAACTGCGCACAAGATGGCAAAATTTTAGCTCAAATAGGATTTATAGTTTCTGAAAGTAACCTAGGGAATATTTGGTCAGGGGCCGCATCATATGTAGACTCTGTTAAAAAAGATGTTGAACTCTTTTCAAGAACAACGGACGCAATTTTTGTGGCAACTGAAGACTATGTGCCGCTAGGAGCAGAGAAAGACAAAACTACATTTGTTAACGGAAAGCCTCTTCGTCACATTCAAATGAAAACAGGTGATGAGTCTCCGATAATAAATGCGATGAGCGACTTTGAAACGAAGGTTAGAGGCGTAATAGACTCAAACCCCAAATTTAAGGAAGTTTATAACTATCCAACAAGTGGAAAAAAAGAAGATGTGGATGCCTTTTATGAGAGAGCCAGATCCGGCATTCAAGTGATGTTCATTGGATCTGACCATGGCTCAAGAGACCTATCTCTCAAGGATGAGGGATCTGGATATGAGAATTTAAATAGTCCTTATCATCCTGGCTCTATGGGAAGCTCTGTGAGAGCTAAAGGTTTTAGTGCACTTGCACAAGCCTTTCGCGGAATGCCTGTGATGCAAATCCATGGTCAGTGTAATGGTGCAGATGCCGCTCGCGGAATTGTAGATAAGCATATTACTGAAAGTCGTAAGCTTGGATTAGATTTTGAATGTTCGTGTTTTGCGGCACAAGCACAGCCTAATATGGCTGCCACAAATCCAAGGGTGGGAGAGCAATTCGAAAGCGAGGCGATTCAAAATCTTGATAAAGAAACTCAAAAGCTAAGCCTTCTTCAGGTAGCGGGTAGGGGGCTTAAGTACAGAGATCTCTCAATCGGAATATTTGAGGATGGAACTATTGCCCATCAAGCAAAGGATGGGGGAATGACCGGAAGTGAAGTTACTCTGCAAGAAGATATCAAGCGGGAATTTGGAGGAGATAGTCCAACGTTTTGGAGTTTCAAGAATCCCCGAGATATATCATCAATTAAAGCTACAAAAAAAGACGGATCACCAATTTTTAACGAAGTCGAACAAAGAGCACTTTTAGAGAGTGAATTAGAGCGGATTAAAGCAGTAAATTTTATATTTGGAAAAAATGTTCAAATAGATACAAATCTTAAAGATGTTGAGGCTTTATTTAAATATACCTCTGAGAAACGATTAGAAACTATTTCAATGATGGAGACTTACACTAAGACGAGATCGACACGAACACGTGATGCAGAAAAAATAAAAAATAAAATGAAGATTTCTCAAGATAAAATTTCTTCTTTATTGAAAACTCTTAATTCGTCTGTTTCTAAGTTTCAAACAACAAAGGGGATGGAAGCACTAGGTGTAATATCAGGTACTACGAAGGAACTTTCAAAGAAAATTTCAGAATTAAGTATTCAAGAGATAAGTGATAAGTTTTCGAAAGCAAAGCATTGGGACTTGTACTTAGATGCGAAAAAAGAAATCAATGCTTTTAAATATTGGCTTGAAAGTGTTTCAGATCTTTTTCTTCATGGAGGTCTTCAGAAACACGATCAGTCCGTTTTCAAAGCTTTCGAGAAAGAAATACAGGCCGTAGTAGATGCCTCAGACGATCTTCTGAAAGATCTTATTGAGCCTGTAAGGCCCATTCTTCAGGGTGAAACGATACTCTCTAGAACACTTACAGAAACTAAAGTCATGAAGTACATGGCAGACAAAGACGATCAGACCTTAGCCAAGAAAAAAGATGAGTTCTTTAGGCAAAGAAGATGTGAGCTCATGGATCTGCGCCCTAAGGGAACGCAGATGCTTGGCCATAGAAAAGAAGCGGGAGGCAGGAGTTCAAATGGCCACCAAAAAGAAAAAAATTAAGCCAATAACAAAAGTGGAAACTCTGTTTTTAAGTGAAAGAGACTACAACAAGGTTATTGAAACTCTTAAGAGGCCACGGAAGCTAAATGAAAAACTGGTCAAAGCATTTAAGGACTTCAAAAAAGGTAAGTAGTTTTTGCAGGTTAGGGGCTTAGTACGTTCAGCTAGCTAGCAGAAAATACGAACTGTAGAACCTTTTGCCCCTGTCCTTTTAAAATTAACGAACGAGGAGAAGTACCGCCGAATTTTGGATTGGGGACTTTCAGCCAATATTTAGCCTTTAGAATATCGTTATTTAAAGCTGCGACAATTATCTCAAGAGCAGTTGCAAGTTCTTTTAGGGATTCTTTTTGTTTGTCAGTACATTCCTTGAGGCTTCTATGGCTCTCAGGAATGTTTATTGCTTTTGCTAATTGCTCGGAAGAAAACTCTAAGAGGTCTTGTGTGGCTTCGATATTAATATCGCCCGTGCTGGTGATAAGTTTTATCGGGGTAGCAGGCTCAGGTTTTTCAGTTTTATTCTTCATAATCAATCTGGTTATTTTTTACGAGGTTTAGCAGAGGTGCCCTTTAGTAATACCTTTGGTGACGGCAAGGAATCCTTCATAATCCTAAATCTTTTAGGAAAATCGTCTGAGTTTTCTGCGAATTGGACGGCTTCTTCCATGGCGGTAACTAGCATCTCGCCAAGAGTTAAATCTTCACTCCTAGCCTTCCTAGATGCAGATATGGCTTCTTTTGCTGCTCGCTTTGGGACTCTCTTTTTTGAAAATTGAGACTGAGCTTTTTTCATAATACCACGTAGCTTTTTTAGTTGAAGCGGTTTTGGTGGGTTCAAATCTATGGTGCCACCAAGTACACAAAACATATACAAAAGAGTATCAAGAGAAAGTTTGGAAATATTCCCATTTGATACGTTTTGAAAATCTTGTTTTTTAAGATCTAACTTCTTAAGGCGATAAGCTTTTGACAGGACTGGATCTTTT
>JAWKOD010000011.1:0-2896 GCA_041391385.1 Bdellovibrionota bacterium
TTGGATGATCTTGAACTGGATTTTCATAAGGCCCTTGATCGCTGTTTTTCAGCCATCGACCCACTTAAGCCTTTGGGGCTAAGTGTGGACTTAGATGCCTTTCCTCAGTCCGTTTCTCCGGGAGTATCAGCTCCGAGTCCACGTGGTCTTTCACTTGAGCATGTTGTGAAAATTATCGACGCTGTAGCAAAGAACTTAACTCACGTAGGGTTTTATGAATTAAACCCTCACTTTGATTGTGACGAGCAAAGTGCGCGTTTGGGAGCTTTTTTACTGTCGAGGTTGTTACAGAAAAAGTTTTCTTAATGTTGTTGAGCTGCTTGCACGCAATTGTTTAAAAACAAGATGGGCCAGCCCGAATCGGTTTTAAAGACATTGACCACAGAGTCTTGGAATCTAGTGGGTGTAGGGTTTCTCATGTCATTTTGAATGTAGAGATTACGAAAACTATGGCCGTTAAATATGTCGTTACAAGCCGCAGTCATTTGATCACTTTTATCGTGGATATAAGAAACGTAACCATCAGGCGAAATAAGTTCAGGTAAGTTGAGTTTTTTAAGCTCTTCTCCGTCGTTGTCGTAGGCGCCTAATACCTGAAAAAAACTCCGTTCATCTGAATTGAATGTTTTATCTTCATTGAGTGTACAGTTGTTCCCATCGACTCCAGAAATTTTCAGAGTTGATTCACTCAGGGTCATTTCAAAGGGGCCCATCCGACCTGTGCAATAAAAGGTATTTGCCTGAGATAAAAGTGGAAGCGTTGTGAGGAATAGGAAGAATGTTTTATTTATTTTTGCACCGAAATTCACTGTTTTGCACCATTTCTACATCTTGGGAGATATGAGAAATGTATACTTAACAAGGAGTGCATTCGTCAGCTTAATATCTATTTACCTTGGACTGAGAAGTGCTAGTGATTGTGGCCATCGCCTTTTTTATGCTTGTGTGGAACTTGACCTTCGGGAATTCCGAGTTCTTCTTTAGGCGTTGGAAATTCGCCAAAGAGAGTTGGGTCCGCAGGGTTACCTGTAAGAAAGCGACCTTTTGCTACGTTGAGATCCACTGCTTCGTCACCTTGATAGTCTGAGGGGAAGTCTGCGTAACCGCTTCCCACTCGCGTTTGGATGATTCGCGTTCCTTGATCTTTTTGTTTCACTCGAATTTTACCCGTTTCGTTTCCGACGACGACATAAAGTTCGTCTTGGTCAAAGTCGTAGTTCCAGTACTCAGCTTTGCCACCTAAGTCTTTTTCCAGTTTTTTACCAAGTTGGGTGTTGTAGAATTCGGGATCAACAGGAGTGAGGTTGAGCTTGTCAGCCTCGGCGGTATTCATCCGGTCTTGCCTGGATTCTTGTGGCGTGCCAGGAACTTTGGGGCGCTGAGAGGCTGCAATTTCTTTTTTCTTTTCTTCTTCTGCTTTCTGAGTAAGTTCTTTTGTTCGTGGACTTTCTAGAATTTCAAGAAGAGCTTTGTTCGCATCAAACGAAGTGAAGAAGAGTACGTAGCGCGCTTGTTTAACTTGGTCTTCACTGGCTTTGATTTTGAGGTCGAGATCAACAATGCTTTTTTTCTCAGAAAGGGGCAGTGCAATTTTTTTATTTTTTAGAAAGGCTATTTGCTTTTCAAGCTTCTCTTTTGTTTCCCAAAAGCCAACAAATTTTGCATAGAAGCGTTGATAGAGGTTTTTGAAGCTATCAACGGGGAGTTCTCTAAGCGTGTAGACCCCAAAGCTTTTGAATTCCTCAACAAGCTTTTTTTGGTCGGACTCCAAAATTTGAATGAGGTCCGGATACTGCTGCATATGTTTTAATAGATCGCTAAAGTCTTGGATCTCTTTGGCGGACACAGAGGAGGCGGTTTTGGCTTGGAGTGTACAAATGGGGCCTTGGGCAAGGCAAAGTGATGCAACAAGTAAAAGACGGCCCCAACGGAGCACAGGAACTCTCCCCATAACCCTTATTTTGACCCAATTTAGAGGACTTAGGTAGCAAATTCTTGACGCAGTTTTGGACTTTGGAGGGGGAATCGATTACACCAAGCTCTATGTCAGAACTTGAGGATAAAACCGAGGGCACAGAAGCGTCTCCAATGACCTTTGGCGCTTGGCTCAAAAAGCAAAGGCTTGAGAAAAAGGTTTCCCTTGAGGAAATCGCTGCAGTGACCAAAATACACCTTCAACAGTTGAAAGGCTTAGAGGAGGGTTGGCCAAGTACTATTCCAGCATTGGCTATTGTTCGTGGAATTACAGTTTCGTACGCAAAGCACTTGGGGCTTGATGAGGTCGATGTCATTGATCGTTTTAAGCAACACCAGGGTGAATTTAAGGAAAAAGTAGCGGCTCTCGTAAAGCCCGATAATATTACTTACACCTCTCAATCTGGTAAGCCACTTAGATTTGGGAGCTATAGTGAGCGCAAAGAGCAGTCTAAGTTAACTCATTGGCTTTCTACAAAGAGAACGCTTTATGGTTTTTTGGTTTTATTGGGATTTGTCCTTTTAATTTTTTTAATGAACCTCGGTAAAAAAGCGAGCAGTGAAGTTGAGTTAAGTGCTCCAACGGTTGTGGAGACCGGGGGTGCTATAAACCCTCAGCCTCAAGAAACTAAAATAGTTGATCAAAGCGCTGCAGTTTCTGCTTCACTTTTTACAGGGAACCCTCCCTATGAGTTTACCTTGGCTGCCTCAGGAGATGTTTGGTTTAATATGCAAGTCGACGAGCAGTCTTTGCTTAGCTTTAAGCTTTCAGAGGGACAGAGCCGAAGTGTGACCTTTAACCGTAAAGCTAGAGTGACTTTTAGCAATCCACTTATCATTCGATTCTTGATTAATGGAATTAGCTATAAGAGCACAGCGCCTCTTGGAAAAGATGAAACAATTGTATTCCCTGAGCAAAGTT
>JAWKOD010000012.1:0-1602 GCA_041391385.1 Bdellovibrionota bacterium
TGCATCTAAGGGAAGTATCTGGCAAAGAAAGCGGTTCGTCCGCGTGAGGGATAGAAGCGGAAAGCCCACAGGCCTGTAATCAGGCCGAGGACTTGCAGCGGATAGCCCGACCCCGCGTGCATTCAACGCGGGGGCACGCCCACCCTTCGACAACGCTCAGGGCGGGCTCAATTCAAATTCAAGTACGCCCCCAGCCCGTGCACGCCGCCTTCGCGCCCGTAACCGCTTTCCTTGTAGCCGCCGAAGGGTGAGGTGGGATCGAACTTGTTGTAGGTGTTGGCCCAGATGACGCCCGCGCGCAACTTGCTGGTGAGGTTGAAGATCTTGCTGCCCTTGTCCGTCCACACGCCGGCGCTGAGGCCGTAGGGCGTGTTGTTGGCCTTCTGGATCACCTCGTCCACGGTGCGGAAGGTCTGCACGGCGAGCACGGGGCCGAAGATCTCCTCCTGCGCGATGCGCGCGCTCTGCGCCACGTTGAGGAAGAGCGTGGGGCGGCACCAATAGCCCTTCGAGGGGAGGTCGCACGTTGGCTGATACATCTCCGCTCCGTCGGCAACACCGTGCTTCAGGTAGCGGTTGATAGTTGTCAGTTGTTCGTGCGAGTTGATGGCGCCGATGTCGGTGTTCTTGTCGAGCGGATCGCCCACGACGAGCGAGCGCATGCGGTGCTTGAGCTTGCGGATCACCTCGTCGTACACGCCTTCCTCCACGAAGAGGCGGCTGCCGGCGCAGCACACGTGGCCCTGGTTGAAGTAGATGCCGTTGATGATGCCTTCGACGGCCTGGTCGATGGTGGCGTCGGCGAAGATGATGTTGGCCGCCTTGCCGCCAAGCTCGAGGGTGAGTTTCTTGCCACTGCCTGCTGTAGCGCGTTGGATGAGCTTGCCCACGCCGGTGCTGCCGGTGAAGGCGACCTTGTTCACATCGGGGTGGTTCACCACCGCCGCGCCGGTGGCGCCCGCACCGGTGACGATGTTGACGACGCCATCGGGGAGCTCGGCTTCTTGCAACAACTCGGCGAGCTTGAGCGCGGTGAGCGGGGTGGTCTCGGCGGGTTTCAGCACCACGGTGTTGCCGCAGGCGAGCGCGGGGGCGAGCTTCCACGCGGCCATGAGCAGCGGGAAGTTCCAAGGGATGACCTGGCCGGCGACGCCGAGCGGTGAGGTCTGCTTGCCGGGGAAGGCGTAGTGCAGCTTGTCGGCCCAACCGGCGTAGTAGAAGAAGTGCGCGGCGGCGAGCGGCACGTCCACGTCGCGACTTTCACGGATGGCCTTGCCGCCGTCCATGCTCTCGATCACGGCGAACTCGCGGGCCTTCTCCTGCAGCAGGCGCGCGATGCGGTAGATGTACTTGGCGCGTTCGCTCGCAGGCATCTTGCTCCATACGGTGTCGTAGGCCTTGCGCGCGGCCTTCACGGCGGCGTCCACGTCGGCCTCGTTGGCCTCGGCGATGCGCGCGAGGACCTTCTCGTTGGCGGGGTTGATGGTGTCGAAATACTTCCCGCTCTTCGGCTTCTGCCACTTGCCGTTGATGAAGAGCTCGTATTGCCCGTTGATCTTGACGTGATCAGCGGATTCGGGGGCGGGGGCGAGTGCCCAGTCG
>JAWKOD010000013.1:0-1752 GCA_041391385.1 Bdellovibrionota bacterium
TTGGAAAGGCAGTCTCCGGGTTTGCGAAAGTGAATTGGTTTGTCCCCCACTAAGAGGAACATGTCGAAGTGTAGAGGTATATCTACAGGCACGGATGTAATCCGCACCTTGAAAAACCGCTCGATACCCGGCTCTTTTTGTTCTTTTGGTATCACTGGTGGCTCACCGAAACTCAGACTCTTATCGGAATCCCGGCGGTTTTTACCAAGCCCTCAGCTCAGACGTCAAAAACCTGCGTAATTACAATAGGTTTGTAGCAGGCGTGGTCTCTATAGTAGCGCCGAAGCTGTAGCCGGATGCGCTCCGCCACGTCGGACTCTCGACGCTCATCTTCATAGATGGATTCCACCAAATCCACAGCCTCCAGTTTCACCCTATCTTCTTCCTCGCCCTCTTTGAATAGAACGCCGTAGCTGTTCACTACCGGGCGTCCGATCAAATCCTCTGTTTCCGCATCACGCATGAGTACCGAATATACAATTCCTGCTTTCGCCATTCCGCTTCGCTGGGTAAATACTATCGGCCGCTGCTCCATAACCCAGCCCTGAACTATCGGTACTTTTTTCAGTTCAACTTTTTCAGCGCGATCAAGAATCTTTCCGTCGGTTTCCAGAACCTGTCCGTCTTCAATGACAAAAATGTTTTCTCTGGCGATGTCGGACTCGGTAGCGAGATCCGCATGTTTTGCCATGTGACGGTATTCTCCGTGCACCGGTACAAAAAACTTTGGCTTACACGCTTTGTGCAAAAGCCTTAACTCTTCCTGGAAACCGTGACCCGAAACATGAATTTGGTGAATGGACTCATAAAGAATATCTGCTCCCTGGCGCGCCAGTTGGCTGATCATTCCGGAGATTGCCCTTTCGTTTCCGGGGATAAAACGGCTCGACAACATCACTCTATCGCCCGGACGTAGCTGCAAATCACGGTGGGTTCCGTGGGCTACCCGAAGGAGAGCAGATTGGGGTTCGGCCTGGCTTCCCGTCGCCAAAATAATTACTTTGTCGTCGGGATACTTATCTGCATTTTCCGGAAGAATGAGCGTATCTTCAGGAATGTTAAGTGAAGACTGCTCGTGAGCTAATCGCGTATACGAGTGCATACTCCGCCCCAGTAGCACAACTTTTTTTCCCTGCTCGTGCGCGAGTTTCAATAGGTTTCCAATGCGGCGGATATTGGAAGCAAAAAGGGCGATGATGATTCTTGTGTTCTGTTCCTTGAACAAATGCGAAAAAGATTTTGCGATGTCTTCTTCAGAAACGGTGTGCCCCGCCTTTTCAGCATTGGTACTGTCCGCAAACAACAAATGGACACCGGCCTTACCAAACTCTTCAAAGGCCTCTAAACCAATGGTCTGACCTTCAAACGGAGTTGGGTCGTGCTTAAAATCTCCGGAGTGCACAATCAGTCCAACGGGTGTCTTAATGCCGAACGCAAGCGCTTCAATAATAGAGTGCTGCACGGCAACCGGAGTAAAATCAAAAGGCCCTACCTTAAAGCTTTTTCCTGGCTCGATCTCAATAAAATTTACTTTCTTTGCATGTTCATGCTCTGCGAGTTTGTGAGTGATGAGCCCCCTGGGAAACTTCGTACAGTAAACGTCCAACGTTGCCCGACGGGCTAAATAGGGAATCGCTCCTATGTGGTCGTCATGACCGTGGGTCACGACCACCCCCTTCAGGTGTTCGATCCGATCCATCACATAACTTAGGTCAGGTACAAAGAGTTCGACTCCCGGGTGGGACGCATCGG
>JAWKOD010000014.1:0-2828 GCA_041391385.1 Bdellovibrionota bacterium
ACATCATTTCTTGATTGGTCGCTTTCGCAAATGCTTCAGTCCGCTTTGTGTAGGATGAACTTGTCGTATTTATTCTCTGTCAGAATCACTCAGAGCCAGTGAAATGTCATGCATAACATTACTCGGGTTCCGCCATAAAAGTGTGGAATGGAAGTCACCTCTACACTGTAGTACGGATCGTAATTGCTATAGACCCGGAGAGCGTGACTAGTTTTCTTGTCACAATTTCAGCAGATGATGGAGTGCCATGAAATGCGGTGGAGTAACGAGGAAAGTCCTACAACATATCAGTATTCTTCGATATTCATTTTTTTACATTTTTGTGTTCATTTTTATTGACAGGGTCACCCCGGAGCGTAATACTCACTGCTGATATGCGTGAGCAATCAGTACGGGCCATTTTTTGATGCATCGTCATCAATCCTTATGATGATCACTCCTCGTGATCTCGGCTTCTCCCCTGCTGGGAGATCCAAGTGAGGGTGTCCGCCTGGTGGCTCCGCTCACCGTGTTAGGAAAGCGATTGATAGAATCGCGCCGTCCCGGATCGATCGCTGGCCTCACATTGGCCTAAGGTTCTAGGAGGAAGATATGTCTCGTGGCCTTCTCGCATTGGGGGTTGCTCCTCTTGTCTTAGGCCTGGGCAGCACAGTAGATGGCGCGCTAGTTCATAACACTTTCGGTCTCAGCAGTCCGGATCAAACGCTCACTTTCGGTGAAGTTGTGTTGGCAACTGACACTTCAGTGACGACACAGTACTCATCGTATGGCGTAACCTTCTCTTCGGAAATGTTTTACGACGGATTTGGTGGTCCGATCGCAGGTGGTGTCTTGCCAAACCTGAGCGGACACTATCTCTCAAATTTTGACGGTGGAGATCCTCCAACGGTTACTCCGTTCCTCATCTCCTTTGCTTCCATGCAATCAGCGGCAGCATTTTCGATAAGCACGAATTCTGGAACATCTACATTCACCGCTCTACTCGCAGGAATGAGTGTCGAGTCATTCAATGCTGCAACGAATTCAAGCAACACGAACAACTATTTTGGATTCTCAGGGATCACTTTTGACACAATACGTGTCGATCCTGGCGGTACCGGAGGTGCTGCGCTCATCGATAATCTCCAATTCATTGCCAGTTCAACGTCAGTCGTTCCGGAGTCGAACAGCATGGCATTGATGGGACTGTCAGTGTTAGGTTTGTGCGCGATGCATCGGCGTCGTCAGCGCGAATACGCCAATCTGAATTGATGTTCCTGCTTCCTGACCGTGTCTGGCAGAAGGATAAGGCATCGATGATTCATGCATTCGGCGTTTAACCTTATTGCTTATTCTTACGACCACAATATAAATGGTGTAAATACCCAAGGCAATCGCAAGTACGATGTAGCTGGATTCGCCAGAATTCAGCCGTCAGGTCAGTTGCCACTCATCAATCTACGGTGACGAATGCACATTTTCAGGGAAATTCGGACGTCTTGAACGTGCGATTACTCTGTGTAAATACCAGGTAGTAATTGTCGATTGTTGTGTTCTCTGAGGAGATGTCAGGCGGCTTGTTCCTGGTGGATGAGTCCGTTGATGATGGGGAATCCTTGATTCACCTGAATGAGTTGTTCGTGCCCTCGCAGGCATCTCCATTTCTTTGAGGATGACTCAGCCAGATTAAACATCATCGCCAGGCTGGTTCTTTTTGACCCACTGCCTTTGGTACGGCGGTGTCGCAGACGAATGGTGGCGAACGTCGATTCGATCGGATTGGTAGTTCGTAAGTGCGCCCAGTGCGGGGCCGGGAAGTCGTAGAAGGTGAGCAGCACTTCGCGGTCCTTCCGCAGACACTCGCAGGCGACCGGATACTTGGCGTCGTACTTCTTCAGGAAGTGATCAAATGCATCGTTGGCATCCTCGCGAGTCTCCGCCTGCCAGATGTTGTGCAGGTCGCTTTTAGCCCTAGGGCTTACGCATCGAATTCACAACGGAAGTCCCATAAATGCAATACTTTCCGCAGATTTGATTGGCTCAGAGTCATCTGGGTCCACTGGTCAGGGCATGGCAGCGCTGCACCGAACCCCAGATGACCTACAAACAGGATGGAATCAGCGGTTCCGACGGTCGAAATCGGTGCGTAAGCCCTGAGATCGGACCGGCTCAGGTTTCCACGGCAATCGCATGTCAGATGTAGCTGAATTCGCCAGAAATTCAGTCAATTCGTCGCTACTCCGCCCACAGTCTGAACTCTGGCGAGTTCAGCTACGGAAACGCAATCACCGTTTCTGAGGAGATTTGGACGTCTTGAACATGCGATTGCCGTGGGAGGAAATCCGTGTTGATCTGCCAATTCAGCGTCATCTGTGTTCTATTCACGATGATCGACCCCAGTGACAAGGAGCGACACCATGGCTAAAAAGTCAGCGAAGACAACGTCGACCAAACGCAAAAAGGCTCCCGTCAAGCGAACGAGGGCCAGCAAGAAGGCTCTCAACCCTCAACCCTCAACTCTCAACTCAAACGGTCAACCGCAGACGATCGGGCGTTACCTGATCGACCGGCTCCAGCACTATGGGGTGACAGACCTGTTCGGGATTCCGGGTGACTTCGTGCTCAACTTCTATGGGATGCTGGAGGAGAGCCCGATCAATGTCGTGGGCTGCACCCGTGAGGACAACGCCGGATACGCGGCCGATGCGTATGCACGCGTGCATGGACTCGGAGCCGTCTGTGTGACGTATTGTGTGGGTGGACTCAGCCTGTGTAACTCGATTGCTGGTGCCTATGCGGAGAAGTCACCGGTGGTCGTGATCAGCGGGGCTCCGGGAATTGCGGAGCGT
>JAWKOD010000015.1:0-1706 GCA_041391385.1 Bdellovibrionota bacterium
CGCCATAGCGCCCGACGGACAATATGTTTTGTGTGCGTAGCCAATCGAGAATCGCTTGACGCGCAGGACCGTAGTTCTGATCCATGACGACATAGGCGCAGGCAATCGTACTGCTTACACACACCGTAGGGACCTCCTGCGCCTTAAGCACGCCAACGCGTCGTAGACCGGCGAGGATGTCTTCCTGCGATGCTGGGGGGGCTGTTCCCATCGGGTGGGAGACCTCAACATAATGCGTTCGGTGTCCTGGAGGGGCAAGGGAGGGGACCGCGGCGCTGGCTGAGCCGACCCGGTAGAAAGGTACGTCAGGTTGCGGAAAGTAGGTCCAATGGGGATCGTTTTGGGCATTGGGGGTGGGTACGGCAATATCCCAATAGGTCACGCTCGTAGCGCGAAGTTGATTACCGTAACGGCGGATATCCTCTGGTGGATCAATCAAGTCTTCGACGAGACTCTTAAGAGGGAGGGTCGAAATCACCCATTTGTAAGGCAGACGCTCTCCATCACGAAACAGCACTTCTTTCTCTTTCCAATCGACGCTGAGAACCTCTCGTCCGCATTCTGCCGGTCGTTTGAGGCTTGCGTGCAGTGCCCGAGGTAGGCGACCGATGCCGCCGCTTTTGGGGTATAGAAAAGTCGCATTGTATCCTAGATGATCGCCTGCTCCACCGGGGGTAAGTGCCCCATAGACGATTTCTTCGGGAGTCGGGAGCGGCACAAAGCGCCCACACCACGTGTGGGACATCTGCGCCGGAGCAATTCCCCACAGTTTAGTATTATACGGAATCATAAAATGCTCGGCGATACCGTCGCCCATGTGTTGGCGAATATAGGCTTCGAAATTGTTAGGGGGCGGTGCATCGCCGCGCAAGTTTGCTTCGCGGGCGCGAAAATAGCCGAGAACACACTCCGCTACGACCTGCGTTGGCAACCCATGGGTATTTGCTTGATAGGGGTAGGGCGTCAGGATGCCGTGAGAATAGATGGCGGCGCGTCGCTGTACTTCGAGTAGTGCACCCGGGAGCAGTTCTTCGATAAGGGCTTTTACATCGGGATCACGCAGGTGCAACCAATGCCCAGTGACGTCGAATAGGAAGCCCTGGCGGTCAAAGGTTCTCGCCACGCCCCCAACCTCCGGTTGTTTTTCAAATAGCCGATAATTATCAGTAAGATACCGAGCTGAAGCAAGGCCAGCGAGGCCAGCACCGAGAATGAGGGTGGTTTCGGACATGCGATCGCAACGCCACCTCTATTCTTGGAGGCGGCGCTGCGATCCATACACCGACTAGGTATCTAACGTCGAGGTCTCGAAGAGCTCGACTTCGCGCTCCCATGTCTCCATGGGAGCTGTCATGGTGCGATGGGCGGTCGTTTGACGATTTTTTTGCGCAGATTTACGCGTTCGGGTGGTATCGCGCCGCTTGTCTACCTCGCGCTTGACCTGCACAAGGAGCCTGTCGTGGCACAGGTCTACCGCCTTGTACATGTTGTCGTCTACCTCAGAAATATTGATGGTTTTCCCGCGTGGAATAGATACCGTCACGCGACATTCTTTGTTGTTCTTGTCTTTAAAGTCACCTAGGTCGCTCAATTCGATTTCTATCTTAAGCGCCGGACGATCAAAAATCCGCATGATCGCTTGCCCAAGTTTTTCCTCTGCATGGGCTTTCAGGGCAGGGGTGAGATCAAAATGCCTGGCCTTTACG
>JAWKOD010000016.1:0-2255 GCA_041391385.1 Bdellovibrionota bacterium
AGGACTTCATTCCAGTCATTGCGCCTATCGGCGTAGGTGAGAATGGCGAATCGTACAACATCAATGCCGATCTCGTTGCCGGAAAACTGGCCGAGATATTATGCGCCGAGAAGCTGATTTTGCTCACCAACACGCCGGGCGTGCTCGACAAGGACGGCAATTTATTGACCGGCTTATCCGCGCAGAAGGTCGACGAACTATTTGCCGACGGTACCATATCCGGCGGCATGCTGCCGAAAATTGGTTCCGCGCTTGACGCAGTGAAGAATGGCGTCAATTCCTGTCATATCATTGATGGGCGCGTCGAGCATGCGCTGCTGCTTGAAATTCTGACTGACCAGGGTGTCGGTACGTTAATCAGGAACCAGTAAAACGTTTCGCTCGAGAAATACTTTGTCATGGTTTCTTTTAATAATCAAGATTTTCTTTAAAAGAACTATTCGACGCTAATGCGATGAGTCAAGAAGATAAGACATATCACCGAATTTTGATCACAGTAATTTTGGTCTTTGTAATAATTGAACATCCAGATCCTTTTTTTTCATCGCAGTTTAGATCTTATATTTATGAGCAATTGAATGATTGGCTTCTAATTCATAAGTCGTTTCTTGCTAGATTTACGCTTTGGAGTTTAATAATTTGTTGGGTATATTTTTGCTTTGTTCATGGCAAAGTAAAATATCTGTATCAATCTATTTGGAAAAGCCGTTGGTTATGGATTTTGCTAGTAGGCGGCTTGGAATTTTTCCTCTTATTTTCTTATAGGGATGCTATTAGAAATTATTTTTTAATTGAAAATACTAATTTAGTATGGTTAGGCCCAATTTTAACAATGCTTGTAGCTTCGCCAATTGCATTTATTATTTGGATTTTTCGTAATAATGATAAAAGAACCAGCTTAATGCAAACGGAGGAAAGTATAAGGTTGCTTGAATTTCATAAGATTGAAGAGTGGGCGGCTGCGACTGTCAACGAGAGTGCTTTAAATCTTAACAATATCGACAATAAAGACGAGATGCTTGGGATATTAAAGGAACAGACATTACAAATAGCTGCTATTTATCAGTTAGTACCTTATTTGAAGGGCGAGTATGGCGAACGTTTTGTTCGGCCTTCCATGGAAATATATCGTGCACTCCTTACCTTATGGGATTTTTCTAAAGAAGATAAAAAATTATTAGATGGTGAGGATAAAGTCCAAATTTCTGAGATATTAGTAAACAAAATAATTCCATTACATATAGATTCTTTGCATACAATTTTTCAAGAAGAAACTGAATTTTTTAGATTATTCCATTTAAAAGATATTTGTAATAAGAATGATTGGATTCCATTAAAAAGAACAAATCTAGCAAAAATTAACTTATATAACAAAAATCTGCAATATATTAGATTGCCCGATTGTAATTTGAGTGGGGCCATACTTTCTAAATCGAATTTTTCCGATGCGGATTTAGTCGAGGCTAATTTTGTTTCTGCTACTTTGATTGAAACTAAATTTAAACGTACAAAACTAAGTTTTGCAAAATTCAAATATGTGAATATGCGGAAAGCTTTTTTTGAGGAAATTATTTTCAATTCTGCTTCTTTTGAGTCAGCTGATTTAAGTCACACTAAATTTGAAGATGTGGATTTCAGAAAAGCCTTGTTTAAGAATACGAAAGAATCAGATGCCTCCATTGATATCGAGTTATCAACAACTGTTTCACAATTTCTTCCAATACTATTACATATGACAAAAGCAGATTTTTCTCATTCAAATCTTCAATATGCAGAGTTTTATAAATGTCAATTCACAAATACCTTGTTAAGTAATGTTATCTTACACAAGGCAGAATTTATTCGCCCGATATTTAGCTTGAAAGATAAAGAAAGAATTGATCAACTAATTAATGAGTTTGGGATTAAAATTCACGAGGCTGAATTTGAGTCTGATGATTAGCAATTCCATTTGATCAACCAATGTCAGTTTCAGTCGAAGAAAATAGCTAGGAATTATTGATAATTATTATTGTTTGCTTTATTATTTTTGGTTTGATTGAATTGTGATCAATGCTTTTTTTTCAAAAGAACCGGGCGATTGTTTTCACTCGGGTTATCTTTTGCCTGTTTTACAGTTTCAGGTTGTGCATTGAAGAAAATTCCGGGTGATGATTAATCCATAATGCAATCTCTTTCACAGAAAAATATCGATTATTTAGGATCGAAACAAAGTCTTGTTTCCTTGCCTGGCATTCTGCTGGTATTGATTGTGC